>CAVWKX010000012.1:0-371142 GCA_963755655.1 uncultured Acidimicrobiaceae bacterium
CCAACATCTTGCCTTCAGCGAGTATGACCAAAAACCACACCGCGTAGTTGCCGGCGAACGCGCCGTACATGACCGGGTAGCCCACCCCGTACAGCTGCGGCACCACGAGCAGCAGTAGCCCGAGCACGGCCCCTCCCACCGCCGGTCGTGCCCAATCCGGACGGTCGCCCCACACGCGATCGCAGAGATCCTCGATCTTGTACAGCACGTTCTTGAACAGAATCCCGATTACACCGGCGATCGCCGCAAGAAGAGCGATCAAAAGATAGTCGGCGATGTGATTCAGCTCGATTCCTGCCGGGAGGTGGGCGAGGAATGGGTCTGAGCCGAAGAAGACCCGAGCGACTACGTCGGCGACCATTGCCGAGAGCATGACGGTGAAGTCGCCTCGGCGGACAGTTCGCGCAGGATCAATTCGACGCCGAAAAACACTCGTGATGGGGGCGTTGAATGTGGCTGAGATGCCACCAGCGGCGCCGCAGGCCACGAGCACCCGCAGCCGGTTTTCCGGCATGCGCACCCACTGGCCGAGGCTGAGGCCAGCGCCGCACCGATCTGCACGATCGGTCCTTAGGCGGAGAGCCGCCGGTGCCGATACACATCGCGGAGGCCGCGCCTTCACCACCGTCACCTGGGGGCGAATACGGCCACCGTTCTCTGCCACCGCAATCATCACTTCCGGGACACCGTGACCGCGAGCCTCGCGGGCGAACCGGGAGATCAACGGACCGTAGAGCAATCCGCCGATGATGGGGATGACCGCAAAGAACGCAACTCCGAGCCAGGGCAAGTGATCGCTGGGCACCCAGCCCTGCTGACCGAACTCCGCGTGGCCTGTCGCCAGCCAGGTGGCGCCGGAGATCAAGTAGCGGAACCCCACGGCGCCCAGCCCCGCGCCGATCCCCACCACGATCGCCACACAGAACAGTCCGAGACGGTTTGCGCGTAGCCAGCCAGCCACGTGTCCACCCGCATTCGACACCGCTCGCTGGGTCCGTACCGGATCGGCGGTCATCTGTATTGCCCCACTGCGCCATCCTCCCAATCCGCATTGCATCGCTCGCCGTCGCAGCCATCCCAGATATCTCGAAGCCGCAACCGACCGTCTACCAAAGCAAATGTTGCCCTATCAAACCATCGACCGCCTCTCGAGAGTGTGGCTGCTGGATGGAGGCGGATCGGTCCACTGCTCACGCGGCGTCATGAGTCTCCGCCGGCTGGCAACCGGTTGCCACCGACTCCCCTGGCGGAAGCCGCGGAATAAACGGACCTCAGTCCGGTTATACAGACAGTTGGAAATGAGGAGGTAAAAATGCCTGCTATCACCGCAGACACACTGACACTGGCACGGATTGGCGCGGCCAACCCCGCCGACACCGAGCGCCCGGTCCGGTCGATCACCACCGGCCCGCGCGGCTACGAGGGCGAGGGATTCCCGGTTGTGCGGGCATTTGCGGGGGTGAGCACCGCCGCCCTAGACCCGTTTGTCCATATGGACCAGATGGGCGAGGTGGAGTACGAACCGGGCAAGCCCGGGGCACCGATTGGCACCCGCACCGTGGGTTCGAAACCGTCACCTACATGATCGACGGCAAGTTCGCGCACCAGGACTCCGGGGGTGGCGGCTTGATCACCGATGGTGCGACGCAATGGATGACGGCCGGGTCGGGCATCCTGCACATCGAAACCCCGCCCGCCGAGTTGGTCGACGGCGGTGGTGTCTTCCACGGGATCCAGCTGTGGGGCGCCTGCCGAAGAAAGACAAGTTCGCGCCACCTCGGTATCAGGCCATCGAAGGCGGTGACGCCCGATTGCTGGCCTCCGACGACGGTGGCGCGCTGGTCCGCATCATCGCCGGCGATGTTGACGGACATAGCGGACCCGGTGTCACTCACACGCCAATCACCTTGGCGCACGCCACGATTGAAAACGGGGCCAGGCTCAACATTCCATGGCAGCGTGATTTCAACTCGCTGATCTATGTGTTGTCCGGGAGCGGATAAGTCGGTCCGGTCGGCCACCCAATTCGGCAGGGTCAGTTGGCCGTGCTGGGGCCCGGCGATCGGATCACCGTGGCCGCGCAACCGGCCCAGGACTCATCAGCCACCACCGCAATTGATGTGTTGTTTCTCGGTGGCCAACCGATTCGTGAACCGGTATTCCACTATGGGCCTTTCGTGATGAACTCCCGGGCGGAATTGATCGAGGCGATGGAGGACTACCAAGCCGGGAAATTTGGCCATATTCCGCCGAATGCGTTAATGCCGCATCGAGGCGGTGGCACAATCCACTAGTGCCGTCAACGGGGAGGCGCAGGCCGGGGCGTCCCCGGCCGCGAAGGCAGACGAGACGCGCAAGAGAATCTTGCGCGCCGCTCGTCTGGTATTCAGCGAGCGCGGCTACGACGGAGCGACTTTCCAGGCCTCGCGGTGCGCGCCGATCTGACCAGGCCGGCGATCAACCACTATTTCCCCAGCAAGCGAATGCTCTATCGCGAAGTCGTCGATGAAACCAACGAAATGGTCGTCGCCGCCGGCATTAAACGGGCCGGCGGCGAAACCACCCTGATGGGACGGCGGCTCGTTCATCTCCGCCGCGATGGACGCGAATTCGGAAAATCCGTCCGCATCGGCGTTTCTGGTTACCAATGTGCTGGAATCGCAACGTCATCCGGAACTGAACTCATCGGAAAGCGATTCTGTCGAACGAGTCGGGAGTTTCTGACGTGGGCCGTCAACGACGCAATCGAGCGCGGCGAAGTCGCCGCCGACGTCGACGCGCGGCATTGACCGAGACGCTGCTGGTTGTGCTCTGCGGGGTGGGGTTCTATGCCGGTTATCTGCGTAGCCGCGAGATGGCCAACCTCACCGGAATGCTGCGGCAGCTGCTGGCCGGCGCGCTGTTTCGGCCCAAAGACTAACCAGCGCGGCGCCGTTGCAGGCGCAGTGAGATCGGGCAAAAAGCGCATAGGCTAACTAACTTTTTCGGGTAGCATCGTGGTGGCATGACTGAACTCGATGACACCTCTTCGTCAGCGTCCTCGTTACGTACCGAGGGCGATTCTTGGGCCATCACCGAACTCGTCGGCGCGACTGCGCTGGGCGTCGCGGCGTCGCGCGCCGCGGAGACGGCCGGGCCCGACCCCCTGATTCGTGACGATTTCGCCCGGACCTTGGTGTCGCCGGCCGGACCCGCATGGGCCCGGCTGACCGACCCCGAACTGGCCTGGCTCGACGGCGATGAAGAGGCCAACGCAAGCACCGCCTCGGCATCAACTACCAGGCGGTACGCACTCACTTCTTCGACGAGTACTTCGCCGACGCCGTCAGCGACGGGATCCGGCAGGTGGTGATCCTGGCCGCCGGGCTGGATTCGCGGGCCTACCGGCTGGATTGGCCGGCCGATACCGCGGTGTACGAGGTCGACCAGCCCAAGGTGCTGGAATACAAAACCGGAATCCTGGAATCCAACGGCGCGGTACCCACCGCCCGCCGGCGACCGTCGAGTGGACCTGCGCGACGACTGGCCGGCGGCGCTGACGGCGGCCGGATTCGACCGCACCCAACCGACGGCGTGGCTGGCCGAGGGCTTGCTGCCCTACCTGCCCAGCGATGCCCAGGACCGGCTCTTCGAAATGTTCACCGCGCTAAGCGGCGCGGGCAGTCGCGTCGCCATCGAAGCCTTCGGCATTAACTCCAGCAGCAACACCGGGCGCTGGACGCGGATGCGTGAGCGGCTCGGGCTCGATGTCAACGTCGAGGCCTTGACCTACAACGAGCCCGACCGGTCGGATGCCGCTGAGTGGCTCGCCGACCACGGCTGGCTCGTGCAGGTCGTGAACAACCGCGAAGAGATGGCCCGGCTGGGCCGCGCGGTACCCGAAGACCTGTCCGACGACGCCGTGCGCAGCACCTTGCTGCGGGCGCGTCTCAACCGTCCGTCCAACTAGCCCAAACAGAAAATCGGAGCATTCGATGAGCTCATTGCGTACCCACGACGACACCTGGGACATCAAGACCAGCGTTGGCAGCACCGCGGTCATGGTGGCTGCGGCCCGGGCCGTCGAAACCGAGCGACCCGATGCGCTGATCCGCGACCCCTACGCCAAGCTGCTGGTCGAGGGCGCCAATGCGGGTGTGCTCTGGGAAGCCATGCTGGACCCCGAGGTCACGGCCAAGATCGAAGCCCTCGACGAAGACTCCGCGGCGCACCTGCATCACATGCGGGGCTACCAGGCGGTGCGGACCAAGTTCTTCGACACCTACTTCGCCGATGCCGTCGCCGCCGGAATCCGCCAGATCGTGATCCTGGCGTCGGGCCTGGACTCGCGCGCTTACCGGCTGGACTGGCCGGCCGGCACCACGGTCTACGAGATCGATCAGCCGCAGGTACTGGACTACAAATCCAGCACGCTGGTCGAAAACGGCGTGACCCCTACCGCCGATCGCCGCGAGGTGGCCATCGACTTGCGTCAGGACTGGCCCGCCGCGCTGCGGGCCGCGGCTTCGACCCGACGCAACGGACCGCTTGGCTGGCCGAGGGGCTGCTGATGTACCTACCCGCCGAGGCCCAGGACCGGCTTTTCACCCTGGTCGGCGAGCTGAGCCCGGCGGGAAGCCGGATCTCGGCGGAGACCGCACCCAACCATGCCGAGGAGCGGCGGCAGCAGATGCGCGAGCGCTTCAAGAAGGTGGCGGACGAAATCGGTTTCGAGCAGTCCGTCGACGTTGGTGAGCTGATGTATCGCGACGAGAACCGTGCAGACGTCACCGAATGGCTGAACGGGCACGGCTGGCGCGCCACCGCGCAGCACTCCACCGACGAGATGCGCCGGCTGGGCCGCTGGATTGAGAACGTTCCGCTGTCCGACGACAAGGATGCCTTCTCCGACTTCGTGGTCGCCGAGCTGCTGTAATGGCGCGCACCGCGGACGACTCCTGGGACATCGCCACCAGCGTCGGGGCGACCGCGGTGATGGTCGCCCTGGCTCGGGCCGCCGAGACGGCCAGCGCCGACCCGCTGATCCGCGACCAGTTCGCCGAGCCGTTGGTCGCCACGCCCGAACTCGAGGGAGTGCGCGAGCAGGTCGCCGCCTGGTGGGCCGAGGACGACGATCCTGACTCCACTGTCGACTCCCAGCAGATGATCGACTACCAGGCGGTGCGCACCCACTTCTTCGACGAGTACTTCACCGACGCGGTTGCCGGCGGGATACGCCAGGTCGTGATTCTGGCGGCCGGCCTGGACTCGCGCTCTTACCGGTTCGACTGGCCGGCCGGCACCGTCGTCTACGAGATCGACCTGCCCAAGGTGCTGGAATACAAGAGCGAGACACTGGCCGGCACGGCGCCACGCCCATCGCCGACCGGCGGGCCGTAGCTGTCGACCTGCGCCACGACTGGCCGCAAGCCTTACGCGACGCCGGCTTCGACGCGAGCGCGCCGACGGCGTGGCTGGCCGAGGGGATCTGCCGTTCTCCCGGCGGCCGCCCAGGAGGCGCTGTTCGCCAACATCGACGCGCTGAGCGGACCGGGCAGCCGGTGGGCGAGAGTGACCCCTGCGACCGGCAGCGCGGAAACTCACCCTGCGGGATTCTTGGGCGAGCGGTCTCGTCGACGTCCGAGGGACCGGGTGGTGAGGGGACGCGCGTTCGCATGCTCGGGTCGCTTCGCATGCAGGCGCCCCGCGGCCTTGCCGTACCGCGCGGCCAGCGGGGAGGCGGTCACGCCATGCAGGAGCACGCTCAGCGCCACGGTCACCGTCACGGCCGCCAGGACGACCTTGGCGTCCGCCGGTGCGAGGGTGTCCACCGCGACGAGGCCGAAGACCACGCTGGCCAGACCGCGGGGACCGAACCAGCCCACGAAGGCCACGGTGGAACGGTCGAGGCCGGCGCCGATGAGCGACAGCGCCACGGGCACCATCCGCACGACGGTGAGTGCGAGGAGGGCAAAGACGACATCGCGCCACGTTGCGCCGTCGAGTCCCGGCACCAGCATGAGCGCGCCGAAGGCGAACCAGACCAGAAGCGACATGAGGGTGCCCGCTTCCTGGGAGAACTCGATTCGCTCGTCAACGTCGCGCGAGGAAGGCGCTGCCGAACGCCATACCGGCGACGAACGCTGCCACAAACCCGTTGGTGCCGGCGAGGAGTGCGGCGGAATAGGCGAAAAGGGCCAGGGCGAGCACCGCCAAGGGTTGGAAGGCGGGTTCGCTCCAGTGGCGCTTGCGTGCTTGGAGCAGGAGCAGCGCGCCGACCAGCCCGACGCCGATGCCGATACCCGCACCACCGAGGAGCTCGAGTGCGGCCGTGGCGACGGAGGACGCCCCGCGGACTGCTTCGGCGGTCGCCGCTCCGGCCAGGAACAGGTTGACGAACGGCGTGGCGATGCCGTCGTTCAAGCCGCTCTCGACATTGAGCACGCGGCGCACCCGGGCGGGCACCCGCTCGTCTTCCATGATGGACGCCCCCAACGCGGCGTCGGTCGGGGCCACGATGGCGCCGATGGCGGCGGCCACCCAGAGCCCGGCGCCGGAGAAGAGCCCGGCGGCGAGGGCCGCGCCGGCTCCGATGGTGAGAGGCAACCCGATGCCGAGGAGACGGACGGGCTGCGCCAGGTCGGCGCGGAGCTGATGGACGTTCACGCGAGACGCGTCGGCGAAGAGGACCAGGGCGAGCGTGACCTCCGCCAGGGAGCGGATGGCCGACGAGTGCAGGTTGAGGTGGACGAAGGCGGTCGGGCCGTGGGTGACCACGAGGCCGAGAACGACGAACGCGATCGGTGCCGACACGTTCCAGCGCTCGAGGCGAGCCGAGACGAGGCCCCAGAGGACCACACAGGCCGAGATGACCGCTACCACGGCGAGATTGAGGTCGTGTGCCATAGAGGTCGGGCCAGACGGGAGCATCGCCGGACGAGAGCGGTCTCCGACGCCGGTGATCCTATCGAGGTTGACCGCGGTTGCAGGGGGGCGTCCACCCTGAAAGGGTCACCGCCGATGCCCCAACCAGACATCATTGGCATGGATCGCCGAGGCCGAGGGGAGCACCGTGACGGACATCGATGAACTGATGGCGCGCATGACGCTGGAGGAGAAGTGCGCGCAGTTGGGCTGCATATGGTTCTCGGGACTCCTGGTCGAAGGCGACCTCGCGCTCGACCGTTTGGCGCTGGCGGCTGCGCACGGCACCGGCCAGGTGGGGCGGATCGCCATCGAAGCGGGCTTGGGTCCGGCACGGGTGGCCGAACTGGGGAACCAGGTCCAGCGCTATTTCGTGGAAGAGACGCGGCTCGGGATCCCGGCGGTGATCCACGAGGAGTCGACCGGCGGTTTCTGCGCACGCGGCGCGACGCAGTTCCCGCAGGGCATCAACCTGGCGTCGACCTGGGACCCGGCGCTCGTCGAGGAGGTGGCCACCGTCATCGGGCGTCAACTGCGCGCCGTCGGGGCGCGGCTGACGCTGGCCCCCGTACTGGACATCGCACGCGATGCCCGTTGGGGCCGACTGGAGGAGACCTACGGCGAGGATCCCGAGCTGGCCAGCCGCATGGGTGTCGGCTACGTGCGCGGGGTGCAGTCGCAGGGTGTCGTCGCCACCGCCAAACATTTCCTCGGTTACGGCGCGCCGGAAGGGGGCTTCAACTGGGGCTGGTCCTCTCTGGGTCCCCGCCACCTGCGCGACGTCATCGCGGCGCCGTTCCGCGCCGTCATCAACGAGGCCGGGCGTCGGTGCGGTCATGCCGTCGTACAACGAGATCGACGGGCTCCCGCTCCACGGTTCTCCCGAGTTGCTGACCGGGCTGCTCCGGGAGGAACTGGGTTTCACGGGCGTCACGGTTGCCGACTACTTCGGGGTCGGCAGCTTGGAGGACTTCCACCACTGCGCCAGCGACGAGGCCGACGCCGCCCGCCTGGCCCTGCTGGCCGGACTGGACGTGGAGCTGCCCTCGTACTGGTGCTACCGGAATCTGCCTGCCTTGGTGAGCGCCGGCGCCGTGCCGCTGGAGGCGGTCGACGCGTCCTGCCGCCGCGTCCTGGCCCAGAAGGAGGAGCTGGGCCTGTTCGAGCAGCCCTACGTCGACACGACCGCCGCGCCGGCCGTGTTCGACACCCTCGAGGACCGCGCGTTGGCGCGACGAGCGGCCTCGGCTTCGATCGTGCTGCTGGCCAACGACGGCACCCTGCCGCTGCGGGCGGGAGCCCGCATCGCCGTTCTCGGACCGAGCGCGGACGATCCGCGCTTGCTACTGGGCGACTACCACTTCCCCGCCCACCTGGAGCTCCAGCACGAAGAAGCGCTTTCACCAGTCGGCAGCCAGTTGGCACAGCTCCCACCGCAGAACCCCACGCCGACGCCGTTGGAGGCGCTGCGTCAGCGGCTCGAGGTCGTAGACGGGATCGAGCAGGCCGACGTGGCCGTTGTCTTCGTCGGCGGCCGGAGCGGCCTCGGGCGGGCGGACACCTCCGGCGAATTCCGTGACGCGACCGATCTCCGGCTCGCGCCCGAGCAGCTGGCCCTCGTGTCCGAGACGGCCGCACACGGCGTTCCCGTGGTCGTCGTCGTGATCGGCGGCCGAGCGCACTCACTTGACGAGGTCGTCCCACACGCCAACGCGCTGGTCCTCGCCTGGCTGCCGGGAGAAGAGGGTGGCAACGGCCTGGCCGACGTGCTCTGCGGCGACGCTGGACGCGAGTGGCCGGCTGCCGGTGTCCCTCCTCCACACCGTCGGTCAGGTCGGCGTGCACTCCGGTGCGCACCACGGCGGGGGAAGGAGCATGATCAACGGGGACTACATCGACGCGCCGGCGGCGCCCTTGTTCCCGTTCGGGCACGGGCTGTCGTACACCACCTGGGAACGCAGCGACCTCGACGTCGCAGCGGGGAGCACAAGCGACGACCTGGTGGTTGCCGTCACCGTCACCAACACGGGCGATCGTGCGGGAACGGACGTCGTCCAGGTCTTCTTCCGCGACGAGGTGGCGAGCGTCGGCCTGCCGGCGCAACGACTGCTCGCCTTCCAGCGCGTCGAGTGCGCCCCAGGCGACCCGGCCCGTCTCATCTTCCGAGTGCCCGCGGGCCGGCTGGGCTTCTCGGGCCGCGATCTGCGCTACCGCGTGGAGCCCGGCGCATTCACCTTCAGTGTCGGCGGCCTCAGCGAGACGGTCACCCTGACGGGCGACGTGACCTTCCCCGAGCGCAACGCACTGGCGGCGGTGACATGCGAGACGGCGCCCGGGTGACTCTCGACTGAGCGGGACACGATCGGCTCTCGATTGCCGTGAGGCCGTGCGCTCCCCATGGGCCTCGCCTCGTCCAGGCGTTCTGCGATCCTGTTACCCGGTGTCGGCCAGACCGGACTGGTCTGCTTCCGTCGTCTCGTGTCCAGAGCCGGGCGGCCGGCCGATACGGCGACGAAGCTGCCAGATTCGCATCGAGGCAACGCCGCCAGCGAGCAGCAAGCCCGAGATCGCGGCCAGCAACAGTGCGACGCCAAGTGGCATGGTCCCCGTCACAGTGAAATAGGAGACTTTGACCGACCGAGTGTTCTGGAGGATGAAGACCAGGAGCAAAATGAGCACCAGAGCCCCGGCGATGATCCCGATCCACGCCCGCGAGACTCTTGTCGGAGCCTTCGCACTCTTCGTCACAGGATCACGTGGAGAAGACAGATCTATTGACATGGCATTCCCTTCAGAACCGACTGCGCTGCCACGGCCACCGAGGTCTCCGAGTCGGAGACCACGATCGTGAACGCCGCCGCGAGGGTTAGCCCGATCGGCTGCCCACCCTCGTTGTATACCCAGCTGGGCGGGTTCGACTCCTCTTGCCTGTTCTGGTCCAGAGCATCGCCCCGATGGATCCGACGAAGACCAGGGTCGCCAGGACGTAGGAGTCATCCCGCACGAACGACAGCGGGCCGGAGCCCGCCGAGTCGGGTGGGACCACCATGAAGACCAGAGCGCCGACGAGCGCCCAGCAGGCCCCTTTGGCCGGTCGATCCTTGCCTGCGGCCAGCCAGATCAGCGCGGGAACGATCCACACGTAGTGATGAAGCCACGAAATCGGGGAGAGCATGAGCCCCGTGGCCGCGCACACCAGCACGGCCAGCAAGGACGAGGAACGCCAGTACGCCACTGCGGCGATGGCGATCCCCCCGACGAGCACGGCGACTTCGATGAGGTCGAAGAGCGCCGGCGCAGGTGAGAGATGAGCCCTGAAGATGGCAGCGTGAAGCGTCTGATTCGCGATGGTGAGACTGTTCCCGACCCGCTGCACGTCGAAGGCATCCTTCGTGAAGTACAGCCATGAGGCTCGGGGGGACAGAACGAACACCGCGGCGGTGATGAGAGCGAAGGTGACCGTGGCGTTCCTGGCGGCGCGCCATTGGCGGGACACCGCCAGGTACGGGATGAAGACGAGCGGCGTCAGCTTGACGGCCGCCGCCACGCCGACGAGGAAGCCGCGAGGGAGGGACCGGCCGCCCCACGACAGATCCGCGGTCAGGTCCACCACGATCATGAGGACCAGCAGAATGTTGATCTGCCCGAGGGCCAGATCACTCCGTACCGGATACAAGAGCAGGGCGACCGGGGCGACGAGAAGGAGTGCGGTCCGCCAATCCGAGGACTCGGGCGGTCTCGCGAGCCCCCGCAATGCTCGTGACGATGAGCGCGAGGAGGGCGAGGATGTTGACGGCATCCCAGAGGACCTGGCCGGCGAAGGTGGGGATGTGCGAGATGGGCCAGAAGAGAAAGGCCGCGACCGGCGGATAGGTGAACACGAGGTGCCTCCCGAGCACCTCGATGTGTGCGGAGTAGAGGCCCGATCCCGAGAGGTGTTGGCCGCCCATTCGATACACCCGGAAGTCCATCTCGGGTTCATGCGCGGAATACCACAGGCTGTAGATCGCGGCCACTGCGGTGAGGGCGGATCCTATGATCCAGAGCGACAGCGGCTCAAAGGCGAAGAGGTGCGGCCGCGACGCATCGTCCGTCGAAGGCCCGTCCGGGCCGATCGACATCTCGCTCACGCGCGACGTCATCCTCCCCCTCCGTCCGCGACACCCCCCTCAGAACGGTACGCAGACGGCTATCCCCCATCAAGGCGCATCAGGCACATGCAACCGGACTGCACCCGACGGGCTCCATCGGGGAGAGCGCGGGCTTGCTTCAGTCCGAGGTCCGGTCGACGTGCCGAGGTCTCCGGGAGAGCGTGAGGCTCCGGTCCGAGGGCGGTGTCGTCGGGTCGGCGGCCGACACCTGGTCGACCGTGTTGAGCACCGTGCCCTCGGCTGGGGGCACCGGTCCGTCCAGCAAGGGGTCTTCGGTCCGCACCATCCACTCGTGCAGCCGTCGACGGAGGTCCTCGAGCACCCCGGCAAGCGCCGGATCGTCGATGCGATTCAGGCCTTCGGACGGATCGAGCCACAGGTCGAAGAGCGCCTCCCACGGTGGGTCAACGTCGGCCCACCCCGCCGCGAGGAGGATCTCCTTGGTGAGACTGTCGTCGAGGTTCGCCAAAACCCTTCCAGGATGTTGCTCGTCATAGCGGCGCATGTATTTGTACCGGGCTGTGCGGACGGCCCGTTGCGGCTCGTAGGCGGCGTGGTAGGTCACCTCCGCGAAGATCTCGTCGTGGATCTCGGCGACGTCACCGCGGACGAGCGGGAGCAACGACGTGCCCTCGAGCCACGCCGGGTACTCCAGCCCGACCACGTCGCAGATCGTCGGATAGAGGTCCAGCTGACTCACCAGCGCATCGAAGACGCGGCCGCGCTCGAAGCCACCCGGCCCCCGCATCAACAGCATCACGCCGATACCCCGGTCGTACATGGTGCACTTGGCATCCGGGAAGGCGAGACCGTGGTCGGTCGTCATGAACACCAAGGTGTTGTCCGCCAAGCCGTTCTCCTCCAGCGCGTTGAGGACGGTGCCGACCCCCTGGTCGAGCGCTCTCGCGCTGGCACGGAACGACGCCATGTCCCGGCGGGTCCGCGCGTTGTCCGGGACGTTCTCGGGGGGTCGCGAGTAGAGGACGTCACGGATGGACGAGGGCTCGAAGAATTCCCGATGCGTCTCGAAGAAGCCGATGGACAAAAAGAACGGAGCGTCCTCATGAGCCCGCCGGGCAATCAGATCAGTGGCGGCCGGAGCGACCTCGCTCACCCGGGTCGAGTCGAGGTCGACGACCTCGTCGTACCCGAGGTCCCCCGGATCTGCGGAGACATGTTGCTCCCCCACCAGGCCGGTCCAGTACCCGGCATCGCGGAGGAAATGGACGATATGGCGCTCCGGATGGCTCAAGCGGTAGCCGCGGTGGGCAAGGCCGAGCATTCCCGTGGCGTGGGTGCACTGACCGGTAAGTAACGCAGCCCGCGAGCCAGAGCAGACCGGCGCCGCACAGAAGGCTTGCCGGAAGAGCACGCCCTGGTCGGCCAGATGCTGGATGTTGGGTGTCGGGACGGGGTACCCGTAGGGCTGCACGTAGCGGCCGGTGTCGTGCGAGTGAAGGTAAAGGACGTTCGGTCTCATCTGTCTTGATGGTATCAATCCTACTAGATCGCTGAAAAAGGTAGGATTTCAAAGTGGGAACGGACCTGCGTGTTCATGGCATCTCCTACCTCGTCTGCGCCACCCAACGCAGCGGCAGCACACTGCTCTGTGAGTTGCTGCGGGCGACCGACGTGGCCGGCGTGCCCGACGAATATTTCGAGAGGCTGCGCGCGAGCGGTCTGCCCCGCCAGCCTCGCCAGTACTTCGAGGATCCGTCAGTCGAGGGCATTGCCGAGCGACTCGCGCCAACAGAGGCGGGGCGACCGGAACGACCGGGAGAGTTCGAGGCGTGGTTCCGTTACGTGCTCCAACGCGGGACAAGCCCCAACGGTGTCTTCGGCGCCAAAATGATGTGGAACTATCTCGAAGATTTCAAGACGAGAATGGCCGAACTCCCGGGCCTGGAGGATCTGTCCTTCAACGAGCGGCTCAGTGCCGTCTTTCCCCGGCTCAAGATCATCTTCATGAGGCGGCGCGACAAGGTGGCGCAAGCCGTCTCCCTCTGGAAGGCCATTCAGACCCAGCGATGGCGCACCGACTCGGAGTCGGATCTCGAGGACATCGACGTCGCAGAGGCTCCCAACAGCGAATACGACTATGCAGCCATTGAGTATCTCCTCAATGAGCTGCACCGGTGGGACGCCCGCTGGGAGGACTGGTTCCATGCAACAGGCAGAGACCCAATAAGGATCTTCTACGACGAGTTCACTGTGAGCAGGGCCGCGACAATCGGTCGGGTCCTCGACGCACTCGGCATCGACCCCCCCGCTCCCGAGGGGAAGGGTCCCATGCAGCGGCAGGCTGACGACCTTTCCAAGGATTGGGTTGCTCGCTTCCGGGCCGACCGGGAGCAACGTCAGCAGATCTGATCACGCCTCACAGCACCGGCACGCCAGACTCGTCGGAATACCCGTGCACGTTCAGGATTCGGGTCGTGCCTCTCCGTTACCATTGTGTGGTGTCGACCAGGCCTGAGCCAGCAGCGCAAACGATCGCACTCGGTCCTGATGACTATGCGTAATGGTCGTCACGATGAGCTCGTCGGCTTGCGTCGCTTCTTGGAGACGAGCGAGTGCCATGTACCACTGTCTCGGCAGATCCGACGATCTGGCTGGCGACGCGATCGTGCACCAGCGCCTCGTCCTCCGGCGTCCACTGGCGGCGTGACGCCTCTGCAGCGTCGGGAAACGGGATCGCCCCTTCGCCGCAGCGGATGCTCCTGACCCATTCCGCATAGCCAGCGGCCAACTGGCGAGCGGTCTCGTCGTCAGGACCCACGATCACATCTGCGGACACAGCCAGATAGGGCTGTGCGAGATCTGCCGACGGGACGAACGCCTCACGATACGTACGTCCTGCGCTCAGTGCGGTGGCCGGGCTGATGTGGTAGCTGGCGGCGAACCGCAGACCCAGGCGGCCTGCCACTTCTGCGCTCTCTCCCGGGCTCGAGCCGAGTATCCAGGGTTCCACGCCGGCCCCGGCACCCGGCACCGGATGCGGATCGAGTCCGTCACCGGAACGATACGAACCGTCGAGCAGCCCCAGAATGTCCGCCACGAGGTCCCCGTACTCCGCCGACTTGGCACCTTCTTGCTGCAGCATCTGCGAGGTGAGGGCGATCCGGGGAGCGCCAGCCAGGTGGCGAAGTGAGGCGAGCACGGGGATCAGCAATCCGTTGTCGGTGTAGCGAGTCCTCCCGCGGCGCCGATTCACTTCCTGTCGGCTGGATCGATCCGATCGCTCCAGCTTGTCCTTGAAGAAGTCCGGCCCCCGGAGCGGCCGATCCCCAGATCGATGCGGCCGGGATACCTGGCGTCGAGAAGCCCGAACTCTTCTACCACCGAAGAGTGCCGTGCGATGCCCGCTCTGTACGCCACCCGAGCCGAGCCGTATGTGCTCGTGTGGCCGCTCCCGCCATTGCGATGAGGAGCGCCGGCGCCGAACCGGCCACGCCGGGGTTGAGATGGTGCTCGGCAAACCAGTAGCGCTGATAACCGAGTTGCTCCGCCACCTGGACGAGATCGATGGCGTTGCACAGGGCTCTCCCGGGGTCGGATCCCGAGACGACCGGCACGAGATCGAGGATGCCCAGCGGCACGCGGTTCTCGCGTCATGCCGACGACCGACGCGAGGTTCGTCGGAGCGGCGGGCGCGCCGGCTCAGTCCGAGATGGTCCCGTAGCGTCGGACCCTTCGTATCGCGTCGGAAGCGGCCGGCACTCTTGCAGGATCGGGACAACCGTGTCGGCGAACTCGTCGAGACCGCCGGGGGTCACATGGGGCACCAGGATGAATCCGTCGGCCGCCTGCCTGTCGATGGCCTGATCGATCTGCGCGGCGACCTGGGAGCGGCGTGCCGACGAACGAAGCCCTGCTCGTCACCTCGATCATCAACTCTCGGATGGACAGCTTCTTCGGCCTCTGCCAGCGCCCGCCATTCTGCTGGCGGTCTGCTGCCTGTCCCGTAGGCGCGGCCGCACGGCCCTTGGAAACGCTCGGCGCATGGACGTCCGGATCGTTCGTCGGGCAACGGGCCATCGGGGTCGTACGCGGAGAGATCGCGGTTCCAGACCTGCTCCAGGAACAGGATGGCCGTCGGACCGCTCACCTGCTGCTGCCGGATGTGCTGCGCACGCTCAGCTGCGTCCGCTGGTGTGTCACCCAGGACGAACGTCGCTGCAGGAAGGATCTTGAGGTCTTCGTCGGACCGGCCGTAGGCGGCGAGCGGCCTCTTGACATCTCGGTAGAAGCGCCTGGCCCGCCTCGATGGTTCCGTGCCGGCTGAAGATGCAGTCGGCGTCCGCGGCAGCGAACTCGCGTCCCGCGTCAGAATCGCCGGCCTGGAAGATCACCGGATGGCCTTGCGGCGAGCGTGGCACGTTGAAGCGCCCCGAAATGTCGAATTGCGCGTCCGTGGTGCTCGAACTCCCCCTGCTGACGAATCGATCACGAATTGCCCGGTGGCGGGATCGGCGATGATGCGTTCTCATCCCAACTGTCCCAGAGCTCTCGCGCCGTCTGCGAGGAACTCCCGTGCTCGGTCGTACCGTGATTCTTGTGGCAGGAAGCCTCCCCTGCGGAAGTTCTCCCCCGTGAAGGCGTCCCACGATGTCACGACGTTCCAGGCTGCCCGTCCCGCTGAGAGATGGTCCGAGCGAGGCGAACTGACGCGCAACCTCGAACGGCTCGTTGAAGGTGGAGTTGATGGTCCCCGACAGACCGATGCGCTCGGTGACCGCCGCCAGGGCTGCCAGCACGGTGAACGTGTCGGGACGGCCCACGACGTCGAGGTCGTGGATCCGACCGTGCTGTTCGCGCAACCGCAGGCCCTCGGCGAGGAAGAAGAAGTCGAACTTCGCTCGTTCGGCCGTCTGCGCCAGTTTGACGAACGAGGAGAATTCGATATGGCTCCCAGCGGCGGGGTCACTCCACACAGTGGTGTTGTTGACGCCCGGGAAAGTGCGCTGCCAGGTGCACCTGCTTGGGTTCGTCGAGACGTCCGTGCGTCGTCATACCGACAGCGTAACGGTTGGTCGGGCGAGGAGCCCGAGGCGGGCACGCAACGTGGACTCTTGATAGGACGGGCGGACGCAGCGAGCGGTCGAGCGCAATTCAGCCACCACTTCATGGGTGATGGCGTCGAAGTCGTGCGGAACGGCGCCCGGACGGAGCCGGTATCCCTCGATGCCGGCGGATTGCCACTCGGCGAGCAGGTCGACGAGGTCCGCAGGCGTGCCGGCGAAGATCAGGGCGTCGGAGCGCAGCGGCCGGCCGTCGAGATTGATCGAGCTCGCTCTTTTCGGTGCCAGCGCCTCGGCCTGGTTCGTCGTCGAGGAACACGAGGAGATCGGCCACGACACGCAGGGGTGGTAAGCGTTCGGTCCACGGCTCCTTCGATGCTCCGGACCGTGCCGACGAGCGCTCGGGCGTCCTGCACTCGACTGTCGGGGTGACGAACACCACATCTGCGGATCGGGCAGCCAGAGCGGAAGGCTGCGTCGACATGGGCCAGCACGCGCGACGATGGGCTGGCCCTGTGGGGGACGGGGTGTGATGGAGGGACCTCTGACCGAGAACATCGACCCTCGAAGTCGATGTAGTGGAGCTTGTCCCGATCGATGAAGCGCCCGGTAGCAACGTCACGGATCTCGGCGTCGTCCTCCCAGCTGTCCCACAGGCGGCGCGACGACCTCGACGAAATCTGCAGCTTCGTCCATGAGATCGTACCGCCGAACGCTCCGGCTGCTCTCGACCGTCGGGCGAGTTCGGCTCGATGGTGGCGCGCGACCGAACTGGGCCGCTTCGAGTCCGGTGGGCGAGATCCGGGCCTGGAAGCCCGCTCGCCCGTTGGCTGATGTAGTCCAGGGTGGCGATGGCCTTGGAAATATGGAATGGCTCGGTGTGGGTGGTAGTCGCCACAGGGATGATGCCGACCTGGCCGTCGTCTGGGGCGACTCGCGCCGCAGTCGAGCACTGCGTCGAGCCGGCCGAGCACTCGGTCCGTGCGCCCGTCGAGGATGCTTCGCACTCGTGGACTGCAGGAGGAGCGAATCCTCGAATGGTGACGAAATCGAGACCGGCCCATTCGGCTTCTTGGACCAGGCTCGACCCAGTACCGGGGCGCGAAGATCTTCGCGGCGTCGAGCGTCAGACTCACGCCACGCGGCGGGGTGCCAGCCCGCACCGTCGAGGGCCACGGCAAGGTAGGGCGGTGACATCGTCGATCGGACGTCCGTGGCGGCTTCTCGACTGCAGACGGACCGGCCGATTCGCGTGACGATCGGGATCGTCCCCGGCCGGCGCAGGCCGTTCCTCGCGTCCGGTCGTCGGGACGTCGCGCCGAGAAGAGGTAGCACGTTCTCGCCGACCGCATAGGCCTCTTCGAGGTGGGGATGCCGGAAAGGATGAACTCGTCGAGCCCGAGCTCGTGATATTCGAGCGATACGCTCCGCCACCTGCTCGTGACTGCCGACGAGCGCCGTGCCCGCACCGGGACGGACCAGCCCGATGCCGGCCCACAGATTCGGGCTGACTTCAAGCTCGTTCCGGTCTGCCCCGGTGGAGGGAGAGCATGCGCTGTTGGCCGATCGACTCGCTCTTCCGAGAGCAGCTGTTGCGCAGCCGATCACCAGCGCTGGGTCCATGGTGTCGAGAAGTCGATCGGCCTCGTTCCAGGCCTCGCCTTCAGTGTCGCGGGTGATGACGTGAAGACGGATGCCGAATCGAACGTTCCGTCCTGAGGGCCGCAGCCTTCTCCCGCACTCGTTCGATGCGCTCTCGCACCATCGTCGGGCGGCTCGCCCCACAGCAGATACACGTCGACGTGACGCGCCGCGACATCTTCGGCCGCGCTCGACGCGCCGCCGAAGAACAGCTCGGGAATGGGATCCGGCGGCGTTGGACGGTGGCACCCTTCGACCCGGTAGTGCCATCCGCCGAAGTCGTAGGGCGCGCCGCTCCATGCGCCCCGCAGGATGGCCAGGAACTCATCGGTGCGTGCGTAGCGCTCGTCGTGCGAGAGCCAGTCGCCGAAGCGCTGTTGCTCGGACGGCGTCGCCGCCAGTCACGATATTGATGAGGAGGCGGCCACCGGTGAGGCGCTGGAAGGTGGCCGCTTGCTGTGCGGCCAGCGTGGGGTTGGTGATGCCGGGCCGGAAGGCAACCAGGAAGCGCAGGCGCGACGTGTGCTGGCTCAGAGCCATGGTGACGAGCCAGGCGTCCTCGCAATGGGTACCGGTGGGGGTCAGGACGGCGTCAAAGCCCAGTTGGTCGGCTGCCGGGCGATCTGGCTCAGATCAGTCAGAGGGCGGGCGCCCATGGCCACCGAGACCCGGGAACACGTTGCGACTGTCGCCCGACGTGGGGAGAAACCATGCCGCGTATCCATAACGATCCTCCAAGCCGGCTGAGGCCGACGGAATCCCTTCCAGTCTGGACTCAACCAGCTCCGGTGTCCAGCATCGGGGCAATAGGCGCCTCCGGCGTGCCAGGTTAAAACATGACCTATCCAGTCGGATTGTCAAGAAACCACCCGCTACGGGGGCGAGCAGATGGCACCTCGGCCGCGGCACCGTTAGTCGGTGTATCTCGACCTCGGCGGGGACAACGACGGGCAGGCCAAGCGGCAGGGCAGCGACGCCGACGGCGCTTCACGCGTGAGTCCGCCTTTCGCCGTAGAGGTCGAGGATGAGCTCGGAGCATGGGTTCATCAAGCGGTCGTCTGCGATAGCCGGTTCCGGTTGAGTACCCGTTGACCGTGAACTACACGCTGACACGGTCGAGGTCCCCGAGGGCGCTCTTGAGGCTCGCCAGTATCGCGAGCAGGGCGAGCAGGGCGAGCACGTCCGAGTATTGCGCCGCTTCCAGGGGAACCTGATCGGGGACTCTGCCGAAAGGGCTCGCCGGCGATCCGCTCGGCTCGAGGACGCCGTGGCCCGAGACATGCGCCCGGTCGCCCCTGACGCGTACCCAGCTGAAAGGGATCTCGACTCCCGCGGGAAGGATCATCGGGGCAGGCAAGGTCACATCGCGCGCAATGAGCCGTTGTTCAACGTTCATCGTTCCAGCATGCACCAGGCGATCGGTGATCATGCTCACCGAGTCGATGAGCTCGCAACGCTCCCTGGAGGGGCCCGGTATGCCCACTCGTAGACTGGACTCGGCGAGGAGTCCGCTCCCGCCGTGGCCCTGCCCGATGACACTTCGCGGATCTCGCGAATCGAAAGCCGAAGTGGACGCCGGGAGAAAGGTTTTGCGATGCCATTGCAGTTGAAACCCGGAACCTCTTGGTGGGAGACCTACGGGCGCTGCACGCAAGCCGCGCCTGAGGCGTTCGACTCGGATCGCTTGCGCAACCTGACCCGTGGCGAATGGCGGCGCATCGGGATCCCCGGGGACCACGTGAATGCCGTCGACGGCACCCCCATCCCCGGCCCGCCCCTGGTCGACCACGACGAGGCGGTCGCCGCGGTGGAATTCGCCTGCGGCGAGCACGACCTCTGGGCCAAGGTCGATCTCGACGAGCGCCGTGCCCGGGTCTCGGCCGCAGTCGACGCGCTGAGCGAGCACCACGAACTGCTCGCTCTCCTCCTGGTCTGGGAGATCGGTAAGCCCTGGCGGCTCGCCTCTGCCGATGTGGACCGCTGCATCGACGGGGTCCGCTGGTACCTGGGACAGATCGAGCGCCAGCTCAGGACTCCGGACGGGCAGCAGCGCCAACCGTTACCAGGGCCGGTCTCGAACATTGCCAGCTGGAACTACCCGATGAGCGTTCAGGTCCACGCCGAACTCGTGCAGGCCCTGTGTGGGAACGCCGTACTGGCCAAGACCCCGAGCCAGGGCGGCTTCCACGCCCTCACGCTGGCCCACGCTCTGATGCGGCGGGCCGGACTGCCCGTCACGCTCATTTCGGGCATGGGATCGCGCTTGGGCGACGTGCTGATCCGATCCGAGGGCATCGGCGCTCTGGTGTTCGTCGGCGGAAGGGCGAACGGTCGTCGGGCTGCGGTTTCCCTCGCCGACACCCACCGGCGGCACATGCTCGAGCAGGAGGGCCTGAACGCGTGGGGTGTGTGGGACTTCTCCCAGTGGGATCTCCTGGCCCAGCACATCCGAAAGGGCTTCGAGTACGCCAAACAGCGTTGCACCGCCTATCCCCGCTACGTCGTCCAGCGTCGCCTTTTCCCGGCCTTCCTCGAGATGTACCTCCCGGTGTTGCGCGCCGTGCGGTTCGGCCACCCGCTCGCGGTCGAGAACCCGGGCGATCCCCTGCCCGAGCTGGACTTCGGGCCTCTCATCCGCTCGGAGAAGGCGACTGATCTCTCCAACCAGTTCGACGAAGCCGTGCGCGGCGGCGGCATTCCCCTCTATCGGGGCTCCGTTGGAGACGGCCGATTCCTCGACGTGCAGGACACCTCCGCCTACAGCGCCCCGGCCTCCGTGCTCCAACCACCCGCCGCGTGGTCCCTCCACCACGCTGAGCCGTTCGGACCCCTCGACTCAGTTGTCGTCGTCGACACGAAGGCCGAGCTGCTTGCGGCCATGAACGCCTCGAACGGTTCATTGGTCGCCAGTATCGCCATCGACGACCCCGATGCAGGGTCCCAGATGGCCGAGGAGGTGCAGGCCTTCAAGGTGGGGATCAACAAGCCGCGAAGCCGGGGCGATCGGGAGGAGGTGTTCGGAGGACTCGGCGCGTCGTGGAAGGGTGCCTTCGTGGGCGGTGACCTCCTCGTCCAGGCGCTCACCTACGGGCCCGGCGGCCCGGATGAGGAGCTGTACGGGAACTTCGCCAGCTCCTCGAGGTTGCCTCCCCGCTGAACACCCCCGCCTCTCATTTTGCTCGGTTGACATCGTTTTGAGCGGCAGTGGAGTCGCCGACGGTTTGCAAAACCGCCGTGTTACATTCCCCCCCTGCAGACTTCAGGTCGACACCTCGCCGCGGCGAAAAAGGGGATCCAACGTGCAGCATCGACACCACACACGTCTCGTTGCAGCCGGCCTGCTGAGCTCTCTCGCCGGACTGACGACGGCGTGCGGATTCTCCGCCCAGAGCGCCGGTGCCGCCTCCAAGCTTTCGTCGACGTTGACCGTCCTGGTCACGAACGACGACGGTGTGTCGGCGCCGGGTATCAATGCCACAGTGCAGGCGTTGACCGCGCTCCCGCACACGAAGGTGACTGTGGTGGCGCCGCTCACCAACCAAAGTGGGACGGGAGCGAAGGTGACCGATGGTGCATTGACGGTCACCAACGCCACCACGGCAAGTGGCTACCCGGCCAAGGCCGTTGCCGGATACCCCGCCGACACCATCATCTGGGCCATCGATGACCATGGGATCGCGCGGCGACCCGACCTCGTCGTGTCAGGAATCAACTTCGGAGAGAACATCGGCCCCTTGGCTGGCCTCTCGGGCACAGTGGGAGCGGCGGAGACAGCCCTTGCTCGCGGCATCCCGGCTCTCGCGGTGAGCCAAGGCGTCGACAACGGCCAGTCGCCCGACTTCTCCCAAGGTGCGAAGTATCTCGTGGCCTGGGTGCAGGCGCACCGCAACGTTCTCCTCGCGGCCAAGAAAGGGACGGCCACCAAGGCAAACGGCAACCTCAATGTGCCAACTTGCGTGACCGGGCGGATCCGCGGTCCCGTCAAGGTGGCTCTCGGCACGACATTGACCGGCTACTCAGTCGGGACGGTGGACTGCACGGGAACCGCCGTCAAGCCGACGACGGACGTGCAGGCCTTCGTGGACGGCTTTGCCTCTCTTACGGCCCTGCACCCAGTGAACGCTCCGCACTAGCAGCGCTCGGTCGGCGCCCGAACGCCGACAAACTCGATCAGGCCGGCAGCGCTCCGGTCGTCGTCGGAGCCAGACCTTCTTGCTGCGCCATGATGGCCGCCTCGACCACCTGCAGATCGGACGGGTCGATGGCCAGCGGTCCACCGGCCACGGGAACCTGCCACACGTGGGTCATCATCGGCGTCGCGCCATAGTGGTACGTCCCGGGCGGACAAGGCGTGAACCCGTCGATCTGATGCGTGACGTCTGACGTGCACAAATTCGTGTGCGTGTGCCACTGAACGAGGCAGCCATAGGGCATGGGGCCGTCGCCCTGGCCGGGCATCAGGTACATGGCGGCCACGAGCACTGGGCCGTACGGCGTGGTCGCATAGACCAGGGAGTCCACTGTTTCCGGGTTCATGACGTCCTTCGCGTTCATGTAGGCCGGATTCAGATAGTGGACGACCGGATACTTGGGGTTCGTGATCGGGAAGTAGCCGGCGGCGACGGCCGCGCTCAGGCTTCGGTACTTGGCGACGGCAGCGGACGTGGCCTGCACATACTCGGTGGCCCCGAGGACCTGCTCTGAAGTCGGCTTCGCGTCGCAGTCAGGCGTCTGCATCTTGTGGCCCTGGTCCGTAGTGGCGGAAACGGTCGTCAGTTCTGCGACCTCGCTCGCCGGCAACGCAGGACCCGTGTACTTCCAGTTCGGGTCCGTGACGTCCAGCCCGGCCATGGCCGACATGTTCATCGACTCTCCGTGGCTCCCCGATGTCGACGATTTGCCCGACGGCGACATCGACATCCCCTTCATGGAAGAGGACGACCCCGACATTGACATGCCCGGCATGGACGAAGACGAATTAGCCGGCGAAGCGGCCGAGCCGGCTGAGGCGGGGATCACCGCGACGACCGACGGGACCAGGACGACGGCCAAGACCGCTCCCAACGCGCCGAGGGGATTGATGGCGAGGAACCTGGCGGCGGGAGTGGGCTCGTTGGCGCGTTCCGGCACCAGAGGCAACACGGACAGCCCGATCAGCGCGACGAGTGGCCCGTTGCTCGGGTCGGTCCCGCCGAAGGTCAACAGCTCCCCGACCGCTTCTCCCGTGACCCAGTACAGCAACGCCAGACCGATCCCGAGTCCGATGTAGATCCCCGCTCGCCTGGAGATCAAAGGTCCGAGCCCGATGATCACCGAGACCGTTGCCAGTACCGCGGCCATCCAGACACCGTTCCCGGCGAAGGCATGCCCGGTCGAATTGAGGAAATGGGCGTACCAGCCGGGCTCGCCGTTCGCCGCAGTCCCCAGCTGATTCGTGATGGAGTTGGCCGTGCGGTTGGAGGGAAGAACCCAGATGACCGCTTCGAAGAGCCAGATGGCCGCCCACACCAGCAACGATCCGGTCCCGCCCAGCAAACCATGCCCGGCGGCCGAAGATGCCGGACCTGTGGGTGCGCGCTTCTCGTCTTCGCCGCCCCGAGGCCACAGCAACAGGCCCAGGAGCATGTAGAAGCACACGGCACCCGGAGCCCCCTGGAGCGGAGAGGTATGCCCGGTGAGCACCATGCCGAATCCCTCGCCGAAGAGGTAGATGCCTGCGCCCCAAATGAACGAGACGACGAGCGCGGGCTTCAGGGACCGCCGGAAGAACAGACCGACACCGATAGCGATCTCGATCACGCCGATGAGGGCCACCCACACCGTCGTCCCATGAGACAGCAGGTTGGCCGTGTGGTTGATCGTCGAACTGATCAAGCTCGGCTGGCCGACGGCCATCGGCCGGATGAGATCCGAGACGAAGGAAGACTTGAAGATATCGGGCTGGAATTTCAGAAGCCCGTCGATGATCCAGATCGCACCAAGCGCACACTGCAGCGTGCGCTGGTTCACGTGCAGCGATGACGCAAGGGATCGCCCCCGCGTCCCATCTGGTTTAGTTGACGAGCCTCCCGAGGAGGAACCTCGCGATGCGTTCCGGCGAACCGTCATGAGATGTGCCCCCAGGCCTTCGAATGAATTGCCTCTCCGGGCGCAAATATAACGGCAGGGTCGCCGCCATGTTCGGCGCCTTATCCGGTGCGGGCTCGATACGGGCTGGGACGCCTTCGGACAGCTCCTCATGCACCTGACCCGAACAGGCGACGCACGGAGGGGCGTTCACGGCACGATCCCGGTGTCAGTCACGGATCTGTTGGGCCAGGTAATGCTCCTGGCCCAACTGCTCGACCAACGACAATTGGCTCTCCAGCCAGTCAGCGTGGTCCTCTTCGCCTTCCAAGATGTCGGCGAGCAGGTCCCTGCTGCCGTTGTCGCCCCGCTCGACGCACAGCGCAATGCCGGGGTTGAGGCGCGCAATGGCCTCTTTCTCGAGATTCAGGGCCAGCGACAACTTCTCGACAGGGCTCTCGCCGGTCCTGATGGCGCCGAGGCGCTGCAGATTCGGGTGGCCGTCGAGGTAGAGCAGCCGCTCAATGAGGTGGTCGGCGTCCTTCATCTCGTCGATCGACTCGGAACGAAAACGCTCGGCGAGCCGTACGTAGCCCCAGTTGTCGAACATCTTGGCGTCGAGGAAGTACTGGTTCACCGCGGTGAGCTCCGCCGTCAGAACCTCGTTGAGCAGTTCGACTACCTGAGGCTCACCCTGCATTTGCCTGCCCTCCCGATCTCACGATGCTGGTCGATCGTAGGCGGTCCCGCGGACGTGCCGGTGCGAATGGCGCTCAGGCAGCCGCAGGTTCGCGCTCGGTGACCGTGGCGTCGAGAAGTGCCTCGAGCAGGCGATGGCAACCGCCGCACCCGCCGCCGGCCGTGCACCGTGCAGTGATCTCGGGAACGGAGGACGCTCCGGATGCAATGGCGGCATCAACGGTCCGATCGCTCACCGCTTTGCAGTGACAGACGACCATCGCGTTACCGGCCCGTCTTCTGCGAGGCCGGGTCATCGGCGACACCGCCGGCCGCGAGTCTCCGCGTGATCGATGGGGTGCCCTGCGCCAGAAGCGCAGCCGCTACCGACAAGGGGATCGGGCGGGCCACAGGGAGGCGATACCCGACCCCGACTGCCTCGGCCCGGACGTCGTCGTGGTCGACCACGAACCGGACCCAGTCGACGCGTCGGAGCCCCGCTGCGCCTGGTTGTTCTTGCCTTCCCCTTAGCCTCGACATGTGGCGCCCCACTGATTGAACGTCTGGCCAGCCTAAATCTTAGGCACCCCTAAGTCAAGAGCGCCGCCCTCCCTGCGACCCGGCCCTCAGCAGTGTTCTCCCAGGCCGCCGACTTCAGGTGTTCGCTTCCCATATCATGATGATAAGATAACTATTATGGTTTTAGAAACATCGGTGGCAGGTACGGCCGCCCCCGGCCAGCTGAGCAGGAGGCGACGCGTGGGCGTGCTGCTCATCTGCTCCATGAGCCTGCTCATCGTGGGTATCGACGTCACGATCGTCAACGTTGCGCTGCCCTCTATCGGGCACGACTTTCACGCGTCGCTGTCAGGGCTGCAATGGACCGTGGACGCGTACACGCTGGTCCTGGCCAGCCTCTTGATGATCTCCGGTTCCACCGCCGACCGGCTCGGGCGGCGGCGCACCTTCGTCATCGGGCTGATCACCTTTGCTGCCGGCTCGCTGCTCTGCAGCCTCGCCCCCAACCTCGACACCCTCATCGTCTTTCGCATGATCCAGGCGGTGGGCGGGTCGATGCTGAACCCAGTGGCGATGTCGATCATCACGAACACCTTCACCATCCCGCGAGCGGGCCCAGGCTGTCGGCATTTGGGGCGCAGTAGTGGGCGTCTCCATGGCTCTGGGCCCGGTGGTCGGGGGAGTGCTGGTGACAACAATCGGGTGGCGCTCCATCTTCTACCTCAACATCCCGATCGCGTTGGCAGCGGTGGTCCTCGCACTGCGGTACATCCCCGAGTCCAAGGCGGCCGTGGCGAGGAGGGTTGACGTCCCTGGGCAGCTTCTCGTGATCGCATTCCTGGCTTCGCTGACCTACAGCATCATCGAGAGCCCCGAGAAGGGATTCACCTCCCCTCTCATCATGGGGACGTTCGCTGTCGCGGCGGTATCGCTGGTTGCGTTCTTGATCTGGGAGCGTCGAGCCCCTGAGCCGCTGATCGATCTGCGGTTCTTCCGGTCAGTGCCGTTCTCGTCAGCCACCGTGATCGCCGTCGCCGCCTTTGCCGCGCTCGGTGGGTTCCTCTTCCTCAACACGCTGTACCTGCAGGACGTGCGTGGCCTCTCGGCGCTGCAGGCGGGCATCGACACGCTTCCGATGGCGGTCATGACCATGCTGCTCTCGCCGATCTCCGGACGTGTCGTCGGCATGCGCGGCGCAAGGATTCCCCTGCTGATTGCCGGCGTGGCCCTTACCGCCTCCTGCCTGATGCTCGTCGCGCTGAGCGCGACGACGCCGTTCACCTGGTTGTTCACTGCGTACGTCGTCTTCGGCATCGGGTTCGGGTTCGTCAACGCGCCGATCACCAACACCGCCGTCTCGGGCATGCCACGGTCCCAGGCCGGCGTCGCATCGGCCATCGCGAGCACGTCACGCCAAATTGGTTCGACGTTGGGCGTGGCCGTCGTGGGAGCGCTCGTCTCTGCGTCCTTGTCGAAGACCAACCACCTCGACTTCGCCGTGGCCAGCCGCGCCGGATGGTGGGTCCTCGCCGGATGCGGAGCGGTCGTGCTGATCCTTGGCCTCGTGGCGACCACCGCCTGGGCCCGCGCCACGGCGCAACGAACGGCCGAGGCGATCAATCCTGAGTTCCTGGAGGCGCACACCGTATGACGAAGGCAAGTGGCGGTCGCGACCGTGCAGCCCGCGAGGCGTGGCAGGCCATGGCCGACCTGGTGCTGAACAATGAGCGGCGACGGGAGGTGAGCGAGCAGGTCGGCTTGAGTTTCGGCAAAATCAGGGCGCTGCGGCGGATTGCCAGACGTCCCATGCCGATGTCCGAACTGGCCTCTCTGCTCACTGTCGATCCGCCCAATTTGACCGCGTTGGTCGACGACCTGGAAGGCGCGGGACTGGTCGAGCGCCAAGCCCATCTCACTGACCGGCGAGTGAAGCTGGTGGTGGCCACTCCCGAGGGCACCGCACTGGCGCAAAGAGCCGACGAGATCCTGGCGCGCCCTCCAGCCAGCCTCCGCGCGCTCCCCGCCGAGGACCTCGAGAGCCTGGTGCGCATTTTGGCGCAGCTGCATGGGGATCCGACACCTGATTTCTGATGGCTCGACCAGTAGCGTCGACGGGGTGACTGCGAAGCCCCGCACACTCGAATTGACGGGGTGGGACGGGCCGTGGGACCCAGACGACCCCGACGCCAACTTCAAGGCCGATGTTGCCCTCTATGCACACGTCGATCCGATGGCGACGATCGACAACCTCGCTGCCGCGATGGCGATGCCTGCGGGCGCGGTCGTCCACTACGTCCTGGCGAAGTGGGCGTCCGCCGGCAGTGGCGGCCTCCTCGAGCTCGGGCCGACGATGGTGCGCAGGCTGTGGGGGGTGGTGGAGGAGGCAGAGGAAACAGACAGCGACGACGCCCGCTTGGAGGCGTACGAGCAACTGCGCCAGATGATCTCGTGGCTCCTGCTCCCGCTCGTCGGGGACGGGAGCGACTCGGGGTACTGACTCCGACGCTCGCGGCGCGTCGGGCTTGCGCGCTGAGGTCAGTCAGGGGGCACCTGGTGGAATGAACGGGACGGGGCCGCACCCTCGGTCGATGAGCTCCAGAAGTCGATCGGTGTCGAGATGCTGCTCGACGGCGTCGGCGAGGCGGTCGAGCATGTCGCTCCGAAGGCCGCGAAAGCTCGGCGCGTCCGCGGCCGCGTGCCATCTGACCCCCGCTTGGCCGGCCACCTCCGCCAACCACGAGCGTCGGAAGGCGTCATTCTCGAACAGTCCATGGCCGGACGTACCCCAGGTCGTGCCCATCTGGAAGCCGTCGAGAAACCGCTCCACCGATCCGCTCCGAGGATCGTTCGTTTCGAGGGCTACCCGGCCGTGGTGGATCTGGTACGAGTCAACCGGGTCGCCCCGCCACGAATCCGAACAAAGAGCCAGTTGCTTGGACCGGCCGAAGCTCACCGCGGTGGGCAGGAGGGCGAGTCCGGAGATCCGCCCGCGACCGGACTCTACGGTGTCGACGATCACGGTCGCCAGCATCTGGTAGCCGCCGCAGATCCCCAGGATCGGCTTCCCCTCACGTTGCCGCATGACGAGCGCATCGCCGATCCCACGACGAGAGAGCCACTCGAGGTCGGAAACGGTGGCTCTGGAGCCGGGGAGCACCACCAGATGTGCCGCCCTGATGACATCGGGGTCAGCTGTCACGGTCACGGCGACGCCGGGTTCTGCCGCCAACGCATCGACGTCGGTGGTGTTGGACACTCGGGGGAACGGGACCACGGCGGCATGAAGGGTCTCACTCTGGGTTGGGCGATCGCCCGCCCACCCCGCCAGCGCCAGCGCGTCCTCGGCGTCGATCCACACATCGTCCAACCAGGGCAGCATCCCGAGAACCGGTCTCCCGGTAATGTCGCCAAAGTCGTGGCGGGCGGACGAGAGCAGACCGGGGTCGCCGCGGAACTTGTTGATCACCCACCCGGCCACAAGTTCCTGGTCCTCCGCAGAGAGCAGGGCCAACGTGCCGAACATGGCCGCGAACACCCCACCGCGGTCGATGTCACCCACGACCACGACGGGAAGGCCGCCGTGTCGGGCCAGACCCATGTTGACGTAGTCGTCGGTCCTCAGATTGATCTCGGTCGGGCTCCCCGCCCCCTCGGCGATGATGATGTCGAAGCGCGAGCGCAGATCGTCGAAGGCACGAAGCGCCGTATCGGCGAGAACGGCGCGGTCAGTCGTCCATCCCGACGATGACAGCTCGCCGAACGGCTCGCCCATCAAGACGACGTGCGAGCGGAGGTCGCTTCCCGGCTTCAGGAGTACGGGATTCATGGCCGCCTCAGGCGCGACCCCCGCGGCCAACGCCTGCAGCCATTGCGCCCGTCCTATCTCCGCGCCGTCCGGACAGACCATGGAGTTGTTCGACATGTTCTGAGCCTTGAATGGCGCGACTCGATGTCCTTGGCGGGCCAGCCACCGGCAGAGAGCGGCCGCGACAAGGGATTTTCCCGCGTCCGAGGTCGTCCCGGCGACGAGGAGGCCGCCCGTGAGGACATTCCGATCTCGGTTGTGCTCCGAGCTCACTCCGTTGCTACGCGTTCAGCGATCGGTCCACACTCGTCCCGGGCCGCGCAGGGTCACCCAGATCGATTGCCCCTGGGACAGCGCGACATCACCGGGTATCCGGGCGGAGAAGGCCGGATAGCCGGGGGCGTCGACGCCGATCCGCACCAGCGCATCGTGCCCGTGATACTGCATCTCGACCACCGTCGCCTTCACGCGCCCTTCCGCCGCCTCTGCATGCAGC
Source organism: uncultured Acidimicrobiaceae bacterium (assembly GCA_963755655.1). Taxonomy (GTDB): domain Bacteria; phylum Actinomycetota; class Acidimicrobiia; order Acidimicrobiales; family RAAP-2; genus Bog-473. The sequence continues at coordinate 29,281 of CAVWKX010000012.1, forward strand.
ACGAGCTGCTCGGGTCGCAACAGGAGCTGGGCCGATCCATTGGCCGAATGGGCCCCTGGTGGCGTGATCTCCACCGTCCCGAGCACGCAGTGAGCGTGCCCGTTGTGTATCTCGGCCGTCAAGACGTTGGCATCACCGATGAGGAGGGCCGCCGCCAGATCGGAGGGCTCCGCGTAGAGCGAGCGCGGATCTGCGGTCGCAACGATGCTCCCCTCTTTCAGGACGGCGATTTGGTCCGCCACGCCGAGTGCTTCGTCCTGGTCGTGCGTCACGAGGATGGTGGTGGCGTTCGCCTCCGACAGGATGTGGGCGACATCACGGCGTACGCCGTCCCGTAACGACGCATCGAGCGAACTGAACGGCTCGTCGAGGAGGACCACCTTGGGCTTGATGGCCAGGGCCCGGGCCAGGGCGACTCGCTGCTGTTGGCCTCCCGACAATTGGTGCGGATAGCGCCGCTCGAGGCCGCCCAGTCCAACCAGGTCGACGAGGTGGGCGGCCTCGCTGCGCTTGCGACGCGGCACACCGAAGGTCACGTTGTCCGCCACCGTCAAATGCGGGAACAGGGCGCCCTCCTGGGGGACGTAGCCGATGCCGCGCCGTTGCGGGCGGACGAACCGCCGTCCGTCGTCCATGACCTGCCCGCCGACGACGACGGAGCCGGCGTCCATCCGCTCGAAACCGGCCACGATCCGCAGCAGAGTGGTCTTCCCGCTCCCTGAAGGCCCCAAGATCGCGGTGAACGACCCTGTAGGAATGTCGAGATCGACGCCGCGCAGAGCCGGGTGGCTGCCGAAGCTCTTGACGACACCGGAGACATGCACGCCCGCCGGCTGGTGACCGGCTCCCGTCCCTCCGGTGCCGAGCGGCGCGCTCCCGCGACGTCCGGCCTGGTCCAACTCGACGAGCGCGTCCCGGTCGCTCATGCCGCCGCCGCCCTCGTCGGAAGGCGGTCGAAGAATCGGCCGAGCACATAGCTCGGCACGGCTGCGATGGCGATCATCAACAATGCGAACGGTGCGGCCTGGCCGTACGCGAGGTTCTGCTGATAGCTCCAGAACTGCGTGGCCAGGGTCTGCACGCCGGTCGGCACCAGGATCAGAGTAGCGGTGAGCTCGGTGACCGCCGAGAGGAACACCAGGCAGAAGGCGGCCGCGAGCCCGGGGCCGACCAGCGGTCGGGTGACGCGCCAGAGCACGGCCAGGCGCCCCTGGCCGAGGGACCGCGCCACGTCCTCCAGGCCGACCGGGGCCTGGGCCACCGACGCCCGGACGCCGACAAGGGCGAGGGGGAAGAACATGATGGCGTAGGCCAATATCAGCATCGGCGCCGTCTGGTACCAGAGCCCGCCGGCGTACTGTTCGCTGAAGTAGGCCAGCGCCAGGGCGATGATCAGTCCGGGTATGGCCAGCACCAGGTAGGTGCTGCGCTCCAGCATGCGACGAAGCCGGCCGTCGTGGCGGATGGCGAGGATGGCCACGGGGAGGGCCATGAGGGTGGCTACGGCGCCGGCGCAGGCGCTGTAGAGGGCGGTGTGCCAGGTGGCGCTCGAGGATCGACACGCCATCGAGCACATGCTGAGGCCCCGCCACCCACCAGTAGATGGCCGAGGCCACGGGGACGCCCGAGAGCCAGAGCCACCAGTGCCAGCAGGGCCAGCAGCACGACGGCCGTCCAACGGCCGAGGCGATGGCGGATCGGTGACGGTGTTGGGCCATGCGGTCGGCCCGGCTGGCGCGGCCGCGGCCTCGGCCGAGCGACTCACCGGCCAGCACGACCAGGCCCAGGACGACGAGGACCAGTGACAGCGCGCAGGCTGCGGCGACGTTGAACGCCTGCGTCGAACTCCGTGAAGATCTCGGTGGTGAAGGTCTGGTAGCCGAGGATCTCGAAGGCGCCGTACTCGGCCAGCAGCACCAGGACCACCAGCAGGCAGCCCCCAGGATGGCCACCCGGGCCTGGCCGACGGTGATGCGCCAGAACGTGCGCAGCCGGCCGGCGCCAAGGCTCGTGGGCCACCTCCTCTTGGGCCGGGTCGGCGTTGCGCAGGCTGGAGGCCACCGGGAGGTAGACGAGCGGGTAGATCGACAGCGTCATGACCAGCACCGCGCCCCAGAAGCCGGTCACGGCGGTGCTGAGCGAGGCCCAGCCGAAGCTGACGACGAAGTCGGGGATGGCCAGCGGCACCACCAACAGCACGGCCCAGACCCGCCGACCCGGCAGGTCGGTGCGTTCCACCAGCCAAGCCGTACCCGTCGCCGATGACGGCGCACAGAGCGCAGTGACCACCACCGCCAGCCGCACGGTGTTCCACAGCAGATGCAGCGGTCAGGGGGCGGTCGATGAGCGAGGCCACCTTGGCCACGCCGGCGCCCTGGGCCTCGACGACCAGGAAGACAAGCGGCAGCGAACAGCCACGCACGCAGCGACCAGCAGACTGGCGCCACGGCAAGAGCCCGGTCGGCACCGCGGCGTCGGTCCTGCCGTCGGACGCCTGGAATGCCGAACTGACCGGCCGGTCGGCAGGCGACCTCTGCGGCCGCCACGGTCACAACAGCCCGGCCTGACTGCAGCAGCGAGATCGCCGTTGAGCCGTCTCCGAGCTGCGGCGATGGTGATGGGGTTGGGTTGGAGCTGAGAGAACGGCGTCTCTGGCGCGACCGTCACTCACCCCGTCATCGAGTGGGTACTCGAAGCTGATGGAGTGGGCGATGATCTCTTGGCCCTGCTTGGAGACCAGGAACGCCACGAACTTCTGAGCCGCCGCCTTGTTCTTGGAGGACTTGAGAACCGCCGCACCCGAGACGTCCAGCACGTAGCCGGGGTTATGCGGGGCGAAGTACGTGATCTTCGGAATGGATGTTGGACTGCCCCAGCTCGGCCTTCATGCGGTACCAGTAGTACTGGTTCACCACCCCGAAGGCCACCGCGCCGCGGTTGACCTCGTCGGCGATCGTCTCGTTGTCCGGGTAGACGTGGCCGCCGGCGTTGGACTTGATGCCATCCAGCCAGGACAAGGTGGCGGCCTTGCCGTAGGTGCTGGTCGACCGAGGTGACGATGGGCTGGAAGTCGGTCTCTCCGGCGGCGAAGGCCAGCTTGCCCTGGTACTTGGGGTTGGCCAGCTGCAGAACGGTGGTGGGCAGCTGGGACTTCGCTATCAAGCTCGGGTTGTAGATGAGGACGCTCACCCGGGCGGAGACCCCCACCCAGTCACCCGCGGCCGAGTTGTACCTGCTCGGCGTCTTGGCCAGCGTCGAGGCCGTCAGCGTGGCGAGCAGCGCCCTTCTCCTGGAGGTACTCGCAGCGGCGGCGAGTTCTCGGTGTAGAAGACGTCGGCCACCGGGTGGGACTTCTCGGCCAGGATCTCGTCGGCGAACGTGTCCTCGTCGTCGTAGCGCACGTCGACGTTGATGCCGGTCTTCTTCTCGAACGCGGTGACCAGCGACTGGGTCGTCTGCTCGTGTTGGCCGCTGTAGAGGGTGATGGTCGGCGAGGAGGCGCCGGCAGCCCCGGCGCCCACGGTCAGGAGACCGACGGCGCAGGCACCGGCCAGCATCGCCGGGACGATCACTCGGCCCACGGCGCGTCGGACCAGAAGCCGCCGACAAGCGCTCACGGATCTGGGGGTCGTCATGGCGCCGCGTCCGGACAGATGGCGTTGAGTGCGTGCTGCGCCGCCGACACCCTGAGCGCCACCGAGCTTCCCTTGGCACCGTTGGTCGCGCTGAACGCCTTGTAGGCCGCGTCCAGCCGGCGGACGGATTGGTTCAGCGTCACATCGGACAGCTTCAGTTGCCCGAGCGGCAGCACCTGGGCCTGGGCGAAGCCCACCGGGTCGACATCGGGATCGGGCCCATTGCTGAGCACGTCGGAGACCGCGGTGCAGCCCTGTTGCCTGGCCGAAAGCGAGGAGGAGGATGCGGACGGGGAGTTGCCGCACGCCGAGAGTGCGACGGCGATCAGGCCGCTCGAGGCGAGAAGGCCCAGGGTTCTCGGTTTGCCGCCGAGGGGTGGGACGTGACCTAGCAACTGTCATCACTCCCAGTCGTTGCTGCTCGAGGCCCGAGCCTGTGGAGCGAGAGCACGCGCATGTGATGGGCTCCTTTGGGACGCGATGGCAAGCCTTGCCACACCTAATTTATGAGGGAAGGCTAACCTAACATTCGCCGTCCGAGGCTTCAAGGCCGATCACAGTGCCCACCTGCCGGAAACGGCTCCCACCAGCACGGCTGGTCAGAACGAGGGCTGAGGACGCCGCCTCGGTCCCGCCGGAATCAAAGAGGCACGACGAACAGGCGCTTGCAGAGATCGAGTCCGAGAGCCACTGATTGTTCACCCACGTTCACGATCAGCGTGCCGTCGGGCGCCTTGGTGGTGACCGTGCCGGTGGCGCCCGGAATGAATCCGGCATCGTCCAGATAGCGGAGCGCCGCTCCGTCCATCTCGACCTCCTCGGTCAGCCGCTCGAAGCGCACGGTCTGGTCCGGGTCGATGTCCGACAGCCGAACTTGGCCCGACGGCGTGCCCGGTCGGTTCGCGCTGCCGGGGATCGGATTGCCGTGCGGGCAGGTCGCGGGGTCACCCAGGAGTTCCACCAGACGTGCTTCGACATCATCGGATATCACGTGCTCCCAGCGACCCGCTTCTTCATGCACCAGGTGCCACGGCAGCTTGATCACATCGACGAGGAGGCGCTCCGCCAGCCGGTGCTTTCGGATGACCCCTCTGGCAATGGTGTGCCCTTCGGGGGTCAGGTCGAGCTTGCGGCCCGAACGGTTGACGTAGCCGTCAGCAATCAGACGATCGACCATCTCCGAGACCGAGGGCGCCGACTTCCCGAGCCGTTCGGCAATCCGTGCCTGGATCACCGGCACGCCCTCTTCGGTCAGCGATTCGATGGTTTGCAGGTATTCCTCGAGGGGCGGATGATGCTCGACCGGCACGGAATGGGCACGCGCCGCAGAGGGCTCAGGCACGTGCGAACCCGGATCGTCGAGTGTCCGAGGGCTCTGACATGTCGGAGCCGAGAGTACCGGTCCTCCACAGGGGCCCGACCCACACTCCATCTCTCCGACTCGTCACGGCCGTCGGTTGCGGGTCCAACCACCCCGCGGAATGACATTCGGAGCGAGCAGGCCGCCTCAAGGCCACAGGACCCGTGAACCGGCGATGTCGGAGGCTCTCGTGCCGTGGAAGAGGCCTTCGAGCAATTCCACCCCCTCGACGACCCGGGGACCAGGGCGGGAGAAGTACGCATTGGCGTCGACGGCGATGACGCAGCCGAGCCCCGCCGGCATGGCGTGACGGAGCAGGGTGGGGGCCTGCGTCACCGCGCCCTCGAGATCGAACCCACACGGCATGAAAATGGTGAGGTCGATCTCGGCGGCACCGATCTCGTCCCAGGTGAGCCGGCGCGACCGCTCGCCCGCGGCAGCGAGGACCGGTGTCCCGCCCGCAGACTCCACCTGGTCGGGCACCCAGTGCCCGGCGTTGAACGGCGGGTCCTGCCACTCCAGGACGAGCACCCGCGGCCTGTCTCGTCGTTCCACGCGTTGGCGCACTGCGTCCACCCGGGCTCGCAAGCTCTCCATCAGCGCCTCCGCGCTGGCGCTGGTGCCCGTCGCCGCCCCAACCAAGCCGATGCAGTCGATCACCTCGTCGAGCCGGCCGGGGTCGAGTGAGACCACTTGCGCGTGGCATCCGATCGATTCGAGCGCCTCCTCCACCGCACCCGACGGCACGGCGCACACCTGGCAGAGGTCCTGGGCCAGGATGAGATCGGGATCGATGGCCCGGATCTGCGCGTCGTCCAGCGTGTAGATCGACTCTCCGGCCGCTACCCGTGCGCTCACCTCGGCGTCGATCTCCATCGCGCTCAGCGAACCATCGGTGGGCAGCGCCGTCCCCGAGACGATCGGCACCGACCGTGCGGGTTCCGGGTAGTCGCATTCGAAACTGACACCACGCAGGTGCTCACCGAGGCCGAGGGCAAAGACGATCTCGGTGGCGGACGGGAGGAGCGAGACGATCTTCACTCCGACGCCTCGACGAAGTCGACGGGCGGCTCGAATGCGGCGCGCCGCGAGGCTCGGCGCAGGGCCGCCAGGACCGGCCGGCCGAGGACGAGGATCAGGACAGCGCAGGTCACGGCGCGGGTGAGATCAAACCCCATGGAGGTAGTCACGTCGAAGAGGATGAATCGGTGCAGATTCGCCAGCGTTCCGAGTCCCGGTACGAAGGAGTAGGTCGTCGTCGACCCGACGAAGGGCCAGAACCAGAAGTTGGTGAGCAGGCCGTAGACGAGGGCGGCCACCGCGCCGTACGTGGCCAGCATGAGCCGTTCCGGAAAGCCCCGCATCGGAGGCAGGCAACCGGCGCCGAAGCCCACCCATCCTGCGGCCAGCATCTGGAAGGGCAGCCACGGACCCACGCCGCCAGTGATCAATCCGGACGCGAAGAAGGCGACGGCGCCCAGGACGAATCCGAAGCCGCGCCCGAAGACGCGCGCCGACAGGACGAGCAGGAACCATTCGGGCTCGAAGCCATTGATGCCCGGGCTCGCCACGCGCAGTGCGGCAAAGCACGCCGCCAATATCCCGAGCAGCGCCACCGCCTTGGCGTCGATCGCCCCTTCGGACAGTTCGGCCATCACGATGGCCAGGACCAGCGGTAGGAGGCCGACGAAGATCCATGGCGCGTCGCCGCTGTGGGCGGTGTTCTGGCCCGCGGACTGGTGAATCAAGAGGGGCCAGCCGAAAGCGGCCACGCCGAACAGCGTGGTGAGAAGGAGGAGGATGGACGAGCGGGAGCCGAAGCGGATCGCTGGCGTCAGGTGATGCCGGGACCGCACCGCGGGCACTGGGGTCGAGACCGTCACGCCGGTACTGCGCCCTCGAGTGCCTGCCGGACTTCTTCGACCGTCAGCCACTCTTCTGGGGCCAGGACCTTGGCCACCTGCGGGGCGAAGATCGGCGAATGGCAGACCACCCGGCGCGCCGGGCCGTCGGTGATGATCTGCCCGTCGGCCAGCACCACGGCCCGGTCCGCCACACGGGCGGCGAGCTCCACGTCGTGGGTCGCCAGCACCACGCCGTGACCCTCCGAGGCCAGTTCGCGCAGAACGCCAATGAGACGGTCCTTGCTCGGGTAGTCCAGGCCCCTCGTTGGCTCATCGAGCAGGAGGAGGGCAGGAGACGGCGCGACGACAATGGCCAACGCCAGGGCCAGGCGTTGGCCCTCCGAGAGGTCACGCGGGTGACGATCGGCCGGCATATCCGGCAGCACCCGTTCGAGTGTGCTCCTGGTCGTCCCGGGCGCCAGGCCGGAAGCCTTGTCCGCCGTCTGACATTCGGCCTGGACACTCTCCCCGTAGAGGAGGAGCCCGGGATCCTGCGGCACCAGCCCCACGTGATGGACCAGATCGGTGCCGCGGAGCAACCGCGGGTCCCGGCCGTCCAGATCCACGGCACCGCGGGTCGGTCGACGCACCCCGGAGAGGGTGTTCAGCAACGTGGACTTCCCCGAACCGTTCCTCCCCATGAGCGCAAGCACCTCGCCGGGCATGATCGTCAGGTCCACTCCGTCGAGCGCCACCACGGATCCGTAGGAGACCGTCAACTTCCGGGCTGAGGCTGCTGCGCGGCGTCCCTCTGCGGCCACGGGCGGTGCACTCCGTTGGGGCGGGGCGATTGGTGCGAGGCGCTCTCGGAGCGGCGCCGCCTTCCGACGGGCATCGCGCACCGAAAGCGGCAACGGCTCCCAGCCGACCAGCCGACCCAGCTCGACCAAAGGCGGGGCGACCGACGATGACTGCATCACGATTTCGGGTGGCCCCACCACGAGGGGCGCCCCGTCGCCGGGCACCAGGATGATCCGGTCGGCGAACGGCACGACCCGCTCCAGGCGGTGTTCCGCCATCACCACCGTGAGCCCCAAATCGTGCACCAAGCGGGCCAGTGCGCTCAGGACCTCTTCAGCCGCGGCGGGGTCGAGGGCGGACGTAGGTTCGTCGAGGACCAGCAACCGCGGGGACGCAGTCAGGACGGCCCCGATCGCAACTCGCTGTTGCTGACCCCCTGAAAGAGCCCGCAGCGAGCGGTCGCGCAGGTCCTGCAGGCCCAGCAGGTCGATCGCGTCCTCCACGCGCCGGCGCATCGCGTCGGCGGGCACCCCGAGGTTCTCCATCGTGTAGGCCAACTCGTCCTCGACGGTCTCGGTGACGAAGCTGGCCAGGGGATTCTGGCCGACGAAGCCGACCACATCGGCCAGATCGCGTGGCCGGTTGTCCCTGGTGGTACGGCCGTCGACCGTCACCGTGCCGGCCAGCGTCCCACCGCTGAAGTGCGGCACGAGGCCGTTGATAGCCCGCAGCAAGGTCGACTTGCCCGTCCCCGTCTCCCCCACGACCACGCACAACTCACCTTCGGGGACGTCGAGATTCACGCGCTGCAGCGTCGGGCGATGCGCCTCGGTATAGGTGAACGACACCTGGTCGAACGTGATCATGTCGAGACCCCCGACAGATCGGACTTGACGGGCCGGCGCTGTTCGCCCGGCACCGTGCTGCGGGGATCGCCCGTCTCGGTCCGAGCCTGAGCCGGCGGCGAGCTTGTTGTAGAGACCATCGGGTTCGGTGCCGCGAAGGCGGGCACCAGGGCGATCAGGATCCCCACGACCGGCAAGAGGGGAATACTGGGGAACGCCAGAGGGGAGAACGAGATCGTCAGACCCGGGACGTCGAGTGCACCGGCAAGTGAGACGGCCGCGAGTGCCGCGAGCCCCGAGCCAGCGACGATCCACTCCGGCTGCCGCCAGGGGTCCGGGCGGTAGCGCGAACGCGCCGTCCGGCGCCCGCCCACCGCCAGACCGACACCGCAGAGCACGGCGGCGACGGCGAGAACGGGGAGACCGAGCCCGAAGAGCGACCCTCCGTCAATGACGCCGTAGGTCCCGGCTGCGAGCAGCAACAATCCCCCGACGGTTGCTCCGCTGGCCAGCCGGCGAGAGGTCCTCCCGACCGCGACCCGCCGTCCGTAGCCGCGGGCATCCATGCTCGTCGCCAGCTGGAGCGAACGGTCGAGCGCGCTCTCCAACACGGGGACGGCCACGCCGCGCATGCCGCGTAACCCTTTGATCGGAATGCCGCGCTGACGTCGGGCCTGACGCACAAGGCCGATGGACAGCACCAATTCCGGGGTGAAGGACAGGGCCACCGTGACGGCCACGCCGGTCTCGTAGAGGACCGCGGGGAGCGAGCGGAGGAGGCGGTAGGGGCTGGCGAGCGAGTTCGCCGCGCCGAAGCACAGCAGGATCACGGCGAGCTGCAGGCCGAGGACAAAGGCGCCGAGGATGGACTCCAACGTCACCGGCCCGCCGATGCTCACGGCGGCCGCCCATGAGGGCAGCGGCACCTGCGGCAGGGTGAAGAGGACGTGGCCGGGGACGCCGCGTTGGCCGAAGAGGATCTCGATCACGATCCTGATGGCAATCACGAGAAGGCCGAGTCGCAAGAAGAACGTGATGGAGCGCGACCACGGTGCGCTGCTGCGGCGGGCGGAGACGACGACACACGCCACCACTCCGATCAACGCCAGGAGGAACGGGTTGTTGGTCCGCATGGCGCAGATCGCCAAGCCGGCCGCCCAGAGCCACCACGCCACCGGGTGCAGGGAGCGACGCCGGGGAGCGGCGGCCCGCGTCATTCCTCGGCCGGCCTACGGCGCCATCGGAAGAGTGCGAACCCACCCAGGGCAGCGACGACGACCGCGACCAGGATGACCGGAACAAGACTGCTGGAGGAACTCCCGCCCTTACTCCGGTAGGAGGCTGCGCTGGCCTCCGCCGCCCGGTGCGGCGCTGACGATCCGTCGCTCCCCGTCCCCTTGCCGCTCGGATCCCCGGTGGTCGACGTGGTGCTCGTCGGACCCGTGGCCGCCGCCCCCGGCGTCGTGGGCGTGGTTGTGGTCGCGTTGCCCGTCTTGGACCGCGTGCTCACCCCTGTCGTGGGGATCGCGGCCGGAACGGGCCGGGGAGTGGTCCCTGCCGTTGTCGGCGTGACCGCCGGTGCCGGGGGGGCCGTCGTGGTCGTCGTCGCCGGGGCGGACGATCCTTGGGCGGGCGGCACCTCTGTCGATGCGTTGCATATCTGGGCGTAGGAGGGAGTCACGCTCGGCGGCGGATCGCTCGACGTCGCCGGTTCGTCGCTTTGGAACTTCCAACCTTCTACGTCGTCAGCCGGGCTGGAGACCGATTGCTCTGCGGGGCCGTCGCTGGCGTAGGCCCACTGTCCGGAGGACCCGTGCCAGTACGACCAGTAGTCGAAGTCCCCATTGCCGACACTCTGGCCGCAATTCTGCACGCCGTTGGCCGGATAGTTGTCGATGGCACAGAGCAGTCCGGATCCGGCGTAGGCGACGTTGGAGGACCCGACGGCCGCCGCCAGCGCATCCGAGTCCTTGGCGTTCGATGCCACAGGCACGCACTTGGACACCGTCGCCATCGAGGATCCGCTGCCGAAGTCCACGACGACGGCGACGTAGACGTCGTTGCCGACCGAGTCCGCCGACGCGATGGCCATCTTCAGCGGGACCAGAGCCCCGGGCCCAGCAGGGGCGAGCACTGCAGCTGCAGCGCCCACGAACAGCCCCCACATGAGCACCCGGGCCCGGGCTCCCGCGCGGCGCACCTAGGACGAGCTACCCGCTCCGCCTACAGCCGCACCGGTGTTGGCGAGCGGAGCCGCCGAACCTGAGAAGAGGGCGTCGCCGTAGTTGAAGACTCCCCCGTCGGAGGCGATGAGCCAGTAGCCCCCGCCGTCTCGGGTTCCGGCCATGCCGACGATCGGCTGGTTCAGCTTGATGCCGCCGGTCGAGCCTTGGAACACAGCGTCGCCGTAGCTGAAGATGCCCGCCGTCGGAGGCCACCAGCCAGTAGCCACCACCGTCGGGCGTGGCCGCCATGCCGACGATCGGCTTGTTGAGCGGCTGACCGCCGCGGGAGCCGTAGAAGGCTGCGTCGCCGTAGCTGAAGATGCCCCCGTCGGAAGCCACCAGCCAGTAGCCACCACCGTCGGGCGTGGCCGCCATGCCGACGATCGGCTTGTTGAGCGGCTGACCGCCGCGGGAGCCGTAGAAGGCTGCGTCGCCGTAGCTGAAGATGCCCCCGTCGGAGGCCACCAGCCAGTAGCCACCACCGTCGGGCGTGGCCGCCATGCCGACGATCGGCTTGTTGAGCGGCTGACCGCCGCGGGAGCCGAGGAACGCCGCATTGCCGAAGCTGAAGATCCCCCCGTCAGATGCCACGAGCCAGTAGCCGAGCCCGTTCAGCGTGGCCGCCATGCCCACGATCGGCTTGTTGAGCGTCGCCAGGGATCCGAAGGTCTTGCGCCGAGCCGAACGGGTGGACAGAAGCCGTGGCGGTCACGACCCAGTACGAATTCGTCGGCCCGAAGCCGTAGGTCAGGCCGGCCAGGATCGGGCGTCACCTGATTCGTGGACGGCACGTCTCCCGTTGTCGGTGAACCGAAGGGGGAGGAGATGGCGCCGGCGTCGCTCCCCGATCGTCACCACGAACGACAAGCAGTGCAGTGACAGGCGAGTGCCCCGAACTGGTGTACGTCGACGACCGTCGGTGACAGACCCATGGCCAGCAGGGCCTGGATCACGAGGGCGGTGGACTGGGGGTCGGTCTGCTGCGGTTGCGCGCGTGGAGTTCGGGTAGTAGCTCCACCCTCCGTCGGCATCCTGGCCACCGGTGAGGAACGAGAGGGCGCTTGTTTCGATGCTTGGCGTCAGGGCACCCTGGGCAGCCAGCCCCTGCAGCGCAAGAGAGGTCGAGTTCGTGTCCGGGCCGGTGCCATTCGAGGGATCCTCCGTGCACCCGCCCTGGGAGGTGGCCTGGCTCTGCAGGACCCAGCCACCGCTCGGGCATTGCTGTCCCGTCAGCCAGCTGATCGCCGCCGCATCGGCCGTCTGCCCGACCTGCCTTGAGGGCGGTGAAGACGAGACCTTGGACGTAGCCGCCGACGAGGAAGGCGTTCAGCTGCGTCTCCGTCCCGAACAGCCCGGCGTCGGCACCTGACGTCTGCTCGGTGGCCAGCAGCCTCGCCGGGAGGTTCGTCCCGCCGAAGTTGGTCGGGTCGACGTTCATTGCGTGCGCATCCAGAATCAGGAGGGCCAACTGACCCGGACCGTCTGCGCCGCCGCTCGCCGCCACAGTGATGAAGGAGTTGGCGTTGGCCTCCATGTAGGACAACGCCGACTGGGCCGCAGCGGTGTCGTGCGCGGCGGCCAGGGCCAGAATGCCGTTCGCCGTCGACGAGAGGGAGCCTCCGATGCTGCCATCGGCGGCCTGCTGGGTCACGAGCCACTTCGCCGCGGCCTGTGCCGCGGCGAACTGCGGGATCTGCGGTGCCACGGTCGCGGCTCCGGCGGGCACTGCGAACGACGTCAGGGTGGCCGACGCTCAGCAGCGTGGCCAGGCCGACAGCGGAAGCACCCAGCAGGGTGCGGCGGATGATGTGCATGGTTCTCGCTTCCCGGACCTCGACCCGGAAAACTCCGCACCAGCGGGGTCTCACCGAGCCCCGGTCCTTGTGTCTCGACGGTGGGAACTCTCCTGACCTCGAGGTATCCCGGCTCATGGTGTCGCCTCGTCGGCGCACCATTCACGGTTGCGGACCAGCGCCGGAGTCTCACCGGCTTCCCCTCGCGGGCAGTACAGCTACTGCATGTGTTGCCGCGCGTACGGTACCACGGCGGGTCCACCGCGGACCCAGGCTCTCTTTGCGTGCTGCCGGCCTGCGCCGCGTAGAGCGGCACGACGGCGGGGCCCGGCTTGACGCTTGCTCGCCGGGCCGCTGCGAACGTGACGCCCATGGCAATGGGCAATCGACCCGAGGTGAAGACGGCGCCGAGCGCCGATCGTGGCGCTGGACGTGTCGCTGCTGGCGGGGCACTTCGCCACCGCCCTGGCCCGGGTGCCGTTGCGCCGTCCCTTCCGCGGTCAGTCGTCGCCGCTCTCCAACCTGGGCATCACGGTGACGCGGGAGGTCATCCGCGCCTTCATGGGCTACAGCTCATCGCTGCGCATTCCCGAATTCCGATCGCTCGAACTGGTGCTCGACGACATCTGCAAGCGGATCATGCCGCCCGATCGTCCGCTCCCTCGACGTCGAAGGGCGTCCGGCCGAGTTCGGCGGCGTTCCCGGGATCCTCTACGTGCCACGCCGCCAGGCGCCAGAGGGAGTCGTGCTCTACCTGCACGGCGGCGGGTACATCGGCACCTCGCCGAACGATGTACGCGTTCTTCACCGCGCAGGTCTGCCGTGCAGACCGGCTGCGCCGTCTTCGTCGCCGACTACCGCCTCGCTCCCGAGTTCCCCTACCCCGCCGGAGCAGAGGACGCCTCGGCCGATCTACCAGAGCTGCTCGAGCGGGGCATCCCCTGCGAGCGCATCTTCCTCGCCGGGGACTCGGGCGGCGGCGGGCTGGCCAACACCGTCCTCCTCGAGGACGCCGGAACGATCGGTCCCGTCCGGCCGGCGGGGCTGTTGCTCTTCTCGCCCGAGGTCGACCTCCGTCTCGACGAGGAGTCGGTGACCGAGAACGCCGACCACGACATCTTGCCGTGGAACATCCCGACCACGGCGTATCTGCACGGGGCCGACGTCACCAGCAGTCCCGTCTCGCCGCTGAGCGCCGACCTGAGCGGGTTCCCCCCGACGTGCGTCACCTGGGGCGGCGACGAGATGTTCCGCGACCCCATCCGTCGCTACGTCGACCGTCTGCGAGCCGCCGGGGTGCCCACCGAGGCGCAGGAGTTCGAGGGAATGTTCCACGTCTTCGAGATCCTGATGCCGTGGGCGGACAACAGCCGGGAGGTGTTCCGCCACGTCCAGAGATTCATCCACCGCATTCTGGCCGACGCGCCGCCCCTCGGCGACCTCGACCTGGTGGAGGCGCTCGGTCTCGGGCGCTGATCAGGTCCGGCCCAGCCCGTCGGCCGCCTTGCGTAGGTCCCGACGGAAGTCGGGATGGGCGATGTCGACCAGCAGGTGTGCGCGCTCGCGCACGGTGCGGCCGGTGAGCTCCGCCGCGCCGTACTCGGTGATGACGACGCCGGTGTGGTGGCGCGGCGTGGAGACGACCGTTCCCTCGGGAGGGATGCCCGCAATGCGTGACACGACCTCGCCGTCGCGCTCGGCCGTCGAGCGCAGGCAGATGAGCGAATGGGCGTCGAGGTGCAACTCGGCTCCGGCCACGAAATCCTCGTGCCCACCGACTCCCGAGATCTGGCGGCCGTCGATGCTGTCGGCCATCACCTGGCCGTAGAGATCGACGGAGAGGGCGCCGTTGATGGAGACGAGGTTGGCGTTGCCCGCGATGACCGTCGGGTCGTTGACCGTGTCGACCGGCAGGAACGCCACGTCGTCGTTCCCGTCGAGCCACCGGTAGAGCTCGGCCGCACCGAGCGCGAAGGTGGTCACCGACACACCGTCGAACACCCCCTTGGCGTCGTTGGTGACCTTGCCGGCCTGGTGCAGCCGCATCAGGCCGGTGGTGAACATCTCGGAATGGATGCCGAACCCACCGAGCGGCCCGCGGGCCAGCTCCGCCGCCACGATGTTCGGGATGGCGCCGATGCCCGTCTGCAGCGTGGACCCGTCGTGCACGTAGGCCAGTGCGTGGCGCGCAATGGCCGCGTCGACGTCGGTCGTGGGCGAGTCGGCGAGGGCGAAGGGTGCGCCGTCGGACTCGACGAGCACGTCGATCGACGTCCAGCGGGATGGTGTTGTCGTAGGTGGGCGGCAGGCTCCTGGTGCGGGGGAGGTGCGGGTTGACCTCCATGATGAGCAGCCGGTCGGGATCCCGCCCGGCCCGCGAGCAGCTCGTCGCGCGTGCCGCCCACGTGCAGGGAGAGGTTCACCGCGCCCTCTCGTCGGGCGGCGCCGCCTGCGCCACCATCACGCGGGGAGCGAACCGGGCCATGATCGGCCCCATCTGCCGGAAGCCCCCCGGGACCAGCTCCACCCGGTGGCCCATGGAGTGGTGGAGCCGCTCCGCCGGGCCGAAGAACCCACAGCGGTAGCTGACCCCGGGCCTGGTGAAGACGTCGTAGAGGTTCAGGCACAGCGCGCCCCCGATCTGCAGGTCCTCCCAGTCGTCGCGGGCCCCGAGCGCCGTCAGGAGGGCGTCCGGGATGGCCGGGCCGAGCCCGAAGCCGATCTGATCGACCGGCCGGACCAGCGCCACGGCCTCCTCCATGGTGCGGACGGTCGGCATGGCCCTCACTCTCGTGCCGGATCACCCGTGACCACGAGTCGTTCGCTGTCAGCGCCCGTCGTGACCGCGCGTCAATCCATGACTTTCGGCCCTACCCTCACCCGGGGTGCGCAACCAGAATGACCAGGACACCCTCCTCTTCCCAGACAACGGTGCTTGGAGAATGGCGGCCACCCCCCTCGGTCGCCATTTTCCAATTCCGGAGTTGTTCTGCTGAGCGGATCCCGGACCGCCACCTTGGGACCTCCGGCCCTGCCGTGTCCTGCCCGGTTGGCGCATGCTGGTTGCGGGGCCCCAAGGGGCGACTGGACGGGAACGGCATGGGACAAGGAGGGGGTCGGCGAGAGCTCGGTACGAAGCGGTGTGGCGCCGACGCGGACTCTTCCGGGCACCCGCGTTCGTTTCATCAGGCCCGTCATCGCAGCGAACCGGCCCGGTCGCCCGTGTCGGCTGACCCCCATCCGATGGCCGCCCGGACAGGTGACGGCGAGATCGCTCCGGGGGCGGGGGCAACGGAGCCGCCGATGTCGATGTACACCCAACTTCTCGACGCTGCCTTCGGCCAGCGCGGGCCGGTGCTGGTGCGGCCGACGAGCGCGGCGCGCTCGATGCGCTCTGGCGGCGTCGCAGGGAGCTCGACAGGACATCGCCGCTCGCCACGGACCCCGACGCCGTCCCGACGTGCTCGCCCGCGAAATCGGCTACGACGTCGCGCTGCTCGAGCTGGCCGAGGTCTGGGGATCGAGACGGATCCGAGCCGCTTCGAACAGCCCCGGCAGGAACGTGCCCGGCTGGAGCAGGCGCTGCGGGACCGAGGGGTCACGCTCCGGACCACCGACCGCTCTGCCGAATCCGAGCCCGGTCCAGGCTGAGGCCCGACGGGCGACGGAGTGGTCAGGTGCCGGTGGCGTCGCTCGCGCGATTCCTGGGTCGATCGCTCGCTGAGACGGGCGGCGAAGGTGGCGGCCTGGGTCCGCCGCTCCATGCCCAGCTTGGCGAGCAGGTTCGAGACGTAGTTCTTCACCGTCTTCTCGGCCAGGAACATCGTGTCGGCGATCTGGCGGTTCGTGTACCCCTCCGCGATGAGATCGAGGATCCGCCGCTCCTGCGGGGTGAGGCTGGCCAGGCGCGGGTCCACCTTCGGGCCCTCGCGCAGCCGGTCGAGGACACGCTCGGTCAGGGAGGGGTCGAGCAGCGACTGCCCGGCGCCGGCGCGGCGGATCGTGTCGATCAGGTCGAGGCTGCCGACCTGCTTCAGGACGTAGCCCGCCGCTCCCGCCATGATCGAGGCGATGAGCGCCTCGTCGTCGGCGTAGGACGTGAGCATGACGCAGGCGATCTCCGGCGAGGTCGACCGGATCTCGCGGCAGACCTCGACGCCGCTGCCGTCGGGCAGCCGGACGTCGAGAATGGCGACGTCCGGCTTCGCCGCCGGAATCCGCGCCAGGGCGTCGGCGACCGTGCCCGCTTCACCCACCACGTCGATGTCCTGATCGGCTTCGAGCAGCGCGCGCAGGCCCGTCCGGACGACCTCGTGGTCGTCGAGCGAGGAACACGCCCAGTGGCACGGCGTCATCTTCGCATTCCGGCCAAAGGCCTGCGACTTGCCGGGGGGAGGCCGCGGCCCCGCCTCGATAAGCTCACCCGGTGCGGTCCCCCTCGTCGACGACGCGCCGCACTGCGCCCGGCACCGGACGAAGGCCGACCCGAACCCCAGGATGGAGGGTGCAGAGCAATGACCGCGGAACCGTCATCGGACACGGGCAGGATCGTCGTCGGCTTCGACGGCTCGGCCTCCTCGCTCGCAGGCCCTCTCGTGGGCGGCCCGCCAGGCCGTCCTGACCGGAGAGCACCCTCGAGGTCGTGATGACGTGGGAGTGGCCGGCGAGCTACGGCTGGGCGGTGCCGGTCCCCGACGACTTCGATCCCGAGGCGGACGTCCAGCAGGTGCTCGACACCGCCATTGCCGGGGTGCGCTGCCGAGCATCCCGGCCTGAAGGTGGACGCCCGGTTGGTCAGCGGCCACCCGGCGCCGGTCCTCGTCGAGGCCTCCAAGGGCGCCGACCTGCTCGTGGTGGGCAGCCGCGGCCACGGCGAGTTCGTCGGCATGCTGATCGGCTCGGTCAGCGAGTACTGCGTCACCAACGCGCACTGCCCGGTGCTCGTGCACCGGGCCGCTGCCCGGCTAGACCGACCCCGCCTCGCCAGGCAGCTGTCGATCGGCGCGTCCGGCGCGCCGCGCCGTCCGCCGCGCAGCTCGGCCAGCCCGGGGCCGCCGGACGTCGGGGCGGCGGCGGCCGCGGCGGCCACCGAGCAGCGCGCCGAGCGTCGCCTCCACCGACGACGCCAGCGCCGCCGGCGTCGTACCCGCCTTCGAGGAAGAGGGCCAGCCGGCCCGGGCGCGGGCGCGAACTCGCGCACGATGCAGGCCAGCTCGGCGAAGTCCCCGCTCGAGAGCTGCAGGTCGCTCAGCGGGTCGTCCCGGTGGGCGTCGAACCCGCACGAGACCAGCACCCAGTCCGGTGCGAAAGTCCTCAATGGTGGCGCGCGCCTCCTCGTCGAGCGCGGCCCGCACCACGTCGCCCGTCGCCCCCGGGGGGCAGCGGGAGGTTGAGGGTGAGGCCCGGCGCGCGCCGGGCCGCCGACCTCGTCGGGACGGCCCGGTCCCCGGGTAGAGGGGATGCTGGTGGGTCGAGACGTAGAGCACGTCGGGGTCGTCCCAGAAGATGTCCTGGGTGCCGTTCCCGTGGTGCACGTCCCAGTCGACGATGAGCACCCGTTCCCCCCGCGCCGTGCGCGACGCCGCGGCGACGGCCACGTTGTTGACGAGGCAGAAGCCCATGGCCCGGTCCGCGCGTGGCGTGGTGGCCGGGCGGCCGGACCGGGACGAAGGCGATGCCCTCGCCGCGCCGTTCGAGCTCGCCGAGCGCGGCCAGGCCGGCGCCGGCGGCGCGCCGGGCCGCCGTCCACGAGTCCGGTCGCGCGTAGGTGTCGGCGTCGATGTCGCCCGCCTCCCTCCGCGCAGAACGCCGCGAGGCGGGCCAGGTAGGCCGGATCATGGACGCGCGCCAGCTCGTCCATGGACGCCTCGCTCGAAGGCGGGAGTGCACGACCTCGTGGTCGGGCCCGAGCGCCGCGCACGCCCTCCATGACGGCGACCAGCCGGGACGGCTGTTCGGGATGGCGGGGGCCGCCGTCGTGCTCGGTGAGCCCGGACGGCCCGGCCAGGACGAGCGCCGTCATCGCGCGGCTGCGCCCGCTGAGCGCCGTGACCTTGCGTGCATGGTCTCTCCTCGTCCGTCGTCATCGTAGGGCCCTACGCCGGTGCGACCACTCGCTACGCTGACGGTCATGCAGGCGTGGGTGGTCGACCAGCCCGGGCCCGGTCGACGGGGACACGCACCCGCTGGTGCGGGTGGACAGGCCCGTCCCCGAGCCGGGGCCCGGCGAGGTCCGGGTGCGCGTCCGGGCCTGCGGCGTGTGCCGGACGGACCTCCACCTGACCGAGGGCGACCTGGTCCCGCGCCGTCCGCGGGTGACGCCCGGGCACGAGGTCGTCGGCGTGGTCGACCGGCTCGGGCCCGGGAGCACCCGCTGGCGGGAGGGTGACCGCATCGGGGTGCCCTGGCTGGCCCACACCTGCGGGATCTGCCGCTTCTGCCTCTCCGGCCGCGAGAACCTGTGCCTCCGGCCGCGCTTCACCGGCTGGGACGTCGACGGGGGCTACGCGGAGTACGTCGTGGTGGACGAGGCCTACGCCTACGCGCTGCCCGACGAGTTCGACGACGTGGAGGTGGCGCCGCTCCTCTGTGCCGGCATCATCGGCTACCGCGCCCTGCTGCGGGCCAACCTCCCCGACGGGGGCCGGCTCGGCATCTACGGGTTCGGTGGCTCCGCCCACCTCACGGCCCAGGTCGCACTGGCCCGCGGGGCCCGCGTCCATGTCATGACCCGCTCACGCGAGGCCCAGCAGCTGGCCCTCGAGCTCGGCGCCGCCAGCGTGGGGGACGCCGACGCCCCGCCACCCGAGCCGCTGGACTCCGCCATCCTGTTCGCGCCCGGTCGGCACCCTCGTGCCGCCGGCCCTGGCCGCCCTGGACCGGGGCGGGACCCTGGCCGTGGCCGGCATCTACCTCAGCGACATCCCCGCCCTCGACTACCAGGAGCACCTCTTCGAGGAGCGGACGCTGCAGAGCGTGACCGCCAACACCCGGCGCGACGGGGAGGAGTTCCTGGCCGAGGCGGCCCGGATCCGCCTGCGCGTCTCCGCGGTGCCCTATCCGATGGACGGGCCGACGCGGCGCTGCGCGACCTGCGCGACGACCGGGTCAACGGCGCCGCCGTCCTCGTGGTGTGACCGCCGGTCGGACTCGGGATTGCATCAGTTGAGCAGGGGAAACGGGCCCGAAAACGCAAAAGCGCCGACGGTGCCCCAGTCGATTCACGTCAAAGCGCTGTCACAGGGCCCTTGGCGATAGGTCCTGGAGCTTTCGACTGGGGCACGCACGCCGGCAGTGCGATCAGGCGGTAGATCGCTTCAGCCATTATTCCCGATCCGCCGACCGGTAAACACAGAAATTCAGAAAAATTTCGATGCGTTTAGATGACGGGTTCTACCTGGTCAGCGGCCATGAGGACGGCCACCAGCTCCCTGTCCCGAGGATAGGAGAGGAGACGGGCTGCCTTTTCGAGGCTCAGCCAACGCAGCTCGTCGACCTCTTCGTTGGGGGGAAGAACCCTCCTTCGGCCGCCATGATCCAGTAGGCCACCGCCTTCGGCCGGCCCTTGCGGTCGACGTACTCGGTGTGCCCGATGAAGCGGAGGAGATCGCAGGTCATGCCCGTCTCCTCCCGCACTTCGCGCAGCGCGGCCATCTCGAAGGTCTCTCCGGCCTCGAGCTTCCCCTTGGGGAACGACCAGTCATGTTGCACCGGCCGGTGCACGACGACGATCTCGAGCTCACCGCTCTGCCGGCGGACGACCAGCCCGCCAGCCGCCTGGACCACATCTGTCTGGGAAGGGGGCTCGGCCGTCATTGCTCGTCGCGCCACTGCGTCGCAGGTTACCGTCGCACCCGCGCACAACCGCGGCAATCGGGGCCGCACCCGGAAACGGAATGGGGACCCGCTGTAGCGTGAACGTCGTGTCAGACGAGAGGGCAGAGGAACCGGGCGGGCACGACCCCGTCGAGATCGAGTGGCAGTTCGACGCCCTCGACCTGCGGCCTGTGGAGCGGTGGCTCGCCACCCTCCCGACTCTCGCCATCGAGACCCGTGACGGAGGGACGGTGACCGCGCTCGCCCGACCGCCCCGGCGTCTGGTGGATTCCTATCTCGACTGCGACGATTGGCGCATCGCCCGCGCCGGCTTCGTCGTCCGGACGCGTCGGCGGGGCCGACAGGACGAGATCACGCTGAAGGACAACCGGCCCGCCGAGGGCAGCGGACTGCGCCAGCGTCTGGAAGTCACCGAGGTCCTGCCTCCAACCGGATTGTCCGGGCTCGGCCCCGACGGGCCGGTCGGGCGCCGCCTGCGCGCCATCGTCGGTTCCCGGCCACTGCGCGAGGTCCTTCAGGTGCGCACCCGCCGGCGCCCCTTTGCGCTGCGGGTCGGCGGCGTCGACGTGGCAGAGGTCGCGCTCGACGACACGATGATCGTGGTCGGGACGGGGCAGCGACCCATGCAGCTCCGGAGGGTCGAGGTCGAGGTCCAGCCCGACTGGCTCGACGCCCTGGAACCGATCGTGGAGCAACTGCGCATGTCCTGCGGGCTCCAACCGGCTCGCCTCTCCAAGTTCGAGGCAGGGTTGTTGGCCCTCGGCGAGGAGGTCCCCGGCACTCCGGACCTCGGGCCGACCGACGTCTCCGCCGACTCCACCATGGGGGACCTCGCCTTCGCGGTCCTCCGGCGCCAGCTCGCGGTGCTGCGGGCCAAGGAGCCCGGGACGCGCCTCGGCGAGGACCCCGAGGAACTGCACGACATGCGGGTGGCGACACGACGGCTGCGCGCCGCTCTGTCGATGTTCGAAGCCGTACTGCCCGTCCGGGCCCAGGCCTTCCGCGAGGAGCTGGGTTGGCTGGGCAGGCTGCTCGGCGCGGTGCGCGACCTGGACGTGCAGTTGGAGGGTCTGACGGCCATGTCCTCGGCCGCCGACGTCGTCCGACGGCCACGACCCTCAGGTCGAACTGGCGGCCCTGCTCGAAGACGAGCGCGAGGCAGCCCGGACCGACATGTTGAACGGGCTCGATTCGGTGCGCTGGGACCGATTGGCCAAGGGGCTGACCGCCATGGCCCAGCAGGGGCCGGCGCGTCGCGCCCTCGCCACCCGGGTCCCAGCCGTCATCGGCTTGCCCGACCTCGTGCTGGCCCGTCACCACAAGGTCCGCAAAGCGGCCCGACGGGCCAAGCATTCCGGAGTCGTCACGGACTTCCACGCATTGCGCATCCGGTGCAAGCGGCTGCGCTACGCCCTCGAGTTCAGCAGCGAGGTCTACGGCGGGAAGACGTCACGATTCGTACGCGAGCTCACGGTGCTGCAGGACGAGCTCGGCGAAATGCAGGACGCCGAAGTGGCGTCGCTCCAACTGGCCGATCTGGCCACGGCGGACACGCACCTCCCCGCCGCCACCATCTTCATGATGGGCGGTGTCGCCGAACAGCACCGGCGCCAGGTGAAGCGCTTCCTCAAACGACTGCCCGGCGAGCTCCCGCGGACAGAGGGACGGGCCTGGCGTGAGCTGCGCGATCTCATGGAGCGGCGCCGGGCCGAGGCGGAGGCGGCCCGACCGCTGGCGCGCACCCCCTGCGCGCCGTGCCCCAACCCCCGTCCGATGCGGTGCCCCTGCCGACATCGGCGCCGGACCCGGTGCCGTCACCCACGGCCGGCCCCGAGCAGATCCATCCTGCGGCGGCCGCACCGGGACTCACGTCTCTGGCTCCGCCGCCACAATCAGGCCAGGGGGAATGAGCCCGCTTCGTCCCCCATGACGAGGCGGGGATGTTCGGTGACGATGAAGTGCAGCTTCTCGGTGTCGAGAAAGTGCCCGATGTCAGTCCAGATGTCCGAAAAGTCCGGCTCCCCCATGTGCGCCCGGTAGGCGTCCATATTCTCGAACCACTGCACCGTGACGCCGTCGAATCCGGCGTCGCCGTCGCCGTTGTAGTCGTCCAGGGGACGCGGGTGCTGCTCGTAGCGCACCACATGGCTCCCGCTCTTGCTCGACTTGATCAGCGGCCCGTGCACGTCCTGCCAGTACGCGTGGAACTCGGCGGGCGTGAGACCGTCCTTGCGGCGCAGCAGGCAGGTGAGCCTGACCATGGGACCTCCTGTGGGTCGCGCCGACCGGGGGTGATCCCGCCGGCGCTCCCGCAGGCTACCGGTGGCCCCGGCGGCTAAGGGAGGGAGAGGGTCAGGCCCGAGCCCGAGCCGCTGCTGCCGACCCCGACCGAGATCCCACCCACCGAGACCGGGGGCGCGGTCACGGGAACCGGGAGCGATGGAATCGGCACCGTCACCGTGGTCGTGGTCGTCGTGGTGCTGGTCGTCGACGTGGTGCTGCTGCCGGTCGTGGAATTGCCCGTGCTGCTTCCCGAGCTGCTCCCCGCAGGAGTGGTCGTCTTGCCTCCGGCCGACGCCTTGACCGGCAGGCTCGGGACACGCCGGGCAGGCCGGGTGCACCGGAACTCTTGCCCCCGCTCCCGGGGAGCGATGGCAGGGTCGGCACGGTCGAGCCCGTCGAGCCGGAGGTGCCACCGGTGGCCGCCGCCGTGACGCCCTCGAGCAGCGAGGTGATGGCACCCGTGCCCGACAGCAGCGACGTCGGGGTACCGAGCGACGTGGGCAGGCTCGCGTCCAGCGCGCTCAATCCGGGGAGGCCCAGGCTCGGGAGGCCGCCGGCTGGCAGCGGCAGCGACGCAATCGGCAAGAGCGAGCCCAGGTCAGCCAGCGTTCCCGTCACGTCGCTGACGACCCCGGTCAATCCCGGGGCGAGGCTGCCGAGCTCCTCTGTCGGGTCGCTCGGGAGGGTGCCGACGTTGCCCAGGGCGGTGGTCAGGCTGCCGAGCACACAGCCCAGTCCGAGATCGGTCGTGGTCGGCGTGCACCCCGACCCCGCCCCGCTACCCGAGCCCGCACCGGCGTCGCCACCCGATCCGCTGGTCGTGGTCACGTCCGCCAGGTCGGCGACCGGCGCCGGCATCGAGCCGTCTGCCGACGTCAGCCATTGCAGCGGCGCCGCCGCCTGCGTCAGCGAACCCGACAGCGACGACAGGACGGCGGTGGTCACCGCGGCCGTCCCGTCCGTCGATCCCGCCATATCCTGCGCCTCGCCGGCGGCCGCGGCGGCCGTCAACGGGTCCTCCGCAGTCGAGGAGGCCAGAGGGTGTGCCGCTGCCGGGCTGATGGTGAAGGCCCCACCGAGCCCTCCGAGAAAGGCGCCCACCGCGGCGCAGGCCAGCCCACCGGCCCCCACCATGGCGGCGTTGCGGTAGCGCGCGAGCCCCCTCGGCCCCTCGCTCTCCGCGGACGTCCCCTCGGCAGCCGCTGGCGGCGGCGTCTCGTCTCTTACCTGGACCTCTCGTACCTGGACCTCGTGGATCTCGAATTCGGCGTGGAGCGGGGCCTCCGGGGCGGCGTGCAAGCCGTGTCGGCCGGCCGGCCGCGGCTCCTCGACCAACGCCGGTCCCGTGTCGGGTGCCGCGTGCTTCCCCCTCGAGCTGAATTCCCCCCGGAGCATCTCGTCGTACATCTCATCCAGGCTCGACGTCACGCGTCCTCCTCCCCAACGCCCCTCCCCGGGGTTCACACCGTGGAAACGTGGATCCGCAGCCGCCCTTGCGGTCTTTTGCCCCGACCGCTCCCGTCACGCGAAAGTCCAGCTCCCGATCGTCACGTCGGCCCCGTGCACGGGCAGGACGACCGTCATGGCGTGCTCGCCCGGGTCGGACCCGCCCGAGAGGGTGACGGACGTGCGCAACACGACCTGTGTCGGGGTGCCTCCCGAGGAGTCGATCTCCACATCGAGCGGAGCGTCGTGCCCGGTGACCACCGCCCCGGCCAGCTGCGGCGGCAGGGGCAGCCGCGGTGCCATGGCCGCCCACCACGCGATCTGGTGCTGGGCTCCCGCGTGCAGGCCGCCGAAGTATGTCTGGAGCGCCGCCGCCTCCAGGGAGAGCGGCCCCGGCGACTGGGCGAAGGCCACCGAGGCGTTGACCAGGTCCATGGTGCCCATCGGCGCCTCGTTCTGCTGGAGGGTGAGCCCTTGCGCCTGCAACGCCGGCGGTGCCGAGGTCCGATAGTCGGTGGACGACACCGTCCGCACGAACTGCGCCCCGGCGTCGAGGTGGGCGCCCCTCGTGGCGGCGCCCACCTCGGTGGCCCGCACGAGGAGGCGGTCCGGGGTGAAGAAGAGCGCGTTGGGCGGCCAGCAGGTGTCGAGCACCAGGCTCGGGCCCGTCGTGGTCGACACGGCCGAGCCGGCGGGGACGACCTGTTTGGTGCTCACCCGGAACTTCACCGTGTTGCATGCCGTCTGGTACGTGATCACGTCGCCCGGCACGAGCTGGTTCAGGTGCACGAAGTAGCTGACGTCGTGGGCCAGGAACACCGCGGCGCCGTCCAGCCCCGGCCAGACCGATTGCGCGTCGTGCCCGACGGCCACGTTGAGTTCCGGGTCATCGGTTCCCTGCTCCACCGGGGCACTGAGGTTGAGCGCGGGCACGGTGAGGATGCCCGAGAGCTGGCCCGTGCCGACCCCGGCCACCTGGCAGGAGGCACCGTGGCTCTCCGCGGCGATCTTGGCCATGGCGGCGCGCTCGCTGCCCAGCAGCACGGCCTGCGCGTGATGCTGGTGCTCCTGGTGGGCCAGGGCGTAGCTGGCGGCGAAGACGGCCCCGAAGAGCAGCACGACGCCGATGAGGGTGATGCCGACACCGCTCAGGTCACGGAGCCGCTTCACCGCTCCGACCCCGCTGTGTCCAGCTGGACTGCTTCCGGCCGCACCCGCCCGGGTCGGGGTTCCGCCACCCCGTCCCGGGCAGTTCGCAGCACCGGTTCCCGCTGCATCTGCCTCTCCCTCCGACGCCCTCCGAAGACGTGTCCTGCTCGACCTCCTAGCGACCCCGGTGGTGGAATTCCCCCTTCTGGTGGCGCGTGCGGTCGATCGTGGTGTGCTGTGGCTGCCGCCGGGCCGGCCCCCGAGACCGGAGGGGGAACGGAGGAGGTCCCGAAGGCCGGGCCCGGTGGCGGTCCGCCGTGCGATCCGCGCTGGATCGATTGTGATGGCTCATGAGCCATCTCGGCGGTGGTGGGATGAACCGAGAGAACGGGCGAGCGAGGCGACGCGGCGCCGCCCGATCAGCAACAGCCCGGCCAGGCCCATGCCGCCTATCAGCACGATGGGCAGCGTCCCCGACCAGTACTCGCCGGTGTGCACGGTGGTCACACCGGGGACGGCCTGCGGAGCGGTCGCCACGGGAGTGGCGGGGCCGGCGGGCGAGGTGGACACAGCGGGCGTGGTCACGGTCGAACTGCCGATGACGCTGACGTCGCCGAAGTTGAGGCCGATGCCGCCCTGGAGGGCGCTCAGGAGCCCGAGGTTGAGCACGCCCACCTTGGCGCTGGCGGTCGTGCCCGGCGCCGAGGTGTCACAGGTGAGCAGGTTCCCGGTCGGCGTGTAGTCGATGATCCCGGTCAGCAGGCTCCCGAGCGCGGAGCCGAGCGCGCCGCTGGCCCCGGCCTGCGCCAAAATCTGGTTGACGAGGCTCGTCAGCTGGGTGATCGTGACGAACGACGGCAGCGATCCGCTGGTCGAGTACGAGGCCAGGCCGGCGTTGCAGCTGGGCGTCACGGTACCGCTGCTGCGGTCGAGAGCGACCGACGCCGTCGTGGGCGCCACCTGCAGATCGGCCAGGCCGAAGAGGTTGACCTCCAAGGTGTTCTGCGTCACCGAGTCGGTCACGACGTTGCCGCTCGTGCTCACCGACGAAGTGGAGCCGCCCAGCTGAATGACCAGAGGCTCCAGGGCGGCCGCGTTGCCGCCGGTCAGGCCGAGCACCTGGTCGAGGATCCCGGTGACGAGGCCGGTCACCGGCGACGTGCCGTCGGCTGCGTTGAGCTGGGTCAGCAGCCCGCTCAGCACGGAGCAGTCGCCGTCGAGCGTGCTCCCGCCCGCAACGCTCGTCGGGTTCAGGGCGAGGTTGGCGGGCAGGATCCCGTTCACCGTGCTCAGGAGCGAGGACACCGAGGAGGGGAGCGGGTTCGAGTTCGATCCTGCTGTGCCGGAGGCGGCGGGAACGTTGTTGCACAGCGAGGAGGCTGACGGCAGCGGGCGCCGAGCGAGGCTCTGCAGGAAGTCGGTCAGGCTCAGGCTGATGGATACCTTGGCCAGGCTGCCGTTGCCCGACGCCGTCGGGATTCCCGTTGCCGTCCTCGGAAGCCGACGCGGTGCCGCAGGTGACGTCGACGTTGAGCAGCGGGGTGTTGATCGGGACGGGGCATGCGCTCGATCCCGTCGGGCTGGCCGTCGTACCGTTCCCCGTGGCGACGGCGTCCTGGGTGGTGGTGGACGCCAGGCCGGACAAGGACGAGGATGCACTCGTCGGGCAGGGATTGGTCGAGGACGCGGTGGACAGGCACGCACCGGTGCCGGAGGCTTCGGCCACCGGTGTGTTGCTGGCGTCGGCCTCGGAGCCGCCGCCGGCGAATTGCAGGGTGTTGAGGAGGTCGAGCGACACGAAACCGCCGTTGGATTGCACGCTCCAGGTTGAGCTCTGCGCGCCGGCCGTCGGACGACACGGCGCACAGCAGCGACATGGCCACCGTCCCACCGCGGCGATCCTGATCCGACCCCTCATCTGATACCCCTGACCGTCCCTCCGTGAACACGGAGGGCTCCTCTGCCTTCGTGGATGAAACGGGGCACTCTGGCGAACCTTGCGCCGCGCCTGTGAACAATTCGAGTTGTCGACACCCCCGTGCGGGGCGGATGCGGTGCACGGCCCGCCGCAGCAGGTCAGCGGCGAAACGCCGGCCGTCCCGTACTGTTCCGGGCATGCCCGCGTCCCACGTCGTGCTGCTGCTGCTGGCGGGGCTGGGCGCCGGCATCTTCAACGGCGTGGCCGGCGGAGGCAGCCTGATCTCGTTCCCGATCCTGCTCGGCGCTCGGCTACCCGGCCCTGACGGCGAACATCACCAACACCATCGGGATCTGGCCCGGCTACGTGGCCTCGGCGGCCGGCTTCCGCCGCGAGATCGGCGACCAGTCCCGCCGCCTGCTCCGGCTGACCCCGGTGGCCCTGGCCGGCGGCGTCGCCGGCGCGCTGCTCCTCCTCACGACGTCGACGGCGACCTTCGACGACGTCGTGCCCTGGCTCGTCCTGGGCGCCGCCGCCCTGTTCGCCGCCCAGCCGGTACTGCGGCGGGCCCTGGACCGGGGCTCCGCCCACCCCCGGACGCGACCCGTGCTGCTGGTGGCGGGCGTGTTCGCCGCCTCGGTCTACGGCGGCTACTTCGGCGCCGCCATGGGCGTGATGTTCCTCGCCGTCCTCGGCCTGGCCCTGCCCGCTCTCGCTGGCCCACACCAGCGGGCTGCGCGCCGTGCTCTCCATGATCGTCAACGGCATCGCCGCCGTCGTCTTCCTCATCCACGGCGGGCTGGCGTGGGAAGCGGTGGGCCTGCTGGCCGCCGGCAGCCTCGTCGGCGGCTATGCCGGCGCCCGCCTGGCCCTCGCCCTCCCGGCGCCGGCGCTCCGCGTCGTCGTCGTCCTCATCGCCGTCGGCACGGCGGTGAAGCTGCTGCGTCTGAGCGGCGGCACGGCGGTCAGTCGACCGCCAGCGGGTAGGTGCCGACCACCGCGCCGCGCCACCACCCGGCGCGCCGGCGCGCCGGGCCTCGTCCGCCTCGGCCGCCGTGATCGGCACCAGGCGCACGCCGCGTGCCCGGCGCGCACTGGCCCAGCAGGCCGTGGTCGGCCGCAGGCGACGACCGCCAGCACGGGGTAGCCGCCGAGCGTGGCGTGGTCGGGCAGGAGGACGACCGGTTCGCCGTCGGGCGGCACCTGCACGGCGCCGGTCACGACGCCCTGGGAGTCGAGCCCTCCGCCACCGCGCCGGCGCCGCAGTGCCGGCGCACCCGATGCCGGCCGCGCAGGCGCAGATCCCACCCGGTTGGAAGCTCGGCTGCACCACGAATACCGCGGCGGCGAGTCGCGTCAGGGCGTCGGCCGCGAACTGCTCGGCATGGGGGCCGGGCACGACGCGCAGCTCGACCGGCGACGGACGCGTCGACGTCGGTGGCCGCGCCGGCCACGAGGTGGTCCCCGAGCGGGGGCGACCAGGCGCCGGCGTGCAGCACGGCCCCGGCCGGCAGCGGGCCGGCGCCGAGCCCGGTCAGCTCGTCCGTGGCGAGGCTGCCGAACCACTCGGGCCCGAGGAACCCGCCGGCCACCGAGAGGTAGGTGCGGCAGCCGCCGTGCTGGCGACCGACCCGAGCACCTGTCCCGCCGCCAACGGCAGCAGCTGCCCGGCCGAGACCGGCGTGCCTTCGACGCCGACCTCGGGGGCGGCGCCGACCACGGCCACATGACATTCGCCGAGACAGCGCACCCGGGTCCCGCCCCCGGTGAGCTCGAGCGCGCCCGCGCCGGTCGCGTTGCCGGCCAGCCGGTTGGCCAGCTCGAAGGACACCGGATCGGCCGGGCCGGCCGCGGGCACGCCGACCGCGGCGACACCCCGGCGCCCGCCGTCCTGGAGGACGGCCCGCAGTCCCGGGGCCACGACCTCGAACACCGCCCGAGCGCCTGGCGGCAGCGACCACGGCGGCGGCACGACAGGCTCGGGTTCGGTGCGCGTCGCCCGCGCCGGCCACGGTGAAGCGGACCCGGTCTCCCGGTGCCAGCACGCGCGTAGGGAGGGGCCTGCGCAGAGAACAAGGAGATGCCGGTGCGACCCACCAGGTGCCAGCCACCCGGTGACGGGGTCGGATACACGGCGGCCTGGCCGTTGGCGATGGCGACCGAACCGGCCGGGACGGCCGGACGAGGCCGCGCCCGCCGGGGGACCCGGTCCAGCGGGCTCGGGAGGCCGTCGAGGTAGGCGAAGCCCGGCGAGAACCCCATCACCCCGACCGTCAGCGGCGCCCTGGTGAGCAACGCCACCACCGTGTCCGCTCCGCACCCGGCCTGTGCCGCCACCTCGTCGAGGTCCGGCCCGTCGAAGCGGCATGGGACGGTGACGAGACGGCCCGGCGTGTCCCGAGTGTCCCGAGCGTCCGGGGTGACCGGCGCAACCGGGGAATCGGAACGGTCGCGCTCGGGACCCGGCTCGGCGTACACGGCTGCGGCCGTCGCCCGCAGCGCTGGGAGCTCCACCGCGACGTCGGTGGCGTGCACCATGACGGTCGCCGCCCCGCACACCACCTCGGCGGCGCCGGCCAGCGCCTCGGTCAGCTGCTCCGCCAGCACCCGGCCGGTGGCGGGGTCGGCGACGCCGATCAGGAAGGCGCGGTCACCGAGGGGCCGCACCTCCCCGACGGGGATGGATGCGGTCATGCACGCGCCGGCGCGACCACCGCGATCCCCACGTCTGCCATGGCGGTGCGCACCGCCGTGGCGATGGCCACTGCTCCGGGCGAGTCGCCGTGGATGCACAGCGTGTCCACCCAGAGCGTCAGCACCGAGCCGTCGACGGCGACCACCGCGCCGCGGGCCAGGCTGAGCGCCTGCGCCGCGGCCGCAGCGGGGTCGGTCAGCACGGCCCCCGCCGTCGCCCGGTCGACCAGGCCGCCGTCGTGCCGGTAGGCCCGGTCGCAGAACCCCTCTTCGCGCGCCGTCATGCCGTCGCGCAGCACCATGGCCAAGGCGCGGCAGCCCGAAGGCAGCACCATGGCCGCGCCATCGCCGACGCTGTCGCGCACGGCGTCGCGGAAGGTCTCGTAGACGGCGCCACCCTTGGCCACCTCTTCGTACAGCGCGCCGTGGGCCTTGACCGACTCGACCCTGGTGCCGGCCGCCCGGCAGATCCGATCGAGCGCCCGGATCTGCGCGGACAGCGACGTCGCCGAGCTCGGCCCGGTCGATCTCCATCGGCTGGCGCCCGAAGCCGGCGCGGTCGGGGTAGGAGGGATGGGCACCCACCCGGACGCCGTGTTCCAACGCCGCGTCGACGGTCGCCCGCATGGAGTCGTCGTCGCCGGCGTGGCCGCCGCAGGCGACGTGCACCGATGTCACCAGGCCGAGCAGTGTCCGCTCCACCTCCACCCCGGCCGCATCGCTCGCCTCGCCGACATCGGCGTTGAGGTCGATGGTCCGGTTCGGGGCCACCGCCTCAGCCGGCCTCGAGCTGGTCCACCACGACGCCGTCCCGGTACACCACGCGCTGGTTGCGGCGCGTCGGCACGCGGGCGCCGCCGAGGATGGAGCCGGTCATGTTGAGCGGGTCCGCCCCGGCCACCACCACCTGCTCCCCGCTGGCACCACGGCGATGCGTGGCCCGCAGCTCGTCGAACGCCTCCGGCAGCGCGTACTGCTCGCCCGACAGCCCGGCGACGAAGCGGCCGCCGAGGACCAGGCCACGCGCCTCCAGCCGGCGCAGCGCCCACACGACCTCGCGCCACGGCACCTTGAACGACTCCCGGCTCCAGATCTCCCAGGCGACGATGCCCCAGCGCACCAGCAGCTGCTGCGCCACGGTCTCGGCCAACGCCTCGTTGCCGGGCAACAGGACGCCGTCGTCGACCACCGGGACGCCGAGCACCTCGGGCCCGGGCAGCAGCGACCAGCGGCCCTCGCCGATGCCGGTCCCCACCGGGGCACGGCGGCGCGCCAGGCGGCCGGACGGGCGGCGCACCGTCCGCGTGCGCCAGCGGTCACGCGCCGACAAGAGCGACCGCACCGCCGAGAAGGCATCCGCTGTGACGAGGCCCCGGGCCACCAGGTCCCACAGGCCCTCGTCGACTTCGGCCGGGAGCCGGCCGGACAGCGACGCCAGCTCGGGACGGAAGCAGGCGCCGCGCGTCCGCAGCGCGGCGAGCACGTCGGCCGCCGCGCCGATCTCGGGCTCCGGTGCCGGCGCGCCGGCGCGCACGGCCCGCAACATGTCCTCGAGGTCGTCGCGCACCACGAAGGCGAGCGGCGTGGCCGGCGACGGTGTGCCGCTGCGTCCGGTCTTCTCGGCGCGCGGCGTCAGGCGCCCCCACACGACCTCGCCCGACAGGCAGAGCTCGTCGAGCCAACGCGTCGTCGTAGCCCGCGACACGCGCCGGCAGGATCTGGGCCTCCCACTCGGCCGCCGGCGCCTCGATCCCCTGCAGCTGCTCCAGTACCTGGAGCAATCCGGCCCGGCCCTCGACGCGGCTGTCGGGCGTGGCGTGCTGCCAGTGCGTGAGGAAGCGCACGTACTCGGCGATCGGTACGGCGTCGACCATGCCGCGGCGGCGGCTGCGGCTGGCACCGTGCAGGCGGACCAACAGGTTGCGCGCGCACCAACGCCCGTCGGGCAGCGCGATGGCGGAGCCCTTGCCCTCGAGCCGGGCCAGCGCCGTGCGGGCCCGGGCCGGTGACAGCGGCGCCCCCAGGGGCGCCCCCGCGGGCAGCGCGGCGTCCGCCACCAGCTGGTCGACGGTGACCGGGCCGGCCAGCTGCGAGGTGCCCCGCCACGCACGCGGCGGCGGCCTCGTCGTCGTCGTGCAGGGCCAGCGCCGCCGCCCGGCGTTCGGTGGCCACCCAGCATCCGTCGAGCAACTCCGCCCGGCCGTCGGCCTCCAGCGCGTCGTACCATGCCGCCCATTCGCGGTGCGGCCGCGCCGCCACCAGGGACAGCAGCAGGTCGTGCAGCTCGTCGGCGTTGCGCAGCCGGGGTCGGACCTGGTCGAGCACGGCGGCCACCGCTTCGGGATCGAGCGCGGCCAGCTCGGCGGCCGGGACCGGCAGCCCGTCGGGGCCGAGCTCGCCCAGGCCGCGGCGCAGAGACAGGGCGCGGGTACGGCGCTCCTCGAGTGGCGCGTCGTCGAGATAGGTGAAGGGCCGCCCACTCAGAATGGCGTGGGCGAACGGCGAGGGCTCCGACGACTCGACCGTGTGCACGGCGATGGCTCCGGACTCCATCTGCGACCACACGTCGACCAACCCCTCGACGGAGAGCCCTTCGTGGAGGCAGTCGTAGACGGTCTGGCGGGCCAGCACGTGGTCGGGCACGCCGACCGGGCCCGGGCGGTGCGTTCTCCTGGCAGGCGGCCAGTCCCGGCCATACGGCCGCCAGCAGGTCGTCGGCCTCCATGCGCTGCAGGTGGATGGGCCGGCGCTTGCCGCCGTTCATGCGCGGCAGCACGAGGGCGCGGTTGAGGTTCCAGCGCCAGCGCGCGCCGAGCATGGGATGCAGCAGCACGGCCTGGGTCAGCACCTCGGGCGCCTTGGCGCTGCTCAACATGGACTGCACCTTGGTCAAGGGAAAGCTGTGTTGCGGCCCGAGCGACAGAACGACCGTGTCGTCGTCCGCCGCCGCCTGCAGCTCGAAGTCGAAGGAGACGCAGAACCGCTTGCGCAGCGCCAGGCCCAGCGCACGGTTGATGCGGCCGCCGAACGGCGCGTGGATGATCAGCTGCGATCCCTCGCTGTCGTCGAAGCAGCGCTCCACGACCATCCGCTGGCGCGTCGGCAGGTGACCGAGCGCCGCCAGGCCGGCGGCGCAGTAGGCCACGACCTGCTGGGCCACGTCGGCCGAGACCCCGGCGCGTTCCTGCACGAGCGAGCGCGGCCCCGTCGCCGTCCTGCGCCGACAGCAGCGGCTCGAGCGCGGCGCGCAGGTCGCTCACCGCCTCGGACAGCTCGGCCGTGCGCGCCGGCGCCTCGCCCAGCCAGAAGGGAATGGTCGGCGGCAGGTCGCCGGCGTCGTACACCCGGACCGTGCCCACCTCCACCTTGGCCACCCGCCACGAGTGCGTGCCCAGGAGGAAGATGTCGCCCGCGGTCGCCTCGACGGCGAAGTCCTCGTGGACGGAGCCCACCGTCACGCCGTCGGGATCGAGCACGACGCGGTAGTCACCGGTCTCGGGGATGGCGCCACCGCCGGTGAGCGCGGCCAGCCGCGCCCCGCGGCGGGCCCGCAGCCGCCCGTTGACGGCGTCGAGGTGCAGGTGCGCGCCGCGCCGCCCCCGCCCCGTCTCGATCCCCCAGCTCGCCAGCGCCACCACGTCGTCGAAGTCCTTGCGGGACAAGCTCGGCGTAGGGGGCGGCGTGCCGGGTCATGCTCCCACATCGCCTCGACGTCGCGCTCGTCGGTGGACGCGACCTCGGCCACCAGCTGCTGGGTCAGGACGTCGAGCGGGGCGACCGGGGGCTCGAGCAGGTCGAGCCGGCCCTCCCGCACCGCGGTCGAGGAGGGCCGTGCACTCCACGAGCTCGTCGCGGGTGGTCGGGTACAAACGGCCCGCCGGCGTCCCGTCGCGATGGTGGTTGGCCCGGCCCACCCGCTGCAGGAAGGTGCCTATGGCCCGCGGCGAGCCGATCTGGCAGACCAGTTCCACCGGGCCGACGTCGATCCCCAGCTCGAGCGAGGCCGTGGCCACCAGCGCGCGCAGGTCACCGGCGCGCAGGCGCGTCTCGACGATGCGGCGGCGCGCCGCCGAGAGGCTGCCGTGGTGCGCGGCGACGAGCAGCGAGGCGTCGACGTCGTTCCCGTCGGCCGCCTCGTTCTCGCCGAGCCGTTCGGCCAGCTGATGGGCGACGCGTTCGGCCATCTTGCGCGTGTTGACGAAGATCAGGGTCGTGCGGTGGTCGCGGGTGTGCTCGGCGATGCGGTCGAGGATGTCCGACATCTGGCCGCCGCTCATGACGGCCTCGAGCTCGGTGGACGGCAGCTCGATCGCCACATCGAGGTCGCGGGCGTGACCGCAGTCGACGATCACCGTCGGGGGGCGGTCGTCGTGCACGCCGGAGAGCAGGCGCGCCACCAGGTCGAGCGGGCGCTGCGTCGCCGAGAGGCCGATGCGCTGCAGGCGGCCGCCGCTCTCGCTGACCAGGGCGTCCAGCCGCTCGAGGCTGAGGGCCAGGTGGCTGCCCCGCTTGTCGCGCGCCAGCGTGTGCACCTCGTCGACGATCACGGTGCGCACGCCGCGCAGGAGCGCCCGCGACGACGGTGCGGTCAACAGCAGGTAGAGCGACTCGGGCGTCGTGACGAGCAGGTCGGGCGACTGCTTCTTCATGGCGGCCCGCTCGGCGGCCGGCGTGTCCCCGGTGCGGATGGCCACGCGCAGCCCCGGATCGGGGTAGCCGAGCCGTGCGGCCTCCTCCCGGATCTCGGTCAGGGGGATGTGCAGGTTCTCGTGCACGTCGACCGCCAATGCCCGCAGCGGCGAGATGTAGAGGACCTCGGGCGCTCCCCGGACCGACGTTCCGGCCTCGGCGGCGCGGTAGGCGGCATCGATGGCCACGAGGAACCCCGTGAGCGTCTTGCCCGAGCCCGTGGGCGACGCGACCAGGACGTCGCACCCCGCGGCGATGTGGGGCCAGGCGGCCGACTGCGGCGGCGTCGGCCCGGCCGGGAAGCGACGGGCGAACCAGCCCGCGACGGCGGGGTGGAAGAGGGTCTCGGGCCCAGTGGATTCGGGAGGAGCGGCGGGCACCCTTCCATTCCACCAGGAAGTCGTGACGGTCGCGGCCGGCACCGCGACCGCGGTCCGGTGGCAGCGCGCTTCCCGCCGGCCGCGGTCAGCCCGGAAGCGGGCGGCGGCCCCAGCAGGAGATCATCGGCGGTTGGGCCAGGTCCAAGCGGCCGGCGGCCACGTTGGCCAGGTGCTCGGCGATCTCGTCCTCGGTGGCGATGCCGTGGTCGAGGAGCTGGTCCCGGATCAGGTTGATGGTCGCCGTCTCGAGGGCGTTGCAGGCGGGGTCGCTGACCGGGAAGGCGGCGTCGGCCGCCACCTGGACCAGACCGGCGGTCCGGAGCCGACGCGGCAGCGTGCGCCCGTAGGCCAGGTCCACGCCGCGTTCCGCCAGCAATTGTGCGGAAGCCCCGCCGGATCCGATTGGCCAATTCCTGGGGGGACCGATTTCCTCCAGGCAGCTCAACGGCTGCAGGGCGGGGTCGGCGTCCTCGACCAGCAGGACCCCGCCCGGGCGGAGTGCGTCCGCCATGGTCGCCAGCGCGCGGTCTCGTTCGGGGACGTGCACCAGGACGAGGCGGGCGTGGACCAGGTCGAACGGGCCGCCCGGGGGTGGGGCGTCCGCCACATCGTGCTGCAGGATCTCCACGTTGGGCGCTCCGGCGCCGGCGCCGGCAGCAGCGGCCCACGAGACGTTGATGTCGGTGGCGAGGACGTACCCGGTGGGACCGACCCGCTCGGCCAGGAAGTCCACCACCGAGGTGCCGCCGGCGCCCACCTCCCAGCAGCGCCAGCCGGGGGCCAGGCCCAGTCCGTCGAGGTGCCGGAACGTGGCGGGGTCGAACAGCGTGGTGAAGGCGGTGAAGCGGTCCATCGCCTCGGGCGCGTCGTTGGACAGGAGGTAGCGGTCGCTCCTCATGGGGCGGTGATGGCGGTCATGGGGTGGTGATGGCTGCCGGCGGGGGTGACGGCGGGGCCGGGGATGCCAGGGGTGGGGCCGTGGGCGTAGTCGGGGGTTGGGGCGGCAGGGCCAGATCCTGCGACGTGCCGACGTAGCGGTCGAGCACGGCGGCCACTTCGGCCCGCCCCTCCTCAATGAGGCTGGCCGTGGCGGAGAAGTCGCGGTACTGGCCGGAGGGCTCGCCTCCCCCGCTGAAGACCACCACCTCGATACCCGGCGGGAGCAGGGCGAGCTCGCGGATGAACCGAGCGTGCATGGCGATGAAGAACGCCGTCAGCTGCGCCTCGAGGGGGCGGCGCGGCGGGGGCGGGTGGTAGTGCAGCGGCCCGCAGAGCAGCACGTAGACGCGCTCGCACCCGGCTTCGAGTGCCCGGCTGATGGGCACGTTGTTGACCACCCCACCGTCGATCAGCACATCACCGCCGATGGACACCGGCGGGAAGATGGACGGGATGGCCGAGGACGCCAGGATGGCCTCGACGGCGGGGCCGTGGCCGATCCAGCGCTCGCGGCCGTCGGTGAGCGACGCGGCCACCACCTCGATCGGGATGGTGGCGTCCTCCAGGTTCTCGTAGTCGAGCCCGGACTCGATGATGGCCCGCAGGCCCGAGTTGGAGTGCACCGACGGCCGCTTCTGCAAGAAGGCCCACGGGCCGTCGAGCGGGCCCCGGGGGAAGATGTCGGTCCCCTTCACGGCGCGCCAGATGTCGGCCATCTTCTCGGCGTTCTCCGCCGTGGGTTGGCCGGCGTACGAGGCACCGTTGATGGCCCCGACCGAGGCGCCGTAGACCCGGTCGGCGCGGATGTCCCGCCGTATGAGCTCCTGCAGCATGCCAACCTGGACGGCGCCCCGGCTGCCGCCGCCGGCGAGGACGAAGGCGGTGCGCTTGGGGGACGTGTGCTGTGACACGCGGCGCGCGCGCCGACCGTCGGGGCCGGCGGCGGAGAGACGACGGCGATGGGCCCATCGAGCGCGCAGGCGGTCGGTGAACGACGGTGGTGCAGGTCGTGGCGTGGGCGCGCCTGAAAAATGGTTGGCGTCGGTCATGGCCCTGTTCCCGCTGAGGGGGGCTCCGGCGGTTGCTGCCCACGTACCCTTGCTTCTTGGCGAGCGCGCCATGCCTGCCGTCCGGCCAGATCATGGCGCACCGCCCACATGATCACGATCACCGCCAGCGCGATCATCGCCACCACGAAGATCCCGAAGATCACGTAGAAGGCCGTGTCGCCGGCTGAGGCCAGCAGGAGCGCATGTGCCATGTCCACCTCAGGGTAGAGGTTCGTCACAGTGTCACAACCCGTGGGCACACTGCACCCATGGTTCTCGTCGCACCACGTCCCCTGCTCCGGCCTGCGCCCTCGGGCGATGCGCCGGTGGATCGTGGTACCGGCGCCGAGGTTCTCGCTCTGCTCCGCGGGGACGCCGCCGCTCGCCCGCGCTTCGATCCCGGGCTCGCCGGCGGCCTGCGGGCCTGGCTGGAGGATGCCGCCTACGACGTGATCGCCGCAAGAGGCGAGCACGCGCCGCCGCTGTTGCTCGGACCGCGCCAGTTGCTCGGCTCTGCCGATGAGATCGACGGGCGCCATGGGCACGGGCGCGACCAGCGCGAGCTGACCGACCGGCTCGTCCTGTCACGGCTGGTACGCGCCTTGTTCCGGCAACTCGTGCAGAAGGGGAGATCGAGGACCCGCTGTGCGACGCGCTCGACGCGCTGCGCGCCGGCGGCGAAGATGCGGACACGCGGGAGATCGAGTCACTGTCGGCGCCGGCCCGCGCTGTCCTCGCCGAGACGCTCGCCCTCCACGCAAGGAACCTGACCGGGCTCGTGCCCCGGTTCGCCCCGGGCTGGATGCCGCGGACAAACGACCGCGTCGCCATCCCCTTGGCGGGAGGCCGGATCGTATTGCACGGGGTGTTCGATCTCGTGGTGGGGCTACCCCAGCCGCGGACCGCATCAGTCTGCGCGCTCGGACTGTCCACCAGCGGGCCATGGGCAGCCGCCCGGCGGTCACTGCACTATCTGTCGCTGCTCGAAACCCTCCGCAGTGGCTCTCCTCCCTTCCGGCTGGCATTGCTGGAGTCCGCGTCGGGCCGCTACGGCGTCGAGGACGTCCGCGAGGAGCACCTCCGGGCGATCGCTTCGCACATTGCCGCCTGGCTCGGAAACGCCGACTCCGTGAGTGCTGCTGCCGCTGCCACCACTGATGGATAGCCGCCTCATGGATGCGCTCGTGGAGCCCGTCCCGACGGCGGACGCCGCCTCCTGGAGCGCCGCACTCGAAGAGGCGAAGTCGAAGCTGGCACGTCTGGCCGTGCGGCGCGCCGGAGCAGTCCGTTTCCGGGTCACCGACCACGAGGTGCGGACCGCTTTCAGCCCCGTCACGGCAGACAACGATGCGGCCGCGCCCTTTGCCTGGTCCGCCCTCACGGCGCGGCGATCCATCGGGGTCGCCGCCGTCCGTTTGCTGCTCGCCGGTACGGCGCGCTCCCCGTTGGAAGCAGTGCGCGACAGGTTGGCCGAATCCTCCCTCTGGGTCCGCGACGGAAGCTCGTCGGCCACGCAACTCGATCGCTGGGTGGACGCCCTCCCGCCGGCAGGCCGTGCCGCTGTGGGCGCAGAGGCGGTGACCTGGGCCACGAGGCTGTGGTGTGCGCTCGACTGGTCGTCGTTCCCCTCGACGCCCGTCGTGGGTCGCGATCACTGGTGGGACAGTCCCCATTCGGCACTGCTGGCGCTCCGTGGGCGCGCCGACGTGCGCTCGGCCAATGCTCACCTGGTGGTGCTGTCGGGCCCGCGCCGAGGCTCGGTGCGGGCCGAACTGGCTCTCGTGACCCTGGTCGAGGCCCTGCGCCTCCGCGGGGGCGACGTGCCCGGCCGGGTGGTCGGCTGGTGGCCCGATTCGGGCCACCTGGTCAGGGTGGACCCTGAGCCGGCAGTCCTCACCCTGGGCACGGAGGCCGTGGAGCTGGCACTCGGTGGCGCCGGGACATCGCTCCGATCGGCCGCCTGAAAGAGATCCGATCAGCCGCCTGAAAGAGAGCGGACCCAGGTCCTCTATCGTGGGGTCCCCCCATGGAGACCAGAGAAGACATCAGAAACGTGGCCATCGTGGCGCACGTCGACCACGGCAAGACCACGCTGGTCGACGCGCTCCTGCGCCAGACCGGAGCGTTCGGCGCCCACCAGGAGCTGACCGACCGCGTCATGGACTCCGGGGACCTCGAGCGCGAGAAGGGCATCACCATCCTGGCCAAGAACACCGCCGTGCGCTGGGGTGGGGTGAAGTTCAACATCATCGACACCCCGGGGCATGCCGACTTCGGCGGCGAAGTCGAGCGGGGGTTGACCATGGTCGACGGCGTCCTCTTGTTGGTGGACGCCTCTGAAGGCCCCCTGCCCCAGACCCGCTTCGTCCTGCGCAAGACGCTGGAGGCCCGACTCCCCGTCGTGCTCGTGATCAACAAGGTCGACCGGGCCGACGCGCGCATCGCCGAGGTCGTCCACCAGGTCGAGGAGCTCTTCCTCGACCTTGACGCCGACGAAGATCAGATCGACTTCCCGATTCTCTACGCCAACGCCAGAGCAGGTTGGGTGAGCACCGAGCCCGGCGTCGAGGGCGAGAACGTCGAACCGTTGTTCCGCGCCATCATCGACCACGTTCCGGCCCCGTCCTTCGACCCCGATGCCGGCACCCAGGCCCTCGTCTGCAACCTCTCGGCCTCCCCCTATGTCGGCCGCCTGGCCATCTGCCGGATCCACAACGGCACGCTGGCCAAGGGGAGCCCCGTCGCCTGGTGCCGCCTCGACGGCACCATCGAGAAGGTCAAGATCACCGAGCTCTACGTGACCGAGGCGCTGGACCAGGTCGCGGCCGACTCGGCCGGTCCCGGCGAGATCGTCTCCGTTGCCGGGCTGGCGGAGG
Source organism: uncultured Acidimicrobiaceae bacterium (assembly GCA_963755655.1). GTDB lineage: Bacteria > Actinomycetota > Acidimicrobiia > Acidimicrobiales > RAAP-2 > Bog-473. Next base: position 69,043 of record CAVWKX010000012.1, read on the forward strand.
TCACCATCGGAGAGACACTGGCCGATCCCGACCGACCGGTGGCCTTGCCGGCCATCACCGTCGATGAGCCGAGCCTGGCCATGACCATCGGCATCAACACGTCACCCCTCTCCGGCGCCGACGGCACGAAGCTGACCGCCCGCCTGCTGAAGGCGCGGCTGGATTCCGAGCTCATCGGCAACGTGGCGATCAGAGTGGCCCCGAGCGAGCGCCCCGACATGTGGGAGGTGCTCGGACGCGGTGAGCTGCAGCTGGCCGTGCTCGTCGAGACGATGCGCCGGGAGGGCTTCGAGCTGACGGTCGGCAAGCCGCAGGTCGTCACCCGCGAGATCGACGGCAAGGTGTACGAGCCCGTGGAGCGAGTGAGCATCGACGTGCCCGACGAGTATCTCGGCGTGGTGACCCAGCTGCTGGCCTTGCGCAAGGGCACCATGTCCGAAATGGTCAACCACGGGACAGGCTGGGTGCGTTTCGACTACCGGGTGCCGGCCCGTGGCCTGATCGGGTTCCGCACCGAGTTCCTGACCGAGACCAGGGGGACGGGCATCCTCCACCACGTGTTCGACGGATGGGAGCCCTGGCACGGCGACCTGCGGACCAGACGCAACGGATCGATGGTGGCCGACCGGCGCGGGGCGACGACAACCTTCGCGTTGATGAACCTGCAAGAACGCGGAACGTTGATCGTCGGACCTGCCGAAGAGGTCTACGAGGGCATGATCATCGGGGAGAACGCCCGGGCCGACGAAATGGACGTCAACCCGACCAAGGAGAAGAAGCTGAACAACATCCGTTCGGCGACGGCGGAGGACTTCGAGCGCCTGACACCCGCCATGAACTTCTCGCTGGAGCACACGCTGGAGTTCATCAGCGAGGACGAGTGCGTCGAGGTCACGCCGAAGGCGGTGCGGCTGCGCAAGGTACTGCTCGACCAGGCGACCCGAGGGCGGCTGCGCGGCCGCGCTCGAGACGCGGCGCAACGCGAGCAGACGTCTCCGGCCAAGTAGACGTACTGGTCTGGTCTGAGCATGGTGACCGCACGGACGGAGGGCTTCGATCACATCACGATCGTGGTGACCGACCTGCCGGCGGCGCGACGGTTCTTCGGGCTCCTCGGCTTCGAAGAGACCATCGCTGTGGTGGCGTCCGGCGAACAGGTGTCGGAGTACATGGGGATTCCCGGGTGGGAGTCCGATCACGTGACCCTGACACTCACTGGAGCCGACGTGCACCAAGAGATTCAGCTGCTGTACTTCCACGCACCGCCGATCAAGGCCGACGGCGGAGCGGGCACACTCGACCGGACAGGGTTCAACCACGTGTGCTTCCGGGTCAACGACCTCGCTGCCATGCTCGAGCACCTGTCGGCGAACGGGGTCACGCCCCGAAACAAGGTCCTCGACTACCACGATCGCAAGCTCGTGTTCCTCGACGGCCCGGGCGTCGTCGTCGAACTGGCCGAGTGGGCCGGCGGATGACCGGCGGATGAGGAGCCGAGTCAGGACACTCATCTATCATGAGCCGCCTGGAGGGATGGCAGAGCGGACGAATGCACAGCTCTTGAAAAGCTGCGAGGCGCAAGCTTCCGTGGGTTCAAATCCCACTCCCTCCGCTTCAGGACGTCGAGGACAATTTCGAAGTCTTCGGATTTCAGCAGCGTGCAGTAGGGGTCCGGGCCGCGAGCTCGGACGCGTCAACTGGTTCAAGGCCGAACTCAGCCAAGAGGGCCAGCATCTCGTTGCGCGTGGTACGAACGAGGCAGCCCCCCGAAAAACGAGCGTCGGCCGTAACTTCTGCGATCACGTAGGGCGGGACCTGGAAGTGACTTTCCTCCTCTGCATTCTCGAACTCGGCCTCCGCCATCATCAGACCGGCCAGGGTCCCCGTGAACACGGAGACCCCAAATGGGGGCACGCTGTAGCGGGTTTTGATCAATGCTGATCCCGGCAGCCCTGAGAGCACTGCGTGTTCCGCTTCGTCCAAGTACATGGTGGTGATGAGACCTGGTCCGCCGTCAGGAGCGGGGATCTTCTGTGTGAACTTCCGTGAGGTGGTCGACCCGCTCGTCGTGGTCTCGAGGGCCCGCCGCAGCCGGAGCTTCGTGCCGGTGATGTAGAGATCGGTGATGACGGCACGCCGTATGCACGGACCGTCAGGTGCCCGAGCCAAGAGGAAGCGCCGCTCCAACTCCGCTCGGGCGTACTTCAGGGCCTTACCCGGCGGGGCATCGGGGTGCTCCATCCGGCCATGTTGTCATTGAGCGGGTGATCGCACGCCGTGGAAACCCGAAAGGCCACGATGCGCGAACCGTCCAGCGGAGTGACCGCACCGAAGCGGCCGAGCCGAAGGGGCCGAAATTTGTCATGTGATGCACAACAGTGGTTCGCCCCGCTCGGGTACGCGACGAAACCGGCCGAGACTGTGCTGACCGGGGAAGAGAGGCGAACAGATGGCGGCGAGCAACCCAACCGGTAAGGCGATCCTTCGAGCGTCCTTACGCCTGTTCAGGCAGGACCGACAGATGATCTGGCTCCCGGTGATGGCGACCATCACCGGGGTGATCGCATTCGCCATCGTCGCCGGACCGGTCGCGCTTGCGCTTGGACACAACGGGATCGCCTTCCTCGTTGCTTTGGCATGTGGGTCAGTGGTGGCCACCGCCGCCACTGTGATCTTCCAAGTGGCACTGGTCTTCGCTGCCACTGATCGGATCGAAGGCAGAACGCCCACGATTAGCGGGTCGCTCGCTCAAGCCTGGGGTCGACGCCGAGTCATCTTCAGCTGGGCCATCCTGTCGGCGGTGGTCGGCACGGCGATCCGGCTGCTCGAACAACGGCTCGGGCTCGTCGGTCGCCTGATCGGCTTTGCAGGCGGCCTGGCCTGGGCCGTCGCCACGTTCCTCGTCATCCCCGTCCTCGCCTTCGAGAACGTCGGGCCACTCGAGGCAGTCAAGCGGTCCTCCTCCATCCTGAAGGCGCGGTTTGGCACTGTCGCGGGGCGGGTTGCGGTTCGGGCTGCTCTTCCTCGGCTTCTCACTCGGCGCCCTGCTCGTGATTTTCGTCGGTGTGGTCTGCATCGCAAAGCACGCGTACGTGATCGGCGTCCCGGTTGCCGTTCTCGGGTTTGTCCTGCTCATCGGCATCTCCATGTACGCATCAGCCGCCGGGATGTACATGCGAACGATCCTCTACCGGTACGCGACGGATCAGCCCATTCCCGACCTCGGCGTCGACCCGCGAGGAACCTTCGGCACCTTTTGAGCGGCCAGGTCGGGCCGCGCGTCGACGTCGCGCCCTTCGCTGCTGTGCACCCCGGTAATGGCCAGGCCCAGGGCCGGCTCGCCCCGCGCTGAGGGGCCCGGCCCACAGTCCCCAGGTGCGGCCTCCGATTTCTCCGGAAGGCGGAGGTAACCTCGCAGCGCTACGGCGAGCACCCAGGTCTTCGTCTCGTCGTGGGCAGATTCCGACGAAGTAGGGGGAGGGGCGCGTGGCAGACATGAGGGCCGTGCAGGTGACCCGTCATGGGCCGCCCGGCGAAGTCCTATTGGTACAGACCGTCGAACGTCCCGAACCCGGACCCGGTGAGGTACGGGTCAAGGTGGGCGCGGCGTCGCTCAATTTCAACGACATCGACCGCTGCCGAGGCAACCTGGTCTCTGTTCCCACTCCGCCGCCCTTCACGCTGGGTATGGATGCCTGCGGTGTGGTGGATGCCGCCGGCCAGGGCGCCGAGTCGTGGGTGGGCAAGCGGGTCGTGGCCATCACCAAGAACGCGCTCGGTGGCATCGCCGAGTACGCCATCGCTGATGCCATCTCGGTGTTCGATGCCCCCCCGAGTTTCGACGATGTCGAGGCCACTGCCTTCCTGCTGTCCTTCCAGACCTCGCACCTGGCCCTCTTCAAGAGAGGGCGCCTTCAGCCAGGTGACACGCTGGTCGTCCACTCCGCCGCCAGCGGATTGGGCACGGCCGGGATCCAGCTCGGGAAGGCCGCAGGCGCCCGCGTCATCGCGGTGGCGGGGGGCCCCGAGAAGGGAGCCTTGTGCGCCTCCCTCGGTGCCGACCTGGTCATCGACCACACGGCTGAGGACTTCGTCGAGGCGGTACTGGTCGCCACCGGTGACGCCGGTGCAGACGTCGTCTACGACCTGACTGGAGGCGACTTCGTGGAGCGCTCGTGGCGCTGCACCGCGCACGGAGGCCGGTATCTCGCGGTGGGGTTCGCCGACGACGACGCCAACGGCATGACCGGCCGGCCGCTCCGGATGGCATGCATCGGGAACATCGACATCGTGGCGGTCATGGTGGCCTGGGCCGCCTCCGTCGATCCCGGCATGCGACGCTTTGGCTTCAATCCATTCGGGCGGGACGTAGCTGACGAAATCCACGCCGATCTGCTGCGACTGGCGGCGGCCGGTGACATCCGTCCCGCCGTCGGAAGGCGGGTCAGCATGGAAGAGGCGGGCCGGGCGCTCGACGAGCACGAGGCCCGCCGTTCCGTCGGCCGCACGGTTGTCGTGGTGCAGTGAAGGGAGGAAGGTGAACCGATGAGCACGGTCGAGTACACCTGGCGGGACTCGGAGCTGCACAGCCCGCCCCTCCGGGCACTCAATTGGACGGGGGCACAGCTGGCGCGATTCGGCCCCGAGCTGCCCTCGCTCAGCCCGTCGTCGGTGTCCGCCGCCGCCGTCAAGTTGGCCGGGTCTGACGACTTCGGAAGCGACTCTTACCGGGAGCCGCTCGAGGTCTATCTCCGCGCCTGCGAAGACGAAGCCCAGTTGACGACGTTCGGGCGCCTCCTCGTCTCGAAGATGCTGGCCCGCGCGCTGGCCAACCGACTCGCTCTCCAAAACTGGTCCAAGAAACACCCCGAGGTGCGCGAGGGCCGCATTGAGCGGCCCTGGATCATCGTCGGGTTACCGCGGACAGGAACCAGCCTGCTCTCCATACTTCTCGGGCTCGATCCCGTGGCGAGGCCGCTCCTCCAGTGGGAGGCCGCCCATCCGGTTCCTCCGGCCACCTTGGAAGAAGCGGCCGAAGACCCACGAGTCGCCCGAACGGCCAAGGACCTCGACGGGCTGATGAAGCTCAACCCGCCGCTCAAGGCCATGCACCCCTTCGGCGCCACTGTCGCCGAGGAATGTGTGGCGATCTTCATGTACGACGTACGCGCGCTGGCGCTCGAGACCCAGGCCCACGTGCCGAGCTACGCCGCTGGCTCGAAAAAGCCGACATGACCTCGGCCTACGACGTGCACCGGCTCGCCCTGCAAACACTGCAGTCCCGCCAGCCGACCGAGCGCTGGATTTTGAAGACGCCCAATCACCTGTGGCATCTCGACGCCATGCTGGCGGCGTACCCTGACGCCAGGGTCATCTGGACCCACCGGGACCCCGGGCCGGTCGTCACGTCGCTGGCCAGCCTCGCCAACGCCGGCCAGCGCGTCCTGACCAGCCGCAAGGACCCCCGTCCCACCGCCGAGGAGTGGAAACGCAAGTGCGGCTTCGCGCTGCGCTCGGCGATGGCCTTCGACGAGCGAGCGGAGGACGGGTGGTGCCAGCACATCCACTACGAGGCGTTGATCGCCGACCCGGTCGGCATGGTCCGAGAGTTGTACAGCGGCTTCGATGAGGAGGTCGGGTCTCTCCACACCCGGCGCATGCGTGCCTTCCTTGCAGATCGGCCGCAGGACCTCTTCGGCCGGCACCGCTACGACCCGGCCGACTTCGGGTGGACCTACCCCGAGTTGGCCGAGGAGTTCCAGGACTACACGAACCGCTACCACATCGAGACACCGAGCCACCCGTAAACCTTCCTGCGCCGCTCCCAGCTGGCGCAGAGATTTCTGACTCCCATGTTGCTAGTGTGCCCAAACAGGAACGTGTTCTAGGATTTTCGATGGGATGCGGGGCAGGCCCACTCGGTCGGGTTCCGTAGACAGGGGGTGCGACGATGAAGAGGGTGACGGGCCTACGGGCCCTCGGGGCAGCACTGATGCTCACGACGCTGACGGCGGCGGGGGTGCTCGTCGCACCGGGGGTTGGTGGCGCATCGGTAGCGACCTCCTCCTCCGCCAAGTTCGGGACGCTCGCGTCACCCTGCGGCAAGGGACACGACACCGGTGCGACCGACAAGGGCGTCACCAACTCCACCATCAACCTCGCCTACGGCGACGACCGGGGCTTCTCTGGCCTCCCCGGTCTCGACCAGGAGATGGGCGACGCCGTCAAGGACATGATCTCGTGGTGCGACGCGCAAGGTGGCATCGGCGGCCGCAAGATCGTCGGCGACTACTACGACGCCGCCGTGACCAACGTCGGTTCGGTCATGACACAGGCGTGCGGCAAGGACTTCATGCTGGTCGGGGAAGGGTTTGCACTCGACGGCACCGCGCGAGCAGACGCGCCTCGGCTGCAACCTGGCCTCGGTCCCCGGCTTCACCGTGGCGCCAGTGGTGGCGAACGCCTACGAGATGTACCAGGCGTCGCCGAACCCGGCCAACGCCAGCCCGGTGTCCAGCGCATACCAAGCCGAGAAACTCTTCGGATCGAAGACCAAGAAGGCCGGAATCTACGACTCCACCCTCTCCACCCAGGAGTCCTCGACAGCCAAGGCCGTGCAGGCGTTCACGGCGACCGGCTGGAAGTTCCTGCCCAATTGCACTGCCAGCATCGACTACAACGGCGAAGCGAACTACACGCCCTTCGTGCAGAAACTCCAGAGTTGCGGCGCGCAGATCATCTTCAACGACGCCACTCCGGGACCGACCCTCTACGGCGCCTTCGAAGCCGAGAACCAGATCGGCTACGACCCCATCTGGGTCATGGACTCAGGGGCGTACACCGCCGCCTTCGCCCAGTGGAACACCGAGGGCCTGGCCAACAACGCCTACGTGCGGCTGTCCTACGAGCCACTCGAAGCGGCCAAGGTCGTCCCCGCCGTCTCCCAGTACCTCTCGATCGTCAAGAAGTACGGAGGCCTGACCTCACAGCTGGGCGAACAGGCGACATCTTCGTTCCTTCTCTGGGCCACCGAAGCCAAGGCCTGTGGCTCCACCCTGACGCGCCAGTGCATGATCAACCACCTGGCCAAGGTGACGAGCTGGACCGGCGGCGGACTCAACGCTTCGGGCAACCCGTCCAAGAACATCCCGCCCGACTGCGGTCTCCTGATGAAGCTCGACGGGACCAAGTGGGTGCAGGCCTACCCGAAGAAGCTCGGGACGTTCGATTGCTCCTCGAAGTACGTCGTCCCGAACACCGGGTCGGTGATCGGGACTACTTTGAACTCCCAGGGTTACGCAACCCAGTACGCGACTTCTACCGTCCTCAAGCCTCAGGGGTGAGCGCCCAGAACGTCAGCTCGCCTGCCGCCTGACCTGAGCGACGGGAGCTCCGGCCATGCACCTGTTACTCACCTACACCATCCTCGGGCTCGTCACCGGCGCGGTCTACGGGATCGCGGCCTCCGGCCTCGTCCTCACCTACACCACCTCGGGCATCTTCAATCTCGCCCAGGGGGCCATGGCGATGCTGGCCGCATTCACCTACTGGCAGTTCCGTTACGGCTGGAACTGGCCCGCGCCCCTGGCGCTCTTCACCGTGCTCGTCGTCCTCGCTCCCCTCCTGGGGATCCTGCTCTACGTCGTCGTCATGCGGGGCCTCCGTCAAACGGCTGACGTCACCAAAATCGTCGTCACCATCGGCATCATGTTGGGGTTGATCGCACTGGCGCAGTGGATCTGGAACCCGGGCGTACCGCGCACCGACCAGCTGTTCTTCGGCAACGCGGCGAAGTTCAAGTTCCTCGGCGTCTATGTCACCGACCACGAAGCGATCGCCGTGGGCTGCGGTGTGCTCATCGCCGTGGGCATCCGCCTCTTGTTCACCAGCACCCGCACCGGAGTCGCCATGCGAGCGGTGGTCGACAATCCGGCGCTCCTCCAACTCAACGGCGGGCGACCCGAGCGCCTTGCGGCATTCTCGTGGGCTCTCGGTGGCGCACTGGCCGCACTGGCCGGGATCCTCATCACGCCGATCAGCGGAGGATCACTCGACGTCCACGTCCTCACCTTGCTCGTCCTGGACTCCATCGCCGCCGCGATGTTCGGCCGGCTTCGAAGCATCTGGCTCACGTTCGCCGGAGCGCTCGTCCTCGGTCTGGCCAGCACGTACGTGCTGGGGTACTTCCCCGAATCATGGGAATGGGCGTCCAACTTCCGCATCGCGCTGCCCATGATCGTCCTGTTCGTGGTCCTCATCGTGCTGCCCCAGGATCGGTTGCGGGGCGCGACGCTCCTGCGCACGAGGGAGCGGTTCACCGTCCCGACGATCCGTTCCGCCGTCACCTGGGGCCTCATTTTGCTCGCGGTCGTGCTCCTCCTCGAACAGGTCATGGACTCGGGCGACATGGGGGCGCTCACCGTCGGCATCATCTACGGCATCATCGCCCTGTCGCTCACCCTGCTCACCGGCTACGCCGGCGAGATCAACCTGGCACCGGTGTCGTTCGGGGCGATCGCCACCATCATCGTCTTCCACCTCGGCCTTTCCGGCTCGGGGCTCACGCAGCGCATCACACTCTGGGGGCTCATCCTCGGGATAGCCGTCACCGCTGTCGTGGGGGGCCTGATCGCCCTGCCGGCCCTGCGCCTTCGCGGCCTCTACCTTGCGTTGGCCACCCTCGCCTTCGGCGTCTTCGTCTCCGACATGATCATCGCCGACATTGCGCCGCACGTCTTCCCCATCTTCCATTGGACCTACTCGATCTTCCCCAACGGCACGCTGCAGATTCCCGCTCTGAAGATCGGTCCGATCGATCTCAGCTCGTCGAAGACATTCCTGACCGCGTCCACCTGCATCTTCATTCTGATCGGCATCGGTCTCATCGCATTGCGACGAAGCAACTACGGGCGCCGCCTGACGGCAATGAAGGACAGCCCGGCGGCGGCGGCGACGCTGGGCCAGAACCTGATCAAGCTCAAGCTCTCGGTATTCATGATTTCCGCGGCGATCGCCGGGCTGGGCGGCGTGCTGTTGTCGAGTGCGACGGGGAGCGTCAGCGACACGACGTTCATCATCTTCATCAGCCTGGCCCTCGTCATGCTCACCGTCGTCGGGGGCATCGGCAGCGTCGCCGGCGCCCTCATGGGCGGGATCCTGGCGGGGACCGCCTTCCAGGCCCTGACTTCGACCTTCACGAACCTCAGCACGGACCACGGTGGTGGGGGGTTCTGGAGCGTCATGGCCAACCTCTCCCTGGTGGCCCCGGCGCTGGTCGGCATCAGCCTCGGCCGCAACCCGAGCGGTGCGGTCCCCGACATCGTTGATCGGTACCGGCCGCTCTGGCGGGCCAAGGGTGTGCTGCTCCTCGGGGTCATGGCCGAGGTCCTCGCCTACCTTCTCGTGCTCACCAAGGTGATGGGGAACTGGTGGCTCGTGCTTGCGACGGCCCTCATCGCCATCGCCCTGCCGGCGGTCGGCCGTCTCGTGCAGCCGGAAGCCTTCCTCGGGCCGGTCAAGAAGTCGCCGGTCCCGGACCAATCGGCGGCGGCGCCGGTCGCCAGGCAAGTCGTCGTCGAGAGTGTGGCCGATGCCCGTCCTTGAAGTCTCTGACGTGTGCGTGGCCTTCGGGGGGGCCCAGGTCTTGAACGAGGTCTCGCTCACCGTGGCCGAAGGGGGCGTCACCGGCCTCATCGGTCCCAACGGTGCGGGCAAGACGACGCTGTTCAACGTCGTGAGCGGGTTGTTGGCGCCCAAGTCCGGACAGGTGAAGATCGACGGCCACGACGTCACGAAGGCCGGGCCCGCCCGCCGCGCCCGGCGCGGGCTCTCTCGCACCTACCAGCGGCTCGAACTCTTCACCTCGCTCACGGTGCGTGACAACATCCGGGTGGCCGGCGAGATCCGCAACACATGGGGCAGGCGCGGTCGGATCGACGTCGGCGCCGAGACCGATCGGATCATCGACATGGTGGGCCTGGGCGACGTGGCCGACCGAGAGGTCAGCGAGCTCCCGACCGGCCGCGCCCGGGTGGTCGAAGTGGCGCGTGCCCTCATGACCCAACCGAAGGTGCTTCTGCTCGACGAGCCGGCGTCGGGACAGACGGAGCAGGAGACAGAGGCGTTCGGTCGGCTGCTGCGCGAGCTGGTCGCGGAACGCGATCTGGCCATCTGCCTGGTCGAGCACGACGTCGGGCTGGTCATGGACACGTGTCAACACATTCACGTCCTCGACTACGGCCAGATCATCGCGAGCGGAACGCCCGACCAGGTCAAAGACGACCCCGTCGTGATCGACGCCTACCTCGGCGCACCGTGAGCGAGCCTGCGCCGCCCGTCGGCTCCCCCGTTCCGGCGATCCTCGAGCTGCGTGACATCCGGGCCGGCTACGGCCCGATCGAGGTCGTCCACGGGGTGAGCTTGGAAGTGGCGGCCGGATCGGTGATGGCGCTGCTGGGCCCTAACGGAGGCGGCAAGACCACGATGCTCAACGTCTGCAGCGGCACCCTGTCGCCGTACAGCGGGGACGTGTGGTTCGGGGGCGCCGTCGCCACCTCCACGTCGGCGGACGATCGCGCCCGCAAGGGCATCTGTACCGTTCCCGAGGGCCGAGGCATCTTCCCCAACCTCACCGTGCGGGAGAACCTCCTCATGGCGACCCAGGTCGGGATACCGATGGACCGGATTGAGGACGTGGCCTACTCCCAGTTCCCCCACCTCAGCGGGCGGCGCAAGCAGATGGCCGGGACCCTGTCCGGCGGCGAGCAGCAGATGCTCGCCCTGGCCCGTGCCTTCGCCACCGACCCGAAGCTGTTGCTTCTCGACGAGCTCTCCATGGGCCTGGCGCCCATTGTGGTCGGGCAGCTCTACGACAAGGTCCGGGAGCTGGCTGAGGCCGGCCTGTCCATCCTGCTGGTCGAGCAGTTCGCCCGCACCGCGCTGCCGATCGCCGACAGTGCCGCCGTCGTCCTCCAGGGCGTCATCGCGCACCGGGGAACGCCAGCCGAGATGGAAGAGGCCTTGGCGACGAGCTACCTGGGATCCTGAGCGCGCGCCAAGGACGCCCAAGGCTGATGCCAAGATGAAAACATGGCACGGCGGGCCGGCGGCGGGGCATCAACGGACATGGAGGCGCCCGATGCCCGGAGCCTCCTGCAGCTCGATCTCCGGCCTGCGCCGACCGAGCCCTCAGCCAGGCGAGAGATGTCGCGGCGCGCTGGATCGTGTGGATCGCCGCCGGCGTGCTCTTCGCCGCCGCGCTGGGCTACCTGATCCCCGATCAACTGCAGGCGCGCGACCGGTACGCACAGGCCCGGACGGCGCTCGGGGTCACACAACAGCGGACCCACACGGTCTCGTCCGAACTGGACGATATCCGTCGGGATCTCAGCATCCTCGAGACACAGGTCGGGAGCGACACGACTGCGCTCAGCCAGGACACCTCGCAACTCCTCGGTGTGCGCACATCGTTGACGGCCGCACAGTCACACGTCAACCAGCAAGCGTCACTCATCGGCTCGCTCCACACCTGCCTGGGCGGCGTCGAACGGGCCCTGAACGCCCTAGCCGTCAAGAATCAGCCCGACGCCATTGCCGCGCTGAATGCGGTATCGGCGAGCTGCACCGCAGCGGAGGCCTCCAGTGGCTGACCCGGCTCAGCACCCACGCCACCGCTCCTTCGTGGTCGCACTCGTCGTGCTCTGCGTCGGTGCGCTCGTCGCCGCCGTCTGGACAGATGTCGACGCCCGATTGCGGGGCAGTCACGAACAAGCAGCGCTCGCTGCAGCCGAGGCCAACCTCGCCGGGCTCCGCCACGACGTGAAGACGACCCAATTCGCCAAAGCCGTGACGTCGGCCAAGCGGGACTCGCTGCAGGCATCGATCACGTCGACGCTGAGCCAGCTGGCGGCGGCGAAAGGGTCGTTGGCCAACGCCAACGTGAACGCTTTCGTGCAAGGGGAGGGCATCACCACGCTGCAGACATGCCTCGGCGGGGTGAAGAGCGCGTTCACGCAGATCTCGGCCGGGAAAAACCATCATGCGGCCAAGGACATCTCGGCCGTCTCGGGCGCCTGCACGCAGCTGGCCGGTGGCACCAGCACCGGGCTGGTCTACCCGTTCGACTTCCCGGACCCTTCCGTCCTGCTGGTGGGTCAGACCTATTTCGCCTACGCCACCAACTCGGTGGCGGGCAACATCCAGATCATCGACTCGACCGACCTCACCCACTGGAGCGCTGTCGGGAACGCCCTGCCGAGCCTGCCGGCCTGGGCGACGCCCGACGACACCTGGGCCCCCTCCGTCGCGCTGGTCAACGGGAAGTTCGTCCTCTACTACGCAGTGAACGTCGCGGGCGCCGCCGACGAATGCATCTCAGTGGCGACTGCCAGCCAGCCCCAGGGGCCCTTCTTCGACAAGTCGACGGCACCGTTGGAGTGTCAGAAGTCGCTGGGCGGCTCCATCGACCCCTCGCCCTTCATCGACCCGGACGGATCGCCCTACCTGGTCTGGAAGTCCGGCGGACCGGGCAACTCCAGGCTCTGGTCGCAGCAGCTCGCTCCGGGTGGCCTGTCCTTCGCCCCCGGGACGACGCCCACCTCACTGCTCGCACCCGACCAAGGGTGGGAGGCCGGGACCGTCGAAGCACCGGACCTGGTCGTCACGGGCGGCCACTATTACCTCTTCTACTCGGGCAACAACTGGAACAGTTCGGACTACGCCGTCGGCGTGGCGACCTGTACCGGGCCTCTCGGTCCGTGCAGCGATGCCTCCCCGCATCCCATCCTCTCGAGCGGGAACGGTATCGACGGGCCCGGAGGCGAGTCCGTGTTCGCCGATACAGCGGGGAACTTCTGGATCGCCTTCCACGCCTGGGTCCCCGGCGCAGTCGGGTTCCCCAACAGCCGGGACCTCTATCTCCGCCGCCTCACGTTCTCAGGTGCAGTCCCGTCCGTGGCGACCTCCGGGTAGGTCTCGGTCAGCGGGCGGCGGCGAGCGCTTCGGCGCGCCGGGCGATTCCCGGGGCGTCCAGGTCGGCGCACACCTGGGCGAAGTCGTCGGTCGGTCCCCGCCAGCGCAGGTCGTCGACCTGCCCGAGGAGGGACCCGTCGATCCGCAACGTCGCCAGCTCTTTGAAGAGCCGCGCGTCGTCGCGGCCCTCCTGCAGCGTCGTCGCCAGCTTTGCGGCCGACCGCACGCTGACATCCCAGTCAGCTGCATCCGGAGGGATGTCCTCAATGTGGTTCCAGCGGGCCAGGACCGTGGCGGCAGACTTGGCGCCCCATCCGGCCAACCCCGGGAAGCCGTCCGCGGTGTCACCGACCAGCGCCAGGTAGTCCGGGATGGAGGCCGGACCCACTCCGAACTTGGCCGTGACACCACCTTCGTCGATCATGACGTCCTTACGCCGGTCGAGCTGCACAATGCGGGTCCCCCGCACGCATTGACCGAGGTCCTTGTCCGGAGTGCAGATGATCACCTGCTCCACCTCGGGGTCGGCGTCGGCCACCACGGCGCCGCTCGCCAAGGCGTCGTCGGCCTCCAGATCGACCATCGGCCAGACCACCACCCCGAGCGCAGCGAGCGCCGCCTCGAGGGGCCAGGCCTGGGACCACAGATCGGGATCGACACCTTCGCCGGTCTTGTAACCGGGCCACAGGTCGTTGCGAAAGGACTCGATGACATGATCGGTCGCCACGCCGACGTGGGTCGCGCCGTCTCCCAGCAGTTGCAGGACGGAGCTGACCACGCCCCTCACCGCGGCCACCTCCTGGCCGGCGGCGTTGCGATGCGGTGGGGCCCCGAAGAAGTGGCGAAAGAGTTCGTAGGTCCCGTCAACGAGATGCACCTTCATGGCAAAAACAAACCTACACCAGGCAGTTTGCAGGCATCCGAGGGCGAAAGGGCACAGCCAGAGGGCACAGCACTCGTGACCCGCAACCTGAACGGCGGAGGATGCTCCCTCCCGGGCGGGACCATCCTCCCTTTCGATCTCCGCTCGGTGATGTCACCGTCGCTTTATGACGATCATCGACGCCCAGACACTTCTGGACTGCACACGCGGACGACGTGAGATCTCTAACTTCACCGTACGGCCGATCGCTCCAAGCGACGCCGACGCACTCGTCCGATTCCACGAACAACTCAGCGACCAGACGGTTCGCCTGCGCTACTTCAACCTGCACCGCAACCTGGCGCCCGACGAGGTCGCACACCTCACGCGTGTCGACGGCTTCAACCGGGTGGCTTATGTGGTCGAGCACGAGGGCGAGATCGTCGGAGTTGGCCGCTATGACCGGTGCGACAAGCCGTGCCGGGCCGAGGTGGCCTTCGTGGTCGCCGACGAGTTCCAGCACCACGGACTGGGCCCGATGCTGTTGGGGCGACTGGTCGAGACTGCAAGACTCGCCAGCATCGGGGAATTCTGTGCTTCGGTCCTGGCTGAAAACGCCACCATGCTCGCCGTCTTCCACTGTGCGGGCTACCCGTTCGCAGAGGAGCGCTTCGGTGACGTCGTCGAGCTCACAATGGAGATCGGCCCTCGTTGCGTGTGACGTGTGCCGGAATGTCAGAGCGGGACGGCCCAGAGGAGCCGCGTCCCACCACCCTCGCGCGGGTGAACCTCGAAGGTGCCGCCGAGCTTCTCCGCGCGCTCGCGGATGTTGACGAGTCCGAGCCCGGGTTGGGCGAGCGGCAATTCCATCCCGGTGCCGTTGTCCTCCACTTCGAGGACCAGGCGACCGGTATCGGCCACCGAAAGTCTCACGACGTAGGCCGTCGCCCCGGCGTACTTTCCGGCGTTGGTCAGACCTTCGCGCACGACGGCCAGAACGTGGTTGCTCACCGCTTGGGGCACGGTGTTGTCAACGGCACCCTCGAAGCGCACCTCGGGCCGGCTTCCGAGATTTCCCGCCATCTCGTCGGAGAGACGCACGATTGCCTGACGCAACCCGCCCGGCAGAGCCGAGTCCCCCAGCTCGAAGATGGCCGAGCGGATCTGGGTGATGGTGTCGTCGAGGTCGTCGACAGCCTTGGAGACCCGTTCGACGACCTGGTCCCGCTCAGGCAGGCGCGCCGCGCCCTGAAGACTCATGCCGACGGCGTAGATGCGCTGGATGACCCGGTCGTGCAGATCGCGGGCGATGCGGTCACGGTCGTCGAGCACGCTCATGACGCGGACGCGGTCGTGCAGCCTGGTGTTCTCGATGGCGATGCCGGCGGCGAGCGCGAGGGCTTCGGCAAGGGCTTCGTCCTCATCGCTGAATCCCGGAGATCCTTCCTTGTCCGTCAGGTAGAGGTTGCCGTAGACGTCGTCTCGGACGCGCAGTGGGACGCCCAGAAAGGAGGTCATAAGCGGGTGTCCGGGAGGGAACCCGTAGCGGCCAGGGTGCTCTTCGAGGTGCTCGAGGCGAAGGGGTTCGGGCTCGGTGATGAGAAGCCCCAACACGCCCCGGCCCGAAGGGCGCTCCCCGATGACTTCCTCTTCGGCCTCACTGAGCCCGACCGTGATGAACTGTTCGAGCCCCGTGCGGGTCTCATTAAGGACTCCGAGGGCGGCATAGCGGGCACCGACGAGCGCCCGGGCCTCCTCGACAAGGTCGGTGAGCAAATCTGCCAACTCGACGTCCGCGGCGATCATGAGCACGGCCCCCATCAAGCGACGGAGCTTCTCTGCATCGTTCACCCGCGTGTAAGGCACCGCGAGCAGCGTACCGCCGACTCACAGCGTCTTCACAGGCACGCGCGCGGTGCTGGCAGAATAACCGCGTGAGTATCCGCGTCTTCCTCCTCGACGACCACGAGTTGGTCCGTGAGGGCATCCGGAGCCTGCTCGAGAGCGACCCCGAGATCGAAGTCGTCGGAGAGGCCGCCACGGGTGACGAAGCTCTCACTCGGGTCCCCTTGGCCAAGCCCGACGTCGCCATCTTGGACGTCCGCCTCGAGGACGGAAACGGCATCGAGGTGTGCCGTGATCTGCGCTCGGCTCTGCCGGATCTCGTCTGCCTGATGCTGACGAGCTTCGCCGACGACGAAGCTATGTACGCCAGCGTGATGGCCGGGGCGGCAGGCTATGTGCTGAAGCAGATCAAAGCTCGGGACCTCATCGAC
The DNA here is from genome assembly GCA_963755655.1 of uncultured Acidimicrobiaceae bacterium. GTDB lineage: Bacteria > Actinomycetota > Acidimicrobiia > Acidimicrobiales > RAAP-2 > Bog-473. Next base: position 85,150 of record CAVWKX010000012.1, read on the forward strand.
GATGTGAAGAAGGTGGCATCGGGTGCGTCACTGATGGATCCGAGGGCAGTCGCCCGAGTGGTCGAACGGATCGCCAACCCGCCCAAGGGCGATCCCGCTCTGTCGTCTCTCTCGCCTCAAGAAGCGCGCCTGTTGGAGTTGATCGCAGACGGCAAGACCAACAGAGAGGCGGCGTCAGCGCTCATGCTCAGTGAGCACACGATCAAGAATCGGGTCACGGGACTGCTCCGCAAGCTCCAGGTCAACAACCGCACCGAAGCCGCCATCTACGCCACGAGGCTCAAGAACCAGGGCTAAGCGTCCGCAGAGTCGTTGGGCTCCAAGGGAGCAGCGTCGAGGTCGACACCCCGGCGCTCCAACTCGAGCTCCAAGCGTTCCCGCTCGATCTTGGGGTGCACGAACTTCGCCGGCGTGACGTCGATGCCCCATCGGGCGGCCAGGCAGACGAGCGAGCGGTCATAGGCGATCTCGCTGACCACAGTGGTCTCCGACCACACTCCCGCGCCGAGGTTGTGAGCGGGCAGGGCGGCGCGGCACCCCCGGACGTAGTCGAGCAGCGCGTCGTCGTCGAGGTCGGTGTCGAAGAGGCCTAACGCTCCCGAAAGAAGAGTCACGTACATGCTCACATCCCCAGTGTGCCTGTCGGCAACGGTCTGCACTAGGGAGGATGTTCCCATTCGCAGCGCGGCCTCGAATCGGGGACCTTCTTCCCCCCTTCAGGGAACTTCGCGCCCATGTCAGCGGAGGCCTGTGCCCTCAGGATGGAGACCAGATCTCCTCACTGAGAGGGATCACGAAAAGGAGATTCAAAATGCGACGCAAGGTTTTCGACAAGCTGGCCAGTGTCGGCGGAGTGGTCGTGGTCATCGTGTTGGCGGTTGCCGGCGCGCTGCTGCTGTTCGGCTACAGCTTCGCCAACAACTACGTGCACACGCAGCTCGCTGAACAGCAAATCACGTTCCCCACGGCTGCGGCGTTCGCGCACCCGGTGCCCGGAAGCGAGATCACCCCGTCGATGATCCCCTCGGTGTCGCAGTACGCCGGGACAGCAGTTGCTCACCGGGCAGCAGGCCGAGGTCTATGCCAATGACTTCATCAAGGTGCATCTCGGCGAGATCGGCGGGGGCAAGACCTACTCCGAGCTCAGCGCGGAGGCCATGGCGCTACCCAAGGGTTCGGCGGCCTACACCGCAGCCGAGGCCAAGGTCCAGACCGTCTTCCAGGGCACCACGCTGCGAGGCCTGTTGCTCGAGGCCTACGGGTTCAGTCTGATCGCGGCGATCGCGTTCTGGTGCGCCATCGCAGCGTTTGTGCTCGCTGGCGTCATGGCAGTGCTGGCCGGCCTCGGTTTCGCCCACGCCCGACGCACTCGCGAGGACGAGGAACTCATGCCCAGCCACGCCCCGCAGGGAGCGCTGGTGAGCGCATAGTCCAGCGAATCTCTCCAGTGAGGAGGCAACACCCGGCCCGCACAAGTGGGCCGGGTGTTGCGCGTCCAGGGCGTGCAATCGCACCCAGTCGCCCAGTCGCTCAGCCCGCCGGTTCCTCGATCTGTTCCATGAACTCGAGGCGGATGCCACCCGGGGCCTCAACGAAGGCGATGCGACGCGTGCCGAACGTGCCGCTGACCGTCCGCGGGCCCCAGAGGACCGCGTGGTTGGCCAGCTCAGCGTCGAGATCGTCCACGAAAAGGGCAGGGTGGAGGAATCCCTCGTCGGGCAATTCGCACGCGTCCTCGTAAATCGCCTTCGTGAAGAGCGTCAGGGAGAGCGTGCCGAGCTGCACGTCGGCTCTCCGGCCGTTCTCCCACTCGATCGGCGTGGTCACCGCAGCTCCGGCGGCCTCGTACCAGGCGCACGCCGCTTCCAGATCGTTGACCTTGATCGCCAGGTTGGCCATGCCGGTGACGGGCATCAGTGCAGCGGGGTCCCGTACAACGAGCCGAGGCCTTCGGCGATGAGCTCGAGCCGCACCCCGTCGGGATCCGAGAAGTACAGCGACGTCCCGCTCTCGATCTGCGTGGGTATGCCCGCCACTTCGAGTCGGGCCCGCGCCGCGTCCCACTGGGCCTGGTCAATGGAGATGGCGACATGGTGCAGCCCGCCGAGCACCTCGGCGTAGGGCCCGAGCCCGAGGTCGGGGAAGTCGAAGAAGGCCAAGGTGTTGTCGTGACCCACGTCGAAGAAGAGGTGGGTCGACCCCTTGTAGTCCCGGTTCTCGAAGAGCTCGACCAGCGGAAAGCCGAGCAGGTCCTGGTAGAAGCGGATGGTCTGCTCCACGTTCGAACAGATCAACGCCACATGATGGATGCCGCGTGCCGTCGACGGCGGCCGGTCGGGACGTTCGCGGAGGTAGGCGGCACGCAGACGATCCCGCTCGGCGGCCGCTGCTTCGAGATCGATACTCATAGACCCAGGAGCCATGCGGCGTTGGCCCCCAACATGTTGGCGCGGGCCGGTTCCGCCAGCCCGGCCACGGCGCGTCGGGCCTGGGCCATCGGGTCGGCGACTCCTTCGGCGTGGGGCCAGTCGCTGCCCAGCATGAAGGTGTCGTCCCCGACCTTGGGGACCAGGCGGTTCGGCATCTCGTAGGGCAGTGCCGCCACCCGGACCTGGCGGAGGAAGTAGTCCGACGGACGGTCGGACAACTTGTGAAACGGCGCGCCATGACGCTGGGTGTAGAAGTCCGACGCCCCGTCGATGTGCAGGAGGAAGCTCGGCACCCAACTCGCCGTCAGCTCGACCACGCCGAGACGGAGGCGCGGGAACCGCTCCAGCACTCCCGTCAGGATGAGGTTGGCCAGGGCGACCGCCGGCGCCAGATACAGAAAGATCGAGTCGAACAATTGCTCGCCCTCCTCCTGTTCCCCCGTCCGCCAGGCCGGGTGCAGGGGGCTCTCGAAGTCCGAGACATGGAACACCGGGGCAACGCCTTCGTCGCTGAACGCCGCCCACACACAGTCGAAATCCGGGTGCGAAAGGGGCTTCCCGTCAACCGGAGCCGGGGCGATCATGGCCAGGCGTACGCCCTCCGCCCGTACCCGCCGGATCTCCTCCACCGCCCAGGCCGGGTCGTGCAACAGCACATGGGCCACCCCGAAGAGTCGACCCCTGCCACCACTGCACACGTCCGCCACGAAGCGGTTGTAAGCCCGCGCGTTGGCGCGTTGCGCGGCGCGGTCCGAGGCCAATCGCTGTTCCCACAAGAGGCCGTAGTTCGGGAACAAGACCGCTGCGTCGAGCCCGAACGCGTCGAGCGACGACAGGCGGGCACCGGCCAGACGGTAGGAGTCCGGGACCAGCTCCTCGAACGATGCCGGAGCCCGCTCGCCACGGAGGCGCCGCACGCGGTCCTCCCCGATCAGTATCGAACGCTCCGGGATCGGGACCTCGAGCGGGGTCAGCCTCTCACCCCGCCACGTGAGCCACGGCCAGCCTGCGTCATCATCGGAGATCGACAACGCATCGGACTGCCGCGCCGGGTCGATGTACTCGGACCAGGTCGTCCTCGACTCGAACAGGTGCTGGTCGACGTCAATCGTCTGCAGCGTCACAGGCCCTCCCCGCGCAGAGTACCAGCGGTCGACTCCAGCTACTCGATGGCACCCCGGATCTGGCGCAGCCAGGTGTCCGCCGCCTGCCATGCCGCATCGGCCTGTCGTCGCTGTTCGGGGCCCTGATCCCCGGCGGCCGGGTAGGAGCCGAGGAATTTCACGCCGGCCAGGCCAGCGTGGAGATCCCGGAGACAGTCCGCCACCACCTCGTCACCCACATGACCCGACAGGTCGATGACGAAGCAGTAGTCACCGAGCGCCTGTTTCGTGGGGCGGGACTCGAGCTTGGTCAGGTTGATGTTCCGCGCTGCGAACTGACCCAGGATGCCGTGCAGGCTCCCGGGGTGGTCGGCCCGCTGGAAGCAGACGATGCTGGTCTTGTCATGCCCGGTGACCGCCGGGACGCGGGTCTGAGCCACCAGGACGAACCGCGTCTGGTTCTCCGGGTGGTCTTCCACGTCTTCGGCCACGATGGCCAGGCCGTACCGCTCGGCTGCCAGCCTCGGCGCGATGGCGGCCTCACCCGCTGTCCCCGACTCGCCGAGCACTCGGGCCGCGTCCGCGGTGGAATTGGCCGCCCGCTGCTCGACGTCCGGCAAGGTCCGGGCCAGGTATTTCTGGCACTGGGCCAGCGCGTGGGGATACGAGGAGACGGCGTGGATGTCGCCCAGCCCCGTACCCGGACAGGCCATGAGGTGGAGGTGGATATCCATGACGACCTCACGCTGAATGTGCAGGTCGACGTCGTGAATCAGGCCGTCGATGGTGGCGCTGACCGTCCCCTCGATCCCGTTCTCGATGGGTACGAAACCGAGCTCGACGTCGCCCCGGGCCACGGCTTCGAGCACCGCCGTGATGGAGGGGAGGGCTCTGAGCTCGGCCCCGGCCAGGTCGGGCTGGGTCAGAAGTGCTTCCTGCGTGAAGGTTGCCTCCGGCCCGAAATAGGCCACGGAGGTCGCAGGCGGGTTCACAGTTGGGCAGGATAGAGCAGCTCATGGACGCCTCCACGCTTCGCACACTCATCGACGACGTCGCCGCGGGACGCTGCACGCCTGACGACGCCGTGCGGCAGCTGCGCCGGCTTCCCTACTCTGACCTGGGCTTCGCCCGCGTGGACCACCATCGTGACCTGCGCCTCGGCATGCCCGAGGCCGTCTACGGACCCGGCAAGACGCCAGAGCACTGCGCAGCGGTGGTAGAAGCGCTCCTATCGGAGGCCGATGGCCCGGTCCTGCTGACCCGGGCGACCGAGGCCCAGGTGAAGGCCGTCACGGCCGCTGCGGCCGCGCACGGCATCGCCCCGGGTGCCGTCACCGAGAGCGGGCCGCTGGCGACGGTGGTCTTCCGCCCGGCGCCCCCCCGAGACGGTGCCGTCGTCGTCATCACGGCCGGGACAGCCGATCTCCCCGTGGCCACCGAATGCGCGGCCGTCCTCGGCGCACTCGGTTTCGCGCCCCGACAGCTCACCGACTGCGGCGTCGCCGGCTTGCACCGCCTGCTGGCGGAGCTCGACACGCTCGTCATGGCGAACGCTGTCGTGGTCGTCGCCGGCATGGAGGGTGCGCTCGCCAGCGTGGTGGGCGGCCTGACCCCGGCGCCCGTCGTCGCGGTACCCACGAGCACGGGGTACGGCGCGGCGCTCGAGGGCGTGACCGCGCTGCTCGCCATGCTCTCCGCCTGCTCCTCGGGCATCACGGTCGTCGGCATCGACAACGGCTACGGGGCAGCCTGCGCCATCGCGCGGATCCTCCCGTGACGCAGCAGGGGTCGGGCGCCTCGACGCTGGCGTGGTTTCACTGCTTCGCCGGCATCGCGGGGGACATGGCCCTGGGATCACTCGTCGACGCGGGCGCCGACGTCGACGAGGTCCGCGCCCTGCTCAACCGGCTTCCCCTTCCCGGCTGGCACCTCGAGTTCGAGGACGGCATCCGGGGGGGCATCGCCTGTACCCGCGCCGTGGTCGGGGGCGACGACGTCGTGGTGCGCACCCACGGGGTGATTGCGGCACTCATTGAGGAAGCCGCCCTCCCGGCCCGGGTGACGGCGCGGGCCCAGGCGGTCTTCTACAGGCTGGCGTCGGTCGAGTCCGCCCTGCATCGCCGGCCGATCGACCAGGTGCACTTCCACGAGGTCGGTGGACACGACGCCATCATCGATGTCGTCGGGACGGCCGCCGCGCTCGAGGTGCTCGGCGTCGACGAGGTGTCCGCCTCCGCGGTCGCCACGGGAATGGGGATGGTCCGCAGCGCGCACGGGCGCTTGCCCAACCCTGCGCCGGCGACCGTCCGCCTGCTCGAGGGAATCCCGTCCTACGGCCGAGACGTGCAGATTGAGCTCACGACGCCCACCGGCGCCGCATTGCTGGCCGCGCTGTCCACTGTGTTCGGTCCCCTCCCCGACATGACGGTCACCGCGTCGGGCTTCGGCGGCGGCGCCGGAGAGATGGATGACCTGCCCAACTGCACCCAGGTGGTGATCGGTCAACGGGCCGACCGACCGGCCGTCGGTCCCGGACAGGGCGCCGTACTGCTCGAGACGAATCTCGACGACGTCACGGGCGAGCAGCTGGGCCTCGCGATCGCCGCGGCGCTCGAAGGCGGGGCGTTCGACGCCTGGGTGAGCCCGGTCACCATGAAGAAGGGCCGGCCCGGCCATGTCCTGCACGTCTTGACCGACGCCACGCTCGTCGGGGCGCAGCGGGCCGAGATGCAGCGGGTGACCGGAACGATGGGCATCCGCGCCACCGCGGTGGAGCGCTGGCCTGTGGCCCGTGAGCTCGAGCAGGTCACCGTGGACGGCATCGTGATCCGCATGAAGGTCATCAGTGGACGGGCCAAGCCCGAGTTCGACGACGTGGTGCTGGTGGCCGCCAAGACCGGGGCCCCGCCGCACGAGGTCGCCAGCCGCGCCGAGGAGGCCTGGCGCGCCGCTCGTCGCCCGAACACGTCAGCGGATGGCCCGTCAGCCTGATGGCGAGCCAGATGTTCCACTACGACGACGCGATGACCGAGCTCGTCTTGGCGGCATGCCGGGAACGCTTATCCATGGATCCGGTCGCCCTCGACTTCGGCGGTCTCGTGGAATCCCTCGACGCCGAACTGGCGGGGCTCATGCGGCCGGAGGGGAACGACGCCGCCGAAGTGCTGCAACTGTTCATCGACAAGCTGTCCACGGCGGTGGTCTCGTGCGACAGCCCCCGCTTCTTGTCGTTCATCCCAGCTGCCCCGACCAAGGCCTCCCTCCTCTTCGACATGTTCGTGTCGTGCTCGTCGCTGCACGGCACCTCCTGGCTCGAAGCGGCCGGTGTGGTCGTGGCCGAGAACCAGGCGCTGGGGGTGCTGGCGGCGCAAGCCGGCTTTCCCGAGGGTGCCGGCGGCTGCTTCGTCGCCGGGGGATCGGCGGGAAACCTGTCGGCCCTCATGGTGGCCCGCGACACGGCTGGACACCGGCGCCAGTCCGCCGCGCCGCTGCGTCCGCTGATCGCGCTGAGCGAAGACGCACACTCCTCGGTCGGCAAGGCTCTCCACGTGCTCGGAGTCGGCACGCTCACCGTGGCGACGCACGATCACCGCCTGACCGGACCGGCACTCCGCGCTGCGCTGCGTGAGGATCCACGCCGCGCTGATGTCATCGGCGTCGTGGCGACGGCGGGCACGACCAACGCCGGCATCGTCGACGACCTCGCCGGCGTGGCCGATGTGGCAGCCGAGCACTCCCTCTGGTTCCACATCGACGGCGCCTACGGGGGTGCCGCCGCGCTGTTCGCCCCCTCCGTCCGAAACCAGTTCGCCGGGTTCGAGCGGGCCGACTCGTTCATCGTCGATCCCCACAAGTGGCTCTTCGCTCCCTTCGACTGCGCCGCGCTGGTCTACCGCCAGCCCAACCTGGCCAAGGCGGTCCACACGCAGGACGCCCAGTATCTGGAAGTCCTCCACAGCGAGAACCCCGAGGAGTGGAACCCGAGCGACTACGCCTATCACCTCACCCGGCGCGCCCGGGGGCTGCCGCTGTGGTTCTCGCTGGCGGTCAACGGCCTCGACGCGTACTGCGAGGGCGTGGAGGCGGGGCTGGCCATGGCCGAGCGGGCCGCCGAGCGCATCGTGGAGTCACCCCACGTCGAGCTGGTACGCGACCCCGGGCTCTCCATCGTCCTCTTCCGCCGTCCGGGCTGGAGCAAGCTCGACTACGAGGTCTGGTCCGCCCGGCTGCTCAACGAGCAGATCGGCTTCGTCACGCCGACAACCTGGGAAGGTGAGACGGTCGCCCGCTTCGCCTTCCTCCACCCCAACACGACCATAGAGATGGTCGACGAGATCCTCGGCTCAATGGCCGACGCGTGACCAGGCCCTCTGGAGCAAGATGCCCAGTGTCTCGACGTCCTGCGCTCCCGGGACGGGCCACGCACCATTGATGAGGAAGTAGGGAACGCCCGTCACATCGAGCTCCGAGGCGGCGGCTTCATCGGCACGCACCGCTTTGCCGTACTCGTCGCTCCCGAGCACCTCGTCGGTGATGCCTTCGGGCAACCCGACCGACCGCGCCACGTTCCGTAGGACATCGTGATCCGAGAGGAGTTGCCCCTCACCGAAATTGGCATCGAAGAGGCGCCGCACGAGTGCGTCCTCCCACTCCGTGTCGCGTGCGGCCTGTGTCAGCCGGTGCGCGTCGAAAGTGTTGGCCCGACGCACCCGGTCGAAGTCGAAGGTGAATCCCACCTCGGCTCCGAACGCGGTCAGCTGCGCGTGACCGGCACGCACCTGTTCAGCCGGCATGCCGTACTTCCGCGCCACGTGCTCCGCTGACGTGCCCGGACTCGAGGCCGGCACGTGCGGGTCCAACTCGAAGGAGCGGTGCACCACAGTGACCTCACCCGCGTGCTCGAACTCAGCCAGGGCCACATGCAGCCGGGCCAATCCGAGCGCACACCACGGGCACGCATAATCCGACCACACGTCGATCTGCATCGGTTGTGCAGTGTATGGCCGACGAAACGGCGCTGCCGCGGCCTGCTGCATCCGCACGGCTGAGGGTGATCAGGCCGACGCCACGGCGGCCTCGAGAACCGCCGCCGCCGCCAGCAGCCGCTCCTCGCTCTGCGCCGGCCCGATCAACTGCATGCTCGCGGGCAAGGGGCCGCCGGTGGGCACTGGGAGTGAGACAGCCGGCACCCCGGCCAGGTTGACCGGAAGGGTGCAGCGCGACACGAGGAGGTCGTCGCCGTCCTCGAGCGGCGGCGGAAAGATGCTCAGCGTCGGCGTGACCAGCAGGTCGACCTCGGCGAAGACGCGCTCGAGCGCGGCCTTCCAGGCGCGCTGCACGCCCCAGGCCGTGGCGACGGTGTCCTCGTCGAAGGAGCCCCCGAGTTCCAGCCGGCCCCGCACGCCGTCACTGATGCCCGCCGGATCCTCCGCCACCAAACGGCCGTCGCAATCCCAGGCCTCGACAATCAGCAGGAGCCCGGCCTGCAAGGTGGCGTCGTCCCAACCCGGCACCGCCAGGTCCCGGCTGTCCCATCCCACCAGGCCCAGAGCCTGGTCGAGCGCGGCGGTGATGGCGGGATCCGCCTCAATGGGCAAGCGACCGACGACCAGATCCGCTCCCTCCACGCCGGCGACGCTGAAGCCGGGCTCGAGGAGCTGCATCCCGGTGACCAACCCGCCCACCGTGCGGGCCATGGGCCCGACGGTGTCGAAGCTGGGCGCCAGCGGCCAGACGCCGTCGAGGGGGATCCGACCCCACGTCGTCTTGAGACCGGCGATGCCGCAACACGCCGCGGGGATCCGGATGGAGCCACCGGTGTCGCTGCCGTACGCCACGTCTGCCTCATCCGTCGCCACGGCGACCGCGGAACCGCTCGAGGAGCCACCGGGGACGCGGGTCGGATCGAGGGGGTTCACCGGTGTCCCATACCACTCGTTGACGCCCGTCACGCCGAGGGCCAACTCGTGCAGATTCGTGCGCCCGACGATCCGGGCTCCCGCCTCCCGGGCGCCGGCCAGGCACGCGGCGTCCAGGGCCGCCGGTACCGCCCGCTCCGCCACGGCGCGGCAACCCGCCGTCGTCGGCTCCCCCGCCATGTCGATCAGGTCCTTGACGGCCAGGCGGACTCCGGCACCGGACGTGGCGTAGCGGGTGATGAAGGTGGTCATCCCCTCATTGTGTCGTCGCCGTGGTCACCGTGGCGTCGGCCGGCAACTGGAACAGCGAGGGCGAGGGTGAGGACGTGAAGTTCGTGATCTCGAACACGGTCGAGTCCGAGGCCACGTTGACGTAGCCCAGGATGCCCTGGCTCGTGCTGCAGATGGTGCTGGTTCCTGCGACCCCTTTGGCGACCAGGTCGACGCAGTTCATGTCGAAGCCGTTCAGTGACTTGGTGGAGCTCGAGACCTTGTCACCCGCCAATCCAGCGACCAGCGAGACGCCCTTGAGGAACGAGACCCAGTGCGAGGGGGTATAGACGTCGAAGATCTTGTTCTCGGTGGCGGCGTCGGCCTGGCCCAGCTTCTGGCACGACCAGGCTGCGCCGGAGCCGCTCTGGGTGCAGCTGTACTCGCCGGACGAGTTCACGATCAGCTGCGCGTTGGACGCACTGGATCCCGTCTGTGTCTCGTGGAAGGCGAGGCCGCCGCTGGACGGGTCGACCGCGTAGACGATCGTGGCCGGCGAGTCCCCCGTCGTCATGTAGGTCGCCTCGAAAGGCGTGTCCTTGCTCGACTGCAGGTTCTGGGTGAACGAGTCGACGGTGGACTTGTTGCCCTCGACGGTGTGGACATCGTTTTTGACCTTGTCGATCGCACTGCAGCCGGTCGCCAAGGCGCCGATGGCCACCAGGAGCGCCGAAGAGGAGTCCGTTGCGGCTGTTGTTTGCCACGTTTTGCCTCCTGTCGAGCGGGCGGCCGGACTACGCCGGGGTCGCCGGTGCGAGGTTACGGCAATCCCGGTGTCGACCGCGGCACCCAGGCGCCGGCTCCCCGATGCCCTGGTCAGAGTCACCCCGGCGCGGCGGGTGCAGGAACAGTGCCGTCCTCGACGGGCGCCACCTCCTGGCGGCCCCGCTGCAGCCCGAAGAACGCGACGACGCGGCGAAGCCCATGATCCCGCACATGACGTAGAGCACGACCTCGGTGGCTTGGGCGAAGTTGAGGGACACGAAGTGGGGAATGGAGTTCACTGACCCGCTCCCCTGCTGGCTCTGCGTGATTCTGTTGGCTTCCGCTGCGGCGTGCGGGTCACCCATCGCCTTCAATGACGTCGTGAGGTGCGAACGGTAACTGAAGAGCAGGATCGTCCCGAGGCCGGCCAGCCCCAGGCTGGCCCCGAAATTACGGATCGTCTGGGTGATGCCGGTCGCCTCGCCGTACGAGAGGTTCCCCACCGCGGTTCACGGCATCGGTATTGGCCGGGCCGAGCATCATGCCCATGCCGAACCCGGCCACGATCACCCAGATCTGCTGCTTCGAGAAGGAGAGCGTCGTGGCCTTGGAGGCCCAGACGCCGAAGCCGACGGCGGCGATGGCACAGCCGAGGACCACGGCCCGCTTCGCCCCTTCGCGGTCGAGGATGCGGCCACCGATCTGCGCTGCGATGACAAAGCCGATGAAGAAGAACAACAGAAAGATGCCGGCCCCCGACGCGGTGTCGTGCAGCGCGATCTGCGCGTACTCGCTGGCGAAGAAGAAGACCGGGATGAACGTCATCATGGCGATCAGCAGGACGAGGTTCTCCATGGCGAATGCCCGGACACGAAATATCTTGACCTTGATGAGAGGCGATTCGGTCCGCATCTCGACCAGGACGAACACGGCGATGATGAGGAGGCCGGCGACGATGCAGACCCACGTCCAGGGATTGCTCCAGCCCCACGGGACCGACTGCTGCAGCCCGAAGATGCTGAGCCCGATGCCGGCAGCGATGAGCACCGCTCCCCGGTAGTCGATCGGGGCGCGCTGGTACTGCGTCTTGGGCTTCGACACCGCGATGAGGACCAAGGCGATGAGGGCGACCGGGATGTTCACCCAGAAGATGGCACGCCAGGTCCATTCGGTGAGATAGCCGCCCAGAATGGGTCCGATGGCGGTGAGGCCCCCGGCGATGCCGAAGAACAGCGCCAGCGCCTTCCCACGCTCCCGCAAAGGGAACGTGTTGACCACGATGGCGAGCGCCGCCGGGAACATGAGCGCGCCACCGGCACCCTGGACCACCCGGAACGTCACGATCCAGGCCTCGGCGCCTGAGCCCTTGGGCGTCAGCCCGCACATGGCCGACGCCACGACGAAGACGATGACGCCGATCACGCAGATCTTCTTGTGGCCGAAGATGTCCGAGAGGCGTCCGCCCAGGGCGAAGAGCGCGGCCAGGGAGATGAGGTAGCCGTTCACGACCCATTGCACACCGGTCGACGTGAGACCGAGCTCCCGCTGAATGTTGGGCACCACGATGGAGACGATCGTCTGATCGATGAAGGTCATGGAGACCGCGAAGATCATCGCGGCAAGCACCCAATTGCGCCCCTGCATCCCGTTCGCGCTCACAACCGTCACCCTCCGTGTCCGCCCCACCGAAACCCTAACTGCGCCGGTCGAGCCTGGTGATGCTCTTGTCGTGCCCGCAGTACACGAGGCTGCGGGCCGACTCCCTCGTGCGGCGGGCGTCTCCGGTCGTCAGATGCAGCGTGCTGCTTCGGGTACGGTCGTTCTCGCTGGGAGGGGGCACTCATGCGACGACGCAGCAACGGCAGGATCGGCAGGATTCCAGGGCCGGTCGCGTTCGTGACCGCAGGAGTGATGTGGCTGGGTCTCACGGTCGCTCTTTCGCCGACGCCGGCTTCGGCCGGGACGCCGTTGCCCGGAGCGCCGAACTGCCCCATGTTCCCGGCGGACAACGTGTGGAACACGCCCGTCGCCAACCTCCCCGTGAACCCGCAGAGTGCGGCCTGGCTGGCCAGCATGGACGCCGGCACGACGAACCTCCACCCGGACTTCGGACCCTCGGATGACCCGTCCACGCCGTACGGCATCCCCTATACCGTCGTGTCCCCCTCACAGCCCGACGTACCCATCACGTTCCAGTATTCCGATGAGAGCGACCCGGGGCCGTACCCGTTCGGTGCGAGTACGCCCATTGAGGGCGGGCAACAGTCGACGGGCGATCGCCACGCCATCATGGTCAATCCGGCCACGTGCACCCTCTACGAACTCTGGGACGCGCAGTACAACGCATCGGGTTCGACTGCCGGATCGGGCGCGATCTGGAACCTCAACTCGAATGCGCTGCGCCCGGCCGGATGGACATCGGCGGACGCGGCGGGCCTACCGATCCTCCCCGGCCTCGTGCGCTACGACGAGGTGCAGTCGGGCGCCATCACCCACGCCATCAGGATGACAGCCGAGACAACGGACACGTCATACATCTGGCCGGCCCGCCACGAGGCGGGGGCGTCGTCGAACCCGGAGCTGCCGCCCATGGGGGCCCGCTTCCGGCTCAAGGCTGACTACAACATCTCGGGCTACTCGGCGCAGGCGCAGGTGGTGCTGCGCGCCATGCAGCAGTACGGGCTGATCCTGGCCGACAACGGCTCCAACTGGTATTTCGGCGGTACCGCCGACGAGAACTGGCCGATCGCACTCGTCAACGAGCTCAAGCAGGTTCCGGCCAGCGCGTTCGAGGCGGTCGACGAATCGTCCCTCATGGTCGACCCGAACTCGGGACAGGCCCGGCAGCTCGGCGCCGCCGTCAACTGCGGATCCGGGCCGGGGTACCGCATGGTGGCCGCGGACGGCGGCATCTTCTCGTTCTGCCAACCGTTCCTGGGCTCCATGGGCGGCCAGCATCTCAACGCACCGATGGTGGGCATGGCCGAGACCCCCGGCGGCGGGTACTGGGAGGTGGCCAGCGACGGTGGCATCTTCAGCTACGGGAACGCCGCCTTCTACGGTTCGACCGGGTCCATCCGCCTCAACAAGCCCATCGTCGGTATGGCCTCGACGCCGGACGGCGGCGGGTACTGGCTGGTCGCCTCCGACGGGGGGATCTTCAGCTACGGCGACGCGCACTTCTTCGGATCGGCCGGGTCGACGCACCTCAACAAGCCCATCGTGGGGATGGCCCCGACTCCGGACGGCGGGGGGTACTGGCTGGTCGCCTCCGACGGGGGGATCTTCAGCTACGGCGACGCCGTCTTCTTCGGGTCGCGCGGCGGGCAGCCGCTCAACAAGCCCATCGTGGGGATGGCCCCGAGCGCAACGGGTCACGGCTATTGGCTCGTGGCCTCCGACGGCGGCATCTTCAACTACGGCGATGCCGTCTTCAACGGCTCGGCCGGCTCCATCGTCCTCAACAAGCCGATCGTCGGCATGTCGGCCACGCCTGACGGAGGGGGCTATTGGTTGGTGGCCTCCGACGGCGGCATCTTCAACTACGGCGATGCCGTCTTCAACGGCTCGACGGGTGGACTCGCACTCGACGCGCCGATCGTGGCGATGGGCTGACGGCGCGGGACGCTGACGCAGGCCAGGAGGAGGCACATCCCGGCGCCGAACAAGTAGACGAACCCCGCCAACCCGAGGAGAGCGGCGAGGACGGAGACGCCCCAGGCGAGTGGTCCGGCGCCGCTCTCACGCCGGGCGTTGCGACGTCCGAGCGAGGAGCACACCACGACGACGGCGCCCAGACTCAGGGCGGTCAGGATCACTTCGGAGAGGCCGAAGGCCTGTATGTCGGTCTTGGTCGACGGCACCACCCAACCCGCAGCAGTCGGCTCGGCGCGTACGACGACGCGGACGAAGAAGGCCGAAACGAACTGGGCCACGGCCAACAGCGCCGCCAGCACCAGCAGGACAGCCGTCGCCCGATTCAAGCGTTTCATAGGCTCCATTTTCCCACTGCGAGGCTCCGAAAGCGAGGGTTGCGGCTCCGGCCGGGTACACCTAGGCGGGGCTCTCGAGCGTCCTTCGGTACACGTTGGTCTGCCGTGTCTCGAACCCCATGCGCAGGTACAGCCGGTTGGCCGCGGCACGGTCGGGCCGTGACGTGAGGTCCACCGTGCGGGCGCCGAGCTCGGCCGAGCGCGCCAGCGCGGCCTGCACGAGGGCAGCCGCCACGCCGCTGCCCCGGGCGTCGGTGTCGACGACGACGTCCTCTATCCAGGCGCGGACGCCCGTCGGGATCTGGAAGGTCGCCAGCGTCAGCATGCCCACGATGCCGACATCGCTGCGGGCCACGAACAACGTCGTCGCATCGTCGTTCACGATCCGTTCCAGGACGGCACGGCCAGGGGGAGGAGACGAGCGGGAGAGTTGGGGGACGAGGCGGTCGGCCGCCGCGCAGAGGTCGTCGTCGACCAGGGCGGCGGCCTCGACCGAAATCACGACGTCGCCGATTCGCCCCGCCACATCGGTTGGCGCACGCTGTCGTAGAGCACGTCGCGCCGCTCACCGTTGATGGCGGCGAAGACGTGCTCGCCCCAGCGCTCGGATCCGACCAACGGCTGGGGCAGCGTCTCGCGGGTGAACCAGCCGACGTCACGCGTCTCGAGCGGATGTGGTGCCAGCTCACCGCCCACGGCCCGGCAGTAGAAGAGCAGCGAGTACAGCGGCACGCGGGTGAAGCCGAGACGCAGCCCGTCGAGGACTGCGATGAGGCGCACCGGTTCGGCGATGATGCCGGTCTCCTCCTCGACCTCCTTCACCACGACCTCGGCGGCGGAATACCCGACGTCACACCATCCGGTCGGGTAGAGCCAGATGCCCGAGTCGGCGCGCTGAATCAGCAGCAGCTCGCCTTTGTCGTTGGCGACCGCCGCACCCACGGCGACCTTGGGGGTGACGTAACCCGGGACACCCTTGCCGACGGTGTCCATCCACTCCTGCACCAATCCCCCGGCGTAGTCGGGGTCGTCGTTGTCTCCGTCGGCCTCGGCACGGATGTCGGCCGCCACCTTGAGGATCTCCTCGAAGCGTTCCTGCTCGTAGAGGCTCTCGGTGAAGCCGAGGCCCGTGCGGGCGATGCCCGCCAGGGCCTCGCTCCAGCGCAGCAAGGTCTTCAGGGGGACGTCGCGGTCGGCACTCGGGTCCACGAGCGGTGACGCTACCGCGGCCCGCCCACTGGGCCAGAATGGGACGTGTCCGTCAACGAGGATTGCCGCCACTACGTGATGCGGACCACGCCGCGGGGTGATCGTCTGGAGCGTTGCAAGGTCGACGCCAACGAGCCGCTGCCGTTCGCCTGCCCCGAGGGCTGCGTCTTCTACGAGCCCCGGGGGGTCTCGTCGGCGGGCTGGACTGTGCCCCAGGAGCCCGACAAGGGCTGACGGCGCTGCGCTGCTGTCTCGCGCCCCCGAGGCCTCGAGTGCCAGGCCCGGGCCCGGGCCGTCAACCCTCGAAGACGTCCCCCAGCAGGTCGACGGTGATGCCCTCCGTACGGAGCCAGTCGAGGGCGGCCTCGACACTGGCCGCCTCACCGTCCATCTCGCACACGATCCAGCCTCGGTGCTCCTCCACGTCGGCCCGGCGGATGTCGGGATCCACGTCGAACCGGCGCACCAGGGTGGCCAGGACAGCCCGCCGCACCTCGGACTCGGGAAACGTCAGCTTGACCTTCACCCTCACGGCGCTCATGGCCGGCCCTGGGCGGCCGTGAGGCCGCGGTTCAGGCTGCCGGAGCGGAAACCCTCGAGGTCGAGGGCGACGAAGCGGAAGCCGGCCGCCCGCACGGCAGCCACGACCTCGTCGCGGCGGGCCACCACCTCGGCCAGCGCCTCGGGCTCGACCTCCAGGCGGGCGGCGTCGCCGTGGTGGCGCACCCGCAGCTGCCCGAAGCCGAGCGCACGCAGCGCCGCCTCGGCCTCTTCGACGGCGGCCAGACGGCCCAGGGTGACGGGGGTGCCGTAGGGCAGGCGCGAGGCCAGACAGGCCGCGGCGGGCTTGTCCCAGGTGCGCAGCCCGAGCTCCCGGGACGAACGCCGAATGTCGTCCTTGGTGAAGCCGGCTTCGACCAGGGGGAACACGGCGCCGTCCGCCGCCGCCGCCTCCTGGCCCGGTCGGTGGTCCCCCAGGTCGCTGACGTTCACCCCGAGCACGACCGTGGCGCTTTCGGACGCCGCGAGCGGGCCCAGGGCCTGCATCAACGCGGTCTTACAGCGGGCACAGCGGTCCGGACCGTTGGCGACGTAGACGGCATCGTCCATTTCGCTGGTCGGGACGCCGACCCAGCGCAGGTCCCACTCGACAGCCAGGGAACGACAATCCGCCTGCTCGGAAGCGGCCAGCGATGGCGACAGGGCTGTCGCGCACAGCACCGAGTCCCTTCCCAACGTGTCGTGGGCCACCTTGGCCAGCAGCGACGAGTCGGCGCCGCCGCTGAACGCGACGACCACCCGGCCGAGACGGCGCAGCGCGTCCCTGAGATCGTCCAACGAGGGCGTCGGGGTGACGGCCGGCGGGGCGGACGAAGTCGTGGCCGGAGTCGTGGCCGGAGTCGCAGTCACCTTCATCGCACAGTGTCCTGTTCAGGCACAAAGCACCGCCAGCACGTCGTCGAGCGTGCCCACCATGCCCGTATAGAAGGGTCCGAATTCGGCGTACAGGGCGGATGCCTCGTCGAAGCGCATCTCGTAGACGCAGTCCTTCAAGTCGTCGGGATGGACGCCGAACAACGTGACGCCCCACTCGTAGTCGTCGAGTCCGGTCGAGCCGGTGATGACCTGGAGGACCCGGCCGTGGAACGTCCGCCCCACCTTGCCGTGGCCCATCATCAGTTCCTTGCGGGCCTCGAAGTCCAGTGAATACCAGTTGTGCGCGTCGCCCCGTCGCTTGCTCATCGGGTAGAAGCAGAACGCATCCTTGCCCTCGGGCGGGAGCGACGGGAAGAGGCGGGCCTGGCGCAGTTCGTCGGGCACGCCGGCGGCGTACTCCGAGATCTCGGTCAGCGACACGTACGACTCGGCGGCCACCAGTCCGGCCCCCACGGCCTCGGTCTGCAGCCGGCGCAGGCGCCAGATGTCGGGCCCCAGCGCCATCAGCCCCAGGTCAGCCTTGTGACCCAGCAGGGCCACCGGGACCACCTGGTAGCCGTCCGCCTCGGCGGCGCTCACGGCCTTGCGCAGGGCGTTTGCGTCGAACTCAGGGGTCAGCCGGCAGAACAGGTGCAGCACGCCCCAGCCGGTCGTCGGGGTCAAGGGCACGCCGTCAGTGTAGAGAAGGCGTTCGGCCTCGGATCACAGGTCGCCCGGCCCCCGGAACACAGATGCGCCCGGCCGCAAGGCCGGGCGCATCCATACACTCTTGGCTTCGAGCCGGCCGGACGAAGGCAGCGCCCCCGTCCAACTCACGGAACGGTCTAGTAGTCGTCCATCCCGCCCGGCATGGCCGGCGCGTCTTCCTCGGGCTTGTCCACAATGACGGCCTCGGTCGTCAGGAACAGAGCCGCAATCGAAGCAGCGTTCTGCAGGGCTGAACGGGTGACCTTGGCGGCGTCGATCACGCCGTTCTTGAAGAGGTCCTCGTACTCGCCGGTGGCGGCATTGAGGCCGTTGGCCCCCTTCAGTCCACGCACCTTCTCGACGATGACGCCGCCTTCGAGGCCGGCGTTGACGGCGATCTGCTTCAACGGCTCCTCGACCGCCCGGGCCACGATGCGGGCTCCGGTGGCCTCGTCGCCCTCGAGCTTCTCGGCACCCTCGAGGATGGCGGTCTGCGCACGCAGCAGCGCAACGCCACCGCCCGGTACCACGCCCTCTTCGATGGCGGCCTTGGTCGTGGAGACAGCATCCTCGATGCGGTGCTTCTTCTCCTTGAGCTCGACCTCGGTGGCGGCCCCGACCTTGATCACGGCCACACCGCCGGACAGCTTGGCCAGGCGCTCCTGCAGCTTCTCCCGGTCGTAGTCCGAGTCGGTGTTCTCGATCTCGGTCTTGATCTGGTTGATCCGGCCCTTGATGTCGGACTCGCTGCCCGCACCCTCCACGATCGTGGTCTCGTCCTTGGTGATGACGACCTTGCGGGCGGTGCCCAGGAGGTCGAGCGTCACGTTCTCGAGCTTGAGGCCGACCTCTTCGGTGACGACCTGGCCACCGGTGAGGATGGCGATGTCCTGCAGCATGGCCTTGCGGCGCTCGCCGAACCCGGGGGCCTTCACGGCGACCGAGCGGAAGGTGCCGCGGATCTTGTTCACCACGAGGGTGGCCAGGGCCTCGCCCTCGACGTCCTCGGCGATGATCAGCAGCGGCTTGCCGCTCTGGATCACCTTCTCGAGCACGGGCAGCAGGTCCCGTACGGCGGTGATCTTCGAGCCGACCAGCAGCACGTAGGCGTCCTCGAGGGTCGCCTCCATGCGCTCGGGGTCGGTGACGAAGTAGGGGGCGATGTACCCCTTGTCGAAACGCATGCCCTCGACGAGGTCCATGTCCATGCCGAAGGTCTGGGACTCCTCGACGGTGATGACGCCGTCGCGGCCGACCTTGTCGATGGCCTCGGAGATCATCTCGCCGATCTCACTGTCGGCGGCCGAGATGGAGGCCACCTGGGCGATCTGGGACTTGGACTCGGTCTCCTTGGCGAGGCCGTGGATGGAGCCCACGGCGATCTCGACCGCAGCCTCGATACCCCGCTTGAGCGACATCGGGTTGGCCCCGGCGGCGACGTTGCGCAGGCCTTCACGCACCATGGCCCAGGCCAGGACGGTCGCCGTGGTGGTGCCGTCGCCGGCCACGTCGTCGGTCTTCTTCGCCACTTCCTTGACCAGCTCGGCGCCGATCCTCTCGAACGGGTCCTCCAGGTCGATCTCCTTGGCGATGGAGACACCATCGTTGGTGATCGTCGGGGCGCCCCACTTCTTGTCCAGCACGACGTTGCGGCCCTTCGGGCCGAGGGTCACGCGGACGGCATCCGCCAGCTTGTTCATGCCGGTCTCCAGGCCACGGCGGGCCTCGGAATCGAAGGCGATGATCTTGGCCATCAGGTCTCTTCCTCCATTAGCACTCTCGTCTTGTGAGTGCTAATACAACCACCTTAGGCGGACGTGCGCAAGGGCGATGCAGTTCGGACACGCCCCGCATGGTCCGCCGGGCGACCTCCCCGGGGGCCGGACCTGGCCACCAGGCAGGAACTGCTCAACCCCCGGCGACGGCGGGGACGATGGACAGCGTCTGCCCGGGAGTGACGGGCGTGGCCAGACCGTCGAGGAACCGCACGTCCTCGTCGGCCAGGAAGACGTTCACGAAGCGACGCAGGTTGCCGGCGTCGTCGAAGAGGCGCTCGGCCAGGCCCGGATTGGCTGCGTCCAGGGCCTTGAGCGCCTCGCCGACCGAGGTCCCCTCCACCTCCACCTCGCCCGCTCCCGCGGTCAGGGTGCGCAACTGGGTGGGGATGCGGATGGTGACGCTCATCGGGGAATCTCCTTGGTGTCGTAATCGTCCAGCGCGGCGTCGAAGGCGTCCAGGGTGGGCGCGATCGTCGCCGTGGGAGTACTACCCGGAGCACCGGCCAGTGCCTCCACCGTCTTCAGGCCGTGCCCGGTGACCAGGGCCACCACGCGCTCGTCGGGACGGATGGCCCCGGAGGCGGCCAGCTTGGCCAGGGTGGCGATGGTCACACCGCCGGCGGTCTCGGCGAAGATCCCTTCGGTACGGGCCAGCAGCCCGATGGCCTCCACGATCTCGCTGTCGGTCACGGCGGCACACGAGCCGCCCGAGCGTCGAATGACGTCCAGGGCGTACCAGCCGTCCGCCGGGTTGCCGATGGCCAGCGACTTGGCGATCGTCTTGGGCTTGACCGGCCGGATGGCATCGGTGCCCCCGGCGAAGGCCGTGGCCACGGGAGAACAGCCCTCGGCCTGAGCCCCCGACACCCGGACGGCGGGCTCCTCGGGCAGGAGGCCGACCTTGCCCAGCTCGGAGAAGCCCTTGGCCACCTTGGTCAGCTGGCTGCCCGACCCGATCGGCACCACCACGTGGTCCGGGGCCTGCCAGCCCAGCTGCTCGGCGATCTCGAAGGCCAGCGTCTTGGAGCCCTCGGCGTAGTAGGTGCGCACGTTGACGTTCACGAAGGCCCAGCTGGGGCGCTCGCTCGTCAGCTCGGCACACAGGCGGTTGACGTCGTCGTAGTTCCCTTCGACGGCGATCACCGTTCCCCCGTACACCGCCGTCATGGTGATTTTGGCCGTCTCGAGGTCGTGGGGAATGAGCACGACCGAGTCCATGCCGGCCCGGGCGGCGTGCGCAGCTACCGAGTTGGCCAGGTTGCCCGTGGATGCGCAGGCGGCCACCTTGAAGCCGAGCTGGCGGGCCTTGGTAAGGGCCACCGAGACCACGCGGTCCTTGAACGAACCCGTGGGGTTGGCCGTGTCGTCCTTGATCCACAGCTCGCCCAGCCCCAGCTCGGCGGCCAGGCGGTCGGCCCGGACCAACGGGGTGAACCCGGCCCCCAGGTCGACGGGCGTGGCGTCGTCGACGGGGAGCAGGTCGCGGTAGCGCCAGATGGAGCGCGGACCGGCGGCGATGCTGTCGCGGCTGACCGAGGCGGCGATCCGCTCGTAGTCGTAGGCGACCTCGAGCGGCCCGAAGCAGTAGTCGCAGACGTGCAGGGCTTCGGCGGGGAAGGCGCGCTGACACTCACGACAACGCAACCCGGTGACAAAACTGACCATTGGTCCTCCTCATCGGTCGGGCATTGGCACCAGGTGCTCTACGGTTCCCCGCACTGCACTGGTTGCCGCGACGTCGACGGGCCCGTCCCTCAGTCGCTCTGGATGATGGGGCCAATGATAGCCCGCCCGGGACGGTCGGCTCAACGTGGTCCGGCTGCTTGAATCGTGGGCGTGCCGCACACCTTTCACCATGGTGACTTCGCAACGGGCCTGGTGCTCGAGGCCAAGGCCCGCACCGGCACGACGGTCTCGGTGTGCATCCCCGCCCGTGACGAGGGCTCCACCGTGGGATCGGTCGTCCGGGCCGTGGTCCAGCCCTTCCTGGACGGGCACGGGGGAAACAGCCTGGTGGACGAGGTCATCGTGCTCGACGACGGCTCACGCGACGACACGGCCGAACAGGCCCGTGACGCCGGCGCATCCGTGGTGGCGGGACCCGGAGGGGCCGGAGGCAAGGGACAGGCCATGACCGCCGCGCTGGCCGCCTCCACCGGCGACATCGTGGTCTTCCTCGATGCCGACGTCGCCAACACGACGCCGGCGTTCGTGACCGGGCTGCTCGGGCCGCTGCTCACCACCGACCACGTGGCCCTGGTCAAGGGCTTCTACACCCGGCCGCTGCATGGTGATCCGACCGGCGGGGGGCGGGTCACCGAGCTGGTGGCCCGGCCCGCACTCGAGCTGCTCTTCCCCGAGCTCTCCTGGGTGCGCCAGCCGCTCGCCGGCGAGACGGCGGCGCACCGCTGGGTCTTCGAGAAACTCGGCTTCGCCGCCGGCTACGGGGTCGAGATCGGCCTGCTGATCGACGTGGCCCAACAGCTCGGGGCCGACCGCCTGGCCCAGGTCGACCTGGGCGAGCGCATCCACCGCAACCGCCCGCTGCACGAGCTGCGCCCGCAGGCGGTCGACGTGTTGCGAGCGGCGCTCGAGCGCGTGCCCCCGCCGACGCCGCACGCCGGTCGTGACGCATGAGCGGCACCATCGTCGTCTCGAACCGCGGCCCCCTCACCTTCCACGCCGAGCCCGGCGGCGCGCTCGTTCCGGTGCCCGCCGCCGGTGGGCTGGCCTCCTCGTTGCACCGGATCTTGGCGGGGAGCGGCACGACGTGGGCCTCGGTGACGATGGGTGCAGCGGACCGCGAGGCGGTCGCCCAAGGCCTCATGCACGAGGACGGACTCGATCTGCTGCCCGTGGTCATCGACGACGCCACCTACCGGCAGGCCTACGACGTCGTCGCCAACACCACGCTGTGGTACTGCCATCACCACCTCTTCGACCTGCCGCACAGGCCCCGCTTCGACCGCCACTGGCGCGAGGCTTGGGACGGGTACCGGGCCTACAACCGGGCGATGGCCGACGTCGTGGCGGCGCGGGCGGGCGAGGGCGCCGCCGTCTTCGTGCAGGACTATCACTTCTCGCTGCTCGGACGGATGCTGGCCGAGGCGCGGCCCGACCTGCGCACGGTCCACTTCCTGCACACGCCGTTCGCCGCGCCCGCCATGCTGGCGGTGTTGCCCGACGACGTGCGGGCGGAGCTGCTCGACGGCATGGCCGGCTACTCGACCTGCGGCTTCCACTGCCACCAGTGGGAGGCGTGCTTCCTGGGGTGTTACGCCGCGGCCGGCCGTGCGGCCGACGCGCCCCGACGTTCGTGGCGCCGCTCGGTCCCGACGTGGACGTGCTCGAGGAGGAGGCGGCGTCTCCGGCGTGTGCGGCGGCGGCCGCTTCGCTGCGGGCCGACGTGGGCGGTCGCCGCATCGTCGCCCGCACGGACCGGATGGAGCCGTCGAAGAACATTGTGCGGGGGATGCTCGCGTTCGAGGAACTGCTCACCGCGTACCCCGAGTGGCGCGGCCGGGCGGTGCACGTGGCGTTCGCCTATCCCAGCCGGCAGGGGCTGGCGGAGTATCTCGCCTACGGGGCCGAGGTCGAACACACGGCCGAGCGGATCAACCACGCCTTCGGGGACGGGGACGGTTGGACGCCCATCATGCTCTCGGTCAAGGACGACTGGGTCCGCTCGCTCGCCGCGTTGACGGTGTCGGACGTGCTGCTGGTCAACCCGGTGCGTGACGGCCTCAACCTGGTGGCCAAGGAGGGCCCGCTGCTCAACGCGGTCGACGGCGTGCTCGTGCTGTCACATGAAGCGGGGGCGTGGGAGGAACTGGCGCTCGACGGTCGTGGCGCCGTCGGCGTCAATCCCTTCGACGTGGCGGGGACGGCCGACGCGTTGCACGCGGCGCTCTCCATGGAAGCGCCGGCGCGCACGGCGCGGGCCGAGGCCTTGCGCACGGCGGTGCGGGGACGGACCTCGGCCGACTGGTGGGCCGACCAGCTGGCGGCGGCGCGGCGCTAACCGGTCGGAGGATCGGCACCAGCCGCCGGCACCGGCTGCGGCATCCACCAGGTCGCGCAGCAGCGCCACCGCACCAGCGGCGCCGGGCACCGACAGGTCTGCTGCCGCGGCCACCGCGGCCGGGCTCTCGCCGTCGACGGCCGCCACCCGGACGATGACGAGCGGGCCGTTGTCGGCGGTGGCGGCTTCGTGCAGCGTCTCGAGGGCGGCGAAGGCGGGCAGGTCCCCGAGGTCGTCGCCGAACGCTGCCAGCACACGCAGGGGCTCGCCCCGCTTGTCGTACTCCTCCACCAAGGAGCGCACCACGGTCCCCTTGTCGACATTGAGCGGGGGGCGCAGTTCGCGCTCGAGGCGACCTTGGACCACCGCGAGGCCACGGGTCTCGTGCTGGCGCTCGGCAAATTGCACCACCCAGTCCTTGTGCTCGGGAGCTCGGCGGAAGTGCAGCGTCACCGTCAGCCCCTTGGGCTCGACATAGACCCCCTTCGGCGCCGTCGCCAGAGCCTCGGCAACGACCTCGTCGATGACCGCCGCCCAGGTGTCGTGCGCCGATCCCTGCAGGGCGCGCTCCAGGCCGTAGAGGCCGGCCAGCGTGACCCCGGGCGGCGGGCCCAGGATCTCGTCGAGGAAGGCCGTCGGCCGGCCCGAGATCACCGCCACCAGCGCGAAGGTGGCGGCCAGCTCGGCCAGCAGGTCCGGCACGCCGGGCAGCGGCGCCGCGTCCCGCGGGTCCTTGACGACGGCGGAGAGCGTGCCGTCGAAATCGAGGAACAGTGCGCCGTGCTGCGGGTCGGCCGCCAGCGGTTGCAGGACCTCGGGCAGGCGCGCCGCTGCTGCAGCGTCGCCCACGGCGGGCAACGTCAGGCCGCGGTGGTCGTCGTGGCGGACGCCGCCAGGTCCGACCCGATCACGACCACCACGTCGATGCCGGTCGTGCTGCTGAGGGGTGTGGCCGCGGAGATCGGGAGCACCTGGGCGGGCTTCACGCCGATGGTCGTGGCGATGGACGCCGCCTGCTCCTGCTGGCCCGGCGCGTAGTAGACGGCCGACGTCGCCTCGCTGGTCGACGCGTCCAGCGGCGTCTGCATCGTCCAGCCGCCGGCGCCGATCACCGTCGAATAGTGCGCGGCCAGCCCGTTCACGGTGGTGGCGTTGGCCACGACCACGGTGGTGGCGCTGTGCGGTGCCGTGGTCGTGGTGGTCGCGCCCTTGGTCGACCCCTTGTGGCCCGCCTTGGTCGTCGTCGTGTGATGGGCCGCCGTCGTGGTGGTCGTCGACGAGGTGGCGGCGCCGGCCGCCGCCGCCGTGGTCGTGGTCGTGGTGCTGCCGCCGGCGGGCGCAGTCGTCGTCGGCGTGGTGGTCGTGGGCGTACTGCTCACGCTGGGCCGCGTCCCGACCGACACCAGTACCGCAACCGCCACGACGAAGAGGATGAGCACCGCCACCGCCCGGACGACTGAGAGCGAGCCGGACGATCCTGTATGCGGCTGTTCGTCATCCATTGTGGGTCCAGCCTGGCCCGGGCCGCGGCCCGAAGCAAGCCTTTCCGCTGGTGGGGCGGGTGGCGGCCGCACGGGCCTGTAACCTGGGGCGCAGCGCCCGAGTAGCTCAGTTGGTAGAGCACTTCACTTGTAATGAAGATGTCGCGGGTTCGATTCCTGCCTCGGGCTCCCGGACTCAGGCCCCGTTTTCGCTTCGCACCCGACCTTTTGTGGAGGTTGAGGCCGAACCGGGTACAGGCAACACGGAGGCGCCGTCCGCGGTGAAGAACTGAAGACGCGAGGATGCGTGCACCCGGTTGCGCGAGCAGGGAGGATCCGACCAGATGCTGTCCGACTTCAAGAAGTTCGTCCTACGGGGCAACGTCGTCGACCTGGCGGTGGCCGTCGTGGTCGGCGTCGCCTTCACGGCCATGATCACCGCCTTCGTGGCCGATCTGATCACGCCGCTCATCGCCGCCATTTTCGGCAAGCCCAACTTCTCGGACCTGACCTTCACCGTCAACCACTCGCAGTTCAAGTACGGATCCTTCCTCAACGCGCTGCTGTCCTTCCTGATTGTGGCCACGGTCGTCTTCTTCGCCGTCGTGGTCCCGCTCACCGCGCTGATGCGCCGTCTCAACGTGCTGCCAAGCGAGGAGCCCAAGCCCGAGACGCGGGAGTGCCCGGAATGCCTCAGCGACATTCCCGTCGCGGCGCACCGGTGCGCGTTCTGTACTTCCGAGGTCGCGCCGGCCTGACGAGGAGTCGGCCTGCCGAGAAGTCGGCGTACCTAGCTTCGGGCGAGACCGCGTTCGAAGGTCGACCTGAGAGCCGAGCGGTAGGCGCTCTCGTCCACCCAGGTGGCGAGGGAGCAAAAGAGGGCGCCCCGCGAGGGTTGGTAGGCCCACAGCTCTCCGGACCAGATGAGCTCGACGCGCGCGGTGACCCGATCCGGGGTCACGGCGTAGTCACGGATGACTTCCTCGGCCACGTGACGGTGCAATTCCTGGCGGCGCTGCAGGTCTTCGACGGGAGCGTACGGCGGCAGGCTCGGGGCCGGGTGACGGCGCGCCAGATCGCTCGACCAGGCCGCAGCCTCACCCTGGAGTCGGTCCAGCAGCAAGGTGAGCGCCGCGCTGGCGTCCCCTTCCCCGGTGCCCGGTGACGAGCCGCTCCGCAGGTCGGCCTGTGGTGCCGACGCCAGCGAGCTCCACCACCGGTGCCACGCCGGTGCCGCCTCGACCGCCTCCGGGGACGGCGCCCCCACGCTGAGGTGCATGAGACGAGGGGGCACCGAGAGGTCGTCGTCGAGGGGCACGCCGCCGACGTCACGGACGTAACACGCCGCGTTCAGCGCTTTGCCGTTGTCGACCGCGATCCTCCACGAGCTCGTGCCGGCTCTCTGCACGGCCTCAGCGTACGGCCGGCCCGTGGGGGGCGACGGGGTGGTCGGTCAGCCTCGCGCCGTCGATCCCACCGACCGCTGGCGCGCGACCTCGAAGCAGGCGACCGCGCCGGCGACGCCGACGTTGAGCGACGGCAGCGTGCCGTGCTGGGGGATGGCGGCGACCGCATCGCAGCGTTTGCGCACCAGCGGCGCCAACCCCTTCTCCTCGCTGCCCACCACCAGGGCCACGGGACCATCGCCGAGCGGCAGGTCGTAGATCGACTGCTCCGCCTCGCCGGCGAGGCCGATCGACCACACGCCGAGGTCGCGCAGCTCGCTCAGCGCGGCCGGCACGCCGCCCACCACTGCGAACGGCAGGTGCTCGATCGCCCCGGCGGCCGTCTTGGTCACCGTGGGCGAGAGCCGCGCCGAGCGGTGGCGCGGCAGCACGACGCCCGTCACGCCGGCGCATTCGGCGCTGCGCAGGAGCGCCCCGAGGTTGCGGGGGTCGGTGATGCCGGCCGCCACCAACAAGAACGGCGGCGTGCCGCGGCGATCGGGCGCGGCCAGGTCCTCGAGCGGCACCGGCTCGAGAGGGCGGGCCAGAGCCAGGACGCCCTGCGGCGACTCGGTACGGGCCTGGGCATCGAGCCGGGTGCGGGGCACCGTCTCGACCGGGACGCGGATGCGCCCGGCCAGCTCCTCTATGCGGTCCAGCTGCGGCGAAGGATCCTGGTCCTCGGCTAGCAAGATCCGCCGCACGGTCCGCCGCCCGACCGTCAGCAGCTCGAGGACGGCCCGGCGCCCCTCGACCTGGTCGCCGCCGAGCTCGCTGCGCGGGCCGGGGCGCCGGTCGGGACGCTGCCCGCCGCCGTCCTGGCCGGACCCCGACCTGGCCCGGCGCGGCTCCTGGCGGTTCCCCGCCGGCGTCCGGCGCGGGCCGCCCCGCGCCGGCGGGCGCGGACGGGGGCTCACGTCGACTCCATCAGCACGACGGCCAGGCAGGCGATGCCCTCGGCACGGCCCAACGCGCCCAACCCTTCCGCCCGGGTCGCCTTCACCGAGACCGGGGCGTCGAGCACCGTGCTGAGGCGCTCCACCATGGCGGCGGTGTGCGGCGCCAGGCGGGGGGCATCGGCGATGACGGTGCAGTCCGCGTTGGCACAGGCGAACCCGTGCGCGGCCGCCATGCCGACCACCTCGGTGAGGAGGGTCACGCTGTCGGCTCCCTCCCACACCGGATCCGTGTCGGGGAAATGCCGGCCCAGGTCGCCCAGCCCCACCGCACCCAGCACGGCGTCGGCCAGCGTGTGGCACACGGCATCGGCGTCGCTGTGACCGCCCAGCCCGCGACCGCCCTCGATCTCGACGCCGCCCAGGACGAGCGGACGGTGGGGGTCGTCCGAGAAGCGGTGGATGTCGATGCCCTGGCCGATGCGCACGCTCACGCCTTCGACCTCGCTTCCGCCAGCATGCGCTCTGCGACCTCGAGGTCGCCGGGATCGGTGATCTTGAGGTTGCCGGGCTCGCCGGGCACCACTTGCACCGTGCCACCCAACGCCTCGACCAGCATGGCGTCGTCGGTCGCAGGGCCCGACGCCGCGGCCGGCGGGCCCTCGGAGGGCAGCTCCTCTTCGTGGGCCCGTCGCAGCAGGACGGCCCGGAAGGCCTGCGGGGTCTGCACGGCGACCAGCGTGGTGCGGTCGAGGGTGCTGGTGACGCGCCCGGACTGGTCCACGACCTTGATGGTGTCACTCGGGGGGACACCGGGCACGGCTCCGGCCGCGCCCCCGTCGGTCACGGCCGCGAGGACGGCGCTGAAGAGCGACGGTGAGGCCAGCGGTCGCGCCGCGTCATGCACCACCACGACCTCGGCATCGCCCGGGACGGCGGCCAGGCCACGGCGCACCGAGTCGGCCCGGGTGGCGCCACCGGTGACGACGACGTCGGCGCCGTGGAAATCACGGTCGGCACCGGTAGCGCCGTCGGCACTGTCGGGGACCACGAGGACGATGCCGGCGGAACAGGTCCGGCACGCCGACACGGCCCATTCCAGTACCGGGCGGCCAGCCAGCAAGGCGTACTGCTTCAACTGCCCGAACCGCCGGCCGCTGCCTCCCGCCACGACGATCGACCACACCTTCGCCTCGCTCGCCTGCGCGTGGTCGGGCGATGCGATCAGGTCAGCGCCTCGTTCAGACGCTCTTCGGCCGTCTCCTCGTCCACGTTGAGCGCAAAGGTCAGCTCGGACACCAGGATCTGGCGCGCCCGCTGCAGCATGCGCTTCTCGCCGGCGGACAGGCCCTTGTC
Source organism: uncultured Acidimicrobiaceae bacterium (assembly GCA_963755655.1). Classification (GTDB taxonomy): domain Bacteria; phylum Actinomycetota; class Acidimicrobiia; order Acidimicrobiales; family RAAP-2; genus Bog-473. Next base: position 113,877 of record CAVWKX010000012.1, read on the forward strand.
CTTGTCCCGGATGGAGAGGTTCCGCACCACTTCGGCCACCTGGTAGATGTCGCCGGAGCGCAGCTTCTCGGAGTGGTTCTTGTAGCGGCGGGACCAGTTCGTCGGCATGCGCGCTTCCTTCTTGCGCAGCACGGCGAACACCTCCTCGACCTCCTCGTCGTTGATGACCTCGCGCAGGCCCACACCCTCGGTGTTGTCGGCGGGCACGTTGAGGATCAGATCGCCGTAAGCGAGGCGCAGCACCAGGTACTCGCGCTTCTCACCGAAGGCGACCTTGGTCTCTCTCTTCTCGATGACGGCGGCCCCGTGGTGGGGATAGACGACTTTGTCTCCGACCTTGAAGGACACAGGACTCAGGGCTCCCTTTTGGGTGGATCGGCTGCCCCACACGGGCACGCGGAGCTGCGGCGATGCTGGTGCGGAGGCGACCGGGACGGGGTGGACCGTCCGGAGGTGGCCACCTATTTTACCAGATCACCCCGTCATTCGTAGCGCTCGAAGATGCTGGCCTCGACCAGCCGGGCCAGGCCGTCGCGGATGTGGCGGGCGGTGGCGGCGCCGATGCCCTCGACCGACTCGAGCTCGGCCGCCGAGGCGGAGAGGATCTCGGGCAACGAGCCGAACCGTCGCACCAGGCGCTCGATGAGGGTCTCGGAGAGCTGCTGGGGCAGCCGGTGCAAGAGCCGGTACCCGTGGGGGGCCAGCCCGATGTGGAGCTGGTCGTCGGAGTCGGGCAGGTGGAGGGCGGCGACCACCTTGGGCAGGTCCATGAGCGCGTCGGCAGAGAGGGAGCGCAGGTGGGCGATGCTGCGGTCGTCGGCGTAGTCGCGCAGCACCAGCGCCAGGCTCTCGGGGACGCCCGAGCGGAGCTCGTCGGTCTGCAGGTGGATGAGGCGCCCGTCGGACCCGAGCTCGACCAGGTGGCCCTCGATCTCCTCGGCGATGCGGCGGACCATCTCGCCGGGCTGGAGCACCGCGACGACGTCGTGTACCGAGACCGAGTCCTCCATCTCGAGCCGGGTCAGCGTGGACAAGGCGTCGTCATAGCGGGCGCGGAAGCGCTGCAGGGTGGAGAGCGCCTGGCTCGAGCGGTCGATGAGCCAGCCGGCGGACTGCGTCGTGTGCTTGAGGTCATTGCGGTAGACGGCGATGGTCGCCATCGCCTCGGAGACGGCGATGACCGGCACGTCGATGGAGCGGGCCACCCGCTCCGCCGTGCGGTGACGGGTGCCCGTCTCGGAGGTGGGGATGGTGGCCTTGGGCACCAGGTGCACGTTGGCCCGGGCGATGCGCGAGGCGTCCGGGGCCAAGATGATGGCGCCGTCCATCTTGGCCAGCTCGGAGAGGCGTTGGGGCGAGTACTCGGCGTCGAGGAGGAACCCGCCGGTGCAGACGGACAGCACCGCCGGGCCGTCACCGACCAGGATCAGGGCACCGTGCTTGGCCTGCAGTATCCGGTCCAGGCCCTCGCGGAGCTTGGTACCCGGCGCAATCATCGCCAGCGCGTCGTTCAGAGGCTGGCTGCCGCCGGCGCCGTCGGCCACCCCCGCATCGTACCCGGCGCGCCCTGCACACCGGCCTCGGAATGGACCAGGCTGAGGGCCTCGGCCAGGGTCCGTACCCCGAGTACCCGCAGGCCGGGCGGCACCGCCGCGGGCACTCCCACCAAGGAGGCCGGCACCAGCGCACGGGTGAAGCCGGCCCGTTGCGCCTCGGCCAGGCGGCGGTCGGCGCCCGGGACGGTGCGCACCTCGCCGGCCAGGCCCAGCTCCCCGAAGACCACCACGTCGGGTGGGAGGGGGATGTCGGTGATGACCGAGGCCATGGCCAGGGCCACGGCCAGGTCGGCGGCCGGCTCGGTCACGGTGATGCCACCAACGGCGGCGGCGAACATCTGGGCCGAGGCCGGGATCTCGACCGCGGTGCGGCAGGCCAGGACGGCGAGGAGGAGGTTGGCCCGGGCGGCATCGATCCCCAAGGTCTGGGGGCGGGGAGGCCCGTTGCCGCCTCCGTTGCCGGGACCGAGCAGGGCCTGCACTTCGACCAGCAGCGGTCGCCGACCCTGCAGGACGGGCACGACCACGCTGCCGGGGACACCGGCCATGCGGTCACCCAGCAGCAGCGGGCCGGGGTCGGGCACGGCGCGCAGGCCGTCGTCGCGGATTTCGAAGATGCCGACCTCGCCCGCCGGCCCGAAGCGGTGCTTGACCGACGTCAGCACCCGCAGGGCGTGGTGCCGGTCGCCGTCGAAGGAGAGCACGGTGTCGACCAGGTGCTCGACGGCGCGGGGCCCGGCCAGGTCGCCGTCCTTGGTCACGTGCCCGACCAGGAGGAGGGGCGCACCGGTCGTCTTGGCCATGCGGGTCAGTCGTTCGACGCAGGTACGCACCTGGGCCAGGCTGCCCGCGGGCTGGCCCAGCTCGGGGTCGGAGACGGACTGGAGCGAGTCGACCACCACCAGCGCCGGGCGGTGCCGCTCGACGGCGGCCTCGATCGCCTCGACGTCGGGGCCTTCGATGGCCAGCAGGTTCCGGGGCACCGGACCGATACGCGAGGCACGGCCGCGAACCTGAGCCAGCGACTCCTCGGCCGAGGCCAGCATGACGTCGAGCCCGGTGGCCGCCAACGACGAGAGCACCTGGAAGAGCAGCGTCGACTTACCGATGCCGGGAGGCCCGAAGAGCAGCGTGACGGAGCCGGCCACGACGCCGCCGCCCATGACGCGGTCGAGTTCGCTGACTCCTGTCGGGAGCGGGTGGGTGCCGTCGGTCGACACGTCGACCAGGGCCAGCGCCGGCGGACCATCTGCCGGGCGCGGTGACCGGGAGCCGACCCGGCGCGCCGGTGCCGGGCCGAGCGTGTTCCACTCCCCGCAGGCCGGGCAACGCCCGGCCCACCGGAGCGACGTCGCCTCGCAGGACGAGCAGAGGTACGCACCGCCATCGCGGGCGCGCGAACGGGGAGGCGTGGCCATGGCGGCACCCTACGGGAGAGGTGTCACAAGATCGGGGACCACGGGGGCGATCGCACTGCGGCAACCGTGACCGCAGTGGTGACCGCAGTGGTGGCAGGCTCGGTCCATGGACGTGCCGCCAGCGGACGCACGGGCGGAGTGGGCGGCCCGAGTGGGCGACGACGATCTGCACCGCCTGCTCCTCGACGAGCTCCCCTGCCTGCGCGACGTGGCGCAGTGGCACGCCGGATCACCCTCCGAACTGACCGGATGGCTGCGTGTCGTGGCCTGGAACGTGCAACGCGGTCGCCGGCCGGCAGAGCTGGCGCACGTCCTGCGGGCGTCCGGCGCCGGCGTCTGCCTGCTGTCGGAGCTCGACGACGGCATGGCGCGCACGGAGAACGAGAACACAGCCGACGCCATCGCCACCGGCATCGGAGCCTGCTACGGGTTCGGCGTCGAGTTCATTGAGCTCGGCCTGGGCGACGAGGCGGAACGGCGGGCCGCTGCAGGGCACGGCAACGACCGAGGCCTGCACGGCAACGCCATCGTGTCGCCGGCCCGCCTCGGCGACCCGGTCGTCGTCCGGCTGCCCGGGTCCGGTCCCGGATGGTTCGCCGCCGACTCGCCCCAGCCGCGGGTGGGCGGCCGTGTCGCCGTACTCGCCACTGTGCCCTGGACGGCGTCCCGGTCGAGGTGGCCTCGACCCACCTCGAGAACCGCACGGACGCTGGGGCACCGGGCCGAACAGATGGAGGTGCTCCTGCACGCACTCGACGAGCGGAGCGGCGGCGGTCCCGCCGTCGTGGGGGGCGACTTCAACACACTGGGTGTCTCCTACGCCGAGCTGCTCGACCGGGCGCTGGTGCGGCGTCTCCGCCGGGAGGATCCCACCCGCTTCACCTGGCCGGTGGCGCACGAGCCGCTCTTCGAGGTGGCCCGGGCACACGGGTTCGAGTGGACGGACGCCAACGTCGCCGCCCCCACCACCGAGCACGATGCCGGCGGGTTCCCCGATCACGTGCCGCTGAAACTGGACTGGATCCTCGTGCGCGGGCTGGTGGCCCGGCGCCCCGCCGTGATCCCGGCCACGGCCTGTCGGACCACCATGCCGTCTCGGTCGGCGTACGACTCCCGTGACCGTGACTGGCATCCGCCCGGCCTGCCCCGGCGACGCCGCGGGCATCCTCGCCGTCGTCGAGGACGCGTTCTCCTACGGAGGGACCCGCGACGCGGGCGAGGAGCTCGCCATCGTCCGGGGCACCTGGTCGGCGCAGCACCACGACCGCCGCATCCGCTCATTGAGCTCGTGGCCGACGAGAACGGGACGGTCGTCGGCCACCTGCAGGCGGCGCCGGGCCGCCTCGACGGCGACCCCACGCCGGTGGCCGGCGTGGCACCCGTCTGCGTCGGCACGCCGCACCAGGGACGCGGCGTGGGCAGCGCACTCATGGTCGCGCTGATCGGCGCGGCCGAAGAGCGGCAGTGGCCCCTCCTCGTGCTCCTCGGCGAACCCGGCTACTACGGGCGGTTCGGCTTCGAGCCCGCCGCCCCGCTCGGCCTCAGCTATCCACCGGTCGGTGCGGCCAACCCGCACTTCCAGGCGCGCAAACTCCCCGGCTACGCCGAGGCGCTGCGCGGGGAGTTCAGCTACTGCTGGGAGTGAGTCTTGTGACTATTCGGCGTCGGCGCCGGCGCCGGCCAGCTCGAGCGGCGGGGGCTGAATGCCCTCGATCGCCGTGAAGCTGAGCTGCGGGCCCTCGCCGTCGATGGGCGACTCCTCGACGTCGACGACGATGGTCTCGCCGACGCGGAATTCCTTCCAGAGGATGCGCTCGGACAGCGGGTCTTCGACCAGCTGCTGGATGGCCCGGCGCAGCGGCCGTGCTCCCAGCTGGGGGTCGTAGCCCTTCTCGGCCAGGTGGGCCCGGGCGGCAGGCGTCAGCTCGAGGCCGATGCCCTGATCCGACAGCTGCTTGACGGTGCGCGACATGAGGAGGTCGACGATCTCGGTCACCTCGGCACGCGACAGCTCGTGGAAGACGATCACCTCGTCGATGCGGTTCAGGAACTCGGGGCGGAAGTGCGCCTTGAGCGCCTCGTCCACCTTGGCCTTCATCCGCTCGTAGGTGACGGCCTCCGACGTCTTGGCGAAACCGATGTTCGCCTTGCGCAGGTCGGCCGTCCCGAGGTTCGACGTCATGATCAGCACGGTGTTCTTGAAGTCGACCGAACGACCCTGCGCGTCGGTGAGCCGCCCGTCCTCGAGGATCTGCAGCAGCGTGTTGAACACGTCGGGGTGCGCCTTCTCGACCTCGTCGAAGAGCACGACGGAGAACGGCTTGCGCCGCACGGCCTCGGTGAGCTGGCCGCCCTCTTCGTACCCGACGTAGCCGGGGGGCGAGCCGACCAGCCGGCTGACCGTGTGCTTCTCCATGTACTCGGACATGTCGAGCTGAATGAGCGCGTCCTCGTCGTCGAAGAGGAACTCGGCCAGCGTCTTGGCCAGCTCGGTCTTGCCGACGCCCGTCGGCCCCAGGAAGATGAACGATCCGCTCGGACGCTTGGGGTCCTTGAGGCCGGCCCGGGTGCGGCGGATGGCACGGGACAGCGCCTTCAGCGCCTCCTCCTGGCCGATCACACGCTTGTGGAGCTCGTCCTCCATGCGGAGCAGCTTGGCCGTCTCCTCCTCGGTGAGGCGGTAGACGGGGATGCCCGTCCAGGCGGCCAGCACCTCGGCGATGACCTCTTCGTCCACGACGTCGAACAGGTCGACGCCCTCGGCCCGCAGCTCGGCCTCCTGGCTCTCCTTGCGGTCCAGGCGCTCCTTCTCCTGCTCGGCCAGCTTCTTGGCCTGCTCGAAGGCGCCCTTCTCGATGGCGGCTTCCTTGTCGGCCCGCAGGCGGGCGATCTCCTCGTCGAGCTTCTTGGCGTCCGGCGGCGTGCTCATGCGGCGGATGCGCAGGCGGCTCCCGGCCTCGTCGATCAGGTCGATCGCCTTGTCCGGCAGGTAGCGGTCGGCCAGGTAGCGGTCGGCCAGGTTGGCCGCGGCCACCAGGGCCTGGTCGGTGATGCTGACGGCGTGGTGCGACTCGTAGCGGTCGCGCAGGCCCTTGAGGATGTCGATGGTCAACGCCACCGTCGGCTGGTCGACCTTGACCGGCTGGAAGCGCCGCTCGAGGGCGGCGTCCTTCTCGAGGTGCTTGCGGTACTCGTCGATGGTCGTGGCGCCCACGGTCTGCAGCTCGCCCGCGCCAGCATCGGCTTGAGGATGGAGGCGGCGTCGATGGCACCTTCGGCGGCGCCGGCGCCCACGAGGGTGTGGATCTCGTCGATGAAGAGGACGATGTCGCCCCGCGTGCGGATCTCCTTGAGGACCTTCTTCAAGCGCTCCTCGAAGTCACCGCGGTAGCGGCTGCCCGCCACGAGCGCGCCCAGGTCGAGCGTGTAGAGCTGCTTGCCCGTCAGCGTCTCGGGCACCTCGTTGGACACGATGCGCTGGGCCAGTCCCTCGACGATGGCCGTCTTGCCGACGCCGGGCTCGCCGATGAGGACGGGGTTGTTCTTGGTGCGGCGCGACAGGACCTGCATCACGCGTTCGATCTCTTTTGCACGTCCGATGACGGGGTCCAGCTTGCCGTCACGGGCGAGCTGGGTCAGGTTGCGGCCGAACTGGTCGAGGACCGGCGAGCCCGACGGGTTGTCGCCCGAGCTCGAGCCCTGGCTGGCGCCGACGGACTCCTTGCCCTGGTTGCCCGACATCAGCTGGATGACCTGCTGGCGCACGCGGCCGAGGTCGGCCCCGAGGCTCACCAGGACGGTGGCGGCCACGCCCTCTCCCTCGCGCACGAGGCCGAGGAGCATGTGCTCGGTGCCGATGTAGCTGTGGCCGAGCTGCAGAGCCTCACGCAGTGAGAGCTCGAGCACCTTCTTGGCCCGCGGCGTGAACGGCGGCGAACCGCTCGGCGCGGTGCCGGCCATGCCGATCGTCTCTTCCACCTTCTCGCGGACGGCCTCGAGGGAGATCCCCAGAGACTCGAGCGCCTTCGCGGCGACGCCCTCGCCCTCGTGGATCAACCCGAGCAGAATGTGCTCGGTGCCGATGAAGCTGTGATTGAGCAGGCGCGCTTCCTCCTGCGCCAGCACCAACACCCTCCGTGCCCGGTCGGTGAAACGTTCGAACACCCTGACCGCCTCTCCTTGTTCCTCTTGCTTCTCGGTTCAGTGTACCTGTGGCCTTAGTCCATCACGCCGCAGGCGATGCGTCCCGCACCCAGGAGGAAAACCCGGGCAGGCCGAGATTTCCTGCACCCGTTCTACCTGGTAGTTGTCGGCATTCTGCGCCTGTGCCCTAACGTTTGGACCAGTGAACCCGACCGAGGCCCTCGGCCTGCCCCGCCTGCAAGAGGGAATGCGGCGACTGGAACCCCTGCTCACCGCCTCTGTCGTCACGGGTGACAGCTTTCTGGACGAGGTGACGACCCACCTGATCGCGGCCGGGGGCAAGCGGCTGCGACCCCTGCTCGCGCTGGCCGCGGCGACGGGGGGCAGCCACGACGCCACCGAGGACGAACTGATGGGCGGGGTGGCGGTGGAGCTGGTCCACCTCGCCTCGCTGTACCACGACGATGTCATCGACGAGGCGACCATCCGGCGGAACGTCGAGAGCGTCAACAGCCGTTTCGGGAATCTCGTCGCCATCGTCGCCGGCGACTACCTCCTGGCCCGCAGCGCCGCCATCGCCGCCGGCCTCGGGGTCGATATCGCCCAGTTGCTGGCCGACACGCTGGGCCGGCTCTGTCAGGGACAGGTGACCGAGGTGCGCTCGGCCTTCCAGATCGACCGCAGCCGCGAGGACTACTTCGCCTCCATCAGCGGCAAGACGGCGGCGCTCACCGCCACGTCGTGCCGCATCGGCGCGCTGACCGGCGGGCTTCCGACGGCCGAGGTCGACGCCTGCACCGAGTTCGGGCACTGCTTCGGCATGGTGTTCCAGATCCGTGACGACATCCTCGACATCACCGCCACCGACGGCCAGCTGCAGAAGCCGGCGGGGCAGGACCTGGCCGAGGGCATCTACACGCTCCCCGCCCTGGTGGCGCTGGCCGACCCCGACGCGGGGCCTGACCTGCGGGCGCTGCTCGGGAACGCCCCTGGCCCAACCCGAGCGCGACAAGGCGCGGGCCATCGTGATGGCGTCGGACGGGATCGCCGAGTCCGTCGGTGCGGCCCGGCGCTACGTCGACGACGCGCAGAGGGCCACCGCCGGCATCAGCCAGCCCGAACTGCGGGCGGGGCTCTCCCGAGCTGGCGGCCGACCTGCTGAGCGACCTTCCGGGCTGAGTAAGCACGGTTCGCAGGAAGCACGGCCGAGCACGGTCCGGAAGCACGGTTCTCAGGAAGCACGGTGCTCAGGAAGCACGGTTCCACGTCTCGGCGACCCTGGCGCGGAATTGATCCGGAATTGCAAGGCGGCCACCGCCGGGTCTCCCCGGACGGTGGCCGCTGCTCTCCCCGACGGAGGTCAGCTGGTCGGGATCAGCCGGTGCTCGACCCGCCCGTGCCGCACTCGGCCTGAGCCTTGGCCAGCCGCGCATTGACCTTGGTCTCACGGTTCTGGACCTTGGTGATGCGTTCGGCGATGGCGTCGGCCAGCTTGGTGTGGCCCGCCGTCTTGGCCTTGGCCTCGCCCGCCTGCGCCTTGGGGATCAGGTGGTGACCTTGCTCTCCACCTTCTGCACCTTGGCCTGGATGGCCGGCAGCTTGGCGCAGAGCGCGGCCTTGTCGGCACTGGTGGCACCCGTCGCGCCGGTGTTCCCGGTGCCGGTCGTCGACGGCTCCGGCGATGCCGGCCGCGCCGAAGGTCAGCGCACCGGCGACGGCCGTTCCTGCGATGATCGTGCGAAACATGGGTCCTCCTTGGACGTTGGTGCGATCTGCACACTCGTCCGCCGTTCGGCGGCACACCCCAGACTGGGTGCCAGATGTGAGGAAACTGTAAGCAACGTATGAAGAAAGGGCCACGCGCCTAAGGAACGGAAGAACGGACCCGACTGAAAAAGCCGGCGCAATCGGAGGTTGCCCGGTCCAGCCCCGTGCCGCCCGGCGCTCCTCAGCCCCGGTCGGGCCGCAGCGTGGGGAAGGCGATCACCTCGCGGATGTTGGCCACGTCGCCGAGCAGCATCAACAACCGGTCGACGCCGAGCCCGAACCCCGAGGTCGGGGGCAACCCGTACTCGAGGGCGCGGAGATAGTCCTCGTCCACCACCGCGGACTCCTCGTCGTCACCGGCCCGCGCCTTCGCCGCCTGCTCCTCGAAGCGGGCGCGCTGGTCGTCGGGATCGATGAGCTCGGTGAAGCCGTTGCCCAACTCGCGGCCCGCCACCACGGGCTCGTAGCGCTCGACCAACTCGGGTCCGTCGCGGTGGCGCCGGGCCAGCGGCGACACCTCGGCCGGGTAGTCGATGACGAAGACCGGGCCCCACAACTCGGGCTCGGTCGTCTTCTCGTAGATCTCGAGCAAGATCTTGCCCGGTCCCCAGCCGGCGTCGACCTCGATGCCGACCTCGGTCGCCACCTTGGCCAGCTCCTCGCGCGGCGTGCGCACGTCGAGCGTGAACCCAGTGGCTTCTGCGACGAGCTCGCTCATCGTGGCGCGCCGCCACGGCGTCGTCAGGTCGAGGTCGCGCCCGCCATAGGTCAGCTTCGTGGTCCCGAGCACATCGAGCGCCAGCCCCGCCACCAGCTCCTCGAACACGACCATCGTGTCGGTGTAGTCGGCGTAGGCCTGGTAGAGCTCGAGCGTCGTGAACTCGGGGTTGTGGCGCGGCGAGATGCCCTCGTTGCGGAAGCTGCGGCCGATCTCGAACACCTTGTCGAAGCCGCCGACGACCAGCCGCTTGAGGTAGAGCTCCGGCGCGACGCGCAGGTAGAAGTCGGTGTCGAACGTGTTGTGATGCGTGACGAAGGGCCGCGCCGTGGCTCCGCCCGCAATGGGGTGCAGCAACGGCGTCTCCACCTCGACGAAGCCCTGCTCCCACAGGCGCCGGCGCATGTTGCGCACGACGTCGCTGCGCATCTGCAGCAGCTGACGCGAGCGCTCGTTGGCCCACAGGTCGACCTCGCGGTCGGCGGTAGCGCGTCTCGACGTCGCTGACGCCGTGCCACTTGTCGCCGAAATTGCGCCGCGCCTCGGCCAGCAGCGTCCACTCCTTGACGAGCACCGAGAGCTCGCCGCGCCGCGTCCGCACGACCTCTCCCGTCGCGCCGATCCAGTCACCGAGATTCAGCTTCACGAACTCGTCGAAGCGCTCCGTCACGCGGCGCGGGCGAACAGCTGCAGCGCGCCCGACGCGTCGCGGAGCTCGCCGAAGGCCGCCTTGCCCTGATCGCGCAGGAGCATGAGCCGGCCGGCCACCCCGACGGTGACGCCGGACTCCTCGCCGGGGGCGAGCGACGACCAGGCCTCGACGACCTCCGCCGTCTGGTGCGTGCGGTCGAAGCGGTAAGGGATCTCCGCCGGCGCGGCTGATCGGCTGACGGCTGGCTGGGGGAGATCGGCGCACGGACGTCTCGCCGTCGGACGTCTCGCTCATGAGGGGACGTTGCGCTCGTACACGATGCGCAGGCCGTGCAGGGTCAACCAGGGCTCCACGTGCTCAATGGTGTCCGAATACGGCGCGATGAGCGAACTGAACCCGCCCGTGGCCACCACGGTCGACGGGCCCGAGCTCCTCCATGAAGCGCCGGGCCAGCGCGTCGACCAGGCCGGCGAAGCCGTAGAGGGTCCCCGACTCAATCGACTCCACCGTGGAGCGGCCGATGACGCTGCGCGGCTCGACCAGCTCCACCCGCCGCAGCGCGGCGGCGGACTGGTAGAGGGCGTCGAGGCTCACGCCCACCCCGGGCGTGATGGCGCCGCCCATGTACTCGCCGTTGGCGCTGATGGCCTCCACCGTCGTCGCGGTGCCCATGTCGACCACGACGCAGGGGCCGCCGTAGAGGTCGTAGGCCCCGACCGCGTCCGCGATGCGGTCGGCCCCGACCTCCTTCGGGTTGTCGTAGAGGATCGGCATCCCGCTCTTGGTGCCGGGCCCGAGCACGACGCTCGGCAGCTCGGAGAACCAGCGGGACGCCATTTGGCGCAGCTCCGCCGTGACGTGGGGCACCGACGAGCAGACGGCGATGCCCGAGACCGAGGTGGAGATGTCGAGGCCCTCGAGGTCCAGCAGTTGGGTGAACAGGACAGCATGCTCGTCGGGCGTGCGGCTCGGACTGGTGGACAGGCGCCAGTGGTGGGTCAGCCCGCGCGGCGCCGTCGGGTCGTGTTCGGTCCCGATGCCGACGCCGATGCTCTCCTCCGGCGCCGGAGCGTGGCCGTCCGCTTCGAGCGCGTACAGGCCGATCACCGTCTCGGTGTTGCCGACGTCAATGACCAGCAGCACGCGTCAACTCCACTCCGCCTGGAGCGCGCCCGTTCCCGCCGTCGTCCAGAGCAGGTCGAGCCCGAGATCGAGCACCGGGGCCGAATGGGTCAACGCCCCGACCGAAATCCGATCCGGGCCGGCGGCGGCATAGGCACCGATGGTGGCCAACGTCACCCCGCCCGAGACCTCGGTGAGGATGGGCCCCGGTGCGTCCACGTGCGCCACCGCGATCGCCTCGACGACCGCGCCCGGATCCATGTTGTCGAGCAGCACGGCGTCGGCTCCCGCCCGCGCCGCCTCCGCCACCTGGTCGAGCGCGTCGCACTCGATCTCGACCAGTCGCCCTGGCCACAGGGCGCGGGCGCGGTGCACGGCGTCGGTGATGCTCGTGCCGGCCAGGTGATTGTCCTTGACCAGGACGGCGTCGGACAACCCGAAGCGGTGGCTGGTCCCGCCGCCCGCCCGCACCGCCGCCTTTTCGAGCAGGCGCAGGCCCGGCGTCGTCTTGCGGGTGTCGAGGACCGCCACCGACGGGTTGCTCTCGTGGGCGGCGGTGACGAACTGCGACGTGAGCGTGGCGATGCCGGACAGGCGGCCGAGGAAGTTCAATGCGGTGCGCTCGGCCGTCAGGATGGGGCGCAGAGGACCGGCCAGCTCCAGCACCGTGTCACCGGCCGCCAAATCGTCTCCGTCCTTCGCCCTGCTAGCGCAGGTCGATCTCTGGGCCGACACGCCGGAACGTCTCGGTGACGCAGTCACAGCCCGCCAGGACACCGGAACGCCGGGCCCGCAGCGCGAACTGTGCGCGCACGTCCTCCGGCACCAGCGCCGCCGTGAGGTCCCCCTCGGGACCGAGGTCTTCGGCCAGCGCGCGGTCGACGGCGACGCGCACCGCCTCCGCGTAGGCCCGGGCCATGACGTCATCGGCGCCGTGCTCACCCACGGGGGTCCTCCCCGTCGGACCCGATGGGCCCGTGCACCAGACGTCGCCGCCAGGCCGGATCTGTCTCCGGGTAGTCGCTCCGGGAATGGGCGCCGCGGCTCTCGGTACGGGCCAGCGCGGAGGCCAGCAGCGCGTCCGCCAACCGCAGCAGGTTCGCCAGCTCTCCCGCCGCGACCGACGCGCTGGCGTCTCCCAGAAGGGATCTCGCCTCCTCGACCACGGCGCGTGCGCCGGCCAGCGACTCGGGGCTGCGCACCACGCCGGCGCCGCGCGTCATGGCGCGCTGCACGGTGTCGCGCAGTTTCGTCACGTCGACGCCCGGCCACCGGTCCGGGTCCGGCGGCATCGGCGTGGCCGGCTGCGCCATTTCGGTGCATGCGATGCCGTCAATCGGCGCGTCGCCCAGCACCGCACGCAGCGCGCCGCTGGGCTCCGGGCTGCGGGCGCCCGAGGGGATGCGCTCGGCCAGGCGGGCGCCGAAGACCATCCCTTCGAGCAACGAGTTGGAAGCCAACCGGTTGGCTCCGTGCACACCGGTGCAGGCCACCTCGCCCACCGCCCACAGCCCGGGCAGCGCCGTGGCGCCCCAGAGGTCCGTGACGACGCCGCCCGACAGGTGATGCGCCGCCGGTGCGATGGGCAGCCAATCGCGCTGCGGGTCGAGACCGATGGACGACAGCGACGCGGCGATGGTGGGGAAGCGGGCCGAGAAGCGCTCGAGCCCTGTCGCATCGAGCCAGAGGTGGTCGACACCCTGATCGGCCATGCGGGCCGCCATGGCCCGGCTCACGACGTCGCGCGGCGCCAACTCGTCGACGAAGCGCTCGCCGTCGCGGTCGCGCAGCAGCGCGCCATGGCCGCGCAACGCCTCGGAGAGCAGCGGGCGCGGCATGGCCGGGTGGTGCAGCGCGGTCGGGTGGAATTGCACGAACTCCACGTCGGCCGTCGGGACGCCGGCGCGCAGCGCCATGGCCACGCCGTCGCCGGTGGACTCGGCCGGATTGGTGGTGACCGAGTAGAGCTGGCCGGCACCGCCCGTCGCCAGCACCACGTGGTCGGCCCGCACCTCGACCGGGCGGAGACCACTGCGACTGCCGCCGGCGCCGCTTCGGCCATTGCCCCGGCCGTCGACGCCGGGCGGGAGGGCCAGCACCCCGGTGCAGCGACCACCCTCGACCAGCAGGTCGAGCGCGAACCACCCCTCGAGCACCGCGCTGGCCGAGCGGTAGGTGGCGTCGACCAGCGCCCGCTCCACCTCGGCACCGGTGGCGGCGCCGCCGGCGTGCACGATGCGCGGCCGGGAGTGACCCCCCTCACGCGCCAGCGCCAGCAGTCCCGTGGCCTCGCGGTCGAACTCGACCCCGAGGGCGATCAACTCGTGGACGCGTCCTGGGCCCTCGTCGACGAGGACGCGCACCGCCTCCTCGTCGCACAGGCCGGCGCCGGCCGCCAGCGTGTCGGCCAGGTGCAGGTCGGTCGAGTCCTCGTCGGCACCGAGCACCGCTGCGACACCGCCCTGCGCCCAGCGCGTCGCCGACTGCGACAGCACGCCCTTGGTCAAGACGCCCAGCGACAGGGACGGCGAAGGGCCGCCGGGACCGGCGAGCCGCACTGCGGCGGACAAGCCGGCGACGCCGCTCCCCAGGACCAGGACGTCGAAGGGTCCGGGCGGGGCCCCCGTGGTCACGCCGGTTCGTTCAGCGCGAGCTCAGCGTCGAGGCGGGCCGACACCTCGTCGATCACCCGGTTGCGCCCGTCGACATGCACGACGCGGGGCACGTACGCCTCGAGCTCGGCACGCTCGTAGTCGGCGTAGGTGATGACGATCACCTTGTCGCCCGGCTGCACCAGGCGCGCCGCTGCGCCGTTGAGGCAGACCTGCCCTCGCTCGCCTTCGATGGCGTACGTCTCGAAGCGCGCGCCATTGTCGATATCGAGGACGGTGACCTGCTCATAGGGGAGGATGTCGGCCAGCGCCAACAACTCCGTGTCGATGGACACCGAGCCCACGTAGTGCAGGTTGGCCCCCGTGACGGTGGCCCGGTGGATCTTGGACTTCATCATGCGGCGGCGCATCGGCTCACCCGATCCTTTCGAGTTGGCGCACACTCTCGGTGGCCACGGGTACGGCGCGGACATCGTCGGCGGCCGCCAGGGCGGCACTGTTGTCGATCAGCCTGACGGGACCCACCTGGGCCGCGATGAGGAGGCGGAGCGACTCCTGGTCGTGACCGGCGAGAGCAGCCGCCTCTTCCAGGGTGTCGGCGTCGACCACGACGGCGTAGTCGAGGTGCACCAGCGGCTCGGCGTCGATTACGGCGCGCATGGCCCGGGTGACCGCGGCGCCCGAGGGCGCGCCGTCGGCCAGGGCGGCCCGGCCGGCGGCCAGGGCCTGCGAGAGCGCAGTGGCGGCCCGGCGCTCGGTCGCCGACAGCCTCACGTTGCGACTCGAGAGGGCCAACCCGTCGGGCTCGCGGACGATGGGGCATCCGATCACCTCGACGGGGAGCGAGAGCTCACGCGCCATGCGACGGACGACGGCGAGCTGTTGGAAGTCCTTCAGGCCGAAGTAGGCCCGGCAAGGCCCTGCCGTGGTGAACAGCTTCGCCACGACCGTGGCGACGCCGTCGAAGTGGCCGGGCCGGGACGCCCCCTCCCAATCGTCGCTGACGCCGCGCACTGACACCGTCGTCGACGGAGCGGCGGGCCACGACGGGTACATCTCCTCCACACTCGGGACGAAGGCGAAGTCGGTCCCCGCCTCCGCGCACACCAGGAGGTCGCGCTCGAGCGTCCGCGGGTAGCGCGCGATGTCCTCGGGGTCGCCGAACTGCAGTGGGTTCACGAAGATGCTGACGACGACCACGTCGCATTCCGCCCGGGCCCGCTCGAGCAAGGACGTGTGCCCACGGTGCAGGGCGCCCATCGTCGGCACCAACCCGACGACCCGCCCGGCGGCGCGGGCCTCGTCGAGCGCGGCGCGGCAGGCGGCGACGGACTCCACGACCTCCACGGCGGTCGCTCCTACACCACCGCCGGCTGCGCCGGCAGTGTGGTGGCCGGCCGCGCCGGCAGGGAGGTGTCCGGCTGGGCCGGCGGGGTGGCGTCCGGTTGCGCCAGACGGGTCGCGAGCGCCGCACCGGCCTGGTAGCCGGCTCGCTCGGACTCGGGCAGGGCGTCGAGGTGTCGGCTGAGCGTCGCCCAGTCGCCGCGGCGGGCCGGACCGGTCAGAGCGTCGGCGGCCCCCAACGCCGCCACGTCGTCGACGGCGGCCCGGGTGAGGGGGAGGAACGAATTGAGGTCCAGCCCGACCGAGGCGGCCACCCGCTCCACCTGTCCGAGCAGTGCCACCACGTGATTGGCGGCGATGCAGGCGGCGGCGTGGTAGGCGGCGCGGTCGGCGTCGGCGACCTCGACGGCCCGGCCCCCGAGGCAGGCCACCATCTCGCGTCCCAGCGGTGCCCCCGCCACGGCGAAGGTGACGCCCGACGCGAGGCGGGCGGCCCCGACCTCGCCGTTGGGGAGCGGCACCAGCGGGTGCACCGTCGCCCGCCTGGGGTGCGGCGCCAGCGCGTCGAGCCCGAGCGAACCCGACAGGTGGGCCACGGTGGTGCCCGGACACGGCTCGACCGCCTCCGCCACGCCGGCCACCGCGTCGTCGGGGGTGGCGATCACGAGCAGGTCGACCCCGTCAGCGGCGTGGGCGAGTTGATCGTGGCGCCCGAGAAAACCGGCGAACGCCCAGCCGCGCGCCGACAGCGCGGCGGCGAGGGACGTGCCGGCCCTACCGGGACCGATGATCCGGATGGAGTGCATCTGACCTCCTTCGGCGTTCCAGCCCCTTGCGGGTGCCGTTCGCCTACAGATGATCGAAGATAACGACGGCTACAGACTACCCACAGGGACGACCTCCCCACCAGAGCCCCTGAGCTGCTCCGATGTCACCAGGTCGGGTGCCAGGTCGGCCAGGGGCTGCACGACGAAGCGCCGTTCCCACAGGCGGGGATGGGGGACGGTGAGGTCTTCCTCGTCCACCTGCCAGCCCTGCACCCAGAGGACGTCGGCGTCCAGGCTCCGCGGGCCCCAGCGGACCGTTCGCACCCGGCCAGCGGCCGCTTCGAGGGCGCGGCAGCGCTCGAGCAGCCGGCGCGGCGAGTCGGACGTGGAGAGCTCGACCACGACGTTGAGGTACGGGCCCTGACTCTCGGGGCCACCCACCGGCGCCGTCTCGTACAGCGGCGACACGCCGGTGACGTCACCGGCCGCCTCCAGGCCCTCGACCGCCTGGCGCAGCAGGGCACGGCGGTCCCCCAGGTTCGATCCCAGCCCGATGAAGGCACGCCACGGCGGGGGCGGCGGTGCCTGTCCGGCCATCAGCGGGCGCGCCGCACCCGGACCCCGGTCGAGCCCACATCGAGCGGGAGCGGCGGGCGCAGCTTGCGTACCGTGACCTCGACCGCCTCGAGGCGCGGGTCCACGATCAACAGTGCGCTGGCCAACCGCCCGCACAGGGCCTCGAGCAGGCGATACGAGCGCCCGCCCACCACGTCGGCCGCGGTCTGGGCCAGCGCCCCGTAGTCCACGGTGTCGGCCAGGTCGTCGCTCTGCTGGGCCGCCTCCATGTCGACCCAGGCCACGATGTCGACCGAGAAGGGTTGAGCCCGCTCACGCTCCTCGGGGAGCGCGCCGTGGGTCCCCGTCACCCGGAGGTCACGGACCTCGATGCGGTCGCTCACTGCAACCGGCCGCGTGACGGCATGCCCTCCAGCTCCGACAGCAGCTCGCGGCCCGGTTCGCCCATGGCGTGGCCGACGACGTGCTCCACCAGGGCCACCGCCTGCGGCTGGTTGCCGATGCGCTCCGACCACACCAGGTAGCCCGCCAGGACGCCCATGACGCGGTCACCCAGCTCGTCCTGGTGGACGAGGATCCGAAGGCCGGAGGCCAGCGAGTCGTCGATGTCGCGGTAGCACGAGGCCAGCACGGGCCGGGGGTCCCCCGTGCGTTCCAGCGGGTAGTGGGCCCAGGCCAGCCCCTCGTCGTCGTATGCGGCCAGGTTGTGGGGCGACGCGAGGAGCGAGACGACGCGGCCGAAGCCGTTGACGCGCAGCCAGATGATCTCCTCCTGGCGACGCACCCTCCGGTGGTTGACCGAGAACCCGCCCGGCCGCTCGCTGGCGGCCAGGTGGTCGGTGATCACCCAGGTGAAGTTGCGCGGCGGAATGCCGGCGGCCCACTTGCCCTTCATGCGGCAGGACCATACAGCCGCGCCATCTGCACCGTCGCCGCCACATCGTGCACCCGCACCATCCCCACGCCCGCTACCAGGGCTGCAGCGGCCGTGGCCAGCGATCCCTCCAAACGGTCGGCCACGGCCGCCGGCTCGTCGGATGCCGCTCCGGCGGCCAGCACGCCGAGGAAGCGCTTGCGGCTGGTCCCCACCATGACCCCGGCGCAGCCGGCGCCGGCGGCCGCCTGCACCAGATCGTCCAGGTGGCGCAGCAGCGACAGATTGTGGGCGGTCGTCTTCCCGAACCCGATGCCCGGGTCGATCCAGACTTCGCGCACCCCGCCCCGGTGGGCCCGGTCCGCCCGCTCGAGCAGGACGCTGCAGACCTCCTCCGCCACCGCCTCGTACCGCGGGTTCTCCTGCATGCTGCGGGGCTGCCCCTGCATGTGCATGGCCACCCAGCCGGCGCCCGCCGCGGCCGCCACGTCCCACAGCGAGGCCGAGATGTCGTTCACCAGGCTGGCTCCCGCCGCCAGCGCCGCGGCGGCCACTTCGGGCTTGACCGTGTCCACGGACAGCCGCACCGCCCGTTCGCTCTCCTCCACCGCCGCGGCCAGGGCCTCGACGACCGGAACCACCCGCTCCAGCTCAACGCCGACCGGCACGGGCTCGGCGCCGGGCCGGGACGACTCTCCGCCCACGTCGATCAGGTCCGCCCCGGCCTCCATCATCTGCAGGCCACGCGCAACGGCGGCCTCGGGCGTGACGTAGAGACCGCCGTCCGAGAAGGAGTCGGGCGTGACGTTGAGCACACCCATGACCAGGGGCCGCCGTCCGCCCGGCCGCACCGGCGTCAGCGACCCCGGATGAACTGCATGGCCTCGGCCCGGGTGGCCACGTCGGAGCGGAACAGCCCGCGAACCGACGAGGTGACCGTGGTCGTGCCGGGTTTCTTGACGCCCCGCATCGACATGCACAGGTGCTCGGCCTCTATGACCACGAGCACCCCACGGGGTGACAGGGCCGTCGCGATGGCGTCGGCGATCTGCGTCGTCATGCGCTCTTGCACCTGCAGCCGGCGGGCGAATCCGTCGACCAGGCGGGCCAGCTTCGACAGGCCCGTGATGCGGCCGTCCTCGGCCGGGATGTACGCCACGTGCGCCTTGCCGAGGAACGGCACCAGGTGGTGCTCACAGAGCGATGCGAACGGGATGTCCCGCACCATCACCATCTCGTCGTGCCCGGCCGCGAAGGTGACCTCCAGGTGCCGGGCCGGGTCGTCATGCAGCCCCGAGAACAGCTCCTCGTACATGGAGGCCACGCGTTCGGGCGTCGCCACCAGTCCGTCGCGTTCGGGGTCCTCCCCGATGGCGATGAGGATCTCGGACACGGCGGCCCGGACCCGTTCGACGTCGACGCTCACGCTTCTGCTCCCTTGTACACATAGACGCCGCGCAGGTTGCGGTAGCGCTGATCCACGTCGAGTCCGTAGCCCACGACGAATTCCGGCGGGATGGTGAACCCGACGTAGCGCAGGTCGAGTTCGACCCGCTGCTCGCCCTCCTTGACCAGCAAGGCGCAGACCTCCACGCTCTTCGGCTGGCGCGACGTGAGGTACCGCCGCAGGTAGTTCAGGGTCAGCCCGCTGTCGATGATGTCCTCCACCACCAACACGTGGCGACCCTGGATTTCGGAGTCGAGGTCCTTGACGATGCGCACCACCCCTGATGTCTTGGTGGCACTGCCATAGGAGGACACCGCCATGAAGTCGACATCGACCGGAAGCGCAATGGCCCGGCACAGGTCGCTCATGAAGAGCATCGCCCCCTTCAGCACCGCCACCAGCAACGGTGGCTCGCCGGCGTAGTCGGCGGTGATCTCCACTCCCAGCTCGGCCACCCGGGCCGCCAAGCGCCCGGGGTCCACCAGCACGGGCCCGACATCGGCGGCCGCCCAGGACGGGACGCCCGCACCGGACTCGTCGAGGGTCACCGGCGTGACATTACCGGAGCGCCCCGCCGCCTCGACCCGGAGACGGCCACCGGTCCGCCGCACCCGCCGGCCTCCCGTCAGCTCCGTCCCCACCGCCGTGCCTGCCGCCACGGCCAGGGTGCGGTCGACCTCGGCCAGTGACGGCGGGTGCTCCCCGTCGCCCGCCTCCCGCAGCCAGCGCCGCAGGGCCCGCCGCGCCAGTGGGCGCTCGGCCCGCGTGACGGCCCGGGCGTCGGCCGCATCCGGGAGCAGCGTCGCCGCCAGCGAGTCCAGCAACGCCACCTCGTCGCGCAGGACGCCGGCCTGGCGGGCCAGCAGGGGGACGGGATCGCGACCGGCCACCTCCGCGCACAAGGGCAGGAGCTCGTGGCGGATGCGATTGCGGACGAAGGCCGGATCGTCGTTGCTCTCGTCGCACACAGGCTGCAGCCCGGCAGCGGCGCACAGCGCGTGGGTGTCGCGGCGGCGCAGTCCGAGGATCGGGTGACGTGGCCCGGGCGACATGCCTGCCAGCCCGTCGGCCCCCGCCCCGCGCAGGAGATTGACGAGGATGGTCTCCGCCTGGTCGTCCATGGTGTGCCCGGTGGCCACGCCGGCCGGCAGGACGGCGAAGCGGGCCGCCCGGGCCCGGGCCTCCAGGTTGGGCCCCGGCTGCACGGACACCCGATGGCTCTCGAACCGGGCGCCGGCGGCCGCAGCGGCGTTCGCCACCACCTCGGCCTCGGCCCCGGAGCCACCGCGCAAGCCGTGATCGACATGGATCGCCGTGACCGCGCACCCGGCGGCCGCCGCCAGGACCAGAAGGGCCAGCGAGTCCGCGCCGCCGGAGACCGCGCAGGCGAGTGGCGCACCAGCTGCCGGGAACGTGCACCGGCTCAGAAGCTCGGGAATCAGGTTGGTGGGAAGGGTGGGGTCTTCCTCAACCACCAGCTCGGGCCACCCAGGCCGCCGGGTCGCGGATCTCCTCCAGCGTGGGGAGCCAGTCGGGCCCTTCCCACACCCGGGCCAGCAAGGCGGGCCCTCCGGCCGCCTCGACCGACTCGACGAAGCGCTCGCCCTCGGCGTACTGGCGCATCTTGGCGTCGAGGCCCAGAAGCTTCGACATCAGCTTGGCCAGCCCCCGCGCCTGGGTCCGGCGCTCGTGCAGGACCTGCGAGAAGTGCGCCGCACCCGGGACCTCACCCGCACCGGCGCGATCCATCGTCACGTCACCGTGACCCTCGAGCAGGCTCATCATCCCCGAGATCTTCGACAGGGCGAGCTGTTGCTCGGGCGTCGCCAGCATGCCGATGACGCCGCCCTCGCGGGTCGGGTTGCGCCCGGCGCGGAGATCGTCGGTGACCCGGCGCAGCAACTCGGCCAATCCCGCCGGATCGCCCGAGAGCGGGCCGAGCAGCTCGCTCACCAACCCGACGAAGTGGTCACGCAACCAGGGCACGGCGGTGAATTGCAGGCGGTGGGTCACCTCGTGCAACGCCAGCCACAGGCGGAACTCGCTCGGCTCGAACCCGTACTGAGCCTCAACCGCCAAGATATTCGGACCGACGTAGGAGACCAGGTCCTGGTCCTCGGGCGCCTCCTCGTTGATCAACAGGTCGTACTGGCCGAGCACCCGCGTCGCCATGTAGGCCAGCATCAGTCCGAGCTGCGTCCCGGCGACGGCGCGGCCGACGACGAGGGACGGTCCGCCGAGCTTGGCGCCGCGTTTGCGCTGCAGCTCCAGCATCGCCGGTCCCACCAGGCGCTCCACGGAGCGGACATTGGCGGCGGCCCAGTCGGCGCGATCGGTCACCTTGGCCCTGGCCCTCCCGTGCGCCGAGTGCAGGCCGGTGGCCTCGCTGACCAACGTCTCCGCCCGCGCCGTCAGCTCGTCGAACTGTCCCTGTAGGTCCCGCGAGCGGTAGCTGGCGGGGGCGGGCTTGAGGATGAGGGCGCCCGCCGCCACCCGCTGGGCAAGGGCCCAGTCCACCATGGCGGGAACGTCGGCGACGTCTTCCGAGGCCGCCGATGAGAGGTCAGTGCTCGCCGTGGTGTTGCTTGCTTTCTTCGTCGATCGCCTCGGCCACGCGCTGGATGAGGCTGTCCGGCACACGGTCCTTACAGCGGTTGGCGATCACCTTGCGCAACTCCGCTTCGAAGCCGGCCGCGCCGCTGCACGGCCCGCACCAGTCGAGATGGACCCGGATTTCGGTGCGGCGCTCCTCCGTCAGTTCGCCGTCCAGGTAGTGGTACAGCTCGTGGACGGCCTCCTGGCAGTCGACGGACACGCCGAACAGCCCGCTGGCGTCCACCGCCCCGCCGTCTTCGGTCTCTTCCACGTGCTCGCTCATTCCATCGACCCTCCAGGCAGGCTACCGACCAGCCCCCGCGCTTCAGCCACGTCGTGCAACGCCTTCTGGAGTGCCCTTCTTCCCCGGTGGATCCTGCTCATGACCGTGCCGATCGGGACGTCGGTGATTTCGGAGATCTCCTTGTAGCTGAATCCCTCGACGTCGGCCAGCAGCACGGCCATCCGGAACGCCTCGGGCAGCGCTTCCAGTGCCGCCTTGACGTCGTCGTCGGTGAAGCGGTCCAGGGCCTCGTCCTCGGCCGAACGGCCCGCGTCGCTGCCGCCCGCGCCGGCCAGGCGCTTGTAGAGGTACAGGTCCTCCACGTCCTCGACGTCGGCCACCTCGGGGCGCCGCTGCGCCGCCCGGTAATTGTCGATGTAGGTGTTGGTGAGGATGCGGTACAGCCAGGCCCGCAGGTTGGTCCCCTCGGTGAAGGAGCCGTACGAGCGGTAGGCCTTCAGGTAGGTCTCCTGCACCAGGTCCTCGGCATCGGCCCGGTTGCGCGTCATGCGGAGCGCCGCCGAATAGAGGCCGGGCATGAATTCCATGGCGACATCGGTGAAGGTCGCCTGATCTGCCATGGGCCAACCCTATCCACCCGGGGATATCGTCTCGACCGTGACCAACCCACCTGCGGAACTGGGAATCGACCTCATGGACGGGGAGTTCTACGGGCGGGAGCCGCACGCCGCCTACGCCTGGATGCGGGCCCACGCCCCCGTCTACTACGACGAGGCCAACGACATGTGGGGCGCGGCCAGCTACGCCGCCGTGAAGGCGGCCTCCGTCGACACCGAGGCGTTCTCGAGCGCCCAGGGCATCCGCCCGAAGTACCCGCCCCTGCCGATGATGATCGACTTCGACGCTCCCGAGCACGTGCGCCGGCGCCGGCTCGTGTCCGAGGGCTTCACGCCGAAGCGGGTGCGGGCCATGGAGGACCAGCTGCGAGCGGCCTGCGACACCATCCTCGACGGCGTCTGCGAACAGGGCAGCTGCGACTTCGTGGCCGACATCGCGGCGCCCCTCCCCATAGCCGTGATCGGCGACATGCTGGGCGTGGCGCCCGCCGACCGCGCCGAGTTGCTGGAGTGGTCCGACGTCATGCTCAAGGCCCAGGGCTCCCCCGAGCCCGACGCCATGGTCGGCGCCATGCAGGCCTTCGAGGGCTACACGAAGTACATCACGCCCGTCCTGGCCGATCGCAAGGCCACCGGCAGCACGGCCGACCTGGTCGGGGTGTTGTGTCAGGCCGAGATCGACGGCGACTCGCTCGACGAGGCCTCGCTCATCCACGAGACGCTCCTCATCCTCATCGGGGGCGACGAGACGACGCGTCATGTCATCAGCGGGGGCCTCGAGGAACTGCTGGCACAACCCGAGCAGCTGGCCCGCCTCAGCGCCGATCCCGAAGGACTCATGCCCGGCGCGGTGGAGGAGATGCTGCGCTGGGTCTCGCCGATAAAGAACATGGCCCGCACGGCGACGCGCGACGTGGAGCTGGCCGGCGCCACCATCAAGGAGGGCCAGGAGCTCCTGCTGCTCTACCCGTCGGCCAACCGCGATGAGGCGATGTTCGAGGACCCCGACACGTTCGACATCACCCGCAGTCCCAACCCCCACGTGGCCTTCGGCTTCGGCGCCCATTTCTGCCTCGGCAACCAACTGGCCCGGCTGGAGCTCAAGGTGATGTTCGAGCGCCTGCTGGCCCGCATGCCCGACATCCACCTCGCGACCGAACGCGACACGCTGCCCCGTCGCCCGGCCAACTTCATTTCGGGCTTCGAGGCCATGCCGGTGGCGTTCACGCCCTCGGCGCCGCTGGGCCGGCGCGACGGCGCAGCCTGATGGTCGCCCCCGACCCGTCCACCGGCATCGCCGGCTGGTCCATCCTCGTCACCGGCGGCGGCAGCGGCATCGGTCTCGCCACGGCGGAGCGCTTCGCCGCCGACGGCGCCCACGTCACCATCTGCGGGCGCACGGAACAGAAGCTGCTCGATGCCGGTGCGCGCATCGCCGCGGCGGCAACCGGTGGCGCCACCGCCCGCCACGTGGTGGCCGACGTCACTGACGAGGAGCAGCTCGCCGCGGCCGTCGCCACCGCCGCCGAGGCAACGGGCCGCATCGACGGGCTGTTCGCCTGCGCGGGAGGGTCGCTGCACCTGGGCTTTGTGCTCACTGCCGACGTCGACGCGGTGCGGGCCACCATCGACCTCAACCTGATGGGATCGGTCATCTGCGTGAAGCAGGCGGGGGTCGCCATGCAGGCCCAGGGCGGACAGGGCTCCATCGTCCTGATGTCGTCGGGCGCCGGCCGCTTCCCCCATCCGCACCTGTGGGCGTACGGCGTGTCCAAGGCCGGAATCTGCTTCCTGACCGAGACGGCGGCCGAGGAGCTCGGCCCGCTCGGCATCCGCGTCAACGCGGTGGCGCCGGGGATCATCGCCGACGAGCTGATGGCCTTCATCACCGCCGGCGGACCCCTGCTCGAGGACTACCTCGACCAAATGCCTCTCGGGCGCGTCGGCACGGTGGAGGACGTCGCAGCCGCCGTCCGCTACCTCATCGGTCCCGAGTCCTCGTTCGTGACCGGGGAGACCCTGGGCGTCGACGGCGGCCACCACCTACGCCGCGGCGCCGACTACTCCCTGCTCTTCGGCGGCTGAGAGGCACTGTTCAAGCTACGGCGAGCCCTCTTGCGGCGGCTATCCGAAATGATTACCGTTATGGTTATGAGACCCAATCGTGCCCACGCGGGCTTGGCCGCGGCCGCCGCCTTCACCCTCGCCAGTGTCGGCCTGGCCGGCTGCGCCGGCGCCTCGACCAGAAAACCGGATCTCGTCCACGTCGTGGCGGCGGAGAACTTCTGGGGGAACATCACCAGCCAGATCGGCGGGCGAGACGTCACGGTGACGTCGCTCATCACGAACCCCAACGCCGATCCCCACCTCTTCGAGACCGATGCAGCAGACGCCGCCACCCTCGCGCAGGCACAGGTCGTGATCGAGAACGGGGCCGGATACGACACCTGGATGGGCTCGCTCCTCGGTGCGGACGGGGGCAGTGCGCGGGTCGTCAATGCAGCGACCGTGCTCCACATCACAGGGAGCGATCCCAACCCGCACCTCTGGTACGACATCCCCCGCGTCCCCACCGTGGCGGCGGCCATCGCCGGCGCACTCGAGAAGGCGGCACCCCCGGACGCTGCGACCTTCAAGGCCAACCTCGCCACCTTCGACGCGTCACTTGCGCCACTCAATGCGACACTGGCGACCATCAAGGCGCACTTCCACAACGTGCCGGTGGCCTACACCGAGCGGGTACCCGGCTATGCGCTGGCCGTAGCGGGCCTCGACGTCAAGACACCGCCGGGTTTCGCGCGAGCCATCGAGGACGGCACTGACCCCGGGCCCGCAGACACGCTGGCCATGCAGAAGCTCCTGACCGACCATGACATCAATGTGTTGCTCTACAACGTGCAGACGGTCACGCCCGTGACGACCCAGATCCGTGCCCTCGCGCGCAGCCACGACATCCCCGTGGTCGGCGTCTCCGAGACGATGCCCGCCGGCGCCGCCACCTACCAGCATTGGCAGGAGTCGCAACTGACCCACCTGCTCCACGCCCTCGAGTCGAGCCGTAACCCGTGACCGAGCCGCTCATAGAGCTGCGGGGTGCCGCCGTGCGACTGGGGTCCCGGACCCTGTGGTCGGATCTCGATCTGCGCATCGTCAGCGGCGAGTTTCTGGCGGTGCTCGGTCCCAACGGGGTCGGCAAGACGACGCTCCTCAAGGTGCTGCTCGGCCTCGTCCCCCTGTCAGCCGGCACGGTGCGCGTCAACGGCGCGCCGCCACGGCTGGGCAACCACGAGCTCGGCTACGTGCCCCAGCAGCAGGCCTTCGACCGCTCCCTGCCGATTCGCGGGCGCGACCTTGTCCGCTTCGGCGTCGACGGCCACCACTGGGGCCTGCCGCGGCACGCCCACGCCATCCGGGAAAGGGTGGAGGAGGCCCTGGAAGCGGTGGGCGCCAGCGCCTACGCCGATGCCCCGGTCGGCCTGCTCTCCGGGGGTGAGCAGCAGCGCCTGCGCATCGCCCAGGCGCTGCTCGGCGACCCCAAGGTCCTGTTGTGCGACGAGCCGTTGCTCGCCCTCGACCTGGCCAGCCAGCGCGGCGTGACGCGCCTCATCGACGAGCGCCGACGCCAGTCCGGCACGCCGGTCGTCTTCGTGACCCACGAGGTGAACCCGGTGCTGCCCTACGTCGACCGCATCCTCTACCTCGTGCGCGGAAAATGGGCCATCGGCGCTCCCGAGGAGATCCTCACGTCCGAGCGGTTGAGCGACCTCTACGGCATTGAGGTCGACGTGATCAAGGTGCGCGACCGCTACCTCGTCGTCAGTGCGGAGGACGAGCTGCCCACTGAACCGGGCGCGCACGCCCACCACGGGCACACGCACTGATGGGCATCGGGTACTTCCTGCAGTTCGGGTTCGCACAGCACGCGCTCGAAGCGGCCTTTCTCGTCGCAGTGAGCTGCGGTCTGATCGGGCCGTTTGTCATCACCCGCACCATGTCCTTCGCCGTCCACGGCACGAGTGAACTCGCATTCACCGGGGCGGTCGGAGGGTTGCTCGTCGCCGACAACCCGCTCGCCGGCGCGCTCGTGGGCGCCCTCATAGTGGCCGCGCTCATCGGCCTGCTCGGTCAGCGTGCCGCGGAGCGCGACTCCACCATCGGGGTGATCCTCGCTGCCGGTCTCGGCCTGGGCGTATTCCTCCTTGGCTACTACCACGGCTACGCCAGCGAGGCCCTGAACATCCTCTTCGGCAACATCTTCGGCATCAGCTCGAGCCAGATTTTGCTCCTCGGCGTCATCGCCGTGCTGGTGGCCATCGTCCTCACCGTCATCCGGCGGCCCCTGCTCTTCGCCTCGGTCGATCCCGACGTGGCCCGGGCCAACGGCGTGCCCACCGGAGTGTTGGGCATCGTGTTCCTCTTCATCCTTGCCATCACGGTGACCGAGGCGGCGCAGATCGTCGGCACACTGTTGGTGCTCAGCCTCGCCATCACCCCGGCGGCGTCAGCCCAGCGCCTGAGCGCCAATCCCTTCGCCGTCTCGGTGCTCTCCGTCGCGATGGCCGTCCTGGCAGCCGACGGGGGGATCCTGCTCAGCTTCCAGTTCCCCACAGTGAAGCCAAGCGTGCTGATCGTAGCCATCAGCTTCGCGTTCTACGTCGTCGCCCGGCTCGTCGGCCCCGCCATCGCCTCCCGGCGGAGGGACCGGTTCGCCGCTCCGGAACTGGCAGAGTTGAGCCGTGGTTGACCACGCAGCGCACCCGTCCCGCACCACGCGACGGACCCGCCAGGGTGACGCCGTGCTCAACGTGGTCCGGGACTCGGACAACTTCCGCAGCGCGCAGGACATCCACGCCGCACTCCGCGCCTCGGGCGAGACGGTCGGCTTGACGACCGTCTACCGGCACCTGGCCCTGCTGACCGATGAGGGTCAGCTCGATGCGCTGCAGACCGCCGACGGCGAGCTCGTCTACCGCCGGTGCCACAGCGAGAGCCATCATCACCATGTCGTCTGCCGGCGCTGCGGGCGGGGCACCGAGGTCGAGCTACCGGATCTCGAACGGTGGGCCGAGACGACGGCGTCGGACCTCGGCTACAGCGACGTGACGCACACGGTCGAGATCTTCGGCGTGTGCGCCGACTGCCGCGGCTGACCCGCCCCGTCCGCGGGCCTCCGCTGCTCAGGCCAACGAGAACAGTCCCGCGTCGATGACGGTCTCGCCGCGCTGCGTCTGGGTCCGGAACCGGTACGCCCCTGACAGGCGGTCCGAGATGTCCCACACCGAGACGGTCAATGTGTCACCGGGCAAGGTCGGCTTGGAGAAACGGGCGCGCATGCCGCCGAAGCGCGTCGGGTCCGAGCCGCAGACGGCGTGCAGCAGCGCGCGCCCGGTGAAGCCGTAGGTGCACAGCCCGTGGAGGATCGGGCGGTCGAAGCCGGCCCGCTTGGCAAAGGCGGGGTCCGAGTGCAACGGGTTACGGTCCCCGCTCAACCGGTAGAGGAGCGCCTGATCGGTGCGCGTCGCGTAGGACACCACTTCGTCGGGCTCACGCGTCGGCAATGGCTCGGCCACCAGCTCGCTCTCGGGGTCACCTTCCGGATTGCGCGGCCCACCGAAACCGCCGGCCCCGCGAATGAAGAGCGCGGTGCGACTGGTGAAGGCAAGTGCGCCGCTGCCGGTGTGCCGCGATTCGCCCTCGAGGACGACCAGGGCGGCTGCACCTTTGTCGTACATGCCGCTGACTTTCGAGGTGGTCGACACCGTGCCCGCCACCGGGATCTCGCCGTAGAGGCGAATGGACTGCTCCCCGTGGACCAGCATGGCGGGGTCGAAGTCGCCGAGCTCCTGCCGGCCGCCGCCCTGGCCGACAATGGCGGCGAACGAGGGCAGCACACGCTGGGTCACCCCGTGGGAATTCTCCGTCGTGAACTCCAGCTCGAAGCCGGTGGGGTCCAGGGCCCCGGCCCCGACGCCGAGGGCGTAGAGAAGGGCATCCTTGGAATCCCACGATCGCTCGGTCGCTTCGGAGACGACCCCCACCGCGTCGAGATTCAGTCCCATCGTCACACCCCTTCCGATTCGTTCGTCGCGTCGTTTCTGACGATCTTTGATGTTACATCAATACGTGTTATCCTTGTCAAGTGGGAGCAGACGCCACCGAGACAGTGACCATCGACGGCCTGGCCGCGGTCACCGGGACCACCACCCGGCGCATCCGCTCGCTGCAGACCCTCGGGCTGCTCCCCCACCCGATCTTGCGCGGCCGCACCGGCCTCTACGATGCAGGACACCGGGCCCGCTTGCTGTCCATCCTGCGCCTCCAGGAGCAAGGGTTCTCGCTCGAATCGCTCGGCCTGCTCTTCGATGCTCTCTCGGCGGGACGATCGCTCGCCGCCGTGCTGGGAGTCCCGGAGCCCGCTCTGGCGGCTGACGACGCCGACGAGACCGACTCGGCCGAGCTCTACGGGTTCGCCGAGCTCCAGCCGGCACGCCTCCTGAGCGCCAGAAAGCGGTCGCTGCTGTCGGTGGTCCCGACCACCCTGTGGGACGAGAGCGAGGCCTCCTAGTCCGACGAGTCCGACGCGGGTCGTGTGGCACGCCGCCCTCGGTAGGGTCGCGCGGCGTGCCGACCCCTCCCTCCGTGCCG
The DNA here is from genome assembly GCA_963755655.1 of uncultured Acidimicrobiaceae bacterium. GTDB lineage: Bacteria > Actinomycetota > Acidimicrobiia > Acidimicrobiales > RAAP-2 > Bog-473. Next base: position 142,974 of record CAVWKX010000012.1, read on the forward strand.
TTGCTGCAATGGGAGGAGGCGCCGCAGTTCGGGGCCGCGGTGGCCGTCACGACCCGGCACGGTGGCGAGTCCGCTGTCCCCTACGACACGCTCAACCTCGGCCTTCACGTAGGTGACGACCACCAGACCGTCGTGCGGAACCGGCGACTCGCCGCCACGGCCTTCGGCGTTCCGCTCGACACCGCGGTCTTCGCCCACCAGGTGCATGGCACCGCCGCCGCACTCGTCGGTCCCGATGACCGGGGCCGCGGCACCCTCTCCGAAGCCGATGCCGTCGCTGCCACCGACATCCTCGTCACCGTGTCACCGGAGGTGACGCTCGCCATCCTGGTGGCCGATTGCGTCCCGCTGGCATTGGTCGATCCCGAGGCCGGTGTCCTGGCCGCCGTCCACGCGGGCTGGCGCGGCACCGCAGCCGGTGCCGTCGCACGGGCCGTCCGCGCCATGAGGGACTCCGGTGCCGACGCCGCCCGGACGCACGCGTTCCTGGGTCCCGCCGTGCAGCGCGATCGCTATCAAGTCTCCGACGAGGTGGCCCAGGCATTGTCCGAGGCGGTACGACCCGCTTCCCTCGACCCCGCCGTGGCGCGGGCCGATGGCCCCGGCCACTGGCTGGTCGACCTGATCGCCGCCAACCGCCAACAGCTCCTCGCCTGCGGGGTCCCAAGCGACCACATCGTCGACAGCGCGGCCACCACGTCCGACGACGCCTTCTTCAGTGACCGCGCACAGCGGCCGTGCGGGCGGTTCGCCCTGCTGGCCCGGCTCGCGGGCTGAGGTCGGCCCGGGGCCGGCTGCGCCGTAGCATGGGCTGGCCCCATCGCGGGGCGCCCCCACTCGCATGCCACCATCCGACCGCTTCCGCTACGACGGATTCGCCATCGACCAGGTGGACTCGACCGTCGTCTGCCGCTACAGCACGAGGGCGCACACCTTCACTGAACGCTTTACGTTCGAGGGAGGCGGCGACTGGGACGACCCGGCCGCCCTGGCGGCAGCCCGCATCCTCTACCTGCTGGCGGGCATCTCGTACTACAAGACGTCGGCCGCGCCTCTCATCGACCTGGGCGATTTGCCAACCACGGCGATGGAGCGGGATTTCCTGCGCAGCTTCTACGTCAACGGCCTGGGCGAGTTCGCCTACCGGAACGGGCTCGATCTGCGCGGCGTGCGGGTGGAGGGCCCCGACGTCGCCACCGTGACGGCAGTCGCCTTCGATCCCGAGCCCGGCCGGCCGCTCATCCCCTTCGGCGGTGGCATCGATTCCATCGTGACGGTGGCATCGCTCGCGGCGGACCACCCCGGCGCCGCGCTGTGCGTCGTCGAGCCGCCGGGACAGCGCTTCGCCGCCATTGAGGACGCCGCAGCCATGACGGGGCTCCCCGTCACGCGCATCGCGCGCACCATCGACCCCACCGTGCGGCGCTCGGCGGAGCTCGGCTTCCTCAACGGGCACGTGCCGGTCACCGCCGTAATCAGTGCAGCCGCACTCGTCGCGGCCGTTCTCGAACGCCGCGATGCCGTCGTGCTGTCCAACGAGTGGTCGGCCTCCGTCCCCACCCTGGTGAGGGAGGGCGTGGCCGTGAACCACCAGTGGTCGAAGAGCGAAGCCTTCGAGCAGGCCTTCGGCGAGCTCGTCCTGTCGACGTTGGGCCCACGCCTTTCGGTGTTCTCCTACCTCCGCCCGCGCACCGAGCTGTGGGTCGCCCGGCAGTTCGCGCAGCTGACGGAGTATCACCCCGTCTTCCGCAGCTGCAATCGCTCCTTCCACCAGGACCCGGCCCAGCGGCTCGACCACTGGTGCGGTCGTTGCGACAAGTGCTGCTTCGTCGACCTCGTCCTCGCCCCATTCATGGAGCGCGGCGCGCTCGAGGCCGTGTTCGCCGGCGACGAACCTCTGCAGAACGCCGCCAACGAGGAGCGGTTCCGCACCCTGCTGGGACTGGGCACCGGCGTCAAGCCCTTCGAGTGCGTCGGTGACATCGACGAATGCCGAACCGCCCTGGTGCTGACGGCCCAACGGGAGGACCGCGCCACCGCCGAACTCGTCGCGGGGCTGCGGGCCGAGCTGGGCGACGCCGCTCCGGCCGACCCCGCGGCGCTCCTGCAGCCGCGGGGCACCCACCACATTCCGGATCGCTATGCGCCAGCCGATCTCCTGGTCCGCTCTCTCTGACGCGTCCGTCGGCGTCTGGGGGCTCGGCGTCGAGGGACAGGCCAGCATCCGCCGGCTGCGCGCCATGGGTCGCGGCGCGATCCTCGTCGACGACGCGCCCGCCGCACCCGCGATCGACGGGGAGGAGGTCCACTCCACTGCACGCGGCGGGCTGGACGCGCTGCGCCGGTGCGACGTCGTGATCAAGAGCCCCGGCATCAGCCGCTACCGGCCCGAGGTGGCGCAGCTCGAGCAGGCGGGGGTTGCGGTCTGCGGCGGCCTGGGCCTGTTCATGGCCGAGGCCGATCCCGCTCGCGTCGCGTGCATCACGGGTACGAAGGGGAAGAGCACGACAACGGCAATCGCGGTGCACCTCCTCAACGGACTCGGAGTGCGTGCCGGCGCCGGAGGCAACATCGGTCGCCCGCCCTGGGATCCCGCCGTCGGCGAGGGACCCGACTACTGGATCATCGAGACGTCGAGCTTCCAGGTCCCCGACCTGCAGAACGCGCCGGCCGTCGTGGCCGTCACCTCCCTGTCACCGGACCATCTCGACTGGCACGGGACGGTCGAGCGCTACTACGCCGACAAGCTGTCGCTGTGCACCAAGCCCGGGGTGACACTGGCGCTCGCCAACGGCCTGGACGAAGAGCTGCACGCGCAGGACGGGCACCTCGGACCGCACCTGCGCTGGGTCAGCGGCGACGCGGTCGAGCGGGATGTCCGCTGGTCGGCGGCGCTGGGGCTGACCGGGCCGCACAACGCACGCAACGCGTCGGTGGCGCGCGCCGTGCTCCAGGGCCTCGGAATCGCGGACGCGTCGGACGAGGATCGGTTGACCGAAGCGGCCCAGGGTTTCGAGGGTCTGCCCAGCCGCTGCCGCTCTCTGGGCTCGGTCGGAGCCGTCGAGTTCGTCGACGACAGCTTGTCGACCAACGTGCTGCCGGCGCAGGCCGCGTTGCAGGCCTTCGCCGACCGCCCGGTGGCCCTGCTCGTCGGCGGCCACGATCGCGGACTCGACTACGCACCGCTGGGACGGACGGTCGCGGCACGCGTGGCACCGACGCTCGTCGTCACGATGCCCGACAACGGGCCACGCATCGGGCAGGCCGTGCGCGACGCCGCGGGCAACCGCATCGAGGTTCGCGACGCCACGAGCCTGGACGCCGCCGTCGACGCCGCGTTCGAGTGGGTCCCGGCCGGCGGCGTCGTGCTGCTCTCGCCGGCCGCGCCGAGCTTCGGCCGCTTCGGGGATTACCGGGAGCGCTCGGCCGCTTTCGCCGAGGCGGCGCGTCGCCAGGGGCTGCTCAGCTGAGCAGGTTCAGCAGGGTGTGCCGACGGGCGCCAGCTCGTCACGCTCGCTGAGGAAGAGCCACCACGAGTCGGCCGAGACGGTCGCGGCCGCCTGGACCACGTCGAGGTTGGCGTCGAGTGCCGTGAGGGCCTCGATCGACCACCCGGCGTGGTCCACCTCCTGGGTGCGGTGCACGTCCCAGAAGCGCGTGCCCTCTTCGTCGAAGCCGTAGTGGCGGCGCAGCCCGTCACCCTTGGAACCGGCGATGTCGGCGGCCTGCACCTCGTAGGCGGCGACCATGGCCAAGGCGGCCACGGGATCGTTGGCCGCCGTCGTGCGCACCACCGCGAGCAATGCCGCGGTCGAAGGCGTTGCCGGCGCGCCGGGCACCGCGCCGGCCGCAGCCGCGAAGCTCTCGAAGAGCTCCGCGTGCGGTTCGGGCGAGCCGAGCTCGTCGGCGAGATTCGCCTCCACGAGGTCACGGGCGCGTCCTGGCTCCAGCGCCTCGGCGATGGCCGCCAACGTCACCGGGAGTTCCCGCTCAATGTGACGGTACTGCTCCGCGTAGGCAGCCAACTCGCCCTCCGAGAGGGCGCCGGCTTCCCAGCGGCGGTAGAAAGGATGGCTCAACAAGTGACGCCCGACAATCGCCTCCGCGAGCACTTCGTGCATCGGTTGCGTGTGCATCGGCGAACCTTAACCGCTCACTGCCGTGCGTCAACTGGGCAGGGACAGGGTCCGGCAGCGGCCACAATCTGGGCGTGCTCACCCTGGTGTGGTTCATTGTGGGTGGGCTGGTCGGCTGGGGCGCCGCACATGGGGGCCCAGCCGTGCAGCGGGCGTGGCCGGTCATCCTCCGGGTCCAGATCCTGGCCACGTCGGCCACGCTGTCGCTGGTGGCGGCCTGGCGGCTGACCTCGGTCAGCCAGCTGCTCGGGCCCCTCGCGCTGGCGGCCGGGATGTGGCTCCTCCTCGGGGCGACCCTGCTCTCCCGGGGCGAGCGGAGCGCCGGCCAGAGCTCACTCGAGGCGTGGGCCGTGACCCCCAACGCCAGCTTCTGGGTGGTCCCGACCGCGGCGGCGTTCGCCGGATCGGCCGGGACGATGATCGCCGTGCTGGCCAATGTCATCACCACGGCCTGGAACGCAGTGGCGGTCCATCTGATGCGCCGAGATGCCCCGTTCCGCCAGCGGCGCTCGACCACCTGGGTCGACCAGTCCCCGGTCCTCGCCTCCCTGGTGGGCCTGCTGCTCCATTTCTTCGGGACGGCTCCGGCCTGGACCGCCGAAGTGCTCACCCTGGCCGGACCCCTCCTCGCCTTCTCGGGCGCCGCCCTGTTCACGGGGTCGGTCATCCATCCACACAACCTGGCCGTGGCGCAGACCGAGCACGCCGTGCGGCGCTGGGGCTGGCTCACGGCACTCCGGATCGCCTACTACACGCTGGTGGCGGTGGCGGCCTCGCTCGCCGGGTCGAAGGCGCTGACCGTGGTGGCGGTGCTCACGGCGCTGAGTGCACCGTCGTTCCAACCCATTCAGCAAGCGGTGCTCTACGGCTACCGTTCGGAAGTGGTCGTCGTGGCCGTGCGCTGGGGCTGGATCCTGGCCCCGTTCGGTCTCGTGGCGGCCGCGCTCGTCCGCTGACCCGAGGCTGATCCGGCGTCGGCCGATCGGCGCGAGCGCAGATTGCGGTTCTTCATCCGGTTGCCGCACACCGCCATGTCGCACCACGCCCCCGCGCCGCGTGCGAGCGGTCGTAGTAGGCCCAGTGGCAGTCCGGATTGCGACACGCTTTCAACCGGGCCCACGAACCGTCGCGTTGCGCGTCGCGGATGATGAGGAGCAGGGTGGCGACCAGGAACGACAGCCCGTCGTCCTCCGCGGACTGCAGCTCGACCAGGTCATCGTCGAGCACCAGGTGGAGGTCGGCGCGGGCCGCCAGAGCCGCCAGGTCCTGCCGGTCCGCCGGCGTCAAGTCACCCTCACCGCTCTTGTGCACGAGCAGGGCGCGGATGTTCTCCCTGATGGCGCGCACCTGAGCCAGGTCGACGTCGCGGCCGCGCAGCAGGCCGGCCGCTTCGAGCCACTCCGAGCCTGCCCCCGGGTCCGCCAGGAGGTCCACACCGGTGTCGCCCTCCCAGGTGTTGACGAAGGACTGCACGAGGAGGAGCGGCATCGGCGCCGGCTTCGTCTCGATGTCAGGGACCCAGGCGGGCAACGTCATCTCGCCACCCTAGCACCGGGGTGACCCATAAAATGCCTTGACAGGTCTCTCTGTGACGGGCATAGTAGCTTTCATGGTCACGGATACCCGATCGGAGAGCTGCGCATGATCGTGGTGCTCGACGAAGCCACCGGTCTCGGCCTCCGCCGGGTGCGCTGGCGGGACCGCCTGCTGGTGCGGGTCCGCACGTCGGCCCTCGACCGCGAGTTGGCAGCGGGAGCTGCGCCCGAATCGAGCGTCCCACTGGCCCTCCATGCCGGGCGCTTGTGCGAGCCTGCGGAGCGGCGGGTGCTCGCCCGCAGTCTGACCAGGATCGTGGCGGCGGCGGACGCGCCAATGGCTCACCGCCTCAAGACGCCGGTCTCCCGTCCCGCCGTGCAGCGGGCCCGGGCCGAGCTGGCTGCGGTCGCAGGGCGCCTCGTGGCGTCGGGTCCCGTCGACGTACACGGAGTCGCCCGGGTCCGGACCCTCGTGGCCGACGGCACAGGCCCGCTCTACCAGTCCGCACCGCCCGAGTGCCTCCGCCACGAACTGACTGAGGTGTTGGCCGCGCTCGATACATTCGCCTGACGCGGGGACCTCAGGCCGCGGCCATTGCCACCACCGGTTTGTTGAGCACGATGGACCCGGTCGACCCGTAGAACGGCGCGTCCCCGTAGTTGAAGATGCCGCCATCCGTCGCCACCAGCCAATAGCCACCGCCGTCAGACGTCGGCGCCATGCCGACCACCGGCTTGTTCAACCGGAGCGAGCCGGCCGAGCCGTGGAAGGGCGCGTCCCCGTAGTTGAAGATGCCGCCGTCGCTCGCCACCAGCCAGTAGCCGCCGCCGTCGTGCGTCGGGGCCATGCCGACCACCGGCTGGTTGAGGTGGATGGACCCGGTCGACCCGAAGAACTTGGCGTCGCCGTAGGAGAAGATGCCTCCGTCGCTCGCCACCAGCCAGTAGCCACCGCCGTCGTGGGTCGGGGCCATGCCCACGATCGGCTGGTTCAGATGGAGGGACCCGGTTGACCCGAAGAACTTGGCGTCGCCGTAGGAAAAGATGCCTCCGTCGCTCGCCACCAGCCAGTACCCACCGCCGTCGGGGGTGACCGCCATGCCCACGATGGGCCTGTTCAACGGCAACGATCCGGCCGAGCCGTAGAAGGGTGCGTCGCCGAAGGAGAAGATCCCTCCGTCGCTCGCCACCATCCAGTAGCCGCCGCCGTCGTGCGTCGCCGCTATCCCTACCACCGGTTTGTTGAGGATGAGGGAGCCGAGCGAGCCGCAGAACGGGAGGTCTCCGTAGTTGAAGACCCCACCGTCGGTGGCGGCCATGTAGTACCCGTAGGGCGAAGCCGGCGCGTTGCACGGGACCTCGACGTCGAAATTGGGCAGCGAGATGGGCGCGACGAAGAGCCGACGGGCGGCACCACAGGTGTAACTGGTGCACCCGGCCGATCCGCCGTACCACGCCGCGTAGTCGAGCCACCATGACCCGTTCGCATCAGCGAAGAGGGCGCCACCCCCGGGCCCGAGCACCGAACCGTAGGAGGTGAGGATCTGGGACTGCGCTCCGCAGGGTCCGAGCGGGCCGTTGCACGAGGCGATCCCTTCCGAGTAGCCCGTGCTGGTGTACACACCGGCGGAGAATGCGAGATAGAACCCACCGCCGGCGGCCACCATCGATGGGTCCTCCACGGTCGTCTCCCAGGGATAGGACACCGTGTTGTTGGTCAGCAGCAGGGTGGGCGACGCGCCGGCGAGGAAGCCCGTCCCGGCCGCGTTCAACTGCTCCGACCAGATGTAGGCCGGGGCCCCCGAACCACCGTCGTTCTGCTTCCAGACCAGATAGGCGGCACCCGTGCTCGGGTTCACGAACGGTTGGGGGTCGATCGATCCCATCGTCTGGCACTCCACGGGAGCGTTCGCCACGTCGGCGAATTGCACATCAGTAGGGGAGATGGACGCGGCGGTGGCCACGGCCAGGCAGTCGTAGCCGGTGTCCGAGGCGTGGCCGGACTGCGCAGCGTCGTAGAACATCACCCAGTGGCCGGCGTAGTAAAAGACACCCGGCGAGGTCTGGGTGTTGGCCGCCTCCCATGGCGAGGGAGCGGGCAGAGCCGTCGAGCCGTAGCAGCGGCCCGTGTACGGGCCGTAGCCCGAGTTGGGTGAGCTCGACACCAGCGCGGCGATGTTGTTGCCGAGGGCATTGCCGGTCGAGAAGGCGTAGTACGTGCCTCCCGAGTAGACGACCTGGGGATCCGCGGCGTCACCGCTCCCCGCGTAGTTGTAGGCCGGCGTGCCCGTGCCACAGTTCGGCGGTATGAAGGCCGGTCCGGCGGCGGGGCTCAGCGACACGTGCGCCGTCGCCGCCGAGGCCACGCTGGACGATGCGAGGGAGAGGCCGATGGAGGCCACCAATGTGAGCACCATCGCACCGATACCCGCACCAGCCAAGCTGCTCTTCCGCCTCATGAGATGTCACGCCTCCGTGGGTCCGTTGGCTCGGGAGTGGCGGACCGAGGCCCGGCAATCAGCTCCCATACCGGCATCGGACGGAAGGCACTGAAGCTTGAGAAGGGGTCGGATCTCGTGCTCCGCTGCGACCTCAGACAACGCAAGGTTTCAATGCGTCATCGACAAGTGAACGAGCTGCGCACGCGTCGAGGCCCTGTACCCCGTCGCGGCCGCAGATAAACCTCAACCAGGCTGCCAGGCAAAAGAGGGTCCCGGCCTCACCGGCCGGGGATCCTCAACTGCCCTCGTTCTGGAGATTGCTTACTCAGGGATTGCTGACAAGCGTCACCGCTGGAACAAACCCAACTGGCTCGTACGGAGCGCCCGCACCTTGCTGGATGTTCGTCCCGCAACCGGTTGAGCCCACGGCGGTGTTGTACTCAGCGAACGGGCCGCTGGAGGGGACGGTCGAGCAAGTGATTTCACCTGTCGAGCCGCCGACATCGTTCGAACCCGCCCCGGCTTGCACGAACACGTTGCCAGGGTCGGTATCCGAACCGGTGGTCACGGCGCCCGACGCCGACTCAGTCGAGAACAGAACGTTGAGCGAACTGGCAGGACCCGACGTGGCGTTGTACGAAATGCCATACACAACGCTGCTCGGCAGCGTTTGGTACGGCGCAGCAAACGTGAACTTGGCTGGGAAGACGACGCCGTAGTAGCAGCTTCCCGTCGTCGGATTGAACCACTGCGTGCCGTCGTTGGACCCAGGGAAGATCGAGGACGTGCTCGCAGCGCACGCGGTCGGATTCCCTGCAGGACGGTACGGCACCTGGAACGTCTTCGTCTTGGTAGCCAAGACAGCTCCAACGCTTCCTCCGGTGGCTCCCGGTGCGTAGATGGTGAAGGTGACCGGCACGGAGAACGTTCCCGTACCGACCGCCTGGGAATCGAGCATGACCGTGGCGCTGGTGAGCGGCGACGATGATGCCAGCGTCACCTTGTCGCCGAATTCGGTGGTGTTCGTCCCACCGAATGACAGACCCCACCACTCGTTGGGCGGGTTCTGAGCCGAAGAGGGACTGACCAAGCTGCTGTAGATGACGGTGGGCGTCGACGACCCCGTGGCGCCAGACGACCCGACGGCTCCGACAGCAGCGATACCGATTCCGGACAATGCCACGGCCGACACCGCCACCATCCATCCTTTCGCGTTGCGCATGCTCATTCTCATGTCGAAACTCCTTCTGCAGCGGCAGGGTTGCCGCGATCGCACGCCACGCTAGGCAGATCGGGTAAACAGCGAGTGTGTGTCTCGTGACACCACACCCAAATGCTCGTGACGGCACGACGCAGTCAAGCCGGGGTGGGCCTGAGCCGCTCGCTTCGTGGGATGGCCATTTCTGGACACCGCCTCTGAACTGGAGCCTGAGAGGAGATTCGAACTCCTGACCTGCGCATTACGAGTGCGCTGCTCTACCGACTGAGCTACCCAGGCAAACACCGATTTCGGGTGCGACGGGGGCCGATGGAGACCCCCCTGATCCGGAACCGGCCCAACATGGTAGACGCCTCGCCAAGGAGGACTGCGACGCTGCTCGCCGCTGGGCACGACCACCGCCCCGCGGGCGTTCGGCCAGCTCAGGCAATCTCATTCCTGCCTCATCGCCGCCCTCGGGCGCGATGAGGCTCTAGGCCGCCAGCGCGGCCAGCCGCACGAAGAGTGACTGCACCAGCAGGGTCTCGTTGGGATTGCGCGGCAGCGCCGCCGCCGTCTCGGTGATGAGGCTCACGGCTGCGCTGGCACTGCGCACGTCCGCGTCGCCCACCGTCACGCCACTGCCGCTCGTGGCCGCCCGCACGACTCGGCCGCGATACGACCGGGCCAGCACGCCGAGACCCGCCCGTAGGGCGTCCGTGCGGAAGCGGCGCTCCTCGCGCTGGTGCTGGTCCACGATCTCCTTGCGCCCGGGCAGCCCGCGCTCGCCCATCTCCTTGGCGGCCGCGGTCAGCGACTCGATCTCGCGGGCGTGGGCGGCGCGCAGCGGCTCCACTGCCCGGTCGGCCGAGTCCAGCACGCGCCGGGCCATGCCGGCCGCCGTCATGCCCGCCGCGGTCAGCTCGTCCGGCACCGACGTCCACAGCGCCACGCGGGCGGCCACGTCGGGATCGTCGAGCATCACGCGGGCCCGCTCGGGATTCCCACCGGCGCTGTCCGCCACGACCGCCGCCATGTCGGCCTGGACGCCGGACTCCGTCAGCCACTGCACTAGCTCGGCCCGCGGCACCGGAGGGAAGTCCACCTCGACGGAACGGCTCGCGATGGTCACCAGGTCGGGCGTGACGTCGTCGGCGAGCAGGACGAAGACCGTGTCGCCCGGTGGCTCCTCCAGCGTCTTGAGCAGGACCGGCGCACGATCGAGCACGAGATGCACGTCGAGGATGACGATCACCTGGCGCGCCGCGTGCAGCGGGCGCCGCTGCGCCAGCGTGACGACCTGGCGCAGCGTCTCCTTCGACACCGAGGCACCGCTGCGGCGCACGATGTGCAGATCAGGATCGGTGCCGGCCAGGGCGGCCCGGCAGGTCGCGCACGTCCCACAACCACCCTCAGGGCAGAGCAGGGCAGCGGCGAACCCATGGGCCGCGGCCAGCCCGCCGTTCCCCGGCGGCCCCCGGAAGAGGTAGGCGTGGACCGGGTTGATGGCTGCGGCGCGCAGCGCCGCCACCGCGGCGTCCTGGGACACCACGCCGGCAAAGAGCTCGGGGACGGGACGATCTGCCGCCGCTTCGGCCGTCATCGCCGCCCAGCGGGCGCGTCACCGAGTCGTTCGCGCACGGAGGCCACGATATGCGCCGTCAGCGCGGCGACCTCCGCCGTCCCGTCGACGACGACCCAGTGCGCCGGGTCCTGTGCCGCCTGGGCCAGGAAGCCCTCGCGTACCCGGGCGGCGAAGCCGGGCCCCAGGCGCTCCATCCGGTCCGCACCGGCCCGGCCGGCCTCGGACAGGCGGGCGGCCGCAACCTCGACGCCGACGTCGACCAGGATCGAGAGGTCCGCCGCCAGCCCCCCGGTGGCCCAGCGGACCAGCTCGTCCAGTGCGGCGATATTGAGCCCCAGCCCGTACCCCTGATAGGCGATGGTCGACCCCGCGTAGCGGTCGCTCACCACCCACTCGCCGGCGGCCAGCGCCGGCTCGAGGACGCGAGCGACGTGCTCGGCCCGGTCGGCCGCCATCAGCAGTGCCTCGGCCCGCGGCGAGGGCGGCGCCCCCTCGGGTGCCAGCAGCAGCTCGCGCAGCCGGGCCCCGACCGGCGTCGCGCCAGGCTCGAAGGTGAGTTGCGCGCCGAGCGCCTCGGCCAAGGCGGCCGCCTGGGTGGACTTGCCACAGCCGTCGATGCCCTCGAGTGCGATGAGGCGACCCCGGGGCGGCATCTCAGAACGGTTCGGTCGGCGCAGCCCTCTTGGTGCCGGCGGCCTTCTTCGTCGCCCCGCTCTTCTTGGCCGGCGTCTTCTTGGCCGCCGTCTTCTTGGCGGCGGCTTTCTTCGTCGTCGCCTTCTTCTTGGCCGGCGCGGCCTTCTTCGCCGCCTTCTTCTTCCGCGTCGAGGGACCGGCGGCGCGGCGCTCGGCCAGCAACTCGGACGCGCGCTCCATGTCGATGGACTCCACGACGTCGCCCTTGCGCAGGCTGGCGTTCGTTGTGCCGTCCGTGACGTAGGGCCCGAAGCGGCCGTCCTTGACGACGACGGGCAGATTCGTGGTCGGGTCGGTGCCCAGGTCGCGGAGCGGCGCGGCGGAGGCCCGTCCCCGGCGCTGCTTGGGCTGGGCGAACAACGCCTGCGCCTCGGCCAGCGTCACGGTGAGCAGCTGTTCCTCGCTGCCGAGGCTGCGCGTGTCGGCGCCGCGCTTGAGGTAGGGGCCGAAGCGGCCGTTGTGGGCCACCACGTCCTCGTTCGTCTCGGGGTCCGTCCCGATGACGCGCGGGATCAGCAACAACTGCAGGGCCTGCTCCAGCGTCAACGTGCTCGGCTCCATGGAGGAGAAGAGGGACGCCGTGCGCGGCTTGTCGCCGCCCTCGGTGACCTCGCCCACCTGGACGTAGGGCCCGAAGCGCCCGGCCTTGACCTGAACCTCGAGCCCCGTCTCGGGGTGGGTGCCGAGCACCCGGTCGTTGGAGGGCGCGGCCAGGATCTCCTCGGCCCGCTCGATCGTGAGCTCGTCGGGCGCCATGTCGTCGGGGATGGAGGCCCGGTCCTCCCCGTGCTGGAGATAGGGGCCGTAGCGGCCGACGCGGGCCACGATCGGCTCGCCGTCGGTCCCGTCGCCGAGCGGGATGGAGTTGATCTCGCGCGCGTCGATGCCACTCAGGTGCGTCGCCACCGAGGCCTTGAGTCCGATCTCCTCGACCTCGTCGCCTCCCCGGGCCGAGTCGTGCCCGTTGCCGGCGCCGGGGACGTTCGAACCGAAGTAGAAGCGCGTCAACCAGGGCAGGGCCTCCTCGCGCCCGGCGGCGATCTCGTCGAGGTCGTCCTCCATGGCGGCCGTGAAGCCGTAGTCGACCAGGTCGCCGAAGTAGCGCTCGAGCAGCCCGACGACGGCGAAGGCCGTGAAGCTCGGCACGAGCGCCGTCCCCTTCTTCCACACGTAGCCACGGTCGAGGATGGTGGCGATGACGCTGGCGTAGGTCGACGGGCGCCCCACGCCGAGCTCCTCCATGGCCTTGACGAGCGAGGCCTCGGTGTAGCGGGCCGGCGGTTGCGTGGTGTGCGAACCGGGCTCGAACGCGCTGCCCTCCACGACGTCGCCCACGGCGAGGGCCGGGAGCACGACCTCGCGGTCGGCCAGCTCGGCGTCGGGGTCGTCTTCCCCCTCGACATAGGCGCGCAGGAATCCCGGGAACGCGATGACGCGGCCACTGGCCGAGAACTCGGCCTCCTGCCCCTGGGCCAGGCCTTCGGGCACCTCGGCCGTCAGGCGGATCTGCGCGCTCGTCCCGGTGGCGTCGTTCATCTGGGAGGCCACCGTGCGCTTCCAGATCAACTCGTACAGGCGGAGCTCGTCGCCCGACAATTCGCGGCCGGCCTGTTCGGGCGTCCGGAACCGCTCACCGGAGGGACGTATGGCCTCGTGAGCCTCCTGCGCGTTCTTCACCTTGCGCTCGTAGCGTCGCGGTGCCTCGGGCACGTAGGCATCGCCGTACATCTGCCGGGCCTGGCTGCGAGCCGCGGTGAGGGCCTCGTCCGACAGCGTGGTGGAGTCCGTGCGCATGTAGGTGATGAAGCCCTGCTCGTAGAGGCGTTGGGCCACCTGCATGGCCCGCTGCGCGCTCGAATCGCAGCTTGCGACCCGCCTCCTGCTGCAGGGTCGAGGTCATGAACGGCGCCGCCGGCGAGCGCCGGAAGGGCCGCTCGGTCACGGCGCTCACGGTGAAGGAGCGGCCGACCAGGGCGGTGGCCACCGATGTCGCCTCCTCCTCGCCCAGCACCCGCACGTCGCTCTTGCCGGTCCGTTCCCCGTGCTCGTCGAAGTCCTTGCCAGTGGCGACCGTGGCTCCGCCCAATCCGATCAGCGCGGCGCCGAAGCCTGACGTCTCGGCATTGGTGAAGGTGCCGTCGACACCCCACCAGGTGGCGGAGCGGAAGCGCATGCGCGCCCGCTCGCGCTCGACCACCATGCGGGTGGCCACGCTCTGCACCCGGCCGGCCGACAGGCGCGGCATGACCTTGCGCCACAGGACCGGGGACACCTCGTAGCCGTAGAGGCGGTCGAGGATGCGGCGGGCCTCCTGGGCGTCCACCAGGCGGCGGTCGAGGTCGCGCCACTCCTCGACGGCCCGGGCGATGGCGGTCGGCGTGATCTCGTGGAACACCATGCGCTTGACGGGGACGGTCGGCGACAGCACCTCGGAGAGATGCCAGGCGATCGACTCGCCCTCGCGGTCCTCGTCCGTGGCGAGATACAACTCGTCGGCGCCCTTCAACAGCTTCTTCAGGTTGGCCACCACCGACTTCTTCGGGGACGAGACGACGTAGAGCGGCTTGAAGCCGTTGTCCACGTCGACCCCGAGCCGCGCCCACGACTCGCCCTTGTAGGCGGCCGGGACCTCGTCGGCCCCACGCGGCAGGTCCCGGATGTGGCCGATCGACGACTCGACGATGAAGTCGGGTCCGAGCATGCCGCCGATGGTGCGGGCCTTGGCCGGCGACTCCACGATGACGAGCGCCTTACCCATGGCACACCCCGCGGGGCAGCTGTCGGTGCGGTGAGAGGGAAGGCATGATCACGTCAGAGTGGGGGTCCGCCACCCGCCTGTCAAGGGCAGGGTCCACGGCCAGGGCGACGGCAGGGCGGTCGGCTATGCGCCTGAGCAGGTCAATTCGACCGGCGTCGCGGGTGCCGCTTCGGCGGGGACCTCGTCTGCCGCGTCGGCGTCCATCGCCTCGGAACCCCGCTTGGAGAAGGCGAGCGCAGCCGAGAAGGATCACCAGGGAGACGCCGGCGATGGCGAGGCGGGCACCCGTGTGGTGCTGCAAGCTGATGACCGCAGGGAGGATGAGCAGCGAGACCAGGTTCATGACCTTGATCATCGGGTTCAGCGCCGGTCCGGCCGTGTCCTTGAACGGGTCACCCACCGTGTCCCCGATGACGGCGGCCTTGTGGGCCTCCGAGCCCTTGCCCGCCTTCGTTGCCGTCCTCGATGTACTTCTTGGCGTTGTCCCACGCACCACCCGAGTTCGACAGCGTGTTGGCCAGGAGCTGGCCCGTCAGGATGGTGCCCGCCAGGAAGGCGCCGAGGGCCAGGTAGTTGATGCCGAAGCCCACGATCACCGGGGCCAGGATGGCCAGCAGCGCCGGGGTGGCCAGCTCGCGCTGGGCCGCCGCGGTGCAGATGCTGATGACCCGCCCGTACTCGGGCTTCTCGGTGTAGTCCATGATCCCCGGGTGCTCGCGGAATTGGCGCCGCACCTCGAGCACGACGGTGCCGGCCGAGCGACCGACGGCGCGGATGGCCAGGGACGAGAACAGGAAGGCGATCGAGCCACCGATGAGGAGGCCGATGAACGTGGTCGGGTTGGCCACGTTGATCTGAATGATCGAGAACAGCTTGGCTCCGCGTCGCGTGCAGGCTCGGGAGCTGCTCGCCGATCGTCTCGATGAAGGAGGCGAAGAGCGCCACCGACGCGATGACGGCGGAGCCGATGGCCACGCCCTTGGTGATGGCCTTGGTGGTGTTGCCCACGGCGTCGAGGCTCACCATGACCCGCTCGGCCTCACCGGTGAACTCGCCCGACATCTCGGCGATGCCGGCCGCGTTGTCCGACACCGGGCCGAAGCTGTCCTCCGAGACGACCATGCCGGCAGTGGCCAGGAGGCCGATGCCGATCAGGGCCACCAGGTAGAAGGTGAGCTCAATGTTGCCGTCACCCAGCCCGATGGCCACGCCGATGGCGATGGCGATGGCGATGATGGCCCAGACGGAGGACTCGAGACCGATGGAGATGCCCGCCAGCACCGTGGTGGCCGGACCGGTTCGTGCCGACGCGGCGATCTCCTTGACCGGCCCGCGCTCGGTCGAGGTGAACTGTTCGGTGATCTGGCTGGCGACCAGCGACAGGATGACTCCGGTCAGCACGGCGTAGAAGACCTTGAGGTCGTGCACGTAGTACTGCGCCACGAAGAAGGCGCCGATCACCGTCAGCACGGCAGCCAGCCAGAAGCCGCGGTTGATCGGGGCGAGCGCGTTGCGGTCCTTGGTGCGGGCCCGCACCACCACGACGCCGATGACGGAGGCGAAGATCCCGATGGCCGGGACGATGAGGGGGTAGAGCACCGCCGCCGTGGTGTGGTGGAAGCGGAAGGCGGAGTACCCCAGGATCAGCGCGGCAATGATCGTGATCTCGTAGGACTCGAAGAGGTCGGCGGCCATGCCGGCGCAGTCGCCCACGTTGTCGCCCACGTTGTCGGCGATGGTGGCCGCGTTGCGCGGGTCGTCCTCGGGAATGCCGGCTTCCACCTTGCCCACCAGGTCGGCTCCGACGTCGGCCGCCTTGGTGAAGATGCCGCCGCCGACTCGCATGAAGAGGGCGAGCAGGGAGGCCCCGAAGGCGAAGCCGATCAGGACGGCCGTGGCCGAGTTCTGGAAGATGAGGACGATGGCGGTGGCGCCGACGAGGCCGAGGCCCACGCAGAGCATGCCGGTCACGGCGCCGGTGCGGAAGGCGACCCGCAGGGCCTCCTTCATGCCGCCGCCCTGGGCGGCCGCTGCCGCCGTACGCACGTTGCCCCGCACGGCGATGCTCATGCCGATGAAGCCGGTCAGGCCGGAGAAGGCCGCGCCGAAGAGGAAGCAGATCACCCGGTAGAGGCCGTCCTGCGGCGAAGGTCAGGGCGACGCTGAACCGTCAGGCCGCACCACCTTGGTGGCGGTGAAGAAGATCAGGATGGCCAGGGGGATGATGATCATCACGATGGCCCGGAACTGGCGCGCCAGGAACGCCTGGGCCCCTTCCTGGACCGCCAGTGCGATCTCCTTCATTTTCGCGGTGCCCTGGTCGAAGGAGAGGACGTTGCGCGCCAGGAGCAGGCCGGAGACGATGCCGACGATGCCGGCGACCAGGCAGATGTACAGCCATGTCTTGTCGACTCCACCGAGGTGGAAGGCCTGGTAGCCGCCTTTGGCTGCGAGCATTCTGATCATTCCCGGTGTGCCCTTTCTGTTCCTGTCCGTCTGGCGGGGAGGGGATGGAGGCGCCCTCCTCCGTGCGGTGCGGCAGCGCTCAGCACCATTGCTTCGATGTCATCACCCCAGGCCGACGGCGCGCACGGTGGGGTCGCACCCGACGCCGGGCCGGGGGGGACGTTAGCGACTGGCGACCGGTCCGGCAATTTGGCCTGCGCCCGAGCAGCGTCGGCCCGGGCGAAACGCTCAGGACTCCGCCGGATCGCTCGGCGCCCCCTGCACCAGCTCGAAGGAGGGGTTGAGCATGGCGGGCCGGCGGCCCCAGGTGCCCACCATTCCCTCGGCCACCAGGCGGGCGCCCGGCTCGATCCCGGCGATCTTCGGCCTGCCCTGGAAGACCAGCAGCAGGCCCCCCGTCCCGTCGCTGAGCACGCACTCGAGGTTCGAGGTCCCCGCCCGGGGCTGGACCCGGACCGACTTCACCCGCCCGGCCACCCGGATGCGCTGGCGCGGCACCACCGAGGCGATGGGCGTCGTGGCGCCGGCCCGCAGCGCCAGTGTCTGGTCGGCCGCCAGGACGGTCGCCGGGCGCCTTGGGTCCGTCCCGCCGCCCCATGCGGTCGACGCCCGTCCGCCCCTCGGTCGTCGACCGGCGCCGGCCCGGCGCCCGGCGCGTCGGCCAGGCGGGCCCGCTGGACCGAGCGGCCGTACGAGCGGACCCGCTCGCCGAACCGGCCGCCCACGGCGAACGGGACGATGGTGGCGCTCACGTGCGGCACCTGGCCCAGGACGGCGGCGATCTTGTCGGCCGTCCTGTCGTGCAGGAAGCGCTGCCAGACCCGGCCGTAGCTGCGCCGGGGCAGGAGCACCGTGCACTCGGTGTCGCCGTCCAGGGTGGCGTCCGCCACCAGCTCTATGGCCGCCCGGCCCAGGCGGCGGTCCGGCACCTCGATGATGTCGAGCGGCAGCCGGCCCAGGCCGAACCGGCCCCAATCGGCCTCGAGCTCCCGGGCCGCCTTGGTGTCGATGTCGAAGTGGACCGCGCGCAGGTCGTCCGGTGCCAGCGTGCGCGCGTACTGCAGGGCGCGCACCACCGCCATGTCGAGGCGGTCGACGAACACGACGACCACGTGGCGCCGCAGGATGGGCTCCTCGGACGCTTCGGCCACCCCCGTCTCGAGCATCTCGGCCTCGGCCACGTACTGGCGGTGCAGGCGGATGAGCCCGATATAGAGGAGCGGTCCGACCACGAAGATCAGCCAGGCGCCCTCCTTGAACTTCGCCACGGCGAAGATGAGCACGACCGTGAAGGACAGGAAGGCGGAGAACCCGTTGACGGCGATGCTGCGCCTCCAGTGGCCCTGCCGCGCCGTCAGATGGTGCTTCACCATCCCCGAGCCCGGCCATGGTGAAGCCGGTGAACACGCCGATGGCGTAGAGCGCCACCAGCCCGTCGACCTGCGCCTTGTACACGAGCACGAGGGCGAGGGCCACGCCCGTCAGCACGAGGATCCCGTTGGAGAAGGCGAGGCGATGGCCGCGCCGCGTCAGCTGGCGCGGCAGGAAGCGGTCGCCGGCCACGAAGCTGGCCAGGTAGGGGAACCCGTTGAAGCTCGTGTTGCCGCCGGTGTAGAGGATGAGCATGGTGGCCAGCTGCACGACGTAGAAGGCGAGGTGGCCGACCGGGCTGGTCCCGAAGACCGCCCGGACCTCCTGCGACACCACCGTCGGCGTCCCGTTGGCGTAGGGGACGGCGTGGGTCCACCGGGCCAGCAGCGTCACGCCCAGCACCAGGAAGGCCAGCGTCGAGCTCATGGCCACCAGCGTCTGGCGGGCGTGCTTGGCCTCCGGCTTCTGGAAGCTGCTCACCCCGTTGGAGATGGCCTCGAGTCCCGTGAGCGACGACCCGCCGTTGGCGAACGAGCGCAGCAGGAAGATGAAGGCCAGCCCCATCAGCCAGCCGTCGCCCGGGTGTGCCGATCTTGCCGCCGTAGACCTCGCTCGCCGGCGGCAGAGGGATGTAGTGCAGCGTTCCCAGCGCTTCCTTGACGAACCCGATCACAATGACGCTCGCCAGCGAGAAGATGAAGAAGTACGTCGGGATGGCGAAGTAGCTCCCGGCCTCGCGGATGCCGCGCAGGTTGCCGTAGAGGAGGAGCAGGATCACCGCCACCGTGATCTCGACGGTGAACCTGCGCCAGGCTGGGCACGGCACTGGTGAGCGCGGCGGTGCCGGCCGACGTCTGCACGGCGACCGTCACCGTGTAGTCGATCAGCAGCGCCACGGCCGCGATCTGCGCGATGCGCGGACCGAAGTTGTCGCGGGCCACGACGTAGGAACCGCCGGCCTTGGTGTAGAGCTGAATGACCTCCAGGTACGAGAGGGTGACGAAGAAGAGGACGGCCAGGATGGCGATCGTGATCGGAACGACCAGGGCGAAGGCGGCCAGGCCGACGTAGGGCACCAGCTGGGTCAGCATCTCCTCGGTGCCGTAGGCCGAGGACGAGATGCAGTCGGGCGCCAGCACGCCCAGTGCGATGGGCCGCCCCAGGCGCTCCGAGGCAAGCTGCTCGGTGACCAGCGGGCGGCCCGAGCAGCTTGTTCTTCAGGCGGTAGCGGCGGGTCTCGGGGATGGATTCTGCCGTGAGCCCGGGGAGGGGGACCGGAGGTGGGGTCGCCTTCTCAGGGGCCGCCGTGATCGGGGTCGCCACGGCCACACAGTAGAAGCAATCACCGGAGGTGCCGGTCCAGTGCCAGTCCGCTTTTTGCAAGACCCGACGCGGCGTGTTGCACTGTGGCGTGCACGTCATCGTCGTCGGGTGTGGCCGCGTGGGGTCGGGCCTCGCCATCTCGCTCAGCGCCGAGGGCCATTCGGTGGCCATTCTGGACAAGTCGGCCAAGGCCTTCCGCCGGCTGAAGGAGTGGGACGGCCCGTGCATCGTGGGCTCGGGGTTCGACCGCGACGACCTCGAGAAGGCGGGCGCGCTCGAGGCGGACGCCCTGGCCGCGGTCACCAGCGGTGACAACACCAACATCCTCACCGTGCGCATCGCCCGCGAGAACTACAAGATCCCCAACGTCGTCGCCCGCATCTACGACCCTCGCCGCGCCGAGATCTACCAGCGACTCGGGATCCCGACCGTGGCCACGGTGACGTGGACCATCGACCAGGTCCGCCGGCGCCTCCTGCCCGACAAGGACGTCGGCGACTGGTCCGACGCCACCGGGCGTCTCACCCTGGTCGACCGGTCGCTGCCCGAGGACTGGGCCGGCCGGCCCCTCTCCGAGATCGAGCAACCCGGGCACCTCAGCCTGGTCTCGGTGACCCGCGCCGGCGTGCCCCGGCTCGACGGCCGCGAGCTGGTCGGCCAGGAGGGCGACGTCCTGCACATCGCAGTGCTCGACGATGCCCTGCGCCAGTTCGACGAGCTGCTGGCCCGCACCGACGGCACGCGCCCAGGACGGCGGGAAGTGAAGGTCGCCATCGCCGGGGCGGGCAGCGTGGGCACCGCCATCGCGTCCGACCTGCACGCCAACGGCCACGAGGTGCTCCTCTTCGAGCAGGATCCCGAGCTGGTGGAGCGCCTGCGTCCCACCCTCGACATCACCTGGGTGGCGGCGGACGCCTGTGAGGTCTCCTCGCTCGACCGGGCCGGCCTCGCCACCGTCGACGTGGTGGTGGCGGCCACCGGCGACGACGAGGACAACCTCGTGATCTCGTTGCTGGCCAAGCAGGAGTTCGCCGTCCCCCGCGTCGTGGCCCGGGTCAACCATCCCAAGAACCAGTGGCTCTTCAACGAGAGCTGGGGGGTGGACGTCTCGGTGTCGACGCCCCAGCTCCTGACCGCCCTCGTCGAGGAGGCCGTCTCGGTGGGCTCGCTGGTCCGGCTGCTGCAGTTCAAGGGCGGCGTGGCCCACCTGGTCGAGATCACCCTGGCCGAGGATTCGCCGGCCAACGACACCGCCATCGCCGATCTGGCCTTCCCGCGCGACGCCGTCGTCGTGGCCGTGGTCCGGGCCGACCGCCTCGTCGTCCCGCGGGGCGACACGACGCTCCAGTCCGGCGACGAGGTCCTCGTTCTGGTCACGGCGGACGCCGAGGACGCCGTGCACGCGCTGTTCATCGCCGAGCAGAAGGCGTAGCCGCAACCAGCCGGCAACCCCCGCGACGCCCCAGTTCAGGGGCACCAAATGTTCGCGGGCCCGTCCTCCAATTGTCACGGTGGCTCAAGGCGGGGGCCCGGTCACCCGTACCATTAAAGGTATGGAGGCGGCCTTCTTCGATCTCGACAAGACGGTCATCGACCGCGCGTCCATCGCCGCGTTCGGGCGGCCCTTCCTCAAGGGCGGGCTCATCAACCGGCGGATGGTGGCGCGGGCCGCCATCTCCCAGCTGATCTACCTCTACTTCGGCGCCGACGAGGAGCGCCTCGTCCGCGTCCGCGAGTCGATGCTGGCGCTGACCAAGGGATGGGACCGGGCCCAGGTCCGCCAGATCGTCCGCGAGACGATGCTCCAGACGATGGAGCCGATCATGTACGCCGAGGCGCTCGAGCTCATGGAGCTGCACCGGGCCGCCGGTCACCGCGTCTATCTGGTGTCGGCCTCGCCCGAGGAGATCGTGCTGCCCCTCGCCGACCTGCTCGGCGTGGACGGGGCGATCTGCTCGAGAGGCGAAGTCGACGAGCAGGGGTGCTACACCGGCCGCATGGCCTTCTACGCCTACGGCGACTCCAAGGCCACGGCGATGCGCGAGCTGGCGGAGCGCACCGGGCTCGACCTGGCGGCCAGCAGCGCCTACTCCGACTCGGGCACCGATCTGCCGATGCTCGAGGCGGTGGGCCGCCCGGTGGCGGTGAACCCCGACCGGGCCCTGGCCAAGGTGGCGCGTGAACGCGGCTGGGAGGTGCGCAACTTCATCAAGCCGATCCGCCTGCGCGACCGCGTCGGGCGCACCACGCCGGTCGTGACGACGAGCCTGGCGGTGGCCGGCGCGGCGCTCATCTTGTGGCGGCGCGGCCTGCGGGGCCGTCACGCCGCGGCCAGGCTGGCCGGGCGCGCCGCCTAGGGCGGCGGCTTCTGGGTTTCTACGCCTCGCGCAGGCGGCGGGCGGCGAGAACGCCCAGGGCAACCAGCACGGCGAGAATGAGCAGCTTCTTCATGGTCGGAGAGCCTACGCGCCGTCAGACGGTCAGCAAATCACGCGCCCCGGTGTCCGAGGACGGGTGGCGCAGCTTCGACATGGCCCGGGCCTCGATCTGGCGGATGCGCTCCCGGGTGAGGTTGAAGTGCTCGCCGACCTCCTCGAGGGTGCGGGGCTCGCCCCGGTCCAGCCCGAAGCGCAGGCGCAGGATCTCGCGCTCACGCTCGTCGAGCGGAGAGAGCAGCCGGCCGATCTCGTCGGGCAGCAGGGACACCGCGGCCACCTCGAAGGGCGACTCGGCGGAGCGGTCCTCGACCACGTCGCCCAGCTCGGCGTCGCCGTCCTCGCGCAACGGCTCGGACAGCGACAGGGGCTCGGCCCGGAAGCGCAGCGCCTCGACGAGCTTGTCCTCGGGCATCTCGACCTCGATGCCCAGCTCGGCCAACGTGGCCGGGCGGCCCAGCTTCAGCTCCAGGCGCGCCTGGGCCTTCTGCACCCGGGCCAGCGTGTCGCCGGCGTGCACGGGCAGGCGGATCGTCCGGCCCGTGTTGGCGATGCCGCGGGTGATGGCCTGGCGGATCCACCAGGTGGCGTACGTGGAGAACTTGAAGCCCTTGCGCCAGTCGAACTTCTCGACGGCGTGCATCAGGCCGAGGTTGCCCTCCTGAATCAGGTCCAGGAGCGGGAGCCCGGAGGCCTGATACTTCTTGGCGATCGAGACGACCAGGCGCAGGTTCGACTGCACGAAGGTCTGCTGGGCCTGCTCGCCCTCCATGACGGCGCGGCGAAGCTCGCGCTTCTTCGCGGTGGTCAGCCCCTTGGGCGCCTTGGCGACGTCCGCCTCGGCGTCACGCCCGGCCTCGATGGCCTGCGCCAGCCGGACCTCGTCGTCCTTGGTCAGCAGCGGGTACTGACCGATGTCTGTGAGGTAGAGCCGGACGAGATCCTCGTCGTCACGCTCAATTCGTTCCTTGGCCAAAATCTTCGCCAAACCTTCCGTCCCATGACCACGGCAGGGGAACCTGGCCGGGCTGTCGCGCTCGTGATAGCGCAGCCGACGACCGTTTCGGGCGTACGTGGGCTGCCCAGACAGTGTAATGGCGCTGTCAAGATGCGGGTACAGCAGGGAAAACGTCGCGTTTCGTCAAACGCCCGTTCGATCTCGGCGCCCGAGCGCGGCGTCCCTCGTCAGCCCCTCGGCCGACCCCTCCAGGAGGGCCCGGCCACCACTGATCTCGGCGGCCAGGTCCCGGTGGGCTCCCGTCAGGACCTCCAGGACGGAGGCCTCGCTGACCGGGCTCGCCGTCCGCCGGTGGACGCCGTAGACCGCCCGCAGGCGGGGGAGCACCGTCTCGACCATCGCCGCCACGCCGACCCGGGCGTCGGGCGCGGCGGCCAGCGCGTCGAGCGCCCCGGCCAGGGGTCCGGCCGGTGCGGTCACCAGAGCGCGCCCCGGTCGACGCCGGCCCGCACCGGGAGCCGCTCGGCCCAGCGGGCCGCCAGCAGTCCGTGACGCCGGGACACGCCGGCGCACCAGACCCGCAGCGCCGGGTCGAGGCCGGCGCCGCGGGCCGTCGCCCGGCGCCGTCGCCCAGACCCCGCTGAGCTCGAAGATCCGGTTCTCGACCCAGCAGTAGGCGCCGATCAGCCCGGCCAGCTCGTCGATGCCCGCGCCACGCCCTCGTGGCGACGTCCACCTCAGGCACCGCCCGCCTCCTCCAACTCCCCCAGGGCCGAGGAGCGGTAGCGGTTCGTGATGGGCATGCGCCGGTCCTTGCCGAAGGCCTTGGTCGTGATGCGCACGCCGGGCGGCATCTGGCGCCGCTTGTACTCCGCGCCGTCGACCAGGCGGACGACCTGGTCGACCACCGCGGGATCGAAGCCCTCCGCCACGAGGTCCGCCGCGGTGCGGTCGCCTTCCACGTAGCCCTGCAGCACCGGGTCGAGCTCCTCGTAGGGCGGGAGCGACTGGTCGTCGCGCTGATCCGGGCGCAGCTCGGCCGAGGGCGGCTTGTCGAGCACGCTGTCGGGAATGGGGCCCGGCAGCCCCTCGAGCACCGCTTGCGTGTTGCGGTAGCGGCACAGCTCGTAGACGAGCGTCTTGGGCACGTCCTTGATCACCGCGAAGCCCCCCGCCGAATCGCCGTAGAGCGTGGAGTACCCCGTGGCCATCTCGCTCTTGTTGCCGGTGGTGAGCACGATCCATCCCTTGGCGTTGGACATCGCCATCAGGAGCACGCCGCGCAGGCGCGACTGCAGGTTCTCGTCGGTCAACCCGAAGGGCTCGCGCCCGAGCAGCGGCGCCAGCATGGAGGCGAACGCGACGTGCGCCTCCTCGATGGCGACCGTCTTGAGGTCGATGCCCAGCCGCTCGGCCAGCGCGCCGGCGTCGTCGCGGGAGCCCTCGCTCGAGTAGCGCGACGGCATGGAGATGCCGTGCACCCGCGACGCGCCGAGCGCATCCACGGCGATGGTGGCCACCAGCGACGAGTCGATCCCGCCCGACAGCCCGATGACGGCCTCGGAGAAGCCGTTCTTGCCGAGATAGTCGCGCGTGCCGAGGACGAGCGCGGCGTACACCTCGGCGTGGTCGCTCAAGGGCGGGCGGGGCGCCGCCGGCGGCAGCGGTGGGCGGTCGGCCCGGCGGGGCTCGGTCACCGGCAATGCGCGGCAGGAGCTCGGTCACGGCACGCGGCGGGTGGGATCCGACGGGCAGATCGACGACGACGAGGTCCTCGGCGAACTGGACGCCCGATCCGATCAGCGTCCCGTCGGCCGCCACCACGAGGGAGTCGCCGTCGAAGACCAGCTCGTCCTGGCCGCCCACCTGGTTCACGTAGGCGATGGCGCAGCCGGCCTCGGCCACCCGGCCCGACAGCATGGCCAGGCGCTCGGCCCGCCGGCCCCGGTTGTAGGGCGACGCGTTGAGGTTCACGACGACGTCGGCGCCGCCACGCCCCGCCTGCGCGACCGGGCCGTCGTCGAACCAGACGTCCTCACAGATGGAGACGCCGACCCAGGCCCCCGCCACACCGAAGAGCGGCGGCGGCTCGTTGCTCGGCACGAACCACCGCTGCTCGTCGAACACGCCGTAGTTCGGCAGGAAGCGCTTGCGGTAGACGCCCACCACGCGGCCGCCCGCGCACACCGCGGCGGCATTGGCCAAGCCCGACCCCGCCCGGTGCGGCGCCGACGAACCCGACCACCACGGCGCAGTGCCCGGTGGCGGCGGCGACCTTTTCGAGCGCCGTCACGTTGTCGGCGACGAACCCCGGCTTGAGGAGGAGGTCCTCGGGCGGGTAGCCCGGGATGGCCAGCTCGGGCACCACGCAGATGTCCGCCCCCGCCGCCTCGGCGGCGGCCAGCGCGGCGAGCACCCGCTCCACGTTGCCCGACAGGTCGCCCACGACGGTATTGAGCTGCGCGGCGGCGAGGCGCAGATGCGGCATCGTCCCAGATTACCGGCGCGCCCGGTCGGCCCGCTGGAGCCGCAGACCGGGCACGGACCGGGCTCGGACCGGGGTCCTGAAAGAGCGTGGTTCTCGGGCATGCGAAGCTTGTGCGGTGCAAAGCCAGCGGGATTACGTGCTCCGGACCGTGGAGGAGCGGGGCATCCGCTTCGTCCAGCTGTGGTTCACCGACGTGCTGGGGACCCCCAAGGGGTTCAACATCACCTCGGCCGAGCTGGAGAACGCGCTCGACGAGGGGATGACCTTCGACGGCTCGGCCATCGACGGGTTCAGCCGGGTCCAGGAGGCCGACGTCCTGGCCCGCCCCGATCCCAAGACCTTCCAGCTGCTGCCATGGCACCACGACGACGCACAGGTGGCCCGCGTCTTCTGCGACATCGCCAACCTCAACGGCACGCCGTTCGAGGGTGACCCCCGGCACGCCCTGCGCCGGACGCTCGAGCGGGCCCGCGCCGCCGGCTTCACGTTCTTCGCCTCCCCGGAGGTCGAGTTCTTCTACTTCGCCGACGCCGACCCGGAGCGGGGCCCGGTCACCCTCGACTCCGGGTCCTACTTCGACCTGTCGGTGGCCGACCTGACGAGTGACCTGCGCCGGCGCTCGGTGCTCATGCTCGAGGAGATGGGCATCCCCGTCGAGCACACCCAGCACGAGGACGCACACAGCCAGCACGAGATCGACCTGCGCTACACCGACGCGCTCACCATGGCCGACACCGTCATGACCACCCGCATGGTGATCAAGGAGATGGCGCGCCAGGAAGGCGTCTTCGCCTCCTTCATGCCCAAGCCGCTGGCCGGCGTGCAGGGCTCGGGGATGCACACCCACATTTCGCTGTGGGAGGGCGAGCGCAACGCGTTCGTCGACGAGAACGACCAGTACGGGCTCTCCGAGGTGGCGCGCCGCTTCATCGCCGGCCTGCTGTACCACGCCCGCGAGATCACCGCGGTGACCAACCAGTGGGTGAACTCCTACAAGCGGCTCATCGGCGGCTACGAGGCGCCGGTCCACGTCAGCTGGGCCCGCAACAACCGCTCGGCGCTGGTGCGGGTGCCCGTCGTGAAGATGGGGAAGGCCGAGTCGACCCGGCTCGAATACCGGGCGCCCGACAGCGCCTGCAATCCCTACCTCACGTTCGCGGTCATTCTCGCCGCCGGGCTGCGCGGCCTGACCGAGGACTACCCGCTGCCGCCCGAGGCCGACGACAACCTGTTCTCGCTCACCCCGAAGGAACTGGCGAAGAAGGGGATCGAGCAGCTGCCCTCGAGCCTGCACGACGCCGTCAACGAGATGGAGGGCTCCGAGCTGCTGGCGGACACGCTCGGGGACCACGTGTTCGAATGGTTCATCCGGAACAAGCGCGAGGAGTGGGACGCCTACCAGGCCCAGGTGACCCAGTTCGAGCTGGATCGCTACCTGCCGCTTCTCTGATCACGACGGACCGATGGACCCTCTCCTCTGCTTCCCCGCCGAACTCCCCGCCGAGGTGACCCTCGCGCTGCAGAACGCGGGCCTCGGCCACCAGAGCGTGACGGGACCCGACGACGTGGCGGCCCCGGGCCCGACGGCCGCACCACCGGCTATTCGGGCGCGCTGGTCGTCGCCGGCGACGACATGACCGCCGCCGTCGCCTTCTGCCGCCACCTCCGCCTGCGCGAGGTGCCGATGACCCCGCTGCTCCTCGCCATCGGGACGGACCAGGTGGGTGAGCTGCTGCTGCGCGACGACCTCTACGACGACTTCTGCGTCCTGCCCGCCCGGCCCGACGAGCTGGTGGCGCGCCTGCAACACCTCTTCTGGCGCACCGGCCAGAGCCTGCGGCCCGACATCATCGAGTACGGGCCGCTGATGCTCAACCTCGAGACGTACCAGGCCGCCGTCTCGGGCCGCGTCCTCGACCTGACCTACATGGAGTACGAGCTCCTGCGCTTCCTGGCGGGGCACCCGGCCAAGGTCTTCACCCGCGAGACGCTGCTGAGCCGGGTGTGGGGCTACGAGTACTACGGCGGCGCCCGCACGGTCGACGTGCACATCCGGCGCCTGCGGGCCAAGCTCGGCGAGGAGCACGCCCACCTGATCCAGACCGTCCGTTCTGTCGGCTACCGCTTCGGGCAGGTGGCCTGGCACCCCGGCGTGGCGCAACGCAACGGCGCCACGGGGTCACCGGCGCCGTCCTCGGCCCCGTCGGCTCAGACGACCGGCGCGTAGGCCCAGGCTTCGACCTCGATCCGGGCGCCGATCGGGAGCGCCGCCACCGCGACGGCCGAGCGCGTCGGCCGGTTCTCGGTGAAGTACTCCACCCAGACCTCGTTCACCGCGCTGAACTCCGACATGTCGAGCAGGAACACCGTCGTCTTGACGACGTCGGACAGCGTCGCCCCCTCGACGGCGAGCACATCCGCCACGTTCTGCAGCACCTGCCGCAGCTCGGCCACCGTCCCGCCCTCGACCAGACGCGCCGCGCCTTCGCTGTCGGTGGCCAAGCCGACCTGACCCGAGGTGATGACCCAGTCGCCGACGCGGCGGACGGGGGAATAGGGACCAACGGCTGGGCTCATGCGTGCTCCTCTCAGCTCCCCGATGGTGCCACGTCACGCGCCGGCGCACGCACGGCGTCGCGCCGCGTCGGCCAGCGACCGGGCAACCCTTCGGCGATCCACGCCGCCGCCAAGGTGGCGACGAAGACCGCGTCGGAGCCGTTGACGGGCCAGCCGTCCTCCTCGTGGAGCCGGACCGTCACCTCGGGCATGTCCCGCGCGGCGAGGATGCCGAACGAGCGGATGGTCAGGTCGACCGGCTCACCAGCGGCATCGAGGGCGATTCCCTCGCTCCACACCATGCCGAGCGCCTGATGCACCGCACCGAGCGCGTAGGAGCGCAGCGTCACGGGACAGAGGATCTCGCCCGCCCACACGTCCACGTCGACCGTGCCCCGGCCCGGACCTCCGACATCGATGTCGACGCGGGCGCTGCCCCCACCGGGAACGGCGACATGGACCCCGCCCCGCCCCGCGGTGCCGTCGCTGGCAGGCCGGCGGAGCCGGCGAGCACGGCCCGCGCCGCGAGCACCTCGGCCCAGCCCGCGCCGCGCAGGTCGGACGACACCGGCGGCCCGGCAACGTCGACCATCTCGACCTCGACGCCAGGGCAGCGCGTCCGCACACGGGCCACCAGAGGTTCCAGATCCGCCCCACGCTTCGTGCACGCAACCCGGACGACGCCGGTGCCGTCGGCACGCAGTGCGATCGCCAGGGGTGGGCGCTTGGGCCCGCGGCGCACCACGTCTTCGCGCCGCCACAGCACGCGGACGGTGTCGCCGCTGGCGTCGGCCAGCCCCCTCGCCGTCGCAGGCACCGGGCTGTGGCGCTTCCCCCCGAACGCGCCGCCGTTCGCCAGCGGCGAGGCGGGCAGCTGGCCGGGGCGGGACCAACTGGCGTCCGGCTCGACATAGGCGGGCTCGAGCCAGGTCGTCTGGAGGGTGAGCGCCCAGTCGCCATCCGGTACCTCGACCGGATGCGACAGCGGCACCGTGCTGTTCCTGCCCTGCACCCGCCCGCTGCCGGCCCGGGCCGCGCGCAAGCCCGTAGGCAAGCGGTCCATCCGCGCCCAGTTGGACGAGCGCGTCGGGTGGCGCCGAGTCGTCGGCGAAGCCACCGCCGCCGAGGACCACCTCGGGCCCCGAGCTCTGAAAGGCCGGTCCCTCGACCTGGGCGCGCCACCCGGCCAGCACCGGGTTCCGGGATCGCCGGCGGAGGAGCTCGGCGCACCGTCGACGCCTAGGGCGCTGCACGCGGCGTCGACGATGGACTGCCAGCCCGTGCATCGGCAGAGGTGCGCGCGCAGGGCGGCCTCGATGGCCTGTCGCGACGATGGCCTCCCCGATCCCGCCCCTTCGAGCGCGGCCAGCCGGAGGACGATGCCGGGCGTGCAGAAGCCGCACTGGCTGGCTCCGTGTGCGACGAACGCGGCGGCCCAGCGGTCGCGCAGCTCCTCCGGCGCTCCCTCGAGGGTGGTGACCTGACGTCCGGCGATGCGGC
The DNA here is from genome assembly GCA_963755655.1 of uncultured Acidimicrobiaceae bacterium. GTDB lineage: Bacteria > Actinomycetota > Acidimicrobiia > Acidimicrobiales > RAAP-2 > Bog-473. The sequence goes on from CAVWKX010000012.1 coordinate 172,417, forward strand.
GGACGGGCGTGACGCAGGCGACGCGGGGCGCGCCGTCGACCCACACGGTGCAGCATCCGCACTGGCCCTGTGGGCTGCAGCCGTCCTTGACGGAGCGGCAGCCGAGCTCCTCGCGCAGTGCGTCCAGGAGGCTGATCCCGTCGTCCACCGCGACCGCGTCGCCATTGAGGACGAACGGGACGGATCGGGGCGCGGGCGCGCCGAGACCCGGGGTCTGCTCGGGGCTGGAACCGATTCCGCTCAGGGGGCGGGGCGCCCGAAGCTCAGCTGAAGGAGGAGCCGCAACCGCAGGTGCGGGTGGCGTTGGGGTTGACGATGTTGAAGCCGGCGCCCTGCAGGCCGTCGCTGTACTCGAGCATGGAGCCGGTCAGCAGCTCGGCACTGGCCGAGTCCACGACGACCTTGACGGCGCCGAACTCGCGCACCACGTCGTCGGCCATGACCTCGGTGTCGAAGAACATCTCGTAGCTGTAGCCCGAGCAACCGCCGGGCTTGACGGCAACCCGCAGCGCGAGCTCTTCGCCTTCCTCCTGGGCCAGCAACTCGGCGACCTTGGCCGCCGCGTCATCGCTGAGCGTCACCGGTGCCGGCTTCTTCCCGATGTTGACGGAAGTGGACATCGTCGTCACTGGATCCTCCTCGTTGCGCCTACGCCTGGCGACCGACCGCCCGGGGTGCACGGTGCGCCACGGACGAGGACCATGTTACCGGCGCCGGGCGGAGTCGAGCACCCGACCTGCGACGGGCCGGAATTCGCCGCCACGCAGGTACGATTCCTGGGCATGACACCTCCCGGCACCCCCACGACCCCGTCGGGGGAGTCCGCGCCGGAGCGACCGCCAGGAGGAGGTCCGCGACTGCCTGCGGGCGGTGGTGGACCCCGAACTGGGCGACACCATCGTGGACCTCGGCATGGTCCGGGGCATCAGCGTCGAGGACGGCGACGTCACCGTCGACGTGGCATTGACCATCGCCTCCTGCCCGTTGCGCAGCCAGATCGAGCGCGACGTGGTGAACCACGTGCGGTCCCTCGACTGGGTCCGCTCCGTCGACGTGCAGGTGGCCGCCATGGACGCGGACGAGCGCGCCGCCGTCATGGCGCGGGCCCGCTGGAAGGCCCGCGAGGACGCACCCGAGACGGCGATCGCCACCTCCACCCGGGTCTTGGCCATCGCCTCGGGCAAGGGCGGTGTCGGCAAGTCGTCCGTCACGGTCAACCTGGCCGTGGCGCTGGCCTCCCGGGGCCTGGTCGTCGGGATCCTCGACGCCGACATCTGGGGCTTCTCCGTCCCCCGCCTGCTGGGCATGGAGGGCGACGTCGAGGCCAGGGCGGGGAAGATGGTCCCGCTGGAGCGCTCCATCGGATCGGGCACCGTGCGGGTGCTGTCGATGGGCTTCCTGGCCGACGAGGAGCAGGCGATCATGTGGCGCGGGCTGGTGCTGACCCGGGCGGTGCAGCAGTTCCTCCAGGACGCCCACTGGGGCGATCTCGACTACCTCCTCATCGACCTGCCCCCGGGGACGGGTGACGTGCAGATGGGACTGGCCCGCCTGCTGCCCCGCACCGAGCTCCTCGTCGTCACGACGCCACCCGTGGCGGCCCAGAAGGTGGCGGCCCGGGCGGCCGACATGGCGCGCCGCGGCTACCTGCGCGTGGCGGGGGTCATCGAGAACATGAGCGACTTCACCTGCGAGCACGGCACCACCTACGCGCTCTTCGGATCGGGCGGCGGGCGCCCGCCTGGCCCAGGGCCTCGGGGTGCCGTTGATCGGCTCCATCCCGCTGCACCCGGACCTGGCGGCCGGCGGGGACGCCGGCGTGCCCGTCGCCATGGCGGGCGACGACAGCGAGCTCGGCGCCGTCTTCAAGGAGATGGCCCGGCGTGATCGCCGAGGACGTGGCGCCGATCGTCGACGTGCAGGGCTGCTCGGCCCGCCTGATGGAGCGGGTCGAGGCGGCGGTGGCCCAGGGGGACGTCCGCGCGACGGGCTGACCGAGCGTCGGGCGCGGCTGCGACGTCAGGCGGCGGCCCAGCGGGTCTCGATGGTGTCCTCCGCCCCCGGCAGCGTCGGCCGGTCGACCGCGCCCTGCCCTCCTGGCCCAGCGCCCGCAGGTGGGCCCAGAGCGAGAAGCGGGCCACCGGGAGCTGCTTCTCGGTGACGTCGCCGTAGACCTCGGGGAGCAGCTCGTCGACCGTCCCCTCGCCACGATCCGGCAGGGCGGCGGCGATGGTCTCGTGGCGCCCGAGACGGTGGGCCACCAGCGCGTCGATCACCTCGGGCACGTGGTCCATCAGCCGCCCGTGCCCGGGCGCCAGCGTGCGGATCGGCGGCGCCGGCGTCGCGGACGCGGGCCAGGCTGGCCAGGTACTGGTGCAGGTCGCCGTCGGGCGGGCGGATCACCACGGTCGAGCCGTGCATGACGTGGTCGCCGGTCAGCAGGAGGGCGTGCTCCTCGACGAGCCAGCACAGGTGGTCGGAGGCATGGCCCGGGGTGTGCAGCGCCCGCAGCGTCAGGTCCCGCCGGCCGCGGTGCCGGGACACGACAGGGTCCACCCCTCCCCGACGCACTCGTCGGGCTCGAAGCCCTCGGCGGGGCCGAAGCCGACGACCCGGGCGCCGGTGGCCGCGGCCAGCGCCGCGGCACCCGGCGCGTGGTCGACGTGGGTGTGGGTGACGAGGATGGTGCGGACCGGGCCCAACGCGGCGGCGGCCGCCACGATGGCGGCGGTGTGGGCGGCGTCGGCCGGGCCGGGGTCGACGACGACCGGCTCGGCGTCCCCGACGAGGTAGGTGTTGGTCCCCGGCCCGGTCATGAGGCCCGGATTGGGGGCGGTCAGGCGCCGGACGCCGGGGCCACCTCGTCCACCCGGCCCGGCACGGGGGCGGGGCCGATGCCGAAGTCCGGCACCGCCGGGATCACGGCAGTCGCGGGTAGCCCGCCGCCGGGGCGCGGGCCGGGCGCGGCGTCGGGGCCTTCCTCGTTGGCCCGCATGGAGACCTCGCGCACCGCCTCGTTGAAGTCGCCGCGGGCGCTGCCGTCGCCGGGGTCGGGCACCGCGCCGCGCTCGTAGCCGGGGTCGCCCGGCAGCACGATGCGCATGCCGTTGCCGTCGGGCACGACCCGCGGCTCAATGGCCGGGACCGCGCTCGATGCCTCCTCGGCCGCCTCGAGCAGCGCGGCGCTGGTGGCGAAGCGCCCGATGACCTGGAGGTTGCGGATGGTCGGGAAGATGATCTCGATCTCGCCGGCGCGGTGGCGGGCCAGCGCGTCGTGCGGGCGAGATCCAGACCTCGGCGATGGTCTCCCCGGCGTCGTGGGCGGCGATCTGGCCGGGCGGCGCCGCCGCCACGAAGAAGCGGGTGTCGTAGCGGCGGGGCGCGCCCCGCGGGGTGATCCAGTGGGCGAAGTAGTGGATGTCGCCGACCGAGAGGCGCAGGCCCTCGTCGCGGCAGAGGTCGAGGAAGCGGCGCGTGCCGCTGTTGACGGCGACCCGCTCGGCGGCGAAGCGGGCCTCCTCCTCGGCGTCCCCGGCCAGCAGGTCGGGGCCGCCCTCGCGCCGGGCCAGGAGGATGCCCGCCTCCTCGAAGGTCTCGCGGACCACGGCGACCCAGTAGGCCAGGCCGCCCGACTCGAAGCCCAGCAGCGCGCTGGCCCCGGCGTCGGTCCGGCCGGCGCAGATGGCCTCCGCCTCGGGGCCCCCGTCGAGCGGGTCGACGGCCCCGCCGGGGAACACGTAGGCCCCGCCCACGAAGTCCGAGCGCAGGTTGCGCCGCACCATCAGCACCTCGAGGGAGGTCCCGCCCGACGGCGCCGGGGCGTCGCGCACCAGCATGACGGTGGCGGCCGGGCGGATCTCCACCGGGGCCGGGCCGGACGTGGCCGCGGGGGCCGCTGGTGGAGGGGGAGCCGATGGAGGCACGCCGGAGAGGGTACCGGCAGCAGGAGGCGGCGCCCCCGGAACGGGGGCACCCCTTGGCTAACCTGACCCGGTCCATGAGCCAGCCCGCCACCGAGCCCGCGTCGGCGCCCACGCTGCGCCACATCCCGCGTCGCTACCTCGCTCTCGGGCTGATCATCGTCGCCATCTGCCTGCTCGGCGCGCTGGTCCTGGTGCGGGACAACTCGGGCCCGAGCACCACGTCGACGGTGGAGACCTTCAGCCCCGCGCCGTCGTCGCTCGTCTCCACCATGACGTCGGTGCCGGCCTCGGTCTACGACGCCGTCGGGGTGAGCTCGCCGGCCAACCCGGTGCAGGCGCCGCAGCCGGCCGGCAACGGCAACGCGCCGCTGTGGCTGGCCACGGCCGACGGCGGGCCGCCCCAGCCGGTGGTGTTCTTCTACGGGGCCGAGTTCGCGCCCTACGCCGCCGTCCAGCGCTGGCCGCTGATCCTGGCCCTGTCGCGCTTCGGCACCTTCAACCAGCTCGGCCTCATGCAGTCGAGCGCGCACCACCGCGTTCGCCGACCTGTCGACGTTCACCTTCTGGAACGTCTCGTACACGAGCAAGTACCTCATCCTCGAGTCCGTGGAGCGCTACAGCTCGCTGAACCCCACCGGGGGGCGCTATCTCAGCCTGCAGACGCCCGACGCCCGGCAGGCCGCGGCCATCGCCAGCTACGGGCGAGCGCCAACACGTTCGCGCTCGCTCGACGTGGCCAACCGCTACGTCCTCAACGGCGCCAGCTTCGCCCCGGGCGTGCTGTCCGGGCTCTCGCAGAGCCAGATCGCCGGCGACCTCGCCACGCCGGCCAGCCCGCTGACCCAGGCCGTCGTGACGGCGGCCAACGAGATCACGGCCTCCATCTGCGCGGTCGACGGCGACAAGCCCGGAGCGGTGTGCGACAGCCGCGGCGTGCTGGCGGCGGACCAGGAGCTGAAGATCACACCCCCGCACTGAGGCGAGGGCGGCGAAGCGTCGGTGGCCGGGTCAGCTGGCCCGGCGGTCGAGCATGAGCTTGCGCTCCATCTCGTTCATGCCACCCCAGATCCCGTGCGGCTCGCGAATCCTGATGGCGTACTCGAGGCAATCGCCGCGTACGCGGCACTGGTCGCAGATGGTCTTGGCCCGCATCTCGCGCGAGGCCTTCTCCTCCTTGCGCTCCGCGTGCGACGGGGGGAAGAACACCGCAGCCTGCGGTCCCCGGCACGCTGCCTTCAACTGCCACATGTCTTGTCCCTGGTGCATCAAAACCCCCCGATAGGGCACATCGGATCCCCCCGCTGGGGTCAAGCTACCGCCGGGGGTGGTCGCTTTCAAGGGGTGTGACCAGGATCTTTGGCCGGCGATCGATCTGCGGCCGGGGCCCGGCCACTACGCTCGGCCCAGCATGGACGTGGGTACCTTCTGCGCACAGAGCCACGTCCTCGTCGTCGCCGGCAAGGGTGGCGTGGGCAAGACGACCATGAGCGCGGCCCTGGCCAAGATGGCCGCCGGAGCAGGCAAATCGGTGCTCATCGTCGAGCTCGAGGGCAAGTCGGGCATCACGGCCGCCTTCGGCCGCCACGGGGACCTGGGCTACGAAGAAGTCCTGCTGGCACCCGCGTGCCGGGCGGACCGGCGCGGGGGCCGGGACGGGCGGCCGACCGGCTCGGTCCGGGCCCGGCGGCTCACGCCCGACGACGCGCTGGTGGAGTATCTCGAGGACCACGGCCTGAAGCGCGTGTCCAAGCGGCTGGCGCACTCGGGGATCCTCGACGTGGTCTCGACCGCCATCCCGGGCATCCGCGACGTGCTGGTCCTCGGCAAGGTCAAGCAGCTGGAGCGGGACCGCGTCGCCGACCTGATCCTGGTGGACGCCCCGGCCACCGGCCACGCCATCACGTTCCTGACCTCGGCCAGCGGGATGGTCAGCGCGGCCCGGGGCGGGCCCCTGCGCACCCAGGCCCAGGACGTCGTCGACCTGCTGAGCGACCCGGCCCGCTGCCGGGTGATCCTGGTCACGCTGCCCGAGGAGCTGCCGGTCTCCGAGACGATCGAGTCCGCCTACACCCTCGAGGACAAGGCGGGCGTCCAGCTGGGCCCGGTCATCGTCAACGCCTGTGACCCCGAGCCCGTCGGGCTGGAGCAGCCGGCGGCCGAGGTGGCGGCGGCGGCCGGCCTGACCGTGGCGCCGGAGCACCTGGCCGCACTCGAGGAGGCCCGGGACTTCCGGCTGGCCCGCCACGCCGTCTCGGCCGAGCAGATCGAGCGCCTGCGCCGGGACCTGCCCCTGCCCCACCTCCTCGTGCCGGCGCTCGACGCGGCCTCCATCGGGCCGGCCCAGACCCAGGTGCTGGCCGACGCGCTGGCCGGCGCGGTGACGGCGCTCGTGCCCGAGGGGGCGTCGTGAGCGCCACGACCGGGGCGGAGAGCACGGGCGGGGCGCAGCGCCCGGCGCCGGAGACGCTGCCCGAGCTGGTGACCGAGCGGTCCGTCGTGGTGTGCTGCGGGTCGGGCGGCGTCGGCAAGACGACGGTGTCGGCCACCTTCGCGCTGGCGGCGGCCCGGGCCGGCCGGCGCTCCTGCGTGGTCACCGTCGACCCGGCGCGGCGGCTGGCCGACGCCCTGGGCGTGGAGTCGCTGCCCAACACGCCCTCGGAGGTGCAGGGCGACTGGCCCGGCCACCTGCACGCGCTGATGCTCGACTCGAAGGGCACGTTCGACGACCTGGTGCAGCGCTACGCGCGGACGCCGGAGCAGGCCGAGTCCATCCTGGCCAACCGGCTCTACCAGAATCTCGCCGGCGCGCTCTCGGGCACGCAGGAGTACATGGCCATGGAGAAGCTCTACGAGCTGGTCCACTCCGAGCGAGTTCGACATCGTGGTCGTCGACACGCCGCCGACGCGCAACGCGCTCGACCTGCTCGACGCGCCGCGGCGGCTGACCCGCTTCCTGGAGAACCGCCTCTTCCGGGCCCTGCTGGTGCCGACCCGCATGTCGCTGCGCGCGGTCGGCGTGGCCACCCAGGCCCTGCTGCGCACGATCTCCAAGGTGGCCGGCGCCGAGATCGTGCAGGACGCGGTCGGCTTCTTCCAGGCCTTCGAGGGGATGGAGGACGGGTTCCGGAGCCGGGCCAGCGCGGTGCACGAGCTGCTGGCCGACCCGGCGACGGCCTACGTCCTCGTCACCTCGGCCCGGCCCGACGCCGTCACCGAGGCCGGCTTCTTCGCCGAGAAGCTGGCCGAGCGCGACGTCGCCGTGGCCGCCCTGGTGGTGAACCGCATCGCGCCGTCCTTCGGGGACGGCGGCGGAGCGGCCAGGCCGCGGACGGCGCACCCGAGCTCGAGCGCGCTGGAGGCCAACCTGGCGGCGCTCAACGCGCTGGCGACCCGGGAGGAGGGGGCGTTCTCCGGGCTGGCCGCGCAGGTGGCGCCGGCCCCGGTCGGCCGGATCCCTCTCTTCGGACAGGACGTGCACGAGCTGCTCGGGTTGCAGCGGGCGGCCGACCAACTCTTCTCCTGAGGCGCCGTGCGCGGCCGTGCGGACGCGGGGCGCCGCCGGGTTTTCGGCGGCGCCGGCGGGTCCGATAGTGTCCCCGCGGTGCAGACCATCCTGGTCGCCAGCGACGCACCCACGCTCCGCAAGGACGTGGAGGCGGTCATCAGCGGGCCCGACATCGAAGTGCGCGCCGTGACCTCGGGCCCCGAGGTGGTGGCGTTCGTCGCCGAGGAATCGCCCGACCTGCTCATCGTCGACATGCAGATGGGCAACATGGGCGGCATGGCCGTGTGCCTGGAGCTGCGCCTGCAGGAGTCCTACGACGCGCTGGACCACATCGCGGTGCTCATGCTGCTCGATCGGCGACCCGACGTCTTCCTCGCCCGCCGATCGGACGCCGAGGGCTGGCTGGTCAAGCCGCTCGACCCGCTCCGGCTCCGGCGCGCCGTCGCCGCACTGCTCGACGGCGGCACCTTCGCAGACGACTCGTTCACGCCCGTACCCGTGCTGGTGGGCGGGACCCCAGCTGCAGGCGGGACCCGAGTCGCGACCCTGACCCGGCGCCGCCGTGGCACACCGATCACGACGACTGTGGCGCCGCTCCGTGGGCGCCGACGGGCCGGGCGGGGCGGACCGGCAGGGCCAGTCGCTCGAGGCTGAGGCATCCGAGCAGGAGCGCTTCATCACCGAGGCGCTCGCCGACCTGCGCGACATGGACGTCCGCGAGGTGATGACGCCGCGGGTCGACGTGACGTACCTCACCATCCCGGTGCACGCCGAGGACATCGCGCAGGCGGTGCGGACGTCCGGGCACAGCTGCTTCCCGGTCGTCCACGACGATCTCGACGACCTCATCGGCATCCTGTTCGTCAACGACATCTTCCGCACCAACCGCCCCGGCTCGCGGCGACAGGCGACGAGGCCAGGGACGCCACCGACCCCAGCCCGTTGGAGATCTCCCGCAAGGTGCGCCAGCCCTACCTCCTGCCCGAGTCGCTCGGCGTCCTGGAGGCGCTGGCGGACATGCGCAAGCACCGGCGGGCCGTGGCCGTCGTCGTCGACGAGTACGGCGGCGTGGCGGGCCTGCTCACGGTGAAGGACCTCCTGGAGCCACTCGTGGGCGATCTGCACGACGAGTTCGACGAGGAAGAGGAGGCGCACATCGTCCGGGTCGACAACACGCGGTGGCTGATCGACGGGCAGACCAACGTCGACGACGTGCGGGATCGCATCGGCATCGAGATCCCCGACGGCGAGTACGTCACGCTGGGCGGCCTGCTCTTCGAGCGCTTCGGCCACATCCCCGCCGAGGGCGAGTCGGTCCGCGTGGGGGACTGGGACATGCGGGTGGTGGAGATGGACAAGCGCCGGGTGGCACAGGTGGTGGCGACCTTCGCCGGCGGCGAGGCCGGCCCTCCGGTGACCTGGCGGGCGACGACGAGCGGCTCGGCAACCGGGGACGCGTCGGCCAACGGCGCCGGGGAAGCGGCGGGCTGACGCCGCGGTAGTGTGGCCCGTTGCTCCCTCCGGGGGGCGGACGGGCTGTGGCGCAGCTTGGTTAGCGCGCTGCGTTCGGGACGCAGAGGTCCCCGGTTCAAATCCGGGCAGCCCGACTCAAAACCCCTGGTCAGGGCCTCAAGATTCCGGGGTGCCTGACCCCTCGGAAGGATTGGCGCGGAAGTGGCGCGGAGATTTCGTGCCTGCGGCCCTTTTGGCCTTTTCGCCGAAGAAGCGCTCGCCAATGACGTCCGCTGCGGCCCGATCTATTGCCGCCGGAGCGTCTTCTGGAACGACAGAAAGCGCTGGTCCGATGGGAATTACGGCAAACGAGGCCCGGAAGAACCTCTTCACCCTGATCGAGCAGGTGAACGACGACCGCCAGCCGATCGAGATCACCTCCAATGAGGGAGACGCTGTGTCATTCGAGGGCGGACTACGTGGCCCTCGAGGAAACGGCCCACCTACTTCGGTCGCCGGCGAACGCCCGTCATTTGCTCGAGAGCCCTGAGAGGCCCGCCGCGCCGTTCATGACTGAGCACGGCCGGTGACTACACTGTAGTCATGGTGACTCCCGTATCCATCCGCTTCCGTCGGGCCGAGGTGGCCGACCGACTCAAGGCCGAGGCCGGAGCTCGCAATGTCTCGACCTCGGCCCTGGCCGAGGAGCTCATCGAGGAGGGCCTCCGCGCACGGCGCCACCCGATGATCGTCTTCCGTGACGGTGCGTCTGGTCGTCGAGCCGGGCTCATCGGCGGCCCGGAAGTCTGGGAGGTGGTCGGCGGGCTCGTTGGCGGGGACGTCCCCCCCGAGGACCGCATCGGCCGTGCGGCCGAGCTCCTCGGCCTGTCCCACCAACAGATCGATGCCGTGTTGAACTACTACGCCGACTTCACCACCGAGATCGACGAAGAGATCGCCGACAACGTTGCAGTAGCTGACGAGCTCGAGGCGGCGTGGCAGCGGCGCCAAGGCCTTCTGGCGGGGTGAAGCTACTGCTCGACGTCCATCATTCCCGCCTCGCGGCACAACGGCTCACCGCTGCCGGGTACGACGTGGTGGCTGCAGCTGACCTCCCCGACTTGGCGACCCTGTCGGACGAGGAGCTGCTACTCCGTGCCAGCGCCGAGGAAAGAGCAATCGTCACCGAGAACGCCAAGGACTTCGATCGCATCGTGCGGTCCTGGGTGGCGACAGGTGAACACCACGCCGGAGTGGTCTTCACGTCGCCCCGACGCTTCCACCGTGGTGGTGTCGCCTACCCGGAGAACCTCATTGCGTCGCTGACTCGGTTGTTGGAGTCACCTCCTGAAACCGAACACGACTGGGTGCACTGGCTCCAGTGACACACATTGACTCATATGTATTTTGCGGGTGCTGTGTTACAGGGTCCGCACCCGTCCGAAAAGTGGCCCAACTGCGCATCCAGGCCGGCCGCTGGGCGCCCGGCCAACTCCATTGTGGGACGTCGAGTGGAGTCACGGCGCAGCCCTCAAGGGCCGCTCCGCTGGCCTTCGGCCACCCTTGACCGCTGCTACTCGTTGGTGCTTGCTGCATGAAGCACGGCCGTCCCAAACGGCGTATAACACCGACCCCAGGCCGGCGACGCTCCTATCACTGTCAACCCCTCTTTGGGGGCTCGGGAGTGAAAACAGCGGACAGAACATTGATGAGTCACTCGAGTCGAGGACAAGCTCTTATTTGGTCACGCGTTTTCGAGATCGTGAGCCCGGGGCTGAGGGCCGGCGAATCGCTGGGAAGTCAGACCCGAAGGCCGACAGAAGTGGGGAAAGCCAGGCCCCCAGCCCGGGGATTTAGCCGCGAGGCAGGTAGCGATAGACCTCGCGGGCGACGTAGCGCTTCAAGATGCGAATGACCTCGTGCTTGGTCTTTCCTTCTTTCACGCGACGCTCGAAGTAGAGCTGGGTCTCGGGATCGTGGGCGATGCGCACCATGACGATGCGCCACAGCGCGCTGTTGGCCTGGCGGTCCCCACCGTCGTGAACCTTGACTCTGCCGCTCGACTTGCCCGAGCCCTTCGGGATGGGCGACGCACCGCAGAGGTGGGCCCAGGCCGCTTCTGAATACAGGCGCTCAGGATTGTCGCCGGCGCTCATGACCAATGCTGCCGCCGTGTCGGGTCCGACACCGAAGAGGTTGAGCAGATCGGGCACGATGGCGATGAGAAGGGCCTCGATCCGTTGGTCGAGTTCTGCGAGCTCGTCGTCGAGTGAGCTGATCCGGTGCGCCAGTGAGGACAACGCTGCCTTGGTGGCCGCCGTCACTGGATCGGCTGAACGGGTAGGTCGGAGCTTGATCCCTTCGGCCACCAGTGCCGGCACCGAGAGACCCTTGAGGCGGCAACGGAGCTGCTCAGGTGCGGTGTATCCGAGGTGGCGCATCTGAATGAGCGCCTTGACCCGGGCCTGGCGGGCTGACCGCTTGGCGACGACGAGCACCCGGATGGCCTCGACGGCGCCGTCTCTTGACTTGGGCTTGCCACTCGCTCGACCGCTCAGCGCGGCCCGGGCGGCTTCGATGGCGTCGAGAGGATCGGACTTGCCAGCACGCCGGCGCTTCTGGCGATCAGGCCGGTCGACCTCGATGACCTCGACGCCGACCCGGCGCAGGTAGCGGGCCAGACCCGAGCCATACGAACCGGTGCCCTCCACGCCGATCTTGGTGACGTCGCCGAAGGCCTCGAGCCAGCACAGCAGCGCCTTGTAGCCGCCCGAGTCGGTGGAAAAGCTCTCCGAGCCGAGCAGCCCACCGAGTGGATCAAGGGCTGCGGCCACATGGACGTCGCGGTGCGTATCGACGCCACCGGTGATCCCGCGTACAGCTTCTACGATGGTCATGGTCATCCCTTCTCTTTAGGTGTTGAGGGATGGCACGGCCGTTCCGGATCGGAGCGACGGGGGTCTGGGTTGTTCTAGCAACCCGGACCAATCACCCCAACTCGGAGACGGGACGTGCCGTCTTTCAATGTGCGGCTGGAAGGTCTCGGTCGACGACGTTTTGCAACGTCACGGGACTTCGAGTCAGACCGAACCCACCAGCACTCCCGAAATTATTAGGGACCAGCAATCAAGCGGTGGACCCTCAGAGAAGTATCAATGAAGTGGGGCACCTCCACGATTCGTGAGGCTCGCGTTGCGGGCTTCCCTCGAGCAGCTGACATTTCGCTGCGCCGATCTGATCAGACCGGGCAAACTACCGAAGTGAGCTTCGATCAGTATGCGCCCTACGGGCCAGTTGTTGAGTCCAGCCTCCGAGTTGTGACGTGGAACGTATGGGGCGGCTACGGGCCGTGGCGGGAGCGAGAAGCGGCCATCGAAGATTCGCTAGTCGCGACGAACCAGGACATTGTTTGCCTGGTTGAGTCCTGGTCGAGCGCCGAGACAACCCAGGCCGCGCTCGTTGCCGAGCGGCTTGGCGTAGAGCATCACGCCTTCGCCGGCGACTAGGAGCAGGGCGATTGGGTTTCCGGCAATCGGGCTGGTCTCCCGCTGGCCGCTGGCGATCGTCGAACGACGCAAGCTGCGAGGGGAGGATGACTCGGGGGTCGGCGAGGCGGTGGCCGTTACGATTGAAGGCGACCGGGGACTTGTCCAGGTCTTCGCGGTCATGCTCGATTACCCGCTAGGTGCGAGCGCCGTGCGCCGTGCGCCAGGCGCAAGTACGTCAGCTTGCTCAACTCATTTCCGCAACGACCCACCGGCGCCACCCGATAGTGGTGTGCGGTGATTTCAATGCCGGACCCGACTCCGACGAGATCCGCATGCTTACCGGACGCAGCGCCACCGCAGAGGCGGATCTGGTGTTTTATGACGCGTGGGAAATCGCCGGAGATGGAACAGCCGGCATCACCTGGTCCAATCGCAATCCTCTGGCGGCGGTCGCACTGTATCCGGATCGCCGATTCGACTACGTGCTTTCCGCATGGCCGCGACTTAGTGGGTAGGACACCCCACGCATTGCGAGCTGCTTGGCGTCGTACCGGGCGACCAGCTGCAACTCTCCGACCACTACGGAGTCCTCGCTGAATCAGGTATTAAGCCGATCCCAAGAGAGAGTCTGCCCTGTCACTCATCCGGTGCCATAGGGGGCAGGTGCGACCTCATATTCGTCCGTGCTGTACTGCCGATCTGAATGGTTGTAACCGTTGGGAGCGTTACGGCCGCCAGGGCAGTACGTGCAGGACGGGTCGCAGCACGCGCTTTCAAACCAGGTGTCCCAGATGAGGATATTCAGCCAGTGATCAACTCGTTCCTCGGGTAGTCCTCGTGCAGAAGCGCCGCAGCCTGCTGCGATCCGACCAGCGGGAGGCGGTCTATGTCGAGCAAACCAAGCTGGACAAGCATCGAGCCCTGATCCCAGTAGATGCGCTCAAATGCGATTTTTCCGTCTTCAAATCCCACGACGGCCACATGCGGTAGTTCCACCCTGCGACCCGTAGGAGCGAGTCCCGGAAGGATCGCATCCATGACGATGTCGTGGGTGAACCTAACGATGAACTCGTCGATCACCGTGTTGTCAGTCGCCGTTCGGGAGATCCGCTCGACCGAGAGATCGGAAGGCCATTTCCCGATGAAGTGATCTCTGTAAAAATCGTGCAGCGCTTCTTTGCCTCTCGCACCAGTAACTACCGGCACATGAGTGAGGCTCGGCGCATCAGTCATGGTCTCCATCGCCTTGTCGGCGTCTCGCAACTCGAACTCTGCAGACATGTGAGCGTCGAAGACTGCCCCGAGATCAAATTCCGCATCTGCCTTCATCGCGGCCTCCAATCGCATGAAAAAGTCCGTGGACCTGAATCCATCGCGGCAACGATACTCCTGCGGGTCAGACTCTTTCGGTCTGACCTCATCACCGAATTCGCTCGATTCTCGCGCGCGGCCAAAGCAGATGGGCCCCGTCCCGGCGTACTGGGACAGGGTTCGATCACTCCGGCTGAGCCGTCCTCCATGTCTCCCACTGCGCTCTGAGCTCGGGCAAGGCCGACGACAGTAGATCGGGTGCAATGGACTCGGATCGCAAGAGGTGGCCCGACTCTGGCGGCTGTAACTCTTCGAAGTTGATGGTGTCGGCGGTGCGCCAAACCAGCTTGCATACGCGCCCGTCAGGGTCAACGAGAAAGGCCTCCCCGCCCGTGCCGACAGACGTCATAGTCAGCAAGCCGAAGTCAGCCTGGGGCCCAACCGTATGTGATGCCCACTGATCTGCCCGCCTTGACTCCACTAAGTCCTCGACTCGGAGATCACGTTCGGGGAATGCGATGATCTCATCACCGGGGAAGATGAAATGGACTCCAAGTTCTGGAAGCCAGTTACAAGAGCAGCGCTCATATGGATTGTCACGGACCCGCTCACGGTCGATTGGGTGGAGGAGAAAAGCGTAGAAGCCATCCAGACCGGGTTTCGAGTCGGGAGCGGGTGGTAGCACGCGATTGTGAACGAGTATCTGACCTGAAAGGACCTTGGTGGGGATTCGGTTCAAGTATTCCGACCGCCAGAACCCGTCGCACACTGGCAAGTCGCTTCCATGTGGACCTGGACTCAATGCGTGCCATCACCAAGCTCTTTTATGCCGGCAAATATCTCGTCCCAAAGTCTCTCTGCGACAGCTTGTTGATCCGCCGGCAGGTTGCGGTGGACTACTTCCTTTGCGTCTGCCAAGGTCACATTGGCCCCGGATCGCAACGCCTTGATGGCTGAGATCGGAAGCAGATGGTGATTTTCGATCAGGGCTCGCGCCACTTGGTCGAGTGTGTTGCCAGCTTCTAGTTCCGAATGGACGAATGCTGCATAATCCACCCCTTGATCATGGTCTAGTCATCGTCTCGGGTGCCATCGGCGTCCAATCGAGTCCGACCTCATCCCGGCGTTTGGGGACGCGGTAGCTACCCGACGAGCCGCGACCCGCCGCCTCGTCCGGGTATTCTGGTAGTGGCCGCTGGCCGCAGAATGGCCCAGGGTCTCTACAGGAGGTGTCGACGATGACGCTGACCAACAAGGCCGTGGTACCGCTCGGAAACGCGGACCGATTCTTCATCGGGGGCGAGTGGGTCAAGCCGTCGTCCGAGGCCACGATCGATGTCATCGACTCGGGGACCGAGGAGATTTTCTTCCGCGTGCCGGAGGCGAAGGATGGCGACATGTCGCGGGCCGTGGCCGCCGCCCGCGAGGCCTTCGACAGGGGTCCGTGGCCCCGCATGAGCCACGTCGAGCGGGCCGGGTACCTGCGAGCGCTGGGGGCCGGTCTGCAGGAACGGGTGGGGGATGTCGGGCAGATATGGCCCCGGGAGTCCGGTGTCGTGCACGCCTTCGCCGAAGTGCTCGCGGCCGCCTGGGCGAGCGCATTCGACTACTACGCCGGGCTGGCCGACACCTTTCCGTTCGAGGAGCAGGTGACCCCGTGGATGGGCGAGTTTGGATTGATCGTGCGGGAACCCGTCGGCGTGGTGGGGGCAATCATCCCCTGGAACGGTCCGCTGGTGATGATCACCTACAAGGTCGCCCCCGCCCTGCTCGCCGGGTGCACGGTCGTGCTCAAATGCTCCCCCGAGGCGCCCGGTGAGGCCTACGTACTGGCGGAGATCGCCCAGGCGATCGGATTGCCGGCCGGGGTGTTGAACGTGGTCACCGCCGATCGTGAGGTGTCGGAGCTGCTGGTCAGGGATCCCCGGGTCGACAAGATCACGTTCACGGGGTCGACGGCGGCAGGACGGCGGATCGCGTCGATCTGTGGTGACCGCATCGCCCGCTGCACCCTGGAGTTGGGGGGAAAGTCGGCGGCCGTGATCCTCGACGACATCGATATCGCCACCGCGGCCGACTCCCTCGCCGCCAACGAGTGCTTCGTGTCGGGGCAGGTCTGTTCTTCCCTCACCCGAATCGTCGTCACCCGGAACCGGCACGACGAGTTCGTCGACGCCCTGACCCAGTCCTTCGCCCAGGTCCAGGTGGGGGACCCGTTCGATCCCCAGACACAGATGGGCCCGCTAGCGACCCGGCGTCAGCGGGATCGGGTCGAGGGCTACATCGCAAAGGGCCTCGCCGAGGGGGCGACCCTCGCCGGCGGCGGTGGTCGCCCGAAGCACCTGGACCGTGGCTGGTACATCGAGCCGACGGTGTTCGGGAACGTCGACAACTCCTCCACCATCGCTCAGGAGGAGATATTCGGCCCGGTCCTCAGCGTCATCCCCGCCGACGACGAGCAGGACGCCATCGCCATCGCCAACGACACGATCTACGGATTGAACGCCTCGGTGTTCACCAACGATGTGGACCGGGCCCGCGACGTAGCCCGGCAACTGCGCTCGGGCACGGTCGGCCACAATGCATTCCGTACTGATTTCACTATGGCGTTCGGTGGCTTCAAGCAGTCGGGGATAGGACGCGAGGGGGGAACCGAAGGGCTGCTTCCGTTCCTCGAGACCAAGTCGGTGATCCTTGAGGGCCGTCCGGCAGGCTACAAAACCGAAAGCTAGAGTCGCCGCCCCCCTTGCGCATTTTCCAAGCAACGACGAGGCACCACGCACCCGGATCGGGTCTCGAAGAGGTGGTGTGGGGGGTGACGGTGGTGAGCTGATATCGGCGACCCATGCGTACGGGTGCCCCACTCGTGCCGCAGGGTGGCACCCAATCCCGGCGATATGGGACAGGTGCCTGAGCCGTGCGACCCTTGATTTGCAAGACTGAAGGTCGTGGAGGCTGTCGATGTACCGCAACAGGTCGCTCGTCTACGTCTCCAATTCGCCGACCAGGTCGAATCGCTCGACGAGACTGCGTGGAACGCCGCATCCTGGTGCGCTGGTTGGCGGGTGCGTGACGTGCTCGCCCACCTTGTACGAGGCGCTGAGATGACGCCTCTGGCACTCACACGCATCCTCCTTCGAGGCGGATTGCGACCGGACCGAGCGGTGAGCAACGCGGCCAAACAACTCGGTGAGGTGCCCGTGGCGGACCTGGCTGATCGTCTTCGCATGGCGGCCGAGGGGGGATTCCGTCTCCCCGGATTTCCCGAGGCGATGGGGTTGGGTGATGTCCTCGTACACAGTGCTGACGCCTTCCGGCCGCTCGGCCTCGATGTCGATGCGCCGCTAGCCGCTGTGGCCCTTGTACTGGACGCCTATTGGCGGAGAGGTCGAATGCTCGTCCATGCCGAACCTCAACGGGGTCGTCGCCTGGTGGCGACGGACCTCGATTGGACCAAGGGAAGTGGTCCCGAGGTGAGAGGCAAAGCCATAGACCTCGTGCTTCTGGTGTCGAACCGACGCCAGGTTCTCCCGTGTCTTGAAGGGCCTGGACTAGCTGGGCTGTAGTCCGAGGTACGGCACATGGCCGGCGAGCTCCTATCACTTGTCAACCCCTCTGCGGGGCTTCGGGAGCGAAAACAGCGGACACGACATTGATCAGTCACTCGGGCTGAGGACAAGCTCCTATTGGGTCACGCGTTCTCATGATCGTGGGCTCGAGCTGAGGGTCGGCGAATCGCTGGAGAGTCAGCTCCGAAGAGCGACAGTACGGGGAAGAGCCAGACCCATCAGCCCGAGGATTCAGCCGCGAGGCAGGTAGCGATAGACCTCGCGGGCGACGTAGCGCTTCAAGATGCGGATGACTTCGGCCTTGGTCTTGCCCTCCTTGACCCGGCGTTCGAAGTAGAGCTGGCTGTCGGGGTCGTGCGCGATGCGGACCATGACGATGCGCCACAGGGCGCTGTTGGCTTGGCGATCACCACCGTCGTGGACCTTGACCTTGCCGTTGGTCTTGCCCGACCCGGCCGGGACCGGCGCGACACCGCACAGGTGGGCCCAGGCGGCTTCTGAATGAAGGCGCTCGGGGTTGTCGCCGGCCGCCATGACCAACGCGGCCGCGGTGTCGGGTCGACGCCGAAGACCTCGAGGAGTTCCGGGACGGTGGCGACGAGGAGCGCCTCGATCCGTTCGTCGAGCTCGGCGAGCTCGTCGTCGAGCGCTTGGATCCGGTGCGCCAACGAGGACAGCGATGCCTTGGTGGCAGCGGTCACCGGGTCGGGAGATCGCGTCGGGCGGAGCCGCGCCCCCTCGGCGACGAGGGCCGGGACCGAGAGGCCCTTCATTCGGCAACGGAGCTGCTCTGGGGCGGTGTAGCCGAGGTGGCGCATCTGGATCAGGGCCTTGGTCCGAGCCTGGCGGGCCGAGCGCTTGGCCACGACGAGGACTCGGATGGCCTCGACAGCACCGTCTCTGGACTTGGGCCTTCCACTCGCTCGACCGCTGAGGGCGGCCCGGGCTGCTTCAACGGCATCGAGAGGATCGGACTTGCCGCTGCGACGACGCTTCTGGCGGTCCGGTCGATCGACCTCGATGACTTCGACACCCACTCGGCGCAGGTGGCGGGTCAGACCCGATCCATATGAGCCCGTGCCCTCGATGCCGACTCTGGTCACGTCTCCGAAGGACTCGAGCCAAGCCAGCAGCGATTTGTAGCCGGCAGCAGTTGGTCTCGAAGTGCTCGGTGCCGAGCAGGCCACCCAGCGGGTCAAGGGCAGCAGCGACATGGACGTCGAGGTGCGTATCGACGCCACCAGTCACACCACGCGCAGCTTCTACGATGGTCATGGTCATCCCTTCTCTTTAGGTGTTGAGGGATGGCACGGCCGTTCCGGATCGGAGCGACGGGCGGCCCAGGCTTGTTGCTGCAAGCCGGGCCAATCACCCCAACTCGGAGACGGGACGTGCCGCTGTCAGTGTGCCGCTGGTTGGTCTCGGTCGACGACGTTTCGCAACGTCACGGACTCCAAGTCAGACCGGACCCGCCAGCACTCCCGAAGCTATTCAGGACCAGCAATCAAGCGGTGGACCCTCAGAGAAGTATCAATGTACGGGGACACATGGACGAGCGTCTGGCATAGTTGTTCTGTGGGAGAGGCAGTCGTTGAGGGACATGACGAAGGCTGGTACACGGACCCCTACGGCCTCCATGACGCTCGATGGCTCTCGGACGGAGTGCCAACGAAGCTGGTCCGTGACGGGGATGCCGAAAGTTACGCCGATCCTCCCGACACGCCACCCACACAGACCCCTGTGCGACTTGAGGAGCCAGTAGAACCGCTCGGTGGAGCCGATATGAAGCGGTCGGGAGAGTACAAGAGGCGGGGTCTTTACGTGACGGACCAGTTCTTAATGCTTAGTGACCGGGCAAGGGAAATACCTTCATAGATCGCTGGTGCGCCCGCTCCGATCCGGCGTAGAGGTCAGCTTGTGACTCGCCGCTTTCCGCTGTGCGAGATGAAAGGGTCAGGGCTGGAGAGGACGTTGTACCGGCGAGTACAGGCACATTGCATGACTGAATCGCCCTGGGTTCCTTGGAGACTCTGCCCTGCCCCGGGTTTCGTGGAGCACGATTACTGGAATCAGGCCACTGTCGTGGGTTGATGTCGAAGCTCGAATTCGATTGGTGTCATCATGCCAAGTGCAGAATGTCGGCGCTGGCGATTGTGGAAGACCTCGAGGTACTCGAAGAGAGCGGTTGCGAGCTCGAGCCGCGTATTCCATCGCTTCCTGTTGAACAGTTCCACCTGAACCCGGCTCCAGAACGATTCCATCATGGCGTTGTCGTAGCAGTCACCAACCGAGCCCATCGAGGGGAGCAGATTCGCATCGATCACTCGTTGAGTGAAGGCCCAAGAGGTGTATTGACTGAGTTCAATCGATCGAAGCAACACCGGCTTTCTGCAGTGAGTGTAGATGCTCGTTGAAGGCTTCGGCTGGTGTCTTCCAACCGAGGGATTTGCGCGGGCGGCCGTTGAGGATGTCGGCAACTGTGTCGATCTCGTCAGCATTCCAGCGCGAGAGATCCGTTCCTTTGGGAAAGTATTGACGCAGGAGCCCGTTGGTGTTCTCGTTGGTGCCCCTCTGCCAAGGGCTTCGAGGGTCGGCGAAGTAGACAGGGATGCCGGTCTCGACCTTGAACGCAGCGTGTGCTGAGAGTTCCTTTCCTCTGTCCCATGTCAAGGATCGGCGGAGCTGCTTCGGGCAGCGTCGTCATCTTGTCGCTCAGTGCATCCTTCATCGTGAGTGCTCCGTAGCCGGCGAGTGCCGGGCCGTTCTTCGGTGTGTGCTTGTGGCGATACCCCTCTTCTCGAGGAAGATGGACCAACATCGTGAACCTCGTGGTTCGCTCGACCAGGGTCCCGATGGCGGAGCGTTCCAGCCCGATGAGCAGATCGCCCTCCCAGTGCCCAGGCACGGCCCGATCGTCGGCTTCGGCCGGTCGTTCACTGATCATCACCTCGGGGGTGACGTGGCCCCAGGGCTTCTTCTGTGACCGGGCCCGGGGAACCCGCAGGGCTCGACCGGTGCGAAGACAGGCCACCAGCTCGCGCTTGAGCGCACCTCGGCCTTGCACGTAGAGCGCCTGGTAGATGGCCTCATGGCTGATCCGCATGGTCTCATCATTGGGGAAATCGAACCGCAGGCGCTGCGAGATCTGCTCGGGACTCCAGCCCTTCACCCAGCGACGATCCGCCCGATGAGGCTTGCCTTTTCCGTTCCACGTCGGGCCAGGTGGGCCGATCAGGCGGCCATTGGGTCTCTTGTGCACGCCGGACAATCGCTCCTGGACGTAGTCACGCAGAGCGTCGTTGGTCGCCAATTTGGCCACCTTGGGTCGCCGGGCTCGGCGCTCGGCATGCCACTGCGCCGTCGACGCCTTGTATTCGAGGCGCCAGGTCCGAGTCGAGGCATTGCGGCGGAGCTCGCGTGAGATGGTCGAGGGATGCCGACCCAGGCGCCGGGCGATCTCGCGCACGCCGACTTTCTGTGCACGCCAGATGGCGATGTCCTCTCGCTCGGAAAAGGACAGGTAACGGCCGCTGACAGTTGGGGGAAGGCAAGGATTCACACCGCCAGCGTGGCGGAACCACCGGTACGCGACCGGGGATGAGATGCCGGCCTCAATGCCTGCATCGTCGGACTTCAGGCCGCGCGCAACTGCTGCCCAGAATCTTGACCCGGTCTTCACGCCACGCGATCCCGGCCTTCCCGGCGAGGGGATGTGCCCACGATAGAGCTGGACCTCGCGCTGACGCTCTCGCATCGTCGCCATCGTGACACCTCCAGAGTCGAGGTGTTGCGACGACCAGTTGATTTCACCTTGCGTTCCCTGGTCGCTGTGAATGATCGTGTCGTCAGCCGGTTCTCGGTTCGCGATGGCCATGCCTAGGGCGCTCGTGACGAGCGAGGTCTCCTGGTTTGAGTCGATCGACCAACCGACCACGCGGCGACTGAAGACGTCGAGTACGACGGCGCAGTAGAGCTTGCCTTCGCGGGTCGGATGTTCGGTGATGTCAGTAACCCAGAGGCGATCAGGGTCGTCTCGGCGGAACTGACGCTCGACAAGGTCGCTCGCCGTTGCCACGTGGGGCACCGGCGGAATCTGGGGCGCCCCGAGAGTCCCTGAATGTTCGCTCGCTGCATGAGCATCTCGACCGCGCCGTGGCTGACGACGATGCCCAGACCCATTGTGACTTCGGCATGAACCCGTCGTGCGCCATAGGTCTGACGTGAGTCTTGGTGGACTCCGGCGATCACGTCGGTCAACCAGGCATGGCGGATAGTTCGCGGAGACGGAGGGCGGTTCCGCCACGTGTAATAGCCGGCGACGGACACCCCGAGGATCCTGCAGGCAAGTTCGACTGAGAGATCTTCCGCGGCCATCACCTGGATCGCCGCGAACCGGCTTTTGGGTCAGTTCTCTCCTTCAGCAGCTCCGCCGCTCGCCGGTGGATGGCAACTTCCGATTCGAGCTCTCTGATGCGGCGACGAGCCGATCGAAGCTCCGCCTGCTCAACGGAACTCAGACCGGCAACCTCGCCCCGGTCCACTCGCTCCTGGCGCCGCCAGTTGTAGAGGGTCTGGTCGCTGATCCCGAGGTCTCGGGCGACGTCGACGACTTTTCGGCCCGAGGCCAACAGATCGAGGGCTCGACGGCGGAACTCAGGCGGGTATCCCCTTCTTGGCATGCTGTCCTCCTATCGGGACAGCAGCCTCAATTCCAGTATTTTCGCCTCCACAAAATCGGGGGCACACCAAAGTGCAGCGGCGAACTTCTCCATCGTCGGGTCGTCGAGGAACTTCGGCAACGGCTCGTCGGCTTGGGGGAAGTCACCGGGAAAGATGAGCGTCCGGCTCGGTGCGTCCTCGTAGTCCCAGTCGCGGAAGCGCTCGAAGAAGGTGCGCAACAGGCCGAGGCGATGCCGGATGGTGACGGTTGCCAGTGGCTTTCCCGCTTTGCCGGGCCGGGCGGCCAGCCAGAGCTTGTGGGCCTCGATGTGACGGCGTTCGACGGCGGCCATCGACGTGCACGTCGGGTCGGCCTCGAAGACCTGGCCGGCAAAATGGCGCAGCCCGAGCCCGAGCACCTCGCAGCGCCGCAGACCGCCCAGCAGCATCGCCTGGGCCATGGCCCGGTCCCGCTCGGTGCGCAGCGCCGCCATGAGCGCCTCGACCTCGCCGAGATCCAAGATCCGCGGCAGGCGCCGCACACCACGCACAAGCGGTGCGCCACGTTCACCTCGGTGCCGGTTGCGCCGGGTGGGCAGGCCACGCGGCACCGGGTTGGTGACGACGCCGGCGTCGCCGCGGATGACCAGATAGCCATAGAGGCTCGACACCGCAGCGAGGCGTCGCTTGATGGTCGAGGGCGAGAGTCCCGATTCGCCGTCTGAGATCCGCACCACGTTCTCGGCGCCCTTCCTCGGTTGGCGCTGGGCGGTCACGAAGCGCAACACGTCCCTCGGGGTCACCTCGGCGGGCTCCTTGGGGATCACCGCGAAGAAGACGCTCAGATCGTGGGCATAGGCCCGGACGGTGTTCGGCCTGGCCCGGCCAGAGGCGAACTCCAAGAACTCGTCGATCAGCTCATGGCCGACCCGGTACTCGCGCCTTCCATCGGCGCGCACAACACTTTGGAACGACGGACACCACACCACCGCACACCTCCTTGTCGGACTTACGTCCGAAGAAGGCTCCCCGGACGCTCAGTCCAGATGGCGAATCACCCGTATAAGTGCCGGAGTGGGCGCATGCAACTATCGCGAGCGGAGGCGTCCGATGCCCACCTCCGTTCAGGGTCGTCGAGACAAGTCTCCCGAATAAAGAGTGCCAAGGACGTCAATCAAAACCATAAATATCGGACAGCCGATTTGGGTCAATGAGAATTCCTCACGTCAGAGCACATTGACGCGGAAAATGGCGCGGAACGCTGGAGAACTGCGGTATTTCTTGGTCTTGAACGGTCAGCCGACGGACCCAAAATGTGGCCACTACCAGGACATTCTTCGAAATCCCCTGACGTACAAGGACGGGCGAAAATGCCAAGGGCTCTGTTCGGGACGCAGAGGTCCCCGGTTCAAATCCGGGCAGCCCGACTCGAAAGTCCCTGTTCAGGGTGGTGGCGGTGACGAGGGCTCCGAAAGCTTCCGAGCCGGTCGGCGCGGAATGGCGCAGAGACTGACGCGGCGACGCCGGTTCGAGTCGCGCAACGCTCGACCTTCGTCGTCTATGGCGTCGGACAAGATCGCTGAAATGGTCTTGGCATGAGCGCGGAGGACGAGATACGCATTGTCTCCTTTGATCGAGCTTTCCAGGATGCTTTCCGGCTGCTCGTACTGGACGGCATGGCGGAACGCTGGGGGACGGTCGATGCATCGCTCAACCCCGACCTTGAAGACATTGGAATGTCGTATGACGGTGACGGCGTCCTTGTTGCTCTCGATGGTGCCCTCGTTGTCGGCACAGGCATCCTCATGCTCCGAGCTCCGGAGGGGGAGATCGTGCGAATGGCGGTGCGGCGGGGCTATCGGCGGCGCGGCATTGCGACACGACTCTTGTCGGAACTGCTTTCTCTGGCGTTCAAGCGTGGGATCAATCGCATTGTGGTGGAGACGAATGCACAGTGGACAGAGGCACGAAATCTCTACGAAAAGGCCGGCTTCACGTTCACCCATTCAGCTCCAGGCGCTTTCGGAGACGAGAGCTTTTACGAGTTGACGATCTGATCTGAGGTGTCCCGCACGGCGGGACGCTGAGCGGAGTGACATGGCGCACCCGTCGCGCGCTGTTGGACATCGCTCCGGCCCTGCCCCGGTACGCGGCACAGTGGCACGGTCCGGCCCGTCGGGGGTGGTCCAGGTCCAGACACGGGAGTCGAAGACTACGGATCGCCGGAGTACGTGGTCGGGGTCGGGGTCGGACGCCCCCCGGCGCTATGGATCTTCTGGAAGTTCTCCGCAGTCATACAGCCCTTCGTCCATTCCGCTGGTGCCACGACGCCTGGCGGGACGGTTCTGCAGTCGTAGCCCGGCGAGGTGACAGCCCGATCCCAGCCCTGCTGATACGGCGTGGAGGGACCTGACCCGCAGCTCGCGATACTCAACGATGAGAGTCCCACAAGTGCGAACAAGGCCAAGGGCCGAGCCGAAATGCCGCCTCCGGTCGAACCGACGGCGCTCCGTGGAACGCAGTTTCTACGGGACATCGACCCGCCCCAGTCTCGATCGCTCGTCGATACCTTTCCCCGAATCATCAGGGTCATCGCTGGTACTCACGATCGCCGGGCATGGGCTGCACTCTGACTCCGGCGGCAGTCAGGAACTGACGGATCTGGGCGGCATGTTCAAGGACGTGCAGAGGCATGCCGCCGACACTCACCGCGTACGGCATGCCGTGGTATCGATGGGCGGCGGGGAGTGGCCGAGCCGCCACGGCCTCGGTAAGCGCGTCAAGCGTTGTGCGAACCCTCAGGCGGCAGTAGTTGACGTATCCGAGCAGCTCCGCCTTGGTGAACATACGGTTGGGAAAGGCATAGGTGTTCTCGTCAAAGGGTTGTGGCGGCTGCCATGGCACGAACTCGGCGCTGAGGTCGTAGTCGAGGGTGAGCAGCGCGTGGTAGGCCAAGAACCAGGGGGCTGAGCCGTGTAAACCTCCGTGCGGCGTTGGACCGGTCGGCGCCTCGTCCGGCCACAGGTCCGTCTCCCACAAATCGTCGGGACAATCGGTAAGGGCCGCTTCCATCAGTCGCAGCGCTTCCTCGAAGTTGCTCGCCATGCTCTGCACAAACGGGCTCACCACGTTTTACTTACTAGCGCAAATCGACGGATGTACGAGCGGCAGACTGGTCAGAGCGCGCGTCCGTCATCCGTCCCGAGGGTCTCCCCGAACGCGGCTCAGCAGTGCCACGAAGCGACACCATGCAGATTTCGTTCCCGGAACCCCGAGACCCCATGGCGACGAGGCGCTCAATTCCCCGTGTTGCCCCTCATAGAGAAACTTAGGTCCTTCTGATCGGCATCAAGGTCGCGGGCGGCACAGTCGATTCAAGGAACTTACGAATGATGCGCACCGTCTCTTCAGGCTGCTCAATCGGCAGCAAATGCGATGCACCCGGGACGACCGCGAGCTCCGCGCCCGGAATCGACTCGTACAGCAAACAGGTATGAGACAGCGTGATCGCGTCGTCGTCACCTACGAGAACCAAGACGGGCACTTGGACCGTGGCAAGGTCCGACGGAGTGAGTGAGGGCTCCGAAGCCCACATGGCGTAGGTCTTGGCGAGAAACTCATCGAAGTGTCCCCGCCCATCCGGTGAACACTCGCCGTACATTGTCGCGAACATCTCAGACACATCCGGGGTCATGAGCTCGCCGATCGAGAGCAGCCCCGCGTGGTGGAAATTCGAACCAATCATGACGAGCCGCTGGACCAGGTCAGGTCGGCGCATCGCGACCAACAGCCCCACGTCGCCCCCGTCGCTATGACCGATCAGGTGTGCAGGACGATCAAGATACTCAAGTACGCCGATTGTCTCATCAGCCATCGTGTCGTAGTGGAGCGGCTCCGCCGTGTCGGCTGTGCGCCCGTGACCGCGCCGATCGAATGCCGCGACGCTGTAACGCTCGCTCAGCGCCGGGCCAATGGAGCCCAAGAAGAGAACGGCTGTCCACAATGCCGCCGTGCAGCAGCAGCACCGTCTCATCGTTCTCGGTCCCGACCGATATCCATGTCGGGTGCCCGAGAATATCGACGTAGGTCATGTCTAAACCGTATGCCACCTGTCGTACGACGGCCTTGTTCAGGTCAGGACGGGGTGTCCGAGGACGCCGGCAGAAGGACGATTCGATCAGTGAGAGAAGTGAGCCCGAGCGAGGTCGGAGATGCGCTCAACTTCAGCTGGGTCGGGCGCACCCGCCTTCGAGAACATTGCCACCTGCAAGCTCGGCCCGTGGGCCGCAAATTCCGACATCTGGTTCTTGGTCACAGGCTGCACGACGTAGTGAATGTGGACCGAGTCACCACCCGCATGAGACCAAAGGCAGTTGTACACCTGATCAGCTTCGACGAGCTGGCTGACGACCTGCGAAGTTCGCCAGAGAAGCGGCCCAAGCTCATGCGCTTCATCCTCTGACAGTTCAGCCACTGACGTCACATGCCGTTCAGGCTTCACGATAAGGGTGCCCAGGCCCAGGGGGCCGATGCAGTGTTCAACCAGCCAAAACCGGGTGCGGAAGATTCGACCGCCGGGTAGCGCCAGTTCGCCCCTCGATAACTCACAGGCAATGCAGTCGGCCATGAGATGGAGTTTCCCATTCAACGAGAGTGCCGCTTGGTCGGGCGAGGGTGGCCCTCCCTGAATGCGCTGGGTGATCGTACGGCCTGCGGACACTGCTGATGGCGCCGGTTCTGCGCGTGACCACGAAACGGCGGAGGAGGCACGACAAGCATGACGACCGGGTCGAAGAAGGAGAAGACGCCTTCTCAGTTGATCGACGAGAGGATCAAGGAACTCGTTCGGGCCGCGGTGACCCGCAACACGTCGAAGAAGTCGTTAACGGTCTGGCCAGAGCCGGTGCCGAGCAGCCGTCGGCCATGCCGCAGGGTCCAGCCCGTGCGCACGCAGCAAGGCCAACGTGATGCGGTCGAGGCCGAAGCCGAAGCAACACGAATGGGCCACCTCGCCACCGGCGGTGACGATCCCGAACGGCTCCCCGAAATGGTCGAGGTGGCAGTTCGCCGAGGCGATGGCCGTGGGGTGCTCGGCGGAGTTGATCGGTGTCACGATCTCGTATTTGAGCGTCTCCGACCTCTGATTCTCGGCGAGCATGCGACCGACCCGGCCGAAGAACGGGTCGTTCGCCACGACGATCTCGACCGCCAGGCCGAGGGATTCGAAAATCTCCGCGCCGAGCTGCAGCCAGCGGTCGCGATTGTCCCTCGCCCTGTCGGCGTCACCCACGTACACGAGGTCGTGCTGCCTGAACGACTGCATCCGGGCCGGGTCGAGACTTGGTTCGTGCCGGAAGCACCAGCCCGACACGTCGTAGCGGCGGCCACCCTCGGGCAGGGTTCCGCGCAGCGTCGGGTACAGCGGATGACACACTGCCGGACACAGGCTCACGTCCGAAGGTTCGAGGAACGAAGTCCACTCCTCGCCCTCCTGCACCGCTTCCATGAGCCGCTTGTGGTCCGCGTTGTCCCCCCGGAAGATCGATACCGATCCGATCATGTCGGGGAAGGAGGACACGTAACCGGACTCCTCGAGCACGCGCCGTGGCATGACGGGCGGGAAGCGGTAGCTCGCCGTACCGTCAGAGGCGGCTATTCCACCGACCAGACCCTCGAGTGCGGCGACGATGTCCTCGTAGACCGAGGAGCGGCCGTAAACGCCCTCGCTAGCGGTCGGCACGAGGATGCCCGCCGCCACGAGCTCGTCCCGCAGTGTGGTTGTCCCGGCGGTCACCATAGGCGGCGTCAGCTGGCCTCGGAGCCGATCAGGTCGCCGAGCGCATTCCGGATCGCCACGACGGACTCGAACGTGCTCTTGCGGAGCATCATCTCGGGGAACTCGATATCGAATTCGTCCTCCAACGCGAGCATCACGTTCACACTGGCGTGCGAGGTCAGGCCCACCTGGTACAGATCGTCCTCGTCGCGGATCGTGTCCACCCCGACCGGGAGGTTCCCGTACTGGCCCAGAATCGAACGGATCGTCTCTTCCATCAGTCTCCCCTCTCGAATGCTAGCGAAGCCGGCGACGACCCGGATTGCTCGGTGGACTCACCCTCGGTGTGACAGAGCGCGACAACGACGGCGGCGGCCAGCATCTCCTTCGTGGGTGAGGCTGACAGCCAGGTCGGCGATGCCCGCCTGCTCCGCCAAGGCCGCGGCGTGGCCACTGAGCGCCAATGTGCACCAGCCGTTGGGGTCACGGCGCACCTCGACCGAACGCCAGTCGGGTTGATGTCCCTCCGGGCGCAACACCTTGATGGTGGCCTCCTTGGCCGCGAACCGTGCCGCCAAGCTCGCAGCCCGTACCGGCAACTCCCCGACACAGGAGTTGATCTCGTGCGGGGTGTAGATGCGCTCCAGATAGCGCGCACCGAAGCGCATGACGCTCTCCGCCACCTGGTCGACCGCCGTGACGTCCGCTCCGACGCGGACTGCCGTTTTCGTACCCATCAAATCTGCCCTCTCCTGCGTCGGGATTCCTGTCCGACCACCTGCGCCCTCTTCCTCATGGACCGGCGCGTCGCCCTCTGCTCCCGCTGAGGGCGTACCCAACGGAGTCACGGACACAACTTCCTCTCGGTGGGCGGCGGTCTTCTACTTCTAACACCGGATCGGGCCTGCAACAGATATCGGCAGGGCCTTCCGGCGCCTTTAACCGAATCGCCCCGGACAGACGGCTGCCGGTGTGGCTTGCTCGTGCGGCCGGAGGGCCGGTGACGAGACGGGACAGTCGAGACGTCTTCCCTGATATACGCCTGTGAATGGTTGCCACCTGGCGATCCCGGTGCTCGGCCGAACCTGAAGAGTCCGAGAATCGAGTCCGGGCGCACACTTCAGTTCACGGGCGACGATCGGTCGCCCGGGAGTGGCGGGCGTGTGCCCGACGTGCCACCTGCTTGGCCTCGTACATCGCCTCGTCCGCTTGCTGTCTCACACGGTCGATGTCACCGTTTTTGCCACAACACGCGTAGCCCACGCTGATCGACGTCTGCACGCCCTGCACCCTCACACGCGACACGGCTTCCGTCATGCGATCAGCCACGCGACGGGCGACCGACTCGTCGGCGTCCGCCACGACAGCGAGGAATTCGTCGCCGCCAGTGCGAACCAGGAGATCACCGGCACGCAAGACGCCTGCAGCGGCCCGTGCCACGGCGACGAGGATCTTGTCGCCGACTTCGTGCCCGTGCGCGTCGTTGATGGCCTTAAGGTGATCGATGTCCAAGACGAGGATGCTGATGGCGTACGCGCGCCGGTCCCCGTCCAGATAGAGCGAGAGTCCACGCCGGTTCGAGAGCCCGGTCAGTGGGTCCGTGTTCGCCTGCATCTCGAGTTCCTGGTGGGCAATGGCGTTGGCGAGTGCGAGCTCGACCACGTTGGCCAAGGAGCGACAGCGGGCGAGCAGGTCCTCCGAGACGACGGTGCCACGGCTGTCGATCTGGAAGATGCCGTGGAGCTCGCTCATTCACGATGACTGGGATGAGCGCGGCGTCCGTGCTCTCCGTCTCGTCGGTGACCGAGCGCAATGACGCACCCATGGAGGTCCGATCCAGTCGGGTGACCAGAGTCCTCGCCCGTATCGAGCACCTTGCGCACATAGGGGTCGTCCTTCAGCAGATAGCTGGTGGGCACGGACCCCCGGTCGTCGGCCAGGGCCTCCTGGGTGACCACACCGTCGGAGACGCGGAGGTAGGACGCGCCCCGGAATCCGCTGCCGGCCAGTTCGAACATGGCCAGCGTGCCCTGAGCGATCACGTCCTTCGGGTCGCGCAGCGAGGTCAGGGACTGGGTGGCGCCGTTCATGAGGCGGCCCAGGCGGGCGAGCTCAGCCGAGTCCCGCACCTTCCCTTCGAGGCTCGTGCGGAGGTGGTGCACCGTCACGCGCGACCACCGCCGCCACGGCGGTCCACAAGAAGAGGCGGCGGAGGTCTGTCGCCGTGCTGCTCTGCACGGCCACGCCCGACGACCGTCAGGCTCACCATGGAGGCGCCGACGACGATCGCCGTGTAGGAGGCCGGGGTAGTAGAGCGCCATGCCGAGGACCGGCAGGAGGACCAGGGCGGACAGTCCGCCGGCACGTGCTCTGCACGGCTGGGGTCGGTGCCGCCCGAGATCAGCAGCAGGGTGACCGAGACCAGGTAGCCGATCGTCGGGAATGAGGATGGCCCAGCGGGGGAAACGCCCCCAGGGCAGGAAGACCGACAGTGCGCAGGCCACGAAGACGGCCAGGCTGGCCCAGTAGAGCCCGAGGTCGTCCGGGCCCGGCGGGAGGGCGGCGCTGGCCTGGGCGATCGGCGGCCAGCCCGATGAAGATGGACGCCCGCACGAAGATACTGACGCCGGGCGGCGGGCTCGCCGCTGCCCGTCGTCCTCTTCCATGGCGGCCTCCGCTGGCGCTGCGATCCCCGTGCGTGCCTTCAGAACGTCGGTCGTTCACCCGGTCCCCAGTTACGCGAGCCACAGTACTAATTGCCTGCAATGAAGGTTGCCAGCCCGATCGGCGATCGGCGACCCGACCGGCGCCACGCTGGAGATGTTCGGTCAGCCGGCGTCGGTGTGGTGGATCCCCGGTCGGCGGTCGGCTCCGCCCGATGGTCTCCAGCAGCACGTCGAGAAACGGCGCCTGCCCCTTCACCAGCTTGCGCCGGGCCTGATCGACCGAGACCCACTCGACCCGGTCGACCTCGGGGAACTCCCGGATCGTGCCCGAGCCCCGGGGCCATTCGAGCTCGAAGGTGTTGCTCGACGAGTGGGTGACGTCGAGGTCCCCCTCCAGCGCCCAGACGCTGACCCGCTTCCCGCCCGGCTGGCGGAGCTCCCCGAGGAAGACGGCCCGCCCTCCGGCGGCGTGAGACCGACCTCCTCTTCGAACTCGCGGTAGGCGGCGTCGAGCGGATCCTCGCCGAGCCGGTACTCGCCCTTGGGGACGGACCAGGCGGCCTCGTCCTTCCGCGCCCAGAACGGCCCGCCCGGGTGGGCGATCAGGACCTCGACCGCACCCCCCGGGGGGATCCGGTACAGCAGCAGGCCTGCACTGGTCGCGCCCATGGTTCGGGTCATCCTTCCACCGGGCTCCGGAACGGGGCCGCCATCCGTCGTCTTCCCTCGAGCGCACCCTGGGTTGCGGCCCGATGGGCTCGAGCTTCGCTCACCTGCTCAGGCGGCACGGCGTGACTGCCGTCTCGGTGGACGCTGTCGCTAGGCTCTCGTCTCGTTCCGGCAGCCCAAGCCGGAGCCATCTCGGGGGCACGGGCGTCGGCCGGAGCATCCGGCCGCACGTCTTCGATCTGAACACTGCGCGATGAGTCCTCCCAATCCCGAGAACGATCCCGTCCAGAAGGGCCTGCACCAGCTCGGTCAACAGATCGACGGGGGCGCGCCTGCGCCGGACGCCGGACCGGAGTCCCGGCGGAGAACCCGGTCGAGAAGGGCCTGCACGAGCTCGGGCGCCAGATCGACGAGGCGAACCGGGCCGGCGGGCGGCGGAAGGGCAAGGCGAGGGCCGACGCGGGCGACGGCCGGCCCGGGCCGGCCCACGCCGCCCGGAAGGGCCGTTCCCGCAAGCGCACGGCGGCCTGGATCGGCGGGACGCTGGCGCTGGTCCTGGTGCTGGTCGCCGGCGCCGCGGCGGGCTACGGCTGGTACCTCAATCACGAGATCCACCACATCGACCTGCAGCAACCTGACCTCGGCGCCCGTGAAGGGCGACGACGCCGGCACGGAGAACATCCTCATGATCGGTTCGACCGACCGCTGCGCGCTCAAGGTGCAGAACCCCGCCTACGGCTTGTGCTCCCAGGGCGTCAACGGAGTGAACAGCGACGTCGTGATGATCCTGCACCTGAACCCGGTCAACCACTCGGTCTCGATCCTCTCCATCCCGCGCGACCTCTTCGTCCCCAACGCCCGCTCCGACGGTGCCAACAAGATCGACGCCGCGCTCTACCAGGGCCCCGACCAGCTGATCGCCGCGATCGAGGAGGACTTCGGGATCCCGATTCAGCATTTCGTCGAGCTGAACTTCGACAGCTTCATCAACGTGGTCCAGGCCCTCGGCGGCATCAAGATGTACTTCCCCGAGCCGGTCTACGACGCCTACTCGGGCCTGAACATCCAGACGACCGGCTGCCTCCAGCTGAACGGCACCCAGGCGCTCCAGGTCGTGCGGGCCCGCCACGTGCAGTACAAGGGCCCCGGGGTGACCACCGACGACCCCGCCTACTGGCCCCAGGAGGCGCAGAGCGACATTGCGCGCATCCGCCGGGACCACGAGTTCCTGCGGGTCCTGGCGGCGGCGGTCAAGGCGAAGGGCCTGAGCAACCCGCTCACCGACCAGCAGCTGGTCTCCGGCGTGGTCGGGCCAGCTCACCGTCGACTCGGGCTTCTCGGCCTCCGACATGATCAGCCTGGTCCTCGGCGTACCACAACGTCGACGTGAGCAGCGCCCCCCAGCTCACCGTGCCGGTGTCGGTGGACCAGTTCGGCAACTACGTGTACCAGGGCGGGAGCTACGGGGACATCGAGTTCCCCGCCGAGCCGCAGGACCACAACGCCGTCGACCAGTTCCTCGGCCTCAAGTCGAGCAGCGAGGACACCTACTCCGGGCGGCGCGCTCCCTTCGCCGTCGACCGTGACGGTGTCGGTGCTGAACGGGTCCGGCGCCTACAACCAGGCGACCACGACGTCGCAGAGCCTGCAGGCGCTCGGCTTCCACATCGGCACCATCGGCGACAGCCCGCCGGTGGGCCAGGAGGCCGAGACGGTCGTCTACTACGCGTCCAAGACGCCGGCCCAGCTGGCGGCGGCACAGGCCGTGGCCAACTCCTGTCGGGCGCCGTCATCATGGCCATGGACCCGACGCAGGTGAAGCCGGGCTCCCAGGTCACCGTCGTCACCGGTACCGACTTCACGGTCAACGCGCCGCCGGCCACCACCACGACGGCTCCGGCGGGCGCGCGCACGCCGAGCACGACGACGACCACCACGGGCAACAGCGGCAACACGGGCAACTCCGGCGCGTTCCAGGCGCCGACGCCGACGCGTCGAGTCGTTGCAGCCCTGGGACCCTCGTTCCTGCACCGCCAGCGGGGGCGAAGGCCCCTGACGCTCCGGGACCTGACCGCGCGCCGCGGCCGTCAGGCGAAGATCTCGCCCCCGTTGGTGTCGAGCGCCTGCCCGGTCATGGCGGACGAGAGGTCCGAGGCGAGGTAGACGATCGATCCGGCGACGTCCTCGTCGCTCGGGATCCGGCCGAGCGGCACCCGCGCGTTCAACTCGTCGACCACGACCTGAGGCCGGCACGCCGCGGCCGGTCGACGTCATGTCGATGTAGATGTCGACCGACGGCCCGGCCATCCAGCCCGGCACCACGGCGTTGACCCGGACCTTGGACGGGCCCAGCTCGTAGGCGAGCACCTGCGTCGCCGTCAGCAACGCCCCCTTGGAGATGGCGTAGCCCCCCTGCGCCGGCTGGGGCTGCCGCGTCACCATGGAGGCCACCATCACGACCGAGCCGCCGCCGCGCGCCCGCATGGCGGGCAGCGCGGCCCGGGTCATCTGCAGCGAGCCGAAGAGGTTGGTGTCCATGATCTTGCGCCACTGCGCGAGGTCGACGTCCTCGAAGCTCTGGAAGGCGTCGAAGCGAAAGGCGTTGTTGACCAACACGTCGATGCCGCCGAACTCCTCCGCTCCCGCCGCCATCAGGCGGGCGCAGGCCTCGGGGTCGGTGATGTCGGTCGGCACGGTGATGGCCCGGGCCCCGAGAGCCGAGACCTCGGCGAGGACCTCGTCGAGGGTCGACTGCCGCCGCGCCGCCAACACCAGGTCCGCCCCGTGGGCGGCCAGGGCCTTCGCCGCCTGGCGGCCCAAGCCCCGGGCCGACGCCCGACACCACGCACACCTTGCCCGACAACAACCCGGCCCGGGCCGTCGGGTGCCCCTTCGCTCTTCGCAGTCGTCATGGGCGCAGCGTAGGGCAGGCCGAGGCACCGGCCTCCCGATATCCGCGCCGGTGTCACACGGGCCTGAGATGATCGGCGGCAGGGTTGAACAAAGGAGAGTCATGGCCATTTGTTCGCACTGCGGTGGCGAGATGACCGAGGGGATCAGTTGCCTGACCGACCCCGTGGTCATCGACGGCAGGGCCTACGCCCCGATCCCGTGGGGCCAGGAGCTCCGGCCCCGGCACCGCTACGAGCCGGAGGAGTGCCGCGACTGCGGAACGCCGCTGGGCGGCGTCCACCATCCGGGCTGCTGCATGGAGCGGTGCCCGGCCTGTCACGGCCAGGCGATCGGGTGCGACTGCGTGACCGAGCCCGAATGCACGTTCGAGAGCGGACGGACCGTCGCTGCCGCGCCCACGTCCTGCGGCGGGTCGGCTGGCGCTAGCCACGCGTACACGCAACCACGGAAGAGGCGGCGGGATATGGCCAGATCGCAGGACACCCACCTCTGGGAGTTGGCACACACTGAGCGGGCTGCACTCGCGGACGACCTGGCGGATCTCAGTTCCGAGCAATGGCGGCACGGCACTCTGTGCGGGGAATGGAACGTCGAGGAGGTCGTCGCCCACCTCACTGCTGCGGCAAGCCTGAATCAGTGGCGGTGGGCGCGAAGCATGCTCGGCGCGCGTTTCCGTGTCGACGTGCACAACCAGCGCCGGATGGTCGAGCATCGACGGCAGCTACCCCCGCCGAGACGCTCGACCGATTCCGCGCCATCATCGACAGCACCACCGCCCCCTCGGGACACACTCCGGCCTACCTCGGCGAGGTCGTCGTGCACGCCCAAGACATCCGTCAGCCGCTGGGACTGCCCGCGGACGCCAGACGTCGACGCGCTGACGCCCGTGGCCGACTTCTTTGCGCGCCGCAACTTCACGGTTCGCCAGCCGGACCGCCGTTGCCGGTCTTCAGCTGCACGCTGACGATGGGCCGTTTGCCACGGGCACCGGACCTCTGGTCACCGGATCGACCCTCGCGCTCGTGATGAGCATGGCCGGCCGCGCTCCGTATGTCGACCAGCTCGATGGCCCGGGCGTCGGGACACTCAGAGGACGCGTCCACGGCGCTGATGGGTGAATCGTCGTTCCGTGGAGGTGAAGGGACTCGAACCCTCGGCCTACGGCTTGCAAAGCCGCCGCTCTTCCAGCTGAGCTACACCCCCGGGGCAATCGAGACCGCCGGACTCCTCTGCTTCTCGTCGGCGCCACCATCGTAGGCCGCCGACGAGACGCCTCGCTGATGCACGCCGAGAGTCGCGTCGGGCCTTCGACGCGGATCGCCGGCAGGCGACCGGCGCCGGTAGGGTGCGGCCCCGTGGACGCACGGACCTTCCTCGGGATGCAGCCTGACGGCGACGACCTGCACTGGCGCATGCACGTGACGCCGCAGCTCACGACGCCGGGGAACTTCCTCTTCGGCGGGTGCGCGCTCGGGGCGGCGCTCGTCGCGCTGGAGGCGGCATCGGGACGCCCGACCGTGTGGGCCACCGGGCACTACCTCTCCTACGCCCTCACGGACGCAGGAACTGCTCTGGGAGGTCACGCTGGCCGCCGTGGGCGGGCACGTGACGCAGGGCCGGGCCGTCGGCAGCGTCGACGGCCGGGAGATCCTCACGGTCAACGCCGCGCTCGGGAAGGACGAGCTGGAGGTCGGCGGCGTGTGGGTCGTGCCGCCCGACGTCCCGCCTCCCGACCAGTGCCCGCCGCGCTTCCTGCCGGAGTTCTTCCGCAACACCATCATGGACAGCGTCGAGGTCCGCTCGGCCCAGGGCCGGACCTTCGAGGAGATGGACGGGTCTCCCGGGAGCCCCGACTCCGCGTTGTGGGCGCGGGTGCCCGGGCCACCTGACCCCTCCGCCGCCACCCTCGCCATCTTCGGCGACTACGTCTCGGGGGCCGTCTCCCAGCCCCTCGGCCGCCGCGCCATGGGACGGAGCCTCGACAACACGCTCCGCATGGTCCAGCTGAAGCCGACCGAATGGGTGCTCTGCGACATCCGCATGCATGCCCTCGTGGGCGGGTACGGCCAGGGCATCGCCTTCCTGTGGTCCGAGGACGGGGATCTCCTGGCGACGGCGAGCCAGTCGATCGGCGTGCGCCTGTGGCCGG
This sequence comes from uncultured Acidimicrobiaceae bacterium, assembly GCA_963755655.1. Classification (GTDB taxonomy): domain Bacteria; phylum Actinomycetota; class Acidimicrobiia; order Acidimicrobiales; family RAAP-2; genus Bog-473. The sequence goes on from CAVWKX010000012.1 coordinate 208,497, forward strand.
AGGACGCCGTACTGCCTCGTTGAACGAGGGTGCGACTGCTGATCGCCCGCCCGAGCGGCGAAACTGTGCGCCATGGCCCGCCACGCGACGAGTCCGAGGCGGCGCCGACCGTCCGGCAAGGTCACCGCCGTCGCGCGTCGTCGTCCTCGCCGTCGTGGCCGCCGCTGCGGCCTTCCTCGTGCTGGAGACGTCGGCGACCTCGACCCCGACGCACCACCTCTCGGCGGCGACCCAGCCCGAAGGCACGACGACGACGTCCACCGCTCCCGACGACCACCACGACGACGACCCGCCCGGCCGGGCCGGGATTCAACGCCGGCCAGGTCACCGCCGTCGGCGACTCGGTGATGCTCGACTACCAGGACCCGCTCAAGACGTCGATTCCCGGGCATCAACGTGGACGCCTCGGTCAGCCGGCAGTGGTCCGACGGTGAATCGATCCTGCAGACCCTGAAGGCGGACGGCCAGCTCGGCGCGGACGTCATCGTCGGGCTGGGCACCAACGGACCCATCACGGACGCGGACTTCGACAACATGATGGCGATCCTCGGCGGCGCCTCCCGGGTGGTCTTCGTGAACGTGCACGTCGACCGCCCGTGGCAGGACCCCAACAACGCCGTTCTCGCCAACGGCGCCACCCGGTACCCCAACGTCGTCGTGGCGGACTGGGCGACGCTGGCCGCCCAGAATCCCGCAGTGGTTCGGCGCCGGACGGCACCCACCTCGCGATCGACGGCCCCGGGGCCGACGCGCTCGCATCGTTGATCGCGTCGACGCTGTCCAACGGGTGAGCCCGGGCCGGCGGCGTGGCGGAGGACGAGGAGAGGGTGGTGTAGCCTCAAACGTCCTCCAGCCAGGACATCGGGGGCTATAGCTCAGTCGGTTAGAGCGCAGCACTGATAATGCTGAGGTCGCTGGTTCGATTCCAGCTAGCCCCACTCTCGAGTCGAAGGTCGACGAAATCGTGACCGGAGACCCACCCCGTCCCGGCTTCCTGACCAGGGGCCGGCCCCGCCCCAGGCCCGGGACGAAGACCCGGCAGACGGCCCGGTGCACCCCTCTTGCCTGGCTCCGTGACAACCCAGGAACAGCACCGGCGGCGGCGCTCACCATGCGGCGTCACGCAGCCTTAGCGTTGGAGGCATGGACGGCACCGGCAGCCGGGGGCACAAGGGTCCAGCCCACGCTCGGCGGCGGGCGCTGCCCGCGTGAGAACGAGGAGCGCCTCGCCGAAATCGGCCGCCAACTCCCTCCTGCCGAGCGAAGAGGAGCTCGAGATCGTCGCCGGGCTGCGCGCGCAGCGACGGCGCCGGCGTCTCATCGGATGGAGCGTCGCGCTCGTCGTCATCGCGCTCGCCGCGGGTGCCATTGCGCAGTGGGTGCGACCGCTGCCCTGCAGCCAGCCTCTCCACACCGACCGTTCGCCTCCCCGGCACGGCGCCGACCTTCGCATGGCCGAGCACAGGCGAGGCAGCGGCCGCGGTCGTCGGTGTGGGAACGGTGGGCCAGGTCCGCGGGAGCCAGGCCGTGCCGGTCGCCGGCCTGGCCGAGCTGCTGGCCGCGTACGTCGTCCTGGCGGACCACCACCTGGCGCCGGGCGCCTACGGCCCGTCCATCCCCGTCACCGCCGACGCGCTCACCGCGTATCAGGCCGGCCAGGCGGACCAGGAATCCGAGATCCCGATCACCGCCGGCGAATCACTGACCGAACTGCAGGCCCTCGAAGGGCTTCTGGTCGATTCGGGTGGCGACATGGCGACGGTCCTCGCCGACTGGGACGCGGGAAGCGTCAGTGCTTTCGTGGCCAAGATGAACGCGACAGCGAGCGCACTCGGCCTCACGTCGACGCACATCACCGATCCGACCGGCGTCGATCCCACCACGACGAGCACGGCAGAGGACCTCATACGCCTGGGCGAGGCGTCGCTCTCCATCCCGGTTCTCCGACAGATCGTCTCGCTGGGTCAGGCGACCGTTCCGAATGACCAACGCCGTCTTCAATGCAAACTTCGACCTGGGGCAAGACGGGATCATCGGCATCAAGACGGGCTCCGATTCGACCGCGCAGGGCTGCTATCTCTTCGCAGCACAGCAGAACATCGGCGGGAAGATCGTGACCGTCGTCGGAGCGGTCCTCGGGCAGCCGGGCGGAGCCCTCGGCCCCAACACAGCCGCGGTCGATGCCGGTGACACGTTGGTGAAGAGCATCTACGGCGCGCTGCACAGCTATCCCGTCTTGGCTCCGGGTCAGCCGGTGGCCGAGGTCCACGCAGCCTGGGGTTCGGTAGCACCGGTGACTGTGGCCCAGCCGGTCAGCGTGATCGGATGGCCGGGTCTCGCCGTCGCCGTCACCTGCGCCCGGACCCGTTGGGCGAGTCGCTCCCGCGCGGGGCGACCGTGGGGACGTTGCGGGTCGGGACGGGTGCCGCGTCGACGCAGGTCGTGCTGCGCACGGCGAGCGCGTTCTCCGGTCCTGGCATCTGGTGGCGCCTGACCCGCTGAGCCGACGCGACGGACCGCCCCGTACAGTCGCATCGTGCAGTTCAGCAAGGAGCTCCGCGACGACATCGCCCGCGGCGATATCACCGTGACATTCCGGCTCTGGCAGCGACCCCAGGTCAAGGTCGGTGGGCGCTACTCGCGTCGGCCCGGTCGACATCGAGGTCGACAGCATGGAGCAGGTTCCGTTCGCCAGTATCACGGACGCCGACGTCCGCAGGGCCGGGGAGCTCGATCGCGAGTCCCTGCGTGCGCCGCGCCGCCCATGCCGGCCCGATCGCCGACGACACGCTGCTGTATCGGATTGCGTTCCACGTGGTCGGGTAGTAGACGAGAGTCGGCGGTAGTGAACCCACGCGGCGCGTTCCCGCCACACCACCCGAGGAGGACCACCATGCAGCAGCGACCTATCGGTTACCGGACCGTCAGCGCCATCGGATTGGGTGAGATGCCACTCTCCATTGAGGGGCGTCCCGATCGTCGCCAGGCCATCGCCACCATTCATGCCTCGCTCGACTCCGGCGTCACCATCATCGACACCGCGGACGCGTATTCACTCAACGTGCAGGAACACGGCCACGGCGAGCGAGCTCGTGGCCGAGGCCCTGGCGACCTACGGCGGCCCGACCGACGAGGTGCTGGTCGCCACCAAAGGCGGCCATCGCCGGCCGGGCGACGGCAGCTGGACCGTCCACGGGGACCCGGCCTATGTGAAGGAGGCCTGTGAAGCCTCGCTGAAAGCCCTCGGCGTCGACGCCATCGGCCTCTACCAGTACCACCGGCCCGATCCCTCGGTACCGTGGGCCGAATCCGTGGGAGCCCTGGCCGACCTGCTGGACGAGGGCAAGATTCTGATGGCGGGCGTGTCCAACGCGACGGTGGCGCAGATCGACGAGGCGCAGCAGGTGCTGAGCGGCCGCCTGGTGAGCGTCCAGAACGAGTTCTCCCCGCGCTTTCGCTCCTCCGAAGGCGAGCTCGAGCACTGCGAGAAGTTGGGCATCGTGTTCATCCCGTGGAGTCCACTCGGAGGCATCGGCCGCTCCGACCGGATCGAAGAGACCTTCCCCGCCTTTGCCGAGGTGGCGCAGGAGGTGGGCGCCAGCCCGCAGCAGGTGACGTTGGCCTGGATGCTGGCCAAGGGCTCACGCGTGATCCCGATCCCCGGGAGCAGCCGCCCAGAGACTGCCATCGCCTCCGCCGTGGCCGCCGACATCACGTTGACGCCGGACCAGGTCGCCCGCCTCGACGCGTCCTGAGCCCGGCGAGCGCTCGTCCCGGCACATGATCACGATCGCGGGCAGCGAGGCCACGAATGCCGACACCTGGAGCGCGGCCGACATCGGGGACCTCACGGGGCGCATCGCGCTGGTCACGGGGGCGAACAGCGGCATCGGGTACGAGACGGCACGCGCCCTGGCCGAGCACGGGGCGCACGTGATCATGGCCTGCCGCGACGACGAAAAGGGCCGCCGGGCCCGCGACAAGCTGGAGAGCGAGCTCGAGCGCTCGTCCCTGGAGCTGCTCCGCCTCGACCTGGCCGACCTCGTCTCCGTGCGGCACGGCCGCCGAGGAGGTGCTCGCCGGGCCACGCCCGGCTCGACATGCTCGTGAACAACGCGGGCGTGATGGGCACCCCCTACCGCCAGACGGCCGACGGCTTCGAGTTGCAGATGGCGACGAACCATCTGGGCCACTTCGCGCTCACCGGGCTGCTTCTCGACCGCATCGTGACGACCGAGCGATCCCGCATCGTCACCGTCAGCTCGCACATGCACCGCATCGGTCGGCTGCGGCCGGACGACGTCGCTGGCGCGGCGTTCCACAGCACCTGGGTCGCGTACGGGACGTCCAAGCTCGCCAACCTGCTGTTCACGGCCGAGCTCAGCCGGCGCCTGCAGGCCGCCGGGCTGCGTACGGCAGCGCTCGCGGCCCACCCCGGCTGGACGCGGAGCAACCTGGCCGGCAGCGGTGCGGCGCTCGGCAACAGCCGCCTGCGTCGCAAGCTCGGCCGCATGGCGGGGTCCCTGCTGGGACAATCAGCGGCCGGGCGGCGCCCTGCCCGTCCTGTGCGCGGCCACCTCGTCGTCGGTGCATTCGGGCCAGTACATCGGCCCGTCTCGGCCTCGGCGGCCTCTACGGGCCGCCCCGGGTGGCGCCGACCCTCCCGAGCGGCGCGGATCCGGCCCAGGCGCGCCGCTCTGTGGGAGGCGTCCGAGGAGCTGACGGGCGTGCGCTTCTCGGTTGACGTCCGGCGTCTGAAGCTCGGCGGGACTGCCGCGGGAAGGCCCCTATTCGCTCGCCATTGACGGGAACCAGCACTAGACCGTAGCGATGGCGAGCATGGCGACAACCGGGGGGCCGAGCAAAACAAGGCGGTGCACGACCTCGTCCGCTCGCCCACGCGGACCGACACGACGGTCGCCGCCAACCTGCCTGAGAGCCGCCGCTACCGCATCAAGCGTGTGCTCCTCGGGCCGCCCCTGGTCAGCGAGGATCTCCATGGCCAACGCTTGGGGAAGCCGACGGCGCTCGCCGTCCTGTCGTCCGACGTGATGTCCTCCTCCGCCTATGCGACGGAGGAGATGCTGCGGATCCTCGTCCCCATCGCGGGGCTCGCCGCGTTCTCCATCGTCACGCCAATGACGGCGGTGATCCTGTCGGTGTTGGCCGTGGTGACCGTGTGTTACCGGGATGTCGTGCGGTCCTACCCCAAGGCCGGGGGGTCGTATGTGGTGAGTCGGGACAACTTCGGCCCGAACGTGGCGCAGGTCGCCGGTGCCGCCCTTCTGATCAGCTACACCATCACCGTCGCCGTCTCGGTGGCGGCGGGCGCCGACGCCATCGTCTCGGCGGCGCCGGCTCTGGGAAGGCAGGCCTGGGTGCCGGTCGCGATGAGCATCGTCTTCGTCGTAGTCCTGGCCTACGGGAATCTGCGCGGTATCCGAGAAGCGGGCAGCGTCTTCGCCATCCCGACCTATTTCTTCATCTTCAACATGGCCTTGCTGATTGTGTTCGGGCTCGTACGCGAGGTGACGGGCGACCTCCCGCATCAGGCCACCCATGCGGGGACGCTCCCGCTCGGGCACGCGAGCGGTGGGCTGATCCTCGGCGTGTCCGCCTTCTTCCTCCTGCGGGCCTTCGCCAACGGCAGTTCGGCCATGACCGGAACGGAGGCCATCTCCAACGGCGTCAGCATCTTCCGGAAGCCGCAGGCCCGCAACGCCCGCACGACGCTCGTCCTCATGAGCACGATCCTCGGCGTCATGTTCCTGGGGGTGTCGGCCCTGGCCGCGCTCACGCACAGCGTGCCGTTCGTGTCCGGCACACCGACCGTCGTCTCGGAGATCGGCACGCTGGTCTACGGCAATTCCCCGGCGGGGCAGGTGCTGTTCTACGCGCTCCAGGCTGCGACCGCCTTGATCCTCATTCTCGCCGCCAACACGAGCTTTACCGGGATTCCCGTTCCTGGTGAGCTTCGTCGCCGAGGACTCCTTCCTCCCCCGCAAACTGACCGTCCGCGGCCACCGCCTCGTCTTTTCCAACGGGATCCTCCTCCTCGCCGGCGCGTCCATCGCCTTGCTGCTGGCGACAGGCGCAAAGGTGGCGGCCCTCATCCCCATGTACGCCATCGGCGTCTTCACCGGCTTTACCTTGGCCGGCGCTGGAATGGTTGCGCATCACTGGCGCCACCGCGACGAGCATTGGCGGAAATACCTGGCCATCGACGGCTTCGCCGCCGTCGTCTGCGCCGTCATCGTCGTGGTCTTCGCCGTGGCCGAGTTCACCCAGGGCGCCTGGGTGGTCGTGGTGGTGATGCCACTCCTCGTCTACGCGCTCGTCACCATGAACCGTGAGTACCGAGCCGAAGACGCCGTGTTGGAAGAGGGAGCCGCTGTCGAAGCCTGCGAGGTGCCCGTCCTCAGACGCCACATCGTCATGGTGCTGGTGGACCGGATCGACCTCGCCACCGCCCGGGCCATTCAGTACGCGCGCGCACTCACGCCGGACGACCTGCACGCCGTGCACTTCGACATCGATCACGACCGCACCGAGCTCCTCATCGAACGCTGGCAACGAGTCGGCCTGTCCCGCCTGCCGCTCGACGTGATCGAGTGTCCGGACCGCAGGTTGGGCCGGGCGGCGCTCGAGCTGGCCGCCGAGCGGGCGGACGGTGAGACCGAGGTCAGCATGGTGCTGCCCCGGCGTTCGTACGGCAAGACGTGGAGTCGCATCCTCCACGATCAGACCGCGGACCGCATCGTCGAAATCGTGAGTCAGTTGCCGCATGTGAACGCCACGATCATCCCGTTTCAGGTCTCGGCGGGCATGAAGGATCGGGCGGTCGAGCTCGAGCGCATGCTCGGACCTGAGACGGTTGCCGCCGGGACTCCGAACGAGACACACCGGAAGAAGCACGCCGGTCGACCCGCTTCGACGCCCGTACCCGGCACCCAGCCGATCGCCTCGTTGCACTGGCGCACGCGGGCGTGCGTGGCCGGTCGGGTCAAGACCATCCGGGTACAGCCGTTGTCGGAGGTGCCGACGATCGAATGTCTCGTGGTCGACGACAGCGGCGAGGCCATCACCTTCGTGTTCCTCGGTCGCCGCTCCATCGCGGGCCTGCGGAACGGGACCCGCATGGTCGCCGAAGGAATGGTCGGCAAGCACAAGGGCAAGCTGGCCATGATCAACCCCGCCTACGAGGTGCTCCCCTCGGGATCGGCAGACGAAGGTCCATGATCGCCGATCCGGCGCGGCAGCATGATCGGACGTCCACCGTTCTCGGCGCGCCGCCGGTCCAGTGGGCGGTCGCCATCCTGGCTCCCATCGCCGTGGCGCTCCTCCTCATTCCAGCGCGTACGCATCTCGACAGCGCCGACAACGCGCTCGTGCTCGTCGTCGTCACGGTCGCCATCGCCTCGACCGGGAGTCGCCCTCGCGCCTTCGTGACGGCACTCGTGGCGGCCGCCTCGTTCGACTTCCTCCTCACCCGTCCCTACGGCTCCTTCCGCATCAGCCGCTCGGCGGACATTACGACCGAGGTGCTCTTCGTGGTGGTCGGGCTGCTGGTCGGGGAGCTGGCCGCCCGTGGCCGCCAGGAGCGGCTTGCGGCGGCCGTCGGTCGTAACGAGATCGCTCGACTCCACGACCTCAGCCAGCGCATCGCCGAGGGTGAGGACCCCGACTTCGTGCTCATCGCGGTGGCGGGCGAGCTGCGTGAGCTTCTCAGCCTGAAGGACTGCCGGTTCGTTCGGGAGCAACCCTCGGGCAAGGGGGCCTGGATCGCCGCCGACGGCGCCGTCCACCTCAACCCCTTACGCTGGCCCGCCGGTTCGGTCGGCCTCCCGACGCAGCACGTCGAGCTCCCCGTGCGGGGCGGAGGCAGGGTCGTGGGGACATTCATTCTGACCCCGACCCCCGCCACGCCGATCAGCCACGAGAAATGCATGGTGGCCGTAGCCTTGGCCGACCAACTGGGCGCCACGATGGCCACACAGGGCACGAAAGAGGACTGAGCGAGCCGCACCCCTCACGCACTGTGCTGGCGCAGGAAGTGGGCGTGGGCGTCCACCCGATCCGGTCGCAGCACACGTCCGACGGGGGCGATCACCACAGACCGGATCCCGGCGAGATGCAGCGCGGCAGCGGCGCTTTGCGCCCGGGCACCGCTGACGTACGTGTCGTCGAGCAAGAGGACCCGGACCCCGCAGTCCAGGTATCGGCCCGGTGCGCCCAGGTGGAAGGCCGCAGGATGCGGCCGCATGTGCGCGACGGGCGGCGATCCCCCCGGGGCTCCGGCGCGACGGAGAAGTTCTGGGACCCAGCACGCCCCCAACAGGGCGGCGGCGGCGGCTCCGAGACCCTCCACCCGGGCCAACGGGGCCGGGCCGGGCCGGTGGGTCGAGGGCACCACGCTCACCACATCGAAGGGACCGCCGATTAGCGAGGCCAGCTGGTTGACGCGGGCGCGCAGGAAGGAGACGAGAACCATGCGGACGATGGCCGCGAAGCGCAACCGGGCCTCGGCCACCGGCGCCTCCTTGTACCCGAGCAGGACCGTGTAGAGCGGACCGGGGAGCGGGCAGAGCCGCGCCGGGACAACGGGCGCCAGCGGCAGGCCGAGGGTGCGGGCCACGACACGGCATGCGTAGCAGACGCGCTGGTCACCGGAGGCGGGACCACGGCAGACACAACAGACCCCGGGCCCGAGGGCGGGCACGCGGAAGGGGTCAGGCGGCGGAAGTAGAGCCCGCGCCCTTTGCGGGGTCGGGGTCGGGTCGATGCAGGAGAAAGGTCCCCGTGGCCCGGCTGATCAACACCCCGTCGGGGTCGCGCACCGTCGCTTCGCCGTAGGCGACCTGCTTGGCCATGCGCGCCACGTCGCCGCGCAGCAGGTAGGTGTCGCCCTTCATGGCCGGGCGCATGCATTCGGTCTTCATCTCGAGTGTCCCGCGGGTGCGGGCCCGGCCCGGAAGGGCGGCGTTGATGGCGAAGTTCATGCAGGCATCGAGCACCAGGGAGTGGATGCCGGCCTGGGTGATCCCGTGGGGGTTGCAGGCGAGGTCGGTGGGCGTGAGGGTCCCGCCCACCCAGCCCAGGTCCTCGCCGTCGACGCCGTAGGCCGTGAAGACCCCGCCCACGAGATCGATGATCGGCATGCCCCCGTCGCCAAGCCAGCGGTCCATGTCCTTGCCGGTGCGGCTCATCGGGGGCAGACCCTAGCGGCGATGCCTCGCGGCACCCCGGAGGCAGGCCCCAGATGGCCTCCCGGGCGGTGCCGGGTAGAATGTCACCCGATCTGAACCGGTGTGGCGCCGATCGCCGCGGCCGGGTTTGGGAGGAGCCACCATGACCACCGCAGTGATCGTCGACGCAGTCCGGACCCCCGGCGGGAAGCGCAACGGGAAGCTCCGCAACTGGCACGCCGTGGACCTGGCCTCCGAGGCCCTCCGGGCCGTGGCCGAGCGCAACCAGCTGGACCCCGCACTGATCGACGACGTGATCATGGGCTGTGTCATGCAGGTCTCCGAGCAGTCGCTCAACATCGGCCGGAACGCCGTGCTGGCGGCGGGCTGGCCCGAGTCGGTCCCCGCCACCACCATCGACCGCCAGTGCGGCTCCTCCCAGCAGGCCATCCACTTCGCCGCCCAGGGCGTCATGGCCGGGGCGTACGACATCGCCGTCGCCGCCGGCGTGGAGTCCATGACCCACACCCCCATGGGCTCCTCGGTCGTGCGCGACTTCGGCTTCCCCTTCGGACCGCGCATGATGGCCCGCTACACGGACAACGAGGGCCACAGCGAGCTGAAGGGCCAGGGCATCGGCGCCGAGATGATCGCCGACCAGTGGGGCATCTCGCGTGAGGAGCTCGACGCCTTCGCGGTGCAGAGCCACCAGCGCGCCGCTCGCGCCACGGCTGAGGGGCGCTTCGAGAACGAGCTCGTGCCCGTGGCCGTCCACGACGACGAGGGCAAGGACACCGACGAGATCTTCGCCGCCGACGAGGGCATCCGGCCCGAGTCCAGTGTCGAGTCACTGGCCAACCTGAAGCCCGCCTTCAAGGAGGACGGCAAGGTCACGGCGGGCAACTCTTCGCAGATCACCGACGGCGCCTCGGCCGTCCTCATCATGAGCGAGGAGAAGGCGAACGCCCTGGGCCTGCGCCCCCGGGCCCGCTTCCACGCCTTCGCTCTGGCCGGCGTCGACCCGATCACCATGCTGACCGGACCCATTCCCGCCACGACGACCGTCCTCGAGCGGGCCAAGCTCACGCTGGACGACATCGACGCCGTGGAGATCAACGAGGCCTTCGCCTCGGTCGTCCTGGCCTGGGAGAAGGAGCACCACCCCAACATGGAGCTCGTCAACCCCAACGGTGGCGCCATCGCCCTGGGCCACCCGCTGGGCGCGTCCGGCGGCAAGCTCATGGCGACGCTCGTCAACGAGTTGGAGCGCACGAACGGCCGCTACGGGTTGCTGACCATGTGCGAGGGCGGCGGGCTGGCCAACGCCACCATCATCGAGCGGCTGGGCTGACCCACCGGCGCCCTGCGGGCGCGGGGCGCCGCGCGCTCAGCGGTAGCGGGTGGCCAGAACGAAGCCGACGAAGATCATCGCCAGGCCGGCGACCAGGCCCCAGGGCGAGCCGTGGGCCGCGAACGGCAGGTGGGCGAGATAGTTCACCGTGATGACGGCGACCCCGCCGATCAGCAGCACCAGGATGAGCGCGCCGAACCACTGCGGGCTGTGGCGCACGCTCTTGGGGATCGGCGCCGTGTAGCGACCGCTCTCCTCGGCCGTCTTGTACCGGCCGACCTTCGAGGCCGAGGCCCGGCCGGAGGCGGACTTCCCCTTCTTGGACGCGCCGCCCGGTCCTTTGGTGCTCGTGGCCACGGGGTCAGAGGTTAGCCACCGCGGGTGAGGGGCTCCGGGCGCGCCCCGGTACCATTGGCGACCGTGGGACCCCGGGTGCTCGTCGTCGACAACTACGACTCCTTCGTCTACAACCTGGTCCAGGAGTTGGGAGAGCTGGGCGCCGAGCCGGTGGTCTACCGCAACGACGCCATCGACCTCGCCGGCATCCGCGCCGAGCGGCCCGACGCCGTGCTCATTTCGCCGGGGCCGGGGCGGCCCGAAGACGGCGGCGTCAGCCTGCAGGCCATCCGGGAGCTGGGTGGCGAGATTCCGCTGCTCGGGGTCTGCCTCGGCCACCAGTGCATCGGCCAGGCCTACGGCGGGACCATCGTGGCGGCCCCCCATCTGATGCACGGCAAGACCTCGGAGATCCACCACGATGGCCAGGGCATCTTCGCCGGGCTGCCCAATCCCTTCGTCGCCACGCGCTACCACTCGCTGGTCGTACGCCCGGAGTCGGTTCCGGACGAACTCCAAGTGACGGCCACCTCCAGCGACGGCGTGGTCATGGGCCTGCGCCACCGCACCCTGCGTGTCGAGGGGGTGCAGTTCCACCCCGAGTCGGTCCTCACCGTCTCTGGCCCCGCCCTGCTGGCCAACTTCCTGGGTCAGCTCCGCCGCGTCAACGCCGCCTGAGGAGGGCGCCCGGAGCGCTCAGTGCCCGGGCCCGGGTTGGCTACCCGGGGTAGTCCCGCCGGTCGGAGTCGTTGTGGTCGTGGTCGTTGTGGTCGTGGCGGTCGTTGTGGTCGTGGCCGCCTGGCACACCGAGATGTTGACGGTGCTCCCGCTGTTGGCCTGCGCGCCCGCCGTCGGACTCTGGCTGTCGACGTTGCCCGGCTGGGCCCCGCCCGGGCACGCCGTGTCGAAGGTGGTGTTGGCCACGAGGCCGGCGCCCGTGATGGCCGAGGTGGCCGCGCCCTGGGACTGCCCGACGACGCCGGGCACCGAGACGCACTTGCCGTTGGACAGGACGAGGTTGACCGGGGTGTTGGGGGGGACGTTGGCCCCTGCGCCGGGGCTCTGCGCCGAGACCGACCCCGCCTGCTCATTCGAGCAGCCGGAGGCCGTGCTCTGGCTGCCAACACCCAGGCCGGCCTGGGTCAGGATGCTGCCGGCTTGGGCCGGCGACTGGCCGATGACGTTCGGCACCGAAACCACGCTCTGCGTGCCCGAGACGGTCAGGGCGACCTTCTCCGTCTCGGGAATCTTCTCGCCCGCAGCCGGGCTCTGGCTCAGCACGGTGCCGACGGGCTGATTGCTGGTGATGTTGTGGATGGTGTAGTCGAGATTGGCCGCTTGCAGGGACGCGATGGCCTGCGTCAGCTGCTTTCCCTTCACGTCGGGGACGACGGCGGTCGCCGGCGGACCGCTGCTGACCACCAGGTTCACCGTGGAGTTCTTCGCCACCGAGGCGCCCGCCTTGGGGTCGGTCGACACGACGTTGCCCTTGGCGACGCTGCTGCTGGGTCTCGTCGTGGGCGGGCTGCCGACCGTGAGGTTGTCGTTCTCGAGGGTCTGTGTGGCTGCAGCGACCGGTTGGTTGACGACGTCCGGCACGCTGACGTTGCCGCCGACGACGGAGCGCAGCAGGAAGAACGCAATGACGGCCAGGGCCACCAGCAGCACGACCAGCAGGATGATCAGGTTGCGCGTGCGCTTCTTCCGTTCGAGGTCGTCCGCGCCGTTGGGAGGTCCCGCGGGTGGAACGGCCATCGTCCGGCCGGTCGCCATCGGGACGGCCTGCGTGGCGCCGAACGCGGTCATCACCGAGGTGAGGCCGGGGTCCCCTGCCTCCACGGGGCGCCCGTCGGCGAAACGGAGCAGATCGGCGCGGAGTTCCTCGGCCGAGCCGTAGCGGTCGTCGGGGTTCTTGGCCATGGCCTTCATGACGACGGCTTCGAGCGCGGGTGGCACCGACGGGTTGGCCTCCCGCGGCAAGACGGGCATGTCGCGCACGTGTTTGGACGCCACCGCCACGGGCGAGTCGCCGGTGAATGGCGGCCGGCCCACGGCCATTTCGTAGAGCACGACCCCGAGGGAGTAGATATCGCTCCGCGCGTCCACTCCCTTGCCCTCGGCCTGCTCCGGCGAGAAGTAGGCGGCCGTGCCCATGACCGCACCGGTCTGGGTCAGGCTCTCCTCGGTGTTCATGGCCCGGGCAATGCCGAAGTCCGTGACCTTGACGTCCCCGTCGGGGGTGATGAGGACGTTGCCCGGCTTGACATCGCGGTGGACCACACCGTGGCGGTGCGCGAAGGCCAGCGCCGCGGCGACACCGGCACCGATGGTGGCGATCTCGCGCGGCGGCATGGGCTGCGGGTCGCGCAACACGGCGGAGAGGGGACGGCCCTCGACGTACTCCATGACGATGAAGTACGACCCGTCGTCCTCCCCCCAGTCGAACACCGGGACGATGTTGGGGTGGGACAGGTTGGCGGCGGCTTGTGCCTCCCGCCGGAACCGTTCGACGAAGGTACGGTCGATGGAGAGCTCGGGGAAGAGGACCTTGAGCGCCACCGGCCGCTCGAGTTGGCGGTCCATGGCCCGGTAGACCTGGGCCATCCCACCGCGCGCGATCAAGTGGGTCAGTTCATAGCGACCCGAATAGGTGCGCGGCGTGTCAACCGGTTCCATGGCGCCCAGAGCCTACGCTGGGTACCTGCGGCGACGCGGAACCCACAGGCGGGTCATGGCGCAGCCGTCGGGGTCGTCACGGGGACGGTCGTCGTGGCGGGCACGGTCGTGGGCGTCGTCGTCGGTGGCGGCACCTGGACCGCGGGGACTTGGTGCAACGGCACCGTGGTCGTCGTCGTGGTTGTCGTGGTCGTCGTGGTGGTCGTCGTCGTGATACTGGTCACGTAGACCTTGGCCGAGTGCAGCGACGGCCTCTGCACTCCCGCCTTTAGAGGCCCGATGGCGGCGGGGAGGATCTGTCCCGTCGTGTAACCGGTACGGTCCACCACCTTGGGGTGGAACCACAGGACCCCACCGGGCTGACCCTGTTTCACGACGATCTGCTCGCCTTGCGACGTGACGACCCAGTTGTCGTAGGCGTACCACTTGAGGACGTAGTACGCGGCAACCGGCACAGCGGCCACCAGAATGATGAATCCGATCACCCGCGGCGTAATGCGACGCGGAATGCCCAGGCGACGCCGACGCGCCCCGCGGCTCTCTTTCCCTTCCGGTTTGTCGGCCGCACGATTGGCGGGCGGAGGCGGGACGCGGGTCGTCGAGCGGGCCACCGGCACCGAGGCCGCCGTGCCCAGAAAGAACTCGTCGCTGCGCGGGCCGGTCTCCGCCAGCGTGGCCGGTTCGTCGCCGAAGAGGAGCCGGGAACCGGGCGCCAGCGTGTCGTCCCGTCCGACCGCGGGCACGACCGCCGTCGCGTCGGAAAGCTCCGACGGGGCAGAACCGGGGGCGTTCGCGGCCTCAGAGGGTGGTGGCGGCGCCGGCGACTCGACCAACGGCACGGCCGCCGTTGCAGCCGCCACCGGAACGGCGAGAGCGAGCGGCGTCACCCTGGCGCCGGCACCGTCGGCCTCCTCCCCCACCTGCACGTCGACGACCACCACCGTGATGTTGTCGGCACCCCCGTGCTCGTTGGCGGCCTCGACCAGCTGCTGCGCCGCCTCGCCGGGGTCATCGACCTCACCGAGGATGCCCGCGATCTCGTCGCTGCCCACCTCGTTGGTCAAGCCGTCCGAGCAGAGCAGCACGCGGTCACCCGTGCCCAGCTCCAGCTCCCACATGTCGGCGTCCACGTCGGGAGAGACGCCGAGGGCCCGGGTGAGAATGTGCCGCTGGGGATGGACTGCCGCCTCCTCCTCGGTGATTTCGCCGTGGCGCATCCGCTCCTCGGCCAGGCTGTGGTCGTCGGTGACCTGGGTCATCTCCCCGCCGGAGAAGACATAGGCCCGCGAGTCGCCGACATTGGCCAGCGCCAGCACGTCCCGGCCCTCCGGGCCGTTGACCAGGGCCACGGCCGTGAGGGTCGTGCCCATGCCCCGCAGATCGCTGTTGGACTGGCTCTCGTGCCAGACCGCGGCGTTGGCCTCGGAGAAGGCCTCCCGCAGGCCGTCGAGCGTCTGTGTCCGTTCGAAGGCCTGGTCGAGGGTCTCCACGGCGACCCGGGCGGCGACCTCCCCGCCGACGTGGCCGCCCATGCCGTCGGCGACAGCGAAAAGATTGGGCCGCTCGAGCGGCAGGTCCTGGTTGACGGTGCGGACCCGCCCCACGTCGGAGGCGGACCCTGACCGGAGCACCGTCAACGGGAGACCTCGAAGACGGTCGAGCCGACTTGGAGCAGGTCCCCCTTACCCAGCCGCACCGCCTGGGAGATCTGCTCGGAGTTGACGAACGTCCCGTTGGTGGAGCCGAGGTCCTCGACCCAGAGCTGATCGTTGCGCCGGAACAGCCGGGCGTGCAGGGTGGATGTGTAGATGTCCTCGGGCATGGAGACCCCACAGCCCGGAGAGCGCCCGATCGTCAACTCGTCGTCCAGGTCGTAGGAGCGCCCGGCGTGCTCCGGCGGCTGGACCACCTTCAGGTACAACTGGCGGCGGCGGGTCGGGCGGGGCTGGCTGGGAGCGCCCGCCGTGGCGCGCTCGTCCCGACGCTCCTGCCGGCGCACCGAGCGCGGCTTTCGGATGGTGGCCGGGCTCATCTCCACCCAGACGGCCCGGATGACCCTCAGGAAGAACAGGAAGATCAGTGCGATGACGCCCCACTGCAGAATGCGCAGAACAGCATTCAGGTTCTGGGTGGCGATGACGATCGCGGCCGGGTCAGGTGCCGTCACGACATTTCGAAGACGAGCTTCGTCGAGCCCACGCTGACCTCGTCTCCATTGGCGAGGAGCTGTTCCCGGACCGGGGTTCCGTTAACCCTGGTGCCGTTGGTGGACCCGAGATCGGTGACGAACACGCCGTCACCCTTCCTCCGCAACTCGGCATGGCGCCGGCTCACGTTGGAGTCCGGCAGAACGACTTCGCACTCGGGCAACCGGCCGATGACGAGTGCCTCTGAGCCGACCGTCACCCGCCGGCCGTCCGGCAGGACGAGCTCGGCCAGGAAGCCGCCGTCCTCGCTCTCGTGTACCTCCGCCGTCACGGTGAAGCGTCCGGCCTTCAGGCTCGAACCCTCGAAGATCTCCACCTCCACCGCGCCGACGAACGAGTAGCCCTCAATCCGGGCGTGCTCCCGGGCCGCATCGGCGAGCTCGCGAGAGAGGGCCTCGATGAAATTGGAGAAGCGGCTCACGTCGGCCGGCGAGAGCGTCACCGCGAAGGCGTTCGGCGCGATGAGGCCGCGAACCCCTACCCGCCGGTGCAGGTCCATCTCGCGCGTCAGCCTCCGGCCTATTTCAACCGGTTGGAGGTTGCTTCGAAACGGCTTGGCCAACGTGCCCTCCACCAGACGCTCGAGTCGCTCCTCAAACTGCTGGAGTCCCATGGTCCCCCAGAGATTACCGGTCCGGTGCGCCCAAGAGGGATTCAGCAGGCGTCTGACCTGGTCACCTCTACCTGGAACGGGCCCCGAACCCGGATTCCGGCCGCCAGCCCAGCGACTACTGTTGTCCGGTCACCCGGGCGAGTGGCGGAATTGGCAGACGCGCAGGATTCAGGTTCCTGTGTCCGAAAGGATGTGGGGGTTCAAGTCCCCCCTCGCCCACCACATCGGTTGCCGCGGGGCGACCCTGGTCTCGGCACGCCCACGGGTTCGCCGTCCCGGCGGCTCACGGGCTGAGGACACCCACTGCGGCCGGTTCCCGGGCCGGCCTGGCCGGCTCCGCATGCACCTGTGGTTTCGACTGTCCGCGGCGGGTCGGGGCGGTTAGTCGGGCGGCGTACGGCCGCCCCTGGTTCTCCTGGCAATGCCCCCATGGGCTCTCGAGCGCGGATTCCTCGCGAAGTTGGGGCCCGTGGCTCAGACTGTCGCCGAGGTTGCATCGGATTGAGCGAGGCGAGCCAGCTCTTCCTGAACCATCTGCTCGTAGCGATCTTCGTCCTGCTTCGCCCCCTTCGGGCTCCACCGACCCTTGATCAGGAAGATCGTCGGCAGGAACAGGACCATGCCGCCCACACACACCCAGTACCAACGCTGCCACTGCTTGGCTGTCTCGTTCACGGCGTTCTGCAGCGCGGTCAATTGCGTCGCGTGCGCCGACAGGTAGTTGAGCTGTGCGGTATACGGGACGACGAGCGTATTGAGCTTCTTCTCGTTGGCCACCAGCTGGGCGAAGTTCGCCGAGCCGATCGCCTTGATGGTCGCGGCAATATTGGCCGCCGACGGGTCTTTCGCCACGGCGTTGACGACCGCCTGGTTCGCCTTGATCACGTTGAGGAGCGCGACGTGGCTCTGGGCAAACGCCACGGACGCCGGATGTTCCTTCAAGAAGGTCTGGATCTGCGGCGTGGCGTAGGGCTGGTTGTCGACGATCGGGTTCACCGTGTTGATCACCAGCGGCAGGAAGATGAATGAGACGGCGACGACAAGCCGCAGGATCCAACCCCAGAGAGCGAGCCCGGTGGCCACGAGCGCGGGGTTCTTCGCCTCCACCGTCTCCGTGTACGCCGCCATCCACGGGGCGTAACAAATCGAGAGGGACACGGCCAGACAGACACTCAGGATGACCAACGTCGAATGCCCCGTGTAAGGGTGGCTCGCCGTAAGCAGGAAGAGAATCAGGAAGATGATCGCGCCGACGGCACCGACCGCCATGAAGGGCTTGCGCACCTTGAGTTTGTCCGAGACGAACCCCACCACGATGAGGGCCACGATCTCGGCGCCCCAAAACCACTCGTTCAGGCCGTTGGCCTGGGACACCGAGAAGTTCGACCCGTCGGGATTCTTGAACACGGTCGACCAGTAGATGGTGAAGAACCCGGCTGCCGCGTAGTACACCAGAAGGAACAGGGCGATGCCGAGGGCGGAACCCACCAGGTCCCATTTCAAGATCTGCGCCCACGGCCGCTGCGTGGCCTTGAGAATCTCCTCGTCGGAAACCCCGCGGGCGCGGGCGTTGAGGAGGGCGGCATCGCTCAGTGAGCGCATCAGCTGATCGCGCAGTCGCGAAGAAAGGTCCTTCAAGAAGAAGAGGCACAGCACGAAGACGACGAGTGCCGTGATGCCCGAGAAATAGAACTGGCTATGCCAGCCGGTGGGGTTCGCGGCGCTCGTGAAGTGGTCGAGTGTGTGAGCGGCAACCACGCTGACGACAAGCGAGCCCACGACGGGGCCGAGCGTCCAAAAACCCATGGCCGACGCCCTGCCAATCTGGGGGCTGAAGTCGCGCACGAGGGCAGGGGTGGCCACGAGGATGGCACCCTCGACCAGACCAAGCAGGCAGATCACGGTGGCAAACGTCCACTCGGTGTGCGCGGCCGGCACTCCGAAGGTGACGAGGATTCCCACGATGAGGAGTCCGTAGATCACCACGTTGGAGCGTCCAAGCCTGTCTGTCTGGCTTGCCGGAAGCGACGCAAACGCGCCGATCGCATTCGAGATGATGACGATCCAGACGTAGAAAGAGAACGACATGTGGAAGGTCGCGAGAATGTTCGGGGTGACGCCGGTCTGCGTGTAGTACGTGTAGTACAGGACGATCGTTGCGAGGACCGCCAGACCGAGCAAACCGATTCGTCGTCTGGTGCCCGGGTACTCGTCGATCTGGTGGACGAAGAGAAAACGGAACGCAGGGCCGTGCGCTGTGCGAACCGTCGGCGTCGTTGAATTCGTGGTCATTCGCTACCCCCCATCTGCTCCGGAGGTTTATCACCATCGGTGCGAGCAAAGTAGTTCAAGTTGGAGACTGACGGCACCCTTCCCCGGTGCTCTTGCCGCCGGATCAAGGTGATGTCCCGCGCCAGGCCGGTCAAATGCACGAGATCTCGATCCTCCCCAGCCAGGCCCCAGCGGGGGTCGTCCTTCCGGCGGCGCCGAGTCCTCGGCAACGCTGGTGATGCCGATCCGCGCCGGGTGTCGGGGTAGCCGGCGCGTGCGGCCCACCGAGCCTAGGAGCAGGCGAAGTTCGCCGCAGGACCCGCCGACGGCAGCGCGTCGTACGGAAGCGGCGAGGGTGGTGGGCTCACGGTGGCCGGCTTCCTCCACCGGCCGACGATGCGACCACCCACGGCGTGGGCACGGTCGAAGGCCCAATTACGCTGCCCCGGTGGCAGACAGGGCAGCAGCAGCGCGTAGAAGACGATCATGAGGCCGATTCCTGCGCCTGCGACAGCGCTGAGCCCCAGAACCCGGCCGTGGGTACCGGTGAACACGTACAGTGCGCCACCCCCGCGCCCGACGACCCACGCCAGACCTCCGGTCACCACCGAGGGCAGCGCGACCACACGCAGGATCTGCCCGGATCGGCGAAGGAACGAGTCCCCGAGCTGGCGATAGGTCAGCGGCAGCATGAGCACCCCCTCCATCACGACGACGCTGATCAGCACGGCCCAGGCCATACCGAGCGCGCCGTAGCGTGCCGAAAGCACGACACCGAGTGCCACGTGCAGCACGGCCTCACCCGCGAAGAGGAGTGCCGAGAGCTGGGGCCGACTGCCGCCGCAGACGGCCATCCTGATGGTCCCCGCCCAGGCTTGAATGACGGCGGCGGCGCACAACAACCCGATGACCGGGACCGCCTCGCGATACTGCCCGCCCAACCAGGCCTCGATGGCCGGGCCGGCCAGGAACCCCAGTGCGATAGCGGTGGGAATGCTCAGATACTTGACGAAATCCACCGCGCCGTCGGTGCTCTCCCGCAGCTCCGACGATCTCTGCCGGGCTTCCAACTCGCCGGCCTTCGTGAAGAGGAGGTAGCTGCGCGGCTGCACGATCTTCAACGGCAGCAGGCCCAGTCGTTGGGCCACCGCGTAAATGGCTGCTGCCCGGACGCCCGCCGCCGCGCCGACGATGAGGACGTCGGTCAGATTGACGACAGCCTCGGAGATCTCAATCAGGGAGAACCACCCCGACGCCACTGAGAACATCCGGAGCAGAGCGCGATCGAAACGGCGCAGGGAGAGTCGAAACCAGGGTATGAGCCGATGCACGATAATCAGACGCGAGACCTGGCCCGCAAGGCTGATGACGACAGTGACGACGCCGAGGGCGATTAGTCCGCCGTGCAGGTAGAGCACGACGACCCAGGCAACTGCCTGCGCCACCACGGTCGCGATCAGGCTGTAATTCGACAGATCGAATCGCTGCAGGGCGGCCAGCGCCCCGCCGAAGGTGTCCATGGGAATGGACACCGCCATGTCGAAGGCCAGGAGGAGGATCAGGAACCGCGCCTGGCCGATCAGATCCTTCGGGATGCTCGTGACGATGTCGGGAAGGAAGATGGCGAACACGACAACGCCGGCAAACGCGAAAAGCCCGAAGATGGAGAGCACCAGGAACGAGGTGTTGAGCGAAGCTGCGACCTTTTCGTTGTCCTCGAGCTCGAGGTGCCGGCTGACAAAGGCGATTGTCGTACTGGCCACGCCGAGCTCCAGGAGCTCGAGGAAGGGGATCAGCGAGGCGAGCAGCGCCCACACGCCGTAACGGACGATGCCCAGCTGGTGCGTGAAGATCGGAGTCGTGACGAACCCCACCACGACGATGACTATCGACGAGAGGTAATTCGTGATCACGTTGCGGCGCTGGGTCGCTCTCTTCGGCTTCGCCGATTCGGAGGCAGCCGCTTGCCAAATCTCGGGTTCCTGCAGCACGTTCCTAGCCTGATCGGGGAAGACCGCTGAGCCGGACCATCGCGCTACGGGTCTTCACGGCGATCTTCTGGTCGGGGACGACCCGCGGCGCCGGATCGTAGTGGTACTCCAGCGGCATCTTCGGTCGTCGTACCCGGTTCAACACGATCCCGACCACATTGGCGCCCGAGTTGCGCAGTTGCATCAGACCCTGGTCGAGAACCTCGAAATTGAACTTGCGGGCGTCGACCACCAGGACCACGGCATCCGCCTTGGCGGCCAGGATCGTGGTCTCGGCCATGCCCATCACGGGCGGGCAGTCGAGGACGACCGTCCTGTCCGATTCGCGCAGGGCGCGCAACAGCCTGGGTACGTCCGCCGCGGCAACGTCGACGGGGTGGCGGTTCGCGACACCGGCCGGGATCACCTCCAGGTAGCGATTCTCGGTGGCCGCCAGCAGCTCCGTCGGGCCGTTGACCGTCGGGATGTCGTTCACTCCAGGCGACAGATCGACACCGAAGATCTCGTGGAGCCGGGGTTGACGGAGGTCGGCATCCACCGCCACCACGAAACGACCGGGGGTCGCCAGCACCCAGGCCGTGCAGGCGGCAATTGCGGATTTCCCCTCTCTGGGTTCGCACGAGGTGAAGGCAATCACCGGATTCGCGTCCTGGAACAAAATGTGCAGATAGCTGCGGAGCTGCTGGAACGCTTCGAGGGCACCCTCGTCGTCCCTCGAATTCAGCATGTCGGCCGGATGGGGGCCGGAGCGTGAGAGCATCGGCACCTCGCCGAGGACGGGGAGACCGAGGCGCTCGGACACCTCTTCGGCAGGGGCGAAGCGCCGCAGCGCGGACGCAGCCAAGGCGGCAAAGATGGCCGCGATCAGTCCGAACGCGATGGACGCCAAAGCCACTGTCGTACGGGGGTTCGTCGCGGTGGTCGGGAGTGGTGCGGTGCCCAGCTGGGTCAGGACGAGGACAGCGGTGTCATTGCGGTTGGTCACTTTCACGACGCGAGCGGCCGTCGCGTTGGCGTAGGCCTGTGCCGCTTCGGGGTCGGTGCTCGTCGCGCTGATCGTCACGGAGTTCGAGCCCGGATCGCCCACAGCCGAGATCGTCACCGGCACGTCGCGATACCGGGCCGGCACGACGCTCCTCGCCTCCGCTTCGATCACGCCGTTCTCGGCCTCCACGACGATCTGCGGGATCTCGATCTGAATGGCACCGACGTCCGCGCCCGCATCGGTCGTGTTGGGCGGCGGCTGTGCCGTCAGGACGACGCTGGCCTCGTAATGCTTCGCCGGCACCACCGCGTACACAAAGCCGATCCCCACGCAGACGAGGAAGGTGACAAGAGCCACGATCCAGTTGGCCCGGACCCGCCGCACTATCTGTCTCAGGTCCACGCCGCGCCCTCTCTCACAGATTCCCGGCCGCCGCGGTCAGCGACCGCTCAATACCTTGCACCAGCAGGTCAAGGGAGAAGTGGTCACGCACGTGGGCGGTGCAGCGTTCGCCCAGTGTCGGATCGTGCTTCTGCCAATCAACCAGTCCCTCCAGGGCGGCGGCCAGCCCCGCCGCGTCGCCCGGATCCACCAGAAATCGCTCGAACTCGCCCGTCAGCATCTCGGGGCTCCCGCCCGTCCGGGTGACGAGAGCGGGCCGGCCGGTGGACAGCGTTTCGACGATCACCCGCGCGCACGGCTCGTCCCACAGCGACGGGACCACCACGACGTCGGCGGCGTGCAACAAGCACGACCACGTCGGACTGCGCCGGCTTCCAGACACAGCCAGGCGGAGCGCTTGCCTGCAGAGCCTCGAGGACCCGTGCACCGTCCTCGAGGTGGGCGCTCGGCGAGCCCACCACCAGGAGCGTGCCCTCCCCGCCTTCCATGCCGAGCTTCCGCCAGGCTTCCAGGAGAACGTCAATGCCCTTTTCCGGGTCGAGCCGGCCGTAGTACAGGGCGAGAAACCCGTCCAGCGGAAGCCCGAGGCGAGCACGCGCTTCGGCCCGCTCCTCGGCACCGCCGTACGGGTAGTCGTCACCCGACACGCCGTTGTGCACGACGTCGATCAGCTCCGGATTGAGTCCGACCTCTGCCCATTGGCTCCGGAGAAAGTCGGAGACGGCGATGAAGCGCCTCACGTGCTTGTTGGGAAACGAACCAGGTCGGGCATGGCGGATCTCGTGGAGGTGGCACACCACCGGAGACCCGGAGAGCCGGCCCGCCGCCGCCGCCCACACGATCTCGGCGAAACGGTTCGGGTAGATGACGTCGGCCTTCTTCCGGGCCGCGGAAACGACGGCCGGCGTCATACGCACCAGGTCACGTGCCGCGCT
Organism: uncultured Acidimicrobiaceae bacterium; assembly: GCA_963755655.1. Taxonomy (GTDB): domain Bacteria; phylum Actinomycetota; class Acidimicrobiia; order Acidimicrobiales; family RAAP-2; genus Bog-473. The sequence goes on from CAVWKX010000012.1 coordinate 231,449, forward strand.
CGACCGGGCGAAGTCGAACACGGGAGGACGGGTGACACTCCGGCAGAACGTGCGGTACCCCTCGGCCAGCGAACCGTCTCTCGGGGAGATGAGGTCGATGACGTGGCCGCGCTGGGCCAGCCCGCGCGACACCTGAAAGACGTTCAGCTCTGTCCCGCCGGCGGGAGCCATTGAGTGGACGCCGATGGTGAGGTTCACGAGACCACTTCCGTTGCAATCGGGGGGCCGATTAGTTCCGAATGCGAGACCGGAAGTCGACCAACCATGGATGTGACAGTGCCCCGAAGCATGCCAAGACTCACGCCGAACAGGGTGGCAAGCCTATACTCGTCGAGGAAGGGCTCCAGGAATGCTGTCGCCATGAGCCCGCACAAAACCGCCACCAGTGCCAGCGCGAGCGCGGCTGTCCTGGGGTCCGTATGTCGACGCCAGACCCTGACGCCGTCAATGAGGGACGCCAGGAACGCGACGGCGAAGAGCACGAGGCCGATGAGGCCGAGCCGGAGCCAGAGGTCGAGCACGATGTTGTGCGCGTAGGCGATCGTCACGACCGACCGGCTCCCCGTTTCGTAGTACTGGAACTCCACTCCGAGGCCGTACCCGATCAGCAGATGATGGGGAATGAGCGCCTCCGCCTCCTTGGCCAGGTTCAAGCGGTCCTGTGCCGACTCCACCTTGCCCTCGCTGTGGAACAGATTCTGGAAGGTCGTCGCCAATGGGACCTTCACCGGTTGCTGGTTGACTGCAGCCGGTACGACCAGGACCAGGATGGTCACGCCGACGACGGCGAGTGCGGTCAGCAGCACGTGGCCCAGACCGACGGAGAACCGACGTGCGATGCCGCGCCGGTTCCCGACGATGAGCGCCAGGATCAGCACCAGCGCGACCACGACGAGGTTCACCACCACCGCACGCTGATTTGCCAGCACGACGCCGACGATCACGGGAGCGAGCACCAGGGCATGGCGAACGCGGATCGGGCCCGACGCCATGCGGCACATGAAGCAGACGGCCACGATTGCCAGGCAGAGCGCAGCCGTCTCCGAACCGACTTGTCCGAAGCCCTGCAACGGGAGGAGGGGCAGACTGGTGTTGACGGTGAGACCTGCGATCGACATGACGTCGACAACCGAGATACAGACGACCGCGAGGTAGCCGAGCTTGAACAGGTCTCCGCTGTCGAAGTACCGGCGTACCGGCACACCCGCCGCCAACGCGTACGCCCCCACGATGTAGAGGATGTCCTTCGCCTCGTACAGGTTCTGCGAAAGCCCGTTCTGGTTGAGCACCCCCTCGACCACGCCGACCCCCATCCAGGCCGCGAAGGTCAGCCAGAGGCCGGCGGGCAGGCCGATCCGCTTGGGCTTGCCGCGGGCGATGAGGCGCGCCACCAGCGCGAGCGTGATGTAGATCTCGGGCAGCCGCAGCTGGGTCGAGCCCGAGCCCGGGTGGAAGATGCTGCGCGGCAGCGTGTTCTGATCCGCGTAGATCGTGGCCTCAATCACGAGCAGGCCGAGCAGGACGAGCGGCGCCAGGTGCTCCTTGCCCTGGCGCTCCCAACGGATGAACAGCCTGACGACGGCGACCAGCAGCAGCAGCAGGATCACGACGGCCAGCAGGTCGAGGATCTTCACTGCGGGTGCACCGCCTCCATGAGCGGCGCCAGCGCGACATCCCATGAGTGCTCCGCCTTCACGGCGTCGTGACCTGTCCGACCCAGTACCGCGGCACCGGCGGGGTCATCCAGAAGGTCGGCGATGGCGTTGGCCAGCCCCGTCGCCGTATCCGCCACGACGACACCGCGGCCCACCAGGTCCTCCATGCCCTCGCAGCCGAGAGACGTGGCGACGACCGGCCGGCCGACGTCGAGCGCCTCCATGATCTTGAGTCGGGTTCCGCCACCCGCCCGCAGGGGCGCCACGACGACACGGGCACGCGCCAGGTAGGGGCGCACGTCGGCCACGGTGCCTGTCACCTCCACGTTTCCGACGGCCAGGGCGCGCACCGCCGGCGTCGGGTCCTTTCCCACGAGAAGGAGCTCGGCCCGGGGCACCCGCTGCAGCACCTGCGGCCATATCTCCCGCGCCAGCCAGAGGGCCGCGTCCACGTTGGGCGCCCAACCCATGGTGGCCACGAAGGCGACCACGGGGTCCGGCGCGTCGGGCAGGACCTCTGAGGGCTCCCGACCGTTCGGGCACACCAGGACCGAGCGGGCGCCGGGAGTCAACCTGGCCCGCTCCTGTTCGCTGACCACGACCACGTGATCGAAGGCACCGACGGTCCGTCGCTCCATGCGCCGGAGGGCAGCCGCCTCGGCACGGAACAACAGGGCCGAGGGGCCCTGGCGGGCGCGTGCGTAGCTGTCCACGAGGGCCGATTCGACGTTGTGGAGATCAAGGATCGACATATTCGCGGGGAGGCCGTGCACGAGGGGCACCATCTGTTGGTATTCGACCTGCAAAAGGTCGATCCCTTTCTCGTCGGCAGCCTGGCGGAGCGTCTTGACCATCGCGGCGCTCCAGAACCGCCCCGCGGAGATGCTCCGCGCCGCTGCGACCTGCCGGGGCAGCCGGTGAGCCCCGGTCTGCCAGGGCACCGCCCGGACGTCGATGCCCAGGTCCCGCAGACCGTCCCGGTCCGAGGTGCCGTCGTCGTAGCCGCAGAGGACGAGCTCGCCCAGCTCGGCCAGCCGGCGGGCAATGGCCAGCGAGCGCTGGTGGCCGCCGTTGTTGTCCGGCAACGGGAGGAACTTCGTCACCATGAGGGTCCTCACCGGTCCGCCCCTCTCCGGGCCACACCGTGGTACACGTCGGCCAAGGCCTCCGCCCGGGCGGCCAACGTGTGCCGGGCGACCACGGCATCACGGGCGGCCGACGCAAGATCGTGGCGCAGCCCGGGAGTGCCCAGAATCCGGCTCAGGCCGGCCGCCAGGGCATCCGGTTGACCGGGCGCCACCAGAAGGCCCGTCTTCCCGTCCGTGACGAACTCGGGGATGCCCCCGGCATCGGTTCCGATCACGGGCAGACCGCTCGCCTGGGCCTCCAGGACGCTCAACCCGAACGGCTCTGAGTCCGAGGCATTGACCAGCACGTCGAGCGAACGCAGCACGGCAGGCACTTCGTCGACCGGCCCCACGAAGCGGGACCGGTCTCCGAGGAGGGAGGACGCCTCCGCCCGCAGCTGGGTCTCGTAGCTGCCGTCGTCGAGCCCGGGAGCGCCCACCACGGCGAGGTGGCTCCGTTCCGCCGGACCGTGCAGCATCGTCATCGCCTGCACCAGCGTCCCGATGCCCTTCTCCGGGTCGAGGCGGCCGACGATCCCGACGATCGGCTCGTCGGGGCGGCTGCTCAACCGGGCCCGCCACGACACGTCCGGCGGGCCCGGGTGGAACCGCTCGGCGTCGACGGCCTGGGGGATGACGCAGAGGCGGGCGCTGTCGCCGCCAACTGTGTCCGCCACCGCCTGGCTGATGGCGACGGTGCGCGACGCCAGCCGCATTGCTGCCCTCAAGACGGTACGGCCCATTCCCGGACGTACGAGATCGTGGAGCTCGAGGATTACCGGTCGACGGGCCAGCCGGCCCGCCAGAGCGCAGTCCAGGTGAGCCCACAAGCTGTTCGAATGCACGACGTCAGCTGCCCGCGCCAGTCGAGCCAGTCGCCGCGCGCTGCGGCCCGTGGTGGCCACCTCACGGCCGAGCGCCCCCAGCCCCGGGCGTCCGTCGTCAGCCGACCGCAAACCGAGGCGGGACGGGGCGTCGAACCCCACGTGCGGCAGCCCCAAGGCCGTCCATGCCTCGGCGAAGGAGCCGGAGGGCGACGCCAGCGTCAGCGCGAGGCCGCGCTCCCCGAGGAGCGGCGCCAGGCCGAGCAGGCTGCGCTCCGCTCCCCACACCTGGGGCGAGGTCGAGACGAAGAGGACCTGCAGCCGGCGCGACGGATGGCGTCCAGGCTGCGCCGCTGTCCCATTCATCGCTCCACAGTGGACCACATGGTCGGCCGGTCACCGCGCACATAGCGCGCCATGCCGCCGAGGGCGACGCCCTGCAGGAACATGACCTGTCCCGCCCCGGCCGACGCCGACGCCAGCAGATGCCGGGTCGGGGGTCCGGCCGACGCATCCTCCGTCGATTCGCCCACCCGGGTGCCCGCCAGCAGGCCCGCGCCGGCGGCCAGATTGGCCAGAAGGAACGCCCGGGCCAGTGCGCTCGAGCGCACCTTGCTCACGGCGATGACCAGCAGGGCCACATGGGCCAACGGGCTCACCGTGAAACGGACGAGCCGGTGCCCCCACAACTCGGCGGCGACGAGTCCCGCCGAGGGCCGCAGCTGATGCCGTCGTCTTTGGAGCACGTGCAGCGCTCCTGACACATTGCGGGTCCGGCGCTCCCACTGCACCGCCAGCGACGCCACCGCCGGATCGAGCGCGCGGGCCCGCGGCTCGTACGCCACGCGGTATCCCTGCTCGATGATGTCGAGGGCGGCCCACAGGTCGTCGATGGCGACGTCGGCCGGGATCGGGCGCCAGGCCTCGGCCCGGATGCCGGAGAGCTCGCCGACGAGCCCGATCGTCGTACCCAGGCGGTCCTCGCGCTGTTTGAGCCAGGACTCGAACCTCCAGTAGAGGCTCTCCCCTCCTCCGCCGTCGTCTTCCAGCTTCTCGCCGGCGACCGCGCCGACGGCGGGGTCGGCGAAGTGCTCCACCACCGCCGCCAGAGCGCCGGGCGCCAGGCGGTTGTTGGCATCGCTGATCACGACGATGGGCGTCGTCGCCTCCGCGAAGCCCCTGTTGAGGGCCTGGGACTTCCCGAGACGATCAGGTCCGGTCAGCGCCCGGGCGCCGGCCTGCTCGGCCGCCTCTGCCGTCTCGGGGTCCCCGTCGGCCACGACCAGGATGTCGAGCGCGCCCGGATACCCGTTGGCCCGCAGGTCCTCGATCTTGGCGGCGATCACGCCCGCCTCGCGGTAGGCCGGCACCACGACGGTCAGGTCGGGTGCTGCTTCTCCCGCCCCCCCGGGGGCAGCGTCCGCCGCCACCCGGCCGCGCCCGCCCCGGGTGCGCCAGGCCAGCCAGGCCGGATAGAGGAGGTGGCCCGCCGTGGCCGCGGCCACCAGGCCGCCCACCAGCAGGCTGGTACCCGGGCGCGGCCGGCTCACTGCCGCACCTCTTCCGTGACGTCCAGCCCCCGGAAGTGCGTGGTGCCGGCAGGCGTGAAGCCGGCGCGCCGGAGTGCACCCGCGACCGCAGCGGCCTGGCCGGGGTACAGGGACAGATCCGCCGTCGCGCTCAGGAGCCAGATGCGCTGGTAACGCGTGGCGGCCCGCTCGATGGCGTCGGGGTCGAAGGCCACGCTGCCGTCGAAGGCCAGCGGATCCACCCCCCACGCCGTCGCCGGGTAGACCGGATGCGCGGCGCGCTCGGCGCCGGGTCGCTCGGCCATGTACCACTCGACCGGTATGCGCTCGTAGGCAGCGAAGATCAGCACGCCGTCGCCCGGCCGGGCCTGGTCGGCAATGAAGGCGACCGCCGAACGGAAGTCCTGCGGTCCCCCCTTGGCGTACCACTGTGCGGCGCCGACGGCCGACGCCGCCACGACGACGACGAGCAGCACCACCGCGACCACGACCGCGCCGCGGCGGGCCAGGGAAGCCAGGCGGTCGATCACCAGCGCGACCAACAGCACGGCTGCAGGGAGGCTCACCATCAGGTAGCGCACCACGAGGAGCGGTCTGTCGACCAGCGACAGCATCACCACGGCGGCCACGGGCACGACGAGCCAGCACAGGGTGAAGCACAGCGGCCATTGCCGGCCGAACACCGCCTCGACGGCCGGCCGCCGTCGCGCCAGCACGACGATCGCCACGACCGCGATGACAGCAACCAGGACGAGGAGATCCAACGCGGCATGCGGAACGTCGGCCCTGATTCGGGTGAACAGGCGGCCTGCGGAGGATCCCGATGCCCAGTTCACTCCCGCGCTGTCGGTCGACTCGATCAGCAGGCCGAGGGGTATCAAGAGGACGGCCAGCGCGACAGCCGACGCCAGCACCCGGCGCCACGGGATCCGTCCCGGTGGCAGGAAGGCGAGCGACAGCGCCTGCGCGAGGGGGACGAGGGCGGCCCAGAAGTTGGTGTAGGCGGCCAAGGCGGTGACGGCGGTGTACGCCGTCCAGCAGTAACGGGACGGTGGGTCGACCTGTTGGATGCCCCGGACGAAGAAGAAGCAGGACGCGCTCACCAGGAGGAGCGCCAGCGAGTACCCGCGCACGTCCTGGGCGAACTGGACGTACAGCGGGTCCACGGCGAGCAGCAGCCCGGCGAGAAGAGCCACGCGGCGGCCGAACAACGAGCGCGCCAGCATGATCACCACCCACAGCGCTCCCACGGCCAGCAGCACCGACAGGCTGCGCAGCGCGATCTCACTGTGGCCGAAGACGACCCACCCCCGCAGCAGCAGGTAGTAGAGCGCCATGTTGGCTTCGCGATGCGTCACGACCTGCGTGAATCGATGCCAGGGCGCGGTGGCCAGCGTCGAGCTGACGGATTCGTCGAGGAAGAGGCTGTGGGTGCCCAGGAACAGCGACCCGAGAACCGCCCCCAGCACCAGCTCGGCGACGACGGCAAGCCGCCACTGCCGTGACGTCATGCTGACGTCGTGCCCGGGAGCCTGCTCCGCCGCCGACCCGGCTACGTCAACGAGGGTGTTCGCCATCATCACCCGACAGTCGTGCCGTACCCCCCACTTGCATATGGCAACGCAAAGTGAGAGGAGCTTACTCCCGGACCTGCTTGATGACGGCCCCGGCCGTCCGGGCCAGGATCACCAGATCCCCACCGACCGACCAGTTCTCGATGTAGTGGTTGTCGAACCACGCCCTGTCCTCAATGGACGTGTCACCGCGCAGCCCATTCACCTGGGCGAGCCCGGTCAGTCCGACGGGAACCCGGTGCCGGTCCCCGTAGCGGGGAACTTCCTGCTCGAACTGCTCGACGAAGAAGGGCCGCTCGGGACGTGGCCCCACGAGTGACATGTCGCCGCGCAGGACGTTCCAGAGCTGCGGCAGCTCGTCCAGCGAGGTCTTGCGCATGATGCCGCCGATCCTCGTGACCCGGCTGTCGTCGTTGACGCTCCATTGTGTATCCGACTCACCGTTCACCCGCATGGAGCGGAACTTCAGGATCTCCACCTCGTGGCCGTTCTTGCCGATGCGGCGCTGGCGGAAGTAGATCGGGCCCGGGCTGGTCACCTTCACGGCCAGCGCGAGCACGCCGTACAGCGGTGCCAACACCACCAGCATCAGAGCGGCAATGGCGGAGTCGAAGGCACGCTTGGCCAGCCGCCCCGAGGATCGCACGGTCGAGCGCCGCAGGCGCACGAGGGGGTACCCCCACACCATGTCGACGTCGCGGGGCGCGGCCTGCAGGCCCAGCTCGAAGAAGCGGGGAATGATGTACATGTCGACTGCTGCGTTCTCGCAGAAGCGGACCACCCGCACAAGGTCGGGGTCACGGTTCACGCCGAAGGCGATGACCACCCGATCGATGCGGTGGTCCCGCAGGACACGATCGAGCTGATCGATCCCACCGAGCACCGGCCGCGAGAGCGCGTCGTCGGCGCAGTCGTCCAACAGCCCGATCGGGTGCAGCCCGTAGCTCGGGTTCAGTTCGAGGGCATCGGCAAAGCGCTCCGCCACCGGTCCGGCCCCGACGATGAGCACCCGTTGCCCGAGCGCTCCCTTGGTCCGGGCCTGCCGGATACCGACGTAGGCGAAGGCCCGGCCGATGAGGAGCAGGCACAGCGTGGACAGGCCCACCAGCACGAATGGCCGCGGCTGCCGGCCGAAGCCGTCAAAGGCCCCGATCACGGTGAGCGGGACCGCCACTGCGGCCGCCAAGGTCCCGATGTCCTTGCTCACGTTCAAGGTGATGCGCGAGGCGTACTGACCCCGCAATGCGCACACTCCGAGGACGCCCAGGACGAAGACGGCCACCGGCCACTGCAGGACCGCCGGCGCAAACGCCACCACGGCCACCGCCAGGACCAGCAGGTCCGTTCCCGCGACAACCTCGCCGCTCGTGCGTACCGCCAGGCGGCGGCGCGCGCCGACGACGGGGCCGGACTCGGAGTCCGGCCGGCCCCACCGCCAATCTGTACGTCTCTGCCGATCGTAACCGACGACATGCTGATTGCTCCCTCGCCGAGCGTGTGAGTGGTTCAGGCGGTCCGCCGGCGACCGCGGACGAGAACGGTGCCCACACCGATCGCCACGACACCGATGATCGCCATCTCTTCGATGTCGGCTCCGGTGAACGCCAGGCCGCTCGACGTCGGGGTGGTCGTGCGACCCCCCGTCCGACGTCGTCGCCGCCGGCGTGTTCGTGATGCCGCTAGTCGGCGTCGTGCAGCCCGTGTAGCAAGCGGGTCCGCCCCGGCCGCGCCCGCCAGGAGCCCACCCACGGGCACCGCGAGCAGCACGCCCAGAGCGGGACCGCAAGCTGCTGCGAGCACACGCTGTGCCTTGGTCCTTTTCATCCTGATCTCCTCCACTGGTTCCGCTCGACGAGCGGGTCGATCCAGAGAGCTACTTGAATCCTTCGACCGTTTCCCACAAACCCTTCAGTCGGAGGACGCCAAGCCGCCGCAATCATCATTCCAGGGAATTCGGCCGAGAGGACAGAGCCAAAGGTCACAATGCCTGGCAACCAGGTCACAACGGCCAGACAATTCCCCCCGAATGGCCGTTTTCCAGGCTGGGAACGCAGCCAGCGCAAATAGGTGACACCGGCGTGAAATGTTCACGCGAGAACCGCGCCGAGGGCCGCGATTTTACAGGAGTCCCGCAGTACGCTGCCCGCGGTGAAGAGCGGCGAGCCCGGGGAACCGCGCGCCGAGGTCCCCGACGAGCTCCGAGCGCCCGGCCGCGACCGGGCGCCGACGCCTCAGCAGACGGTGGAGGATCACGGCCGTCGTGGTCGCCCTCGTGGTGATCTGGGCGGTCGCCGTCGTCGTCGACGTGGTGGTGGCGGCCGACCACATCCACCACGGCGAGGCGGCCGTGCAGTCGGCCCGGCAGGGTCTCTCCGCGGACGGCATCCTGTCCGGCGCGCCGGTCGGGATCCCTTCGCTCGGCCGAATCGAGCTTCAGCAGCGCGCACGGCCTGCTGTCGTCGCCCCTGCTCTGGCCGGTCGACGTCCTTCCGGTCGCCGGTCGCCAGCTCCGCTCGGTGCAGGACCTGTCGGCAGCGGCCGAGCAGGTCGCCCACACCGGTATCGGGGCGGTGGGCCGGTCCCAGGCGCTCCTCCGGCTCCCGCACACGGCGGGGCCGCGACCGGGTGGCGGCGCTGCAGCAGCTCGCCTCCCTGGCCGCGTCCACCCACCGCGCCCTGGCCGGGGTCAATTTGGGCCCTGTCCAGGGGCTTATCGGCCCGCTGCGCACGAGCACAACACCTTCTCAGGCCGACCTCACGCAGATTCAGACGACCCTGGCAGCGGACATCGGAAGCCGCCTCCTCCGCCGCGGACCATCCTGCAGGGACCCGGCGACCTACCTCCTCCTGGCGGGCAACAACGCCGAGATGCGGTCGGGCTCGGGCGCGTTCGTGGAGGCGGGGATCGTCACCACGGGCAACGGCGAGCTCCACCTCTCCGACATGGTCCCGACCACCTCCCTGACCCTTCCCCTGGGCGCCGTGCCGGTCGGCGGTGACCTCGAGGCCCGCTGGGGCTGGCTCCTCCCCGGGGACGGACTTGGCGGAACCTCGGGCTGACGCCGCAGTTCGACGTCAACGGCCCCCTGGCGGCCAGCATGTGGAAGGCCAGCACGGGCCAGAGCGTCGACGGGGTCCTCGCCATCGACGTCGGCGGGCTCCAGGATCTCCTGGAGGTGACCGGACCGGTGACCACCGCCTCGGGCCAGGTCGTCAGCGCGTCCAACGTCGACCAGATCCTGCTCCACGACCAGTACGTCGGCGAGACCTACACCTCGGACTCGTCGGCCCGGATCGACGAACTGGCGACGCTCGCCTCCGCCACCCTGCACGCGCTCGAGGACCGGCCCTTCAAGCTGCACGCCATGGCCGACGCGCTCTCCTCGGCCGCCGAGGGCCGCCACGTGCTGCTGTGGTCCGCCGACACCGCGCACCGAGGCGGCCTGGCGCGGTGCCGGCGTGGCGGGGCAGCTCCAGCCGTCGTCGCTGATGGCCGACATCATCAACCGGGGTGGGAACAAGCTGGACCAGTACCTGTCGGAGAACGTCTCCCTCCGGCTGACGCCCAGGGGCCAGCAGACCGACGGGAGCCTGACCATGACGTTCGCCGAACACGACGCCGCCGGGGCAGTCCCCCTTCATCGCCGGCCCGTTCCCGGGCCTCGGCACCGAGTACGGCGAGTACGTCGGGATCGCCACCGTCAACCTGCCGGGCGACGCCCGCGACATCACGTCGCCGTCGAACAGCTCCGTCGTGGCCAGCGGCCCCGAGGGGCCGACCATCCTGGAGGGGGCCAACCTCGACATCCTCCAGGGGGCGACGCAGAGCATCACCTTCAACTTCGTGCTGCCCGAGGCCCACGGCTCCATGACCGTCGTGCCGAGCGCACGGATCCGGCCCGCGACCTGGCACGTCGCGGACCCGGCGGGGAGCATCGACGTTCCAGGACGACCAGCCCCGACCATCACCTGGTAGCGGGCATCCCGTGGTCGGCCCCGGTCGAGTCAGCCGAAGTCGGCGGTGAAGGCGGCCAGGCTGTTGGGGAACGATCCCCCGGTGATGAGCGAGTTGACCCCGCCGCTGTTGTCGTCGAAGTAGGTCTCGTAGGCCACGTCGTTGGCGGGGTTCTCCATCCACGACACCATCTGGTTGATGAAATAGGGGTCGTCGCCGAGCCCGTGCCCGTCGCTCCGGATGGCCACGCCCCACTCGGTGAAGGCCAGCGGCTTGCCGTGCGCCGAGGCGAACTGCTGGGCCGCCGTCAGGGTCGGCAGCGGCGGTCGAGGACCAGGCGTTGGCCGGCGTCTGCGGCGTGGCCCAGGACTGGTCGTAGGCGTCGAGGCCGATCACGTCCACATAGGCGTTGCCCGGGTAGGCGGCGGCCACCGAGTACCCCGACTGCGTGAAGGCGCCGGCATCGGGGTTCCACACGAAGCGGAAGTTCTCGCCGGGGACGGACCGCATGGCCGTCACGATCTGCTGGAAGTAGGGGGCGAAGTTGGCCTCGGCGCTCGGTGTGGTGGCCGCCCACGGCATCCACGAGCCGTCGAACTCCCAGCCCAGCCGCAGGTAGGCGTTGGACTGGCCGCCGCTGACCAGGGTCTGGGCCAGGGTCACGTAGTACAGAGTTGAAGGCTCCGGCCGCGCCCTGGGCCAGGGTGCCGACGGGGTGCCCCGCTCGAGCTGGTCGGGATGATCGGCACGCCCAGGGAGAGCGTGTAGCCACTCCCCTGCCAGGCCCCGAGCAGCCAACTCAGACTTCCGCCGGAGCCGTCCATGCCGGCCCAGCCGCCGTTGCCGGGCAGGTAGTCGGTGGCGACGGTCGGCGAGGTCTCGGTCTGCCGCGGCGAAGGCGGCCATCCCCGACGGGTTGGCCGACGCGACGAAGCCGCCCTGTTGCAGACCCGCCCGCCGGAGGCCGTGGCCGGTGTCGAGGAGATCGTGGTCGTGGTGGTCGTCGTCGGGGCGGCAGTCGTGGTGGTGGTCAACTGCTGGGTGGGGGTGGTCGTCCTCGGCTCCGTCGTCGTGGTGGTGGGCGGCGGCGGGTCGTGGTCGTGGAGCCGGCGCCGGCGATGGCGCGGCCGAAGAAGGAAGCCGACCCGTTGGTCGTCACGATGGCGTAGCCCACGGCGGCCGGGTCGACGACGATGCCCGAGGGCGAACGACGCCCGTGCCCGCCGTCGAGCCGTAGTAGCCGGCGTCGCCGAAGGTGAAGACCCCGCCGTCGGAGGCGACCAGCCAGTAGCCGGCACCGTCGGGCGTGGGCGCCACGCCGACGATGGGCTGGTTGAGGTGGATGGCCCCGGTGGACCCGTCGAACGCGGCGTCGCCGTAGTTGAAGATGCCGCCGTCGGAGGCGACGAGCCAGTACCCGTTGCCGTCGCCGGTCGGCGCCATGCCGACGATGGGCCGGTTGAGGTGGAGGGACCCGGTGGAGCCGTAGAACGGCGGCGTCGCCGTAGCTGAAGATGCCGCCGTCGGAGGCCACGAGCCAGTAGCCCGTGGCCGCTGCCGGTGGGCGCCATGCCGACGATCGGCTGGTTGAGGTGGACGGCCCCCGTAGAGCCGTAGAACACGGCGTCCCCGTAGTTGAAGATGCCCCCGTCGGAGGCCACGAGCCAGTACCCGCCGCCGTCGGGCGTGGGTGCCATACCGACGATGGGCTTGGCCAGATGGAGTCCGGACAGGGCCGGGGATCCCAAGGCCGGGGCGCCGTCGTGGGGGGTCACCGCGCCGGCCGCGGTCACGGTCCAGTAGCCACCGGTCGGATCGGCCGCCATCATTTGGCCGGCGCCGTATCCGTTGGTCCGGGACGGCGCCGCTGCTGCAGCGCCGGCGCCGTCGCCACCGGACGAGAGCGCCACGGCCAGACCCGAGGCGAGAGCCGGGACCAACACGAACAGCGCCGCAACTCTGGCGAGACCGCGTGACAGAGACCGGCTCGGTCCGGACAGGCGCATCGTCTTCCCCCTCCGGACCCGCTGGCGCGCCGGACCGCGAGGGCGAAGAGGCGCAGCGCGCTCATCGCTGATACGGCGGCCCGGCGAACTCAACGAGTCCCGTAGCTTTGCGTCCCCCCCTCACGGGAGGTTTGCCTTTTTCGTTCCAGGCGAACGATGGCCGGAGCGCCGGCCTCTACGCAAGGGAACGAGGACGATTTGCGCAAAGTGTGTGCAACGCGAATTGTGCCGTTGCTGTTTTTCCGCGACGCGTTGGCAGCGCAGCCGACGACTGGATGTCAGGCCGGACCGGTGCCGTGCACCGACCGTCCGGCCCGATCAACCCAGAGCGGCCGAGAACGCGGCGAGACTGCTCGGGAACGAGCCGCCGGTGATCTGGGAGTTGACGCCGCCGCTGTTGGCGTCGAAGTAACTCTCGTAGGTCACGTTGTTGCTCTGCATGAACGACACGAGGTGGTCGACGAAATACGGGTCGTCGCCGAGCCCGTGGCCGTCGCTCCGGATGGCCACGCCCCATTCGCAGAAGGCCAGCGGCTTGCCGTTGGCCGAGGCGAACTGCTGCGCGGCGGTCAGGGCGGGCGCTTGGGTCGAGGCCCAGGCGTTGGTGGGCGTCAGCGGAGTCGCCCACGACTGGTCGTAGTCGTCCAGGCCGATCACGTCCACGTAGGCGTTCCCCGGATAGGCGGCCGCGACCGAGTACCCCGATTGCGTGAAGGCCCCGGCATCGGGGTTCCAGACGAACCGGAACTGCTCGCCCGACACGGACCGCATCGCCGTGACGATCTGCTGGAAGTAGGCCGCGAAGCTGGCCTCGGCGCCGGGCGAGGTGGCGTTCCACGCAAACCAGGTGCCGTCGAACTCCCAGCCGAGGCGCAAGTAGGCATTCGCTTCGCCGGCGCCGACGAGCGTTTGTGCCAAGGTGACGAAGTAGGAGTTGTATGCCCCCGACGCCCCCTGGGCCAGGGTGCCGACGGGCGACCCGTTCGACGTCGGGATGATCGGCACACCCAGCGAGAGGGTGTACCCACTCCCGCGGTATGGCGAAAGCACCCCGCTGAGGTTCCCTGCGGAACCGTCCATGTCCGCCCATCCGCCGCTGCCGTCCAGGTAGCTGGTGGCCACCGTCGGCGAGGTACCCGTCTGCTGCGCGAAGGCCTTCATGCCCGACGGCGTCGGCGAGGAGTCGTATGCCCCCTGCTGCAGACCCTCGGCCTCGGCGTTCGGATGCAACCCCGGCCCGAAGGCGACCGACGCGCCATTCGCCGTCACGACGTTGTAGCCGGCACTGGCCGGATTGACGATCATGCCGTAGGCGTACATGCCCCAGCCCGCCGTCGAGCCGAAGAAGGCGGCGTCGCCGAAGCTGAAGACGCCGCCGTCGAATCCGACGAGCCAGTAGCCCCGTCCGTCGGTCGTGGGAGCCAAGCCGACGATGGGCAGATTCAGGCGGATGGAACCCGTCGAACCGTAGAACTGGGCGTCGCCGTAGCTGAAGATGCCACCGTCCGACGCCACCAGCCAATAGCCATTGCCGTCGTTGGTGACCGCCATGCCGACGACAGGCTTGTTCAGGACGATCGAACCCGTGGAACCATGGAACTGGGCGTCGCCGTAGCTGAAGATGCCGCCGTCGGACGCCACCAGCCAATAACCCCTGCCGTCATTGGTCGCCGCCATGCCCACGATGGGCTTGTTCAGGCGCATGCCGCCGGTCGAGCCGTAGAACTGGGCGTCGCCGTAGCTGAAGATGCCGCCGTCCGCCGCCACCAGCCAGTAGCCGTTGCCGTCAGTTGTGGCCGTGATGCCGACGATCGGCTGGGCGAGCCGCAGATTCGAGAGTGCGGGCGACCCCAGGGCGGGAGCGGCGCCGTGTGGCGTCACCGCGCCCGCCGGCGTGACGGTCCAATAGCCACCAGTCGGATCGGCGCCCATCATGATCCCTCCGCTGTAGGCGTTCGAGGGATGCGCACTCGATGCGCCGGCGGAGTTGGTGCCCGGCGAGAACCCGGTGGCCGCACCGAGCACTCCGAAGGCAAGGGTGGCGACCACCGCCAAGGGCGCGATCGCTCGTGCCAAAACCAGTGGTAGCACCCGACTCCGCTGCAATTGCCGCATCGTCATTTCCCCCTTGGACCCGCGGACGACGGATCGCGGAAGGCGACGAGCGGCGCGCTCATTGCTGATTCGGCGGCCCGGCAAACTCAACGAGTCCCGTAGCTTTGCGCCCCACCCTCGCGGGCGGTTTGCCTTTTCGTTCTCAACAAACGATGACCAATAGATCGACGTGAAGACAACGGACCTTGAGTAGCAGTCTTACGATCCGAAGTTGTGCATGTGTTGTGTGGTGGGCCCAGCCGACATCCGAACCAGAGTCAGGTGGCAGGGGCTGTCCCGGTCTCCACCGACCCTAGCGGCACATGCCAGGTCAGCCGGGTACCACCCTCCCGGGACCTCCCGAGATCGATACCGCCGCCCAATCGCTCGGCCCGCTGGCGGAGGTTCTTCAGGCCGAGCCCGGCCGCCTTGACCTCCCCGATTCCGACCCCGTCGTCGGCCACGACCAGGCGTAACTCCTCACCGGCGGCGATCGTGATCACCACCTGGGAGGCCCGGGCATGTTTGCCGACGTTGGTCAAGGCCTCCCGGAGGACCGCGAGCACCTCCTCGGCCAGGGCATCGCTGACCACGGTGTCCACCGGGCCGCTGAACGAGACCCGCGGCAGGAGGCCGACCACGGGACGGAGCTCGTGCACCAGATCGAGGACCTTGGGGTGCAGCCCCTCCTTGTTGATCGTGAGCTCTATGTCGAAGATCGCCTTGCGCAGCTGCCGGATCGTCTCGTCCAGCTTGTCGATCGCCTCTCCGATCCGCATCACGGCCTCGGGCCGCTCGACCAGGCGGGCCGTCCCCTGCAGCGACAGCCCGATGGCAAACAGGCGTTGGATCACGGAATCATGCAGGTCACGGGCGATGCGATCCCTGTCCTCGGTGAGGGCCCGGTCCCGCACGATGCCGTGGAGTCGCGCATTCTCGATGGCGATGCCGGCCGCCATCGCGAGGGCGAGGACCAGCTCCTCATCGTCCTCGGAGAAGTCCGGAGCGGTCTTCTTGTTGGTCAGGTACAGAATCCCGTAGACCTCGCCATGCACCCGGATCGGGACGCCGAGGAACGACCTCATGGCGGGATGGTTCGCAGGGAACCCGAAGCTCTGGGGGCTGGAGGCGATGTCGGAGAGGCGGAGCGGCCGGTCCTCGGCGATCAGGGTTCCCAGGACGCCCCGACCGGTGGGGCGCGCACCGATGGCCCGCTCCTCCTCGTGGGTCAGGCCGACCGTCAGGAACTGGTCCAGGCCCTGGCCGTCTTCGGTCAGGACCCCGAGCGCCCCGTACTGGGCGTCGACGATGTCGCGGGCCTCCTCGCTGATCCGCCGGAGCACCACTGGAAGGTTCAGCTCGGCATCGAGGATGAGGATCGCCTGCACCAACCGGCGCAGCCTGGCGGGATCGTCAATCCTGTCGAAGGGCTGCACGGGCAGTCAGGATAGAGGGGTGGCAATCGTCCGTGGGGCGGAGCAGGGGTGCAAGTCGGTTGCGCAACCCGGCCGAAGCATCGAAGTCCGACGAGGGCATGGCAATATTGGGCAAATGACGATTCGGGTGTTCCTCCTCGACGATCATGAGCTGGTCCGTACGGGACTGCGCACGTTGCTCGAGTCCGAAGACGACATGGACGTCGTCGGCGAGGCGGGAACGGCCGGCGACGGACTGCGCCAGATCCGCGACCTCTTGCCCGACGTGGCCATTCTCGACGTCCGACTCCCGGACGGCAACGGCATCGAGGTGTGCCGGGAGGTCCAGTCCCTGACGCCCCAGGTCAGGTGCCTGATGCTGACGTCGTACTCCGACGACGACGCCCTCTTCTCGTCGATCATGGCAGGTGCCTCGGGATACGTCCTCAAGGAGGTTGGAGGCGGTGACCTGCTCGGGGACATCCGCCGGGTCAGCCAGGGCATGTCCCTGCTCGATCCGGTGCTGACCCAGGAGCTGTTCGACCGCCTGCGCAAGGACCAGGAGGCCGAATCACGCCTCACCGTCCTGACGCCCCAGGAGCGCAAGGTCCTGGAGCTCATCGCTCAGGGCCAGTCGAATCGCCAGATCGCCGAGCAGCTCTTCCTGGCCGAGGCCACGGTCAAGAACTACGTCTCGAGCCTCCTGTCGAAGCTCGGCATGCGGCGGCGCACGGAGGCGGCCGTCTACGCCGCCGTCCTGGCCGAGCGCAAGGCCTTCAATCCCAGGTCCTGAGCACCGGACCCCGGGTGGTGTCCTACGCCACCTCGACCCGGCGGTTGTCGTCGAGCGTCCGGAAGTCGACGCCGGCGGCCCGCAACCGGGCCTCGAGCCGCTCCCGCTCGGCCAGGGGGTTCGCAAACCGGTCAGGCTCGGATTCGATGCCCAACGCCGTGCACAGGCGCAGCAGCATGCGGTCGTGATCGAGCTCGAGGGCCAGGTCCTCGGCCATGATGTGGTCGCCCTCGGCGGCGCCGTGCCCGGCCATGCGGCGTCGGAACTGCAGCAGAATGACGACCAGCTCGTCCTGGGAGACGGGCAACGGCAAGGGGTCCACGTCAGCACATAGCCCCGCAAGCAATTCGCTGTACATAGACATCACCCATAATTTTCCCGGAATTGGGTTCCGCCAATAGGGCCGATACTCCTGTTTCCTATAGAGCCGTAACTCCCTATCCGCCTGACCGATGCCCGGCGACGCTCAGCGCCGGCTGACGCCGGGTGGAGCGATCCGCCCTGGCCAGGAGGTCTTCGGCGGACTCGGCGTCCTCGGCGACGGCGACCCCCAGGGAGGCATGGAGGCGGACGTCCCGGCCCCCGACGGCGACCGGCTCGTCAAGCGTGTGCTGCAGCCTGCGGATGACGGGCCCCACCACCTGTTCGTCTGTCACGGTCAGGATGACGACCAGATCGCTCCCGCCGACCCGGCCGATGGTGTCCTCCGCCCGGATCACCGAGGTCAGCCGGCGCGCCATCTCGGACAGCACGGTGTTCCCCACGGTGTAGCCGAGGTCGAGGTTGATCTCGCCCAGGTTGTCCAGCCCGACGTGGCAGACGACGACCTCGCCACCGTGGCGTCGGTGGCGGACCAGGGCCTGGGTCAGACGGTCGAGCACGAGGAGCTGATTGGCCAGACCGGTGTGCGGGTCAGCCATGGAGAGCTGCCAGAGCTGGTCGTACTTTCCCCGCCGGGGCCCGCCCGAGGCCGGTGCCTCGGTCCCGGCCGAGCTGAACTCCCGGAGCATCGACTCCACGCTCTTGGCCGCGCTCTCGCCCCGGCCGGTGAAGTCCTCGCGGGCTGTGGTCCCAGGGGAAGTCCCCGAGACGTCCGAGCTCTCGGCGGAGCCCATCTCGCCAAGTTTCCTCTTGGCCTTCTTCACGATGTTCCCCTCCGATACGGACCTTTTCACTCTTATCGGAACGTCGCGGGCGGAAACAGAGCCGTAAGTCATCAGGAGGGGTGCGAACGTGCCGCAGCCGATCCGTCGAGACAGACAGCTGGCGCCCCAGCCCGCCCCGACCCCCGGCGCCTCGCGGTCGCTCAGAGCCGGCCATGGCGCTTCATACCTGGCCTGACCAGGGAAAAGAAACAGGAAATCGGATCCGCCCCGGCCCCGCCTGCGCTACCCTGGCGGTTGCGAACGACTGCGGCGCCGCCGTGCAACCGCCGTGTCGCAGTGCGCCGCCGGGCCCGCCGGTCCGGCGCATCGACGTGCAACGAGGTCGAACCATAGAGCCAGCCTCCCCAGCCGTGAAGACGAGGGCCGCCGGAGTCGGTTCCGCCGCGGCCACGGCCCGGTGACCGCGCCGGCGACCATCGTCGTCGACACCGAAGGGCTCGAGGCCCTGGTGGACGAGGTGGCGGCACAGGACTCCTACGGCTTCGACACCGAGTTCCACACCGAGCGCACCTACGTGCCCGACCTGGCCCTGATTCAGATCGCCTGGGCCGACAAGACGGCGCTGGTGGACCCGCTCGCCGTCGACCCCGCGCCCCTGGCGAGGGTCTTCGGTGGACCCGGCATCGCCGTGGCCCACGCGGCGTCCCAGGACCTCGACGTGCTGATGGCGGCCTGCGGGGCCGTCCCCGAGACGGTCTTCGACACCCAGATCGTCGCCGGGTTCCTGGGGCTGTCCACGCCCTCGCTCTCCCGCCTGGTGGACCACATGCTCGGCGTCTCGTTGCCCAAGGCGGACCGGCTCTCGGACTGGCTGGTCCGGCCCATGTCCGACCGCCAGATCACCTACGCCCTCAACGACGTGGCACACCTGTTGCAACTGCGCGACGTGCTCACGGAGCGGCTGCGGGCGCTGGGCCGGCTCGAATGGGCCCTCAGCGAATGCGACCAGGTGCTGGGCGACCGCACGCCGGCCCGGGTCCCCGAGGAAGCGTGGTGGAAGCTCGGGGACATCCGCGGCATGTCGAAGCGGTCGCGTGCGGTGGCCCAGGAGGTGGCGGCCTGGCGCGAGCGCACTGCCGCGGCCAGCAACCGGCCCCGCCGCATGGTGCTCTCGGACCTCGGGCTCCTCGCAGTGTCCCAGCAGCCGCCGCGCAACGCCGACCAGCTCCGCGCCACCCGCGGCGTTGACGGGCGCCACCTGGCGCAGGGGCGGGCCGCCGAGATCATGCGGGCCGTCGAGCGCGGCCTCGAGCTCCCTCCGGACCAGATCCGCATGCCGTCCGAAGGACGCGACGCCCCGGCTCCGCCGGCCGCCGTGGCGGTGTGCTCGGGCGTCGTGCGCCAGATCGCCGACGACCTCGATTTCGACCAGGGCCTGCTGGCCACGCGAGCCGACATCGCCCAGCTTCTCTGCGGCGAGCCCAGCCGGCTCGACGCGGGGTGGCGCCGGACCATCGTCGGGGACCCCCTGCGCCGGCTGATCGCGGGTGACGTTGCCGCCGCCTTCGACGGCCGCGGCCACCTCGTCATGGAAGAACGATCCGGCCGGCCGCCCCCGCCTCTTAGTTGACGAGCTTCCCCCGGCCTTCCCAGTAGGGCTGGCGCAGCTTGTACTTCTGCAGCTTCCCCGTCGCCGTGCGGTCGAGCGCGTCTCGCAGCTCCACGCTCGTAGGCGCCTTGAAGTGGGCCAGCCGCGTCCGGCAGTGGGCGATGAGCTCCGCACCGGTGACCGTCGACCCCTCCCGCACGACGACCAGCGCCTTGATGGTCTCGCCCCACTTGTCGTCGGGGACACCGATCACGGCCACCTCGGCCACGGCCTCGTGCTGGTAGAGGCAATCCTCGACCTCTATGGAGGAGACGTTCTCTCCGCCGGTGATGATCACGTCCTTCTTGCGGTCCGAGATCACCACGAACGGACCGTCGAAGTGTCCGCCGTCGCCCGTGTGGAACCAGCCACCCCGCAGCGCGGCCTCGGTCTCCACCGGCTGCTCCCAGTACCCCTCGAAGACATGGTTGGACCGGGCCAGGACCTCCCCGTCCTCGTCGACGGCCATCTGGACGCCCACGGCCGGGACGCCGGCACGGCTGAGGAGCTGGGCGCGTGTGGGGGCGTCGAGGTCGTCCCACTCCGCAGGGGCCCGGTTGATGGTCAGCAGCGGCGCTGTCTCGGTGAGGCCGTAGATCTGTATGAACTCCCACCCGAGCTCGGACTCCACCCGCTCGATCGTCTTCGACGGCGGGGGTGCCCCGGCCACCACGATGCGCACCGCGCCCCGCCCCGGCACGGACCGCCCCTCGGCGAACCTGGTCTCCGCCGCGCTCAGGATGGCCGCCACCACCGCCGGTGCACCGCACAGCAACGTGACCCCGTGCTGCTCAATGCGATGCAAGATGTCCTCGCCGTCGACTTTGCGGAGCACGATGTGCGTGCCGCCCATACCGGTCACTGCGTAGGGCATCCCCCACCCGTTGCAGTGGAACATCGGCAACGTGTGCAGCAGCACGTCGCGGTCGCTGACGCCGGTGTGCCACCCGAAAGTGGCGGCGTTCAGCCAGCAATTGCGCTGAGTCAGTTGCACACCTTTGGGCCGTGCCGTCGTCCCCGACGTGTAGTTGACCGAGCAGGCCGCCTCCTCGTCAGGCTCCCAGGCCCGCGGCGCCGCGCCGTCCCCGGCCGGCGCGAAGAGAGCGGCATCGTCGACTCCGTCAAGACAGAAGCGGTGCGCGACCTTGATGGAATCGACCTCGTCCGCCAGATCCGGGTCGTACAGGAGGACGGACGCTCCCGAATGCTGCACCACGTAGGCGATCTCGTCGGCGGTGAGACGGAAGTTGATCGGCACCAAGGTGCGGCCGAAACCGCTGACACCGAAATAGGACGTCAGGAACCGGCCGCTGTTCGGGCTGACGATGGCGACACGCTCTCCGTGCTCCACCTCGAGGTCGTCGAGCGCCAGCGCCATGCCGCGCGCCCTTGCTTCGAGCTCGCGGTACGTGAGCGTCCCGTAGGAACCCAGCACGGATGGCTCGTCGACGACCGCGACCCGATCCCCGTAGACCAACGCGGCCCGATTGAGAAAGTCGGCCACCGTGAGCGGGACCCGCATACCACCCCCTGATTCCTGTTGCTCGACTGCACCCGGCGCGGACGACCCTACCGGACCACCTGCGCCTGCCTCCTAGAAGTGCCCGAGAACGGGGTGGGGGACGTAGGGCTTCTCGAGTGCCGCCATCTCGTCCTCGGACAAGGTGAGCGCCTCGGCGGCCAGCGCATCCTTCAGGTGCTTCTTCTTCGTGGCACCCACGATCGGCGCCGACACACCGGGCTTTGCCAGCAACCAGGCCAGGGCGACCTGGGCCGGCGGGACATCGCGCGCCGCGGCGACCTCCACGGTGGCGTCGACGACATCGAAATCCGTGGGCTGGTCGTAGAGGTAGTCGGTGAAGGGGTCGGTGCTCGAGCGTGTGGTGTGCCGCCCGCCCTCACGGGTGCGGGTGCCGGCAAGGACTCCACCGCGCCAATGGGCTCCAGGGGATACAACCCACACCCTGGTCGAGACAGAGCGGAATCATCTCGCGCTCCTCCTCGCGGTAAATGAGGTTGTAGTGGTTCTGCATGGAGACGAACTTGGTCCAGCCGTGCAACTCGGCCGTGTACTGCGCCTTGGCGAACTGCCACGAGAACATGCTGCTGGCTCCGATGTAGCGAGCCTTTCCGGCACGAACGACATCGTGCAGGGCCTCCATCGTCTCTTCAATGGGGGTGCGGGGGTCCCAGCGGTGGATCTGGTACAGGTCGACGTAGTCCATCTTGAGGTTCGCCAGGGACGCGTCGATGCCGGCCAGGATGTGCTTGCGACCGAGCCCGCCGCCGTTCTCGCCCGGGCCCACCGGCATGAACACCTTGGTGGCGATCACGGCTTCATCCCGCGTCAGGTACTTCGGCACCAACCGGCCGGTCGCGACCTCACTGGCACCACCGGAATAGGCATCCGCGGTGTCGAAAAAGGTGACGCCCCCTTCGACGGCGGTCCGCACGATGGGTTCGGCGGCATCTTCGTCAATGACCCAGGGCCGGTCACTGTCGTTCCCGAAGCCCATCATGCCGAGGCAGATCCTCGAGATCCTCAGACCGGACGTTCCAAGATTCGTGTAGTTCATGGCTGACCTCGCTCGTGCCGGGACGCGACGGCGCCCTCCTGCGCATGCTTACCAGCCAGGGCGCTCGGTTCGTACGCCGTTCGTAGCTCCGACGCCGACCTCTGGGCGTCGTCGCTCACTCAGTGGCAGCACCCGTCGGAGGACGAGTGCGACCAGCCGTCGCCCTGCCCGCTGCCACCGGAGTTTCCCCATCCGTTGTCGCCGCTGCCCGTGTTGCCGCCACTGCCCGAGTTGCCGGCGTCTCCGGTATTGCCGGTGTCTCCGCTGTTGCCCTGGCCGGCACCGTGCCCGGTCCAGTTCCCCGAGCCGCTGCCGGTGCACCCGCCGCTGCCGCTTCCGCTTCCGCTTCCGCTTCCAGTTCCGCTGCCGCTCGTGCCGCCGGTCGAGCTACTGCCGGTGCCGCTGCTGCCGTTGGTGCCGGTGCCACCACCCCCGACGGGCGCAGCACCTCCAGAAGCCGACGAGACTGGAATGGACGTGGTGGTCGTCGTGGGCGTCGTCGAGGACGGGGGCGTCGTCGTAGTGGTCGCGCTGGGGGTGGCGGGCGTCGTCGGCGTCGTAGTGGATGGAGCGCCCGTGGCCGGAACCGGCGAGCTTGTGTCGACCACGGTCAGGGTCGCGGTCGGCGTCGGGGCGCCGCCCCGCGACGATGAATTCGCGGCGACGAGTGCGTTCGCCGAGGATGTCGGCACGGTCCCGCTCGGGACCTGTGACGCGCCGGTGGACTGATTGCCGATAGCAGGAGCTCCACTGCCCCCAGAGGCGGCCGGACCACTGTTCGTCTGACTGGGAATCGTGGTCGTCGGTGTCGATCCGGATCCGGGTACGACCGGACCGCTCGAATGGGCTGAGAGCACTGACTGCGCCACCGGCCCCGCCCCGAAACTCACTCCGGCTACGACCGACAAGGCAGCGGCAGCGGCCGCACCCGACGCGATAAAGCGATTGCGGCCGAAGTACAACTTGGACGCGGCGATCGGCGCCGGCAGGACGGTGCTCGGCGGTGACTCCGGGAGAGGCTTCCCGAATGAACGGGACGTGAATACCTCTTCCAAAGTCGCGTGATCGCTCGCATCAGCCCACTCGGGCTTGGACCCCCCCATGCTCCTCCACGTTTGTCTGTCGGGCAGCTGAAACACTCGGAGTCCCGCCTCCGAGGTTCAGACGCCCCCTCTCTTTTAACCATATAGGGAGAGGTGAGATATGGATACTAGGAACTCGGAATCTGTTGGGAATTAGTTCTGAACCGACGTTTTCGCCTTGAAAATCGCACTTTTGCGGCGCACGTTGTGCATCAAGCACGCGTCGTCACATGTGGTTGTCAAACCGTTGTCGCACGCGTCATTTGCATGTGCATTTCGTCCGAACAATGGGGCTGCAGAGACCGTTTGCGTCGCACGCTGCTGCTGCAATCTGTCCGCAACCGGACGGCAATGCGCGGTTGTCAGAGAGACGACGCGCCGACCGCCTGGTCGACTTCGGTGACGACGTTGCTCACCGCTCCCGTCGTCGAAGCGGCGGCCGGTATGGATGCGCCCACTTGGCTCGCGGCCGTCGTCACCGACGATCCGAGAGCACTCACCGTGCTCCCGACCGTGGATGTGAGGGGAGCGGTGGGAGCGACAGGGTTGCTGCCTCCGCCCGGCGACGGTGAACCAGCACCACCGGCACCGCCACCCCGGCCTGCAGAGCCGCCGGACGAACCCGCAGGCGAACCCGGAGCACCGGTGTAGGTCGCCGCGCCGGACAACGACACGTGACCTCCTGGCGCATTGCTCGAGCTGTCCGTTCCCGCTAATGCCGCGCCCCGCGCAAAGGGCCCGGACCCGGACGCGCCGCCGCCGTTCCCTGCCGGAGCGGTTGGGCCGGTCGTCGCCGGGCCGGTCGTGTGGTACTCCCTGCCCTGCCGCGCTGCACCATGGGCTCCCTGGGCGGCGATCGACGGGCGGTGCGATGATCCCGACCCGGCGCTGACACCGGCCGCGAGGAGTGCCGCGAGCGCGCAGACGCAAGCGAGAGTCCAGTAGCGGGTGCTGCGTCGATTCCCTGAAGCCGGCTCAGTTTCGGCATCCGCATCGCCCACTGGTGCGCCGTCGTCGGAAGGATCGGCCTGCGGGCGTGGCTCCGATTCCCCGGTGTCGCCAGTCCACGCCGCCCCGAGCGCGTCTCCGCTTGGTGTGAGCGTCGGATCCGTGACGTCGCTGGGGTCGTGCAGCCGAACGACTGACCGGGGCCGGCCGAACTCCTGGGCGAACAGCACGTCCTCGGGACCCATGAGAGGGGCCGCCACGTCGCCAACGGCGTTGCCGGTTCCTCGCCCGAATTCCTCCGATCGAAAGACCTCTTCTAATCCTCTGACATCACCAGCACCCTTGTGGCCGAACATGACCCCTCCCTCCATCTGACCTTCCCCCGCACCGGGCTCGCGCGCGCGGCGCACGTTCAGAAACGCTCCTCGTCGGCGAAAACCTTGCGAACACGGCGACGGGCCGACCGGCTGATGGCCAGGCCCATGGCGAGCGCGCCGAGCCCGATCAACACCTCGAGCAGCAACGGTGCACCCGTTGAAGCCAGGGACGAGGCGCTCGAAGCCTCCGTCGCCACCGTCGGCGAACTCAGCGGCGAAGGGTTGGAGACCAACGCCGCCGGAGTCGGCATTGCCGCCGAGGAGGACGACGCCGGAGATCCGCCGCCCGGGGTGGAGCCCACCGTCGATGCAGCCGTGGTCGGCTGTGGGCACGAGGAGTCCGCGCTGCCGCTGAGGGCTCCCTGAATGCCACAGATGGTCACGGGGGCAGTCGCGCCAGTACCCGGGCTCCCCGCGCTGCCGATCGGGGTGGAGGTCGAGCCCGTCCCCTCACACGTAGCGCTCGAGTCTCCGTCGAGTGCGGCCGTCACCGCGCAGAGAGTCACGGGCGCGAAGACCGGAGCCGAGCCGGTTGTGGTGGCCCCGACGTGCGAAGGCTCGCACGAATTGCTCGCGGTACCGTCCACGGCCACCACGACGCTGCAGGCGTTCACCGGGATGACGCCGTCCACAGGGGCGCTCTGGCTGGCGTCGTTGGTCGGCAGATCGTTGACGAGCGGGAATCCCGCATCGGGCATGCACATGCCGTTGGCCGAGCCGTCGACCTCGACGACCGCGCCGCAGGCGGTGACCGGCACGAAGACGTCGGCAGCCTGACCCTGCTGGGTCGCGGGATCGGACTGCTGCGGGCAATTGGACGAGCTGTTGCCGTCGATCTCCGCGATCACGTCGCAGACGGTGACCGGGACTTCGGCGTCGACGACTCCGGTCTGGCTGGTCGGGCCGCTCGTCCCGGTGGTGTCGCAGTCACTCGACGTGTTCGCGGCGAGACCGACGTTGACCGAGCAGATGCTCACCGGCGCGTCCGCGTTGATGTCCCCGTCCTGCGACGTCGACGCCGACGACTGGCCACTGGTGAGCCCGAGCGCCGAGGCCGCCTCGTTCAACAGGCCGATGGCGTTGTCCTGCGCCGTGATCGGGACGTTGGCGTCCGCCAGGCCACCCGGCTGGTTCAGTGCCGACCGACGTCGTGGAGCAGCTGCTGCTGGCGTCCGCCACGAGGCCGACGGAGAGCGAGCACGCGTTGACCGGCGCGTCGGCGTTGGCCACGGGGGACGACTGCCCCGTGGTGTTCGTCCCGGTCGTCGAGTCCTGGCCCGGCAGCACCGTGCTGCCGAGCTCGTTCGACAGCGCCGTGATCGGGGCGGCGGCCGAGACCGGCAGCGACGGCAACGGGTCCG
The DNA here is from genome assembly GCA_963755655.1 of uncultured Acidimicrobiaceae bacterium. Lineage (GTDB taxonomy): Bacteria > Actinomycetota > Acidimicrobiia > Acidimicrobiales > RAAP-2 > Bog-473. Next base: position 257,519 of record CAVWKX010000012.1, read on the forward strand.
ACGCCGGACCGGGCGCAGTCGGTGCCGCGGACCCGGTTGCCTGCGCCACTGCGCCGGCGGCGGCGTTTTGCACTGCTTGCACCGTGGTCTGCAGGTCGGTTGACGACGGCGCCGCTCCTGCGGGCGTCCCGCCGAGAGTCGCGCCGGCCGCCAGCATGAGCCCGCACGTCAGGACTCCAATGGAAGTCAGTCGGTTCCGCCTCATGGTTTTGCTCCTTCTCTGTAGAGGATGGGCACCCCTCTGCAAGCCGCGGCCTGCCTCATACCCGGCGAAACGAGAATCTCCAGAGGTGCGTGCGAAGGTGCGTAAGAATTGTGATTGCACACCGGCGCTGCACGTGCAGGAGTTGACGCTGCGTGGTCCACGAGTGGTCGATCTCGACCGCTGTCGTTGCAGCCGGTCGCTGTATTCGCGACGCGGCACGCGTCGTCGCGCGCGCTGCGGAGGCGTTCGTGACTGCCGCGCTACGTCCGCGAACGGCGGAAGTACCGGCTCAGCGTCTCTTCTTGTTGCTGGTACGACGACCCGATGCCCGACCCGTACAGCGAGGTCGGCTCTTCGAGCATGCGCTCGAAGGTGAGCTTGCAGACGGCCTGACCGTTCTCGACCATGAACGGCACGTCATGGGCGCGCACCTCCAGCGCGGCGCGCGAGCCGCGGAAGCCACCGGTCGGATCGAACCCGAAGCCCGGGGTCGAAGAACCCGGCGTAGTGCGTCCGCAGCTCGCCGCTGGTCGGGTCGTACGCCGTCATTTCGGCCGCCAGGTTGGGCGGGATGCTGACCGCCTCGTTCGACATCAGGAGATAGAAGCGCTTCGGGGACAGGACGAGCCGGTCGCCGTCCTCCCGGAAGACGGGATCCCAGAACGGCATCGGATCGACCTCCGCCCCCGACGTCAGGTCGAGCAGCGGCGCGCTGTCGCGCGTGCTGTGCCCGACCTGTCCCCGCTCGTCGCCCCGCAGGTCGAGCCCGAGGAAGAGGCCGTTGGAGAGGACGAGGTCGTCGACCGGCACCGGCGTGCCCGCCTTGTAGAGGATCGGCTCCTCGAGGTGGGTCTGACGGACCTCGTCGTCGCTGAGCCAGGGCCGACCGATGGACAGGCGGAGCTGGTTGAGCGTCAGGTCCTCCCGGACGCGGACCGCGAACGAGAGCGGGACGACCTCCAGGTAGAGGGGGCCGTGGTAGCCCGGCGCCACCTCGTCGAAGCGGTCGCTGTTGTCGGTGATGACCCGGGTGAAGACGTCGATGCGGCCGGTCGAGCTCTTGGGGTTGGCCTTGCCCCGCAGCCCGGCCGGCAGGTCGAGCCGCTCCTTCAGCTCAATCAGGTACGGGCAGCGCGCTTCGAGCATGGCGCCGTCGCCGCGGAGGTCGATCTCGTCGAGGATGTAGTCCTTCAGCTTGCGCTCGACCGAATCGGTCCCCGGCAGAAAGCTGCAGCGGATGCGCAGGGCCCGCTCCCCGAGGCGCAGGTCGAGGCTGGCCGGCTGCACGTTGGCATCGGGGATGTTGAAGCGCCCGGCGTCGATGTAGCCGGCCCTGATGGCCCGCTCGAGGAGCTGGCCGGGCAGCACCCCCTCGGACGTCGGCTGGAGGTTCAGCACCATCGGCCATCGCAGCCTGGTCGCGTCGTCTGTCCGGGCACACACAGAGCAAAGCACGTGGCGCACCGGCGCGAAAGGCAAGGGTGGGGACGGCATCGGGCACAGCCTGTGGATGACTTGGGGAGCATTGGGGAGACACAGGGGTTCCGCAGGAAGGAACCGGTCGTCCACAAGGCCTTCGAGCCCTAAACCCCCGTTGGGCGAAACGCCAGCCCCAGAGGCGGCGCCGTGCTCCCGCTCGGCCGCCGTCCATCGACATCTCCGATCTCGTGCTAGAGAAAGGCAGCAAGGGTCGGCTCGAGGAGCCCGCGTGGCGGAGAGGGGAGTGTGACCCGGTGCCACCAGCCGATGCGGCACGCCGGACAGCGACGAGTGCGGCCGACGCTCGCGCTGCGGGACCGCCCGATCGACCTGGTCGACATCGCTCGGTGCCCTGGGAGAGTCGGCCAACGTCGAGCGCCTGGGCGACGTGCCCGTCAGGGCCTGGAGGGACGATCTCACGGTCATCCGGGAGTCGCTGAGCTACGCCCGGGCCATCCTCGCCGCCGACGTGGCGATCCTTTCGGACGCCGCCACGCAGCGGGAAGACTGCGGGGCCGACAGGGTGGCTGAGGTCCCCAACGAGCTCTTCTCGAGTCCCGGCGAGGACCAGTGGCCCTCCGGAAGTCTCGTCGACTGGGCGGTCTCGACGGATCTCGACGATCTGGACGTCGACATCGACGAGGGCCTCTTCGTCCGCACCGACCACCTGCTGGCGCGCCCACCAGGAGATGGCCCGGGTGGATCTGTCCTCGGCGGCCGCCACGGTCGCGTCCCGGTGCTGGTCGAGGAGCAGCTGGCGTGCTGACCGAGCGACAGGCGGCCGTCGAAGCCCGGCTGCAGCAGATCAGGGCCGTCATCATCCGCCGCTACCGGGAGGCCGTGGCGGCCGACGACCAGCCCGCCTGAGCCGGCCCGCCTCGAGCCGGCGACCCTGCGCGACCAGCGGACTTGCTGCCGGCCGGCCACCGGCGTTAAGCTGACGGGTCGTCAGATTCGGCGCCCGGCACCCGCCGCTGCGTGCCCGCTCCCGGAGGTCCCATGCTCGACTACGTCATCCGATCCGGCACGGTCATCGACGGGACCGGGGAGCCCGGCCGCCTGGCCGACGTCGGCATCCGCGACGGCCGGATCGTCGCCATCGGCCAGATCGACGAGGCGGGCGACCACCGAGTTCGACGCCGGCGGGCTCACGGTCATGCCCGGCGTGGTCGACCCGCACACCCACTACGACGCGCAGCTCTTCTGGGACCCCCTGGCCTCCCCGTCCAACGTGCACGGCGTGACCACGGTCATCGGCGGCAACTGCGGGTTCACCCTCGCCCCCATCAACGCCGAGGACGCCGACTACATCCGCCAGATGATGGCCAAGGTCGAGGGGATGCCCCTGGCCGCCCTGGAGAACGGCGTGCCGTGGAACTGGTCGACCTTCGGCGAGTACCTCGACGCGCCTCGACGGCCGGCTCGGCGTCAACGCCGGGTTCCTGGTCGGCCACTGCGCCCTGCGGCGCAAGGTCATGGGCGCCGACCGCGGCGAGGAGGTGGCGACCGACGAGGAGATCGCCGCCATGCGCGCCCTGCTGGCCGATTCCCTGGCCGCCGGCGGGCTGGGGTTCTCGTCCTCCCAGTCCCGCACCCACTCCGACGGCGACGGCCGCCCCATCAGCTCGCGCTACGCCGACCGCCGCGAGATGCTCGCCTTCTGCGAGGAGGTGGCGGCGCACGAGGGCACCACCCTCGAGTACATCACCAACGGCTGCCTGGACTCGTTCAGCGACGAAGAGGTCGACCTCATGACCACCATGAGCGTCACCGCCCAGCGGCCGCTCAACTGGAACGTCCTGACCGTCGACGCCCGCTCCGCCGACCGCATCGAGCACCAGCTCTCCGCCTCGTCGGCCGCCGCCGCCGCCGGCGGGCAGATCGTCGCCCTGACCATGCCGACCCTCGTCCCCATGAACATGAGCTTCCGCACCCACTGCGCGCTCTTCCTCATTCCCGGCTGGGGCGACGTCATGGGGCTCCCCGAGGCCGAGCGGATGCGCCAGCTGGCCGACCCCGCCGTCCGCGCCCTGCTCGACGAGCGGGTGCACAGCAAGGAGGCGGGGGTCTTCCGCGGGCTGGCCCGCTGGGGCACCTACGTCATCGGGGACACCTACTCGCCGGCCAACGAGGGGTGCGCCTTCCGCACCGTGGCCGACATCGCGGCCGAACGGGGCACCGCGCCCTTCGACACCCTCCTCGACATCGTCCTGGCCGACGACCTGCGCACCGTCCTGTGGCCCAACACCGACGACGGCGAGGAGGCCACCTGGGGGCTGCGGGCCGAGATCTGGAGCGACCCGCGCGCCATGGTCGGCGGCTCCGACGCCGGCGCCCACCTCGACCGCATGTGCGGCTCGAGCTACCCGACCGCCTTCCTCGGCGACTGCCTGCGCGGCCGCAAGCTGGTGCCGGTCGAGAAGGCCGTGCACATGATGACGGCACAGCCGGCCCAGCTCTTCGGCCTGCGCGACCGGGGCCTGATCCGCGAGGGCTACGTGGCCGACCTCTTCGTCTTCGATCCCGAGACGGTCGGCTCCGAGCCGGCCCGGCTCGTGCACGACCTGCCCGGCGACACGCCCCGGCTCTACGCCGGCTCCCACGGGGTCGTCCGCGTCCTGGTCAACGGGGTCGAGACCATCCGCGACGGCGCCCCGACGGGCGCGCTGCCGGGCACGCTCCTGCGGTCCGGCCGCGACACCGCCTCGGTGATTCCAGCCCCGGCCTGAGCCCCTGAGCCCCGGCCGCCTGCGGCGGCGTCTAGCCTGCCTCCGGTGACGCCCGACCCGAACGATCCGGTGCTCGCCGTCGAGGAACCTCCCCTCGGCCGGGCCCCCGGATGTCGAGAGCCCGCCCGAGCCGCCGCCCGACAACCCGCACCCGACGCGGTGGATCAAGGAGGCGGTCATCGTCGTCGTGGTCGCCGTCCTGGTGGCGGTGCTGCTGCGGGCGTTCGTCGTCCAGACCTTCTTCATCCCGTCCGGGTCGATGGAGCCGACGCTGCAGATCGGCGACCGCATCCTCGTCAACAAGCTGAGCTACCACCTGCACGGCGTCGACCGGGGCGACATCGTCGTCTTCTCGCGGCCACCGACCGAGAACTGCGGCGGGCCCGAGGTGAACGACCTCGTCAAGCGGGTCATCGGGCTCCCCGGCGACGTCGTCTCGCTGTCGGGCGGCTACGTCTACATCGACGGGAAGCGCCTCGACGAGAGCTGGCTTCCCGCCTCCGAGCAGGGCGTCACCGTCGCGGGACCCGCCGGCAACAGCTCGAACCTGGCCCGCCCCTACCGGGTGCCGACCAACGACTACTTCGTCATGGGTGACAACCGGACCGACTCGTGTGACAGCCGGTACTGGGGGCCGATCAGCAAGTCGCTGATCGTCGGCAAGGTCGAGCTCCGCGTCTGGCCGCTCTCGTCCCTGCACATCTTCTGACCGCCGGCGCAGGCCGGCGGCGCTGCGGCCTCAGCCCTCTCTTCGGTCTCCGCGTTCACCCGGGCCACGGCAGCCACGCTCTGGCCCTCGTCGAGGTTCATGACGCGGACCCCGGTGGCGTCGCGTCCCTGCGAGGCGATCTCGCGGGCCTGGGTGCGGATGACGACGCCGCCCGAGGAGACCAACAGGATCTCCTCGTCGAGCGCGACCATGAAGGCGGCGACCACACTGCCGCGCTTGCCGGTCAGGCGGATGCCCCGCACGCCCTGCCCGCCGCGCGCCTGACGGTTGAAGCGCTCGAGCTTGGTGCGCTTGCCGTAGCCGGCATCGGTGACGATCAGGATGTCGGTGTCGTCCGCCGCCACGTCGAGGGACACGACGGCATCCCCGGCGCGCAGGCGGATGCCCCGCACGCCGGCGGCGTCGCGGCCCATGGCACGCACGTCCGCCTCGTTGAAGCGGATGGTCATGCCGTTGCGCGTCACCTCGAAGAGGTCGTCGTCGCCCGACGTGGCCACCACCCGGACCAGCTCGTCGCCGTCGCGCAGGTTGATGGCGATGAAGCCCTCCCGGCGCGACTTGTCGTACTCGCTCAGGGCCGTCTTCTTCACCTGCCCCAGCGCGGTGGCGAACACCAGGAACTGATCAGGCGCGAACTCGCGCGTGGCGATGATCGCCGTGATCGACTCGTTCGGCGCCAGCGGCACCAGGTTGATCGCCGCGGTCCCCCGCGCCGTCCGGTCCTTCATCGGGATCTCGTGCCCCCGCAGCCGGTAGACCTTGCCCTGGTTCGAGAAGAGCAGCAGGTAGGCGTGGGCCGAGGTGTGGACCACCTGGCTGACCAGGTCCTCCTCCTTCAGCCGGGCCCCCTGCACGCCCCGGCCGCCCCGGCCCTGGGTGCGGAAGGCGGCGGCCGCCACGGACTTGATGTAGCCGGCCCGGGTCATGGTGACGACGATCTCCTCGTCGGAGATCAGGTCCTCCACGCCCATCTCGCCCGGGTCGTGGGTGATGACGCTGCGGCGGGGGTTGTCGTACTTGTCGCGGATCGCGGTCATCTCGGTCTCGATGACGCCGCGCAGCTTGGCGTCGTCGGACAGGATCGCCTCGAGCTCGGCGATGGTGGCGCGCAGCTCCTCCATCTCGGCCTCGAGCTCGGAGCGGCCGAGCCGGGTCAGGCGGCCGAGCGTCATGTCGAGGATGTGGGTGGCCTGCACCTCGGTGAACGAGAAGGGCTCGGCCATCAGCGAGGTGCGGGCCTCGGGCCGGTCGGCCGACGCCCGGATGGTCGCGATGACCGCATCGAGCATGTCGATGGCGCGCAGGAGGCCTTCGACGATGTGCGCCCGGTTGCGCGCCTTCTCCAGCCGGTAGGCCGACCGGCGCTGAATGACCTCGATCTGGTGGTCGATGTAGTGCGACAGCGCCTGCGCGAGGTTCAGCGTGCGCGGCACGCCGTCGACCAGGGCCAGCATGTTCACGCCGAAGCTGGTCTGCAGCGGCGTCTGCTTGTAGAGGTTGTTCAGGACGACGTTGGCGTTGGCGTCGCGCTTGAGCTCAATGATCAGGGTCGGCTGCTGGTTGGCCGATGCGTTGCGCATCCCGCTGATCCCGTCGAGGTCGCCGGCCCGCACCAGCTCGGTGATCTTCTGCTCAATCACCTCGACGGAGGTCTGGTACGGCAGCTCGGAGACGACGATGCGGTCCCCGCTCGCGGCCCTCTTCGATCTCGGCGACGGCGCGCATCTTGATGGAGCCGCGGCCGGTCCGGTAGGCGTCGAGGATGCCCTGGCGGCCGAGGATCTGCGCGCCGGTCGGGAAGTCGGGGCCCTTCACGAACTCCATGAGCTCGTCGGGCGTGGCCTCGGGATGGTGCAGCACGTGGATGGCGGCGTCGATCACCTCGCCCATGTTGTGCGGCGGGACGTTGGTCGCCATGCCCACGGCGATGCCCTGCGACCCGTTGACGAGGAGGTTGGGGAACCGACCCGGCAGCACGACGGGCTCCTGGGCCGAGCCGTCGTAGTTGGCCACCATGTCGACGGTCTCTTCGTCGATGTCGGCCATCAGCTCCAGCGCGAGCGGGGCCAGCCGGCACTCGGTGTAGCGCATGGCCGCGGCGCCGTCGTCGGGACCGCGGCCGCCGAAGCTGCCGTGCCCGTCGATCAGCGGGTGGCGGAGCGAGAACTCCTGGACCATGCGGGCCAGCGCCTCGTAGATCGCCGAGTCGCCGTGCGGGTGGTAGGTCCCCATGACCTCGCCCACGACCTTGGCGCACTTGCTGTGCGGCCGGTCGGGGCGCTGCCCGTTGTCGAACATGGAGTAGAGGATCCGGCGGTGCACCGGCTTGAGCCCGTCCCGCACGTCGGGGAGGGCCCGGGCGACGATGACCGACATGGAGTACTCGAGGAACGAGCGCTCCATCTCCTCCTGGATCTCGATCGGCTCGATCGAGCCGCTGACGGGCTCCTCGCGCCGGGCGGGGCGTCGCTGCCCCGACCCGAGCCCGCTCCCCCGCGGCCCGAGCCGCGTGTCGACTGTGCCATGTGCTCCCTACTCCCGGTCCGGTCGCTCAGATGTCGAGGAAACGGACGTCTTTGGCGTTCGTCTGAATGAAGTGGCGCCGCAGCTCCACGTCGTCACCCATGAGGATCGAACAGACCTGGTCCGCCGTCGCGGCCTCCTCGACGTTGATCTGCAGCAGCGACCGCTTGCCCGGGTCCATGGTGGTGTCGCGCAGCTCGGCGTAGTCCATCTCGCCGAGGCCCTTCAACCGGTTGAAGTCGTGCTTGTGGTCCGGGTGCTCGGCCAGGAACGCCTCGCGGGCCGCGTCGTCCTTGAGGTAGATCTTCTCCTTCCCGACCAGCGTCGAGTACAGCGGCGGCTGGGCCACGTACACGAAGCCACCCTCCACCAGGGGCGTCATGTACCGGAAGAAGAAGGTCAGGAGCAGCGTGCGGATGTGGCTGCCGTCGACGTCGGCGTCGGCCAGCAGGATCACCTTGTGGTAGCGGATCTTCTCGACGTCGAACTCCTCGGCCAGTCCCGCGCCGATGGCGGAGATCAGCGCCTGGATCTCGGCGTTCTTGAGCATCTTGTCGATCCGGGCCCGCTCGACGTTGAGGATCTTGCCCCGGATGGGCAGGATGGCCTGCGTGTGCGGGTTCCGGGCGTCCTTGGCCGAGCCGCCGGCGGAGTTTCCCTCCACAATGAAGATCTCCGACTCGCGCGGGTCGCGCGACGAGCAGTCGGCCAGCTTCCCCGGCAGGCCGGCGCCGTCGAGAGCCGACTTGCGGCGGGTGAGGTCGCGCGCGCCCTGGGCGGCCAGGCGGGCCCGCGCCGCCTGCATCGACTTCTGCACGATCTGACTCGCCTCGCGCGGGTTCTCCTCGAGCCATTCGGTCAGCTTCTGGTTCGTCGTGCGCTCGGTCAGCGACCGGATGGACGTGTTCCCGAGCTTGGACTTCGTCTGCCCCTCGAACTGCGGGTCGCGCAGACGGACCGAGACGATGGCGGTCAGACCCTCCCGGATGTCCTCGCCCTTGAGGTTCTCTTCCTTCTCCTTGAGGATGTTGCGGGCGCGGGCGTAGCGGTTCATCACGTTGGTCAGGGACTTGGAGAAGCCCTCGACGTGCATCCCGCCCTCAATGGTGGAGATGCCGTTGGCGAAGGAGTGGATCGACTCGTGGTAGCCCGCGTTCCACTGCAGCGCGATCTCGACCTCCTGGCCCTCCTCGGCCTGCTCGAACGACGCGACCTTGCGGAAGAGCGACTCCTTGGACGCGTTGAGGTGCTTGACGAAGTCGACGATGCCGCCGTTGTACTTGTAGTCGTCTTGGTCACCGGGTCGGTGCGCTCGTCGACGAAACGGATCTCGAGGCCCTTGTTCAAGAAGGCCATGATCTGCATGCGCTCGACGATCGTCTGGGCCCGGAACTCCGTCTCCTCGAACACGGTGGCGTCCGGCCAGAACGTGACCGTGGTGCCCGTCCGCGGCTCGCCGGTGGTCCGGTCGTTCGGAGCCGGTCCGGTGGCGCGTGATCTTCTGCTTGACCTTCCCGCCCTTCTCGAACTCGGCCTCCCAGTGCTGGCCGTCCCGGTCCACCTCGAGCACGAGCCGGCTGGAGAGCGCGTTGACGACCGAGATCCCGACGCCGTGCAGGCCACCCGAGACCTGGTAGCCCTTGCCGCCGAACTTGCCGCCGGCGTGCAGGGTGGTCAGGACGATTTCGGCCGTCGACTGCTTGGGGTACTTGGGGTGCGGGCCGACGGGGATCCCGGCCCCGTCGTCGCTGACCCGGACGCCGCCGTCGGCCAGCAGTCGTGACGTCGATCCGGGTGGCCCGGCCGGCCATCGCCTCGTCGACCGAGTTGTCGACGACCTCCCACACCAGGTGGTGCAGGCCGGTCGGCCCGGTGGAGCCGATGTACATGCCGGGGCGCTTCCGTACCGCCTCGAGCCCCTCGAGGATGGTGATGTCGTCCTCGGTGTACGACGCACCGGCCTCACCAGGTCTCTCATCCACCTTTACTGCCACAGGCGCGCCCTTTCAGAACATAGGTTTTCGCGGTGCGAATCGAATCCCCGAAATGGTGCACTTCCGGCCTTTCGATGCGAACACACCATTCTACCCGACAACGGCACCAATTCGGCACTTCTGAACGGTCTGCGCAGTCGCCACCGATGTGTCGGTCAGGACCGCTCGACCACGACCTCCAGGCGGTCGATGGAGGTCTCGCCCAGAGTCCCGGAGGCGGGCCAGGATCTGCCCGGATTCCATGCGGGCGCGGGTCGCCCAGACCGGGTGTTCCACCGCGACGACGAGCACGTGCCCGTCGACGCGCTGCGGTCGCAGATGCGCCCCCAGCTCGGCTCCGACCAGCTCCTCCCAGCGGGTGAACACGGCCTCCATGACCGCCGGGGTGGGCGCCGACCCCAGCCGGCCCAGCAGGCGGGGCATCGACTCGCCCGACGGGCCGCGGGCCGCTGTCGCGCCGCCGCTTCGTCATGCGCTCTCGAGGCTCTGCACCGGAAGGAGCCGCGCCACCACGATCCCTTCGGGCAGCGGCGCCGCCGTGGTGAGGATCGACTGACCCGGCGGCAACTCCGCCACCAGGGCCCGGCTCCGGTCCGGGTCGAGCTCGGAGAAGACGTCGTCGAGCAGCAGGGTCGGGATCAGCGCCGTGCGGGAGCGGATGAGCCCGTGCACACCCAGGCGCAGGGCCAGGGCCAGGCAGCGCTGCTCGCCCTGTGACGCGTGGGTCCTGGCCTCCCTCCCGTCGATCTCGAGGAGAAGGTCGTCCCGGTGAGGTCCGACGGTGTTGACGCCCCGGCGCAGGTCGTCCCGGCGGGAGCCGGCCAGGGCATCGAGGAGATCGCCGTCCCAGCTCCGCACGTACCGCATCGTCGTGACCACCCGGTCGCCCACTCCGGCCAGGTGACCGTAGGCCGAGGCCACCAGCGGGTCCAGGTCGCGCCACCAGCCGCTCACGGGCGGCCACCAGCACCTTGCCGGCGTCGGCCAGACGCTGATCCCACACGTCGAGGGTCGCCGTGACCTCTTCGCCGGCCCGGCCACCCGACTGCCGCAGCAGCGCCGCCCGCTGGCGCAGGATCCGCTCGGTCTCGTCGGCCGCACGCGCCCCCTCGGCGTCGAGCACGGCCAACGCGTCGTCGAGCACCTCGCGACGACCCTTGGGACCGCCGCTCACGATGACGAGGTCCTCGGGCGAGAAGATCGTGCACGGCGCGGCGGCACCGAGCTCCCGCCGCCCGCTGACCGCCTTGCGGTTCACCCGCGTCCGGCTCCGCCCCGCGGGCAGGATCTCCGCCTCGACCAGCGTCGGGCTGTCCGCGCCGTCGAGCTCGGCCCGGATGATGGCGCTCTCCGCGCCGGTCCGCACCATGGCTTCGGGCGGTGCGCCGCGGAACGACCGCCGCGTCCCGAGATAGGCCAGGGCCTCCAGAACGCTCGTCTTGCCGGTCCCGTTCGGACCCCGTGATGACGGTGGTCCCCTCCGGCTCCAGGTCGAGGTCGACGGCGCGGAAGATACGAAAGTCGGCCAGCTCCAGGTGCCGGACGCTCACCGCGACCGCGCGCCGCTCAGGAGACCCGGACCGGCATCAGGAGATAGCGGAAATCCTGATCTTCTGCCCCGCGTACCGTCGCCGCCCGCGACGCGTCCGCTGTCTCGACGATGACCTCGTCGCCGGCAACCGCCTCGACGCCGTCGATCGAGGTACGAGGGGTTGAAGGCGATGACAAGATCCTCGCCGGTGTAGTCCCCGTCCACCGCTTCCGCCGCGTCGCCGACGTCCTGGCTCTGGACACTCAGATCGACGCCGCCCTGGCGCATGGACAGCCGCACCGGTGTCGTGTTGTCGCGCACGAGCAGCTGCACGCGGCGCAACGCGGCGAGGAAGCTCTCCTTCCCGAGGTGGAGCCGGTTCGGGTAGTGGTCCGGGATCAGTTGCTTGTAGTCCGGGTACCGGCCCTCGAGCAGTCGCGTGCTGATCTGGACGTTGCCCTGCCAGAACGTGATCTCGTTGCTGTTGGCGGCCACGCCGACGCGGTTGGTCTCCGAACCGTCCGAGATCGTCCCGGTCGGCAGCCGCTGGAGTTCGGAGAGGGCGCGGGCCGGCACGAGGAGGTCCTCCTCGCCCGGGAATCGTCTCCGTACCGGGCAGATCACGCATCGCCATGCGGTACGAGTCGGTCGCCACCATCCGGATCGACCCGTCGACCCGCGACACCAGCACCCCGGTCAGCAAAGGCCGCCCGTCATCGTGTGAGGCAGCGCGCACGACCTGGCGCACCGCTTCGCCCAGTGCGGTCTCCGACAGCTGGGTCGTCGGCTCGTCGGTCTTGCCCACCGGCGGAAACTCCACAACGGGGTACGTGTGGAGTTTGAAGGTCGAGCGGGCCGCACTGATGGTGATGTGGTCACCCTGGTCGGCAAATGTCACCGCACCGGGCTCGAGCCGGCGCACGATGTCGGTCGAGAGCCGCGCCGGAATGACACAACTCCCGTCGTCGATCCCGATGACCTCTCCTGTGACCTGAATCGTCAGGTCGAGGTCGGTCCCGGTCACCGACAAGGAGTTCCCGTCGCACGTGAGCAACAGGCCGAGCAGGACCGGGGACGAACCTCCCCGGCCTCCCACGGCACGGCTTGCTGTCGCCAGCATGTCCACGAGTGCATCGCGCTCGGATCTGAACTTCACCGACGCCAGTCCTTTCGGGAGTTTTCCCAGTCTTTCATCTTTGGAGGGAGAGGTATATGAGGTTGGTAGAGGTAGTAAGGGGTGTGGATTGTGGATGACATGGTCCCATCCCTGCTGGGTGGGCCGGCTTGTGTCCCCATGGCGCTGTGGGTCGGGCGCGGGCTCGCGATGCTCGGATGCGGCCCGTGCGCTGTGGCTGGGGACAAGCGACGCGGTGGTCCCCAGCGCGGGCGGCGGTGGTCCACAGCCTTTGCCCTCGGCAAACCACAACGCGGTGGGCGGCGGCTGTGGGGCAGGACGGGTCAGGCCGAGCCGGCACGGATCTTCTGGATCAGCTCGGTGACCTGCTCGTAAATCTGTCGGCGTTCCTGCATCTGGCCGGCGATCTTGTCGACGGCGTGAATGACGGTGGTGTGGTCGCGCTTGCCGAAGACCCGCCCGATGGCCGGATAGCTGTAGTCCGTGAGCTCCCTGGTCAGGTACATGGCGACCTGGCGTGCGGTGACGAGGGGCCGGGTCCGGCTCGGCCCGCAGATGGCGTCGACGGAGAAGCCGTAGCTGGCGGAGGTGGCGTCGAGGATGATCTGAGGGGTGATGCGGCGAGGTTCCCCCGCCAGGACCAGGTCGGACAGCACCTTCTCGGCCTGCGCCAGCGAGATGGGCTCCTTGTTGAGGTTGGCGAAGGCACAGATCCTGGTCAGGGCGCCCTCGAGCTCCCGGATGTTGTCCTTGACGTGGGAGGCGATGAAGTTCAGGACGTCGTCGGGCACGTCCTGGTTCTCGCTGAGGGACTTGGAGCGCAGGATGGCGAGGCGGGTCTCGAGGTCGGGCGGGTCGATCTCGGTGATGAGACCGGAGAGGAAGCGACTGCGCAGCCGGTCCTCGAGGGTCTCGATCGACTTGGGCGGCCGGTCGGAGGTCAGGACGATCTGCTTGGAGGCGGCCTTGAGGTCGTTGTAGGTGTGGAAGAACTCCTCCTGGAGGCCCTCTTTGCGTTCCATGAACTGGACGTCGTCGATGAGGAGGACGTCGCAGTCCCGGTAGCGGCGCTTGAAGGTCAGGGTTGTCGAGGTGCGCAAGGAGTCGACGAAGTCGTTCATGAAGGTCTCGGTCGTGACGTACAGGACCTTGCGGCGCGGGTAGTTCTCGGTCACGTAGTTCCCGATGGCGTGGAGGAGGTGGGTCTTGCCCAGCCCGGAGTCGCCGTAGATGAACAACGGGTTGTAGGAACGGCCGGGCGTTTCCGCCACGGCCTGGGCGGCGGCGTGTGCCAGGCGGTTCGACGACGCGGCGACGAATGTCTCGAAGGTGAATTTGGTGTCGAGCTGGACCGCAGGCGACTCACGGCCGCCCTGGGCGACGCGGGGCTGGGCCGGTTGGGGCTCGGGGGGCAGCCCGAAGATCTGCTCGGTGGTGGGCTCGACCGGAGCTACTGCGGGCTCCGGCTCCTGGACCTCGAGGCGGCCGCGGACGGGAGCACCCACCTCGTTGGCCAGGGTGTCCTCAATCATGGGCAGGTACCGCGACTCCACCCGCTCCCGGATGAGCCCGTTGGGCACCGACAGCACGAACTCACCGTCGGCAAAGGTCACGGGCTCTATGCCCGAGAGCCAGAGCTGCCAGGTGCTCTCCGACACCTGGTCGCGCAGGGACCCGGTGCATCGTGTCCAAAGATCTCCTGCCTGGGTCACTGCGTGTTCCGAACGCCCCTTCTCCCGCCTCGGCGTCCAGCCAACATGTTCGGAACGATCCTCGGTATGGGTAATTGGATGAACGTACACCGTGCCAGGCGATGCGACTAGAGGCCATTGGCAAATCGCGCCTAACATGGGCGGACTCGCCGCCGGCGGCCGGAATCGACTCGAAGGCCGAGGCATGGAACCAGCGACGAATCGGCTCCGGATTGCCGTACGGCTGTTGCGAAAGGCTGAATTGACGTGAAGCGCACTTATCAACCCAACACCCGGAAGCGGGCCCGTACCCACGGGTTCCGCAAGCGCATGTCGACGCGCGCGGGGCGGGCCATCTTGAAGTCGCGGCGGCTCAAGGGGCGCCACCGTCTCACCGTCTGAAGGCCTCTCGTGCCCTCACGGACGGTCGGACGCATCACCCGCCGCGCGGCGTTCGCCGAGCTGCAACGCTCACGGGCCCGTGGGGCCAGCGGCCCCGTGCGGGTGACGTTCCTCCCGGCCCCGGCCGGCGACGACGGTATATTTCCCCAGGTGGCGTACGCAATTGGTCGTCACTGCGGCAACGCAGTCGTGCGGAATTCCCTCCGGCGGCGCGTCCGGGAGGTGGTGCGCCGCACCGCTCCCGAACTGGCCCGGGGCGCCTACCTGGTGCGGCTCGAGCCGGGAGCGGCCGCGCTGGCACCTTCGGTGTTCCGCGACCACGTCGAGACGGCGCTCCTGAAGGCAGGCCGAGACAGAGTGGCGGCGTGACCAGCCCCGAAACCAGAAGCAGCCTGCCCGTACGGGTCGCGGTGGCGCTGGTCACCGCCTACCAGGGGGCGGCATCAGGACGGATCTCGCCCTGTCGCTTCTACCCGAGCTGCTCCACCTACGCGGTGGAGGCCTTCACGGTGCACGGGTTCTGGCGCGGCCTGGCTCTGAGCGCCCGCCGCCTGTTGCGTTGCCGTCCGTTCGGGCCCCACGGCGTCGACCTGGTCCCGGTGCGGGTGCATGCCCATGAGGGAGGCCGCTCGTGCTGAGCCACCCCTTCCTCGCCGAGAACTCCCTGTTCAAGCTGGTCGGGGAGATCTTCCATCCCCTCTTCGAGCTCTTCGGGCTCATTCTGGCCGGCCTCTATGCCGTGTGGCCCAACTACGGCTTTGCGATCACCGGCCTGACGATCATCATCATGCTCGCCCTGACGCCGGTCACGGTGAAGAGCACCAAGTCGATGCTGGCCATGCAGCGACTGCAGCCCGAGATGAAGAAGCTCCAGGCGAAGTACAAGGGCGCAGAGAACCGGGAGCTGCTCAACCAGGAGATGATGAAGCTCTACAAGGAGAACGGGACGAGCCCCTTCGGGGCCTGCCTCCCGAGCCTCCTGCAGATGCCCTTCCTCATCGTCCTGTACTCGCTGATCCGCGGGCTCTCGTATCTGGTGCCCAAGGGCCAGTCATATACCAACGCCGCCGGACACACAGTCACGTGCATGGTAAAGGCTGGATGTGCCTCGCCCCGTTACATCCCAACTGCTTCGAAGATGCACGATGCGCTGATCGCCAGTAATGGACAAATGCACTGGTGGTTCGGGATGGATTTGTCTTCCCTCCCGTTTTCACATCATGCCAGCCCAGGCAGTGCGAGCCAAGCGGTATTGGTGTTGCCTTACCTGGTGCTCATTGGTGCTGCGATGTTCTTGCAGTACTACCAAATGAAGCAGATGAATAGTCGTAATCCTCAGGCTGCTGCGGCCAATCCACAGATGCAACAAATGCAGAAGTTCTTCCCAATTATCTTTGGTGTCATTTACCTAAGAGTGCCTGCGGGAGCGACGATTTACATGGTCG
This sequence comes from uncultured Acidimicrobiaceae bacterium, assembly GCA_963755655.1. GTDB lineage: Bacteria > Actinomycetota > Acidimicrobiia > Acidimicrobiales > RAAP-2 > Bog-473. The sequence continues at coordinate 273,383 of CAVWKX010000012.1, forward strand.
TGTCGTCCGCCATGCGCATCGGTACGCAGGAGTTCATGTTCCGGTCCGGCATGGTCACCCCGGTGGTACACGAGCGCGAGATCGGTTCGGGGGCGAAGGAGAAGGAGAAGGAAAAACCGCCTCCTCCCAAACCGGCCAAGAAGACATCGACGGCGACGGACGGGACGGCCGCGGCCAAGGCGACCTTGCCGCCGGCCAAGAGCGGCGGATCGAAGAGCAACGGCGCCAAGACGAACGGCCGGTCCCCCACGAACGGGCGGAAGCCGGCCGCGGGGAAGCGTGCGACGAACGGCGGGGCGGCCAGCGGCGACGACAGTGCCGGGGAGGTACCGGCGCCCAAGTCCCATCCGCGCTCGCGGGCAAAGCGGACAAGAAAGGCTCGATAACGCGTGGAGTGGGTTGAGGTGGCGGGGAAGACCGTCGAGGAGGCGACCGAACAGGCACTGGACCAGCTGGGCGTCGCCGTCGGCGATGCCGAGGTGATCGTGGTCGACGAACCGAAGACGGGTCTCTTCGGGCGTGTCCGTGTCGAGGCCCGGGTGCGAGCCCGCGTGCGCCCGGTCGGCGCCCGCCCGCGCCGGGAGCGGTCTCGGCGCAGTGGCGGCGGCAGCCGATCGTCACAGGGTGGGCAGGGCGGGCGCCAGGGCGGTCAACGATCTGCAGGGACTGGCGGGAGCCGCAACGGTCACAGCCGCGATGACGCCGATGGGAGCCGGACTCGGGAAACCAGCACCAATGGCTCCGATGAGTCGGGCACCGCGACCGCCGGTACCGGGAGCGGCACCAGTCGTTCGGCCCGCCGCCGGCGCAATCGGAGCAAGGCGGCGACCACAGCGGTGGCGTCGGCGGAAGGCTCGAGCAACGGCTCGGGGAGGCCGGCGCCCGAGAAAGCCCCACAACGGAGCATCGAAGCGAAGGAGACAGAGGACATGGCCGAGGGAATGACGCTCGAGGAGCAGGGTGAGGTCGGTCGGGCGTTCGTGGCCGACCTTCTGAGTGAATTCGGCATGGAGGGCTCAGTCGAGACTCGCCTATTGGACGAGGACACGGTCGAGATCGCTGCCCTCGGTGAAGACCTCGGCATCCTGGTCGGACCGAGAGGCTCGACCTTGGCTGCCCTGCAGGACCTGACCCGGGCCGTTGTCCAGCGCCAATGTCCCTCACGCACAGACCGGATCCTGGTCGACGTGGCGGGGTACCGGGAGCGACGTTCGGCGGCACTCAAGCGCTTCAGCGTGCAGATTGCCGAAGAGGTCCTGGCATCGGGCCAGGAGAAGGCACTCGAGCCCATGAGCCCGGCCGACCGCAAGGCCGTGCACGACGCCATCAACGAGATGTCCGGGGTCGAGACTCGCTCTGAGGGCGAAGACCCCAACCGCCACATCGTCATCTCGCCCGCAGGCTGACCCGGCGCCGGTGCCCGGCGCCGACGAAGGGGGTCACTCCCCCGTTCCTCTAGAGGAGCTCCTACTCGAGGCGCGCGCTTTGGGCTTTCTGGGGCCTGGTCCCCTGGATCTGCAGGTCCGGCACGCAGAGGGCTTCGCCGCCATCTCCCGTCGCCTGTCCGGGACGAGCTCCACCAGCCTGGTGGACCTCGGTTCGGGTGGCGGTCTCCCCGGACTGGTCGTGGCCGTCGAGTGGCCCGACGTCTCCGTGGCGTTGCTGGAGGCCAATGGTCGGCGGGCCGCATTCCTGCGCCGGGCGGCCGAGCGTCTGGATCTCCAGAGCAGGGTCTCGATACTCGAGGAGCGCGCCGAGGTGGCCGGGCGCGACCCGGACCTGAGGGCCAGGTTCGACGGGGCGCTGGCCCGTTCCTTCGGGCGTCCGGCGGTGCTGGCCGAGTGCGCCGCTCCCCTCCTTGAGGTGGGTGCGTGGCTCCTGGTGTCGGAGCCCCCACGTTCGGAGGCGGAAGCCCGCGACGGAGAGCGGTGGCCCGCGGAACCACTGCGGCAGCTCGGGCTGGAGACGGCTGAAGTCATTCACGAGGAATTCGAATACCGCATTTTGCGCCAGCGGGATCTGTGCCCTGAGCGCTTCCCCAGGCGGAACGGCGTCCCGGCCAAGAAGCCACTGTTCTGAGGTCTGCGCCCGGAGGTATCGCCCAGGGGCCCCCGCATCTCGCGGTGGAGGACAAAAGGGCTCCACTTCGGGCGATGGGCGCCGAGGCATCCCTGAGCAGTGAGTGGTGACAGGCGCGAGGAGCATGCAGGCGCCGCAGGCGTCGCCCATCCTCAGCTCAGAGCCGGGCCCTCGGAGCCGGATCCTTCGATTTGGGCCGTCTGGCGAGAGGCCGCACAGGAGGATCCGGGGCAGGATCGGCCTCAGCAGGCGCGCTATCGCCAGAGCGGTGACACACAACGGGCCCACAACGGAGGGTTACAGGAAGATGTTCCACGTGGAACGGCCGAGTTAAGAACGGCGGGCCCTCCAGGCGTAGGTTTCACGTGAAACAACCTCAACTCTTGACCTCGGCGCGCCGGCAGGCCAGGATAGGCGCTGTGCGCTGGCGTTTCGGAAGTCCCAACTGATGCGCATCAGACGCAGGGACAAAGACCCTGCTGAGACAGTTGGTTCAGAAGAACCCGTGGTCGTGCTCTACGACTACGACGAGGAGGGCTCCGCCGAGCCGGATCCCGCATCGAGTTCCGTTGCAGAGCCTGTTCAGGCGGAACCGGACCCGACAGCCTTCCAGGCAGCCGCACCCGTGGCCGAACCGGCGCCCACTCCCCCGCCGGCACCTGAAGTGATCCCCCCTCCGGCTGAGTCCGAGTCGGGCCCTGCGACGACGGCAGGGGTGCCTGCAGCAACGGAGGGACTGACCGTCTCGCACGGGTCCTCGGCCGCCCCGGCCGATGAGGCCGCAGCGCCGGTTGCAGAGCCGGCTCCCCCTGTGTCCTCGCGCGACGAGCCCGGCCCGACGCACGCCGCCCCCCAGACCCCCCCGCCTTCGGCGTCCGAGGCGTCCGCTCCGCCCGACACAGCCGAGGCTGACGTCGTCCTCACGCCGGACGCCGCCGAGGCTGAAGTCGTCGTCACGCCGGACGCCGCCGAGGCTGAAGTCGTCCTCACGCCGGACGCCGCCGAGGCTGAAGTCGTCACGAAGGCGGTCTCGACGCCCAAGCACGCCATGCGGACACCCTCCATCGGGAATGAAGCCACGGAGCTCCTCAACGGGTCGAAGCCTGTTCAGCGGGAGCTCCCCCGGATCATCGCCATCGCCAATCAGAAGGGCGGTGTGGGCAAGACGACCACCACCGTCAATCTGGGGGCGGCGCTGGCCGAGCTCGACTACCGGGTGCTGGTCATCGACCTCGACCCGCAGGGCAATGCCACGACCGGGCTCGGCGTCGAGGCGCGGAACTTCGAGATGTCGATGTACGACGTCATCATGCGGGATCAGCCGCTCGAGGACTGCATAGAGCCGACGAGCGTCAAGAACCTGTTTGTGGCCCCGGCCACGATCGATCTGGCCGGCGTCGAGATCGAGCTCGTCCCCGCCTTCAGCCGGGAGATGAAGCTGAAGCGGGCCATCGACACGGTCGTGGACGACTTCGACTTCGTCCTGATCGACTGCCCGCCCTCGTTGGGCCTCATCACGGTGAACGGTCTGGCGGCGGCCGACGAAGTTCTCGTCCCCATTCAGTGCGAGTACTACGCACTCGAGGGTCTGAGCCAGTTGTTGCGGAATGTGAACCTGGTCTCGACGAACCTGAACCAGACCCTGGAGGTCAGCACCATTGTGCTGACCATGTACGACGCCCGGACCCGGCTGTCGGTCGACGTGGCCAACGAAGTGCGCGAGCACTTCTCCGAACGGGTCTGCCGCGCCGTCATCCCGCGCACGGTCCGCCTCTCCGAGGCGCCTTCCTTCGGGCAACCCATCACGGTCTTTGATCCTGCCTCGCGGGGCGCCGTGGCCTACCGCGAGCTGGCCAAGGAGGTGAGCAATGGCGCGCCGCAGCGGTCTCGGTAAGGGCCTCAGTGCCCTCATCCCGAGTGAGGCGACGGGGGAGACCGACTCCCTTCTCCGGGTGGTGCCGATATCCCATATCCGGCCCAACGCCTTCCAGCCCCGGAGCCACTTCGACGAGGAGTCGATGGGCTCACTGGCGGCGTCCATCCGGGAGGTCGGTCTGCTTCAGCCGGTGCTGGTCCGCGAGCTCGAGGGTGAAGAAGACAGCTACGAGCTGATCGCGGGGGAGCGGCGCTGGAGGGCGGCCCGCCGTGCCGGGCTCCAGACCATTCCCGTGCTGGTCCAGGTGGCCGACGATGTGGCCAGCCTGGAGCAGGCGCTGGTCGAGAACCTCCACCGGGTGGACCTCAATGCCCTTGAGGAAGCCGCGGCGTACCAACAGCTGATCGACGAGTTCGGCCTGACCCATGAGCAGGTGGCGACCCGGATGGGCAAAGGCCGGGCGACGGTCACCAACACGCTCCGACTGCTGCAGCTCCCGGCCGGAGCCCAGCGCGCTCTAGCCGAGCGGACCATTTCGGCCGGGCACGCACGGGCCCTCCTCGGGACACCCGACCGGGCCCTGCAGGAGAAGATGGTCGACCAAATTGTCGAGCAGGGGTTGACGGTTCGGGCGGTGGAGGAGCTGGTGCGCCAGGGCGGGGCCGAGCTCAGGGTGGTCCCCGACGCTCCGGAAATAGCCGAGCCGACCGCCTCCACGGAGGGTATGACCCCAGGTGCTACCCCCTCGGCGGGGCGCCGGCCCTCTGTGCGCAAGCTGCCGGAGCCGGGGGTGCTGGAGCTCGAGGATCTGCTTTCGACCTATCTCAACACCAGGGTCAAGGTCGATATCCAGAACCGGCGGGGCCGGTTGGTGGTGGAGTTCGCCACCCTCGAGGACCTCGAGCGCATCTACCGGGCGATGGTTGGTGACGGAGGCGTCGCGTAGTTCACACAACCGTCAAGGGGCGGTAAAGCTTCATCCACAACCTGTGCATGACGTTGTGGATTGTCACTTCGTTCATCTGCCGGAAGCATTGATCGCGTAACCGTCGCCCGGCTCGCGTGGATGCAAGAATGGCACGCCGGTGCCCATTTTCGGGGTGGATTATCAGTAATCAGTCCCATGAGGCGTCGGCCCAGCGGCCGAGCGCCGTGGCCAGAGCGGCGGCGAGCACCGGCGAACCCTCGACCACTCGGCTGGTCGGCCCGACCTCAATGAGCACTGCAGGCATGCGGGTCTCACGCAGCAGGGGGACCGACATGCCGTGCACGCCGGCGTCGGTGACGTGCAGGGCTGAGGGAACGGCAGCCTGGACGAGCTCGGCCAGGCGGCGCCCGCCCAGTGATTCGTCATGGCGTCCGGACCAGAAGGCGGTGCGGCAACCTGAGGTCGAGGGATTGAGGCGCAGCCCCACGAAGACGTCGACCCCGAGCTCGTTGGCCTCCTTGGCCTGGGCGGCGTCGTCGGGGTTGTGCAGCTCGGTGACCCTGATGCCGCCCCAGGTCAGGCGACGCCGCAGCGCACCGGTGACGCTGCCCAGGCCGCCGCTCTCACCGACCGCGATGTGGCGACCGCGGAGGGTCGCGGGGGCGTCACGGAGGACCGCCCGGGCCCGGACGGCGGAGACGAGGGCCGGTTCGTGGTAGCGGCTCTCCAGGCGCACCAGCTCCTGCAGCGTGGCTCCGCCCACAATGCCGTCCACCGGGAGGCCGGCGTTGCGCTGGAACTCGTCGAGGGCCCGCACGGTGGCGTCCCCGAAGATCCCGTCGACCCGGCCGGTGTCGAAGCCCAGCGTGCAGAGGCGTTGTTGCAGCTCCGCCACGTCGTCACCCCGCAGCATGGGTGTCCGGCGGTAGAGGAAGCGGTCACCGAGCCGAAAACTGGCCTCGACCAGGGTGTTCCAAGTCTGCGGCCCGCAGACGCCGTCGACGCGGAGCCCACGGAGACGCTGGAAGGCCTCGAGCGCGGCGCGTGTGCCGGGGCCGAAGATGCCGTCGGCATCGATTGGCGCCCCCGGGAGGATTGCGGTCAGGCGGTGCTGCACGTCGGAGACCGCGTCACCACGGTCCCCGACGGCGAGAGGCAGGCCTACAGGTAGGCCGAGATCTCCTCGAGCAGCTGGCCCTTGGGCTTGGCCCCGATCAGGCGTACCGCCGGCTCCCCGTCCTTGAACAGGATCAGCGTCGGAATGCTCATCACGTCGAACCGGCGCGTCACGTCCAGGTTGTCGTCGATGTTGAGCTTGCCGATCCGGATCTTCCCGGCCTGCTCCTCCGCGATCTCCTCCAGCACCGGGGAGATCATCTTGCACGGGCCGCACCATTCCGCCCAGAAGTCCACCAGAACGGGGACGTCCGAAGCTTTGACATGCTCGTCAAAGGTAGCGTCGGTCAGGGTCTCGATCTTCTCGCTCATGGCAATCTCCTTGTCAGAGGGTGCAACGTCCACCCACCCGGTTCTGTTCCCGGCTCACTCGCCGCGCTCTTTGAGCCAGCGTTCGGCGTCGATGGAGGCCATGCAGCCGGACCCGGCCGAGGTGATGGCCTGGCGGTAGTAGTCGTCCTGCACGTCGCCCGCGGCGAAGACCCCGTCCACGCTGGTGCGGGTCGTGCCGTCGAATGTGCGGACGTAGCTGTTGCCGTCCAACTCGAGCTGGCCCTTGAACAGGGAGCTGTTGGGCTCGTGCCCGATGGCGACGAAGAGGCCGGTCACATCGAGCGCGGACTCCTCGCCGGTGACGGTGTCGCGCAGCTCGATCCCACTGACCTTGGTGTCGCCGAGGATCCCCGTGATCACCGAATTCCAGCGGAATTCGATCTTCGGGTTCTTGAAGGAGCGCTCCTGCATGATTTTGGAGGCGCGCAGTTCGTCGCGGCGGTGCACCACGGTGACCTTGGAGGCGAAGCGGGTCAAGAAGAGCGCCTCCTCGAGGGCGGAGTCGCCACCGCCGGCCACGGCGATGTGCTGCTCGCGGAAGAAGAAGCCGTCGCAGGTGGCACACGTCGAGACGCCGTAGCCGAGCAGGCGGTCCTCGTTGGGGCAGCCGAGCATGAGCGAGCGGGCGCCGGTGGCCACGATGAGTGTGTCGGCCAAGACCGTGGGCTCGTCCGCCTCGGGGTCGCCGATCCAGAGCTCGAAGGGCCAGGGCGTGAGGTCGACCCGGCTGACCTTGGCCGTGCGCAGCTCGGCCTCGAAGCGCAGGGCCTGGGCCCGCATCATCCCCATGAGGTCGGGACCCATGACCCCGTCGACGAAGCCGGGGAAGTTCTCGACGTCGGTGGTCAGCATCAGCTGGCCGCCGGGCTGGTCGCTGGTGGAGGAGGGCTCGCCTTCGATCACGAGGGGCTCGAGTTGCGCCCGGGCCGAGTAGAGGGCGGCGGTGAGCCCGGCCGGCCCGCTCCCGATGATGACGACTTTGCGGCGCTCAGGCATCGGGTGGAACGCCACGGCGCGAGTACAAGACGGCGCCGACCGCACAGAAGATCAGCCCGAGGACCAGGTAGGAGGCCCAGATCCGGTGTCCCGCGATGGTGGTCACACGGATGAAGCCGACACAGAACAGCACGACGACGGCGATGCCGATGACGGCGATGACGACGCCGAAGACGATGCCCCGCGCCGCCACGATGGCCGGGCGGATCGCCTTGTCGTTGACGGTGGCCACCACCGTGTCGACGGCATCGAGGGCCCGGTCCGACAGCGCGTCCGCAAGATCGTTCTCAGCCACGGCGTGGAGACTACCCGGCAGTCCCGGCTGCGCTGGCAGGCACGATGTAGCAGACGCCCACCGTGTTGGGTCCGGCGTGGGTCCCGACCACCGGGCCGAGGTCGACGGCGAGCAGCGGGTGCTCGGTGTCGATGTCGGCCACACGGGCGAGCACGTCGGGGAAGTCGTCGCAGGCGCCGTCGGCCACGGCCAGCCGCTCCAGCGGCGCGTCGGCCCGCACCTTCGCGTTCATGTAGGCCAGCGCCTTGGCCCGGGTCCGCTGCTTGGACTCCTCGGCCACCTCGCCGTCCTTGAGCTGAATGACCGGCTTGATGTTCAACAGCGAACCGAGGAGGGCACGGGCGCCGCCGATGCGACCGCCCCGCTGCAGGTGCTCGAGGCCGCCCAGCACGCCGTAGATGCGCGTGCGGGGGATGCGGTCCTCGGTGGCGGCGACCAGCTCGTCGAGCCCGGCCCCCGCCGCGGCCTCCTCGGCGGCCGCGATGACCAGCAATCCCTGGCCCATGGTCAGCGAGTAGGTGTCGACGACGCGCACGGGCACCGCGGCGAAGGTGTCGGCCGCGGTCATGGCGGAGCCGTACGTCCCCGACACCTTGGAGGAGATGGTCAGGCAGAGGATGGCCTCGGCACCCTCGTCGGCGGCCTGCTGGAAGGCGGCCTGGAAGGCGCCGGGAGAGGGGGCGGCGGTCTGGGGCAGGTCGCCCTTGCCCCGGCAGCGCTCCCAGAACTCGGCGGGGGTGAGCTGGCGCCGGTCCTCGAGCTCGTCGCTCCCGAAGCGGATGGTGAGCGGTACCACGATGACGTTGTGCTCCTTGACGAGCTGGTCCGTCAGGTCGCAGGCACTGTCGGTGACGATGTGGACGCCGGGCATGCACGAGTCTGCCACGGAGGGGTCGCCGGGCGGGTGCTGTCGGGTAGAGAGGGACCGGCCGGCTCGGCGGCGGCCGGGCCGCAAGAGCGCACGTGAGCCTCTACTTCAGCACGGAGAAATGGCGCCGTTCGCCGTTTACCGGCACAGGTTCGTTCTCCCGATCCGCGCGTCGTTGCCCGGGCAGTGCGTGTGAGCGAGGGAATGACGCGGTGACGCGGCGGCGACGTATCCCAGCGCCAGGGTCGCCACGATCACCCCGATGACGACGGCGGCCGTGAGGAACACGCGGAGGGTTCCTCTGACCTGGATCATCACGGTTCGCTCAGTCTATTCTCAGCGACAGCTCAGGTTCAACTCAGGTTGCAATGACCCGGTGCGGCTCCCCTTCCCTGTCACTGAGGCGTGCCGGTGTGCAGGCCGAGGAGACCGGTGCCGTTCCCCGGCACCGGCGCCGCCGGTCCCCCTTCCCGCGAGGGACGCGACGCGGCGGGGGGCGCCCGGCGGCGCGACGGGACGCAGGGGACGGAGGGGGCCGTCAGGTCCGTCAGGTCCGGCGGGTCCGGCGGGACGCGACGGGGGGCGGCGGTGCGTGTCGTGGCGCCGGCCCAGCCAGATGACGACGGCACCGAAGGTCAGGCCGCCAGCGACCATGGCGCCCACGACCCGGGCCAGCAACCCGCCGACGCTGGTGGACGCCGAGAGGTTGGAGACGACGACGACCACGACCGCCATCGGCACCGAGGCGATGAGGACGCGGACCAGTGGCGCCCAGGCCTCGCGCTCGGCCAGGCGGCCGAACCACTGGTGGAACAGGCCCAGGGCCAGGAGCGCCGACACCGTGTAGGCGATGGAGAGCGACAGGGCGAGCCCGCGCACGCCGAGCGAGTGCACGAGCAGCAACGCCAGGACGATGTTCAGGCCGTTCTCCACGAGGTAGAGGTAGAAGGCGAACTTGGTGCGCTGCATCGACTGCAGCACGCGCACGAAGTAGAGGTAGGCACAGAAGCCGGGGAGGCCGAGGGCGAACATGGCCAGCGCGGCGCCGGTGGTCGCCGTCTCGGCCGGCGTGCTGTGCCCAACCCCGAGCAGCAGGGCCACCGCCGGCCGGGCCAGCAACAGCATGCCGACCGCCGACGGGATGATGAGGGCGAGGACGGCGCGCAGGCCGCCCGTCATGCGTTTCAAGAAGGCGGCGCGTTGACCGGTCGACCAGCGCTCGGCCAAGTCCGGCGTGACCACCGACATCACGGTCACGGCGACGATGCCGTAGGGGAGTTGGAAGAAGGCGTAGGCGTAGGTGTACGACGACACCGGGTCGGAGCCGGCCACGCTGCCGGCCAGGATGGTGACCACGAACAGGGCCAGCTGGTTGGCCAACACGAAACCGAAGGTCCATCCGCCGAGCCGGGTCACGGCGCGCAGCGCGTCGTCGCGCGGGTTCCAGTTCCAACGCAAGAGCCCCAGGTCGGCCCGGCGCAGGCTCGGCACGAGGGCCACGCCCTGGAGCACGACCCCGAGCGACGTGCCGAGGCCGAGGAGGACAAGTTGGGACCGATGGTCCTCCACGCTGGCCAGCGACGCGCCGTTGGAGGTCCAGAGCCCGAACCAGACCAGCATGCCGATGCACACGACGTTGTTGACGATGGGGGCCCAGGCCACGGCGATGAAGCGGCGCCGCGTGTTGAGCAGGGCGGCCCCCAGCGCGAAGAGGCCGTAGGCCGCGATCTGAATCACGAACCAGCGCAGGAAGCCGGTGGCGACCTGGCGCTCGAGCAGGACGCGGTGGAGCTGGTCGGGGCCCGAATGCGTATCGAGCACCGTGAGGGCGTCGATGAGGAATGGGGCCGCGACCAGCGCCGCAATCGTGGTGCCGAGGAGGACCACCACCGACACGGTGAGCACGGCCGAAATGGACTCGAAGGCCTCGCGCTCGGACTTGTTGGACAGCCGGTCGACGAAGACGGGGATGAAGGTGGCCGACAAGATGCCGCCCAGGACGATGTCGTAGAGCATGTTGGGCGTGGTGTTGGCCAGGTTGTAGGAGTCGGCCAGGGTCGTCTGGCCGAGGGCCCACGCCAGGGCGACGAAGCGGAGCAGGCCGGTGACCCGCGACACCCCCGTCCCGACGGCGACATAGACGGCCGACGTCCGCAGGGGCAGGGACGCGGCGCGGCGGGGGGAGGCCACCGTCAGTGGGCCCGCGGGCGGGCACGCCGCGAGCGCCGCCAGGTGCGCACCCACCAGAAGAGCAGGACGCCACCGGCGAGGACGGTGAGGGCCACACCGACGAAGGAGATCTCGGTGGCGTGCACCGTGAGCACCGTGTGGGCGATGAGGACCTGGCCGTTCGGCGTGTGCAGGGTCACCTCGATCGGCAGGCGGTCGCCCGAGGTGCGCGCCTGGGCCTCGAAGCGCCACGAGGTCGTCGGCCGGTTGAGCAGCAGTTGGCGGCTGTTGCCGTTCGGAAACGTGAACTTGTCGCTGCTGAGGGTGACGACGACCGTCACGGGATAGGGGGCGGAGGAGAGCACGGTGACGGGGATGTCCGCCCGCTGGGACGTGAAGGTCACGGTGCGCTCGGTGGCCAGCGTCACCTGGCCCGTGGTGCCGGCGAAGGAGCGGGCGTAGGCGGTCAGCGCGGCGGCGCGCGCCGCCGCTGCTGAGCCCGCGCTGCTCGGTGGTCAAGAGCGCGTCGCCGAGGACGGTCAAGGTGGCCGGATGCCCGACCACGGCGAGGCTGAACGACGACAGCTGCGCCCGATCGGTCGCGATGCGGTCCGCCGCGCCGCGCGTGATGCCGTGGTCCGCCGACCCGGCCTGGAGCTGGCGCACGACTGGCTCGCGGTTGCCGCCGGCGGGCACCTGGGCGAAGAGCTGATTGAGCGTCACCGGCTTGAGGATCTGGTTGCCCGAGAGCCCGTCGAACAACGCATTCAGGAACGCGGCCGAGGGCTGCCACCCCGGCGCCGGCGTCACGACGACGCCGCGCGGCGCGCTGAAGAAGGGATTCTCGAAGTGGACGAAGGAGAGCCCGGCCAGCAACTGCTCGGCCGCGAGGACCGGATTGCCCGGAGCGGCGGTGAAGTGCGCGCTGAGGTTGGAGTCGGCGGCGGCGGCGGGCACGGAGGCGCCGTGCGCGAGGTCCAGCGTGAAGGGCTGAGCGAAGGTCTGGTTGCTCTCCCCGCCCGAGGCGAGGTCGGCGTCGCTGACGACCACACCGGACGCCCCGGCCAGCTGCAGGCCCGAGGCCAGGCTGGCGCCGTCGCCCTGGGAGAAGGTGGATGTGGTGTCGACCCAGGGGCCTGCGTCGGGCTTGAGGCCGGCGGCGCGCAGCAGCTGGTCGCCGCGCCCCATCTGTGCGCCGATTTCGTTGGCGATGCCCGCTTCGGGGAGCGCCACCAGGTTGATGGGGACGTAGGGCTGGTCGAGGAGCTGATCGCCACTCAGCGCATCCAACTGGTCGAGTGCGTGCTCGCCCTGATGCGCGCGGCCGCCGGCCAGCGCGCTGACCGCCAGCGGGCTCACGGCGAGCGTCGTCGGCCACGTCGGGGTGCGCCGCCAACGCGGCGGTGGCCGTGGTGAGGCCGCCGGCCGAGACGGGGAAGCACCACGCCGACCCGCAGCGGACCCCCGGAGGCGGACATGGCGGCGGGCTGCTGGTACGTCATGAAGGTGGTGAAGCGCGAGAGCGGGGTGGACGAGCCCGTCCGCTCGAGCGCGACCGACACCGCGTAGACGCCCTGGCATTCGTCGAGGGACGAGGTGCAGCTCATGGTCAGGGTGCCACCGGGGACGCCGGCTGTGCAGATCCCGGGCCCACTGGTCGGGGCGCTGGCGTCGGCGTCGGGCAGCACGGTGACGCAGGCACCGGCCGTGAGGCCTCCGGCCCCGGCCGTGACCGGGATGTCGTTGACCCGGAGCAGCGGGGCGGTGGTGGGTGTGCCTGCCATCGCCTGCTGCAAGTCGGAGGCGTCGTCGAAGCGGCCGAAGAAGGTCATGCTGACGTGGAGACCGCTGGCCGCGCCGGCGGCGGGGGACACGCCGAGGGTGAGGTTGAACCACGGCTGGGCGGCGCTGACCCATGGGGTCTGGTTGAGCAAAACGAGTGGTGGGCCGCCGCGGCTCGCCGGTTCCGCTCCCCCCGCGGCTGCGGCTCCCACGGTGTTGACCAGGGCGGCGAGAGCCAGCGCGAGCGTGCAGAGGGCGGTCCTGGCCCGGCGCGACGACACAGGGAGAGGCTAGAGGGCGCACTACTGTTGGCGGGTGCAGTCCACGTCGGTGCCCGAGCGGTTCCGCCCCTATGTCGAGGCGACCGAAGAGCTGGGGCGTCGCTTCGCGGCGGCCGGCCGGACCCTGTACCTGGTGGGCGGTTCCGTGCGGGACGCGCTGTTCCCGGGCCCCGCCGGCAGCGGTGACCCCCCACGATCTCGATCTCACCACCGACGCCCTGCCGGCCGAGACCGAGCGGTTGGTGCAGGGCTGGGCCGACGACATCTGGACGCAGGGCGAGCGTTTCGGCACCATCGGCTTGCGCAAGGGCACGCAGGTCTACGAGATCACGACCCACCGGGCCGAGGTCTACGTGCCCGACTCGCGCAAGCCCGAGGTCACCTTCGGTGACGACCTGGCGGTGGACCTGTCGCGCCGGGACTTCACCATTAACGCGCTGGCGCTCCGCTTGCCCGACATGGAGCTGTTCGATCCATTCGGTGGCCTGGCGGACCTGGCCGCCGGCAGGCTGCGCACGCCCCTCGATCCGGAGATCTCCTTCGGCGACGACCCGCTGCGGATGCTGCGCGCCGCCCGCTTCGCGGCGCGCTTCTCGCTGCAGCCGGACCCGGCGTTGACGGCGGCGGTGGAGCGCATGCACGGCCGGCTGTCCATCGTCTCGGCCGAGCGCATCCGCGACGAGCTCGACAAGATCGTCATGGTCGACGTGCCGTCGGTGGCGCTGTGGTTCGTCGTGCGCACCGGCCTCGCCGGCGAATTCCTGCCCGAGCTTCCGGGGCTGGCACTCGAGCAAGATCCGATTCACCGGCACAAGGACGTGCTGGCGCACACCCTGGCCGTGGTCGACAAGACGTCGCCCAACCGGCTGCTGCGCCTGGCCGCGCTGTTCCACGACGTCGGCAAGCCGCGCACGCGCGCCATCACCGACGGCGGCGTGAGCTTCCACCACCACGAGGTCGTCGGCGCGCGCATGACGCGCACGCGCATGGAGGCACTGCGCTATTCGGCCGCCGACACCGACACGGTGGTGCGGCTGGTCGAGCTGCATCTGCGCTTCCATACGTACCGGCTGGGCTGGACCGACAAGGCCGTGCGGCGCTATGTGCGCGACGCCGGCCCGCTCCTCGATCTGCTGAACGAGCTCACCCGTTGCGACTGCACGACGCGGCAACGCCGCCAAGGCCAGGGCGCTGGCCCGGCGCATGGACGAGCTCGAGGCCCGCATCGCCGAGCTGGGCGAGCAGGAGGAGCTGCGCTCGCTGCGCCCCGACCTGGACGGGAACCAGGTCATGGAGTTGCTCGGCATCGGGCCCGGCCGCGCCGTGGGCCAGGCGCTCAACTTCCTCATGGAACTGCGCCTCGACGAGGGGCCGCTGGGCGAGGAAGAGGCGGCGGCCCGCCTTCGGGCCTGGTGGGCCGAGCAGCAGTAAGCAGGGCACAGCGCGGCGGGGGCGGCCGGCGGTAGCGTCGCGGGCATGACGAGAATTGCGGCACCGGAGAGCGGCATGGGGGAGCACATCGACTGGGCGCTGCTGCGCCCGGAGATGGCGGCGGGCATGGGGAAGCTGTCGGGGGCGGTCTACGGCAACTCGCAGCTCTCGGTGCGCGAGCGTGAGGCGGCGCGCTGGACCATCGCCCTCATCAACGACTGCGCCGTGTGCCGGGACACCCGCGCCCGCGACGGCGAGGCCGCCGGCGCCGGCGAGCCGTTCTACGCCGAGGTGACCGACTGGCGCGCCGCCACCGGGCTGAGCGCGCGCGAGCGGCTGGCGGCCGAGTTCGCCGAGCGCTTCGCCATCGACCACCTCGCCATGGACGACGAGCTCTGGGGGCGCCTGCACGACGCCTTCTCCGAGGGCGAACTGGCGGACCTCACCATCTGCTGCGCCTGCTTCCTCGGCATGGGACGCGCCATGGCCGTGGTCGGGGTGCGCGCCCCGGAGGAACGCATCCTCGTCTGAGTCAGTCGACCGGCCAGCTGTCCTGGGGCTCGCCGGCGGCGAAGGCCTCGATCAGCTGGTGCGCCACGTCGTCGTGGTACTGCACCGGCGGCGACTTCATGAAGTAGGCCGAGGGGCCCAGGAGCGGGCCGCCGATGCCGCGGTCGAGGGCCAGCTTGGCGCAGCGCACCGCATCGATGATGACGCCCGCCGAGTTGGGGGAGTCCCATACCTCGAGCTTGAGCTCCAGGTTGAGCGGCACGTCGCCGAAGTTGCGTCCCTCCATGCGGATGTAGGCCCACTTGCGGTCCTTGAGCCACGGCACGTGGTCCGACGGCCCCACGTGGACGTCGTCGGCGTCGAGGATGTTGTCCTCCAGCTGGCTGGTGACGGCCTGGGTCTTGGAGATCTTCTTGGACTCCAGCCGCTTGCGCTCCAGCATGTTCTTGAAGTCCATGTTGCCGCCGAAGTTGAGCTGGTACGTCTCGTCGAGGGCCACGCCGCGGTCCTCGAAGAGGCGGGTGAGGATGCGGTGGACGATGGTCGAGCCGACCTGGCTCTTGATGTCGTCGCCCACGATCGGCACGCCGGCGTCGCGGAACTTGCGGGCCCACTCGGGGTCCGATGCGATGAAGACGGGGATGGCGTTGACGAAGGCCACGCCGGCATCGAGGCAGGCCTGGGCATAATGGCGCTGGGCCTGCTCGGAGCCGACCGGCAGGTAGGAGACCAGCACGTCGGCCTTGGCTTCGCGCAGGGCGGCGGCCACGTCCACCGGCTCGGCGGGCGACTCCTCGATGAGCTCGCGGTAGTAGAGCCCGAGCCCGTCGAACGTCGGGCCCCGTTGCACCGTGACACCGAGCTCGCCGACCTCAGCGAAGCGCACGGTGTTGTTGAGGCCGGCCCCGATGGCCTTGCCGAGGTCGGTGCCGACCTTGGTCTGGTCCACGTCGAAGGCGGCGACGGGCTGAATGTCGCGGACGTGGTAGCCGCCCAGCTCCACGTGCATGAGGCCCGGCACCACGTCCTCGGGGTCCGCGTCGCGGTAGTAGGCGATTCCCTGGACGAGCGAGCTGGCGCAATTGCCGACGCCGGCGATGGCGAGGCGGATGGGGCTGGGCATGGACGTATCTCCTTCGGGGTCGGTGAGGCGGGGGTGTTTCAGGCCACCGGCTCCGTACCGGCGGTGGCCGGTTCGGGGGTGGCAGGTTCGGGGGTGGCAGGTTCGGTCGTGGCGGCGCGTTCGGACGCGATGAGGGTGTCGAGCCAGCTGATGTCCCGGGCCACGCCGTCGGCGGTGTGCTGCACGACGGAACGGGCGTAGACATCGAGATCGGTACGGGCGTCGGCGGCTTCGCCCAGCCGCTGCACGAGCTGGGCCCGCCGGCGCTCCAGGAGCGCGAGCCGGGCCTGGGGGGCCAGGTGGCGGGCGAAGGCCAGGCGCAGGCTGAAGCTGCGGGCGTCCTCGGTGGCACCACTCCCGGCGAGCAGCTCGGCGAAGAGACCGCGCCCGGCGTCGGTGATCCGGTACACCTTGCGGCCCCGGCGAGCCCGGGCGGGGGAGTGACGGCGAGCCCGCAGGACCGCCCGCTCGCCGCTCAGTGAGCCCGTCGGGGGTGCCGGCGCCGGAGCCGCGCGCAGCAGACGCGTCGCCCGCCCCTTCGGTGGCCACCACCGCACCGGACTTCTCCAGGCGGGTGAGGGCCGGGTAGATGGATCCGAACGAGACATTGGCCAGGAGTCCCAGGTGCTCCCGCAATTGGCGGCGAATTTCGTACCCGTGCAGGTCTCGCTCCTCGAGGAGCCCGAGGATGGCCATATCCAACATGACGGATGAGTATATCGGTTCGATATAGCGGCGCAACGCTTTGCGTCACGTAACTGTCGCGTACGTGCCTGATTTGGCGCGCAATTGGTGCCCGGATCGGGGCCCGGGGGGTAGCCTGGCCGCCGTGAGCGTCACCTCGGACCCGAGGTCACCATCCCGTGCCGTGAGCCCTGACGTCACGGCCCAGGTCGAGTACCGGATCATCCGCAACGGCGTGGTCCGTGAGGTCGACCGGGGCAAGCTCTTGAAAACGGACGTCTGCGACGCCCATCCCGAGTTGCTCAGGGCGGCGCGCAACGTGGGTCGGGCGACCAAGGAGGTCTGCCCCATCTGTGACGACGGCCGCCTGGTCACGGTGACGTTCGTCTTCGGGGCCAAGCTCCCGCCGGGCGGCCGCTGCCCCGGGACCGCGGCCGAGCTGAAGGCGCTCTGCCGCCGGCCCGAGCCCGTGCTCTGCTACGAGGTCGAGGTCTGCCCGGCCTGCGCCTGGCACCACCTCATGCGCAAGTACCCCGCCGGCGGCCGGACGCCGCGCCAGAAGAAGACCGCGCCGGCCCCGTGAGCGACCGCACCGCTCCGGTCACCGTCCCCTCATTGCGGTCGCGCAAGCGTCGCAACGGCGACACGCCCATCGTCATGGTCACGGCCTACGACGAACCGGGCGCCCGCATCGTGTCCGGCGCCGGCGCCGACATCATTCTCGTCGGCGACTCGGTGGCCAACAATGTCCTCGGCTACGCCGACACGCTGCACGTCGACATCGACGTCATGGCGCATCACACGGCGGCCGTGGCCCGCGCCACACCACGCTGCCTGATCCTCGGCGACATGCCCTGGATGAGCTACCACCTCTCACCGGACGAGGCGGTGCGCAATGCGGCCACCTTGATCCGCGCCGGGGCCCAGGCGGTCAAGCTCGAGGGCGGGCGGGCACGCCTCCCGGTGGTGGAGGCCATCATCCGCGCCGAGATCCCGGTCATGGGGCATCTCGGACTGACCCCCCAATCGGTCCTCTCCATGGGTTACCGGGTGCAGGGAAAGAGCGTCGACGCGGCCAGCGCCCTGCTCGACGCCGCCAAGGCCCTCGCCGCCGCAGGGTGCTTCGGTTTCGTGCTCGAGGGCGTGCCCGACGTCCTGGGCGCCGCTGTCACCGAGCAGCTGGATGTGCCGACGATCGGCATCGGGGCCGGCCCGGCCTGCGACGGCCAGGTCCTCGTCTTCCACGACCTGCTGGGCCTGGGCAAGGACGCCCCGCCGAAATTCGTCCGCCAGTACGCCGACGTCGGCCGCATCGCCACGGAGGCCATTGCCGCCTTCGCCGACGACGTGCGCAGCGGGAACTTCCCCGGCGAGGCCGAGACGTACCACGGCCCGGCCGGGCTGGGCGAAGCCCTGAGCTAACGGGCAGAGCCGGGGACGGCTAGCATGGCTCCCCGCAACAGACCCTGCTCCTGACCGTCAGGGGCCCGGGCTCGTCCCGGTCCAGAGGGAGGTACGCCGCATATGCGGCCTTACGAAGTCATGGCCATCTTCGAGGCCACCACCGAGCCCACCGTGATTCAGGGCGTGCTCGACCAGGCCCTCGACGTCATTCGGACGACGGGCGGCACTCCCGGCGCCATCGACCGCTGGGGCAAGCGCACCCTCGCCTACGAGGTCAACCACAAGCGCGAGGGGTACTACGTCGTGGTGGAGTTCACCGCCGAACCCGACACCGTGGCCGCCCTGGACCGCATGCTCGGCCTGGCCGACGAGATCATCCGCCACAAGATCGTGCGCCTCCCGGAGCACAAGGCCCCGGCTGCCGCGGCGCAGCCCGCGGCCGGCTGACCGGCCGGCGAGAGGAGCAGAGATGCCTTCAGACAACAGCGTGACGCTGGTCGGGAACGTGACCCGTGACCCCGAGCTGCGCTTCACCAACACCGGACAGGCGAACGTGACCTTCGGCCTGGCGGTCAACCGCCGCTGGCAGAACCGCCAGACCCAGGAATGGGAGGAGGCCACCTCGTTCTTCGACGTCGTCTGCTGGCGCGAGATGGCCGAGAACGTGAGCGAGAGCATCACCCGCGGGTCCAGGGTCATGGTGGCCGGCCGCCTGGAGCAGCGCAGCTGGGAGACCCAAGAGGGCGACCGGCGCTCCAAGGTGGAGGTGGTGGCGGACGAGATCGGCCCGTCGCTGCGCTGGGCCACCGCGCAGATCACCAAGAACGAGCGCCGCGGCCCCGGGGAGTACAACCGGGGTGGCGGCGGAAGCGGTGGCGGAGGCGGTGGGGGTGGCCGTCCGCGCCGCTCCACCGGCACAACCACAGCCCGCGGCGGATGCCGGACCGGGCTACGGATTCGACGAGGAGCCCTTCTAATGGCACGGAACAACCAACGCGGCGGGACGACGTCACGGCGCGCCCCCAAGGATCTCGGACGCCGGGTCAAGAAGAAGCCCTGCGCGCTGTGCCGGGACAAGACCGAGTGGGTTGACTACAAGGACGTCCCCATGCTCCGGAAGTACATGAGCGACCGGGGCAAGATCCGGTCGCGCCGGGTGACCGGCAACTGTGCCCAGCACCAGCGTGCGCTGGCCATGGCCATCAAGACGGCGCGCGAGCTCGTGCTGTTGCCCTACACGCAACGCACGGTGACCGAGCGTCCGGGCGGTCGCGGCGGACGCGACCGGGGCGAGCGCACGCTCGACTCGGTGCCGACCGAGGCTCCGCGCCAGCGTCCCGCGCCCGATGCACCGGCCGAGGCCGTGGCGGACGCCGAGGCCGTGGCCGTTGTGGAGCAGGCGGTGGCCGACGCCGAGGCCGGGACGGTGGTCGAGGTCGTGGTGGAGCCCGCAGAGACCGGAGCGGACGCATGAAGGTCGTGCTGCGCGACGACGTGGCCGGCGTCGGGCGCCGGGGAGACATCGTCAAGGTGGCGGGTGGCTTCGCCCGCAACTTCCTCCTGCCCGAGGGCCGCGCCATTGTGGCCACCGACGGAGTCGAGGGTCAGGCCCAGCAGATGCGGCGTGGCCGCGACCAGCGCGAGGCCCAGGACCGTGGTGCGGCGGAGGCGCAGGCCACCATTTTGGCCGGCGCCGTGATCCCGATCGCGGCCCGGGCCTCCGGGGGCGGTCGGCTCTTCGGATCCATCGGGCCGGCCGACGTGGTGGAGGCGATCAAGGCCGCCAAGGGGATCGAAGTCGACCGCCGCCACATTCTGCTGCCGGAGCACATAAAGGAGACGGGGTCCTTCGAGGTGACCGTCGAGCTCTTCCGCGACGTCGCCACCGTCGTGACGGTCGAGGTTTCGCCAGCTTCCTGACCAGGGCGTTCTGCGTCCGCCGGCCAGAGCAGCATCCACCCTTCTGTCACAACCCCTGCCCATCATGGGGGCGTGCCGATTTGCCTTTCCGGTGGTCCCCAGTCACTGACCGCTCGTGCACGGCTTATCCACACGCAGGCACGGCTTACCCACACCTATTGGGGCCTTACGTTCCCCAGAGCCCGACCGGCAGAGTAAGTGAGCCGTGGTCCAAGCTTTCGACGACACCCGCCCCCGTCCGCTGCGGACGGCCCCCGCCCCGCTGCCGACCGGCACGCGGGTGCCTCCCCACGACGTGGAGGCGGAGGAGTCGTTGCTCGGGGCGATGCTCCTCTCCAACGACGCGGCGTCGGTCGGGATCGAGAAGTGCTCGTCGGCCGACTTCTACAAGCCGGCGCACGGGCACATCTTCGGGGCCATCCAGGCGCTCATGGAGCGGGGCGAAGCCATCGACGCGGTAACGGTGACCGACGAGCTGAAGCGCTCGGGGGTGCTCGAGGCGGTCGGTGACCGCTCCATCTTCATCTCGCTTCTGGCCAACACCCCGTCGATCGCCAACGCGCGTCACTACGCCGAGATCGTCGAGGAGCACGCGCTGCTGCGCAAGCTCATCGGTGTGGCCGGGGACATCGCCGACATCGGCTACTCGGTGCCCGAGGACGTCAAGGCGGCCGTCGACGAGGCGGAGCAGATGGTGTTCAACGTCGGCGAGCGCCGCACGGTCGACACCATGCGCCCGCTGCACGAATTGCTGGGGGCGGGGCTCGACCGTATCGAGGAGCTGGGACAGCGCGGGTCGAGCATCACGGGCGTCGCCACCGGGTACCACGAGCTGGACAAGATCCTCCTCGGGTTCCAGCCCTCGTCGCTGAACATCGTGGGTGCCCGTCCCGGCATGGGAAAGACCAGCTTCGCGCTCGGCGTCCTGGCCAACGTGGGCCTCGAAGTCGCAGCGGCCCGCCCTGCTCTTCTCGCTGGAGATGGGCCATCTCGAGCTCACGCAGCGCCTGCTGGCATCGGAGGCCGAGGTGAACGGCCAGAGCCTGCAGACGGGCCGGATCCGCACGCAGGACTGGAGCAAAATCGGGATGGCCGTCACCCGCCTGTCGAGCGCGCCGATCTTCATCGACGACAACCCGAACGTGACCGTCATGGACATCCGGGCCCGGGCCCGCCGGCTCAAGAAGTCCGAGGGCGATCTCGGGATCGTCGTCGTCGACTATCTGCAGCTGATGACCGGCCGGGGCCGGGCGGAGAACCGCCAGACCGAGGTGGCCGAGATCAGCCGGGGCCTCAAGATCCTGGCCCGCGAGCTCGAGGTGCCGGTCGTCGCCCTGTCGCAGCTGTCCCGAAACCTCGAGTCACGCCAGGACAAGACGCCGCAGCTGTCGGACCTGCGGGAGTCGGGATCGCTCGAGCAGGACGCCGACGTCGTGCTCTTCATCTACCGCGAGTCCGAGTACAACGACGAGGTGCCGATCGACCGGGCGGACGACGCGCTGATCGAAGTGGCCAAGCACCGGAACGGACCCACCGGCAAGGCCAACCTGCTCTTCTTGAAGCAGTACGCCCGCTTCGAGAACCACCGCGGCGTCTAGGAGGAAGCGGCGGCCGGCCGGGAGCACGAAGTGCTCGACGGCGTAGGCGAAACCCTCGTCCTCGTTGCTCCGCGTGACCTCCGTGGCCGCTTCCTTGACCTCGGGCGTCGGCGTTGCCCATGGCGATGCTGAGGCCGGAGTGGTCGAACATCAGGATGTCGTTGGGCTGGTCGCCGATGGTGGCGATCTCCTCGGGTCGAGCTTGTAGCGCTCGGCCAGGTAGAGGGCGACCTCGCCCTTGTTGGCCTGCGGGTGGGTGACGTCGAGGTAGTAGGGCTGCGAAGCCGCCGCCGTCACGTGGTCACCGAACTTCTCGGCGGCGGCCTTGGCGGCCTTGTCGATGGCGTCGTGGTCGTCGCTCACCCCGACCAGCTTCACGACGCCGTCGGTCAGCCCGTCGAGGCCCCGCTTCATCACCTTGGGCTCGAACTTGACCGTCCAGGCCTCCCGGTCGACGTGGGGGCCCTTGGGGTCGGGCACGTACCAGTCGGCGCCGCGGTAGAGCCAGACGTCGAGGTCGAAGGACTTCATGTGGTCGGACACCGGCGCCACCAGGTCCTCGGGGATGACGCGCTGTTCGAGCACGTGCATGTTCGTTGTCCACCATCAGGCCGCCGTTGAAGGCCGCGATCGGGCGTGTCGAGCTGCAGGGGTTCTATGAGCATCTCCATGCCCCGGGGCGGGCGGCCGCTGGTGATGGCGAAGAGGACGCCGGCCTCGCGCAGGCTGCGCACGGCGGCGATGGCGTCGTCGGTCAGGATCTTGTCCTGGGTGACGAGCGTCCCGTCCACGTCGGCCAGGAAGAGGCGGATGGGCGGCGTCGGCCTCGGGTGCCGCGTGGTCGGGGCGATGGGCCGATGGTAGGCGCCGGTGCCGCGGCAGTCGCATTCATGGCACCGAGCCCGGGTATACCCAATGCGCATGGCCCACAACACCATTCCCGACAGCCACCGCGACCTCCTCGAGGGCGACGTGCTCACCCTGGCCACGGTGGGCGAGGACGGCTACCCCCAGGTGTCCGAGGTGTGGTTCCTCGCCGAGGACGACCAGGTCGCCATGTCGCTGAACACGCGGCGTCAGAAGGTGAAGAACCTCGAGACCGAGCCGGCCTGCACGGTGTTCCTCCTCGACCTGCAGAACCCCTACCGCTACCTGGAGATCCGGGGCACCGCCGTCGTGACGCCCGACGAGGACCGCGCCTTCGCCGAGAAGGTCGGCGCCAAGTACAACGCCGACCTGCGCGAGCACGACGCGCCCGGGGACCGCCGCGTCATCGTGCGCATCGTGCCCGTCCACGTCAACGCGGTGGACATGAGCGGCTGAGTCAGGGCCGGACCGTCGCCGGCAGGCGCCGGCGCGCCCGGCTGCTGCAGCCGCCGCGCCGAGGAGCAGCGAGCGCCAGCGCGACCCAGGGGGAGAGGACGGCGGCGAAGGCGACGCCACCGCAGCCTCGCAGGCCACCACGACGACCGAGCACGACGGGCCCGGCCCGCGTGAAGCGCCGGTGGAACTCGGCGAGGGTGGCCGGGCTGGTGATGCCCCGTCCGAGCAGGACGGCCAGCCCGCGCACCAGCCCGAAGAGCGACGCCGATGGCCAGCGCGGCGGCAGGGGCTGGCGGTCAGGGCGGCCAGCACGATCATGAGGTAGAGCGCGGCCGTCTTGATGTAGGTCACCAGGCCGGCGCCGATCTGCCAGCCGAAGCCGGCGCCGTAGACCCACGGGCGGAACTGGTCGAGCCAGCGCTCGTTGACCTGGCGCGAGTGAAAGGGCAGGCGGAAGCCCCCGACACGGGTGTCGGAGGCGGCGGCGAGCACGGCGCCGGCGCAGCCGATGATGGCGAGCGTCATCGTGGTCGGGAGCAGCGGCGCGCACGCCCAGGGCCAGCGCGGCCATGACGAGCCCGAGTGTCGCCCCGCCCGCCGACCCGCCGGCGACGAACCAGGCTGCCGTGGTGCGGTAGCGGTGGCCCCGGCCCCGCTCGGCCAGCGGCGTGACGGTGGCCAGCATGGAGACGCCGCAGGGCGACCAGGTCGAGCGGGCCGCCGCCACCACGGCGACGACCGCGGCGGCCAGGATCAAGAGGGTGGTCATGGTGCTCCCTTCTCGCGTCACGCCGGCGACCCGAGGAAGGGCGCGCCGCCGAAGGCGAAGATCCCCCCGTCCTTGGCCACCAGCCAGTAGCCGGCGTCGTTGCCGAAGGGCGCCATGCCGACCACCGGTTGATTGAGGTGGAGGGCGCCGGTCGACCCGTCGAAGACGGCGTCCCCGTAGGCGAAGATGCCCCCGTCGGCGGCGACCAGCCAGTAGCCGCGGCCCGACGGGGTGGCCGCCATGCCGACGACCGGCGCGTTGAGGTGCTGCCCGCCCATGGAGCCGAGGAACACGGCGTCGCCGAAGGCGAAGATGCCCCCGTCGGCCGCCACCAGCCAGTAGCCCCGGCCGGTCGGGGTGGCCGCCATGCCCGACCACCGGCGCGTTGAGCGGCCGGCCGCCCATGGAGCCGAAGAACAGGGCGTCGCCGTAGTCGAAGATGCCGCCGTCGGCCGCCACCAGCCAGTAGCCCTGGCCGGTCGGCGAGGCGCGCCATGCCGACCACCGGCGCGTCGAGCGGCCGTCCGCCCATGGAGCCGAGGAACGGCGCCCCGCCGTAGTCGAAGATGCCGCCGTCGGCCGCGGCCAGGAAGTAGCCGCCCGTCTTGCAGGTCGCCGCGCCCACGATCGGGGCGTCGAGCGCCAGCGCCGAGGCGTCGCCGTCGTTGGGGAAGTCCCCGTACCCGAACAGCCGGCCGAACGCGGTGAGCACGGCGTAGCCGTCGCCGTCGGCGCTCGGGACCAGGCCGACCACCTGGCAGTTCGTGGCGGGCGAGGTGCACAACGGGGCCGGCGGGGCCGTCGTCCAGCACGGCTCGTTCTGCTCGGCCGTGCCGTTGTCGACCGCGACGGCGGTCGTGCAGGTGGGGTCGACCGTCCAAGGCGGCACGCAGGCGACGACGCGGCAGACGATGCGGCCCATGCAGGCCACGTCCTGGTTGCACTGCCCGTACCGGAACTGCAGGCAGCCGGTCAGGTAGGAGTCGCAGCCCAGCGGGCCGCAGCCGCACCCGGTCCCGTCGCAGCCCGGCTCGCAGAAGGGGAAGCCGCCGCCGCAGCCGCCGTCACACGAGCAGGTGGAGTTGCAGTCCATGTAGTAGCGGGGGCCGCCGCAGTACGAGGAGTTGTCCGCCACCCACCAGCCGCCCATGATGGTGTTCTCCGGGCAGAAGTTGGCGCCGCTGACGGCGCAGCAGAACTCGGAGAACCCCGAGCAGCAGGTGCTGCCGCAGCCACAGCCGGCGTTGCCGCACTCGCAGATGGCCCCGTAGGCCGTCCCGGGCTTGAGGGCCAGGTCGAGGCCGGAGCCGACGGCCACCGCGCTGCCCGACGAAGGCGGAGCGGTTGATGAGGCTGCGCCGGGACAGGCGGCCCTCGAGCGCCCGGGCCGTGCGCGCCACCAGCGCGGTCGAGATGCTCACGACGACCGCGGCGGGAGCGGGCGGGCCAGGCGGCGCGCCGCGGTGAGGGCGGCCAGGGCGGAGAGCGCGAGCGCGGTGAGCCAGAGACCCACCGCGCTGACGAAGAGCAGCGGGAACCCGGCCCAGGGCTGGTGCGCCAGCTGCGTCACGAGCGTGCCGTGGGTCGGGGCGCCGACGGCGACGACCGCCGCGGCGGCGGCCAGCGCGAGGTCGAGGACCAGGTGGAGCGCGGTGGGGGGCGTGTCGGGGCGGCCGAAGCAGCCACAGGTGGCGAGCGGGCCGCCGCGCCGACGGGCGTAGGCCACGACGCCGGAGAAGCAGACGTAGGAGAGCGCGACGAGGGCGCCGTGGCCGGGACGGGGCAGCACCAGGGCGACGGCACCGAGGGCGGCTTCCGCCAGCGCGCCGGCCCGGACGATCCACCGCAGCCCGGACGAACGAGGGCGGGTCCCGGCAGCAGCGCGGCCAGGGCACGGGCCGTGTCGTCGGGGCGTGCCGCCTTGGCCACGCCGGCGACGCACCAGCAGGCCGGCGGCGATCAGGTACAGGCCGATCAGTTCCACTGCGGGCCTCGCCGCGGGGACGTCGGACACGGCGGGGCTCAGCGTCAAGGACGACAGCAACGTGTTGACGCGGGGGACCAGGCCGGGCGCTGGGCATGGCTGCCGAGCACCGCGTAGAAGGAGAAGGGCCGCCCGGACTCGGTGAAGAACCACTGGGTGCCGGACTGCCCGGGGATGCCGCGCCGCAGCGTCATGGGCGAGAAGTCCGCCTCGGAGAAGCGCGGCGGGCCGGCCCTGCTGGGCGAACAGCGCGGTGCCGACGCTCTCGGGCCCGTACTCGAACAGCGTGGCGAACACGTCGGAGGGCCCCATGAGGGTGACGGCGCCGCTGCCGAAGTCGCCGATGTCGTCGGGGATGGGGAAGGTGGCGAACTGCCCCACCGGATAGGTCACGCCCACGGTGGCGGGGCGCACGAAGATCCGGCCCTCGAAGCCCTCGGGGAGGCGGGCCGTGATGCCGTGGGCGCCGATGGTGGCCACTACTCGGCCGGCACGGCGCGGCCGTGCGGGAAGACGTCGTCGAGGGTGCGCGGGTACAGGCTCGGGTCGCCCGGGAGGATGCCGGCCGCCGCCAGCACCTCGTCGGCCGCCGCTTCGCGGGCCGGGCCGCCCAGCGACGCCTCACCGCGGCCTCGGCCGCCGCCGGCGTGGCCGCGGTCGTGCTCGGCCCGCCGGACCAGCTCGGCCAGCTGCCCCACCTGGCTGGCCACGCCCTGCCCGACCTTGCGGCCCGGTGGCCCCGTCGACCAGGACGAAGAACGGGGAGCCGGGGACCTGGTAGTCGACCCAGGCCTCGGTCGACATGACCACCGGGACCCGGCCCGTCGCCCGCGACCTGCACCTCGGAGGGGACCTCGCGGTCGGGGCCCTTGGTGACGATGACGACCCGGGTGCGGTCGGGCAGCTGCAGGCGTCCCGGCTCCTGCAGCGCGTCCCAGAAGGCGGCGCAGCCGGTGCAGCCCGAGGAGAGGAAGCCGAGCAGCGTGAGGTCGTCGCTGTTGTCGACGGCGATGGCCCGGGCATCCCCCGTTGGGGTGACGCCGGCGACGGCGGGCGCCGCGCCGAGCGCGGGCGCTCGACGCCGGGGGGGTCAGCGTCCACGGGGACGGCGGCGGCCGGGCGCGGCCGAGGGGTCCCCGACCCCGCACCGAGCTCGTGCAGGGAGCGCAGGATGTCGGCGTGGCTCCGCAACAGGCCCGCCACCAGGATGCCGAGCACCAGAACCACGAACGTCGAGACAATGACCAGCGCGACCACGCCGCCTCCTTTTCCGCGTCGCTCCCAGTATCCATCCGGGCCCGGCCCGAGCGCGTGGCACTGCGCCCCGGCGCGCGGGCGATTCCTCGGGCATACTCCGGTCCGTGCCGGCCGACGATCTGTTCCTGCCCGAGCCCGAGCCGCGGCGAGGTGCGCTACACGGTGATCTCGGTGGACGACCACGTCGTGGAGCCCGCCCACACGTTCGAGGGCCGGCTGCCCGCCGCGCTGGCGGACCGGGCGCCGCGCATCGTCGAGACGCCCGAGGGGCACCAGGTGTGGGAGTTCGAGGGCGAGCGCTACACCCAGGTGGGGATGAACGCCGTGGCCGGGCGCCGCCCGGAGACCTACGGCCTGGAGCCGTTCCGCTTCGACCAGATGCGGCCGGGCTGCTACGACGTCGACGCCCGCGTGCGCGACATGGACATCAACGGCGTCTGGGCGTCGGTGAACTTCCCGTCCATGATCACCGGGTTCTGCGGCCGGGTCTTCTTCGACGCCGCAGGACCGCGAGCTGGGCCTGGCCTGCGTGCGGGCCTGGAACGACTGGCTCTTCGAGGAGTGGTACTAGCGCCCACCCCGAGCGCATCGTCCCGCTCGGGATCACCTATCTCGCCGACCCGGAGCTCGGCCGTGGCCGAGATCCGCCGCAACGCCGACCGGGGCTTCACGTCGGTGACCTTCCCCGAGCGCCCGCACGAGATCGGCCTGCCCTCGCTGTGGGACCGGGCGCACTGGGACCCGATCATGGAGGCCGTCGTCGAGACCGACACCGTGGTCTCCCTGCACGTCGGCAGCTCGGGCCTGACCCCCGCGCCGCCCGGTGCCGGCATGGACGCCCTGCAGCTCGGCGCCACGCTCTTCGGCCAGCTGTCGCTGATCGCCTGCGCCGAGTGGCTGTGGTCGGGCTACCCGCTGCGGCTCCCGACGCTCAAGATCGCCATGAGCGAGGGCGGCATCGGCTGGGTGGCCATGCTGCTCGACCGGCTCGAGAACATCGTCGACCGCTCCGGCTACGGGCTGGGCTGGGACGTGCGCCCGGCCGACGTCCTGCAGCGCAACTTCTGGTTCTGCACCATCGACGACCCGTCGACCATCGACACCCGCCACGCCATCGGCGTCGACCACATCATGGTGGAGGTCGACTACCCGCACGGCGACAGCACCTGGCCCGACACCCAGGACGTGATCGCGAAGTGCTGGGGCCACATCCCGGCCGACGAGCTGCGGGCCATGTGCTGCGAGAACGCCGCCGCGCTCTACCGCCACCCGCTCCCGGACACCGTCCTGCCGCGCTGAGAGGAGCCGACCGATGTTCACGCCGACCGCCGAGAAGCTCGTCCCCGACCTCACGCCACGCGAGGAGCTCGTGGTGCTGGCCCGCGCCCTGTGGCGGGAGGGCTACAACGACCACCTGGCCGGCCACATCACCGTCAACCTCGGCGACGGCACGCTGCTGTGCAACCCGTGGCTGCTCACCTGGGCCGAGCTGCGCCCGTCCCAGGTGCTGCGCATCGACCTCGACGGGCGGGTGGTCGAGGGGGACTGGCCGGTCCCGCTCGGCATCCCGCTGCACCTCGAACTGCACAAGCTGCGCCAGGACGTCGGCTGGGCCGTGCACAACCACCCGCTCTTCGGCACGGTGTGGGCGGACCTGGGCGAGGTGCCCCCGATCCTCGACCAGAGCTCGGCGCTCGGCGGCGGCACGCTGGTCGCTGGTCGACGAGTACGAGGGCCCGGTCAACGACGCCGCCAGCGCCCGATCGGCGGTGGAGAAGATGGGCGACGCCTCCATGGCGCTGCTGGCCGGCCACGGCGTGTTCGTGCTGGGCGGCTCGGCCCGGGCCGTGCACCAGCGGGCGGTGGCGCTGGAGCAGCGGTGCCAGCACGCCTGGTACGCCCGGGCGGCCGGCGGCGGCGGCGGTCGTCGCGCGTCCCGCAGGCCTTCATCGACCTGGTGGCCCAGAGCGACGGCGAGGGCTTCATCGGCTTCTGGGAGGCGGCCGTGCGCGCCGAGCTGGCGGCCGACCCCGACCTGCTGGACTGACGGCTACGCGCGACGACGTCCCGAAGACCTCGCTGAGCTCCATCGGCACCGGGGTGTCGAGCTGGCCGTAGGTGCACGAGGCGGGGTCGCGGTCGGGACGCCAGCGCACGAAGGACGTGGCGTGCCGGAAGCGGTCGTGCTGCAGGTGGTCGTAGGAGACCTCGCACACGGCCTCGGCCCGCAGCGGCTCCCAGGTCATGTCCTTGCCGGCGTTCCAGCGGTTGCCGCCGCCGGGCGCCCGGCCGGCCGTCTGGGCCTCGGCCCAGCCGGCCCAGGGGTGGTCCTTCTGCGCGTTCTCCCGGTACGGCTCGAGCTCGGCGACCAGCTCGCGCCGGCGGGCCACGCTGAAGCCCGACGCCACGCCGACGTGGTGCAGCGTCCCGGCGCGAGTCGAACAGGCCCAGCAGCAGCGAGCCCACACCGGCGCCGTCCTTGTGGGTGCGGAAGCCCGCCACCACGCAGTCCGCCGTGCGCTGGTGCTTGACCTTGAGCATGGCCCGCTTGTCGGGCAGGTAGGTGAGCGCGCCGTCCTTGACCACGACGCCGTCGAGCCCGGCGCCCTCGAAGCGGGAGAACCAGTCCGCCGCCACGTCGGGGTCGTCGGTGACCGGCGTGAGGTGGATCGGGGGGCGCGCCTTCTCGAGGGCCTTCTCCAGCGCGGCGCGCCGCTCGCGCGTAGGGCGCCTCCAAGTAGCGAGCGGTCCCCCTCGGCCAGCAGGTCGAAGGCGACGAACGAGGCGGGGGTCGACTCGGCGAGCAGGCGGATGCGCTTCTCGGCCGGGATGGATGCGCTGGGACAGCGCGTCGAACTCCAGGCCGCCGGGACCGGCGATGACGATTTCGCCGTCGAGCACGCACCGCGCCGGGAGCTCGTCGCCGCAGGGCCTCGACGAGCTCGGGGAAGTAGCGCGTCAGCGGCTTCTCGTTGCGGCTGCCCAGCTCGACGTCGTCGCCGTCGCGGAAGACGATGCAGCGGAAGCCGTCCCACTTCGGCTCGTAGAAGAGGCCCGGCGCCCCGGGGCAGTTCACGGGAGAGCTTGGCCAGCATGGGCGCGACCGGCGGGCGGACGGGGAGCGTCACCGCGGGTCAGCCCTCATGCGCTCCGGCCCAGGCCAGGAGCTCGTCGACCGAGCCGCGGTTGACGATCCGCTCGGGCGGCACCGCGGCGTCGACGGCCTTGGCGCAGCCCCGGCCGAGCCAGCCGAGTTGGCCCGGCGCGTGCGCGTCGGTGTCGATGGAGAAGGAGCAGCCGAGCGAGACGGCCTGGCGGAGCAGGTCCTGGGGTGGGTCCTGGCGCTCGGGCCGCGAGTTGATCTCGACCGCGGTGCCGGTGCGGGCGCAGGCGCCGAACACCGCATCGGCGTCGAAGGTGGACTGCGCCCGGCCGCGCCCGGTGATCAGGCGCCCGGTGCAGTGGCCCAGGATGTCGGTGTGCGGGCTCTCGATGGCCGCCAGCATCCGCTCGGTCATGGCGGGCGATTCCATGCGCAGCTTCGAGTGCACGCTGGCCACCACGACGTCCAGCTCGGCCAGCAGGTCGAGCTCCTGGTCGAGCGAGCCGTCTTCGAGGATGTCCACCTCAATGCCGGTCAGGATCCGGAAGGGCGCCAGGTCCTCGTTCAGCTCGGCCACCACGTCGAGCTGGGCCCGCAGCCGCTCGGCGTTGAGCCCGTGGGCCACGGTGAGGCGGGCGCTGTGGTCGGTGAGCACCAGGTACTCGTGCCCCAGCTCCCGGGCCGCCTCGGCCATGTCGCGGATCGGGCTCCCCCCGTCGGACCAGTCGGAGTGGGAGTGGCAGTCGCCCCGCAGCGAGTCCAGGAGCGCCTGGGCCGGCGCGTCGAGCTCCAGGTCGTCGTCGGGCGCCTCCTCCAGCTGCGCGCAGGCGCTCGGGCACCTCGCCGTCGAGGGCCTCGGTGATGACCAGCGCGGTCGACTTCCCGATGCCCTCGATGGTCTGCAGCCGCCCGGCCCGGGCCAGCGCGCGGAGCGTGTCGGGATCGATGTCCGCCACGGCGCGTGCGGCGTTGCGAAAGGCGCGCACCTTGTAGGTGTCGGCGCCGCTGCGCTCGAGCAGGAAGGCGATGCGGTTCGAGGGCGTCGAGGGGCTCCACGGCTCAGGCCTTCTTGGCCCGGCTGGGAGCGACCCGGGGCGGCTCGTCGGGCATCTTGGGGTACTGCGGCGGCCATGGCGCGTCGTGCAGGCCGGCCTCCCGGTCCCGCTCGGCCAGCGCCAGCAGCGGCTCGATCGACTGCGGGCGGGCGGCGATGTCGGCCCAGGGGTCGCCGCGTCGGCGCACCAGCTCGGGCACGCTGCGGATGGTGAGGTCGTTCGGGGACCACCGTCTCGACCTCCTCCCAGGTGAGCGGCGTCGAGACCTGGCCGCCCGTGCGGGGCCGGGCGAACCAGGCGCCGAAGACCGTCTTGTGGGGCGCATTCTGGTTGAAGTCCACGAAGACGCGGCTGCCGCGCTCCTCCTTCCACCAGTTGGCGGTGATCAGATCGGGGAAGCGACGCTCCAGTTCGCGGGCCAGGGCGACCGCGGCGGCGCGCACCTGCACCGAGTCCCACCGTGGCTCGAGCCGGAGGTACACGTGCAGGCCGTTGTTGCCCGTCGTCTTCGGATAGCCGCGCAGGCCGAGCTCCTCGAGCACGTCGCGGCAGAGCAGGGCGACGGCGCGCACCTCGTCGAAGCCGATGCCGGTCGTCGGGTCGAGGTCGATGCGCAGCTCGTCGGCGTGGGCGGGGTCGGCGGCGAGGTAGGGCCACAGGTGCAGGCCGAGGCAGCCGATGTTCACCGCCCACACGACGTGGGCGATGTCGGCAACGACGAGCGCGTTGGAGGTCGTGCCGTTGGGGGTGGAGACGGTGGTCGACTGCAGCCAGTCCGGCGCGCCGGCCGGAATGCGCTTCTGGTAGAAGGACTTGCCGGTGGCGCCGTCGGGGAAGCGCTGCAGCATGGCGGGCCGTCCGCCGGCGGTGTTCAGCAGGTGGTCCGCCACGTCCAGGTAGTAGGAGACGAGGTCGAACTTGGTGGCATCGAGGGCGGGGAAGTAGATCTTGTCCGGGCGCGAGACGCGCACCTCGCGCCCGCCGGCCTCCACCATCACCTCGTCGTCTCCTGGCACCGCCGTCGACTCTAGTGAGGGGTCGCCGGGCGACGGCCGGCCCGACCGTGTCCGAGGGCCTACGCGTCCTGGAGCTGGGATGGGTGAAGCCGGATGCCGCGCCGCAGGAGCTCGCGCTCCAGCCGGGCCCGTTCGCGCCGCGGGCTCTCGAACCACTCGGGCGTGGCGCGGACCTCGAGTGACTCGCACAGCCTGATGAGTGCGCCGTCGTAGGAGAGCTCCCGGGCCAGCGCTTCCGCCACCGGGGCCTCCCGCGCCTGTCGCGTGCAGCCTGGCCCGGGAGTCCGACGAGCGTCGGCCAGCAGCAGGTCGTCGGACCGGTGCTGCTCCTCACCCTTGCCAAGGGCCTGCGTCAGAGAGGTCGCTGTACATGACCACGAAACAAATGTTGCACCGCCGTCGCGGGCGCCGCTAGAGCTGAATGTCCTGGTTTGGCAGAGCTGAACGGCCTGGTTTGGCGTGTCTCCCGATCGCTATCTGAGCAGCGAGTCCAGGGCCCGACCGAGATCGCCGGGCCATTCGGCCAGCTCATCGGGGGAGGTGACCTTCAGGGGGGCTGGGGCGGTCAGCACCGGGAGTGCGGTCAGGCGGGTGGTGCGCTCCCTGACCCGGGCCGAGAACAGCCTTCCCAACCGGCGGTTCCGCGTCGACCCCAGGACGATGGCGTCGGCCGACCGCTCGAACGCCGCACTCACGATCCGCTCCGGGACACTCCGGTACGAGGACACCCGGACAGATGCCGAGGCGCGTACCCCGGTCTCGACCAGCTGCTGGACGGCATCGGAGACCAGGGCGGTGGACTCCGTGCGCGAGCGCAGCGTCAGCCCATTGCCACCGACGAGCCGCTCGTTGACGTGCAGCACGTGGATGCTGGCCCCGGTGCGACGGGCCAGTGCTGCCGCGAAGAGCGTGGCGACCTCACCGGCGGGCGAGTCGTCGAGAGCGAGAAGGAGTCGGTCGAACATGGGCGTTCCTGGCTCTTGCCCCTGAACAGGGGATTGTTTCGTACATGTTAACGTAACGGTCCCGCTCGGCCTGGCTCCGGCAGCCGGGCCCGTAAGGCGGGCTCGCGAGGCGGTGGAAGGCGGATCTCGGGACGGTTTCGCCGATATTTCTGAACCGTGAACTCTGGCAAAGTCGCTTGCCTCTGAGGCAAGTCGAGCCCAGAATCCCCGGATGGACCTCGACGAAGCGCTTTCCTCCCTCGCCGAGAGCCTGCGGGAGGAGCGCAGCCGGGCCGGTCTGACGCTGGAGCAACTGGCCCAGCGCGCCGACCTCTCCACCGCCCACCTCTCCCGCCTGGAGTCAGGGGACCGTCAGCCCTCGGTGGCGGCACTCATTTCGCTGTCGCGTGCCCTCGGGGTGTCGATGAGCACGTTGCTCGGTGAACGCCGGGGCATGCCGGCCATCGCGGCCTATCCGGCCGGCCGGGTGACCCACGAGGCCAACGGGCTGACGATCGCCCCCTGCAGTGGCTTTCCGGGCTCGTCGACGCTCGAGGCGTTGCAGATCAGCATCGAGCGCGGACCGGGCGCCCTCGGAGCCGGCCCGCCACCGCGGCGAGGAATGGATCTACGTGGTGCAGGGGCAGCTCCGGCTCGAGTTCGACGGACAGGTGCACCTGCTCCAAGCAGGCAGCACCGTGCACTTCGACGCCAACCGCCCCCACCGGCTGGGTACCGAGCACGGCACCGTCGAGGTCATCGTCGTTGCGGCCGACGCCCCCAACGACTTCCGGAACCACCCGTTGTTCAGCGCATCCATCGGCGACCATTGAGGAGACCAACACATGACCATGTTGACCGAGCTCGAAGGAACCGGGGAGAAATTCTCTCTCGACAGCCTGATGGACGTGCGGTCGCGCACACGCAAAGCGGTGCACCTGATCGCCGACCAGGTGCGGCCCGGCATGTCCGAGGACGAGGCGAAGTCCATCGCCCGCGACATCCTCAGGGGCCTGGACATGCGCCGTGGCTGGCACCACATCATCGTCCGGTGTGGTCCCAACACGACGAAGGACTTCATGGAGAAGTCGGAGCCCGGCGTGGTCCTGGGCGACGACGACATCTTCTTCGTCGACATCGGCCCGATTTACGGTGACACCGAGGGCGACGCGGGCGACACGTTCGTCTTCGGGTCCGATCGTGATCATCTCCGGGCCAAGAAGGAAGTCCGGCAGATCTGGGACGAGGTCCGGGAGGAATGGTTCACCAACGGGAGCACCGGGCGTGAGCTCTACGACTACGCCGTCTCTGCCGCGGCCGGGTACGGATGGACGTTGAACATGGATCTGTCCGGCCATCGCCTCTCCGACTTCCCGCACTCGGCCCACTACGACGGGCCTCTGGCCGAGGTCGAGTTCCGGCCGAACCCCAACCTGTGGGTACTCGAGATCGCCATCGCCCACCCTGAGCGAAAGTTCGGCGCGTTCTACGAGGACCTCCTGCTCGAAGACCAGTCGTTTCCAGATTGAACAGTCCCCAATGATCCGCAGCAGGCCATCCGTTCGAGAGCACGACAAGGAGAGACGATGACAACGAGTGCCGGCACGCAGGACACCGCGGCCGTGAAGAGAGTGCACGGGTTGCGGACGAACGCGCTCGGACTACCGTCGCTGTTCGCCCAGTCCGTCGCACTGATCTCACCCACCATGACGGCTGTGCTCATCATCCCACTCGCCTTCGCCAGCGCCGGGCAGGGCACGTGGCTGGCCTATGCCTTCGCCACTGTCATGCTGCTCTTCGTCGTGTTGTGCCTGAACCAGTTCGCCAAGCGATCGGCGTTCGCTGGCTCCATGTACGCCTACACGGCCAAGGGGCTCGGGCCCAGCACGGGGGTCTTCTCGGGCTGGACCCTCATCTGGGCCTACTACTTCATCGCCGTGGCGGGCATGTGCGGGTTCGCGGTCTTCTCCGCCCAATTGCTCTCCGCACTCGGCTACCACGGGTCGGTACACCCGATCATCTTCTTCGCTATCAGCGCGCTGGCCTGCTGGGTGATCGCCTACAAAGACATCCGGGTGTCCACCATCCTCACGCTGGCCCTCGAGTGCGCCTCGGTCGCCTGCATCACCGCGCTGGCGTTCGTGATCCTGTTCAAGCACGGCTTCAAGGTCGACACCACGCAGCTCTCCTTGGGCGGCGTCAACGTGCGGGGCATGGGCCTGGCCGTTGTCGCCTGCATCTTCTCGCTCGTCGGCTTCGAGGCGGCGACGACAATGGGGTCGGAGGCGAAGAATCCGCGGCGCAACCTGCCCCGTGCCGTGATCGCCAGTCTGCTCATCACGGGCTTGTTCATGGTCTTCATGGCCTACGTCGAGGTCGGGGGGACGAGCAACTACGGCAGCGCCTGGACCTCGGCTCCGCTCAATTACCTGGCGCAGGCCTATGGGGTGAGCTGGTTCAGGATCCCTGTCTCCATCGGCGCCATGGTGAGCTTCTTCTCGCTCTCGCTGTCGTGCCTGAACTCGGGCTCACGGATCATGTACCCGATGGCCCGTCATGGCATCTTCTCGGGACACCTGGGCCGAGCGCATGCGACCAACCGCACTCCGCACGTGGCGGTCACCATCTACATCGCCATGATCTTCGCCCTGCCGGCCTTCCTCATGATCTTCACCAACCCCCTGACGGCGTTCGGTGACGCCGGCACGCTGGCCGCCTTCGGGTTTCTGGTGGCGTACTACCTCATTACGGTGGCGGCCCCGATGTACCTCAAGAAGCTGGGCGAACTGCGCCCACGCAATGTGGTGCTCGCCTGTATTGCGGTTATCTGCCTCCTGGTGCCGACCATCGGCAGCTTCTACCCGATGCCGGCATGGCCGGTGGACCTGTTCCCCTACATCTACTTGGGATGGATGGCGGTCGGGGCCGGCTGGCTGTTCATCGTCAATCGCCGCCGGCCCGGGATCCTGGCCGACATCGAGGCTGACCTAGAGAGGGCGCCGGAGCTCATGGCCGACGAAACCGTCGAGATCACCGAGATCGCGCCACAACCGGCGATGGCGTGAACCCAGCCGCCGTCCGGGGCCGGGCCACCTGAGATTTCCGGCGCATGAAGTTGGTTCCGTGCACTTGTTCTCGTGGTGCCGGAGCGGCACCATCGAGGGGACAGGTCCGTCGTTCCTCGAGCGCCGGCGGCCTATCGGCAACAGACAGCGCTGCAGCGGAACCCAGGTTCCGTGGACGACCCGCCCGACTCCCCTGGGCGGGTCGTTGCGCGCCAGGGTCAGATGAAGTCGGCGAGCCCCTCCCACCCGTCCGGCGGCGGGGCCAGCCGCCAGAACTGCTCGGGGACCCGCCCCTCCATGCGGGCGCTGAGCGCGTGGTCCTGTTCGAGCGGCGCGATCTGTGACGTGTAGCACCAGATGGCGCGTCGCTTGCGCTCCTCATCGGGGACGTGCGGGATGATGGCCGGCGTCGGCCAGGGATGCGCGCGCAGCAACTTCGCCACCCGCCAGGCCAACAGCCCGGGTATGTGCTTGTAGCCGTGGTCCTCGTAGCAGAACCACTCTCGCTCGGGTTGCTCCTGGCGCACGAGGAGACAGGCATCGTGGACCATGACGTGATCCGGGTTGCCCAGACCCATGGGGAAGAACACTGCAGTCGGATCGAATTCGGCGATGGTCACCGACAGGACGGGTGCCACGTCGGGCGGCGTCGGGCGGTCCGGAGGCGCCAGGTACTGGTGGTCCGAGAACTCGAGCCATTCGTAGCCCGACCCGAGGACCTCCATGGCTGCCGCGTCCTCCTGGCGCCGCACTGCCACGACGTCGTCACCGGCGACGAAGCCGCCGAGCGCGTCCCATTCCGAGGGCACGTCGGGGTAGGCGGGCGGGCGGCCGCCGAGCACGGTGACCACCGTCGTGTCGTCGTAGCTGGCGATGAGATGGCCCGCTCCCATGGCGGCATCGTCGAAGTGGGGGGAGACGACGAGGATCCGGCTCAGTGCGGCGGGGTCGACCTCACCCCACGTCGGTTCGGCGAAGGTGGCGCTCATGGAGCCGGATCATACGGGCACGTCGTCCACCTCACCGGCGACATGACGCCGGAAGACCGGGAGCAGCGCGCCGATGACGGCAGCGCCGACGATGCAGGCGAGTCCGCCCGAGACCACAGAGAACTCAATGCTCGTCAGCGTGGCCACGGCGCCGGACTCCATGTCACCGAGGCGGGGGCCACCCTGCACCACGGCCATCTGTATGGAGGACATGCGGCTGCGGAACCGTTCGGGGATGCTGCTCTGCAGCATGGTGTTGCGTAGGACGGCGGAGATGACATCCGCCCACCCGGCCACGGCCAGGAGGACGAGCGCGATCCAGAGTGTGTCGGTGAACCCGAACAGCGCGATCGCCGCGCCCCAGACGCAGACGGCCACGATCACCGCCCATCCCTGCCGGCGGAGGTTGGCGACCCAGCCCGTTGTCACCGCTCCTATGAGCGCGCCGACGCCCGGAGCGGCATACAGAAAACCCAGAGTGATGGTCCCGCCCCCGAACACGGCGCCCGCCATGGCGGGGAACAGGGCGCGGGGCATCCCGAAGACCATGGCGTTGATGTCGATGAGGTAGACGCCTTGCAGCGCCTGGCGGGAGCGGAGGTACCGCACACCCTCCTTGGTCGACTCCCAAGGCGAGAGGCCTCCGGCGCCGTGCGCCGGTGGGATCGGGCGGAGCAGGGCCGAGGTGACGGCGGCGACCACGAACGAGGCGGCGTCGAGCCCGAAGACCAGCGGGAGCCCGATGCCGAGCAGGAGACCGGAGAGCGCAGGCCCCACGATGACGCCCACCTGGAAGACGATCTGCGTCATGGCGGCAGCAGCGGCGAGGTGCCGGCGCTCCACCATGCCGGGGACGGCGGCCGAACGGGCGGTGCTCGAGAAGCCGAAGAGGCCCGCCGCAAGTGCGCTGACGACATAGAGCACCGCGAGCGAGGGATGGGGCACGGCGGCGTTGACGGCCAAGGCGCCACTCGTCAGCATCATGGCGATCGCGGTCCAGACCATGATCCGGCGTTTGTCGACCGAGTCACCGATAGGCCCGGCGGAGAGAGCGCCGGCGAGGAAGGGAAAGAGCTGGGCCAGGCTGATCGCGCCCACCTGCAGGGTGGAGTGCGTCATCGAATACACCTGATAGGGGATGGCCACGACCGTCAGCTGCGTGCCGATGACGGAAATGAGCTGACCGATGAAGAGGAGCCGGAAGTCGCGACTCTCCCGCAGCGGGGTGGTGTCCACCAGGATCCGGCCTGGCATGGCGGTCAGCCTACGGTCGGCGCCGGCGGGGCGGCCCCGGCCGTGACGTGCTCAGGAGAGTTGCTGGCCGAGGTCGCGCACGGAGATGTTCCAGGCCGCGGGCCAGTCGTTGGTGCGCAGGAGCGCGTCGCTCCCTCCGTCACAGAAGAGCACCGACCCGCAGAAGAAGGACCCGTCGGGCCCGAGCAGGAGGTCGACCAGCGCGGCGATCTCCTCGGGCCGGCCCGGGCGGCCGACCGGGATGGGCAACATGTCGAGCAACGGACCGGCCTCGGCATCGGCCCGCATGCCCGCCACCATCGGCGTGTCGATCATGCCGGGGGCCACGGCGTTCAGTCGCAGTCCCGCCCCGGCCCAGTCAGGCCCGGTGGCGTTCCGGCGGACCCAATGGGCCACCGCAAGCTTGGTCGCCGGATAGGCCACCAGGGAACCGCGGGCATCGGCGATCCGCACGCTCAGCTCCTCGTCGTGGTGCAGGCAGGCCTCGACGAGATCGGCGGGGACGGCGGGTTGCACGGTGGTCGAGTTCGAGCTGATGGCCACCGCCGCCCCGCCTGGGCGGAGGAACGGACGCAGACCCTCGAGCACCTCCACTGTCCCGAAATAGTTCACGGCGGACAACAGAGAGCCGGCCCGGCCCGGCAGTCCCGCCAGCCCGGCGCAGGTCACGATGCCGGCCAGTTCGCCGCCGCTCCGTTCCACAGCCGAATGGATGGCGACGTTCCGGCCCTCAGGGGTGGAGAGGTCAGCCACGATGTCCGACGCGTCTTTGTCGATGCCGATGACGTTGCGGCCAGCGGCCCCGAGTCGCGTCGCCGTGGCGGCCCCGATGCCCGAGGCGGCACCGGTGATCACGACGGTGCCGTCAGGCAGCGGGGCGCGCCTTCAGAAGAGCGAGCGCCTTGTCGGCGTGCGAACCCATGGAAACCTCGGAGTGAATGACATCGAGCACGGTGCGGTCCGTGTCGATCACGAAGGTGGACCGCTTGACCTTGAGGAAACTGACGCTGCGCTTCACGCCGAACAAGGCGGCCACGGTGCGATCGGGATCCGACAGGAGGGGAAAGCCCAGCGACTCCTTCTCGTCGAACTGCTTCTGCTTGTCGACGGTGTCGGCGCTGATGCCGACCGGCTGGGCGCCGACGGCGGCGAACTCGCCGGCCATGTCCCGGAAGTGACAGCTCTCCTTGGTGCAGCCGTAGGTCATGGCCGCGGGATAGAAGAACAGGACCACCGGCCCTTTGGCAAGGAAGTCGCTGAGCTGGCGCGGCGCTCCCGTCTGATCGGGGAGTGTGAAGTCCGGTACGACGTCGCCCTTGTGCATCCGCTCAATGTAGGGCCAAAGCGCCGCGTCGTGCCCGGTTACCCCTCGAAGCGAAAGCCGACACCCCTGACCGTGACCAGGTGGCGGGGGTTGGCGGGGTCGGGTTCGACCTTGCGCCGCAACCGCTTGATGTGAGTGTCGAGCGTGCGGGTGTCGGTCAGTTCCTGGTCCCACCAGAGCCGGTCGATGCACCAGTCACGGGTGACGACCTGGCCGCTGTGCGACATCAGGAGGGCCAGGAGATCGAACTCCTTGCGGGACAGCTCGACCGGGACCTCGTCGACGGTCACCTCGCGGCGGCCTGCGTCGAGGCGGACCGGTCCGACGGCGAGGACTTCTTCGTGGTGCTCGGCGACGGCCACCCCGCGCCGCAGAACGGCGCGCATACGAGCGACGAGCTCACGCAGCCGGAACGGCTTGGCGACGTAGTCGCTGGCGCCGAGCTCCAGTCCGAGCACAATGTCGACCTCGGAGTCGCGCGCCGTGACCATGATGATCGGCACGGGCTTGAGGCTGCGCATCTGCTGGCAGATCTCGATACCGGACTGGTCGGGCAGCATGACGTCCAAGAGGACGAGATCCGGGTGCACACGGTGAAAGAGGCGGAGCGCTTCGTGCCCGTCGCCGGCGGACTCGACCGTGAAGCCTTCACGGGTCAGTCCGGAGGCGAGCGCCTGGCGGTAGGACTCCTCGTCGTCGACGACGAGCACCAGAGGACGGTTGTCCCGCGGCGGCCCCGGAAGAGGGGGCCGGCCGCTCACCGCCGGCGCGTTTGCGATTGCCACGCTGACTTCGGCCTCAGGCAGCGTCGTGGGGGACCCGGGGGGGCCTGAATGGGAGGAGGGCAGGCGACGACGGCGGACGGGGGGTAGATCGCACCGACGTCGCCTGAGGATGCGGGGAGGCGAATACCC
This sequence comes from uncultured Acidimicrobiaceae bacterium, assembly GCA_963755655.1. Taxonomy (GTDB): domain Bacteria; phylum Actinomycetota; class Acidimicrobiia; order Acidimicrobiales; family RAAP-2; genus Bog-473. Next base: position 313,833 of record CAVWKX010000012.1, read on the forward strand.
GCATCCAAGTGAGCAAGGATCCGGGGAACCCGGGGCGCTGTGCGTGCGCGGGGCGGATCGCAATGACTTCGGCCAGGGCTTCCTGGCCGCGCGACCGTCGGTTGTCGGGGGTGGACCGGACGCCCCGGCCCGGGTGCTCCGTCTGCCGATCTACGGTCGCCATCGACGGTCACGCTACGGAGCCGAGGTGAACGTGCCGTGAAAGCGTTGCAACCAACAAGTGTGCTGCAGATGAACTCTTCACCGCTCCGGCCCTGCTCAGAGGATTACGCTCCCTCACACACGAGTAGGAGGTACGGGATGACCGAGGCCATGGGCCACGGCGTGAATCAGCGCAAGGCCATAGAGATGACGCCCGCCGAGGTGGATGCGTTCCTCGCGGAGCGACGGAACATGACCATGTGTTCCATCTCACCCGACGGTTCCATCCATGCGGTGGCCATGTGGTACGGGTTCCTTGATGGTTGTGTCACGGTGGAGACGAAGGCCAAGTCGCAGAAAGTCCAGAACCTGCGCCGGGACCCCCGTCTCACTCTCCTGTTCGAGGACGGTGACTACTACGAGGAGCTCCGCGGCGTGGAGCTGGTCGGCCGGGCGGACATCATCGACGACCCCGACGAGCTCTGGAAGCTCGGCATCAGTGTCTACGAGCGTTACAACGGCCCGTACTCCGAGGACCTCAAGCCGATCCTCGAGATCATGCTGCACAAGCGCGTCGCGGTGAAGCTGAACGTCGAGCGCACGGTCAGTTGGGACCACCGGAAATTGGGGCTGCCCTCGTCGCGACCAGCCACGTGAAATTCGCCATCCGGCAGGCGGTCGCCGTCCCGCCGGAGCGGGCGATGGTGGCCTACGGCGCGCCGACGTTCTACGAGGGGCGCCCGGCGCGTGACGACATCGAGGTGCGCGACGTCCTCCGCCATGAGGCGACTGCCGAGCGCATTGTGTTGGAGGTGCGCTTTGCCTTCACGGGTTCGCTGTCGCCTGCGGTGCGCGCCGTGGTCGACCCAGCGAAGATGTCGTGGATCACCCGCACCGAGATCCTGCTCGCCGAGAGCCGTTCCAGCTGGGTGGTGTTGCCCGACCACTATCCCGACCGGCTGAGCGCCAGCGGGACCTACCGGTTCGAGGAGGGCGACGACGGTCCGGGCACCTGCGATGTGGAGGTCGAGGGCGAGCTCGTGGTTCGGGTCCCGATCGTGGGCAGATCGGTCGAGAAGGTCATCGTCAACGACCTGCGGGCCTACATCGCCGACGAGGTGAGGGGCATTCCCGGCTGGGAAGGCTGACGCTCAGCGGCCCGGCTGGTCACACACCTTGAGCATCTGGGTCATGCCGTCCTCGATTCCACCCGCCAGGATGTCGATGTCCGGCGTGGTGTCGTAATCGCCCGTGATCCCGAAGTTGACCTCACCGTCGTAGGAGAAGATGGCGATGCCGAGTCGTATCTGCCCCCCGAGAGGCACATACGGAAAGGCGCGGATCATCCGCCGGCCGGCCGCATAGAGCGGGAACTGTGGGCCCGGAACGTTCGTCGTGACCGTGTTCACGTTGCGCTGGGCCGCCCTGGTGGCGAGCCGCATGCCGAGCGCCAGGAGCATCGGCGGCGCGAAGCCGGACATTGACGTCAGCGCCTCCCCGGCCATCGCCTGGCTCGAGTCCTTGAGGTCCTTCATCTGGTCGGTGATGACATGGAGGCGGAGCGCCGGATCGTCGATATCGACCGGGAGCTCGGCGAACATCGCGGAGACCTTGTTCTCGTAGGTGCCGTCGCCCACCGCCTTGCCCGCCGAGTCACGGGGCCGGACCGAGACGGGCACGAGCGTGCGGACCACGCGATCGACGTCCTCGTCGCGGGAGAGGAGCAGCTCGCGGAATCCGTTGGTGATGCTGGCGAGCACGACATCGTTGAAGGTACCCCCGAGGGCCTTGCGCACCCGCTTGATGTCTTCGACCGACGTCGTGGCCCAGGCGTAGCGCCGATGGGGCCCGAGCGGCCCGTTGAGGCTGGAATGGGGGGTGGGGCGGACCAGGCCGGCCAGCGAGAACAGGCCACCCGCCACCTCCAGCGCGTAGCCGGCCATCTTCCGGAGGGCTCGGGTCTGGGCCCGCGCCGCCCGCACCTGTTCGTAGGGCGATTGCACCACGTTTTCCAGAGCTTCCAGCACGAGCTGCACGTTGGAGGGCTCGGGCTGGGGCGTCCACAGAGACGGCACCACGTGGACAGCGTCGGGGGACAGGTCCATGATGACCGCCAGCAGGTCGGTGCCGGAGACCCCGTCGACCAGTGCATGATGCGTCTTGGCCAACATCGCCCAGCGGCCGTCCTCGAGGCCCTCGACCACCCAGATCTCCCACAACGGCCGGGACCGGTCGAGCTGTTGCGCCATCACCCGGCCGACCAGCTTGCGCAGCTCGCTCTCGCCCCCCGGTGCGGGCAGGGCCGTGTGGCGCAGGTGGTACTCGATGTTGAAATAGGGGTCGTCCACCCAGACCGGGCGCCCCAGTTCGAAGGGGACGAAGCGGACCTTCTGGCGGTAACGCGGGACGAGGTCGAGCTTGGCGTCCACCATGGCGACGACGTCACCGAAGGAGGGCGGGGGCCCCTCGAAGATGGCGACCGAAGCAATGTGCATGTGGGACACGTGGTCCTCGATGTGGAGGAACGAAGCGTCCAGCGGGCTCAGGCGATCAGGACTCATCGGACCCTCCCTTCAACAATCCCCCCCGGAAGCTCAGACTAGCCCTGGGTGGTGCCGCTTTCTCGGGTCAGCCGGTGGACGCGGCAGCGAGCGGGCCGCCCAGCGAGGCGAGGGCGGGGGTCTCGAGGATCAGCTCGCAGGTCTCCTCGTAGGCCGCCTCGATGACCTGCGGGCTCCGATCCTCGGCCATGGCCCGCAGTCCCATTGCGCGGCGCGCCTGCGGACCGGGCTCCAGGCTGATCACGACGGCCCCGGACTCCTGCAGGCGGGCGACCTCACGCTCCATGCGCCGGTGGACGGAGCGCCTGAGCCAGCCGTCGGCCCCGTTGGCACTGCCGTGGGCCGCCGACATGGAGGAGATGACGACGACCACGTCGAGCCCCTCGGACCGGAGCACGTCCGCGTTGGTGGCCGAATGCACGCCACCGTCGACGTACTCGGTGCCGCCGATGTCGACGGGTTGGAAATAGCCCGGGATGGCGCACGAGGCCAGCACGGCGCCGGCCAGCCGGGCTGGTGGGGCACCGGGGCGGCCGAAGACCACCCGGGCGCCGTCCGACCGGCGGACGGTGCAGATCCGCAGCCCGTCCGGCCAGCGACTACCGATGTGCGCATCGAGCCCCCGCGCCCGCTCGGAGATGTCGATCGGTCCCCGAGGGAGGAGCGTCATGGCTGCCACGTCGGGCCGGAAGGCGAGGGGCCGCCGCACCGTCCGCGCGATGAGCGCGGGCGACGGCAGGTTCCACGGGCGGAGCACGGCGCGCACCGACGGGCTGGGCAGCGGCTCGACGTCCGGGGGGAGGATGCGGCGCAGGATGGCACCGCCGCGGCGCGACGTGGGGACCCCGTAGAGCGACGCCGCCAGGTCCGTGGCGGGCACCCCCACGCGCAGTGCCGCGCCGGTGACCGAGCCGGCGGAGGTGCCGACGATGATGCCGGCCTGTCGCGGGTCCCAGCCGGTCTCGCGCTGGAGCGCCGAAAGAACGCCGGCCTGGTAGGCCTGGCCGACGACACCGCCGGCGCCCAGCACCAGTCCGATCGAAGCGGCCTTGCGGCTCCCGATTCCCCCACGGATCACCTTCATCACCCACCTTCTTACCCGCCAATGCAAACCTTCGCGCCGAATTCGTCGTGCTCGATGAATGGCCTGGCCGGGCGCCCCTTTTGCAGCGCCAGTTGCCGTCCCGTACGGCGATTGCAGCGTCCGCCGGGGAGCCGCCCGGCGGGGAGCGAGGTACTAGGACTCGAGGAAGCGGAGCACGGCCAGGACCCGGCGGTGGTCCTTCTCGGACACGGGCAGGTCGAGCTTGGCGAAGATGTTGGCGACGTGCTTCTCGACCGCGCCTTCGCTGACGACGAGCGCGTGCGCGATGGCGGCGTTGGACCGCCCCTCCGCCATCAGCCCCAGGACCTCGCGCTCGCGCACGGTCAGGACGGAGAGCGAGTCGATGCGTCGCGTCGCACCGAGAAGCTGGGTCACGACTTCGGGGTCCAAGGCGGTACCTCCTACGGCGACGCGCTCCAACGCCTCGACGAAGTCGCTTACGTCGGCGACCCGGTCCTTCAACAGGTAGCCGATGCCGGCGGCGTCGTCGGCCAGCAGGTCGGCGGCGTAGCGCGTCTCGATGTACTGGGAGAAGAGCAGGATGCCCAGTCCCTCGTGGCGGCCGCGGAGCTCCAGGGCGAGACGGAGCCCCTCGTCGGTGAACGTGGGTGGCATGCGGATGTCGATCACCGCGACATCCGGTGGGTTCTGGGCGACCGAGCTGCGCAGCGCGGCCGGGTCACCGACCGCGCCGGTGATGACGAAGCCCCGGTCGACGAGGAGCTGGACGAGGCCGTCACGGAGGATGGCGGAATCCTCGGCGATGGCGATGCGGAGGGCGCCGACCATCAGGTGGCGAGCGGGAGGTCGACGGTGACGACAGTGGGTCCGCCGGGCGGGCTGACGAGGTACAGCTGGCCGTCGACGGCGTGCACCCGGTCAGCCAGGCCGGCCAGGCCGCTCGACGAGGACCCGACTGTGGTCAGCTGCGCCCCTCCGGTCCCGTCGTCGCGCACGACCAGGCGCAGCCAAGTTCCCTGCTGGGTGCAGAAGATCGAAGCCCGCGAGGCTTGTGCGTGCTGCGCCACGTTGGCCAGGAGCTCGGCCACGCAGAAGTAGGCGATGGCCTCGATGGCGGGCGTGGGCCGCGCCTGCATGGTGACGGAGATCTCGGTGGGTACCGCGCTGCGGGCGGCCAGCGTGGCCAGCGCGCCCTCCAGGCCGATGTCGAGTGCGGGGGGATGGATGCCGCGGGCGATGTCGCGCAGCTCGGCGATGGCTTCCTTGGCACCCCGGTGCGCCGCGTCGATCAGTTCGCGCACCCGCTCGAGGTCGACATGGTCGGGGTCGACCTCGAGCTTCTCCTTGGCCATGCCCAGGCGCATGGCCAGCGCCACCAGTTGGGCCTGGGTGCCGTCGTGCAGGTCGCGCTCAATGCGTCGCAGCGTGGCGGCCGAGGCGTCGACCGTCTGGGTCCGGGCCTGTTCGAGGGAGCGCACCCGCGTGGCCATCGGGTCGGGCCCGAGCAGGCTGCGGATCATCTGCCTGTCGACGTTGACGAAGCCCCGCATGACCCAGGGCGCCGCAAAGAAGAAGATGGCGCCCAGGACGAAGCCGGCGAGGTCCCGCGTGAACCCTCCACCGTTGAAGCCGTTGAAGTCATGCGCCGGGAAGAAGTTCGACACGAGTCCCCACACCGGCGACCCGCCGCCGCCCCCGTGGTCGAAGAGGGGGAGCGTCAGAAGGACGAACGCATCCCACCACAGGCTGAACGCAACGAACACGCCCAGGATGGACCAGGGCACCTTGAGCGCCAGGTAGGCCACGCTGCGCCAGGCCACGCGGTCGCGCAGGCGGGACCCGAGCCAGCCGAAGAACCCCGGGCGCCCGAGGAAGGGTTCGGGGTCATCCACCTGTTCCCCGAGCATGTTCCGCGCCAGGCTGCGCTGAAGCCCGCCGATGCCCCGGGCGCTCCGCAGTGAGAGGGCGAGAAGGGCCAGACCGAGGATGGTGATGGCCAGGATCGACACCAGCACCCATGGTGAAGGCGACGAAGGCCAGCCCGACCCCGGCCAGGCCGGAGCCCAGGAGGAAGAAAGCCAACTCCTTCCACGGACGCGCGGTGAAGGGCTCGTGCAGCACCGTGTCTGCCAGCGACTTGACGCGGAGCTTCTGCTCCTCGGTCATGGCCATCGAGAGTTCCCGTCCGCCGATCACGCACCCTGACGCCGCTGTCCTCGCTCGTGTCCGGCGTCATGCGTCTCGCCGGTTGAGCAGCAGGGCGCCCAGTCCCAGCGCACCGGCGCAGTAGGCGAGCATGAGCACGACCCCAAGTGTGACCGACAGCGAGTTCCCGTGCGGAACGACCGCCGCCACCGAGTTGGCGAAGATGAGCTCGGGAGCGAAACGGGCGATGCTCTCCGAGATCGACGAGAGCAGGATGGACGCCAACAACGTGCAGCCGGCGAAGACGGCGATGGCGCCGGCGGTATGACGGATCACGGTGCCGATGCCCAGGCCCAGGAGAGCGAAGAGCGCCAGGAAGGCTCCCGACAAGGCCACCGCCCGGAATACACCCGGTTGGCCCAGTGACGCCGTGGGTGCACCACCCGAGAGGACGGCCTGACCCTCGAAGAACACCATGAAGCTCAGTGCCTCGCCGATGACGAGGGTGCCCAGCCCGACCAGGACGACCTTGGCCGTCAACAGCACGCCGCGGCGCGGCATGGCAGCCAGGGACGAGCGGATCGTCCCCGAGCCGTACTCGCCGCTCATGGCCAGTACACCCAGGATGCCGAGAGTAAGGGAGCCGATCGCCAGGCCGGCCAGCGACTGGTTGGTGGGATCGAACCCCGCGTACCACCCGCGGGAGTGGTGCAGGGCGCCATGGGTCGACAGAAAGGTCACGAGCAGCGCCCCGACGACCGTGATGAGCAAGGTCCATCGTGTCGAGCGCAGCGAGACGAGCTTGGTCCATTCGGCCCGCAGGGTCTGGCGCAGACCGGCGCGCCAGGGCTCGGACTGCGCAGTCGCGCCCCGGTGGCGACGCGGCCGGCGGTGAGGGGAAGTGTGGTCACAAGGAGTCCTTTCAGCGAACCGGCAGGGCGACGTGCGCCCCGGCCTCGTCGACGGCGTGCGAGCGGTACTCGGTCGAGGTGCTCGTGAGCTCCATGAAGACGTCCTCCAACGACGCGCGCAGCGGAGTGAGCTCGTGCACGGTGAGTTCCTGATCGGCGGCCAGTTCGCCGATGTCGGCGGAGGACAGGCCCGAGGCGACAATGGCCCCGTCCTTCTCGACGGACGGCCGTGCGCCGACCCGTGAGAGGGCCGCCACGAACCGCTGTGGCGTCGGCGTGACGATGCGCACGGCATCTCCCTGGTGGCGCGCCACGAAATCGTCGACGCTCGTATCGGCGATCAGCGTGCCGCGGCCGATGACGACGAGGCGCTCCGCGGTGAGCGCCATCTCGTTGATCAGGTGGCTCGAGACCAGCACCGTCCGGCCTTCCGAGGCAAGGTCACGCAACAGGTTGCGGACCCAGCGGATGCCCTCGGGGTCGAGGCCGTTGACCGGCTCGTCGAAGAGCAGCACGCCGGGGTCTCCCAGGAGGGCGCTGGCGATGCCGAGCCGCTGTCCCATGCCCAGCGAGAACTTCCCGGCTCGGCGGTCGGCCACCGCCGTGAGCCCGACGAGGTCGAGCACGGTGTCGACGCGGCCCGGGGGAATGTCGTTGGCCTGGGCGAGCCAGCGCAGATGGTTCCGTGCGCTCCGACCCGGGTGGAAGGCCTTGGCGTCGAGCAGGGCCCCGACCTCGCGCAAGGGCCAGGACAGTTCGTCGTAGGTGCATCCGTTGACGAGCGCCGAACCCGCGTCGGGCACGTCGAGGCCGAGGATCATGCGCATGGTGGTGGACTTCCCCGAGCCGTTCGGGCCGAGGAAGCCGGTGACGACGCCGGGGGAGACGGTGAAGCTCAGGTTGTCGACGGCGATGCGTCTTTCCGTAGCGCTTCGTCAGCCCGCGGGTGACGATCATGGGTCTCCTTTCGCAGCCAGGGCCGGATGGTCCGTGCCGCCTGCCTCCCAGCATGAGGCGACCGGGCCGGGCTGGGAATGCCGCTACCGGGCGTCCGGGCCTGGGGCTAGCACCAGTCGCGCGTCTGTTGCCGGAACGGAGGACCCGGGCTCAGCCGGCGGAGGACGCGACGGGCGAGCCGGGCCAGGCCGGGTAGGAGGGTGCGCGGTCGGGCGGGGTCGCGTAGCTGGTGACCGAGCCGGCCAGCGAGAACATCGGCACGGGACCCGCCGGCACGCGTTCCCGCCTTGTACCGCTTGCCGCCGTTGACGTAGCGCATCAACCCGCTGCCCGACGACGCCCTCCTCGTCGGGTCCCTTGGCCGTGGCGTCGTACCACAAGAAGGTGTAGTCGGCGGGCGACGAGTAGCTCGGGAGCGGCGCGGCGCCCTGGTAGCCGTACGCATCGAGCGGCGACGTCGGGCCCACCGCCGGTCGGTGGGGCGCGGAACAACCCGGTGGTGAACGTGTAGGGCGTGAGATCGGGCCCGGCCAGTTGGACGCCGGTGAAGAGCTGCTCGATCGGCGGGATGATCGCCGGTGCGGCCAGCGAGGCCGGCGTGGCGTTGGGCCCGTACCACCAGTGGTAGAGGCGGTCGGCGTCGCCGGCAGAGACGGGCACCGGCACGCCGAGGCTGGTCACCCCGAATGCGTGCGACCACTCCGCCTGGTCGTAGTAGCGCCCGAGGGTCGGACGTGTCGGTGAGCACGATCCCGGTGATGATCCACTCGGGGAAGTAGCCGATGCTGGCGCAGGCCTTGGTGAGGTAGATCGGCATGATGGGGTCGCCGGCGAAGATCACGCTGGTGGCGCCGGACGCCTTGAGCTTCTCGGCGATGGTCGCCGCCTGGGTCGGCAGCGTCGTGAGGTTGAGCGTGTAGGTGAGGTCGGTGGGCGACGCCATGTTGACGCGGCCGGCCGTGAGCTTCTTGGTGACCGCCGCCGTCAGTTGGGCGAAGCCCGGCGAGGGTGGCTCCGACGTCTCGCTCACCACGATGAACTTGCGCTTCTGGGTGTGCAGGGCGGCGTCGCCGGCCCAGATGGCGTCCTTCCCGTTCAGCTTGGCGACGACGTAGTCGATCGTCTCGTAGAGCGAGGTGTCGGCCGTGGGCAGGTTGGCCCACTGGAAGGGCGCGTTCTTCTGGATCTCGCCGTTGGTGGACGAGTCGCCGCACACCAAGCACAGCACGTGCAGGCGGGCCAGCTCGTCCTCGTAGGCGGTGGTCTCACCCGGCCCGTTGATGGAGGCGAAGGCGTGGAGTTGTTGGGCGACGGTGACGGCGTCGGCGTGGGCGGCCACCGGGTCGTTGTCGGCTCCCGGAGGCGGTGAAGGGGATCAGGTTCACGTGCCGTCCGTACAGCTCGTAGACCTGGTTGAACATGGCCACGTAGGCCTGGGCGGTGGCGAGCACCTGGGCGTTGGTGCCGGCCGCGCTCGAGACCGTCGCCGCCAGGCCGCCCGGCTGAGCCTGGTAGTAGACGACGTTGATGGAACTGCCCGACACGCCGCTCGAGGTGGCGCCGCCGTTGGCCCCCGTGAAGACGGGCACGCAGGGCGGGGCGTAGACGGTCGGCATCTTCAGGCGGCCCGTCGCGTGGTCGCACTCGGAGCCCCAGTCGTAGGCGGACGTCTTGCCCGCCTTGGCCGCCGCGGCGTAGGTGAGCGGCACCGTCGAGTGCGCGATCTGCCGGCCGCTCCCGGTGCTCGGCGGGCGTCGCCGACGTGGTCCCCTTGTTCTCGTGCGTGGTGGCCGAGACGCCGGCCGCGATGAGCGCGGCGACGATGAGGACGACCGGCCCGGCCCGGCGCAGCAGGCTGACCGCCGGCCAGGGCCGCTCGGCCCGTGCCGGCGCCGTGCCCGGGTCCGGCTCGGAGTCGCTCATGGCGGGTCCACCTCCGTGGTCGTGGGCGTCGGTGTGGCGGCGGCGCCCGAGCGCGAGAGGGCGAGCGGGTCGGAGCCGAGGAAGGCCTCGCACGACCACGGGGGACTCGAGGACGTCGCGCGGCGGCCCGCTCGTGAGCACGGCGCCCCGATCCATGGCGACGAGGCGGTCGGCCAGCTCGGCGATGAACGCGATGTCGTGCTCGACGACGAGCATGGTGGCGTCGAGCCGGTCCCGCACGTTGCGCAGCAGGCCGACCATGGCCTCGACCTCGCGCTGGGCGACGCCCGAGGAGGGCTCGTCGAGCAGGACGACGGAAGGCTGGTGGGCCACCACGGCCGCCAGGTCGACGAGGCGCCGGGAGCCGGTCGAGAGCTCGCTCACGAGGTTGTCGGCGTAGCGGTCCAGGCCGAAAAGGTCGAGGAGCTCGTCCACCCGCTGCATGACGGCGGCCTCGGTCCGCACCTGGAGCGGCAGGCGCAGCATGGCGTTGAAGGGGTCGCTGACGTCGGTGAAGCGCTCGAGCGAGACGGCCACGGCGTCGCGCACGGTCAGGCCGGAGAACAGGCGCGAGTCCTGGAAGGAGCGGCCGAGCCCGAGCCGGGCGCGGGCCGAGGCCGTCCGGTCCGTGACGTCGACGCCGGCCAGCTCGACCCGCCCAGCGTCGGGACGGAGGAACCCGGACACGACGTCGAAGAGCGTGGTCTTGCCGGCGCCGTTGGGGCCGATGATCCCCACGATCTCGCCGTGGTCGGCGTGCAGGGACACGTCGTAGAGGGCGTTGTTGCCGCCGAAGCTGAGCGAGAGCCCGCGCACCTCGATCTCGGCCCGCCCGCTCCGCCGTTCGGCGTCGCGAGGCCGGGCGCCGGCGACCCGAGCGCCTCGGAGGCCTTCTGGAGGTAGACGGACCACAGGAGCTCGGGGTGGGCGGCCAGCTCGTCGGCCGTCCCGGAGAAGCGCACGACGCCGGTCTCCATGACGTAGACGCGGTCGGCCACCGCCACCGCGACGTTCATCGACTGCTCGACCAGGAGGATGGCGGTGCCGGCCTGGCGCATCGACTCGATCGCGCCGAGCAGCTGCTCGACCACGAATGGGGGAGAGCCCGAGCGAGAGCTCGTCGATGAGGAACAGCTTGGGCCGGGTGATGGTCGCCATGGCGAGGGCGAGCATCTGCTGCTGGCCGCCCGAGAGGTTGGCCGCCCGCTCCTCGCGCCGCGAGGCCAGGAGCGGGAAGGCGGCGAGGGCCTCGTCGATCATGTCGGCGTCGTGCTCGCCGCGCCGCCGGCCCTGCCAGGCCGCCACGCGCAGGTTGTCCTCGACGCGCAGGTTGGGGAAGATCCCCTCGCCGCCGGGCACCTGGGCCACGCCGAGGCGGGCGATCTCGTCGGGGGGCAGGTGGGTGATGTCGCGCCCGTCGAAGACGATGGCGCCGTGATCGGCCTCGACCACCCCGCCGATGGCCCGCAGCAGGGTCGACTTGCCGGCGCCGTTGGTGCCGACGAGGGCGACGATCTCACCCTCGCCGATCTCGATGGCCACGTCGGCCAGCACGACGACGCCGTCGTAGCCCACGCTGAGCTCGCGCACGGCGAGGAGCGGCAGCCGGCCGGCCTGGCGGTCGACCAGCATCTGGGTCCGGGTGCGCATGGAGGTCCACACGTCCTGCACGTCGCGTCCGATGAGGCTGCCGGCGCTGGCCACGATCAGCCCGCCGATGACGAAGATCGGGACCAGGATCAGCAGGCCGTAGCGGAAGCCGACCGCGTCGCCCAGCGCGCCGACGACGGGCAGCACGAGGAAGCCGGGCAGGACGAAGAGCGCGCCGATGGAGAACCCGACGGAGCGCACCCGGGACGGGATGGCGAGGGAGAGCGAGGCCAGCACGCCCGGTCCGACGATGGCCAGCGAGGCGTCGATGCCGGCGTTGCCGACGAAGGCCAGCGGGACGTTGGGCGCCAAGCGCGAACAGCACGGCGAAGCCGGCGGCGACGAGCGAGGCCACCGCGAGCATGCGGAAGACGAGGCCGATGTCGCGCCGCGCCAGGCGGGTGGCGATGACCGCGCCGACGGCGAGGCCCAGGAGGTCGAAGAGCTGGATCGGCGCAATGAGGTAGGCGCGCTGGACGGCATCGAGGTGGAACGTCTCCTGGTACTGCAGCGAGGCGAGGGACGTGAACCCCGCGATGGCGGCAGCGAGGAAGGGGAGGGCGATGAAGATGCGGCGCAGCACGCCGATCTTCCACACGGTCCGCCAGGCCTCGCCGAGCGAGGGCGGCGGTCTCGACGGGGATGTCGACGGCGACGTCCGGGGCGGGGGCGTCGCCCAGCGGCGCGGGCTCGCCGCGCTCGGAGGCCAGCATCTGCTCGCTCAGCTCGAGCTGCTCGTGGCGGCCCCGCGGCGGCTCGCGGAGGCGCAGGCCGACGATGACCACGAGCACGATGGGCACGGCGAAGAAGAAGAAGGGGCGCGCCAGCAGAAGACGGCGGCCAGGCCGGCGCCGAGCAGGACGCCGACGATGGCGCCGATGCTGATGCCCGAGCGGTGGGCCGAGTAGATGCGCGGGCCGGGCCGGCACGGGGTAGTAGTCGGCCAGCAGCGAGTTGTGGGTGGGGAAGATCACGGCCTGCCCCATGGAGATGCCCACCAGCATGATGGTGGCCACCACGACGCCCTGGGCGACGCCGAGGCCGATGGAGAACGCGGCGCCGACGAGCGCGCCGACCAGCGCGATGCGCACCCGGTTGGTGCGGTCGGCCAGCACGGCGATGGGCAGCGTGCAGGCCAGCGCGGCCGCACCGGCGATGGCGACGATCAGCAGGATGCCGGCGTTGGTGAGATGGAACGCGTCGCGGATATTCGGCGTGAGCACGTTGAAGGCGCTCTGGGTGGCCTGGTCGAGCAGCTCGATCCCGAAGAGGACCCCGAGGGGGAAGAGCGAGGCGCCACCGCCGAGCTTGGCCAGGCGGCTCACGGGGCCAGCGCTCCCTCGACGGGGCCGGTGACCCCTGACGCAGGGGCCTGGTGGCGTCGGGCCAGCCGTTCGAGGGCCCAGTCGCGCAGGTCGTAACAGAGGCCGGCCAGCCCGCGGGGGAAGAGGATGAGCACGAGCAGGACGCCGAGCGCGGACGGGAAGAGCTGCCAGCTCGGCGGCAGGTAGGTGGTGCTGCCCTCGACGATGGCGGCGCCGAGAATGGCGCCGAAGGCCGACCCCAGCCCGCCCACGGCTGTCGAGGTGAACACGACCAGGCTGACCGGCACCAGGAACGACGTCTCCTGGTACGACTGGTTCACCACGAGCAGGAGGCAACCGCCGAGGCCGGCGATGAAGCCCGAGATGGCGAACGCGGTGAGCTTGGCCCACAGGACCCGCACGCCGTAACCGGACGCCGCCCGCTCGTTCGCCGGCAGCGCGCGCAGCACGCGTCCCGTGCGGCTGTGGCGCAGGCCGTGCAGCGCGAGCAGCACCAGCACGAGGACGCCCAGGCAGAGCTCGAACACCGCCGTCTGCGAAGTCGAGCGCGAGCCCGAACAGGTAGGGGACGCCGAGCTGGGACTGGGGGATCCAGGAGAACTCTTCCCGCACGAGCAGATAGCCCGAGGCGGCCAGGCTGAAGGCCAGGGTGGTGACGGCGGCGAACATCCCGTCGAGGCGCAGCGTCGGGATGCCCACTACGACGGCCACGGCACCGGCGGCGGCGCCCGCCAGGAGGAGGGCCAGGCTCAGGTCCCAGTGCCAGTCGAGCAGCGCGAGGGCGCCGACGGTGGCCCCGACCGCGGCGAAGGACATCTGGCCGAGGCTGACTTGGCCTGACCAGCCGGTGAGGACGACGACGGAGCAGCCGACAATGGCCAGCACAAGGAGCGCGGAGCCACGGATGACCTCACCGGGGCCTAACCAGAGCGGCAGTGTGGCGACGGCGGCGAAGGCGACCAGCGCGCCCGCCGGGGCCCCGACCCGCACCTCGGTGAGGTCGCGTAGCGCTGCCGGCAGTTCGCGCACGCTTCCGGCGAGCGCCAGCGACGACTCGGCCTCACGGTCGGTGCGGTTAGCGAAGAGCTGGCGCACCACGATGGCGGCGAAGACCACGGCCGCCAGCACCGCCAGCCCGAGCGAGGGGTTGGCCGTGTCGTCCCACGCCACCCCTTGTTCGAGGATGCCGAGCGCTACGGCGGACGCGGCGATGACGGGCAGCTCGCTGAAATTGCCCAGGGCCAGCGCAGCGAGGGCGGTCACCAGGGCGGTCAGCCCGAAGGTGGGATCGAGCGGGAGCCCGAGGATCGTCGCCTGGAAGAAGATGCTGACGAAGGACAGGAGACCGGCCACCACCCAGGTCACCGACTGCAGGCGCCCGACCGGAATGCCGAGCATGGAGGCCCGGTCGCGGCGATCACCCACGGCCTGCACGGCGAGCCCGACGTCGCTGCGTGTGAACCAGAGAGAGACGGCGGTCAGGCAGGCCACCGAGACGATGACTGCGACCAGGTCGTTGGCATTCAGGACCACGGGCCCGACGTGCCACGCGAATTGCCAGGGGAAGCTGGCCACGGCGGTGGCGATGGGTTGCTGGCCCCAGAGCCGCGGAATCAGCAGGCTCACGACGACCAGGAGCTGAGACAGACCGATGGTGGCCACGGTCAGGATCAACCGAGGTGAGCGCCGGAAGCGCCGCACCACCAGGATCTCGACAGTGGCCGTCAGGATGAGCGAGGCGACCAGTCCGGTGGCGAGCCCGAGGAAGTAGTTGACACCGGAAAAGCCGATCAGGCCGACGGCGAGCACGGCGGGAGCCGTGCCGAGGTCGCCCTGCGCGAAGTTGATGACCTTGTTCAGGCGATAGGTGAGCCCGAGCCCGACCGCCATGAGGGAGCCGAGGAGACCGAGCACGACACCTTGGAGCCAGACGCCGAACGGGAGTGGGAACAGAACCAGCTGGACGGCCAGGACCGCCGCGACGGAAACCACCGCCGCCACCGCGGTCGGTGCACGCTCCGGCAACCGCAGGTGGGCGGTCAGCGGCTCATCCCATTCTCGTGGTCATGCCTCGTACCGCATGGCGAACTTTCCCCCCCGGGTAGCTCACTGGCCGATTCGGCACCTGCTCGTGGCGGCTCAGGGTACTGGTCCGCCACGCCCGCGCCAAGGGTACGATCGCCCACTGCACCCCGCAGTGCCCCCGGGTGGACGACTTGGGCGGGCGCCGGCTTCAGGGACATCCCCTAGTTCTGCACCCGGCGTTCGGGGTGGGACCAGGGTGTTGCCGGATTCACGGTCGAGCGTGGCATAGCCACACTGGCACCATGGAGTCCGCCGTCCATCTGACATCAAAGAAACGAGGCAGCGTGGCGTTCACCGAAGAAGGACCTCCCTCGGCGCGGGCGGCCTGGCCGGCGGCGTACGCGGTCGGGCTCACCAAGACGTACGGGACGGGGGAGGCGACCGTCCATGCCCTCGCCGGCGTCGACGTCACCTTCGAGCGCGGTCGCTTCACTGCGGTGATGGGCCCGTCGGGGTCGGGAAAGTCGACCCTCATGCACTGCATGGCCGGCCTCGACCGCCCGACGTCCGGGCAATCCTTCGTCGGGGACCTCGACATCGGGCGCCTCGACGACGGCGGGCTGACACAGATGCGGCGCGACCACATCGGTTTCGTCTTCCAGTCCTTCAATCTGGTCCCCACCCTCACCGCGGCCGAGAACATCACGCTGCCCATCGATCTGGCCGGGCGGAAGGTGGACAAGGAGTGGTTCGACTACCTCGTCGATCAGCTGGGCATCGGCGACCGGCTGTCCCATCGCCCCGGGGAGCTGTCAGGTGGCCAGCAGCAGCGCTGCGCCTGTGCCCGGGCCCTGATCAACCGGCCCGACCTCGTCTTCGCCGACGAGCCCACCGGGAACCTGGACTCGAATTCGACGACCGAGATGTTGACTTTCCTGCGCCGTTCGGTGACGGAGTTCGGTCAGTCCATCGTCATGGTGACCCACGACCCCCACGGCGCGTCGTACGCCGACCGGGTGGTCTTCCTGGCCGACGGCAACATCGTCGACGACCTCTCCGGGCCGACGCCCGACTCCGTGCTGGAGCGGATCCGGACCTTGGGGACCTGACATGTGGCGGGTGACCATCAAGGGGCTGCTCGCGCACAAGCTCCGCCTGGCGCTGACCGCGCTCTCCATCGTCCTCGGCGTGACGTTCATCGCCGGCACCTTCGTCCTCACCGACACCTTGAACAAGACGTTCGACACGCTGTTCTCGAACATGTACCAGAACATCGACTTCCAGGTGCGCGGCGTGGCCCAGCTCGGCAGCGGCGGCAACGCGCAGCGCAACAACGTCCCCGAGTCGCTCGTGGGCACGGTGCAAGGCGTGCCGGGCGTGGCCGCCGCCGCGGGCTCGGTGACGGGCATCGCCCAGTACGTCGGGCCCGACGGCAAGGCCATCGCGAACGGTGGCGCCCCCACTCTCGGGTTCTCGTTCGATCCCAATCCACGGATCTCCGCCCTCCACCTGGTCCAGGGCGCCCCGCCGACGACACCGAACGACGTGGTCATGGACCTCGGGACGGCGCAGAAGTACGGCTTCAAGGTGGGTCAGAACGTCGGATCTTGCTGCAAGGCCCCACCCGGACGTTCACCATCACGGGTATCGCGCGCTTCGGCACGGCCAGCAACCTGGCGGGGGCGACGCTCGCCGCCTTCGACACCCCGACCGCGCAGGAGCTCTTCGGCGACGTGGGTCAGTTCAACGACATCAACGTCGTGACACAGCCGGGCGCGGACAAGGCCACCGTGCAGCAGGACATCGCGCGGGTGTTGCCACGCGGGGTCGAGGTGGTGACGGCCCAGACCGTCGTGAACGAGGCGACCACCGCCATCGGCAACGCGCTGGGATTCCTGAATACGGCGCTGCTCATCTTCGCCTTCATCGCCCTCTTCGTGGGTGGTTTCACCATCCTCAACACGTTCTCCATCATTGTGGGACAGCGCACGCGCGAGCTGGCCCTCCTGCGCATTGTCGGAGCGAGCCGGCGCCAGGTCTTCCAATCCGTTCTGGGCGAGGCGGCCATCGTGGGCCTGGTCTCGTCGATCGTCGGCCTCGGTCTCGGCGTGCTGGCGGCCATCGGGCTCGAAAAGCTGTTGAGCGGGTTCGGGGTGTCGCTGCCGTCGGGCTCCCTCGTCTTCGAGGCCCGCACGGTCATTGTGTGCGTCGTCGTCGGGGTCGGCGTGACGCTGGTCTCGGCCATCGGCCCGGCCCGGCGAGCCGTCCGCATCGCCCCGGTGGCAGCGGTCTCGGAGCAGCAGACCGAGGAGGACATTCCCCTGCGGCGGCGCTTCATCCGGGGAGGCGTCATCACCGTGGTCGGGATCGCCCTATTGGCCGTGGGCCTCACGGCACCGGCCATCGCGCTCGTCGGTCTGGGCGCGGTGTTGATCTTCGTCGGGGTGGCCATGCTGGCGCCGGCGGTGGCCCGGCCTATGGCGAGCGTCATCGGACGTCCCGGGGCGCGCCTGCTCGGCATGTCGGGCCGGCTGGGCCGGGAGAACTCCATGCGCAGTCCCCGGCGCACGGCGCAGACCTCGTCGGCACTGATGGTCGGACTGGCCCTGGTCTCGGCGATCGCCGTGTTCGGCGCGTCGCTGTCGCGCTCGGCGACGAGCAGCGTCGACAATGCCATCAGCGCGCAACTGATCGTCTCGAACACGAACACCGCCGGCGGCTCGGGGGGCTTCAGCACGACGGTCCCGCTGCAGGCGGCCCGCGTCCCGGGGTCACCGCCACGTCAACTGTCTACGGCGGCCAGTTCGAGTTCCGGGACTCACTCGAGAGCATCCTCGGTCTCGGGACCAAGAATCTGTCGAAGACGGTGATCCTGAACATGACGGCGGGGAGCTCGGCGGCCCTGGCGACCGGCGGCCTGCTGGTCGACACATCGACCGCGAACTCCGACCACCTGACCGTGGGCGAGAAGGTGCCGGTGAAGTTCGCGTTGACGGGACGCACCACCATGCGCATCGGCGGGATCTACCAGCCCAATGCGTTGGCTGGGAAGTACCTCGTCAGTGACGCCTTCTTCCTCGCCCACTTCCAGAATCCCCTGCCCGGAGCCGTCCTGTTGAACACCGACGGGAGCGCAGGGGTCCAGCAGTCGGTGGCACGCGTCCTGAAGGCCTACCCGAACGTGCAGGTCCAGTCGCGCGCGCAGTTCGAGGCACAGCAGGCGAAGCAGGTGAACCAGTTGCTCGGGCTCGTCTATGCGCTGTTGGCGCTGGCCGTGCTCATCGCCTTGATCGGCATCGTCAACACCCTCATGCTCTCGGTGTTCGAACGCACGCACGAAATCGGTCTGTTGCGGGCGGTCGGCATGCGCCGGCGCCAAATCCGGGCCATGATCCGCTCGGAGTCGGTCATTCTGTCCGTCTTCGGCGCCATCATCGGCATCGTCGTGGGGACGGGACTGGGCCTCGCCCTCGTCTCCGCGCTGCACTCGCAAGGTGTCACCTGCACCGTGGTGCCCTACGCCAGCCTGGTGGTCTTCCTGGTCCTGGCTGCGTTGCTCGGCCTGCTCGCCGCCAGCTGGCCGCGCGCGGGCCGCTCGGCTCGACGTCCTGGCCGCCATCGCGGCCGACTGACCGCTGCTCAGTTACCGAGGCCGGGGCCTCGGTCATGCCGACCGGCGCGCAACGGCAGTTCGGTACAGTTCGACCATGACGACGACAGCGAGGTCCGAACAGCCCGGCACTTTCCGCCTGCCGGGGTACACCATCGCCGTCGGACCCTTCACGCACGTGGCGGCAGAACGTGATCGCCTGGCGACATTGCAGTGGCGCCACTTCGACGTCCGCCAACTCGGATCCACGATTGGGGCCGAGATCTCCGGTGTCGATCTCTCGCACTGCACTCCCCGACGAGGTGGTGGCCGAGCTGCGTCAGGCGCTGCACGACTACAAAGTCATCTTCTTCCGGGACCAGCCCCTCGACGCCCACCAGCACGTGGCCTTCGCGCGCCGCTTCGGTGAGCTGGAGGTCCACCCGTTCCTGTCGTCGAACACCGGCGAGCCGGAGCTGGTGCGCTTCGAGAAGACGGCGGAGGTCAGCGGCTACGAGAACTCATGGCACCACGACGTGACCTGGCGCGCCCGCCCCTCCATGGGGGCGATCCTGCACGCCGTCTCGGTGCCGGACACCGGGGGCGACACGCTCTTCGCCGACATGTACGCGGCGTACGACGGGCTCGATCAATCGACGAAGGATGAGATCGATCGTCTGCAGGCCGTCCACGACTTCACCCAGACGTTCGGGCACACCATGTCCGGCGAGGAGCGCCGGAAGGCGCAGGAGCAGTATCCGCCGGTCCGCCACCCCGTGGTGTGTTCGCACCCTGCGACCGGGAAGCTGCACCTCTACGTGAACCGCCCCTTCGTCAGCCACATCGAAGGGCTCGACCGCGAGGCCAGCCTGGCGCTGCTCGACCGGCTGTGCCGGCAGGCCGACGCCCCGGAGCACCAGTGCCGTTTCAGTTGGACCAAGGACGCCGTGGCGTTCTGGGACAACCGGGCCGTGCAGCACTACGCCTCGAGTGACTACTGGCCCCAGCGCCGCTCCATGGAGCGGGCCTCGGTCATCGGGGCGGCACCCGAGCGCGCCGGCCGCTGACTCAGGCGGCGGGGACCTCGGCCGGCGGTCGCCGGGTCGGCATGATCGTCGGCCCGAGTGACGTGTGGGCCGCCAGAATGAATCCTGACGCCAGCATCACGTAGAGGAGATCGAGCAGCATGGCGAGCGTGGCGCTCCGGCTCGTGCCGATGCTGCCGAAGACGCCCGGTGCCACCAGCGCGAAGAGCAGGTAGATGCCGACGCCCAGCGAGACGATCAGCTGGAGCAGGTAGATGAAGCTGACCACGCCGGCGTAGGACTGCATGACCCGGAGGTTGGGGCCCGTCACCCCGCGGTCCCCGCGGGCGGTGGCGACCCCGCGGCCCACATGCAGCAACAACGTCGCACCGAACAGCACGACCAGAAGGCCCCCGATCACGACGGAACGCGCGATCGAATTGGTCAGAGGGACGAAGTGCGGCGCGATCACCGAGAGGATCGAAGTGACGATCAGCACCGAACCGGCGAACGTGAGCTGCAGCGTCACGAAGCTCATGCCGAAGAGGTAGACGCTGTGCGCGCGCTGCCCCCGCTCGTCCGGCTCGGCTCGGTTCGCCACGATCAGGATGATCGGGATCAGGAGGACGGCGGAGAAAAGCGCGACGAAGATCGCCACAAAGGCGACGATTCCCCCGGCGAACCCGGCGAACTGGCTTGGCAGTGTGGTCATGACCTCCCCCTTCTGGCGCCCGTCGGGCGCCTTGTGCACGGTAGGCCTCGGGCGGTGTCGGAAAGCGGATGGTCACCCGATCAGTGCGTTCCGGCTCGGGTCCGGACACACTTCCGACGCACAATGACCACGGGGAAGCCCCATTTCGACTCTTCGCCGCTTTACACTCGCCTGATGCCCGGGACGTTTCGTAGGTGGTCGATCCGCCTTTCCATTCTTCCGGCGTGCGCACTGGCGCTCGCCGCCTGTTCGAGCAACCCGTCCACCTCGAGCTCGTCGACGACGTCGACCACGCCGGCCTCGACGACCTCGAGCTCCAGCGCGGGCAGCGCATCGAGCACGTCCACCACACCGAGCACGTCACAGACCTCCGGCACGCTGGTCCCGCAGACTGCGACAGGCACCGAGTTCTATTCACCGTCGAAGAACATCAGCTGCGAGATCGACGACGACTTCGGCCCGAGTGCCATCACGAGTGCGCTCTGCCTCACCATCTCGCCACCGAAATCGGTGAGGTTGATGACGGACAGCAGCCTCACCGAGTGCACCGGGGTCGACTGCCTCTCCAATGCCGGGGTGAACACACCGACGCTGGCCTACGGCCAGTCGATCACGCTCGGGCCCTTCACCTGCGCCTCGTCGACGGCGGGCATGAAGTGCACCCTGGCCAACGGGGACGGGTTCCTCATCTCGAGCAGCGCGACCACCGCGCTGGGGAACGCCCAGGTGGCAGCCGGCACGGGCTGACGCCGCGTCACTTTCTCACCTTTTCTAAGGCAACATTGAGAATGCGACGCGGCTCCGGACCAAGCTCGGAGTCAGCTGTGTTGCGGCTCCCTGGAGCCGAGGTCGACCGAGTCGCCGTTGCTGCGGATCACGGGGTCCACCCGTACGCTGACGGCCGCCGGATTCGTTACCGGCTGGCCGGGCCCGGTCGAGGTCACGACCTGATCCCGGCCCCCGGCCTTGGCGCTGAGCAGAGCGGTATCGGCCAGTGCGACAACCTGATCGAAGTCGACAGCCTGGTCCGATGACGCGAGACCGAAGCTGATGGTGAAGGGCGGGAGATCGGCGACGACGATCCGTTCGCCCAGACGTTCGCGGACCCGCTCCAGCACCTGTCGTGCTTCATCGACGGGGCACTCTGGCAGGACGATGACGAACTCCTCGCCTCCGTAGCGGCCCGGGATGTCGACCGGCCGGAGCGAGTCCCGGAGCACTTGCGAGAAGGTCCTCAGGGCGCGGTCGCCGGCGGCGTGCCCGAACGTGTCGTTCAAGTCCTTGAAGTGGTCGAGGTCGCCGTACGCCACTGCGTACGGCGTGCCCGTGGCGTGGAGATCCCTGACTGCGCCCTCCAGGCTCCTCCGGGTCATGAGCCCCGTCAGAGAGTCGCTGTTGGCTTGGGTCTGGGAGACCTCGAAGGCCCGCAGCATCGCCATGCGCTCCGATGTCCTTCGGGCGACCGCCTCGACGTTCTTCTCCGCCGCGTCCGAGGGGGGCGAGCCGTCTTGCGCGGTCACATGGAATACCCCAATGGAGTTGCCGCCGATGCTCATGGGAACGCACAGGGCGGAGCAGTGCCGGCCCCGGAGGTGGGGACAGGCGTCGAGCGCCGTGCTGTCGGGGAACACCATGTTCCGCGACCTCGATGCTGCCGGGCAGTCGTCGGGCGACATGACGCCGCACCCGACGTCGTCGGCTTGAGCCGAGCTGACGAGCACCTGCCGGAAGTGGGCCTTGCTGGAATCGGCCAGCAGGAGCTCGGAACGCATGCCCGGGGCGGCCTCGCTCAGCGCCTCCGCCACGATGTCGAAGACGGATTGCTCCGCCCTCGACATCTCCAGTGCGGTTTGCAGGCTGGCCTCGAACGCCGTCCTTTGTGCGACGTCGGACTGAATGGCCTCACGCCTGGCCTGTTCGCGTTCCACCCGCAGCGCGTGCCTCGTGATGATGGCGACCGCGGTGCCTGCGATGGCCACGCCGATGACGATGGACCACAGGAGCTCGTCGCGGGCGCGACTCGCCGCCACATGCGCTTGGTTCGCCGTTGTGACGAGATGAGCGCTGATGGTGTCCTGCAGGGAGGCGAGCGCGGCATCGAGCTTCGCCTGGGCAGCCTCCTCGACCGCGGCCAGGTGCGCTGTCTGAAGGGTCTCCGGCCCGCCGGCCAAAAACGCGCCCAGGGTGTTCTGTGCGGCAACGAAGGCAGCCATGCGGGCGGCCAGGTGCGGCGCGAGGTCGGTGTCGCCCGCTGTGGTGAGGAGATGTGCCAGGTTGGTGAACGACTTGTTCGCGCTCTGGGCGTCGTTTTCGGCCCGGTCCACGAGTGTGGCGGGCGGCACCGCGTTACTGAACGCCTCTGCCGCGAGGACCTGGAACTCCGCCGCCGATCCGCGGAGATTCCGCACGGGACCCTGGAGGACGAGGTAGCGCTGCGACAGTCGCGCCGTCAGCGTTTCTGCCTGGGAGGCGTTGGCCACCCCGAGGAAGGCCCCAGCCAGCGCAATGACGGTCACGATGATGCCCACGAGCACGATCGCCCGATGCGGCGCGTACCAGTTCCAGCCTTGTGTGCTGGCCGTATTCTCGTCCCGAGTGACGGTGTCGGCCCCGGTGCTCACGGTGATACATATCGGCGCGTTCGCGCCTCTTCCTGAGGAGCCGGAGGGTTAGGCCGATGGTCCCAACGGCCGACGTGACATCGCCATTGCGGCTCCCTGGCCTCCGCCCGCTGCTCCCGAGGACGCGCCCAGCAACATGAGGGGCGCCGGGCGTAACCTCCGGCCATGGCTGGTATCGGCCGTTTCTCCCGCCGCCTGCGTGACCGCCCCGACGACCAGCTGCCCCTTTCCGCCGGCCCCGTCTCCAACGGCGAGTTCGTCCCTGCGCCGCCGACGTCGAAGGACCGCGCGGTCGACGCGCTGATCCGGGAGTCCATCGACGCCGCGGCGCGCCGTACCGGTGTGGACCGCCGCCGTTTCCTGCAGGGCGCAGGAGCGGTCGCGGCGACACTCGCCGCGTTCGAGTTCGCCGGCTGCGCGGCGTCGCCGGCGTCGCACCCGCAGGCGGGATCCGCTCGGGGCAAGGGCGGCCGCTTCCGGGTGCCACCGCCGGAGGACACGGCCGCCTGCCAACAGGCGCTGACCGGCTCCGAGTTCATCTTCGACGTACACACCCACCACGTGATCCCGGCCGGCCCGTGGGTCGACGACGCGCCCGACACGACCTCGCTCGTGCTCTCCATGCTGCCGGCCGAGTGCACCGACACCGACCAACTCGACTGCGTGGACCGTGCCAATTACCTGCACGACATCTTCCTGGCCAGTGACACGACGGTGGCGATGCTGACCGACGTCCCGAACTCGGGACCCTCCAACGCCCCGATCCCGTTCCCCGAGGCGCTGCGCACGCAGCAGATCACCGCGGGGCTCACCGACGGTGGCGCCAGCCGGCTGCTCGTCGAGAACATCATCGCCCCCAACGTCGGACCCGTCAGCGCCACCCTCGAGGAGATGTCGAGCGCAGCCGCCACGGGGCCGCCGGCCGCCTTCAAGGTGTACACGGCGTGGAGTCCCACCGGACAGGGCTACTCGCTGGAGGACCCCACCATCGGCCTCCCCACCCTCCAGCAGGCGCAGGATCTCGGGGTCAAGGTCTTCGTGGCCCACAAGGGTCTGCCACTGGTGAACTTCGATCCGGCCTTCAATCACCCCGACGACGTCGTGGCCGTCTCACGCCAGTTTCCCGACATGCAGTTCGTCGTGTACCACGCCGCCTGGGACCCCAGTCATGTGGAGGGTCCCTACGACCCCGGTGCGAGCATCGGCATCGACACGATGTTGGCGGCCCTCGATCGTCATGCCGTGCCTCCCAACGACAACGTCTGGGTGGACATCGCCACCATGTGGCGCCAGCTCCTCACCGACCCCGACCAGGCGGCTCACGCGCTGGGCAAGCTGCTCGGGCGTGTCGGAGCGCAGCGGGTGCTGTGGGGCACCGACGCAATCTGGTACGGGAGCCCCGAGCCGCAGATCATGGCCATGCGCACGTTCGAGATCACGCCCCAGTTCCAAGAGACGTACAGCTACCCGGCTCTTACCGCCGAGGTCAAGGCCGGGCTGTTCGGCCTCAACGCCGCTACGCTCTTCGGCGTCGACGCGACCGCCATGCGCTGCGGACTGACGGAAGACCCGCTCACTGCGAATATCTCCGAAGCGGCCGCACTGCGCCACGACGGGGCGTTGCCCTCGGCCTGGCAGCCGCACGGCCCGACGACGCGTCGGCAGATGCTCGACTGGCTCGGGTCGTCCGCCACCAACTGGCTGCCGTTCTGAGGGGATTGACCGGTCGTTCCTAGGGCAAGCCCGAAAGAGCCACGGTCGCTGATCCGGTAGGCACAGAGGCCCTGCTGACGTGTGCGTCCGACCGGGTCGCCACTCGGTTCGGATAGATCGTCAAGGCCAGCAGGACGAGCAGAGGACCGGTGTTGGGGTCAGTCGCGACCCCGCTGAAGGGCTCTCCGAAGGCCTGGCCGAACATCCAGTAGTCGAGGGCCAGCGCGGAGCCCGCCACGAGGAAGACGGTCGTGTGCCGCGACATCAGGGGGCCCAGGCCGACGACGAAGGACAGTGCCGCGCCCGCGACAGCCACCCATCCGCCGCCGTTCCCGAAGGCGTGTGCCACCGAGAGCTGCACGTGAGCCAGCCAGCTCGGCTCACCGGAGACGGCTTCGCTGATCGCCCCCGACACGCTGCCGGCGGCCCGGTTGGCCGGCAGCAACCAGAGGATCCCCATGCCTGCCCAGATGATGGCCCACACGGCTCTGCCGCCGCGCGCGCCCAGCGGTCCTTCGGCGGCGGCGGGGCCCGTCACCACCTGGTCGGCGGGCGTCCGCGCCGTCCGCGGCCACACGAGGAGACCGACAGCGGCGTAGAGGAGTGCGCCGCCGGGCGCCCCGGTCAGGGGTGACGCCATACCGGTGAAGAGCATGCCGAAGCCCTCTCCGAGGGCCCACACACCGAGTGCCCAGACGAAGGAGAGGGCCAACGCCGGACGCACCGTCTGTCGGATCAACAGCCCGACCCCGATGAGGATCTGCACGCTGGCGAAGACGGTATTGGTCGCCGCCGGCTGCAGCGCGATCAGGTGCGCCGTGTGGGTGATCACGCTCGAGACCAGGCCCGGCTGGCCCTGTGCCGAGGGCAGGATCACCTGGTTGGCAAAGTCCGGGCCGAACATCCTGGGCTGCAACTGCAGCAGGCCGTCGAGCAGCCAGATCGCGCCGAGGCCGATCTGCACGGCCCGCGCACTGACCCGGCCCGCTCCCGGGCAGCGGCTTCCGCTCACGCCTGACCCCGGATGATCGGCGCCAACTCGGCCCGGGTGAGATCAGCCTGGAATTGGTGCGCCGAGGCCAGGGACGGCTCGGTCCACACGTGCAGCATGAAGTACGTGTTGGTGTTGTGCACGCCGGTGGCACACGTTCCGGAGGTCGATGTCTTGCCGACGACCCGCCCGTCGGAGAGGCACAAATCGTCGTGGGCGTGCCACTGGGTAAGCGGGCCGCCGACATCAGGACCGGGTGTGCACGGTGCTGGCCCCAGGTACATGGCGCCCAGGAGTTTCGGGCCGTCGACCGTGTTGGCGTACATCAAGAAGGCGGGGCTGGAGGGGTCGAACCCGTCCGTCTTGGCGATCCCCCAGTTGGCGTAGTGGACCAGATACCCGTCGGGGTTCGTGGCCGGGGTGTACCCGGCGGCGGTGGCGGCAGAGAGGCTGGTGTACTTGGCCAGGGTGGCCGTGGTTTCGGCGACGAGATGATTGGCCGCCGCCTCTTGGGACGCGGTCGGGTTTCCTGACGGAACGGGCGCCATCACCATGCCGTTGGCCATGGTCGTCGCCCCTTTGACGTTGCCGCAGACAGTCGTCGCTGTGGCCGATGCGGATCCGGTGGCTACGGACGAGCCTGTGCTCGAATGCCCCATCGCCATGCCGGCCATCGACTTCGTGCCCGACGGCGTGACCCTCGAGGACGCGGCGGTGCTCGGAGCCGGGTGCGACGAGGCGTCCGACACGGTGGTGGCTGCCAGTACGAGGACGGCGGCGAGACCGACCGCACCGAGGCCGGTCCACCACAGCCGCGCCGGCAGGCCCAGGCCTCCCCAGCGTTCTTTGGTCAATTGCTCCAAGCGGCGCATGCCGTCCTCCTCACCATCTCGTTCGTACCAACGTCACTCCCAGATGTGACGGGCCCGCAATGTGGGTGTGAGGGAATTGTGAGCCGCGTCGGGCTCAGCTCGTCGCCGGCCCCCGCCACAGGTCGATGCCGCCGTCGACGGCGTAGACGTCGATCTCCTTGAGTTCCTCGGCGGTGAA
This sequence comes from uncultured Acidimicrobiaceae bacterium, assembly GCA_963755655.1. Taxonomy (GTDB): domain Bacteria; phylum Actinomycetota; class Acidimicrobiia; order Acidimicrobiales; family RAAP-2; genus Bog-473. The sequence continues at coordinate 340,238 of CAVWKX010000012.1, forward strand.
GTCGAGGTTGCCCAGCGCCGCCACGTTCTCCTCGAGCTGCGCGACGCTACTGGCACCGATGACGAGGGACGTCACGCGGGGATCGCGCAGCGCCCACGCCAACGCCAGCTGGGAGACCTTCTGGCCCCGTTGCGCCGCGATGTCGGCGAGGGCGCGTACGTGGGCGAGATTCTCGTCGCTCAACATGTCGGTGGACAGCGACGAACCCTCCGACGCTCGCGACCCCGCCGGGATCCCGTGGAGATAGCGGTCGGTGAGCAGTCCCTGGGCCAGCGGGGAGAAGCCGATGCACCCGACGCCCTCCTCGCCCAGAACATCGAGGAGCCCGTTCTCGATCCAGCGGTTGAACATGGAGTACGAGGGCTGATGGATGAGCAGCGGTGTGCCCAGCGAGCGCAGGATCGCCACCGCCTCCCTCGTGCGCACGTCCGAGTAGGACGAGATGCCGACGTAGAGCGCCTTGCCCTGACGCACTGCCGCGTCGAGCGCACCCATGGTCTCCTCGAGCGGCGTGTCGGGGTCGAAGCGATGGTGGTAGAAGATATCGACGTAGTCGAGCCCGAGGCGGCCCAGGCTCTGGTCGAGACTGGCCAGCAGGTACTTCCGGGAGCCGTGGTCGCCGTAGGGGCCCGGCCACATGTCCCAGCCCGCCTTGGTCGAGATGATCAACTCGTCGCGCAGGGCGCCGAAGTCGGAGTGCAGGATCGAACCGAAGTTGGTTTCGGCGCTTCCGTACGGCGGCCCGTAGTTGTTGGCCAGGTCGAAGTAGGTGATGCCGAGGTCGAACGCCCGCCGCACAATGGAGCGCTGGACCTCCAGGGGTCGATCGTCGCCGAAATTGTGCCAGAGCCCGAGCGACAGGGCCGGCAGCATCACCCCGCTCCGTCCGCATCGCCGGTAGGGCATGGACTGGTACCGATCGGGCGCTGGGTCGTACTGCGGCATGGGGATGCACCTCCCGAACTGGTTGGACGGCCTCCGGTTCCTGTGGTCGCGGAAATTAGCGGTGCGACGGGACGAGCGAGCCACTGAGGAACGGTCCGGCGGGGTGCGATGATGACCCAATGGCAGAGAAGAAGAAGATCGTCGTCTGGGGAACCGGGTTCGTGGGGAAGATGGTGATCCCCGAGGTGCTGCGACACCCGCATTTCGAGCTCGTCGGGGTCGGCGTCAATGACAAGGACAAGGTGGGTCGTGACGTCGGCGACATCTGCGGCATCGGGGCTACGGGGATGACGGCCACCGACGACCTCGATGCGCTTGTCGCCCTCCGCCCCGACGCCCTCGTGCACTACGGGCCCACCGCCGGGTTGGCCGACGCCAACATCCGGGACATGGGTGCCTTCCTCCGCGCCGGTATCGACGTGTCGTCGACGGCCATGACGCCGTGGGTGTGGCCGTACATGAAGCAGAACCCACCGTCGTGGATCGATCCCATCACGGAGGCCTGCGAGGAAGGCGGCGCCACCTGCTTCACCACCGGCATCGACCCCGGCTTCGCCAACGATCTCTTCCCCATGACCCTGATGGGCCTGTGCGCCGAGGTCAAGAAGGTCAAGGCTCTCGAGATCCTCGACTATCTCAACTACACCGGAGCCTACGAGGACGAGATGGGCATCGGCCGGCCGCCCGAGTTCACGCCGCTGCTCGAGCACACCGACATCCTCGTCATGTCCTGGGGCGGCACCGTACCGATGATGGCGTCTGCCGTCGGTATCGAGCTCGACGAGATCACGAGCACGTGGGACAAGTGGGTGACCGACGTTCCCATCACCACCGCCAAGGGCGTGATCAACCCGGGAGAGGTGGCAGCGATCCACTTCACGATCAACGGCATCTACAAGGGCGAGCCGCGCATCTGTCTGGAGCACATCAACCGGGTGGGCACCGACGCCGCACCGGATTGGCCCCGCGGCACCCAGGACGACGTGTACCGGGTGGAGATCGAAGGGACCCCGTCCATCACGCAGGAGACCGCCTTCCGCTTCACCGATGGCAGTGGCCGGGATGCCGCCGCCGCCGGCTGCCTGGCGACAGGCCTGCGCGCCCTCAACGCCGTGCCGGCGGTCAACGACCTCCCACCCGGGTGGGCCACCGCGCTCGATCTGCCGCTCATCCCCGGGGCGGGGACGATCCGCTGAACGCCCCGAACCCTCCGCCCCGTCCATAAAGTCGACGGCGCGATCGACCGACACTGCTGGTAGGGCCACGCGTGTGGGCCCTGCGCCGTGACCATTGGCGCCGTTCGGTCTCCGCGTCGACGCATCCTCGTCCGGGGCCGTTTGGAGGAGAAAAGGGGCTCCATGACCACTGGCTGGCGCCGATTCCTGCTGACCCTGTGGGACGGGGGGGGAACGTGCCGCCCGAACTGGGCGTCGCGCGCCGCGTCGTCGAGCGGGGCCACCTGGTCCACGTCGTGGGCGACCCCACCATCGCCGACGCGGCCGAAGCAGCGGGGTGCAGCTTCGCGTCCTGGGAGCGGGCGCCCCACCGACGGACACTCGACCCCTCCGGGGACCTCCTCAGGGACTGGGAGGCCGATGACCCGCTCGATGCCCTTCGGCGTCTTCGTGACGAACTGATGTCCGGGCCGGCGGCCGCGTTCGCCGCGGACACGGCCGCCGCCATCGGGGCCTTTCGTCCCGATGCCCTGCTGGCCGACACAAATCTGCTCGGCTCGGTCATCGCCGCCGAGGAGGTGGGGCTCCCCGTGGCCGTCGTGGTCCCGAACATCTGGGAGATCCCGACGCCGGGGACCGGGGACCCGGCGGTCCTCCGCATCACCAACCGGGTGCTCAAGGGGGGCCTGCCCGGCCTCAACGCCGCCCGGGCCGAGCACGGGCTGCCGCCGCTCACCGCCCTCTACGACCAGGTGCTCGGGGCCGACCGGATTCTGGTGCTCAGCAGCGAGACCTTCGACACCGTGTCACCGTTCGTGCCGGCCAACGTCCGCTACGTCGGCCCGGTCCTCGACGACCCCTCCTGGTCCGAACCGTGGAGCTCCCCATGGCCAGCGAGCAACACCGACCCGTTGGTGCTCGTCGGCTTCAGCTCCATGTACCAGGAGCAGGGCGCATTGGTGCAGCGGGTGATCGACGCGCTCTCGGGCCTGCAGGTGCGGGCCGTGGTGGCGCTCGGCCGGATGCTGCCGCCGGGCGAGGTGACCGGATCGCCCAACGTCGCCGTCGTGCGGTCCGCTCCGCACAGCATCCTCATGCCGGACGCGTCGGCGGTGGTCTCGCACTGCGGTCACGGGACGACCATGAAGGCGCTGGCGGCCGGCGTGCCCATGGTCTGCATCCCGATGGGGCGCGACCAGGACGGGACCGCCGCCCGCGTTGTCGCTCAGGGCGCGGGAGTACAGCTGTCGACGTCGGCTTCCTCGACCGACATCCGCGCTGCCGTGCGGGACGTGCTCGACCACGAGGAGTACAGGGCGAACGCCGCCCGGCTCGCGTCGATCCTCGCCGTCGAACACCGACCCGCCGACGTCGTCGACGAGTTGGAGCGCCTGGTCGGCCCGGCAGGCACGACCGCCGGGACGGGACAGCGGACGGAGCGCTACGTGCGCGCCCATTCCAATCGTTTCGAGACGACCGTCGGTCGCCCCGCCAGTTGACCCCCGTCGACCTGAATGGTGGCACCGTTGACGTAGCCGGCTCCCTCCGAGCACAGCCAGAGCACGGCCGGCGCCACCTCGTCCGGCGCGCCGAGTCGTCGCAACGGGACCTGCTTGGTGACACGCTCGCGGACGTCGGCCTCGCGCAGGTACCGGCGGTTCATGGACGTCTCGATCCAGCCCGGCTGGACCACGTTCGTCCGCACGCCGAGCGGCCCCCACTCCCAGGCCATCCCCATGGCGAGCATGTGCACCCCCGCTTTCGAGGCGCAGTAGGCCGTCTGCGCGTCGTAGGCGTCCTCTGCGGCGGGGGAGCCGATGACGACGATGGAGCCTCCGCCCTGGGCCACCATCTGCCGCGCCGCCGGCTGGCCGCAGTGGAAGAGCGCCCACTCGTTCACGCGCTGCGTCTCCTCCCACGTCGCCTGGTCCATCTCGAGCAGGGGGACGATGGGACTCACGCCGGCGTTGTTGACGAGCACGTCGAGACGGCCGTGGCCCTCGACGATCTTGTCGACCAGAGCCCGCGCTGCGTCGGAGTCACCGACGTCGGCGACCGCCGGAGCAGCGACGCCACCCTGCGCCACGATCGCCTCGACCGTCTCGCGTGCCCCCTCCTCCGTGCGGCTGTTGACGAGGACGTGCGCATCCTGCTCCGCGAACGCCAGAGCGATGCTGCGCCCGATCCCTCGACTCGCGCCCGTAACCAGTACCACCTTGCCGGCCAGGCATTCGTAGTGAGTCGCCGCCATCAGAAGTGACCTCCCTGAGTCTTCCCTGAGTCTTCTGGCCCTCGCCCGAGCCACCGCCTCGCAAAGTGTACCGAGGCCGTCTCCGACCATGTATCGGCACGTCGACGTACAGACCGGACAACGGGGTCAAGGGAGAAGGACAAGGTTCCGACAAATCAAAGACCTCGGCGGAGCCCACTATCGGGAGGATTCCCCGGGGCAGCCGCGACGGCTGCGGCACGTTGTCGGACGGTGCCCGCGTGGCCCGCCAGAAGAAACTCGTGATTGCCGAGGTTAGGATGCGATGGTGTCAGAGGTAAGGCGGATCCTCGAGGACTCGGGGGAGTAGGTGGCGGAACCGATGGAGCCGGGTGTCATCGTGCCGCTCCCTGACATGGTCCCCACGTCGAGCGAGCTGCCCCGGGAGGGCTGCCCTGTCATGGCGGGAACGGGCGAGAACGAGCACGACGTCCTCTATTACTGGGACTACCTCCACCTCGACGAGCTGCTCAATTCGCAGACTCCCAAGAGTGCCGAGCGCGGCGGCCTCGTCCACGACGAGATCTTCTTCATCGTCGTGCACCAGACGTACGAGCTGTGGTTCAAACAGATCCTCGTCGAGCTCGACTCCGTGCTGTCGCTCATGAGCGCCGAGCGGATCCCCGAGCGCAACCTCGGCATCATCTTGTCCCGGCTGCAACGCATCAATTCGATCCAACAACTGTTGGTCGGTCAGTTCGACATCCTCGAGACGATGACGCCACTCGACTTCCTTGACTTTCGGTCCATGTTGCTGCCCGCCTCGGGCTTCCAGAGCGTGCAGTTCCGGCTGATCGAGAACAAGTTCGGCCTCCTCGAGAAGGACCGTGTGCGCATTGAAGGGCGATCCTATTCGGACACCCTGCGCGCCGATCATGTCGCACTCGTGGTGGAGACGGAGAATTCGCCCTCGCTCTTCGACCATCTCGAGCGGTGGCTCGCCCGTACTCCTTTCGTACGAACGCAGGACTTCGATTTCATTGCGACGTACCGGTCGGTGGCCAAAGCGAAGCACGACGCCACGCGTGCCTCCATGGAAGGCAAGCCCGACCAGCTCGCGACGTTCGAACAGGGCATCCGCAAGTTCGACGCCCTCTTCGACGAGGCCATCTGGGAGCGGGAGATGGAGCAGGGGTCGAGGCGCCTGTCCTACGAGGCGTTCATGGCCGCCCTCTTCATCAATCTCTACCGGGACGAGCCGATCCTGCACCTCCCCTATCTCATCCTGACCGCTCTGGTCGACATCGACGAGACGTTCACCATGTGGCGGCAACGCCATGCGCTCATGGCCCACCGCATGCTCGGGCGGCTGACGGGCACGGCCGGCAGCGGCTACGACTACCTGGACGAGACAGCCAAGACCTACACCCCATTCCGCGATCTCTTCGACGTGGCGACGTACCTGGTGCCGCGCACCCTGTTGCCCCGCTTGCCGGAGGCGCTCGTGAGTGGCCTCGATTTTCGCATCGACTAGGGACCCTTCTTGGGCACGATCCTCGACGTGAACGACACCTGCCCTCCCGACGGACCACTCCCATGAGCGAACGGCGCCGACCACTCCTGGCCATCGTCTACGGCGAGGGCTCGGCCTCGGCGATGTCCCTGTCCGAGGCCGCCCGCCGCTGTGCGACATCGCGTGGGTCGTCGACTCGACGGAGATGACCGATGCAAGATGCTGCGCCTCGTGCGCAAGCTCGGCCAGATCGTCGACTGTGTCCGGGCTGTCCGACAAGGAAGCCGTCGACGCCGTGCGCACCCTGCGGCCCGACGGGATCGTGGCGTACGCCGACGCGCACATCGCGCTGGCCTCCGCGCTGGGGGAGGCTCTGGGCCTGGAGTACTTCGACACCACGGTGGCGGGCCGCCTGCTCGACAAGGTGGCGCAGCGGCAAGCCCTGGCCGAGGCCGGGCTGCCCGTGCCGCGCTGCTTGAGGGTGCCACCAGACCCTTCGCCCGGGGAGGTCGAAGCGCTGGCGGCAGATGTGCACTTCCCGGTCGTGCTCAAGCCTCGCCACGGCGCGGCTAGCCGGGAGACCCATCTCGCCGCCAATGTGACGGAGCTCGGGGAACCTCCTCGCGCAAGCTCCCCGACGGAGGGACCCGAGCACGACATGGTGATCGAGGAGTACATGGCGGCCGCCTCGGTTGCTCCCAGTGAGTACTTCGGCGACTACGTCTCGGTGGAGAGCGTCGTGTCCCACGGCCACATCAGCCACCTCGCCGTGACCGGGCGGACGCCGTCGGCGAAGCCGTTCCGCGAAACGGGGCTCATCATTCCGACCGACTACGCCTCGTCGTTGGTGCAGTCGATCTTGGGCGTGGCCACCGACGCCATCGACGCGATAGGGATCCGGACCGGGTGTCTCCACACCGAGATCAAGGTGACCGACCGGGGGCTCCGGGTCATTGAGGTCAACGGCCGCATCGGCGGCTTCGTGGCCCCCGTGCTTGCCCTGGCGTCCGGGGTCAATTTCATCGAGCTCTCCCAGCGGGTGGCGCTGGGCGAGCACGTCGTCTTCGAGGACCTTCTCCCCACCGACCACGTGGGCTACGTGATCGTGGGTCAGCCGCCCTAGTGGGCCCACCGTGTCGTGAGCGTGGCCGGACTCGACCGGGTGGCGGCGCAGCCCGGCGTCGACGCCGTCGTCGCTCAGCAAGCAGATGGGGGCGGAGGTCGATTGGCGCAAAGGGAGCCACGAATACGTGTTCTCCGTGCTCGGAACGGCGCCTCAGCCCGAAGGCGTGCGCGCAATGCACCGGTTCATCGACGACGAGGTTCGACGTCGTCTACGAGTGAGACGGGTGTCGCCCGTCTCGTCCGGGTGTCCGTCAGGTCTTTTTGGAATCGTGGCAGGGCGGCGATGACGGCGGCCCACGCCGTCGACGTGGGGTCGACGTGGGCCATGTGGTCGCCTCGCTCACCACCAGCTCGGCGTCACCGCCGGCTGCTGTGGCGGCGGCCACGTAGGCCTCGCTCTGCGCGAGAGGGGCACCGAGTCGTCGACGCGGCCATGCACGCAGACGACGGGGACGGCCAAGGGCACCTGGGCGATCGGATCCGCCCAGTCGTAGCGGTCCGGCACCTCGTCGGGGCCGCCGCCGAGGAGATCCGCGATGGCGGTGCCACCGACGCCGTGCGCGGCTCCCGTGCGCAGGTCGAGGACTCCGGCCTGGGCGACCACGCCGGTCACCGCCACCTGGGGCGACGAGCCCGGGGCGGCGGCGGGCAGGGTGGCGCGTCCGGCGGCCCAGGCGGCCAGGTGCCCGCCGGCGGAGTGGCCGATGGTGACCACCCGCGTGAGGTCGAGGTCCAGCTCGGAGAGCAGGTCGAGCGCGTCGGCCACGTCCTGCAACGTGGTGGGCCACCCGCCGCCCTTGCCCACCCGCCGGTACTCGACGTTGTAGGCGGTCCAACCCCGTGCGGCCAGGTCCATCGCCAGCGGCCGCCCGAGCGAGGCGTCGTAGGCGGCCCGCCAGAATCCCCCGTGCAGCACGACGGCGACGCCGAGCTGGATCGCCACTCGGGAGGTAGAGCTCGGCGTACTGGTCGGGATCGGGTCCGTAGCGTGCAGATCGTGACGGCTCGTTGTCGGGGTCGCCCATGACGTCGAAGACTACGTCCCGAGAGGCAGTGGAGCGGTGCCTGAGGCAGCACCGCCGACGACGGTCTTGTTCTGAGGCTTACTCCCGCTCAGGGTGCCCGGACTGCGTCTCGTAGGATCGTGTCGTGCGGAGCGGCGAGCGCGACGAGCCCGGCGTGAACCGGGATGCCGCGTCGCCGGCGTCGAGCCCGTTCGGGACGGGGTCGGTCTCCATCCGGCTGTACCCACACAACGAGCTTCCGGCCGACGCCATCGTCAGCGAACTCTGCGCTCAGGCCGTGGCTGGCCCTCGACAACGGTTTCGACGGGGTGATGACGAGCGAGCACCACGGCGGCTTTGCCGGCTACATGGCGCAGCCACTGCAGATGGCCTCTTTCATACTGGAGGAGAGCGCCACCGGGTGGGCCGCGGCGGCACCGCTCCTGCTCCCTCTGCGTTCCACGGCACTGGTCGCCGAGGAGGTCGCGTGGCTGCAGGCCCGCCACCGTGGTCGGGTCGGGCTCGGGGTCGCCGCGGGAGCCCTCCCGCTGGACTTCGAGGTGGCCGGCGTGCGCCAGGCCGAGGCGGTCGACGCGTTCAAGGCCGAGCTGCCCCGGCTGGTGGCCATGCTGCGTGGCGAAGAGTTGGGCGAGCTGGAGGGCGACCCTGCCCTGCTGGCCTGCCGCCAGGCTCCGGTGCCCGTACTGAGCGCGGCGGTGTCCGTCGCGGCGGCCGTGCGGGCGGCCCGCTGTGGTGCCGGCATCCTCATGGAGGGCATGTCCACGCCGGAGCAAGCTCGCCCTCCTGACCCGGGCCTTCGGAGAGGCTGGGGGGACGGGCTCCCGAAGTGCTCATCCGCCGGGTGTGGCTCGGGCCGCGTGCATCCGGGCTGATCAGGACCAGCGGGCCGTCTACGACAGCTACGCCGGGGGTTCGTTCGGCGCCGATCAGACGATCGCGTCCGATGAGCCGGACGAGCTGGCCGAGCGCCTCGCCGCAACCATGCGCCAAGTCGGGGCCGATGCACTCAACCTCCGGGTACAGCTTCCGGGCATGTCGCCGGACCAGGTGCGCGAGCAGATCGAGCAGATCGGGTCCGCGGTCGTCCCTTCGTTGAAGGAGGCGCTGGCCTCTTCGAGAATCGATCTAGCTACCGGATCGGCGTCCAACCGCTCGAGAGGTGGTTCCCGCCGTCGACATCGAGCGTGATCCCGGTGATCTGCCGTGCGTCGTCGGACAGCAGGAAGCAGACCGCGGCGGCGATGTCCTCCGCCTCGGTGAGGCGTCCGAGGGGGAGTGCGGATCCGGCCGCCGCGCCGGCGTCGCTCTTCCAGATGGGGCGGGTCGCTGTGGTGCGCACCAAGCCGGGACTGACGGCGTTCAGGCGGACACCCTGGCCCGCCAGGTCGGCCGCGATCGTGCGCGTCATGGCGTTCAGGGCGGCCTTGGCCGCGGCGTAGGAGACCATGGCCGAGGTCGTCTTGCGCGGCGAGCCGCTCGAAATGGTCACGACGGAGCCGGCGTTTTCGCCGAGGCCACGCGCCAGAGCGGCACGGATGAGGGCGACGGTGGGCCAAGTGTTGAGGCGGAACGTCTCGAGCAGTTGCTCCTCGCTGATGGCGTCGAACGAGAGCGGGTGGGGAGCACCACCGACGGTACTGACGATCAGATCGATGCGGCCGAATGCCTCGACGGCCCGGTCGGTGAGCTGGGAGACGGCGGCTCCCTGTCCATGGACCCGACGACGCCCACGACGCTGAGGCCCTCCGCCCGGAACGCGGCCTCGGTCGATGCCACCCGATCCTCGTCGCGGCCGTTGACGACGACCAACGCGCCCTCCCGTGCGAGGCGCAGTGCACACGACCGGCCGATGCTCGGATCGGCGGTGGAACCGGTGATGATGGCGACCCGTCCGGAGAATCGTGCTGCCGTGATGCTGTCGCTCTCGGCTGGTCCCACCGTCGCATCTTGTCCCACCGCGCCACCGGATTGCCATGCGGGTGGGAATTCCTCAGAGCGGATAGGGGTCTTCGACGAGCGACATGCCGCGCTGCAGCGCGGTCAGCGAGAAGCCGGCGGTCGTGCGATAGCGCTCCGTGACGTCGGCGATCTCCTCGGGCGTGATCACATCGGCGATGTCGGCGAAGCCGTCGGGCGCGCGCTGCTCGACCAGCTGCATCGGAAGCTCGGGTCCAAGACCACGGTTTGCCTGCACGATTGCGGCCGTGGCGGGCCGCCGGGCCTCCTCGTAGCGCAGCAGGGCCTCGTCCACGTCGCCCAGGTGCCGCCGCAGGCAGCCGGCCAGCACGCGCGCATCCAAAATGGCCTGGGAGGCCCCGTTGGATCCGATGGGATACATCGGATGCGCCGCATCGCCGAGCAGTGTGGTCCGGCCGAAGGTCCAGCGCGGCACCGGCTCTCGGTCCACCATGGGAAAGAGAAAGGTCTCCGGGGCTGACTCCACAATGCCGGGCACGTCGAGCCAGCCGAAGTCCCATTCCTTGAACTGGGGCAGGAAGTCGTCGAGTGCACCGCGACGATTCCAATCCTCGGCCCGGCCCAGGTCCGAGTCGGGGCGTCGCAACTCGGCGATGAAGTTGAAGCTCTGCCTGCCCTCCGAGAGATCGGCGATCGGGTAACCGACGAACTTCTGCTCCGGATGCCCGGCCCAGATCATGGAGCGTCCGTCGAGCACGGGATCCACCTCGGCGATGCCACGCCAGAGCAACGAGCCGTTCCAGAGGAAGCCGCCCTCGTCGGGGTAGCGCTGCGCCCTGGCCGCACTGTGGATCCCGTCGGCCGCGACGACGAGGTCTGCCTCGAACTCCCCGTCGTCGAACTCCGCCACGGCCTTCTTGTCGTTCCCTCCGACTCGCACGAGTCGGCGTCCCAGATGGATGGCGTCCTGCCCCACGCGTTCCGTCACGGCGACCCGCAGTACCTCCTGCAGCAGGCCGCGATGGATGGAGAGCTGGGGCCAGGGGTAGCCGGCGGCGATCCCGCGCGGCTCCCGCCAGATCTCCTGCCCCCTCTTGGTGCAGTAGATGAGTGCGGAAGGGGCAATGGCGTGCGTGCGCAATTCGTCGAGGAGGCCGAGCGCATCGAGTTCGCGTACGGCGTGCGGGAGCAGGTTGATACCGACGCCGAGCGGCCGCAGTTCGCGCGCCGAATCGAACACCTCCACGTGCAGGCCGATCTCGTGCAGGCTGAGAGCCGCCGCCAGACCTCCGATCCCGGCGCCGACGATCGCGGCGCACTGGCCGGGCCCGGCCGGGCTCACAGAACCTCGTGTACGTGGATGCGAACTGTGCTGCGTTCCCGCTCGCCGGTCGAGACGGCGATGAGGTCGTTCAGCCAACTCAGCCGCGGCGCCGGGGACGAGACCCGGATCAGCGTGCGGAAGTAGTACTCGTCGGGGTCCACCGGATCCCCCTGGGCCAATCGCGCCGTGACGGAATCGGACGCCTTGCGGACGCCCTGGGACACGACCTCAATGGCTTCGTTGGCTGCGGTCTGGAGCGTGTAGTGGGCGTCGATTTCGAGCACACCGTCGGCCCGGACGGTCTGCCAGTCGACGCCGCCCTCGAGCAGGGTGCCGGTCAAGCCCTCCCTGCCCTCGAACGTGCCCTTCTCGAAGGCGACGTAGCGACGGCCACCGCCGAGGTCGACCAAGGGACGCGCCTGAATGGTGATCAGCATCAACTCACGTAGCTCGACCGGCCTCATGTGGGTCTGCACGTCCTTCTGTCTCTTGGTCCTCACCCCGGCGGGCATCGGCGCTGTCTCCGCCTGGCCGGCGATGGTAACAGCGGACCCCGCGTCTCCTGTATAGGTTGACCGCATCGATACCGACGCTCCGCCACCGCTCCGCACCCGCGTCGCCGAGCTCCTCGGCGTCGACTACCCGGTGCTGCAGGCCCCCATGGGGTTCATCGCCCGGGCGCAGCTGGCGTCTGCCGTCTCCAACGCGGGCGGATTCGGGATCATCGAGACATCCTCCGGGCGCCTGGAGGAGGTCCGTGTAGAGATGAAGGCGATGCGTGATCGGACCGACAAACCCTGGGGCGTCAACATCGCCCAGATGCTGGTCACCGATCCCCATATCGTCGAGTTCGTGGCCGCACAGGGGGTCAGGTTCGTGACCACGTCGGCTGGAGACCCCGCCCGGTACACGCGGCAGCTCCACGACGCCGGCATCAGCGTCTTCCACGTGGTTCCGTCGCTGCGCTCCGCACAGAAGGCCGTCGACGCGGGAGTGGACGGTCTGGTGGTCGAGGGGGGAGAAGGCGGAGGATTCAAGAACACGAGGCCCGTCTCGACGATGGTGTTGCTGCCGCAGGTCTGCGAGGCCTTCGACATCCCTGTCGTGGCCGCCGGCGGGATCGTCGACGGTGCATCCATGGCTGCCGCCTTCGCACTCGGCGCCGAAGGCGTCCAGATGGGAACGCGCATGGTCAGCGCGGTCGAGTCACCCGTGCACGACAACTACAAGAGCCTGGTGACCGGGGCCGATGCCACAGACACCGTGGTGCTCAGTGCCCACTCGAGCCCGGCCTATCGGGTCATGCGTACCCGCTTCAGCGAGAGCCTCGAACGGGAGCCGTCTGTCGTCATGGGTCGCACGGTCGGCATGGACGGCGTGCTCAAGCTCTATTTCGAAGGCGATCTCGATGCGGGCTTCGCGTTCGGGGGCCAGGTGGCCGGCCGCGTCAAAGAGGTCCTTTCCGTGCGTCAGGTCGTGCACGAAACGGTGCGTGACTTCTACGAGGCAGTCCGCATGCTGGGCCAGTTCGTCCCGGACGCGTCGTAGTACCGCAGAGGAGCGCGGCCTGATCTCAACGGTCGGCGCCGCTTCGGGCTCTTCCAACGGCGCTTTGTCGACTCCGCAGCGCTACGTCGGCTTCTGGCTCAGGAAGCGGAAATGGAATCCGACGATGTCGATCATGGTGTCCCGGAACCCAGCCGAAGCGAGGCGGCCCTTCAGTTCGTCCGGATCGATGGGAGTGAACGTGTCATCGGCATGTCCGGCGCGAATCGGTTCGAGATCCAGCGAATCTTGTCCGACGAATATGCCGCCGGGACGCAGGACCCGATGCAACTCGGCAAACAACCGGTCCTGATCTTCGGGCGACGGCATGTGGTGGAGGACCGAGAAGCACGCCGCCGCCGAGAATCGATCGCCCGGCAGCCCCGTCTCGGATCGAGTCGCATCAGCCACAAGGACGTCGACATTGGTTCCAGCCAAGCGGTCCCGCAGCGCCTCACCAAGCGAGGGGTCGATCTCGACGGCGGTCACATGCGGCACCCGTTCGCGGAGGATATCGGTCGTAAGCCCCGGCCCCGGGCCGATCTCGAGGACGTCGTCGCCCAGGTCCCCCGCGGCCTCTATCCATGGCAACAGCTCGGTTCGAAGGAGGTTCGCCCAGGCGGGGCTGGCCAGAAACTGCAGGTGGGTTTCGTTCATGCCCTTACTTGTACGATGAGCGGTTGATGGCCGTCTCTGCACAATCGGTCAATGTTTTGCCATTATCGGACAGAGCCGGCCTCGTCGATATGCGCTCGGGAGGCAGGCCGCCGGCCGGCAGCTTCATCTACGACGGCGACGAGCTGATCACGACCTGGCACGAGCATGACCTGCACCAGGTTGAATACGCCTTTCACGGCACCGTCGAAGTCGAGACGGCGGCCGCCCATTATCTGTTGCCACCGCAGCAGGCCGCCTGGATCCCCTCAGGTGTGAACCACCGGACGACCATCCGTACCACGGTTCGGACCATCTCCGTATTCTTCGAGCCTCATCTCGTCCCCGCGCCCGGTGAACGGGTCCGCATTCTGGCGGTTCCACCCGTTCTGAGGGAGATGATGATCTATTCCGGGCGCTGGCCGATCGGCCGCTCGCTCTCTGACGTCGTGGCCGACGCGTACTTCATCGCGCTGGGTCGATTGGTCTCTGAGGCCCTGGAGAGTGAGGAGCCGCTGTTCTTGCCTACCTCGACCGATCCTGTGGTTGCGCATGCACTGACCTGGACCAGAGAGAATCTCGCCAGCGCGAGCGTGGGGGAAGTCGCCCGTCATGTCGGCCTGTCCGAGCGCTCACTCCGGCGTCGCTTCGAGACAGAGCTGGGGATGTCATGGAGGGACTACCTCATGCAGGCTCGCGTGCTGCGGGCGATGGCCCTTCTGGCGGAGCCTGGACCTTCGATCCTCCAGGTGGCCAGTGCCGTGGGCTTCGAGAGCCTGAGTTCGTTCAATCGGGCCTTTCGCCTCAGGACCGGCGCCACGCCCTCGACGTATCGCAAGCAGAGAGCACGGCTCGACTGAAGGCCCCGAAGGCTCGATCACGCATTTCACACACGTTGCGCATACTTCTCTGAGTGTTGTGTGGTGTTCTGATCGGATGACCGAACCTGCTTGGGGACAACGCGCATGAGTTGGGTTCGAGGTGCCCTCGCCTTGACGGCCGCCCTCATCGCAGGGGCGGGAGTCGCTGCGTGTGGCACGAGCAGTCCTCCGCACACCCCCGCGAACTCAGTCAGCGACCATCCTGTCGTCTACACGTTCGGCGTCGCGGGCACCGAGGGGCCGGTGCTCCAGACCGAACACGAGAAGCCGACCCCGATCCGGGGCATCGGGGGAACGGTCGTCCAAATCGCCACGTCCAACTCCGACACCTATGCGCTGACCTCGACCGGGACAGTCTGGGCCTGGGGAGTCGGGAGCAACGGCGAATTGGGCAATGGTGCCACGCCGCTCTACGTCAAGACGGCGGTCCAGGTCGATTTTCCTGCCGGCGTGCGCGTCACCTCCCTCCCGAATCCGATGCCATTCGACGGCGGCTTTGCGATCGACTCCCAAGGCGTGGCGTGGGCGTGGGGCCTGAACGCCGACAACGATCTCTGTTTGCCCAGCGGACTCGTCGTGCGCACCCCAGAGCGGATCCCACTTGCGGGAGTCACGCTGGGGACCGGTGCCCGGACCCACTCCATGTTCGTCTCCAAAGGCTCGGTCTATGCGTGCGGGAGCGGCCAGTTCGGCGAGCTCGGTAACGGCAGCACCGCGGACAGCTCGACGCCGACCCGGGTCGTCGGGTTGCCCGAGGGTCCGGTCAAGGTCTTGACGTCCTCATGGGGCGGGTCGGGTGCGCTCATGGGGGACGGCTCGTACTACAACTGGGGCTACAACGAAGCCGGACAGCTCGGTGATGGAACCACCAGCGACAGCGACGTCCCGGTCCACGTACCTCTGCCCAAGAAGGTCCTTCAGGTTTTCCAAGGCGGCAGCGGAGCGAAGAACGGCCAGACGATCGCCGTCCTCTCGGACAACTCGCTGTGGACCTGGGGCAACGGGACCCACGGGCAGCTCGGCAATGGAAGCCGGACCAGCTCGTCGAACCCGATCCGCATCGCGCTCCCTCACGGTGCACGCCCCGCCAGCGTTGCCTCGGGCGGGTACGCCACCTACGCCATCGATGCGTCCGGGAAGCTCTGGGCCTGGGGCCGAAACGACGACGGGCAGCTCGGGACGGGGCAGAGCGGGCCGGACCAGCCGGCTCCTGTCCCTACTGGGCTCTTCCTCAGCCAGGTCTCGTCGACCGCGCAGAACGCCGCCGGACTTTCGAGGTGAGGCTGACGCTGTGAGGACCTCCGCCGATGAGTCGGACTTCCAGGGCTCAGGGGGATTGCAGACGAGGAGGCGGTGTGGATCCGCTCGCCGGTTCGGAGACTCCCTGGAGATCGTTGGAACCCTGCGGGATGCGAGAGTGCAGGACGCTCATGCCTGCATGGCAGACGGGGCTCCGATTGGCGCGACGTCATCAACGTCATACGAGTGCATCAGAACGCCGGCCAACGTGATGATGACGCCGACGACGGAAGCGCCGTTGAGGAGAATCCCGAGGTGGAAGATGGTGAAGTTGTTCGGCGCGTAATAGCGGCTCGGGTACCCGGGAATCGTGTACACGAGGATGGGTGGGGCGAGCGCAAGGAAGATGCCCAACCGGATCACCCAGTCCACGGGGCGATCGCGACGGAGGACGACGAACCCCAGTGGCAGCAGGAGCAGGGAGTAGTAACCCCACGCAAAGGAGAAGCACAGGATCAGGATCACGAACAAGGGAGCCGAGAACCAGACCGCCTGCTCTGCCGTCTGGAGACGAGTTCGCGACCAGATCCGCCAACATGCGAACAGGCTGACCGCGACGACGGCGATCCGGGCCACGAGGCCAAGTCCGGAGGGCAGGTGCAGATATCTCGCCATGGCACTCAGTGACGTATTCCATGGCCTCGAGGAGTTGGTGGAGAACGTGTGCTCCACCTCATGGACAAATCCGGAGAAGTCGGCGTTCGCGGCGACGACCACGACGAGGGCGATGACCGAAAGCACCACGGGGATAAGCACTGCGACGGCAGTTTCCCGCCAGCGACGTCTCAGGAGGAGCACCAGCAGCAGCGGAGCCAGCAGGGGCTTGATCGTCAGCGAGATGCCGAGGACGACCGCCGCCGCCATCGGGTGATCGCGATCGAGAGCCAAGAAGAACGCGGCAGCGAGCGGTATCAGGAGCAGCGTGAAATTTTCGTAGTGCGCCGCAATGCCGAGCTGTCCGGTCAAGGCCAGCAATACGGCGAACAGGGCGACGCGGGCAGAGCTCAGTGGGAGTCGTATGAATCGGGTCATCGCCCAGAAGAGGTACGCGATGCTCACGATCTGCAGGAGGTAGATGATGACTTTCGTGACCCGGAACGGGAGCGCGGCGAAGGGGAAGGCGAAGAGAAGGCAGCCGGGCGGATAGACAAACTGGTTCCAGGACGATCCTCCGTGGAGGACAGCGTGGGCGGCCTGCCAGACATGCTGGGTGTCGTAGCCAAAGTCAACGCCTTTGTGCCAGCGCCACGCATCGACAAGCCCGATCAGGATGGCAAGAGGCCACAGCACCATGGCCCACGGAAATTCCCGGAGGGCTCCGACGACACCCGTTTCGGAGCGAAGCCCTACGTGGGGCTGCGTTCCCGCTTGCTCGGTGCCCAGCCCGCTTTTTTCCACCCTCGCCACGTCATGACCCCTTATGCAGAGGACTCGCCAAGACCGAGCATGGCCGAGATCGGGGGGGCAGTCAAGGATCTGACGCGTTCACCGGCACGCTCTTTTCGATTGTTGTGACCCTGTCGTGCGTGCCCGTCCGCCTGAGGTAAGCGGAGCCAGGGCGCGGTCAAGCCTCGTATTCGTAGGTGACGTAGGAGTCCGCCGTGCAGGCGGCATAGTGCTCAGCTAGCTCGGCGTAGTCCGAAACCGTTCCCGTCACCTGGAAGACCCTGTCGAAGGAGCCGTTGCGCCAGTCGACCGTGTCGCCTGTCTCCTTTTGGACGTCGATGTCTTGCACGCCGGGGAGCTTTCCCAGCTGGTCCAGTCCCTTGATTCCGAGGACCTTCGTGGCCGTGAGGGGAGGCTCACGATAGAAGCGGTACGCGATCCGCTCGCAGGAAACCGGCCCATCGATGACGATGTGCTCGCCGAGAGCGAGGCGCATGCCCAGTTCCAACAGCGGCACCCCTGAAGCGAGCTTGACGATGGTCGGTGTCAGGCCTGTCGGCCGGCCATTGATCTCAATGATCTTGCGTCCGTGCGGGGTCAGCTTGATCTCAGTTCTGAAGCAACCGAAGTCCGATCCCAGCGATTTGATGGTGGCTGTGGCCAAATCGAACAGCTCAGGGATTTCCGACGGGGGGATTTCTGCGGGAAAAAACCCACCGCAGGACCGGAAGGGTGGCGCCATAGGGAACAAGCCCGTGATGCCCAGATGACTGAACACTCCTTGGCTGACGATTGTCTCGATGCTGACCCGGTCGGCATAGGGGGCTTCCGAGGGAGGCAGGTCCTCCATCCGCTCCTCGAGGATCATCTCTGAGGGGTGGTCCTCGTCGTTGAGGATGCGAACGAGCTCAGGTTCGCTTTCCACGAGGTAGATGCCGCGGCACATCGTTCCATTTCTCGGTTTGAGCAATGCCGGAAAGCTCACAGCCGCACAGAGTCGCCTGATCTCCTCGTCGTCAACATCTTCCTGTACCGCAGAGAAACGGGGGATCGGCACATTGGCCGCCTCCATCGCCTCGCGCTGGAGCAATTTGTCGTTGAGACGTGCCACGGCACCGATGGAGGTGCCGGGCAATCCCAGGGCACTGGCGAGCCACGCTTGCAGGTGGAGATCGGTGTCGAAATAACAGGTGATTCCATCGGGGTGCTCGGCATAGACGCGGTGAATCAACTCTTCGGGAGTTAAGCCCTCCGTGTTGATGACCTTGCCCACCTTGCGGAGCACCCGTGTCTTGGCCCCGAGCTCAGACTCGTCGACGATCCACAGCAGCCGGCACAGATCGGATGCCGCGTCGGCGATTTCCCTCCACGGTCTTGACCGTGGGCTATAGACGATCGCCAAAAGAGGCTTGTCGCCGCCCGTCACCATCTCGAAAGGTTACCTCCCTAGAGCGGCAGGGCTTCCGCGGCTATCCGGATCCGATGTCCGACCCAACGTTGGGCGCAGGAGGCACCCCGACATGATTCGGGCGGCCGGCTGGCCGGCACCCAGCACGGGGTCACACGCGGCGGGCCAAATGGAGCACGGCGTCCTCAACGCGGGTGATCGACCCGCCGAACTCGTTGTCGATAATTTGTCGAAATTGATGATCACGTGTTTCCGAATGGAAGCCGGGGTACGTCCGGGTGAGCGCAATGAAGAAGTCGGCGTCGAGCTCCCGCTCGAAGCGGTGGCGTCGCTCGGAGAGTTCGCCGAAGCGAGTGTCGCCTTTCACCGGCTCCAATGAGCCCAGCATGTGATCGACTCGCTTGGGCCACGGTGATCCCGTGATCTCGGCCAGCCGGTCCTCAAAGTTGCCCTGACCCCACGAGACGACTTCGGTCCACGAGATCGCCAGTGATCCGCCGCTCGGGAGGATCTCGGCGGCCAGGTTGAGTCCCGTTTCGGGCTCGACCCAATGCCAGGCGCTGAAGGCCACGATCAGATCCACCCCTTCGCCAGCCGGCCAGTCCTCGAACCGGCCTTCAACGAATCGGGCGGCGTCGCCGAGCTTTTCCTGGCCGAGTGCTCTCATCCCAGCCGAGGGCTCGATGGCGACGACCTGGAGCCCGAACCTCACGAGAGAAGCAGTACCGATGCCGGTTCCAGCCCCGATCTCGAGCGCCTTGGCGCCCGGTCCGAGCTCTCCCAATTCGATGATGTCCTCGAAGATCCCGTTCGGGTACTGGGGGCGATAGCGGTCGTATGCGACGGCCGACGAGTCAAATTCACTCGACCGCCTGGCCGCCATTTTCCACATGTCGGACATGCCGACAGTGTGGCACAGGCCTCCTCGCACGGGACCCAACGACCCGAGTTGCTCCGGGTCGGGCGACGTACGTCAGGCGGCCGAAATCAGGACTGGTGTGTCCCCGGGAATTCCGGCGCGTCGGCACCCAGATCAGTGGTGAAGGTCCATGAGGGTTCAAGGTCGACGAGTCGACCGGGAGGTCTGACGACATCCACCGGAGCCACGGCACCGGGCAGGATCACCCGGTAGGCATCGACGTCAGCGCGCCGCGCTCGGGCGCGGCTCGTCGTCCCCGCGCCGAGGAGCCAGCGGGCAGTTTGCGCGAGGGAGAGCTGCACCGATCGAGGTGACCCACCGCGCTGGACCGAGGCGAGTGCGAGCATGCTCGCCGCGGCGGCCAGATATCCCATTGCGTGGTCCAGCACCCGGGAGGGGAGTGCGCCCGGCCGGTCGCCCGTCCCTTCGACCTGCGAAATCCCGCATGGGCACTGCACCACCGAGTCGAAGCCGCGCCGGGCGGCCCAAGGGCCGGAGGGGCCCCACGCGGACAAGGTGATCACGTTGAGGTGCGGGTGGCGCTCGGAGAGAGCACGAGCGTCGAGGCCGAACCGAGCCAGGGCGCCGGGGCGGTAGCCCTGAACCAGAAGGTCGGCGGCTCCCAGCAGCTCCTCCAGCCGAGCCTTGTTCGCCGCGTCGACGAGGTCGAGCTCGGCACTGCGCTTGCCGGGCAGGGTGTCCAGCGCGTGGGCGGGCTCCTCGGGCAACCCGGGGCCATCGATGCGGACCACCTCCGCACCCCACGCGGCCAGCGTCCGCGTCCGCGATGGGACCGGCGAGGGCGCGAGTGAGGTCGAGGACACGCAAGCCGGTCGTACCTCTCGAAGCATCGGCGACGCGGCCGGTTCCCGCACCTGTCTCGCTCTGCAAGAGCGGCAGCGCGGCGACGGCCCGACCCTGCGGATGCCCCCACCACTCCTGTTCGCTGCGTACGGCGTATCCCATACCGCCGGCCGCATCGAGTGCATCCTCGAGATCCTCCGCTCTCCATCTCGAGATTGCATCCTTGACGCTCCGGTGGCGATCTTCGCACTGGAGGACCTCCAGCGCTCTGCTCCGGTGCCATGGGTACTCTCCGTGGACGCGGAACCAGCGATTGTCCGCCGTCATCCAGAAGCGGAAAAAGGGGGACATCCGATCCGGTTCCTGAAGGGCGTCGGAGCGCGCGTAGTACTCACTCCGGGCGGCCACCGCGACGTGTTCGCGATCGATGAAGACCCGCTTCGGCGCTTCCATGCCACGGGCCGCGTCGAGTACTGAGGCGGCAAGAGTCGATGCCGTCACGGCTGCAGTCATCGCCGGTAAAGCCGCCGTGCTCGAGGGCAACAGGCCAGTCCCATCCCCGGTGAGTTGCACCAGATCCAACAGGACGGGGTCGCCGCCAAGGGCCGTCCAGGCCTGCCGCAACAAGAGATCCGTCTCGTCCCCCGGGCTCATTTCACTGACGTCCGTGAACCTCAGGGCCAAAGAATCGCGGCGACCTGGGACGGCCATTGGCCGATGTCGAGGCCGTGCTTCCAGAAGAGTGCCAGGGTGATCCGATCGACGCCGAACGCGACGCAGGCGCTGTGCGCGGTGGCACCGTCGGCGGTCGAGATCGCGAAGGGCTCCCCGAAGTGGTCGCGATGGCAGTTCCCCGAGATGATCGCGACCGGGTGATCGGGGGAACCAATAGGCGTGGTGCCCTCCAGCTTGAGGATCTCATCCTTCTGGTTGTTCGCCATGGCAGTGCCCAGTCGGCCGAAGAACGGGTCGTTCGCTTCGACCACCGTCATGTCGAGGCCAAGCTGACGTAGCAGTGAGACTCCATATTCGAGTCCCTTGTCACGATGGCTCTGCGCCTCCTCAGGGGTGCCGATGAAGACCAGCTCGTGCATCTGGAAGGCCTGCGACCGGGACGGATCAGTGCTCGGCTCGTGACGGAAGCAGAAGCTGTGGACGTTGAAGTAGCGACCGCCAACGGGAAGTGAGCCCGTGCACATGGGGTAGACGGGGTGGCAGGCCGCCGAGGCCAGGAACACTTCGGCCGGTTCGAGCAGGTCCTGCCACTCCTTTCCGGCCTCAGATCTGCGAAGCAACTCGGCGTGGTCCCGGTCGTCACCGGTGAAGACCGAGACCACTCCGATGAGGTCCGGGAAGGACTGGATGTAATTGGTCCGTGCGAAGGTCGACCGATTGACAATTGGGGGGAATTCGATCGAAGTGGCCCCCAGCTCCGTACCCCATTGATCGGCCAGGTCATGCAGCGCTCGGGCCACGGCGGCGTACTGCTGTGAACGGCCCGAGACGCCGGCGACTCCGGTGGGGTAGATCAGCTCCGACTCGACGAGAGCTGTTCCGAAATCGGTCAAATCGTCCATGGAGATCCTGTTCGAGATCGAGAGCGTCTTGGGCATTGCCGGCAAGTACCTACTGTCGCCGCCGTTTTGTCGCCGCCGTTTCCGTAGGCCTGGAAACGTCCCCTCTCCCCGAGCGGAGTCGAGGGACCGCTGCATTCTAAGCCAGGACCAAAGCTGCGCCGGTTCCGTGCCACCTTCTCGACTCCTTCAGCGGTTGGGCGCACGTTCTCCGACGAGAGCTGGGGCGGAGAAGGAACCCGGGCTATCCCGGAGGAGCCCAGCCCGACGAGATGGCGACGCCGAACGAGCCCGGGGTCGCTCATTGGCACCCGGGCCGCTCGAGCGGCTGCACGGGGCCGACGGGAAGAAGCGCCAGTCCGGGTTCTCCCGCGGTTGAGAATGTACTAACCTTATAGTACATTAGTACGTATGTCGGCCGAGCCCACGCTGCAGTTCCGGCTCGATCGCAAGTCCGGCGTGCCGGCGTACCGACAGGTGGTGGACCAAGTCCGCCAGGCTCTGCGTCTTGGCCTCCTGCGGCCGGGCGACCAACTCCCGACCGTTCGTGAAGTCGTCAAGCAGATCGCCATCAACCCGAACACGGTGCATCGGGCCTACCGAGACCTCGAGGCGCAGGGGCTGACCGAGGGTCGACCCGGAAGCGGGACCTACATCCGTCGGTCGCTGTCCAAGGTGCCCCAGGAGCAGCCCCAACTGCAGCGTCAGCTCGACAAGTGGATGCGTACGGCCCGAGCGGCCGGCCTTGGCGACGAGGCGATCGCAGCTCTGGTGGCGGAAGCAACTGAGACCTCGAAGAAGGAGGAGTTATGACGGACGTTGCCGCTGTCGAGACGATCGACCTCGGTCGTCGCTATCGCACCAAGTGGGGACTCCGCGACTGTTCCTTGTCAGTACCAGAGGGATCCATCACGGGCCTGGTGGGCCCCAACGGCGCCGGGAAGTCAACCCTGCTGCGGCTTGCCGCGGGGCTCTCGCGGCCAACGAAGGGGACCGTGAGCATTTTCGGCCAACTCGTTCGCCCGAACTCGACAGACCATCTCCATCGTCTGGGTTATTTCGATCAACTCAGGCCCCTGTACCCCGGGCTCCGAGTGGACGAGATGCTGCGACTTGGAGAAAAACTGAACCAGCAGTGGGACAACGGCGCTGCGCTCGAGTTATTGAACGAACTCGAGGTGCCGCAGACAGAACGGGTGAGTCGACTCTCTCTCGGCCAACAGGCACTCGTCGCCCTCTCGCTGTGCATCGGAAAGCGACCCGACCTGCTTCTCCTCGACGAACCGGTCGCCAGTCTCGACCCTTTGGCCGCGGCGCCAGCTGCTCGAAACCCTTCTGGCAACCGTGGCAGAGAGAGGCACCACGGTCTTCTTGTCCTCGCACATCATCAGCGAGCTCGAACCCGTGTGCGACCACCTCATCATTTTGTCCTCCTCGGCGGTCCGTATATCCGGTTCGGTCGAAGAACTGCTCGCCGATCACCGCATCCTGGTTGGACCACGCGGGACACCGCTGCGCGGAGTGCAGGTGATTGCCGTTCGTGAGGCGGAGCGTCAATCGACACTCCTCGTACGCGGTCGCCCGCACGACCTCGATCCCGCCTGGCAGATCCTGCCACCCGATCTCGATGAAGTGGTCCTGGCATATCTGTCCGACCGTATTGCCGGAGAACGGTTGGGGACCTCCGACTCGCCGGCTTCGACGCGAAGGAGTCCCTCGTGATCTGGTTGATGTGGCGTCGATACCGAACGCTTCTCGGTCTGGCTGCGGTTGTGCTGGTCGGCTTGGGGGTATGGATGCTTTGGGCCGGACATGCGTTCGACACAGCTGTGATGAGTTCGGCGTGCCACGACGGATCACCCGATTGCCCCCTCTACAACGGAACCTTGTCCCTCTCGGACCAGGCCGACGTCATCAATTTCTCTTGCTCTTCGTCCCCTGTCTCTTGGGCATGGTGTTCGGCGCTCCGCTTGTCGCTGGTGAGATCGAGCACTTCACGAACCGGCTCGTCTGGACGCAGGGCATCTCGAGGACCAAATGGCTCCTCGTGAAGTGGGCCACCGTGGGGCTGAGTCTCGTGGTCTGTGTCGCACTGCTGACCCTGATCGTCCAGTGGTGGACCGGACACGCGATGGAGCGAATCGATACGAACTGGATCGGGATAGGTCTCAACGGCGGCCTGCTGCGCCCCCTCACGTTCCCCATCACGGGATTGGCCTTCAGCGCCTACACCCTGTTTGCCTTTGCCCTCGGCACCGCGTTGGGAGCGGTGCTGCGAAAGACCTCGTGGGCTGTCGCCGGTACGGTCGTCGTGTACACCGCGGTCTCAGTCTTGCTCGTACTCTTCGTCAGGCCATCGCTCGCACCACAATTCTTCCTCGATGAGAGCCCCGTGCCTGCAGCAGCGAACGCTCCCTCGACCGCCAGCCCATTCGATGCAACGGTCAGTCCGTTCACCGCGACGGTGATCCACGAGACCGCAGGGAGTTGGGATCTCGGTTCCGGCTATCGATATGCCCCGGGCGCGCATGTGTCGGGTCCTTCGGCAAATGCTGCCGGGCAGCGCTGCCAGGCGCTGAACACCACGTACCTCGCATGTCTTTCCGACCACCATCTCCAGGAAGGAGAGTTCTATCTCACTGCAAACCACTACTGGGAGGTCCAGTGGAAGGAGTCAGTGCTCCTCTTGGTGACCGCTGGTGCTCTGCTCGGGCTCACGGTGTGGTCAGTGCGCCGGTGGACAGCCTGAAGGCCGGGCTCGATCTGCGAGTTTCAAAACGAGAGTGGCTTAGGGATCCGTGATGATCGACGCCCCGAGCTGCACGGGGGGTCGCGTAAACCGGACCGGGCTTAAGCCGCCACTTCGGCGATCATGACCGACACGTTGTCGCGGCCACCGTGACTGACGGCACTGTCGATCAGGTTGTCAACGATCGCCTTCATGTCTCCGCCTCTCGACATGGCATTCGCGATCTCTTCTGGTGACAGCTCGTTGGACAGACCATCCGTACAAAGCACGATCCGATCTCCGTGTTCGACGACAAGCGTCGTGCGGTCGATCTTCACATCGGGTGCCACGCCGAGCGCTCGGGTCAGAATCCCGTAGTGGGGATGCTGAGGGGCATCTTCGTCTCGTAGCTCCCCACGCTGGATGAGTTCGCCCGTCACACTGTGGTCCTGGGTCAGCTGGGTCAGTACACCCCGATGCCACAGAAGTGCCCGGCTGTCGCCGACGTTCACGACGGCAATGTGTCCGTCTGCCAACAGCCCGGCCGCGCAAATCGTGGTGCCCATGCCTTCCAATCCAGCCTGCGCGTCCGCACGGTCCCGGATTGCCCAGTTCGCTGCACGCACGGCCGCTTCGAGCTCGTCCAGTGATTGGCCGGTGAAGACCGCAGGGACCACGTCGGCGGCGGCATTCGACGCGATCTCGCCGCCAGGATGTCCCCCCATCCCGTCGGCGACGAGGAGGAGGCGATCCGTCCCAACGATGGCGTCTTCGTTGTTCTCTCGAAGCTGCCCTTTGTCCGTACGACCAACCGCTCGAAGAGTGGTCATGATTTCCTCCTTGGAGTTTGCGTTGGCGGTTGGGAACATCGGGTTCTCGCTCGCGGCGAGCAGTTGGCGGGCAAGCGCGAGGGCAGTCTGACGGTGGTTTGCGTCGGTCTCAAGCTGTCTCGCCCAGAACTCGAGCTGTGTCCCGGAAGGTTGGCGAATGAACGCGCCGATCTCTACTAGCGGTACGCCCGCCTGCCGCAGGGCATCAATCACTCGGGCGTCAGCCAACTGGCTTGGTGAGTAATAGCGGTACCCTGAGGCCGGGTCCACGGCTGCCGCCGGGAGGAGACCCTCAGCGGCATATGTCCTGAGTCGTCTGGCTGATAACCCAGAACGCTCCGAGAACTCGCCTATTGGCATGAGTTCGTTCACAAGAGGAAGTGTGAACCCTCTCCAGTGGTCAGAGTCAAGCTCTCCAACCCATCTCGCGCCCAAGTTCAATGCCGGCGGCCGAAAGAAGTCTCGAATGCCGAGACCAATGCAGATCGAGACGCTCGTTGCGCCAGAGGGCGAAAGGCGATGTCGCGCTCAGTCCGTGCCGGGATCTCCATGAGACCGACCGCCTCGCTCCACGGCGCGTCCGAAAAGGCTTGTTATGACCCATGAGGCGGTCCGGCTCGGCGGGGTCGAAGGCCCGCTGGACCAGGTCGTCGGAGGGCTGGGCATCGAGATCCCGCTTCGTGCATCCCTCCCCGGCGGCGCCGGTGGATGCCGGCCACTCCGGCCTGGGCATCAGGCGCTGGACGCGTTTCCGCGAGCAGCGCACGTCGAGACCGAGCTTGAGCTCGGCGTGGACCCGGGGTGAGCCATAGGAACGCCGGCTCATGGTCCAGATGTCGACGATGGTGTCGCTCAAGTAGGCGTCGTCGAGGTCTTTCGATCGCACCGGGTTGGCCCGCCAGGCATAGAAGCCCGAGGTCGACACCCTCATGACCCGACAGCAGGTCGACACGGGCAGGTCCGTGCAGGCCCGGGCGATGAAGGTGTAAGATCATTTTGGGCCCGGCAGCGTCTCCTTGGCGAAGTACGCGGCCGCCCGTCGGAGGATCTCGACCTCCATCTGAGCCGTGCGCAACTCCCGGCGCAGGCGCACGAGTTCGGCCCGCTCGTCGGTGTTGAGGCCCTCGCTCCGACCGCTGTCGATGTCGTCTTGCTTCATCCACCGACGCAGGCACGAGGCGGCATGCCGAGATCGGCGCCACCTTAGCGACGGTTGTCACCCGTCGGGCCAGCTCGACGCCCGCTGGCGGAACTCGTCTGGATAACGCACTGGCATAGGGACATCCTTCCAAGAGACGCTCTCGCCGCCTCAGTTCGGTGACGCCAAGGCGGGGAAGCTCCGCTGTCTCGGAGGTGGTCCAGCAACTCCAACGGGGACAACACCTCGAACTCGGCGGCAGCATTTCCCAGGACCAGCATTGGCCAATCAAGTGAATCCGACGTCATCGTGAGTCGACACTGCCCAGGGCCGACATCTTCGAGGCTGCCCCACGGGCCAACACGCTCCCGGACGACGGCCGTGGGGGCATCAATGAGTACGACCACCTGGTACCGCGAAGGGACGCTCTCGATACTGGACCGCACGAACTCTGCAGCGTTCTCCGTGGGCAGTTGACGGGGGATGGCATGGGCCCCCGTGACCCTTGGCTCCGTCAGTCGGTCGAGGCGAAAGGTACGCCAGTCGAATCGGGTCAGATCCCATGCGACGAGGTACCAGCGTCTCCCCAACAGGACCAGCCGGTGCGGGTCCACTGAGCGGGTGCTCGGTGCACCACCGCTATCGGTGTAGTCGAACTCCAGGCGCTCACCGTCCCGGCAGGCCTGGGCCACCGAGACCAGGACAACCGCATCGACGCTGGTGGCGGACTCCTGCCACGGGAGGGAAACGGTCATCGCGGCAATTGCGTCGATTCGGCGCCGGAGCGAACTGGGCATCACTTGGATCACCTTGCTGAGCGCCCGCAGCGAGGACTCCTCAATGCCCACAACCGAACCTGCCTGGATCGCCGAGTGCAGCCCTACGCCGATGGCGACCGCTTCGTCGTTTTCGAGCAAGAGGGGAGGAAGGACTGCGCCCGCCGCGAGCTGGTAGCCACCGTCTACGCCTCGACGCGCCTCAACGGGGTAGCCCAGGTCTCGTAGGCGATCGATGTCACGACGGAGCGTCCGCAGCGAGACCTCGAGGCGAGCGGCCAGGTCGGTCCCAGCCCAGTAGCGGCGGGACTGGAGAAGGGACAGCAGGCGGAGGGTGCGCGTCCCGGGCGTGGTCATCTTGGCCAGTATTGCGGGATTTAGGTCAGAAATTGGCCGCTAATGGTCGTAGGTTGCCGAAATCAGCCCCAAGTGAAAGGACCAGCTCATGACGTCCACCACCACTGACCTCGAGCGCCACGACCTCGTGAACGCATTGCTGGAACATCGGAACCTCCTGCTCCGCACCGTCTCTGGCTTGTCGGATGCCCAGGCTCGGCTGAGCCCCACTGCCAGCCAGCTCTGCCTGGGAGGCATCATCAAGCACGTCGCGCTCGTCGAAGAGGGCTGGGTCCGCTTCATCGAGGAGGGTGCGGAAGCTCATGGCCAGACCGACGAGGCCGCCTATGAGGCCCATGCCGCCGGCTTTCGCATGGCGGACGAGGAGACGCTGGCGGACCTCATTGCTCGCTACGAGGCCGTTGCTCAACTCACCGACGCGGCAATAGTCGCCCTGCCTTCACTCGATGCATCCCACCCGCTTCCGGAGGCCCCGTGGTTTGAGCCCGGGGCGCATTGGTCCGCCCGCCGGGCGCTCATTCACATCGTGGCTGAGACGGCCCAACACGCAGGTCACGCAGACATCATCCGCGAGACCATCGACGGAGCAAAGTCCATGAGCTGAGAAGGGGACCGGACGCATGGAGCTCTGCACGATTGAAGTTGGACCAGGGTCAACCGTCGCCTGGCGCCAAGCACCTTCGCAATGTCTGCGCCCTGAGGGCAGAATCTTGGCGTGCCAACTCGGTCGAAGGGATATCTGACTGTTCGATCCGACGCGGTGCCGGCTGAGGTCGAGTCGCTCCGGTCTGAGGGCTACGTTCAACTGGGCGCGGTCTTTACCGGCCAGGAGCTGGCAGCGCTCCGCGCCGAGGTCGAGCGGGTCTTCGAGGAGTACCCACCCGACAACAGGGGAGATTCACCGGAGGAGTCCGCCCCATTTCGCTACGAGATGCTCAACCGCAGCGCCCTTGTCGAGGAAGCGATCGGTCATCCACGGATCCTCGACGCTGTCGAGTTCCTCCTCGGTGAGGATTGCCATGTGATCGCCAACACCGCTTGGTGGCAGCACCCAGCTGACAACCGCCACCTCGGGCGCTTCTGGACCGTCACAGGTATAGCCGGAGGTGGCCCGCACCCCTCGGCGCAACCCCAACACACTCAAGCGTTCTAGCAGGATGTTTGTCGAGAGCGGGCGACGGGAATCGAACCCGCGTTCTCAGCTTGGGAAGCCCTTTGAGGGAATCTCCTCCACCTGCGGATAAGAGAAAAAGTCCAGCTGAATCCCTTTCATACAAAACTGTTGGTGTTCGCTGTTGCACATTGTTTGTCGTTGTGTGTTGCACGAAATAGGTCCGAGCGAGCTGTTGCACGCTGTTGCATGGCTGGAGCCCGAGGTTTCAGCCATGCAAGCTGAGACCCAGATCGCCAGCTTTCAAAGCGTGCCCTTCGGCCCCTCAGACTCTCAGTTCTTACTGAGACCGTTCGTCCACTGTGCAGCGGAAATGTCAAGAGCACCGCCGCATACGGAGGGGTCCTTGGAAATTGATTGGATCGTTGTCTCCTGCACCGGCCCCCATCGTGCTGCTCCAATCACTCCTTTGCCGACCGACTCATGGCCATCGTGAGCGTTCCAAAGTCGGAGCACCACCGGGTGTACCGGGGCGGCTGGCATAATTCTCGGACCGGGCGGGGAGATGAGACGAGGTCTGATTGAGTTCGTACGAAGAGACGAAGCCCTGATTAGGTACCTCTGAGCCCCGACCAGCACATGCCCCGTACGGCACTTCGGGGCTACCCGTCTAACCCGTCCGAGCACCTGTTCTGCATTGACTTCAGCCCAAGGCTTTGGCGTATTGCTTCTCAAGTTGCTCAGCCGCAGTCAGGTTGGGAGCCACTGTGACGGTCTGTCTATTCGGCACGCTGAGTGGCGGAATCGATTCGGTATAGCTGAGGCTCTCATGTTCCGTCGTCGTCAGCAGTTTGGCCGGCAGTGCCGATGTCTCCTCGTAGGTGAACGTGATGTCCATTTCGATAGGGAGTCCTCGACTGTCCGACCACAGATCGATTCGCAAGTTCTTAGCCGGCGAAAGCTCCTGACCCAGCCACGAACGCTCCGACGGCACGGCGCCTGCCACGTAGGCACTGACCGGGATGGTCAACTCGTAACCGGTGGTCTGCTGCGAGCCGATCGTTCGCTCACCAAGCCTGGTCACCGATCCGTGAGCTTCCCGAAGGTAGGTCGTCGCCAGCCGATCTGATCCGATGCCACCCTGCGCTCGATAGGCAATGCATGGTTTCTTGCCGATCAGGTCGTACCTGGGATTACAGGGGAGGTAGACAAGCGATCCATCCGAGGACGTGGTCGAGGTAGTGGAGATTTGCCCTGGATACTGCGTGGTGCTCGTCACCTGGAAGGCATTGGTGCGAGGACTGACCACGTCCTTGTCGTGATAGTTCGCTACGACGTAGCCGTCCTGTTCCCGTTCGGTGGCGTTATTGACCTCGTAAACGGTCATGGCTGTTGATGCGGATGAGGGCAGAGCGCCCCTGATCGTGTTCGGAACCGAGGCACTAGCGGGGACCGCTGAAGCTCTGTGGAGGGTGAACGCGATTGCGGCCGCGGCAAGGGCGACGCAAATCGATCTCAAGCAGCGCTTCCCATGAGCCGGAGGCCGAGGTCGTTGGTGTTGATGCACTCGCACTGACTGTTGAGAATACGCCCGTTACTCTTGGTTCCTGGATCGGTACGCCCGCCAACCGGTGGTAGGGAGTGTGTCCCAGTTCGCCGGCACGGAGCACTTCGTACTTCGGACATCATTGTCAGCAATGGAGTGGACCTACGAAGATTGGCTGGAAGCCTCGAAGTCCGAGGGTTGGGGACCGAAAGTTGTCGAGGCGCTGATTGCGTACTTCAACCAGGACGATCCGTACCTGCTCGCGTCTGCTCGTATGGTCAATGCACGAAGCGAAGTCGATCCGGATGGCACCCCTGTCCTCGTAGCGATCTACGACCACCCCCAATGGCCAGAGCGCACGGGACTCCGCCGCCGCTTGGACCGCCCTCCGATGGCTGGCAACGAGGCCTCGCCCGAGGAGCAGATTGCCGCAGAGATTGCCATCTACGAAATCTCCGAGCCTCTAGGCAGCTACTACAGCTCACTGGACGAGGATTCGTCAGGAGTCTGGTGGTGGGGGGACGGCTACCGAGCCGTGGGGTAAAGGGGTGAGTTCACTTCGCCGGGATAATGGGAAGGCCGCTATGGCAGAGTCGACGCATGGCGACCCCATCTGCTGTTAGGAAGGAATCATGCCTACACCCATTGAGATTGCATACGACGACCTGATCCGTGGCTTGGACGGACAGGCGACCGACCTCGAGACAGCAATGGTT
>CAVWKX010000013.1:0-74398 GCA_963755655.1 uncultured Acidimicrobiaceae bacterium
CGGACGACCAGGCCGACGACCGCCGTCGCCCATACCGGCTGACGGCGATCGGGGCCGAGACCCTTCGCACTCACCTCGCGGCTCAGCGCAGGGTCGCCGACGTCGGTCTCCGACGCCTTGCCGGTACCTGGGGGACGCCGTGACAGCGGACCTGCGGCAACGAGCGGCACTGCTCGCGCGGTGGTACCCGCGTGAATGGAGGGCCCGCTACGGAGATGAGTTCGTCGAGCTCTTGGTGGACGACCTGGCGGAACGACCGCAATCGCTCAGTCGGACTCTCGACGTGGCCCGCGGTGGTCTCATGGCTCGCTTCGCCGTCGCCGGGCTTGGGGGTCAATCCCTCTGTCCCGACGAGGATGGACGCCGTTCGCTGGCGGCTTTCGCCTGCGCAGCATCACTGTTCGTGACCGTCGCCGTTGCCATTTGGGCGCAGCTCACAATCGGTTGGCAATGGTCCGCGCCAAACACGGTCGCCACCACCATGGCCATGTTCATCATGACGGCTGGCGTTGCCGTCATTGGCGCGGCGAGCATTGCATGCGCCGTGCCGGTGGCCTACCTCGCGCTACGAAACCTTGCGGGCGGTCGGCGCTGGGCCACGCTGCGCCCGCTGAGCCTGGTCATCGTCGGTCTCATGGCGTTGACGTTGGGTACACATCATTTCGCCAACGGATGGCCGGGGACTGGTGGGCACCCGTGGACCCATCAGGGCGTCGTCCCCGGTGGAGTTGCTGCCTACGCCTGGGCCTCCACCCTCTTCCTGAGCTCCTACTGGCTTCACCCGGCTGCGCTGAGCACCTTCCCAGGAGCGGAGGTGATGTGGATGTTCGCCTGCCCGCTCGCGCTGGGTGCCGTTGTCGTGGGCGTGGCCAAACTCGTCCGCAGACTCGAGTTTTCCGACCGAGTCCTCCGATTCGAGCGAGCGATGGGATTCGTCGTCGCTAGCACGATGGCTCTGTTTCTGATCGGTGCGGCTCTGTGGATCGTCGATGGCGGGCCAGGTCCTCGGGACCTGTTCCACATTGGAGCGATTGATGTCATTGAGTTAGCGGTCCTGGTCGCTTCACTCGCTCTTGCCGGCCGAGCAGTGGAGTGCACCGGGGACACAACCCGAGCATTCGCTCGTCGCTAACAACCTCTCGAGTGAACGGCTACCGCGTCGCGAGCTGGCCGGTCCTTTCTCATCGGACACGGTCTGGGGGTATCCCGAAGTGAAGCCTCCGGAAGTCACAGGAAGGACAGGAGGCAGATGGTCGCGGCGGCGCGTCCTCACCGTCGGAGCAGCCGGTGTCGCCGCCGTGTTCGCCGGCGGAGCGCTGGGTGTCGAACTCGTGTCGCATGGCATCCTCCCCGGCCAACAAGAGCTCGATGAAATCGACGGCGCGTGTTCGGTCGTGGCAGCTCCGTTGCGATTCTCTCCGACTGGGGTGTCGAGATCCGGGCGCTTCTACTCCCGCGCTCGTGGGCGCAACGTCGGATACACCATCGCCTGGCCGCCGGACCACGAGCCTGGCACCGCCGTTCCTCTCATTGTCATGCTGCACGGCGAGGGTGCGAATCATGCGAACGCCCTCACCGGAATGACTCCGGCTCAAGCGGTCGCTCTCGAATTGAACGGCGCACCACTGCCGCCCATGGCGATGGTCACGGTTGACGGCGGCACCGGCTACTGGAACCCCCATCCCGGCGACGATCCGATGGCGATGGTCGTCCATGAGCTGCTCCCGATGTGCCGGCGGTTCGGTCTCGGGCAAGGCTCGAAGCCGGTCGGGACCATGGGCATCTCCATGGGCGGCTATGGGGCGCTGCTCCTGGCCGAGAAATACCCGGCGCTCTTCAGCGCGGTAGCTGCGATCAGTCCAGCCATCTGGACCAGCTATACGCAGGCCCGGGCAGCGAACCAAGGGGCGTACGCATCAACCGCAGCCTTCAACGCCAACGACGCGGTGACCCACGCTCAGGCCCTGGCGAAGACGCCGGTGCGAGTCGCTTCGGGATTCGACGATCCGTTCCATCCCGGTGTCGTCGCCCTGGGCCAGGCTCTGCCCAGCTCAGCCATCGTCGAGTTCTCCCAGGGGTGCCACACGGGAGACTTCTTCACCGCGCAGGAGCCACCGTCGCTGGAATTCCTCGGAAAGTACCTGGGATAGCCCGGAGTCGGGAAACCCTCATCCCTCGCTTTTGCGGATCCCCTCGTCCAGGTCCCTGCTGTCCAGGTCGGCGGCCAGGAACGGTCCCGAGGTCGGGAGGCTGAGTCGGAGTTCCGACACCGTCATGATCTCGACGACGCCTTCCTCGAACAGGAAGTCGAAGGCGTGGCCACCTGCAGTGTGCTCATCGTTGAGGAAGTGCAGGTGGTAGCCGGCCACCGAGATGCCCTGCTCGTAGTCGGGCGTCTTGAAGCCGACGAGAACGCCGGCCGTGTCCGTAAACGTCCGCTCGGCTTCGCTGGCCGTGGCCTCGGGCAGCGGCAGGTAGGGAGCCTCCTGGCGCGTCGCCGTGCGCGTGGAGACCGTCAAGAAGCGTCCGGCGCCCCTGATCGCATAGAAGAGGTTCTCGCTCGAGAGGCGCTCATCAATCTGCGCAATGAGGTCGACACGAGATGTTGGTTTCTCCACGTCGAATTTCGTATCGGGTTCGAATGCGGTGACGGCCGCGAACGGCGTCAGGTCATGCGGACTCGCGACGCGTGCTTCGCCGCTCGAGAACAGATGGAAGCAGACGCCCTCGTTGACGATCATCTCGCCGTCGAGGTGATTGAACGTGCCGACTCCGAAATCGCCATGCTCCAACAATTCGGCAATGGTCATGGATCCGTCGTAGATGCCGTCGACAAGTGCAGACATGGTGGACGTCTGGTACAAGGTTCTTGCCCGCGCCGCGTCGTGATGAATGCCGTGATTTTCTGTCCGGTGCGCCAGCATCGTGGCCGCCCACCGCCGGATCCGATCATGGGCGTGCTCCGACCCCGTCACGAGGCACTTCCGGTCTGTCGGCGACCTCGTTGCGTCATCGGGATTGGAGCGTACAGGTCGATGTCGTGGCTGAACTCCACGACTGCTCCGTTACTCTGCCGATATGACCAATGTCGAGGTGTTCATCGACCCCAGCTGCCCGTGGGCGTGGGTCACTTCCCGTTGGCTGCGAGACGTGGCGCCGCAGCGGGACCTGGTCATCTCTTGGCGTTCGTACTGCCTCGAGATCCGGGACGACTACGACGTGGCGCCCACCGTGCCGGAGGCGTACCGACAACAAGCCCTGGACGCTCATGCTGTCAGTCATCGCATGCTGCGCATTTTCGAGGCGGCGCGCGCTGAGCAGGGAGAGGAGATCGTCGACCGTCTGTACACAGAATGGGGAACCCGGAACTTCGCGGGCGAGCGCCCCGACGCCGAATCACTCTTGACCGGCTGCGTGTCCGCCGCCGGCCTCGACCCCGGGCTGAGAGCAGCAGCCGATGACGAGAAGTGGGACGATCCGATCTGTGACGCCATGGAGGTTGCCTACGCCTTCGGGGGTCCGAAAACCCAGACCCCGACGATCGTCATCCGAACCGATCCTCCACACGGGTTCAAGGGTCCCGTAATGGCGCCGGCTCCGACCGGGGAGGACGCACTCCGTCTCTGGGACGCCATTCAGGTGCTCTCGGAACAGCAGGGATTCTTCGAGATCACCCGCCCTCGCACGAACCTGCCGCTGCGGAGGCCCTCCACCGTGGCGGCC
The DNA here is from genome assembly GCA_963755655.1 of uncultured Acidimicrobiaceae bacterium. Taxonomy (GTDB): domain Bacteria; phylum Actinomycetota; class Acidimicrobiia; order Acidimicrobiales; family RAAP-2; genus Bog-473. The sequence goes on from CAVWKX010000013.1 coordinate 3,724, forward strand.
TCCGTCCTTTAGGCCGGTTCCGGTCACGATCGCCCTTGGGTCTGACAAAATCGTCAATGGTCGGGCCGGCGCATCACCGCGAACGGAGAGGGGAACACAACCGTGAAGCACATCCGTCTGGGAACGCTGGACGTCGGCCGCATCGGGCTGGGCGGCATGGGCATGTCAACCGCGTACACGGGCGCCGGTGAGGACGACGCCGAGTCGATTCGGACGATCCACCGGGCCCTCGACCTCGGCGTCACCCTGCTCGACACCGCCGAGATCTATGGGCCGTTCACGAATGAGGAGCTCGTCGGTTCGGCCATAAAGGATCGACGTGACCAGGTGGTGCTGGCCACGAAGTTCGGGATGGTCTCGCACGCAGGCGACGGTCCCGGCCGTCTGGACAGCAGTCCCGCTAACGTCCGCACCGCCCTCGAGGGCTCACTGCGGCGACTCGGCACGGACCACATCGATCTCTACTACCAACACCGGGTGGATCCCAATACGCCCATTGAGGAGACCGTAGGGGCACTCGCCGAACTGGTCACCGAAGGAAAGGTGCGACACATCGGCCTCTCCGAGGCGTGGGTGGGCACAATCCGCCGAGCCCACGCCGTCCATCCCATCGCCGCCCTCCAGTCGGAGTACTCGTTGTTCACCCGCGACCAGGAAAAGGAGGTGTTGCCGGTCCTGCGCGAGTTGGGCATCGGGTTCGTCGCCTACTCACCCCTTGGAAGGGGACTCCTCACGGGAGCGGTCCGTTCATTGGACGAGTTCAACGACACCGACTCCCGCAAGACCAATCCCCGCTTCGTGGGTGAGAACTTCGAGCGCAACCAGCGCCTCGTCGACGAGGTCGAGGGCGTCGCCGCCGAACTCGGGGCCACTCCGGGTCAGGTGGCGCTGGCTTGGCTGTTGACGAAGGGCGACGACATCGCTCCGATCCCCGGCACCAAGCGAGTGGCGCGGGTCGAGGAGAATGTCGGTGCCGACACGCTCGAGCTGAGCGCGGAGCAGATCGACCGGCTCGACAAGCTTCCAGCAGCTGCCGGTGAACACCACAACGAGCAGCAGATGCGGATGATCGAACGGTGACGACCGCCTGGTGCCTCTCGGCGTGAGAGTCGACTCGGAGCGGGTGGCTCATGCTCGCGACTGACTGGGCGTCGTGGGGCACTGCCATCGGCACCCTGGTCCTGGCCGTGGCCACGTTTGCCTCGGTCCGATCCGGTAACCGCGCCGGGCGCAACGCCGAGCGCGCGTATCAGGCCGGACTGCGCCCCGTCCTCTTCGCATCCCGGCCGCATGAAACCCTGCAAAAGGTGAGATGGGGAGACGGGCATTTTGCCGCGTCTACCGCCCGGTCGGGCCATCCTCGAAGAGGAGGACGGCGTCGTCTACATGGCCATGTCGCTGCAGAACGTCGGGACTGGTACCGCCGTGATCCTCGGCTGGAGGGTTGACTCAGGTCAGCTGATCAACCCGAACGCAAGTCGCGAGGAGATGCTGGAGCAACCGCAGATGACCCGTCCCGATCCGGGCAATTTCCGGCCCCAAACACGGGACCTCTACTCGCCACCACACGACCTGAGCTTCTGGCAGGCGGCCATACGGACGCGGGACGATCCCGACCGGGCCCGAGTCGAAGCCGCGCTCGCCGGCCATGAGATGCTGCTCGTCGATCTGCTCTACGGCGACCAGGAAGGTGGCCAGCGAACGATGAGCCGGTTCTCAATTACCCGATATCCCGGCTCGGACACCGAGTGGTTTCCCTCTGTCGTCAACCACTGGTACCTCGACCGCGACGGTCCGCGCTAGCTCGACACCAGACTCCTATGGCGCCAGCCGAGCCTCGCTCACCCGTGCGCCCTCCACAGCCACCGCAACGACTGTTCCGTTGTCGTCGCCTCGCACGCGTGCCTCATAGCTGCCTTGTTCCAAGGCCGGAAAGAGCGCTGCGTATACCTCGCCTTCTGGAGTACGCCGAGCACGGACCGCGACGTGCGTTCCGTCCCATTCGGCACCCTCACGCCGTATCTCTATCTCCAACCCGGCCAGGGTCGCCGGTGTGTGCACGACTGCGGCACCGAGGTCGCCGCCGATGTCGAGCACGACCGATCCCATTTCGCTCGTCCCGGTGAGATGGTCCATGACTACGATGCCACCGACACCGGTGTGGCGGCGGGGTTCTTGTAGCCGCTGTACGGCGTTCCCAGATAGGGGAAGGCTGGCAGGTAGTCCTCGGTGCCCTTGGCCGAGAGGTCCGTCCCAGTCCCACCGTTCGTGAGCCCGAAGTCGACCAATCCGGCTGCGGCGTCGGCCGTGAAGGACGGAACCACATAGCCGAGGGTTGCTCCCGCGACCGCACGCAGCGCAATGGTCGCCACGTCGTCGAACACACGCCGGCCGTTCGGAAATCCCGCCACGTCGAGCCCGAGGAGGCCCAAGCTGTTCGGGCTCGGCGAAGGACGGATCGCTGTATTGAGCCGCAACATGTCGGCCTTGACGCCCGTCCCGTTGTAGTTCGTAAAAGTGGGGGCCTGGGTGATGACACCGGCTGGAATCCCGGTGAGAAAGATCGCCTCAATATCGGGCCACGCGTTGGAGACGCCACCGTTGTACTTGGCGAGGTTCGGAAACACGCCCGGATACAGATTCGGCAGAAGCTGGGGCAACAGCGGGTTGGAGAAGTAACTCAGGAACTCGGTTCCGTCCGAAGTGGGCGGCTGCGTGTTCCAGACGTCCTTGGCGCCGATGCCAATGAGGAGCTCGTTGGTGAGCGGGTTGCCGAGGCGCGACGCCTGGGTCCAAGGACCACTGCAGACACCGCCTCCGTTGAACCAGTTGCCCCCGACGCGGACCCGTTGACGGCTGGCCGTGGTCCAGACGCCGATGACAGCTGCCGGGTCGCCTGGTCCGCTGGGCGTGGCGCGCGTGAGCTCGGACACGGGCACCTGCAGCGCCAGCGTGTGGACGTTGACGTCGGCGGTCGAGTTCACGCCGGGCATGCCGTTCAAGAGGCCAGCGGCGGGACCGCCGGCGTGGTCACCAGCGAAGCCTCGCAGATCTCCGAGGTCGAACACTGCTCCCAAGTCGACGTAGAAGCCCTCCGCTCGCTGACCGACGAACACCTGAGCCGAGAAGGTCCCCGCCCCCACCGAGTGAACGGCGGTCGCCGCCAGTGCGGCGTAGTTCGGTGTCGACAGCGGTCCGATGTTGCAGGGTGGGCACAGGAGCCCGGAGCCCAGCACGACTGAGGACGCTCCCCAGCGATTGTGCGGATTGTTGTCGACGCGGGTCAACGTGTACGTCTGCTGGCGGTTCCAGTTCGACGACGGCGACGGGGGGGTCAGAGACGTGATGGGCCCGTCGTTGTAGAGGAAGGACGAGGGGATGTTGTTCACCGTCGTGAAGCGGAACTGATAGCTGATGTCCGGATTGCCGTCGCCGGTATTGTCCACGTGAATCTCGTAGAGCACATCGTCCGCGAACTCATAGAAGTTCGGGCCGCCGTCGGGAGCCTCCAGTGGGATGTAGTTGGCGATCAGTGTGACCGTCCCGGGTTTGTCCGGGCTCACGAAGGCATAGACATCCGTGCTGTCGGCTGCGGGATCCTTCGAGATTTCCGGTGCTTCGCGGTGTGATGACATGGCATTTCCTCCTGATTGCGCTGAGCGGACTACTGGCGTGCGGCGGACAGCAGACTTTGGGCAAGTTCGGGGATGCGGACCACGACTTCCCGTTCCCCTTGGAAGAGGCTCATCTCGCCGGTCGTCACGTCCTTCACCTGAGCGATGAGCGGGTCCGAAAGAGCGCCGGCGTCGTCTCCGACATCGTCGACGCCTGCTTCGACGGCCGGAGCGTTCGCCGTGGTTCCCGCCACGAGGGTGGACAAGCCGGGAACACTGCTCGCGACAGCGACGGCCGCCGCAGTGAATGTTCCGCGGCGCAGGAAGTTGCGCCGGCTCAGACCTTCCCGCCAACCATCGGTGCCGTGTTCTGACGTGTCACTCGGATCAGGACTCATGGTCGACCCTCCGTTCGGTCCTCCGGATTTCGTACGGAACGGATGGCTGGCTTGGATGCTGATTCGAAGGAAGAAATTCTCGATCCGACACGTGCGCGTTTTTGACCTGCTTTTACGCGCGAGTGGGTTTGCCCTGGCTGGAGGTGGGAGCTCTCTGCCGGCGGTCACGCCTGCATCGGGTCCGCGCCGACGCCCTCGACCCTGAAGAGGAAAGTGCGGCCCCCGAGGAGGGGAGCCGGATCACCGCTAGCCGATCCGAAGAACCTCTTGCAGCAAGCCCTGCCAGGGAACGCTGTCCCATCCGTTCTTCTCAGCCGCACTCTTGGCGACGGAAACGGACTCGCCGACCCACAGGAGCTCGATGTCCTCTCCGGGGCCGATCTTCTGATCGCCCTTGATCTCCTGCGATGGATTGCCCTTGCCGATCTTCACGTCGGAGCCGAACTCGGTGCCGAGCACAATGTCCTGCCAGGCCTTGTAGGTCTCCTTGAGCCGGATACCGACGTCGGCGATGTGCGAGTGCTTCGGCTGCTCCGACACCTCGATCGCCCAATGCAGGCAATGCCACGCCCGGTGGAGGTCCCCCCGCGGGTTCGCCGCTTCGGCTTGCTCCGTAAAGGCAGCCAGCTTTTCCTGGTCATCCTTCGGGAGCACCTCCCGAAGGCCATTCATCAAGCCTCTGACGATCGGCGACGATCCCGTGCTTGTCTCGTGAGCCATCCCGACACCCTATCGACGACCCCGTCAGTGATGGAATCCGAGGACTGATCGCGACATGGTCCGGTCCTACACTGGGTCAGTCATGGGTGTTCCCTTCGGCCTCGATGTACCGCAGCACGGCGTCCACTCGGTCGATGACGTGCTCGCCCTGGTCCGTGAGAGCGGGGGACGCGTCACGAGCTCCCGCCGGTTGCTGCTCGAGGCCATCTTCGACGACCCGGGCCACCACAGTGCCGAGGACCTCGCCGGCATCGTCCAGGCGAGGGCTCCCGACGTGCACTTGTCGACGATCTATCGCAACCTCGAGGAGCTCGAACGGTTGGGGGTCGTCGTGCATTCGCATCTCGGGCATGGGCCGGCCACGTACCACCTGGCCGCCACCGCCCACTGCCATTTCGTGTGCGAACACTGCGGTACGGCGGTCAAGGCGCCCGACGAACTGTTCGTCAACCTGGCCGATCGGGCCCAGAAGGAGTTCGGTTTCGCCATCGATCCCCATCACTTTTCGATCTTCGGCCGTTGCCGTAACTGCCAGGAAGCCGGCGCTCGGGGCTAGCAGCCTTGCCTCTCGAAGGTTCAAGGCATGCCCGGGTGACCATTGTTGGCACGAGCGGGTGCGATTGTTTTCATGGCATCGAGCCAGACAACAGCCCGCGCCCTTCTCCCGGACGCTGGCCGATGCTCCTCGTCGAAGACTCGCGGTGGCGTCTTCGACGTGCAAACATCCCTCTATGACGTCGGGAGCATTGGACACCGCTTCCCCGATGACCGTGAGCACAGACGTGCACCCGTCAGATGATCTCGGGTCGACAGAGGGTCTGCTCGCGCGCTGGCGCGGTCGCCGCGGCCTTGTCCTCGAAGCACTCGGTGTCGCCTGGCTGCCGTGGCTCACGGCACGGGTCATCACACTGCTTGCACTGGGCATGGCGAAGTACGAGGTCTCGCATTTTCACATCACGAACAGCAAAGCGGTGCTCGAATCGCATGACGGGCTGCTGGGCTCCGACGCGGGCTGGTACCAGACCATCGCCGCGCACGGCTACGGTGCGCTCCCGCCGTCAGCGACCCGGTTCTTCCCCCTGCTCCCCCTCCTCGACCGTTGGCTGAGCGACATCACATCGCTCACCGTGGGCATCGCCTCGCTCGCGATCACGAATGCCGCGTCGCTCTTGTTGGGGGTCGGTCTCTACGCACTCGTCCGCTCCGAGTTCCGGGAGGCCGTCCTCGCCCGGCGAGCCGTGTGGCTGATCATGCTTGCCCCGCCGGCGTTCGTCTTCGTGATGGGCTACTCGGAGGCGCTGCTGGTCCTGCTCGCGGTCGCCGTCTTCGTCAACATACGGCGAGGGAACTGGTGGTGGGCCGGCCTCTTCGGGTACCTGGCGGGAACAGCCCGCCCGATCGGGTGTCTCCTCGCGGTGCCCGCCCTCATTGAGGTGATCCGCTCCTGGCGCGCCGACCGCTGGCGGGGATGGCCGGGCAAGGTCGTGGCCATCGTGGCCTCTGTCGCCGGAACCGTCACCTATCTCGCGTGGGTGCGCTCAACGTCCGGAGGGTTCCTCGAACCATTGAAGATCCAGCAGCAACAGGCCCACCACGGGGCGCTGGCCGATCCCCTCTCGACGATCTACCACGCGCTCACCGCCTTGGCCCACGGGCACCACGTCGGCGACGCGTTGCACGTCCCGTGGATCGGCGTCGCCGCAATCCTGATCGTGGTGGCGTTCTGGCGCTTGCCCGTGTCCTACGCCGCGTTCGCGCTCTGCGTCGTCCTCGTCGCCCTCTCGGGGTCGAATCTCGACTCTTTCGAGCGCTACACGCTCAGCGCGTTCCCCTCGTGATGGCGGGTGCGACGCTGATCCGGTCGCCACGGGTGGCCACCGTGACCTACGTACTGTGTGGCGCGGCAATGGCGCTCTACGCCGTGCTGGCGTTCCAGGGGGCGTACGTTCCGTAGCGGTTCGGGGCGATGGGTGCCGTGTTGGCTTCGCCCTTCGTGCAGTACCCGGTTCGCGACTCGGCGTGCGGGAAGATAGCCCCATGTCCATCCGCCCTGGACCGCCGCACCAGCAGAAGGCTCGCCTCGGCGAGCCGCGCTGGCCCATGGCGATCGCCGTGATCGCCACGGGCCTGTTGCGCGCGACATTGCCGCACGAGTTGCGCAATGGCGATGCGGCGTGGGTCTTCCTGGTGCTGGTCGTCGGGCTGCTGGCCGTGCTGATCATCGGTGATCCCGGGCGCATCGACCGGGACCGGCCCTGGCTCCACAATCTGACCACCGTGTTGATCGCGTTCATCTCCCTCGCCAACGCGGATGCCGCCGTCCGTCTGGTGATCGGGATCATCGACGTCTCGAAGTTCACGCAGGACGCCAAGGTGTTGCTGGCCAGCGGCGCCGCTATCTGGCTCTCCAACATCATCGCCTTCGCGCTCTGGTACTGGAACCTCGACCGCGGTGGTCCGGCCGCACGCGCCGCGGGCACGGACATCCGGCCGGCGCTGATCTTCCCCGAAATGCTGCATACACAACACGTCGAGGAGGGCTGGTATCCGACCTTCGTCGACTACTTCCATTTCGCCTTCGCCACCGCCACCGCCTTCAGCCCGACCGACGTGTCCGCCGTGAAGCCCTGGATGAAGCTGATGATGATGGCTGAGGAGGCCATTTCCCTGGTCGTGGCGGTCCTCGTCGTCGCCCGCGCCGTCAACATCTTGAAGTGACGCTGCGGGCCGCCCGCGCCGAGACGCCTCACGAACCATGATTGGGGACGTGCACGTCGGGGGTCGAATCGCGGTGGTGGGCGCTGCCGCCCCAGACCCGGGGTCGGGCTCCGTGCGCAGCCACGGTGCCATCGCCTCTCTGAGCAAGCCCCACACTCCCCGGTGAGCAACCCGGGCGGGGCCGGTGCGTCGACTCCGGCCGGGGCAGGGGCCGGTGCCGGTGCCGGTGCCTCATCCGAGGAGCTGGCGCTCTCGAGCGGGCGCGGGCGCTGGGTCCTGACGGCCATGGTCCTCGGGTCGGGGATCGCCCTGCTCGACTCGACCGTGGTCAGCATCGCCCTGCCCTCCATCGGCCGCGAGTTCCACGGCGGCGTCGGCACCCTGCAGTGGGTGGTCACCGGCTATTCGCTCACGCTGGCCGCGTTCCTGCTCCTGGGGGGCTCCCTCGGCGACCGCTACGGGCGCAAGCGCATCTTCTCCATCGGGGTCGTCTGGTTCGCCGCCGCGTCGGCCGTCTGCGGCATCGCACCGACGGCAGGGCTCCTCATCGCCGCCGCGTCGTCCAGGGTATCGGTGGCGCGCTGCTGGCCCCGGCCAGCCTGGCCATCCTGCAGGCCTCGTTCCGCGCCGACGACCGGGCCCGGGCCATCGGCGCCTGGTCCGGGCTGAGCGGTGTGGCGTCCGCCGTCGGCCCGCTGCTCGGGGGCTACCTCATCGCCGTCGCCTCCTGGCGCTGGGTCTTCTTCATCAACCTCCCACTGTCTGCCGCCGTGCTCGTCATCACGGCGCGCCATGTCCCCGAGTCACGGGATCCCAGCACGAGCGGGCGTGTCGACTCCGTCGGCGCCGCCCTCGCGGTGGTGTTCCTGGCCGCGTTGACCTACGGGCTCATCGAAGGGCCCACACGCGGGTGGACCAGTCCCGCCGTCATGGCCTGCCTGATCGTGGCCGTCGTGTCGGCTCCCGCCTTCCTCGTCGTCGAGCACCTGCGGGCCCATCCCATGCTCCCCCTCGGGCTGTTCCGCTCCCGCCAGTTCAACGGGGCCAACGGCGTGACGTTCGTCGTCTACGGCGCCCTCGGCGGCGCCCTCTTCCTGCTCCCGATCGAGCTGCAGCTCGTGAAGGGCTACTCGCCGCTCGAGTCGGGCATCGCCCTCTTCCCCCTCACAGTCGTGATGCTGACCCTGTCGGCCCGGTCCGGCGCACTGTCGGCCCGCATCGGCCCCCGCCTCCAGATGAGCGTCGGCCCCCTCGTCGTCGGCGCCGGGCTCGCCCTCCTCACGCGGGCGACCGGTCCCGGCAGCTACTGGACGCAGGTCTTCCCGGCCGTCCTGCTCTTCGCCTTCGGGCTGGCCATCACGGTCGCCCCGCTGACAGCGACGGCCATGGGCGCGGCACCGCCCGAGCACTCCGGGGTGGCCTCGGCCGTCAACAACGTCGTCGCCCGGGCCGCCGGCCTCCTCGCCGTCGCCGTGCTGCCGCTCCTGGCCGGGTTGACCGGCGCCGCCGCCCTGCACAGTGCCACGCTGGCCCAGGGCTTCCGTACCGCCATGTTGATCTCGGGCGCCGTCAGTGCGGCCGGCGGCCTGCTCGCCGTCCTGACCATCCGCAATCCGCCCCGCACCCAGCGCGTCGCCGCAGCGAAAGCGGCGGTGCCCACCTGGGCCTGCGGGGTGGGCAGCCCGCCGCACAACCCGTCGCTGGAGGCGACCGCGCAACGGCGGGGCTGACGCCGACGTGCAGCCGGCGCGGCGCTCGGCAAAGGTAGGCCCATGCCGCCATCCATCCCGGGCGATGCCGTCCCGCCCGTCTTCGCCCCGGCACCCCTCGGGCCGCTCACCCTGCGCAACCGCATCATCAAGGCGGCCACCTTCGAGGGCGTGATGCCGGGCGGGCGGGTCAGCGACGACCTGATCGACTTCCATCGCCGCGTGGCCGCTGGCGGAGCTGCGCTCTCCACCGTGGCCTACCTGGCGGTCTCACCGGAGGGCCGTACCGATCGCCACTGCCTGCTGCTGAACGAGGAGACAGTTCCCGGACTGCGCCGTCTGACCGACGCCGTACACGCCGAAGGCGCGGCCGCCGCTGCACAGATCGGCCATGCGGGGCCGGTCGCCAACGCGCGGTCCAACGGCGCGCCCGCCCTCTCGCCCTCGGGCGGCCTGACGCCGATGGGCTCGCGTCTGCGCGCCGTCGACGTCGCCGGGATCGAGCGCATCACCGAGGACTACCGGCGCGCCGCGACGCTGGCCGTGCAGGCGGGTTTCGACAGCATCGAGGTCCACGTCGGGCACAACTACCTACTGAGCGCGTTCTTGAGCCCCAAGCTCAACCGTCGCGACGACCAGTTCGGCGGATCGGTCGAGAACCGCGCCCGCTTCGCCCGCGCCGTCCTGCGCACCGTGCGCGACGCGGCCGGCCCCGACGTTGCGGTGACGGCCAAGCTCAACATGGCCGACGGGGTCGACGGCGGCCTCTGGCTCGACGAGAGCGTCGCCATCGCCGCGCTCTTCGAAGCCGACGGCGCGCTCGACGCGTTGGAGCTCACCGGGGGCAGTTCGCTGGCGAATCCGATGTACCTCTTCCGGGGCGACGCCCCGCTCCAGGAGTTCGGCGCCACGCTGCCGGCACCCGTCCGGCTCGGCTTCCGCTTCATCGGTCACCGCTTCCTGCGCTCGTACCCCTACGAGGAGGCCTTCTTCCTCCCCTACGCGCGCCAGTTCAAGCGCGCCCTCTCCATGCCCTTGATCCTCCTCGGCGGCATCACCGAACTGGCGACCGTGGAGACGGCGCTCGCCGAGGGGTTCGCCTTCGTCGCCATGGCGCGTGCCCTGCTGCGCGAGCCCGATCTGCCGAACCGCATGCAGGCGGGCACGTCGTCCACCTCCCTGTGCATCCACTGCAACAAGTGCATGCCCACGATCTACTCGGGCACGCGCTGCGTCCTGGTGAGCTGACCGCCGGTCGGCTCAGGCCGCGACCGGCGGCCGGCGCTCGGCCCAGGGGGCGGCCTGCTCGAGCTGGCCGGCCAGCGCCAGCAAGGTCTCCTCGTCGCCGAAGCGCCCGACGAACTGCACGCCGATCGGCAGCCCGTCCTCGTTCCAGTGCAGCGGGAGGGAGATCCCCGGCTGTCCGGTCACGTTGAAGGGCGGCGTGAAGGGCGTGTAGGTGGCGGCGCGGAAGAGGCCGGCCAACGGCTCGCCCGGGGGCGAATCGAAGGTGCCCAGCGGCGCCGGAGGCTCGGCGAGCGTGGGCGTGAGCAGGACATCGATCCCCTCGAAGTAGTCGGCGATCTGGCGGCTGATGGACTGCAGCTCCTGCACCGAGACCAGATACTGCCCCCCGTCGACCGAGCGACCGAGCTCGACGAGCGCCCAGCTCAACGGTTCCAGGTCCGCCTCCGTGGCCGCTCGGCCCAGCCGCTTCTCCCAGTCGGCCAAAGCCCAGGCATTGCTGCAGGCCCACTGGTTGACGAAGTGGGTGACGAAGGCGTCGCCGTCGACCGGCAGCGTCGCCTCTTCCACCCGGTGGCCCAGCGACTCGCAGCGCGCCGCCGCGGCCTGCACCGCCGCCACGCAGTCTGCGTGCACCTCGCTGCCGACGGGCGAGGCGGACAGGACCGCCACACGTAGCGGCGGTGGTGGGATTGCCGCCGCGGCCGAGAAAGACGGACCGCGGAACGGGGGCGCCCAGTAGGGATCGCCTGGCACGGGGCCGGCGGTCGCGTCGAAAATGGCGGCCGAATCGCGCACCGAGCGCGTCACCACGTGCTCGGCCACGAGCCCGCCCATCAGGTCGCCGTAGGCGGGTGCCAGCGAATTGCGCCCTCGCGTCGGCTTCAATCCCACCAGGCCGCAGCACGAGGCCGGAATACGGATGGAGCCGCCGCCGTCGTTGGCGTGCGCGGCCGGCACCATGCCCGACGCCACCGCCGCCGCCGAGCCACCCGAGGACCCACCGGTCGACCGGGTCGTGTCCCACGGGTTCCGCGTCGGCCCGAACCGCCGGGGCTCCGTCGTCGGCAGAATCCCGAGTTCCGGCGTGTTGGTCTTGCCACAGATGACGAAGCCGGCGTCGATGTAACGCTGCGTCAACGTCTGGGTGGTGGGCGAACGGTAGTCACCGGAGAACTCCAGCCCCTCGTTGAAGGGTGTGCCGGCGAGTTCCGCCCCGAGATCCTTGAGCAGGAAAGGCACGCCGCGGAACGGACCGTCGGGCAGCGCACCGGCCGCCTGGTCCCGGGCGCGCGGAAAGAGCTCGTGGACGACCGCATTGAGCTCGGGGTTGAGCTTCTCGATGCGGCCGATCGCGGCGTCGACCAGCTCGACGGGCGACACCTCCTTGCTGCGGATCAGCTCCGCCTGTCCCGTCGCGTCCAGCCATGCCGTGTCGTCACTCATGACCCGCACGGTAGTGACGCCGGAGCCAGAGCGCCCGGAGTGCCCGGGGCCTCCAGGCGCTGACGGGCTTGCGAATGGCCGTCGCAAAGCCGGGCGGGCGTCGCCAGAGCCCCTATTGGATCGGTGGGTTGTTTCATAGAACCTTGTCCTCTAGAGTGCATTGCATGACAGAACTGATGGAGAGTCCTGCTGTGGGGGCGAAGCGGGCCCGACCGGTCCTCACCGCCCTGATCGTCCTCACCGGCGTCTTCCTGTCCTCGCTCGACCTCTTCATCGTCAACATCGCCTTCCCCAGCATCTCCGCCACCTACCACCACGAGAGCCTGAGCTCGCTCTCGTGGGTGCTGAGCGCCTACACCATCGTCTTCGCGGCGGCCCTCGTCCCGGCGGGCCGCTGGGCCGATCGGGCCGGTCGCAAGCGGGCCTTCCTCCTGGGGCTGGCCATCTTCACGACCGCATCGGCACTGTGTGCCGTCTCGCCCTCCTTGGGGCTCCTGGTCGCCGCCCGCATTCTGCAGGCCGTCGGCGGTGCCCTCATGCTGCCCACCTCCCTCGGGCTGCTCCTGCCCGCCTTCGGCCCCGCGCGCAAAGGTGCGGCCATCGGCCTGTGGTCGGCCGTCGGCGGCGCGGCCGCTGCGCTGGGCCCACCGATCGGCGGGCTGCTGGTCCAGGCCAGTTGGCGGTGGGTCTTCCTCGTCAACCTGCCCTTCGCCCTGGTGGCGCTCGTGCTGGGCGTCCGCGTCCTCGACGAGGTGCGCGACCCCGATGCCCAGAAGTCCGATGTCCTCGGCGCCGGCCTGCTGACGGTCGCCGTTGCCAGCCTGGTCGCCGCCATCGTCGAAGGGTCGGACTGGGGATGGACCAGTGGGCGCATCCTGGGCGCCTTCGCGTTGGCCGTCGTCGCCGGGGCCGGGCTCGTGCTGCGCTCCCGGCATCACCCCAACCCGATCATCGAGCCGGCGGTCATCCGCCACCGGGCCGTGGCGCTGGCGGACCTGAGTTCGCTCGCCTTCTTCGGTGGCTTCGGGGCGCTCGTCCTGGGTGGCGTGCTCCTCCTCACGGGACTCTGGCACGAGTCGATACTGCGGGCCGGGTTCATGATCGCCCCCGGGCCGTTGCTGGCCGGGCTCACCGCGTTCCCGGGCGGGCTCTTGGGCGCCCGGTTCGGGCACCGCGCCGTCGGCACCGTCGGTGCGGTGCTGTTCGCGGGCAGCGGTGTGTGGTGGATCACCCATGTCGGCGTCACGCCGGACTGGGCCGGCGCCTACCTGCCGGGCAGCATCCTCAGCGGCCTCGGCGTGGGGCTCATGCTCCCCTCGCTCGGGGGCGCCGCCACGGCACCGTTGCCGCCGGAGCGCTTCGCCACCGGGTCGGCGCTGTACGTCATGAGCCGACAGATCGGCATCGCGCTCGGCGTGGCCGGCCTGGTCGCCATCCTCGGCGTCTCCACCGGAGAGGGCGCAGTGCACGCCTTCCACCACGCCTGGATCTTCATGATCGCCTGCAGCCTGGCGGCGGGCGCGCTGTTGCAGGGCGTGGGCAACCGGGTCACCGAGGTGGCCGACGCCTCGCTCGAGGCCGAGGCACACCCTGCCAGCCTCGACATGGTGGCCGAGCCGGCAGCCGCCCCGGCCCCCGCCGCGCTCTACCGGGTCGCCGGCGGCAAGTAGGAGGGGTTCGCCACCAGCAACTGGTCGCGGGCCGACGCCGCCAGCGCCGGGGCGACGGAGGCCAGGTCCTCGTCGAGCGCGCCCGAACGGAGCGCGCCGACCAGCGCGGCGTCGTCAGCGAAGCCCAGTCCGGCCAGGCGTGCCGCGTGGGCCGCGGTGAGCGCCGGGCCGAGCCTGAGCTCTCGTTCGGCGATGCCGAGCGCGTTGCGCGCCACATGCGCCTCGAAGCGGGCGCCGTCCTCGCTGCGCTCCATCACGCCGTCGAGGTACTCGCCCACCGCCTCCACCAGCTCCGCCGCGGTCGGGCGGCCGAAGGGCGGCATGGGTCCGTCCGCCGCGACGGGCCCGGCGGGGGCGGGCGGCGGCGTGCCCAGAAGGACGAAGAGGTCCCACTCGCTCTCGCAGACGCGGCGGCCGATGGCGGCCAGCTCGACCGAGCGTGTGGCCCCGCTCAGGTGCGCCGAAGCCTGCAGGGCGCAGATGGTGGCCCACTTGACCGTGGCGTAGACCTGCCACCAGTGCACGCGTGTCGGGTGTCATGCCCGCCGCGCCGCCCGCCGCCGTGTAGGCGGCCACCAGGTCGCCGAGCGCGCCGAAGCCGCCGACCTCCCCGCTGCCACCGAAGCGCCAGGCCGGGGCGCAGAGCCAGCCGATGTCCTCGGCCGGGTCGCCGGCGTGGGCCAGCTCCCAGTCGAGGACGCCACGCAGCCCGTCCGGCCCGACCAGGAAGTTGCCCAACCGGTAGTCGCCGTGCACCGTCACCGCCGGTCCCCCGGGTGGGGTGCGGCCCGCCAGCCAGCGCACACCGAGCTCGAGCGCGGGCCGCACCTCGCCGAGCACATCGAGGAGGGGCAGCGGGTCGCCGAGCGGGTCGGACGGAGGGAGCCCGTCGATGGTGGCGGGGTCGATGCGGTGGATGCCGGCCAGCGCCGTCCCGGCCTGGTCGGTCAGGGCGCGGCGGGCGGCGGCCCAGGCGTCGTCACGCAGGATCTTGCGCGGAATCGTCTCCCCCTCCAGGCGCTCCACCACCAGCCAGCTGGCGCCGAGTTCGTCGCCTTCGCCCACCGCGACCACGCCGGGCACCGGCACGTCGGCCGTCGCCGCGGCACGCAGCAGATCGTCTTCCATCCGCACGCGCCCCCGCGGTGCGGCGCCGCGGTCCATCTGCAGGATGAGCGGCCGCACCTCCCCGTCCGGTGTGCGGAGCTCGAACGCGCTGGTGACACGTGACGCACCGCCGGAGAGCCGCCGCAGGCCTGCCACGGTGCCGCCGAGCAGGCGCCCCAGGGCGACCGCCACCTCCTCATTGCTGAGCCGTGACGCCATCCCTACTCGACGGGGACGACAGGCCTCCCGCCGTCGTCGAGCTGGTGCAGGTACTCGGCGATCCCGTAGCCGGTCTGCGCCGTGCCGGCGGGGTCCTCGTACGTCCAGCGCGCCAGGCCCTCGTTGACCATGGTGCCGCCGGCCCGGCCGATGTCGGCCACCCGCAGCACGTCGCCGCGCAGCGGATAGGCCCGCCCCTTCTTGTCCACCACGTCGAGATGCACCACGCGCTGCGTCACGCCGTCGTCGGCCAGCTCGGTCCTCACCCGCCACTCGGCGACCGAGGTGGCGCGCCCGCCGTCCCAGACCCAGCCCCGGTGCAGATCGCCGGCGTCGGTGCCGAGGCGGATGCCCCCGAAGTGCATGTCCTCGCCGATGTTGATGGAGAACCAGCGCCACATCTTCGGACCACCCCAGCGCCGCGGGCCCCAGGAGCGGTCGCGGTTGCCGTGCGCGCCCTGCCATTCGTGGCGGGCGCCGTCGATGGTCAGCGCGCCCGTCCAGCGGCCCGCCTGCTCCAGGTGCCCCTTGCCCGTCGTGCCCGCCGCCGCCGCGGCCTCGGCCGACCGCGCCCCGCCGCTCGGTTGCCCGTCGGTGCCGATGGCGGGCGTGACCGCGTCGAAGCGCACGTCGAGCGCCACCGGGACGGCGTGGGTCGTCGCGTCGCCCCGCACGCACGGGCGCGCCTGCACCTCCCCTTCCATGGTGAGCTGCCACGACTGCAGCGCCTCGAGCATGGCGTAGCGCACATCCCCGACCTGCAGGTCGGAGTCGACCATCTCGCGTTGCTCCTTGACCCAGCGGTACTCGCCCAGCTCGCCGCCGGGCAGCCAGAGCGACATCCCGACATCCATCGTCCCCTCGTTGGGGCGGATGCCGATGCGGGTGAAGAATCCCGAGTCCGTCCCCGGGTCGTAGGCGTTGAAGTAGTACGACTCGCTCCACGCCGTGTCGCCCTCCACCGGGTGGGCCAGGTCGTGGCGGGCGTCGAGGATCGGCATGCCTACACCATTGTCTGTCCGGCGCTGACGTTCAACGCCTCGCCCGTGACGCCGCGCGCCATCCGACAGCAACCAGCAGATGGCCGCCGCGATCTCCTCGGCGTCCTGCATGCGGCCGAGCGGGATTTCGCGGGCGACGTAGGCCGCCAGCCCCTCGGGCCCGCCCATCATGTTCTCGAACAGGTGGTCCTTGTTCAGCAGGTCGGTGTCGACCGTGCCGGGGCAGACCGCATTGACGGCGATCCCCGACGGGCCCAGCTCGAGCGCCATGGTCTGGGTGAGCAGGATCACGCCCGCCTTGGCCGCGCAGTAGGGGCCGAGGAAGGTGAACGCCCGCTTGCCGGCCTGGCTCGACACGTTGCAGATGCGGCCGCCCACGCCGGCCGCCACCATGCGGGCGGCGCAGGCCTTGGAGACGAGCCAGGTCCCGATCAGGTTGACGTCGAGCACCCGGCGGAACTCGTCGACCGGGACCCCGAGCAGCGGGCCGGCACCGAAGCCCACACCGCTCCCGCCGGCGACGTTGGCCACCAGCGTCACCGTCCCCAGCTCCTCGCTGACGCGGGCCACCGCGGCCTCCACCGCCGCCTCGTCGGAGACGTCGGCCTGGACCGCCAGTGCCCGCACGTCGTGCTCGGCCAGCTCGGCGGCCAGCGCGTCGAGATCGCTGCCGCTGGCCGTCCCGTGCAGCGGCGCGTCGCTGTAGGGGCGGGCGATATCGAGGCAGACCACGTCGGCCCCGCCCCGCGCCAGGGCAACCGCGGTGGCCCGGCCGATGCCGCGCGGGCGGGCCGCCCCGGTCACCAGCGCGACCTGGCCCTCGAACAGGCGGGCCGCCGCGTCGTGTGTGAAACTCACCAGGCAAACGTAGCGATGAATGCGGGCGGCCGCGCCGTCCGCGGGGGTGGCTCTGCCATGCGTGCCGCGGTGACCAGGGGTGGACGGTTGGTGGTGGGCGACGTGCCCGACCCGGTTCCCACCTCGGGCCACGTCGTGGTGCGCTCGCTCTCCGCCGGCATATGTGGCTCCGACCTGCACGCGTTGGCCGACTTCGGCCATTTCACCGGGCTGATGGATTCCGTCGGCGTGCCCGCGCTGGACGCCGGCGCCGACTGCGTCTTCGGCCACGAGTTCTGCGCGGAAATCGTGGAGCACGGGCCCGACACCGCCGCCACCCTCCCCGTCGGGACCCGCGTCTGCTCGGTGCCGATCATCTTCGGCCCGACCGGCGTGGAGCAGATCGGCTACTCCAACGTCTACCCGGGCGCGCTGGCCGAGCACATGGTCCTGCAGGAGCTGCTCCTCCTCCCGGTGCCCGACGCGTTGGACACCGACCTGGCCGCGCTGACCGAGCCCCTGGCCGTCGGCGAGCACGCCGTGGGGCTGGCCGACCTGCAGCCGGGGCAGCCCTGCCTGGTTGTCGGGTGCGGTCCGGTCGGGCTGGCCGTCATTGCCGCGCTCAAGGGCCGCGGGCACGGGCCGGTGTTGGCCGCCGACTTCTCGCCCACCCGCCGCCGCCTGGCCGAGACCTTCGGGGCCGACGAGGTGCTCGACCCCGCCGAGGGATCGCCGCACGAGCGCTGGTCCGGCTTCGGCATCGCTCGCACCGTCATGGAGCGCATCGGGTCCGCCATGCTGGGCGGCACCGTCACCGACCCGGTGATCTTCGAGGCGGTCGGCGTCCCCGGCATGCTGCAGTCCCTGATCGCCGAAGGGCCGCCGCACAGCCGCATCGTGGTGGTCGGTGTGTGCATGCAGAGCGACACCATCGAGCCCTTCATGGCGGTGACCAAGGAGATGGAGCTGCGCTTCTCCTTCGGCTACACCCCCGACGAGTTCGCCGCCACGCTCGCGCGCCTGGCCGACGGGGTGCCCGGGGCCGACCTCCTGGTCACCTCCACCGTCGACCTCGCCGGCGCACCGGGCGCCTTCGAGACGCTGCGCACGCCGGGTGAGCACGGCAAGATCCTGGTCACGCCCTGACATGGCGCGACCCGCCCACAGCCCCATCCCACCGACCACGCTGGAGAGCCATGACGACCATTGACGCCCACGGCCGCCTCAAGTTCGGGATCTTCCTGGCCCCGTTCCATCCCGTGGGCCAGAACCCGACCCTGGCACTCGAACGGGACCTGCAGCTCGTCGAGCATCTCGACGCGCTCGGCTTCGACGAGGCCTGGTTCGGCGAGCACCACTCCGCCGGCTACGAGATCATCGCCTCGCCCGAGGTCTTCATCGCCGCCGCGGCGCAACGCACCCGGCACATCCGCCTCGGCACCGGCGTCTCGTCGCTGCCCTACCACCACCCGTTCATGCTGGCCGACCGCATGGTGCTGCTCGACCACCTGACGCGGGGGCGCGTGATGTTCGGCGTCGGCCCCGGCGCACTGCCCTCCGACGCCTTCATGATGGGCATCGATCCGGCCAAGCAGCGCGACATGATGGAAGAGTCGCTCGAGGCCATCCTCCAACTGCTGGCCGGCGAGACAGTCACCATGGAGACGGACTGGTTCAAGCTCGTCAAGGCCCGCCTGCAGCTGCGGCCCTACCAGCGGCCCTTCCCCGAGGTGGCGGTGGCGGCGCAGGTGTCGCCGGCGGGGCCGCGGGCGGCCGGGCGCTTCGGCACCAGCCTCCTCTCCATCGGGGCGACGTCGGCCGGCGGCTTCGACGTGCTCGGCATCCACTGGGACGTCATGGAAGAGCGCGCGGCCGAGTTCTCGACCGTCGTCGACCGCAACAAGTGGCGCCTGGTCGGGCCGATGCACATCGCCGACACCAAGGAGCAGGCCGTCGCCGACGTGGCCTTCGGGTTGGAGGAATGGGTCGACTACTTCCAGCGCGTGGCGGCGCTGCCGCTCGCGCCCAACACCGAGAACTTCGAGTCGCTGGTCGACGCGCTCAACGCGTCTGGCTTCGCCGTCATCGGCACGGTGGACGACGCCATCGCGCAGGTCGCCCGCCTGCAGACCCAGTCCAAGGGCTTCGGGACCTTCCTCCTCATGGGCCACGAGTGGGCCGACACCGCCGCCACCCGCCACTCCTACGAGCTCATCGCCCGCTACGTGGCACCCCACTTCCAGGACTCGTCCGCCTCGCTCACCTCGAGCCGGGACTGGGCCGCCGAGAACCGCCCGGAGTTCATCGGCGCGGCGGGCAACGCGGTCATGTCGGCCATTCAGAAGCATCATGAGGAAAAAGCCGGCAGGGCGGCCCAGACGGAGGAGCAGGTGACGCCCCATGGCTGAGGTGACGCACGAACAGGTGCCGACGAACGGGATCGAGCTGCACGTGGCGGTGGCCGGGCCGGCCGACGGGCCTCCCGTCGTCCTCTGCCATGGCTTCCCCGAGCTCTGGTACTCGTGGCGCCATCAGCTCGACGCGTTGGCCGACGCGGGCTACCGCGCCTACGCCCCCGACCTGCGCGGCTACGGCGGGAGCTCGCACCCGACCGCGGTCACCGACTACGGGTCGGACAAGCTCACCGGCGACCTCGCCGGCCTCCTCGATCACTACGGCTACGACCGCGCCGCCTTCGTGGGCCACGACTGGGGGGCCATGGTGGTGTGGGAGATGGGGCGGCTCCATCCCCAACGCGTCTCGGCGCTCTACAACATGAGCGTCCCGTATTCGAACGCGCCCGCCCCGCCGATCGAGATCTTCGAGGTGCTCTTCGCCGACACGTTCTTCTACATGCTGTACTTCCAGCCGGTCGGGCCGGCCGAGGCAGAGCTCGAGGCGGACCCCCGAGGCTTCCTGCGCACCATGCTCTATTCGGCCGGCGCCGAAGGCATGGCGCACGCCGGCCCGCTCGTGTCGGACGCGCCGCGGGAGGGAACCCGCTTCCAGGACATCCTCACGCCGGCCCCCGACGTCCTGCCGCCCTGGATCAGCGAGGCCGACATCGACGTCTACGCGGCCGCCTTCGAGAAGGGCGGGTTCTTCGGGCCCGTGAGCTTCTACCGCAACATGGACGCCAACTGGGAGCGCTCGAAGGACATTCCGGCCTCCATCTACACCATGCCCACCGGCTTCCTCACCGGGGTGCTCGACCCGGTGGCGCTCATGATGCCCGACGCGGCCGAGGAGATGGCCGCCGCGCTGCCCGACTACCGCGGCACGACCAACGTCGAGGGCGCCGGCCACTGGGTGCAGCAGGAGAAGCCGGCGGAGACCAACGTCGCACTGTTGTCCTTCCTCGCCTCGGTGTGAGCGGCCTGGTCGCGCTGCCGCCGCAGCCCGCCGGGCTGGACTGGCCGGCCGGGGACTGGCCCACGGGCGATCTCCCGCCCGGCGTCGACCTGGCACCGTTGCTCGACGACGTCTTCGACAACGAGGGGCCCATGGCCGAGACCTTCGCCGTCATCGTCGTGCACCGCGGGCGGCTCGTCGTCGAGCGCTACCAGGGCGCACTGCAGCACTTCGACCGCCCGCCGACGCGGGTCACGGCCGGCACGCCCCTGCTCAGCTGGTCGATCGCCAAGTCAGTCCTGCACGCGGTGGTCGGATTGCTCGTCGGCCAGGGCCGGCTCGACCTCGATGCCCCTGCGGCGGTGCCCGAGTGGGCCGCGCCCGGCGACCCGCGCCATGCCATCACCCTGCGCCAGATGCTCGCCATGCGCGACGGGCTCGACTTCGTGGAGGACTACGTCGACGACCGCGTCTCCGACACCATCCACATGCTCTTCGGCGACGGCCAGGCCGACATGGCGCACTTCGCGGCCGACCGTCCGCTCGCCGCGCCGCCCGGCACACGTCTCAACTACTCGTCGGGGACGTCGAACATCATTTCGGGCGTCGTGGCCCGCACGGTGGGCCCCGGCGAGAGCTACGCCCGCTTCCTCCACACCCGGCTCTTCGGTCCGCTCGGCATGACCAGCGCCGACCCCGAGTTCGACGAGGCCGGCACCTGGGTGGCCTCCACCTACCTCCGGGCCAGCGCGCGCGACTACGCGCGCTTCGGGCTGCTCTACCTGCGCGACGGCATGTGGGACGGCGTGCGCATCCTCCCGGCGGGCTGGGTGGACTACGGGCGCACCATGGTGTCGATCGACGACAGCGAGAACCCCCCCAGCCCCTACGGCGCGCACTGGCTCGGCGTCCGGGGCGAGACGCTCGACACCCTCAACCCGCTGGGCACGTTCCGCGCCTCGGGCTACGAGGGCCAGACCATCACGCTCTGCCCGGCCCTCGACCTGATGGTGGTGCGCCTCGGCAAGACCGCCCACGAGCGCGAGGACTTCCTCATCCCCTGGCGGGCGGCCATGGTGCAGGCCTTCGCCGGCGCCGCCGCCGCCGGCCGCTGAGCCCGGGGCTCAGGCGCCCTTGGGCGTGGTGACGAAGACGGGGATCTGCCGGTCCGTCTTCTCCTGGTACTCGGCGTAGGGCGGGTAGGCCGCCACGGCGCGCTCCCACCAGGTGGCCTTCTCGTCACCGCTCACCTCGCGCACCGTGACGGGGATGGGCGCAGGCCCGTCCTGCAGCAGCACTTCGTCGGGGTGGGCCTCCAGGTTGTAGAACCACTCGGGGTGCTCGGGCGCGCCGCCCTTGGAGGCGACCAGCGCGTACTCCCCGTCGTGCTCGACCCGCATGACGGGGGTCTTGCGCACCTTGCCGCTCTTGGCGCCGCGGGTCGTCACCACGACGATCGGCATGCCCGTGTCGAGCAGCGTGTTGGCCTTCTGGCCGCCCGAGGCCTCGTACTCGGCCACCTGGTCGCGTACCCAGTCCGAGGGGCTGGGCTCGTAGTCACCTTGGAGTGTCGTCATACGGGCGATCGTAGAGGGTCGGGGCTACTGTCCGACCGTGCCCCCCGACCCCATGACGACGGACGAGGTCCTGGCCCTCCATCGGACGCTCTCCAACTGGGGCCGCTGGGGCGACGACGACCAGCTGGGCACGCTGAACCTGATCACGCCGGAGATGAGGGCCGCTGCAGCGGCCACGGTGCGCTCGGGCCGGACGGTGTCCTGCGCCCGGCCGCTCGACACGCGGCCGGCGGCCGACAACCCCTCCCCGTGGCGCACCACATGACGGGGACGGCGACCGAGGGGATGGGGGCGGACTACTTCGCCATCTCCCCGCACGGCTTCGCCACGAGCCACCTCGACGCGCTGTGCCACATCTTCCACGAGGGGAAGCTCTACAACGGGTACCCGGCCGAAACGGTCACCGCGCACGGCGCGACCAAGCTGGGCATCCACCAGCTCCACGCCGGCATCGTCACCAGGGGCGTGCTCCTCGACGTCGCGGCGGCGCGTGGCATCGACGCGCTCGAACCCGGTGAACCGATCTTCCCCGAGGACCTCGAGGCGGCCGAAGAAGGAGGCCGGCCTGCGGTGCGGGCGGGCGACGCGCTGCTCGTCCGCACCGGGCGGTGGGGGTGGCGCGCGCACCCACGGCGCCTGGGACGCCGGCAGCCTGGCCGCCGGGCTCGACGCGTCCTGCCTTCCCTGGCTGCGCGAGCGTAATGTGGCCACGCTCGGCAGCGACGGCGTGTCCGACGTGCTGCCCTCGCGCGTGGAGGGCGTCGGGATGCCGATCCACACCGTGGTCGATCGTGGCCATGGGCGTCCACCTGCTGGACAACCTCGACCTCGACGCGCTGGCTGCCGCCTGCGCCGAGGAACAGCGTTGGGAGTTCCTCTTCACGGTGGCGCCGCTGATACTCCGCCGCGGCACCGCCTCGCCGGTCAACCCCATCGCACTCTTCTGAGAGGCCCCTCTTCTGATCGCCGGTTGACCGGTTCAGGCCCCCTCGTAGGGGAAGCCGAGGTCGGGCGCGGTGAGGATGGCGCGGAACGGGATGCCCTCCGCCGCCGCCATGGCCTCGACCGTGCCGCCGCGGTCGACGACCGCCACCAGCAGCACCACCTCGCCACCGGCCTCCTGCACGGCGTGGGCCGCCTCGAGCAGCGACGTGCCGCGCGTCACGGTGTCCTCGGTCACGACGACCTTGTCGCCGGGATCGAGCGCGCCGGCGATGCGGCCGCCCCCGCCGTGGTCCTTGGCCTCCTTGCGCACGCTGAAGGCCTTGAGCGGGCGACCCCGCGTCGCCGCCACGCCGGCGGTCACGAAGGCGACGGGGTCGGCGCCCATGGTGAGCCCGCCGATCGCCGTGGCCTCGTCCGGGAGCACCGAGAGCACGGCGTCGGCCACGAGCAGCATGGCCTCGGGCCGGCAGACCGTCTGCTTGGAGTCGATGAACCAGCTGCTCTTGCGGCCCGACTTGAGGGTGAAGTCGCCCGTCTTGACCGAGTGCGCCAGCAGGTGGTCACGCAGTCGCCGTGGCGGAGGCGTCGGCTCCGCTCACCGGAACCGGACCCCCGGCTCGCCGGCCACGACCTCGCCGATGACCGAGGCGGCGGGCTGGCCCGCCCCCTCGCAGCGCCCGCAGGGCCGCGTCGGCCGAGCCGGCGTCGACCACCAGCGCCATGCCGACGCCGCGGTTGAAGACCCGGTCCATCTCGTCCTCGGCCACCGCGCCCAGCCGCTGGATCTCCGCGAACACCCGCGGCTCGGACCACGTCGAGCGGTCGAGCACCGCGCCCAGGTCGGCCGGCAGCACCCGGGGCAGGTTGCCCACGATGCCGCCGCCCGTGATGTGGGCGCAGGCGTGGAAGGCGTCGCCCAGCGCGCCGCGCACCGCCAGCACGGCCGGCGTGTAGATCACCGACGGGCGCAGCAGCTCGTCGGCCACGCTGTGGTCCGCGCCCGCCCAGGCGGGATCGCCCAGCTCCAGGCCGGCGCGCTCGAGCAGCACGTGGCGGGCCAGCGTGTAGCCGTTCGAGCGCAGCCCGGGCGAGGGCAGCCCGACGACGGCGTCGCCGGCGCGCACGCGCTCGGGACCGAGCTGGGTCCCCTGCTCCACCACGCCGACGGCGAAGCCGGCCAGGTCGAGCTCGTCGCTCGGCCATGACGCCGGCGTGCTCGGCCGTCTCGCCGCCGATGAGCGCGCAGCCCGCCTGGCGGCAGCCCTCGTGCACCCCGGCCACCACGGTCGCCACCTGGTCGGGGTCGACCTTGCCGGTGGCGATGTAGTCGAGCATGAACAGCGGCTCGGCGCCCACGCAGACGAGGTCGTCGACGCACATGGCGACCAGGTCGATGCCGACCGTCTCGTAGCGACCGGTGTCGCGGGCGACCACCATCTTGGTGCCCACCCCGTCGGTCGAGGCCACCAGGACGGGGTGCGGGAAGCGGCCGAGGTCGAGCGGGAACTGGCCGCCGAAGCCGCCGATGCCCTGCACCAGGCCGCGCAGGCGCTCGACGGCGGCATCGCCGGCCGCGATGTCCACGCCGGCGCCGGCGTAGGTGGCGCCGCCCTCTCCCACGATGGTCAGACCCCGGGGAGCGCGCCCTGGTGGGCGGTGACCGCGACCGGCTCGGGCCGCCGCAGCGTGACCGAGGCCGGGACGGGCGTCGGGTAGTCGCCGGTGAAGCAGGCGTCGCAGAAGCCGCCGTCGGCGCCGATGGCCTCCTTGAGGTTCTCGATGGTGATGTAGGCCAGCGAGTCGGCGCCGAGAATGCGCGCCATGTCCTCGACGGTGTGGTCGGTCGCCAGCAGCTCCTCGTGCGAGGGCGTGTCGATGCCGTAGAAGCAGGGCCAGCGCCAGGGCGGCGACGAGATGCGCAGGTGCACCTCCGCCGCGCCGGCCTCGCGCAGCATGCGGATGACCGAGCGCTGCGTCGTGCCGCGCACGATGGAGTCGTCCACCACGACGAGCCGCTTGCCCGCGATGTTCTCGGTGAGGGGGTTCAGCTTGCGCCGGACCGCGTCGGCCCGCTGCTGCTGGCCCGGGGCGATGAAGGAGCGGCCGATGTAGCGGTTCTTGACCAGCCCCTGCCCGTAGGGGATGCCGCTGGCCCGGGCGAAGCCCTCGGCGGCGGGGACGCCCGACTCGGGCACGCCCATCACCATGTCGGCCTCGGCCGGTGCCTGCAGCGCCAGCAGCTCGCCCATGCGGCAGCGCACCTCGTGGACCTCCCGGCCGTAGAGCCGGCTGTCGGGTCGGGCGATGTAGGCGAACTCGAAGATGCACAGGCGCGGCTCGACGTCGCGCAGCCACGGGATCTCGAGGCTGGTCGGGCCGTCGGCGTCGATCACGACCATCTCGCCGGGCGCCACCTCGCGCACGAAGGTGGCGCCGATGACGCTCAGCGCCGGCGTCTCGGAGGCCAGCACCCAACCCTCGGGCGCGTCGGCCGGGCCGAGCCGTCCGAGGCAGAGCGGACGGAAGCCGTACGGGTCGCGCACGCCGAACAGCCGCTCCGAGCTCATGAGCGACGAACGAGTACGCACCCTCGAGAATGGGGAGCACCGCTTGCAGCGCGGTGGACAGGTCCTCGGTCTCGGGGAAGGACTGCATGAGCAGCTCGGCCACGACGTCGCTGTCGGTGGCGATGGAGCCCGGCAGCATGCCGGCCTTCTCGGCCAGCGCCGTCGTGTTGGTCAGGTTGCCGTTGTGCCCCAGCGCGAAGCCGGCGCGGCCGACCGGCCGGTAGACCGGCTGGGCGCCCGGCCCAGTCCGAGGAGCCGTGCGTCGAGTAGCGGGTGTGGCCGATGGCCAGATGCCCCTCGAGCCCCGACAGGGTGCGCTCGTCGAAGACGGTGGCGACCAGGCCCATGTCCTTGACGACCGTGACCGTGTCGCCGTCGGCCACCGCCATGCCCGCCGACTCCTGGCCGCGGTGCTGCAGGGCGAAGAGACCGTCGAACGTGAGGTTGGCCACCCTCGTGCCGGGCGCGTAGACCCCGAAGACTCCGCAGGCTTCCTTCACGCGTCACCCATTCTCGCACAGGCCTGCGGCATCACGGTTCCCCCAGGGCCAGGGCGAGGTTCCCCTCGTGCGCCTCGCGACAGGGCGTCGACGGGGAGGTCGAGCAGGCCGCCCAGGGTGCACCGGGCGCCGCCCGCCGGACCCAGCACGGCGGCCGGGATCCCGTCCGCCGCGGCCCGGCGGCACAGCTCGTCGGGATCGCGCCGTGGCCACGACGAAGCGCGACGGCAGCTCGGTGAAGAGCTCGGCGGCGTGCGTCGACGTCCAGCGTGCACCCGGTCCCCGCCGCGGCGGCCATCTCGGCCAGCGCCACGGCCAGTCCCCCGCCCGACACGTCGTGCACGGCGTGCACCAGCGGCGCGGCGTCGCCGCCGGCCACCTGCGCCGCCACCAGGCCGGCGACGAAGGCGCAGACCGCGCCGTGCGCGGCGAAGTCGACGGACGGGATCTGCCCCGTGCGGTGGTCCCGGCGTTCGGTCGCCCAGCGCGTGCCCTCCAGCGGGAAGGAGCCGTCCGCCGCCGCGCGCGGCGCCGACCAGGACGACGCGTGTCGCCGGCCGACCAGGCCAGCCCGGGGGGCGGCGCGTGGACGGCGTCGACGAGGCCGAGCACGCCGAGCACCGGCGTGGGGTCGATGTCGGAGCCGCCGCTCTCGTTGTAGAAGCTGACGTTGCCGCCGATGATCGGGAGGGCGAGGGCGCGGCAGGCCTCGGCCATGCCGTCGATGCACTCCGAGAGCTGCCACATGACCTCGGGGTGCTCGGGGTTCCCGAAGTTCAGGCAGTTCACGACGGCGGCCGGCGTCGCCCCGACGCAGGCCAGGTTGGCGACGCCCTCGGCGAGGACCAGCGCGGTGCCGCGCCGCGGGTCGAGCGCGCAGGCCCGCGGGTTCGAGTCCGTCGTCAGCGCCACGCCGCGGTCCGAGGCGGGCAGCCCGGGGCCGGCCAGGCGGAGCAGCGCGGCGTCGGCGCCCGGCCCGGCCACCGTGTTGAGGAAGAGCTGGTGGTCGTACTGGCGGTAGACCCAGCCCGGCGAGCGCAGCAGGGCCAGCAGGTCGGCGGCGCAGTCGGTCGGGCGGCGCCGGCGGCTCGCTCACGCCGCGCACGGGCGCCTGGCGCGGCCGGTCGTAGAGCGGCGCGTCGTCGGACAGCGACGCCGCCGGGACGTCGGCCAGCACGGGCCCGTCCATGCCGTCGCGGATGCGCAGGCGGCCGCCCCCGCCGGGCTCGGGCTCCATGACCGTGCCGACGACGGTGGCCCGCACCTCCCACTTGGCGCAGATGGCCGCCACCGCGGGCCACGACTCGGGCGTGACGATGGCCAGCATGCGCTCCTGGCTCTCGCTCGTCATCACCTCCCAGGGCTCCATGCCCTCCTCGCGCCGGGGCACGGCGGACACGTCGACGTCCATGCCGACGCCACCGCGTCCGGCCGTCTCGCTGGTGGCGCAGGCCAGGCCGGCGCCGCCGAGATCCTGGATGCCGACGACGAGCTTCGTGTCGAGCAGCTCCAGGCAGGCCTCGATCAGCCGCTTCTCCTCGAAGGGGTCGCCCACCTGCACGCTGGGGCGCTTGGTGTCGTCGGCGGCGCCGGCGTCGTCGCCGCTGAAGCCGGCCGAGGCCAGGACGCTGACGCCACCGATGCCGTCGCGGCCGGTGCTCGACCCGAGCAGCACGGCCAGGTTGCCGGGGCCCGACGCGATGCCGAGCACGAGGCGCTCGACCGGCAGCGCGCCCATGCACAGCACGTTGACCAGTGGGTTCTGGGCGTAGCAGGGGTCGAAGGTCAGCTCCCCGCCCACGGTCGGCACCCCGACGGAGTTGCCGTAGCCCGAAATTCCGCTCACCACGCCCTCGACGAGCCAGCGCTGGCGGGCGTCGTCGGGCGAGCCGAAGAAGAGCGGGTCCATCACGGCCAGCGGGCGCGCCCCCATGGTGAAGATGTCGCGCAGAATGCCGCCCACGCCGGTGGCGGCGCCCTGGTAGGGCTCAATGGCCGAGGGGTGGTTGTGGCTCTCGATGCGGATGGCCACGGCGATGCCGTCGCCGGCGTCGATGACCCCGGCGTTCTCGCCGGGGCCCACCAGCACCCGCGGCCCCTCGGTCGGGAGGCGGCGCAGGTGCAGCCGGGAGGACTTGTACGAGCAGTGCTCGCTCCACATCACGGCGTAGAGGGCCAGCTCGAGGTGGTTCGGGGCGCGGCCCAGGATCTTGCCGACGGCCTCGAACTCGTCGTCGGTCAGGCCGAGCGCCCGGTGCAGCGGTTCTTCGGCCGGGGACCGGGCAGGCTGGGGCTCCTCGGCCGGGGGAGTCATGACGACCTCCAACTTAGTCGCCGCCCGTTTCGGATTGGCCTCCGGCCGAGCCTTCAGTTCCGGCGGAGCATCCGACCCAGTGGGGACCGGCGGCACCGCCGCCGTACGCCGCGATGGGGACGCCACCGCGCCCCATGACCCGCCCGCTGAGGGACGACGTGGAGGGCGCCGATCCTCATGCTGCAAAGCGAGCGGCACGGCGCCGTGGACGAACCACGAGATGGAGACGGCCCAATGAACCTCCCCCGATACGCATCCGCATCGACCCGGTCCAGGCGGCGGCCCGCTCTGCTCGTCTTGGCCGGATGCGCCCTCAGCGCGCTCCCGCTGGCGGCACTCGCGCTGGGCGGCGGCGCAGCCGATGCCTCGTCGGCACCGACGCCGCTCCAGTACTTCCAGAAGGAATCCGTGTTGACGTTCACCAACGCCTCGGGCACCGTCATACAGGGATACCCGCCCGTGGGCGGTCACGTCCTCGAAGACGACAACGACTACGCCGGGAATCACACCCACCATGCGGCGCAGCCGACCATGACCGACCACTTGTACTGCACCGTGGTCACCGCACCGGCGACCGCGACGTGCTCCTTCGAGTTCGCCACCGGGGACTCGCTCCTCTATGCGGACAGCATCACGGTCAACCTGGCCAGCAGCGTGGGGACGATCCCCCTGTCCGGCGGCACCGGAAGGTTTGCCGGTGACTCCGGCTCGGCCGCCAGCACCCCCGTCGGGAACAGCAACAACGGCGACATCGTCCTGACACTGCACAAGAGCTGATGGCTCCCGGGTCGCGCCGGCGGGCGACGGGTCGGCGCGCACTCCTCCCGCTCGGCGTGCTCGGCGTGGTGGCGAGCACCCTGCTCGGGGTGGGTCCCGCCGGGGCGTCGGGGAACGGGCGCGTCGAATACGACGTGTCCGTCGGCGATTCCTATGCCGCCGGCTACCAGCCCGTCGCCAGCGCGACCGCGCACCGGGACAGGCACGGGTTCGCCTACCAGGTCATCGACATGGCCAGGGCCAAGGGGGACGACTTCACCCTCCGGAACTTCGCCTGCGACGGCGCCACCACGGCGACGATCCTCCACCAAGACGGCTGCTCGACTGAGCGCGCCAGGCCCCGACACCGAGTCGTATGCAGGACAGACCCAGGCCGCGGCGGCCGATCTCTTCATCGCCCACCACCCCGGGCAGATCGGGCTGATCACGGTATCCATCGGTGGCAACGACATCCTCGGGTGCGCCGCGGCCGCCATCCTGATCTCCTGCGTGACCGATGCCCTCTCCGGGATTGAGGACAACCTGCGCCAGCTCCTGTCCGGTCTGCGCGCTGCCGCGGGACCTGCAGTGCCGATCGTGGGCCTCACCTATCCGGACGTGTTTCTCGGCTACGACAAGTCGAAGGACCCGGCGCAGCGAGATCTGGCGGCCGTCTCGGAGCCCGCGTTCGAGCAGATCCTGAATCCGGCCCTGTCGGGAGAGTACGCGGCCGCCGGCGCCACCTTCGTCGACGTCACCAAGGCCAGCGGCGGGTACATCCCGTTGCCCGAGACCACGCGCTCCGGATCTCACGGCGCGACACCCGTCGCGGTGACCGACGTGTGCGCGCTGACCTACGCCTGCCGTCTGCAGGACGTGCATCCCACGACGCGGGGCTACGCGCTGATCGCCCGGCTGATCGTCGCCACGCTGCCCACGCACCATCGGGGTGACCACCACAACCGGTCCTGACCCTGGCGGGAGTGACACCTCGTCCCCCCGGGGGTGGACGGCGGCAACGAAAAAGATCCCCCAGCCGGGCGACGAAGTACCGGGACCGCCGGCGCACACTGCCAGGGACAGCGGCACGAGCCGCACGACCCAAGGAGTTGGTGACCATGATCCGCAGCTGCAAGCCCGTCATTGTCCTGTTGGGCGCCCTCACCGCGCTCGACCTCGCCGCCGCCCTGCTCGCCTCGCGGGTGACGGGAACGGCCAAGCCGCCTCCGCCGGCCGTGGTGTCCATGGTGATCCTGGCGGTCCTCACCCTGGTCGCCATGTACGGATTGTGGCGGGGTGCTCGCTGGGCCCGGCCCGTGGTCTACATCACCCGTGGCTTCGATGTGCTCAACGGTCTCCTCGGCCTCGCCGATCGGCCGAGCATCGCCCTGGACGTGATCGGCGTCGTGACCATCGTCCTCTCGGTCGCCGCCATCGTGCTGCTGGTACGGGCCCCGGTCGCCGAACTGAGCCCCCGGCACGGGATGGGCTGAGGCCGACGACCCGAACGGGCATTGCCAACCCCTGTATTCCAGACCACAATTCCGTCGACACCGAAAAGAGGTGCGTCATGAAGAGGAGGACATGGGCCCGGTTCATCGCCGGCCCGACCTTCGGCATCACCGACGTGGGGTGGGGCGACATCGGCCTCGCCCTCGTCCTGAGCGTCTTCGCCACCATCATCGTCACCCACGGCAAGAACGCCGCCGGCCACGTCTTCGACGCCGGCTGGGCGGGCGCCCTCGCCGTCCTGCTCATGACCCTGCCCGTGGCGTTCGCCCGCAAGCGACCGCTGCTGGTGGCCGGGCTGCTGGTCGCCGGCGCGCTCGTCAACTGGTGGGCGATCGGCACCTACGTGCGCTGCGGGGCCACGCTGCCCGCCGTCTTCTACATGGCCTTCGTCGTCGGCAGCCGCTGCGAGGGGCGGGAGCGGGCCATCGGCGAAGGCCTCGTGATCTGCAGCATTTTGATTCAGTGCGAGTCCGATCCCCAGATCTACCCCCTCACCAACGCCATCCTGTTCATCCCCATCTCGCTCGCCTTCCTGGGTGCCGGTTACCTGCTGCACCGGCGCAACGTGACGGTCGAGGCGTTGCGGCTCAGGACGATGGAGCTCCAGCAACAGCGGGAGCGCAACGCCGACCTGGCCGTCGAGGCGGACCGGGCCCGCATTGCCGGCGACCTGGAGGGGTATCTGCACGGGCAGGTGTCCGACATCGCCGCCGCCGCAGAGTCGGGCCGGCAATCGCTCGGCGACGGTCCCGACCATGCCGCAGACGCCTTCGTGGCCATTCAGGGAACCGGGCGGGAGACGCTGACCCACATGCGCCAGGTCGTGGGCAGCCTGCGCGCCGATGCACCCACGGGGCCGCAACCGGTCCTGGCCCAACTCCATCGGCTGCTCGGAGAGTCCGACAGGGTCGACGTGCGCCTGCAGGTCCGCGGCGATCCGCGCCTCCTCCCACCCGGTCTCGAGCTGGCCGGCTACCGGATCGTGGAGCACCTCCTCAGCACCTTGGAGAAGGACCCGACCTCTGCCGGCAGCGTGGATGTCGTCTTCGGCACGGACGCGCTCGAGTTCAGGGTGGCAGGCCCGAGCGTGCGCGAGAGCGTCGCCCGACCGGCGCTGGCCGCGGCGACCGAGCGGGCCCAGCTCTGCGGCGGGACCGTGCACTCCTCGCTGCACGACGGGCTGCGCGAGACCGAGGTCCTCATTCCGCTGACGGCGGCCGCGGTCTAGGGAGTGCGCCGGTTGAGGGGGTTCTGCCTCCGGTGGGCCGACCCGCTCTTGGCCGTCGCCCTCACTGCGGGTGCCGCCGGCGGCCTGGCCGCCCAGGGGCAGCTCGGCGATCTTCCCGGTGCACTCTGCGTGCTCGGCTTCTGCGCACTGGTGGCTGGACGCCGCTGGCATCCGGTGGCCATCGCGGTCCTGGCCGGCATCCTCATCGCCATCCCCGAATTCGCCGGTGATGCCGCCACCGTCAATGCGAACGGCACGTTCGTGTCAGGGTGGGCGGCGGTCTTCCTCTACAGCTATGCGCTCGGCGCCGACGCGCCGTTCCCCCTCTCGCTCGTCGGCATCGTCGCCCTCCTGGTCGGGGTGAATCTCTCCGACGGCGGATGGAACCCCGTTCCCGAGATGCTGGCGTTCGGGCCCTATGCCGCCGGCCTGGCCGTGGCCTCGCGGCGGCGGGCCTCAGCCGAATTGGAAGTGCGGGCCCGCGAGCTCGAGGAGGAACGCGAGATCTTCGCCGAGCAGTCGGTGCGGTACGAACGGGCCCGCATCGCCCGCGAGCTGCACGACATCGTGGCCCACAGCGTGAGCCTCATGGTCGTTCAGGCCAACGCCGGTGAGCGCCTGGCCACCGTCGACCCCACCGGAGCCGCCGAGGCCTTCACATCCATCAGCGATGCGGCGAGGCAGGCCGAGGTGGAGATCGACCGGCTGGTCGAACTGCTCAACGACGCCGTTCCCGCTTCCGCGTCGCCCGGGCTGCGCATCGTCGAAGAGCTGGTGGCCCGGGCGCAGGGCTCGGGGCTGGCCATCACCTGCCGGATCAGCGGGGACATCGACGATCTGTCCGGGAACGGCGCCGACGCCGCCTATCGCATGGTCCAGGAAGGCATCACGAATGCCATGAAACACGCTCCCGGGGCACCCATCGCAGTGGTGGTCCGCGGCGAAGACAACGGGGTCGAGGTCTCGGTCACCAACGGCCCACCGCGACCGGGCTCGTCGGGCCTGGAACGATCCGGCGGCGGACAGGGCCTCGCCGGAATGCGCGAGCGCATCACCCAGTCGGGCGGCTGCATCGAGGCCGGCCCCACCTTCGGAGGAGGCTGGCAGCTCAGGGCCCACCTCCCCCACCGCTCGGGCCCGTTGCCCGCGGCCCGGACGGAAGGGGCGTGGAGCGATGGTTGACGCCATCTCGGACCGGCTACCCGGGGATATCTCGGTCCTCATCGTCGATGACCAGCGCCTCGTGCGCGCCGGTTTCGCGGTGATCCTCGGCACCGAGCCGGGCATCACCGTCGTGGGTCAGGCCGGCGACGGAAACGAAGCGGTCGCACTGGCGCGCCAGCTGGCCCCCAGCGGTCGTACTGCTCGATATCCGCATGCCGAACATGGACGGCTTGACCGCGGCCCGTCACATTCTCGACGAGACGGCCAGCCGCATCCTGATGCTCACCACCTTCGACTCGGACGAGTACGTCTACGCCGCCCTCCGCGCCGGAGCCAGCGGTTTCCTGCTCAAGGACGCACCGAGCGAGCAACTGGTCGGCGCGGTGCGCAGCGTCGCGGCCGGGGACGCGCTGATCGATCCCGCCATCACTCGACGGCTCATCGGCCATTTCGTCCAGGCCTCGCGGCCCGATCCTGCCGAACCTCCGCAGCTCGCCACACTCACCCCCCGGGAACGCGACGTGCTCCGCCTCGTCGCTCAGGGCCTGTCCAACGCCGAGATCGCAGCCGATCTCGTCGTCGAGGAGAGCACCATCAAGACCCACGTCGGCCGGATTCTGATGAAGCTCGATCTGCGTGACCGGGTCCAGGCCGTGGTCTGGTCCTACGAGAACGGTGTCGTCGTGCCGGACCGTCCCTGACGAGGGCGCTCATCACTGCTCCGCCCGCGCCCGCCGTGCAGCTCGTCGCGTCGGGGTGCAATCGGAATGGAACTGTGTCATGGCTGAGGTTGATCATGGCTGCGCTTACAGCAGAGGGCGCGCCGGTCATCATGAAAGCGGCGCGTGAGCGAAAGACCAGATCGGACGGAGCACGAAGGGCGACAGGGGCGACGTCACCACGTTGATCGCCAACTCCATCGCGCCATTGGCGCGCCCGCCGCGGACTCCGTGCTGCAGGTCGTCGAGCACATCGAGGTCGAAGAGGGCGAGAGCGGCCCCGACGCTGGCCAGGCGAAATGCCACCCCGAACTGGGTGTCTGCCGCGCCGGCTCCGAGGCCACGATCGGAGCAATGGATGGTCCGGGCCTCCGCTGTGGTCACCTTGCGGGCAACGCCAGTGAAAAAACCCTCCCGCTCGGCACAATGTGGACCCACCGACCTCCGGGATTCGGTGATTCCCTACGTGGAATAGGGGAATCGTGGCCGCGCTCCTCACGAAATAGGGGTCAGCGAACAAAGAAAGGAAAACTCCGTGAATTGGGCCAGATGACCGCTCGCCATACGGCACAATGGGACAGATGCCTCCAAAGGGAAAAACTCCGGCTCCTCGCAAGCCCATGAGCAGCGGTCACAAGGCGGCGCTCGCTCGTGGGCGTGCCGAGAGTGCGACCGTCCGCCACTATCTCGAGGCGCTCGAGACCTCGAAGCCCAAGCGGGGGCGCAAGCGCACGCCCGCCTCCATCGACCGCCGGCTGGCCGCCATCGACTCCCAACTCGCCGGGGCCGACGCCCTGACACGGCTCCACCTGCTGCAGGAGCAGAAGGACCTGCTCGACGAGCGCTCCCGGGTCGACGGCGTCAAGGACCTCTCGGCGCTGGAGAAGCAGTTCATCAAGGTGGCCAAGGCCTACGGCGAGCGCAAGGGGATCACCTACGGCACCTGGCGGGCGGCCGGCGTCAGCGCCGCCGTCCTGCAGAAGGCCGAGATCTCACGGGCCCGGGTGTGAGCCGGACCTGCCTGACCCGACCGGACCCGGCTCAGGCGGCCGGCCTGCGCCTCTGACTGTCCTTTTCGGCGTGGTGCTTGCCCCGGCCACCCTCTTCGGAGTTCTTCCCCGTGGCCGGGGGGTCGAAGTACTGCTCGACCGCCTGAGCCAGGCCGCCCGCAATGACCTGCTGGCCGGACGCGCTGTCGGCGATGCTGCCCTCGAAGGGGTCGGTGAGGAACAGCGGCTCGATGAGCGCGCCCGGCATCTCGCTCGGGGTGTCGAACCAGCCCGGGACGCCCGGGCCGAGCAGCAGCAGGTGGCTGTAGTCCGCCGCCGCGGTGCTGAGGGCCGGGCCGCCGAGCTGGGTGTCGTCGGTCACTCCGAGGCTGGGGATGCCCCAGCCCTGGGCGTTCATGGCGTCGAGCACGTCGTTCTGGACCAGGGTCGCGAACTGGAGGTTCTGCGCCGCGAACGGACGGGCGGCGTCGTAGCCCGTCACAGATCCGGCGTTGGAGGGGGAGTCGCCGGCGTCGAAGTAGATCCCGAGCAGGAGGTTCGCCTTGGCGTCGTTGGCGCAGACGTCGCGACTGGCCACGTCGTCGTGGTCGCCTTGGACGGTCAGGATGCCGCCGGAGACATCACCGGCCTTGGGTCGCCCCACCAGCTGATTGTCGGTCCGCGACACCACGACGGTGAAGCCCTTCCCCTCGAGGACCTTGGCGGTATCGAGCTCGACGGGGAGTGTCTCGTCCTCCTCGTAGATCGTCTGGCCCGACTCGGTCTCGCCGACGCCTCCCGGATCGATGCCGCCGTGTCCGGCGTCGAGGAACACGGTCAGGTGGCGGTCGCCCGACGTGGGGTCGAACTCGACGCACGACCCCGGCTCGAAGTACTTGGCGTCGATGGCCCGCCCCGGCGGCGACGCGGCGCGCCGACCGAGCCTCCGGCGGCGTGAGGAGGACGTGACGAGCGCGGCCCCTCCCGTCGCCGACGCCAGGACCGCGGTAAGAGGCAGCCGTCGGCAACTCTTCAGCGGGCGCACAGCCGGACTCTTGAAGTTCGCACGCGCCGCGTCGCATGGCCGCCACCCTACGAAGCGCGGCGCGTCGAGGTGGTGGCGCCTCGCCGGCGCGCGTTCAGGCGGCGGCGCGGGCCGCGGCGGACCCGACGAGCGAACGCAACAGCACGAACCCGTCGTTGGAGCCGAGCAACGCGGCGCTGGCGCGCTCGGGGTGCGGCATGAGCCCGACGACGTTGCCGGCTTCGTTGGTGATGCCGGCGATGGCGTCGACCGAGCCGTTGGGGTTGTCGGCGTAGCGCAGGACGATGCGGCCCTCCGCCTGCAGGCGCCGCAGTGTCTCGTCGTCGCAGGTGTAGTTCCCCGAGAAGTGGTTGATCGGGATGACGAGCTCGTCGCCGAGCGTCGCGCCCGCGGTCAACACCGAGGAGGTGGAGGTGACCACCAGCGCGCGCCGGCTGGCAGAGGAAGCGCAGCCGGCCGTTCTTCTGCAGTGCGCCCGGCAGCAGGCCGGCCTCGGTGAGGACCTGGAAGCCGTTGCAGATGCCGATCACGGGCCCACCGGCGCGGGCGAAGGCCCGCACGGCCTCCATGACGGGCGAGAAGCGGGCCAGGGCGCCCGGGCGCAGGTAGTCGCCGTGGGCGAAGCCGCCCGGGAGGACCACGGCGTCGACCGCGCCGAGCGAGGCGTCACCGTGCCAGAGCAGGACCCCGGTGCCACCCGCCGCCTCGGCGCCCTGTACGACGTCGTGCTCGCAGTTGCTGCCGGGAAAGACGACGACGCCGATGCGCGGTGCCACTCAGATCTCCCGGATCTCCAGCGTGCTCTGCTCAATCACGGGATTGGCCAGCAGGCGATCGGCCAGCTCGCTCGCCGTGGTGCGCGCCGCACCCTCATCCGCGGCATCGACCTCGAAGCTGAAGGAGCGGCCGGCGCGGACGTGGGCCACCCCGCCGAAGCCGAGGGCGGGCAGCGCCCGCTCGATCGTCGCCCCTTCCGGGTCGGCGATGCCGGGCCGCAGTTGCACCTCGACGCGCGCCTGGAACCTCATGGCGTCGCACCGTACCAGTCGTCCAACGAGCGCCCGGTGACGCGTTCGTACGCGGCGACGTAGCGGTCCGACAGGGCCCTGGTGATCTCGTCGGGCAGCGCGGGCGGGGGCGGCGTACGGTCCCAGGGCTGCGCCGCCAGCCAGTCGCGGAGAGGCTGCTTGTCGAAGGCGGGCGGCGTCTGACCGGGGACCACCTGGTCGGCCGGCCACAGCCGTGAGGAGTCGGGCGTGCACACCTCGTCGCACAGACGGAGCACCCCGTCGACGTAGCCGAGCTCGAACTTGGTGTCGGCCAGCACGAAGCCCGCCTCGGCACAGCGCGCTGCAGCCCGCCGGTACAGCTCGAGGCAGACGTGGCGTGCCTGCAGCGCCGCTTCGGCGCCGACCAGGTCGACCGCGGCGCCGAAGTCGATGTTGAGATCGTGCCCCTCGGCGGCCTTGGTCGAGGGGGTGAAGATGGGCTCGTGCAGCTTGCTGGCCAGCTGTAGGCCGGCCGGCATGGCCATGCCGTGCACCGTGCCGGAACGCTCGTATTCCGCGTAGGCCGAACCGGCCAGGTACCCGCGCACGATGCACTCGAGGTGGAGCATCTCGGCCGCGTGCACCAGGACGGCCCGCCCGGCCCAGTCCGGCGGGAGGTCGATGCCCCCCAGCGCGTCGGCGATGGCGACCGGGTCGGCCGTGATCTGCGCGCCCGGCACGACGTCGGCCATCTCGTCGCACCAGAAGCTGGTCATGGCCGTCAGCACCCGGCCCTTGTTGGCGATGGGCTCGGCCATGATGACGTCGAACGCGCTCACCCGGTCCGAGGCGACCATCAACAGCCGCCCGTCACCGGCGTCGTAGAGCTCGCGCACCTTGCCCGAGTGGATCTGGGGCATCTCCACGGTCATCGGGTCCTCCTCATATGTCGGCGAGCGCGTCGGCGAAGCGATCCACGTGCCGCAACGTGCGCGTGAGGTCGAAAGCGGCATTGAGCTGCGCCGCACCGAGCGTGACTTCGGTATCGGCCTCGAGGACGGCGCGCAAGGGGCGGCGCTCCTCCCAGGCCAGGCGGGCGTCGCGCTGCACGATGCGGTAGGCCTCGTCGCGGGTCAGCCCGCCCGATACGAGCGCCAGGAGCACCGACTGGGAGAACACCAGTCCCAGCGTGCCCTCTGTGAGGTTCTGCAGCGCCCGCTCGGGGTGGACCACCAGGCCGGCCGCCAGGCCCGTGGCCTTGCGCAGCATGTAGCAGGCCAGCATGGACGCGTCGGGCAGGGCGACCCGCTCGACCGAGCTGTGCGAGATGTCGCGTTCGTGCCAGAGCGCGACGTCCTCCAACCCGGCACCGAGGTAGCCGCGTTGCAGTCGCGCCAGCCCGCACAGCCGCTCCGACAGAATCGGGTTGCGCTTGTGCGGCATGGCCGAGCTGCCCTTCTGCCCGGCGCCGAAGGGCTCCTCGGCCTCGCCCAGCTCGCTGCGGGCCAGGTGCCGGATCTCGGTGCACATCAACTCGATGGTCGAGCCGATGGCTGCGCAGGCGTAGAAGAACTCGGCGTGGCGGTCGCGGGCGATGACCTGGGTGGCCGGTACCGGAGTCAGGCCGAGGGCGTCACAGACGCTGGCTTCCACCCGGGGATCGATGTTGGAGTAGGTCCCGACCGCGCCGGACAGCTTGCCCACGGCGATGCCGTCACGAGCCGCCAACATGCGGCGCCGGTCGCGATCGGCCTGCAGGGCCCACAGCGCGAACTTGGCCCCGAAGGTGGTGGGCTCGGCGTGCATGCCGTGCGTGCGGCCCGTGACCGGCACGTGCAGCAGCTCAAGGGCCCGGGCCTTCAGCGCGGCCACGAAGGCGTCGAGGTCGGCCAGCAGCAGATCGGCGGCCCGGGTGAGGGTGGCGCAGAGCGCCGTGTCCACCACGTCGGACGAGGTCAGCCCGTAGTGGATGTGCGAGCCGGCCGGCGCGCCGATGCGCTCCTGCACCACATCGACGAACGCCGCCACGTCGTGGTCCGTGATCTTCTCGCGCTCGAGCACGTCAGCCACGAAGAGGTCGTCCACCGTGGGAGCCTTGGCCCGGCAGGTAGCGGCATCCTCGGCCGGCACGACCCCGACGGCGGCCTGGGCCTCGGTGGCCAGCAACTCGACCTCGAGCCAGAGTGCGAAGCGCGCCGTGTCGCTGAACAGCGCCGCCATGTCCGCCGGGGCGTAGCGCGGGATCATCGGCCGCCCTCTCCCGCCGCGACCGCGCTGCCGGGGACCAGCGCGGCAATGTCGTGTCGCATCTGCATACCCTCCCAGTCAATCGGTTCCGCCGCCGCGTAGGCGCGCTCGCGGGCCTGCTCCACCGACGGCGCCACCGCCGTGACGGCGAGCACGCGGCCGCCGGCCGTGTAGAAGGGCCCGTCGTGGCCGTGGCGCCGCGTCCCGGCGTGGAACACGGTCGCGCCGTCGACGGCGGCCACCGACTGGCCGGCGCTGTCCAAGCCCTCGATGCTGTCGCCCGTACGTGGGCTCTCGGGGTAGCCCTGCGAGGCCAGGACGACACAGACCGCGGCGTCGTCCGAGAAGGCCGGCGGTTTCGATCCGCCCAGGTCCCCGTTGGCCACGGCGAGGAAGAGCTCGGCGGCGTCGACGTCCAACAGCGGCAGCACGACCTCGGCCTCGGGGTCCCCGAAGCGCACGTTGTACTCGATGACCTTGGGGCCCTCCGCGGTCAGCATGAGGCCGGCGTAGAGCACGCCGCGGTAGTCGATGCCACGGCGGCGCAGTTCCTCGACCAGCGGGCGGATGGCCGTGTCCATGATGGCGTCCACCACCTGCGCGTCCACGTGCGGCATCGGCGCGTAGGCCCCCATGCCACCGGTGTTCGGCCCGACGTCGCCGTCGCCGACGCGCTTGAAGTCCTGCGCCGGCACCAAGGGGACGGCGTCGGTGCCGTCGCAGAGCACCAGCAGCGAGCACTCCTCGCCGACCAGGCCCTCCTCAATGACGACGGTGCGTCCGGCGTCGCCGAACGAAGCGCCCGAAAGTTTGGCGGCGACATCCCGGCGGGCCTCGTCCAGGCTGTGCGCCACCAGCACGCCCTTGCCCGCCGCCAGTCCGTCCGTCTTGATCACCCAGGGACCCGGCACCGTCTCGAGGTACGCCATGGCGGCGCCGGCCTCGAGGGCGTCGAAGGTGGCGAACCCCGCCGTCGGGACCCGCGCCGCCCGGAGCACCTCCTTCATGAAGGCCTTCGACCCCTCCAGGAGCGCGCCGTCGGCCCCTGGTCCCATGACGGCGCGACCCTGGCCTCGCAGCGTGTCGGCCAGGCCGGCCACCAGCGGGGCTTCGGGGCCGATCACGTAGAGGTCGGCGGCGATCTCCTCGATCGACTCGTCCTCGGCGACGGTGATGGGCGGCGCCATGCCGGGGTTGCCCGGCGTCACCACCACGTCTGCCGTACGCGCCAACACGTGGGCGAGCGCGTGCTCGCGGGCGCCGCTGCCGACGATGCAGACCCTCACGCGGTGGCGAACGAAACGGTCTGCTCCCGACCCGGTCCGACCCCGACGAGTCGGACGGGCACGCCGATCTGTTCCGACAGGAAGGCCACGTAGTCCCGGGCGGCGGGCGGCATGTCGCCGGGCGCGGTCACCGCACTGAGATCGGTGCGCCAGCCCGGCAGCTCCTCATAGACCGGCTTCGCCTTGTGAAAGGTCGACTGGTGGTAGGGCAGGTGGGTGTAGCGGATGCCGTCGGCCTCGTAGGCCACGCAGACCTTGACCGACTCGAAGGTGTCGAGCACGTCGAGCTTGGTCAGTGCCACCTCGGTCATGGAGTTGAGGCGCACCGCCTGGCGCAGCATGACAGCGTCGAACCAGCCGCAGCGGCGGCGGCGTCCCGTGTTGGTGCCGAACTCGTGGCCCCGCTCCACCAGCAGCTCGCCGATGTCGTTCTCCTGCTCGGTCGGGAAGGGGCCCGCACCGACCCGGGTCACGTAGGCCTTGGCGATGCCGACCACCCGCTCGATGTCCCGTGGACCGAGCCCCGAGCCCGTGCAGGCGCCACCGGCGACGGGGTTGGATGACGTCACGAAGGGATAGGTCCCGTGGTCGAGATCGAGGAAGGTCGCCTGGGCCCCCTCGAGCAGGACCTGGCGCCCGGCGTCCATGGCGTCGTGCACCATGCCGACCGTGTCCCCCACCATGGGCTCGATACGGGGGGCGTACTCGCCCAGGTAGTGATCCGCGATCTCCCCGGCGTCCATGGGCAGGCGGTTGTAGACCTTGGCCAGGATCGCGTTCTTCTCCTTGAGCACGACGTCGAGCTTCTGGCGGAAGATCTTGGGGTCGAAGAGGTCCTGGACGCGCAGGCCGACGCGGGTGGCCTTGTCGGCATAGGCGGGGCCGATGCCGCGCTTGGTCGTCCCGAGGGCGTTCTTGCCCAGGAAGCGCTCGGTCACCCGATCCAGCTCCTGGTGGTACGGCATGATCAAATGGGCGTTGCCGCTCACCACCAGACGGCTGGTGTCGATGCCCCGGGACGCCAGCATGTCGAGCTCCTCGAGCAGGACGGCCGGGTCGACCACGACACCGTTGCCGATGATCGGGGTGATGTGGTCGTAGAGGATGCCGCTGGGCACGAGCTGCAGAGCGAAGGCCTCGCCGTTGACGACGATGCGGTGGCCGGCGTTGTGGCCACCCTGATAGCGGACCACGAGGTCCATTTCGCGGGCAAGGAGATCGGTGAACCGGCCCTTCCCCTCGTCGCCCCACTGGGTCCCGACCACAACGGTTGCGGGCACGCGCCTCTCCGTTCGCTCTGTCGCTTCGGATTACGCACCAGTGTATCTCTCTCCCTGATCAGGGGTTCGAAATGGTTACGACCCCTCCTTGCTGGGTATCTCCGACCTGGGCAGGGGCGGATTCTCCGGATCGACCGGGGTGTCCCGGGGGGTGCTCGAGGGAGGCTGGGACAGTGACGAACGAGCTGCGGGACGTGCGGGTCGCCTTCGTGGTGGCCAACGAGGGCATCGAAGAGATCGAACTGCTGATTCCCTGGAGGGCCGTGGTCGACGCCGGCGGCACGGCCGAGCTGATCGCCCCCCAGTCCGGGATGGTCGAGACCATGCGCCACCTCGACCGCGCCGACCGGTTCCCGGTCGACCAGACCACCGAGCTGGTCGATGCCGCCGACTATGACGCCGTCGTCCTGCCGGGCGGGGTGGCCAACCCCGACCACCTGCGTACCGACGGGGCCGCCGTGGACTTCCTCATGGCGATGTTCGAGGCGGGCAAGCCGGTGGCGGCCATCTGCCACGGTCCCTGGACCCTCATTGAGGGGGACCTCGTGGCGGGCCGCACCCTCACCTCGTGGCCCAGCCTGCAGACCGATCTGCGCAATGCCGGTGCGTACTGGGTCGACCGCGATGTGGTCGTGTGCCGCCTGGGCATCAACACCCTGGTGACGGGCCGCGGGCCCGAGGACCTCGGCCCCTTCTGTCGCGAGATGACAGCGGCGTTCGCTCCGACGGGCGTCCTCGTCTGATTCTCGGCAGCGGCGGGAAAGGATCTCCGACCGCTCCACCGAAGCAATGACCACCATGCTCCGGCGCTGCGCCTCCTTGCTGGTGAGCACCGCTCTCGTAGGGACGCTGTCACTCCTGGCGGCGGGAGCGACCGTCGGGCGGCGCCGGTGCGGTGCAGCCGAAACTCACCGCGACGACCACGAGCCTGGCCTTCGGCGAGGCGACGCTCGGGACCTACGTCGGCCCCCAGAGCTTCACCATGGCGAACAACAACGGCTCGTCCGAGACCGTCACCTTGGCCTTCACCGGCGCGGCCGCCAACGATTGGGCCTGGGATTTCGAGAGCAACTGTCCCAATCCCTCTGATGCCAGCGGCAAGACCCTCGTCTTGGCCCAAGGCGCGGCATGCACGGTGGACATGTACTTCTATCCCGGCGCGCTGGGCGCCCGGAATGCCACGCTGAACCTGACCGACACCATCGACCCGGGGACGTCCATCGCCCTCTCCGGCACCGGGGGAATCGGGTACTACCAGGTGAGTGCCACCGGCGCCGTCGCGTACGCCGGGGACGCCGGCTTCTACGGCGACGCGGCCAACGTCCACCTCAACCACCCCATCGTCGGCATGGCGCAGACCGGCGATGACGGCGGATACTGGCTGGTGGCGTCGGACGGGGGCATCTTCAACTACGGCGACGCCCCGTTCTACGGCTCCACGGGGGGCATCACGCTCAACAAGCCCATCGTCGGCATGGCCGGGAGTTTCAACGCCAACGGGCCCAATGGCTACTGGTTGGTGGCGTCCGACGGAGGCATCTTCAGCTACGGCGAGGCCCAGTTCTACGGCTCCACCGGGAGCATCCACCTCAACAAGCCGATCGT
This sequence comes from uncultured Acidimicrobiaceae bacterium, assembly GCA_963755655.1. GTDB lineage: Bacteria > Actinomycetota > Acidimicrobiia > Acidimicrobiales > RAAP-2 > Bog-473. The sequence goes on from CAVWKX010000013.1 coordinate 46,482, forward strand.
CGGCATGGCCGCGACGCCCGACGGTGGCGGGTACTGGCTGGTGGCATCCGACGGGGGCATCTTCAGCTACGGCGATGCGCGGTTCTTCGGGTCCACGGGGAGCATCCATCTCAACAAGCCCATTGTGGGGATGGCCCCGCGCCTGATGGCGGCGGGTACTGGTTGGTCGCATCGGACGGCGGCATCTTCAGCTACGGCGATGCGCGGTTCTTCGGTTCCGCCGGCGCGCTGCCACTGGTGCAACCGATTGTCGGCATGGCCGCCATGCCCGACGGGTCGGGCTACTGGTTCTCCGCCGCCGACGGCGGGCTGTTCAATTACGGGGGCGCCCCGTTCGACGGCAGCGGGACGGCGCTGGGTCTCGGCCGCGTCGTCGGCATGACCACCGACGGCGTGCCCACCTATCAAGCGGAAGCGGACGTACCGGCGATCCGCCCGCATGCAGCGCGTTCAGACACGGTGGCATCGGATCACGACTCGTCCGGCACCCGCTATTTCGCCGCGCCTTGACGCGTATTGTCACGCGCTTGACCTTCCCCGGCCGCGGCCTCGGTAGTCTGCTCGCAGCCGGGCGCACCCGGGGAAAATTGGAGGCGGTAGCCCATGAAGTCCCGAGTGCAGCGGTGGACGTCGCTGGCAACGTGCAGCCTTCTCTGCGGCGGCCTCTCCTTTGTCGCGGCCACCGCCGTCACCGGCGGCAGCGCCGGTGCGGCTTCGCCCAGGCTGGCTGCGAGTCCCGGCAGCGTGAATCTCGGCAGCATCACGCTGGGCGACATCTCCATCGGGGAGTTCACCGTGACCAACACGAGCGCACAGGCCGACACCATCACGGACTACGAGACGACCGGACCGGATGCCGATGACTTCGGCGCCTTCCCGGACCTCGACTGCACGACGGACGCGCTCGACAACGTCGTGCTCAACCCCAGCGGCTCCGCCGGCGACTCCTGCACCATCGACGTCCTGTTCTTCCCGGGCGCGCTCGGACCACGTTCGGCCATCCTGACCTTGACCGACTCGTTGCAAACGGGTGCCTCCGTCGCTGTCTCGGGTACGGGGACGATCGGCTACTACCAGGTCAGCTCGACTGGGACGGTCGCCCACTTCGGTGACGCGACCTTCCACGGCGACCTCGGCGGCACGCCGCTGAACCATCCCATCGTCGGTATCTCCGCGACCGGCGACGACGGCGGGTACTGGCTCGCGGCGAGCGACGGCGGCATCTTCAACTACGGCGACGCCGGGTTCTTCGGCTCCGCGGGTGGCATCGCGCTGAACAAGCCGATCGTCGGTATGGCGTCGACCATCGACGCGCAGGGCTACTGGCTCGTCGCCACGGACGGGGGCATCTTCTCGTACGGCGACGCCCCCTTCTACGGCTCCACCGGGAGCCTCCACCTCAACAAGCCCATCGTGGGCATGGCCTCCACGCCCGACGGCGGCGGCTACTGGCTGGTGGCCTCCGATGGCGGCATCTTCGCCTACGGCGACGCACAGTTCTACGGCTCCACGGGAAGCATCCACCTCAACAAGCCCATCGTGGGCATGGTTCCCACCCCGGACGGCGCGGGGTACTGGCTGGTGGCCTCCGATGGCGGCATCTTCGCCTACGGCGACGCGCAGTTCTACGGCTCCACCGGCAACATCCACCTCAACCAGCCGATCGTGGCCATGGCGGGGATGCCGACCGGCAACGGGTACTGGTTCACCGCGGCCGACGGCGGCCTGTTCAACTACGGCGACGCTCCGTTCCTCGGGGCCGCCGCCGGCCAAGGGATCGGGACCGTGGTCGGCATGGCGACCGACGGCGCCCCGACCCTGCAGGCCCAGTTCGACGTGCCCGCCATCCAACCCGCGCACGGCACGAACGGGTGGGCGATGGTGCCGGACCGTCCGCGCTACGCCGGATCCTGAACCGGGGTCGAACCCGGAAAGAGGATCAGTACCCGGTTGCCACGATGATCGAGCCGTTCAGGTGAGCGCCCGTCATCCCGCCGTCGTTGGGCGCGTCCCCGAAGGTGGAGACGGCGCCGAGAGCTGACGAGACCCAGTAACCGCCACCGTCGGATGTGCTGAAGATCGCCGTCGCCGGGTCCAGTCCGCCGAAGCCTCCCGCCGGCGGTGAGCCGTAGTTGCCGGCGTCGCCGTAGGGGTCGACCTGACCGTCTGCCAGGAGGACCCAGTACCCCTGCCCGTCGGGCGTCGCTACTGCCGACGTCACAGTTCCTTGGCCTGGGGCGCCGAAATACGGGGCGTCACCGAAGGTGTAGATGTGCCCGGTGGACGTGACCAGCCAATAGCCGTTCCCGCTCTCGTCGGGCATGACGGCCACCGCCGAGCCCGAACACCCGCCGATGCCGGGGCAGGACCCGGCGAAACGGGCATCACCGAAGGCGAAGACCCCGCCGTCAGAACCCACCATGAAGTAGCCCCCGTCGTCGTGGGACGGCACCATGCCGACGATGGGCGCGTTGAGGCTGTTCGGCGATCCCGAGCCCGCCGGGTGGAGCCCGAGCCCGGGTATCGATCCGTAGAACCGGGTGTCCCCGTAGCTGAAGACTCCGCCGTCGGAGGCGTCGAGCCAGTACCCGCCGTGGTCTGCAGTGGGCACGATGCCGACCACGGGCCTCTGCAGGTGCAGGCTCCCCGTCGACCCGAAGAACTGGGCCTGACCGAACGAGAAAATCCCGCCGTCGGAACCAACCAACCAATAGCCGCGCTGGCTCGGCACATACGTGTCGGTGAAGGAGCCGTTTGCGATCGGGCCAGCTGTCGCGATGGTGTTGCCGCTCTCGTTGACCATGTCGATAGGCGTGTAGGCGACCGCGCCGGACGTCGGTGGCGGCCATGCTCGTGAACGTCGCCGAGCCGAAGTCCGCCAGTGTGGGCTGGGCGGACCCCGACGGCGGTCGGCAGTTCCTCGATCCATTCGGCCGAGACAGCCGGACCGCTGTACGTCAACGTGCCCGTCGCCGGTTGGTGTGAAGTGAGGTCATTGATCGAGAGACTCCAGGTGGTTCCCGCCTCCCGGGTGATGGACGCCTGCATCTCGTCACCGGGGGACACTCCCTCGATGTTCACCGCCGGCTGCGGATAGAGCTCGTACCACGCGGTGTACTCCGTGATCCCGTCGTCGGTCACCTGCGCCGTGCCCGTCTGAATGATGGAACCCGGCGAGCCTTGGCCGCCGTCGATCCCGATCCAGGTTGCCGACGCGCCGTTGTACTGCGTGGGCTGGACGGCGGGCACGCTCCACTCCGCGCTCACGCTGTTCAAGGTCGACCCCGTCGCGATCTGGCCGGACCAGTTGGTGGATATCTGCGTAGAGAAGCGGTTGCCGACGTGCGCCCCGGGCTGCGTCAGGAAACGTCCAGGGTTGGTGTGGAACTGAAACGGCGACGCTGACAACTCTCGCCCGACCTCCGTAGACGTGTGCGCCGCGACGATTCCGCCGGACGAGGCGCCAGCCGCCGAAGCGCCCATGACCAGGCTGACAGCGACGAGCGCCAGCGCGCTCAGCCACCGCCACATGCGAAACCCTGCCATCTCGTCCGCCTCCCCGTTCAGTCGCAGCGTGGACCGGGGAATCCTACAGGGGAAACCCTGAAAAAACGGGGCTCCACGCTCCCACTTGCGCGTGAATTGTCTCGGCGCAATCGCCGTGTGAGCGTGAGATCACACGACCGTAAGCGCAAGCTCAGCGCAACACGATCTTCCCGTCGTCGACTGCGACCGTGACGGTCGCCCCGTCGAGGTAGCGCCCCTCCAGCAACGCGAGCGCCAGCGGATCCTCTATGGACCGCTGCAGCACACGGCGCAGCGGGCGGGCGCCGTAGTCGGCGTCGTAGCCGGCGTGGGCCAGCCACTGCTCCGCCTCGGGCGTCACCACCAGCGAGAGACGACGCTCCGCCAGGCGCGACCGCAGGCGCTCCAGCTGAATGCCGAGGATGACCGCCAGGTCCTCCTCGCTCAGCGACTTGAAGCGCACGATCTCGTCGATGCGGTTGATGAACTCGGGCTTGAAGTAGTCGGCCGGCTCACCCTTGAGGTTCGACGTCATGATCAGCACGGTGTTCGTGAAGTCGACCGTGCGCCCCTGCCCGTCGGTCAGGCGTCCGTCCTCGAGCACCTGCAGCAGAATGTTGAAGACGTCCGGGTGGGCCTTCTCCAGCTCGTCGAGCAGCACGACCGAATACGGGCGCCGGCGCACGGCCTCGGTGAGCTGCCCGCCCTCGTCGTACCCGATGTACCCCGGAGGGGCGCCCACGAGACGCGACACGGCGTGCTTCTCCATGTACTCGCTCATGTCGATGCGGACGATCGCCCGTTCGTCGTCGAAGAGGTACTCGGCCAGCGCCCGGGCCAGCTCGGTCTTGCCGACGCCGGTCGGCCCCAGGAAGAGGAACGACCCGATGGGCCGGTTGGGATCGCTCAGCCCGGCCCGGCTGCGCCGGATGGCGTTGGCCACGGCGGAGACCGCCTCGTCCTGCCCCACCACACGCTCGTGCAGGGTGGACTCGAGCCGCACCAGCTTCTGCACCTCGCCCTCCATGAGGCGCGACACCGGCACGCCGGTCCAGCGGCTCACCACCTCGGCGATGTCCTCGGCGTCGACCTCTTCCTTCAAGAAGCGCGAGCTGGTCTGCAGCTTGGCCAGGTCCTCGACGGCCTGGGCGATGCGGCGGTCGAGGTCCGGCAGCTCTCCATAGCGGATGGCTGCCGCACCGGCGAGGTCGGCGTCGCGCTCCAGGCGCGCCGCTTCCTCCTCCTTGGCGGCCTTCTCCTCCTGCAGCCGGCTGACGGCCTCGAGGGAGCTCTTCTCCTGCTGCCAGTGGGCCGCCATGGAGTCGCGCTGCTCGCTCATCTCGGCCAGCTCGCGCTCCAGGCGCTCGAGGCGCTCCTTCGATGCGTCGTCGGTCTCCTTCTCCAACGCCAGCTTCTCGATCTCGAGCTGGCGGATCCGCCGCGAAATCTGGTCGAGCTCGGTCGGCATGGAGTCGATCTCGATGCGCAGCTTCGAGGACGCCTCGTCAATGAGGTCGATGGCCTTGTCGGGCAGGAAGCGCCCGGTGACGTAGCGGTCCGACAGCACGGCCGCCGCCACCAGCGCGGCGTCCTGAATCCGCACCTTGTGGTGCGCCATGTAGCGCTCCGACAGCCCGCGCAGAATGGCGATGGTGTCCTCGACCGAGGGCTCCCCGACGAAGACGGGCTGGAAGCGGCGCTCCAGCGCGGCGTCCTTCTCGATGGAGGTGCGGTACTCGTCGAGCGTGGTGGCACCGATGAGGCGCAGCTCGCCCCGGGCCAGCATGGGCTTGATCATCTGGCCGGCGTCCATGGCACCCTCGGCCGCGCCCGCGCCGACGATCGTGTGCAGCTCGTCGATGAAGGTGACGATCTCACCCTCGGCGTCGGTGATCTCCTTGAGCACCGCCTTCAGGCGCTCCTCGAACTCGCCCCGGTACTTGGCGCCGGCCACCATGGAGCCGAGGTCGAGCGCGATCACGCGCTTGCCCTTCAGGCCCTCGGGCACGTCGCCCTCAATGATGCGGTTCGCCAGCCCCTCGACGATGGCCGTCTTGCCCACGCCGGGCTCCCCGATCAGGACGGGGTTGTTCTTGGTGCGCCGCGACAGCACCTGAATGACCCGGCGGATCTCCTCGTCGCGCCCGATGACCGGGTCGAGCTTGCCCTCGCGGGCCGCCTCGGTCAGATCGCGCCCGTATTTGGCCAGCGCCTGGTAGGTCTGCTCGGGATCCGGCGTGGAGACGCGGTGGTTCCCGCGCACGGTGCGCAGCGCCGCCAGCAGGGCGTCACGGGTGACGCCGATCTGGTCGGCCAGCGCCAGCACCAGGTGCTCCACCGACACGTAGTCGTCGCCCAGGTCCCGGCGGTTCTGGTCCGCCGCTTCCAGCACGGCCCGGGCGTCACGCGACAGGCCGGGCTCGGCACCGCCCTCGGCCCGCGGCAGGCGGGACAGCTGCTCGTGCACCTTGCCGGCCAGCACGTCGGGGTCCACGCCGACCTGGGTCAGCAACGGGCGCGTCATCGTCTCCTGCTGCTGCAGCAGGGCGTCCAGCAGGTGCGCCGGCGTCAGCTCCGGGTGGTTCGACGACGCCGCGTGGCCCGTGGCCGCGCTGAAGGCCGCCTTCGTGTTGTTGGTCCAACGTTCTGGGTCTATCGGCACCGTTCTACCTCTCTCGTTCCGTGGGCCTCTCTCGTGATATCTCTGGTTGCTCAGTCGTACTGCGTCTCGTGGTGCTGGTCCTCACGTCCCCGTGGCGGTCCGCCGCCGGAAGGGCGCCGGCATCTGGCGCAGCGGCACGAGGTCGCGCCGGTAGTGGCGGTGGGTAGCGGCCACGGCCTCGAGTGCCTGGGCCCGCACCTGCACCAGCTCGTCGCGCAGCCGGGCCAGCTCGGACTCGAGCTGCAGCACCCGGCGCACCCCTTCGAGGTTGAGCCCGGTGGACGTCAGCTCCTGGATGTGCCGGAGCCGCTCCAGATCTTCGTCCGAGAAGCGCCGGCTCCCGCCGCTGGTGCGCTCCGGATCGAGCAGGCCCTTGCGCTCGTAGATGCGCAGCGTCTGCGGGTGCATACCCGTCAGCTCGGCCGCCACCGAGATCACGTAGACCGCCTGGTTCGCGTCGCGCTCGCCCATCACCTCGTCACCCCCGTCGTTCCTGTCACCCCGTTCATCTCAAACCTCCTTCCCCGTCACCGTCATCCGTCCACCGCGATGCGCGGCGCCGGCTCCGTCACCGCGGCCAGTGATTCCAGCGCCGCCTTCTGCTCGTCGGTGAGCTCCGTAGGCACCACCACCTCGACCTTCACCAAGAGGTCACCCGGCTTCTTGCCGTTGCGGCCCGAGCCGCCCGGGACTCCCCGCCCGCGCACGCGCAGCACCCGGCCGGACTGCGTGCCCGCCGGCACCTTCAGCGTCACCTTGCCGTCGAGCGTGGGCACCGTGATCGTCGTCCCCAGCGCCGCTTCTGGATACGTGATCGGCACCGTGATGGTCAGATTGCGGCCGCTGCGGCCGAAGACCTCGTGCTTGGCCACGTGCACCACCACGTAGAGGTCGCCCGGCGGCGCCATGCCCTGGCCGGGCGCGCCGCGTCCCTTGACCCTGATGCGCTGGCCGTCCTCGACCCCGGCGGGGATGCGGACCTTGACCGAGCGCACCTTGTGCTCCTCCCCGGTCCCGTGGCACACCGGGCAGGGCGTGTCGAACAGCGTGCCCCGCCCCATGCAGTCCGGGCAGACCGTGCTGAGGGAGAACAGCCCCTGGTTGTCGTTGAGGCTCCCCGTGCCTCCGCAGCGCGGGCAGGTGTGCGTCGACGTGCCCGGCGCCGCACCGCTGCCGCGGCAGTTCGAGCAGCGCACCTCTTGGGGCACGTTGACCGAGGTCGTGACGCCGTGCACCGCGTCCTGGAACGACAGGTGGAGCTGCGCCTCCATGTCGGCGCCGCGTTGCGGCCCGCGCTGGGTCGTGCGCGTCCGGCCGGCGCCGCCCCCGAAGAGACCCCCGAAGAGGTCGCCCAGGTCACCCATGTCCTCCATGCGGAAGGTGCCGCCACCGGCACCGCCGGGTGCGCCGAAGCCACCGACCGGCACCGCGGGCGCGGACCTCGTCGTACTCCTTGCGCTTCTCGGCGTCGCCGATGACGTCATAAGCGGCGCTGATCTCCTTGAAACGCTCCTCCGTACCGGGGTTGGTGTCAGGGTGGTTCTCCTTCGCCAGCTTCCGGTAGGCGCGCGTGATCTCCTTCTCCGACGCCGTCGGGACGACGCCGAGCACCTTGTAGTAGTCCTTCTCGAACCATTCCCGCTGTGCGGCCATGAGTCAGTTCACCCCCGCACGCGGACCATGGCGGGACGCAGCACCTGACCCTTCCAGCGGTAGCCGGAACGCATGACCTCGTCCACCAGGGTCTGGCCCTCGGGGCCGCCCTCGCCGTCGGCATGCGCGACGGCGTCGTGCACCGCCGGGTCGAACGTGACCTCGGGCTGGTCGACCCGCTCGAGGCCCTCCCTCGCCAGAATGTCCATGAGCATCGCCCGCGAGGCGTGCAGCGCCTTGGCGCCTTCGCCCACGTCGAGGGAGGCCTTCAGGTGGTTCTCGGCCAGGTCGAGCGCGTCGAGCACCGGCAGCAGCTTGTCCACCAGGTGCTGCGCGGCGCGTGCCGCCTGCTCCTCCTGCTGGCGCACAATGCGCTTGCGGTAGTTCTCGAAGTCGGCCTGGGTGCGCTGCAGCGCCAGCAGGTACTCGTCCCGCTCGCGCGTCAGCACCTCTCGCGGGTCGGCCTCCTCGGCCGGCCCCGCCTGCTGGGTCGCCGGCGCCGCCGAGCCGTTGCCGTCTCCGGCGACGCCCGGCATGCCCGGTGTCCCGTGGGCCGCCCCGCCCTCAGAGGAGACGGGCTCCTCCTCGGGCACGGCCTGGTCGCCGAAGCTCATTGCTCATCGACGATCTCGGCGTCGACGACGTCGTCGTCCGACGCACTCTCGCTGGAGCCGTCACCGCCGGGCGCACCGTCGCCACCGAAACCGGCGGCGTCGCCGCCGGCCGTCGAGGCGGAGGCCTGCTCGTACAGGCGCTGGCTGAAGCTCTGCGAGACACTCGACCAGCTTCTCGGTGGCGTCCTTGATGGCCTCCACGCTGGTCCCGGCGAGCGCGTCCTTCACGCTCTTCAGGGCGGTCTCGACGTCCTCCTTCTCGGAGCCCTCGAACTTCTCGCCCTGCTCGTTGAGCAGCTTCTCGGTCTGGTACACGAGGGTGTCGGCGCTGTTGCGCACCTCGGCCTCCTCGCGCCGGTTCCGGTCGTCCTCGGCGTGGGCCTCGGCGTCGCGGACCATGCGCTCGATGTCGTCCTTGGCCAGTGAGGACTGGCCGGTGATCGTCATCGACTGCGCCTTGCCCGTGGCCTTGTCCTGCGCCGACACGTGGACGATCCCGTTGGCGTCGATGTCGAACGTGACCTCGATCTGCGGGATGCCCCGTGGCGCCGGCGGCAGGTCCACCAGCTGGAACTTGCCGAGCGTCTTGTTGTACATCGCCATCTCGCGCTCACCCTGGAGCACGTGGATCTCGACCGACGGCTGGTTGTCCTCGGCCGTCGTGAAGATCTCCGACCGCTTGGTCGGGATGGTGGTGTTGCGCTCGATGAGGCGGTGCATGACCTGCCCCTTGGTCTCGATGCCCAGCGACAGCGGCGTGACGTCGAGCAACAGGACGTCCTTCACCTCGCCCTTGAGGACGCCGGCCTGCACGGCGGCGCCGATGGCCACGACCTCGTCGGGGTTGACGCCCTTGTGGGGCTCCTTGCCCGTGAGGTTCTGCACGAGCTCCTGCACCGCCGGGATCCGCGTCGACCCGCCGACCATGACGACGTGGTCGATGTCGGAGGTCTTCAGGCCGGCGTCCTTGATGGCGGCGTCGAACGGCCCGCGGCAGGTCGTCGACCAGGTCGGCGGTGAGCTCGTTGAACTTCGCCCGCGTCAGCTTGAGGTCGAGGTGCTTCGGGCCCTCGGACGTGGCCGTGATGAAGGGCAGGTTGATCTGCGTGTCCTGCACGGAGGACAGCTCGATCTTGGCCTTCTCGGCCGCCTCCTTCAGGCGCTGCATGGCCATCTTGTCCTGGCCGACAGGTCGACGCCCTCGGTGTTCTTGAACTCGGTCACGAGCCACTCGATGACCTTGTCGTCCCAGTCGTCCCCGCCGAGCTTGGTGTTGCCCGAGGTGGACTTGACCTCGAAGACGCCCTCGCCGATGTCGAGGACCGAGACGTCGAACGTCCCGCCGCCGAGGTCGAAGACGAGGACGGTCTGGTCGCTCGCCCTCCTTGTCGAGGCCGTAGGCCAGCGCGGCGGCCGTCGGCTCGTTGATGATGCGGAGCACCTCGAGCCCGGCGATCGACCCGGCCTCCTTGGTGGCCGTGCGCTGCGCGTCGTCGAAGTACGCGGGCACGGTGATGACGGCCTGGGTCACGGTGTCGCCGAGATACGACTCGGCGTCCCTCTTCAGCTTGCCCAGGATGCGGGCCGAGATCTCCTGCGCCGTGTACGGCTTGCCGTCGATGTCGACGGTCCAGCTCGGTGCCCATGTGGCGCTTCACCGAGCGGATGGTCCGGTCGGGGTTGGTGATGGCCTGGCGCTTGGCCACCTCACCGACGAGCACCTCGCCCGTCTTGGAGAAGCCGACGACAGACGGGGTCGTCCTGCCACCCTCCGCGTTCGGGATCACGACGGGCTCGCCCGCCTCCAACACGCTGACCACCGAGTTGGTGGTTCCCAGGTCGATTCCTACGGCCTTGGCCATATCTGCAGTTCCTTCCGCTTGTCGTTCGTCTGCCGGTTCCCACCGGCGCCTCTGTCGTCTTCAGTCCTCTTGTCGCTACGGTTTGTCGCTACTGGCGTTTATTGCTGTCCACCAGTGTAACAAAGTTGAGTCCCCTCATGTCAAGATATTTGAGGAGGAGGTTGCCACCCCGGTTTTCAGCTCGCTGACCTGGTGGTTTACATCTTCCCGCCGGGCCCACCTACGCTGGGGGCGTGCTCGATCTGGTCCTGATCCGCCACGGGCAGTCCACCTGGAACGCCGAGAACCTGTTCACGGGGTGGGTCGACGTGGACCTGACCCCGGCCGGGGAGGCCGAGGCCCGCGCCGGCGGCGAGCTGCTGGCCGCCACCGACGGCCTGGACCTGCGCGTGCTGCACACGTCCGCTCCTGACCAGGGCCATCCGTACCGCCGAGCTGGCCCTGGCCGCCGCCGGCCGCAGCTGGCTCCCGGTCCGCCGCGACTGGCGCCTCAACGAGCGCCACTACGGCGACCTGCAGGGGAAGAACAAGGCCCAGGTCAAGCAGGAGTTCGGCGCCGGGCAGCTGCAGCTGTGGCGCCGTGGCTACGACACCCCGCCGCCGCCCCTCTCCGCCGACAATCCCTGGGAGGTGACCGACGACCCCCGCTACCGCGACCTCGACCCCGCCGACCTGCCGCGCACCGAGTGCCTGAAGGACGTGGTGGCCCGGACCGTGCCCTACTGGGAGTCGGCCATCGTGCCCGACCTCCGCGCCACCGCTGCCCACGGGGGTGCCGTCCTGGTCGCCGCCCACGGCAATTCGATCCGGGCCCTGCGCAAGCACCTGGAGGACATCGCCGACGACGAGATCACCGAGCTCGAGGTCCCGACCGGCATCCCCTTCCGCATGCCGCCTCGACGATGACCTCATCGTCGCGCCGGCCGAGTACCTGGGCGACCCCGAAGCGGCGGCCGCCGCGGCCGCCGCCGTGGCCCGGCAGGCCGACCAGCCCACCGGCTGACGCTCCTCCCCGCCCCCTGGCGGCCGTCGGGCGGACAAGAGGGGTAGGCAACCCCGCGAGAAAGTGATATCTATTAGATATCACTTAATGTCGGAGGAGTCACCATGAGCACTGCCGTGTCACCGATCAACCCTGTGAACGCCGGACCCGTTGGACATCACGGGGCACGTGTCGACGTCACGGAGCGTCCTGCCTTCGCCGCCAATGGCTGGCTCGGCGTGGTCGTGCTGGCCGGCTGTGTCGCCGGCGCCATCGTCGGGGGGAAGGACGGCACGCCCTTCATTGTGCTGCCGATCCTCGTCTTCGCCCTGGTCTTCGCCTCGTTGGCCATCGTGCCCCCGGGGCAGACCTCGGTCGTCCTGTTCTTCGGGCGCTATGTCGGCACCATCCGCCGTCCCGGGTTCTGGTGGGTGATGGCGCCGTTGACCGTGCGGCGCCGGGTCAGCATCCGGGTGCGCAACTTCGAGACCGGCCACCTGAAGGTCAACGACGCCGATGGCAACCCGGTCGAGATCGCCGCCATTGTGGTCTGGCAGGTGGCCGACACGGCCAAGGCGACCTACGCCGTGGACAACTTCGTGGACTTCATTTCGGTGCAGGCCGAGTCCGCGCTCCGCCACGTCGCGGTGAGCCACCCCTATGACGACACGACCGGTGCCGGGACGTCGCTGCGCGGCTCGACGGACGTGGTGGCGGGCGAGCTGGCCGGCGAGGTGGCCGAGCGCGTCGCCATCGCCGGGCTCGAGATCATCGAGGTGCGCATCTCCCACCTGGCTTACGCCCAGGAGATCGCGCAGGCCATGCTCCGGCGCCAGCAGGCCAACGCCGTGGTGGCCGCCCGCTCGCGCATCGTCGAAGGAGCGGTGGGCATGGTCGAGATGGCGCTCAGCCGTCTCAACGAAGGTGGCGTCGTCTCCCTCGACGAGGAGCGGACGGCCAGCATGGTGAGCAACCTGATGGTGGTCCTGTGTGGGGACCAGCCGCCGTCGCCCGTCGTGAACACGGGTTCGCTCTATACGTGAGCGAACCTTCGACGTGAGCGAGCTCTCCAAGTGAGCGAGCGCCCGACATGAGCGAACGGCGGCAGGTCCTGCTCCGCATCGATCCGGCGGTGCACGATGCGCTGATGCGGTGGGCCAACGACGACCTGCGCAGCGTCAACGCCCAGATCGAGATGCTCCTCCGCCGCGCGCTCAGCGATGCCGGGCGCATGCCCAAACAGGCCGCACCACTCCCAAAGCGGGGCCGACCGCCGGCCAGACAGGAAGAAACCGGGGTCTGAACCGCCGCGGGGACACGCTGCACAGCCGACGTGTCCGCCCGCGACGGCTCGGACCGGCCGCGGCAACATGTCCCCGGACAGCGGCAGGCCGGGGCACCTCGCCGCGCCCCGGCCTGACCGACTCTCTACAGGACTGCTGCGCTTACAACGCCTCAGGCCCGCGTTCTCCGGTGCGTACCCGCACCACGGCTTCGACGGGGATCACCCACACCTTGCCGTCACCGATTTTGCCGGTGGAGGCCGAGGAGACGATGGCGTCCACCACCTCGTCGACCTGGCCGTCGTCCACCAGCACCTCGATGCGGAGCTTGGGGACGAAGTCCACCTCGTACTCCGCACCGCGGTACACCTCGGTGTGCCCTCGCTGGCGTCCGAAACCCTGCGCCTCGGTCAGGGTCATGCCCTGCACCCCGAGGTTCTTCAGAGTCTCCTTGACGTCGTCGAGCTTGAACGGCTTCAGGACTGCCACGATCAGCTTCATTTTGAGCTCCTTTCGTCCTTGTCTTGACCGGGCCTAGGAACCACCGCCGCCGGGTGGCGGGGCTGGATCATCGGGTCCCGGAGAACCGGAACCGCCCTTGTCGAGGCCGGCCATGGCGAAGGCGCCGTCCGTCCGCATGGCGAGGGTCTCCTCGGGGAAGGCCTCCTCACCGTGGATGGCGAGGTCGCCGACTTCGAGGATCTCGTCCTTGTAGCGGGCGCCGCGCAGGACCAGGCCGATCAGCTTCATCAATATGAAGGTCACGAGCGCCGACCAGAAGATGACCCAGATGGCCGCTCGGAACTGTTCCCACAGCTGGTGCGCCGACCCGGTGTACATCAGGCCGTTGACACCGAAGGGCACGCAGGATCCCTTGGCGGTGAGGTACTCAGCCTGGGTCGTGGCGATGACCTGGCCCGAAGCGTTGAGGTGGCCGCAGCCGTACTCAATCATGTTGGGGTCACCGAAGATGCCCAGCAGCATGCCGCCGAAGAAGCCTGCGATGCCGTGGGTGTAGATGACTCCCAGGGCGTCGTCGACCTTCGAGAAGGGCGGCACCTTGGACAGGTAGTTCCAGGCGACCCACACGATGCAGGTGCAGATGGCTCCGACGAAAATGGCACCGAGGCCGTTGACCCAGCCGGCACACGGTGTGATGCCGACCAGGCCGCAGATCATGCCGTTCACACCGCCCAGGAAGGTGGGCTTCTTCTCCTTGGAGAGCCAGGCGTCAAGGGCGATCCAGACGAGGACACCGGTGGCCGTGGCGAGGTTCGTGTTGACCACCGCTGCCGCCGCGCTGGCGCCCGCATAGTAGGGGTCACCACCGTTGAACCCGTTCCAGCCGAGCCACAGGATGCCGGCACCGACCGCCGCCATCACGAGGTTGTTGGGCAAGGCGTGTTGTCTATCTCGCAAGAGTCTCGGCCCGAGGACCCAGGCCGCGACGAAGCCGGACACTCCGGCCGACATGTGGATCACGTAGCCACCGGAGAAGTCGAGGGCACCCTCCTGGGCGAAGTAGCCGCCGCCCCAGAGCATGAAAGCGTCCACGCCGTAGACGAACGTCGACCAGAACGGCACCAGGATGCACCAGGCGCTGAACTTGATGCGGCCCAGCACGCTGCCGAGGAACAGCAGCGGGGTGATCGCGGCGAACACGAACTGGAAGTAGGCGAGCGCCGAAGTCGGGAAGTGGAACGGGATGATCGTGTTGGCCGCCGAACTGGCTTGCGCCTGTTCACCGTACGCACTGGTGATCGGGCCCGGCTTCCCGGCGAAGTTCTCGAAGAAGTGCTGCCACGTTCCGGTGGTTCCGGCGTTCTGTGTCTGCGTGACCAGACCGTTGACCAGGTGGACGCCGCCGCCGATGGACGTGTCGCCGAAGCCGATCTTGTAGCCCCACAGGACCCAGGCGACCATCACCAGCGAGAATCCGGCGAACATCATGGCGAGTACGTTCACGGCCCACTTCTTGGGAACGAGGGACGCGTAGAGCACTGCCAGGGCAGGGAGGCTCATCAGGCCGACGAAGGTGGCGGCTGTTATCTGCCACGTATTGTCTGCCGGATTGAGCCAACTGGGATACGGAACGTATGAAACCGCTCCTATCAGATGGATCACTCAAGCTCTCCTAACTGTCATCCGACCCGGCGCCCCGCTCTGCGGCCAGAGCGTGACCAAACACCGGGTACGGCTAAGCCATTCGGACGGTTCTCCCCGCCGCAGACACAATGCAGTTCAGGAGTTTCCGCATGGTCACGCCTGTGTTTCGAGCTTGTTAATCCACCGCAGACCGCAATCCGACGGGTTTAGTCCCGGCCCAACGGTGCCGAAGGGCCCGCAGCGAGCCCGCTGGTGCCCCCCACTACGCTCTCCCGATCGACATGACCACGACCGACCCTCCCGTGGCGGGAAACGGGGACGAAGACCGCAGCGGCGACAGCGGTGCCGGCAGCACCTCGCGTCTCCACGAGCCGGGAGATCGCGTCGGGCAACTCCGCGGCGCGGGCGTGTCGGTGGACGCCCGGCGCGTCGGTCAGGTGGCGCTCGCGATCGTGCTCGTCACGCTCGCCGTCCTGGCCGTCGTCTTCACCATTGTCGGAGTCCACACGAACCAACAGGACGACCGCCTCCACGACGACGGCGTGCCGGTCACCTTCACGGTGACGGGGTGCATGGGACTTCTCGGCGGCAGTGGGAGCAACGCGGCGGGGTACGCCTGTCGGGGCACCTACACCATCGACGGCAAGCACTACGCAGGTGTGCAACTCCCCGGCGCCTCGTTCCACCGGCCGGGCTCCACCGTGGCGGCCATTGCCGTGCCGGGCGATCCCGCCCTGGTCTCTCCGGCTTCGATCGTCGCCACCGAGCATTCGTCGGCGGGCGCCTTCGTCCTGCCGGCTGTCCTGGCGGCAGTCCTGCTCGTGCTGGTGGCACTGCTGCTCTGGCGGCGGACCCGGCGCCACGCCGTGGAGCCGGGGGGCACAGCGGCGCCACGCTGAAGCCAGGCGGCACCGTCGCAGGCACGCGCACACCTCGCCCCGGAGGGCTCAGGGGCGGGTCAGGAGGGCGGCGTGTAGCGCTTGTTGCGGCGTGGACGCGGAGCGGCCGCTCGGGCTCGCCTTCGGTCGCGGCGCATTGCGGACCAGCCGCCTCCGCCCGCCTGAGCTCCTGTTGGAGCCGGTAGGCCCGCACCAGGTACCAGGCGCCCGCCAGCAGGAAAGGGGCGGCGAACCCGACGTAGGTGTAGTGGAGCTGGAAGATGGCCAGCCCGTAGAGCGCCAAGGTGATGCCCTGGAAGAGACGCTTGCGGAGCCAGGACGTGAGCAAAATCAAGATGGCCAGGCCGAGAAGGACGTAGGTGAGCTTCTCGTAGACCCCGATGCTCTGGTCGTGGCTCTTGGCGTAATTGACCGACGCCGAGCTGATGACCAGCCCCACGATGGCCGCCACCGGGGCTGCGATCAGCCCGATCATGCCGCTCCTTGTCGTTGGAGCGGCGGATCTCGGCCTCGACCTCGTCGACGGGCCGGGTCTCGAGCTCCTTCTTCTCCTTCGGGTCGTCGTCGGGACGGACCATGGAGTACTTCAGGCGCTCCCAGCGCGTCATGCCCGGTGCGTCGTCCGGTCCCTGATCGTCGGCGACTGGACTCGAAGGCATCGGGGAAGGCTACCGCTCCCCGGGAGTTGCTCCCATCGGCTCGGGAGCCATCACCCCTGCCGAATGCGCTCCCGACGAGCCTGCGGGAGGCCGCCAGAAGGGCCTCGGAGCGGCGCAGGGCGGCCGGCCCGCACCGGTCACTAACGTGCTCAGACAGGGCGCAGACGCCCGGCTGATCGTGAGGTACGGCAGATGAAGCTCGTGGTAGCGGTGGTGAAGCCCTTCAAGATCGACGACGTCAAGAACGTGCTGAAGAACATGGGGGTCGCCGGCATGACTCTCACCGAGGCACAGGGCTTCGGGCGCCAGCGCGGGCACACCGAGAACTACCGCGGCGCCGAGTACCAGGTCGACTTCGTGCCCAAGCTCCGGCTCGAGGTGCTCGTCGAGGACGACCGGGCCGAGGCGGTCGTCGACGCCATCGTCGCCTCCGCCGTCACCGGCAAGATCGGCGACGGCAAGGTCTGGGTCGTGCCGGCCGAGACAGTGGTGCGGGTCCGCACCGGAGAGCGCGGGTCCGACGCCGTCTGAGCTCCGGTGCCGGGCCGGACAAACAAGCACGTCGGAGGGGTCGAGAGTACTGTTTGCACCATGAGCGGCGACAAATTCGACCTGTCCAAGATCTGGCTGTTCTCCACCTCGTCGGCCAAGGACCTGCGCACGATCAAGCGCGCGCTCGAGGAGGTGACGGTGCCACCCGGTCGCATGCTGTGCGAACAGGGCACCATCGGGCGCGAGTTCTTCCTCATCGTGAGCGGGGAGGCAGCCGTGCGGCGCAACAACCGCAAGGTGGCCACGCTCGGACCGGGCCAGTACTTCGGAGAAATGGCGCTGCTCGACCGCCGGCCGCGCTCGGCCACGGTGACGTCGGAGACGGACATGACGTTGCTCGTCCTCGGCCAGCGCCAGTTCAACGGCGTGCTCGATGCGGTGCCTGCGTTGTCGCGCAAGATGCTGGCTGCCATGGCCACCCGTCTGCGTGAAGCCGACGAGAAGGCGATGGCTGCCATTTAGGCGCCCAACGGGCGCTTGGCACTGCAGCTCCCGTGTCAACCCCGTGAGCTGGGAGTTCTCGCTGGGTATCCGCGCCTCGGCCAACACGCACTGCGAAGCTTTCCGTGTCCACTCCCCTCGCCTGGACACAGGAGGTCATGGCCATGAATCTGGAACCCAGAAAGCTCGCCGCCGAATTCCTCGGGACGCTGATCCTCGTCGTGGTTGCGGTCGGCGTTGCCACCGAGACATTCGGCTTCAAGCTCTTCGGTCTCAGCTATGCCGCCGGGAGTCGCCGCCACCGCACTGGCCTTCGGCTTCGTGCTCGTCGCCCTCGTCTATGCCATCGGGCCGATCTCGGGCTGCCACGTCAATCCGGCGGTGACGCTCGGTTTCATCGCGAGCGGGCGCATGAAGCTGGCCGAGGGCGTGGCCTACCTCGTGGCTCAGTTCGCGGGCGGGATCGTCGGTGCCTACCTCCTCTACTGGATGTTCACCACGTCCCCCCTCTACAAGAAGTCCGTTCAGGGACTGGGCACTGACGGCTACGGCAAGGAGTCACACCTGTTCGTCAGCCAGGGTGGCGCCTTCCTCATCGAGGTCGTGCTGACGGCGATCTTCGTGCTGATCGTGTTGTTCGCTACGCACAAGGCCGCCATTCAAGGCGCAGCGGGTGTCGCCATCGGCTTCGGCCTGGTCATCGTGCACCTCATCGGCATTCCCCTCACGGGCACGTCGGTGAACCCGGCGCGGAGCCTCGGACCGGCCCTCGTCGTGGGCGGCACCGCGCTCAGCCAGGTCTGGCTCTTCATTGTTGCCCCCCTGGTGGGAGCGATCGTGGCCGCCGTCATCCACCTCGCCGTCGCGGACCGTTCCAAGGACGACATCGTGGTGGAGCCACTGAAGCCGGAGCCCGCCTCGGCGTAGGCCCAGCTGCATCCGCCCGCTACGGTCGGTTCCCATGGAACTGTCCGAGGCACTCGCTTTCGCTCGAACCCGCAAGCAGGGGGTCCTGGCCACCATCCGCGCCAACGGGCGCCCGCAGCTGTCCAACATCGCGTACGTGCCCGACGAAGGCGACACGTTCCTGATCTCCATCACCGACGACCGCGCCAAGACGGCCAACCTGCGACGCGACCCGCGGGCCTCGCTCTACGTCCTGGGCGACAACTTCTACCAGTACGTGGTGATCGAGGCGGCCGCCGAGCTCTCGCCGGTGGCGGCCGACCCGCACGACACCACCGTCGAAGCACTCATCCGGTACTACGAGGCGGCCTCAGGGGCGCACCCCGACTGGGACGAATACCGGGCGGCGATGATCGCCGACAAGCGGCTCGCGCTCACGCTGCACCCCGAACGGGCCTACGGGATCCTCGGCACGAGCTGACGCGCCGGTCGATCACCGCCTGCGCTACGGGCAGCTCGTCCCGACGCGCTTGGCCTGGGCCCTGATGCCGGCCTGCACGGGGGCGGCGGCGGCCTTCGCCGACGTGACCGTGCCCTGGTAGACGCCGGAGCCGAAGGCGCAGTCGCCCACCGACCAGTAGGCGTTCGCCGATCCGCCGGCCCCACCGGTGACGGTGACGCCCTTCGCTCCCGCCACACCGGCGACGCTGAAGGGCTTCGACGGGGCCTGTCCCTGCTTGGCCACCTGCAGGAACAGCGCCACCCCCGCCTGGGCGCCGGCCGGGTTGGTGAACTCCATGACCAGGGAGATGCCCTCGTTGCTGCCCGCGCCCGTCGTGTTCTCCTCGACGGCCTTGACGAAACCGGCCTTCCGCAGCGTGCTGACGAAGCTCCTGCTCTCGCTCTTGGTGAGGGACCCGCTCGCGATCAACCCCGATGGGTTCGTGATGATGCTCGGCCGGCCGCTCACCGCGAAGCCGGGCTCCTCATGGGATTTGAGCAAGAACTGCGACAACGGGGAGCTCGTGGTCGCTCCCGCCGGGCCGGCGGCGAAGAGGGCCGGCAGAGCACGAGACCGGCGAGCACGAGCAGACCGCGCACAGGGGCGCCGCGGAGGGGCCACGGCGCGAGCGCTGGTTCGTCCTCGCACCCGCCCGCGGCTCTGGTCAAGAGGACGTGGCCGGCTGGCTCGCGGTCGCAGCCTGGCCGAGCGACTCCTCCACCAGCTGGGACAGATCGAGCACGCGCACGTCGTCCTGCCTGTCGTGGGCGCGCACGGCGTCGTCGAGCATGATCATGCAGTAGGGGCAGGCCGTGGAGACGACGTCGGCGCCCGTCCCGAGCGCCTCGTCGGTGCGCTCCATGTTGATCCGCTTGCCGGTGTTCTCCTCGAGCCACATGCGGGCGCCGCCGGCCCCGCAGCAGAAGCCGCGCTCCTTGCAGCGGCGCATCTCGATCTGCTCGACGCCCGGGATGGCGCTGAGCACCGTCCGTGGCTCCTCGATGATGCGGTTGTGCCGGCCCAGATAGCAGGGGTCGTGGTAGGTGACCTTGCCCGAGTATCCCGATCCGGGCGTCAGCTTGCCGGAGCGAACCAGGTGCTCGAGCAGCTCGGCGTGGTGGATGACCTCGTAGTTCCCCCCGAGGGCGGGGTACTCGTTCTTGATGGTGTTGAAGCAGTGCGGGCAGCTGGCGATGATCTTCTTGGCGCCCACCTCGTCGAGGGTGGCGATGTTCATCTTCGTCTGCTCCTGGTACAGGTATTCGTTGCCGAGGCGCCGGACCGGGTCGCCGGTGCAGGACTCCTTGGGACCGAGAATGCCGAAGGTCACGCCGGCCCGGTGCAGCATGCGCGCCGTGGCCTGGACGCCCTTGCGAGCCCGCTCGTCGAGTGCGCCGGCACAGCCGACCCAGTACAGGTACTCGATGTCGTCGGGGATGGTGCCGGTGATGACCGGGATCTCGAAGTCGAGGCTCTCGGTCCACTCGGTGCGCTTGTTCTGCCCGAGTCCCCAGGGGTCGCCCTGGTTCTCGACGTTGCGCAGCATGAGGCCGGCCTCGGAAGGGAACTCGGACTCCATGAGCACCTGGTAGCGCCGCATGTCGACGATGGCGTCGATGTGCTCGATGTCGACGGGGCACTCGTTGACGCAGGCACCGCACGTCGTGCACGCCCACAGCACCTCGGGATCGATCACGTTGGGCACCAGGGCCGTCTGCTCGCCCTCGCCACTGAGCAGAGGCTTGGCCGAGGCGAACATGTTGTCGCGCAGGCCCATGATGAGCAGCTTCGGTGAGAGCGGCTTGTCCGTCGTCCACGCCGGGCAGGCGGACTGGCAGCGCCCGCACTCGGTACAGGTGGAGAAGTCGAGCATCTGCTTCCAGGTGAAATGGCCGATCTCGCCGACGCCGAACACGGTGTCCTCGTCGACGTTCTCCATGTCCATGTCGGGCGTGCTGTAGAGCCCGCCGAGGGCACGAGGCCGACGCGAGAAGGCGATGTTGATCGGTGCGAAGAAGATGTGCAGGTGCTTGGAGTACGAGACGAAGACGATGAAGCCAGAGATGATGGCGATGTTGAGCAGTAGGAAGACGGTCACCAGCACCGAGTTCGTGCCGGCGCCCAGCGGGGCCAGGATCTTGGCCACGGTGTGCGAGGCGAAGGCGCCCCAGCCGTAGGGGAACTGGGTCGGGTCGGTGTTGACCTGAGCCCCGCGGTACAGGAGCAGGGTGATCATCACGCCGGCGATCATGAGGAGCGTGATCCAGGCGGCATCGAGGTGGGAACCGAAGAAGCGTGACTTGCGCTCGAGCCGGCTCGGGGCGTTCTTCAGGCGGATGATGGAGAAGGTGATGAGGGCAAGCAGGACGGCCACGGTGAAGAAGTCCTCAATGAAGCCCACCCAGTTCCAGGTGCCGATGCCGGGAATGTGGAAGTACTTGTTGAAGAGGTCGCCGTAGGCCTCGATGATCGTGAGCAGCAGAATGGTGAAGCCCCACATGGTGAAGAAGTGGGCCAGGCCGGGGACGGTCCATTGCAGCAGCTTGCGCTGTCCGGCCACCTCGACGGTCTCGGCCTCCACCTTGCGGCTGATCGGCCCCCGGGCCCGGTTGGGGTCCTTCTTCCCGGACCGGATGAGCTTGGACAGCCAGTGGAACCGGCGCCCGGCGATGCCGAAGCCGATCACTGTGACAGCAAGACCAATGATGATTCTGACCGGCACGAATGCTCCTCGCCTATCTCAGATGGTCAAAAGGGGACGGTGGCGGAGTGCGAGCGCCACCTGGGACTTCGATGCGGCCCAGAGAATAGTGGGGCCACCACATCTGGGCCTACTTGGGGGTCGGGTCGCTCTGACCGTTCCCCTCGGCGACGCCCGTTGGATGCCCGAGGAAAGCCGTCCCGAAACCCTCATGTCTCGCCCGCCGGGATCTTCCCTCGTTGCTGTCCCGCGCCTTCGTCGATCAGGCTGTCTGCGTTTCCCCAGCGTGTAGATTTGCTGGGTTCTCGCGGGCGTAGTTCAGAGGCAGAACATCAGCTTCCCAAGCTGAGAACGCGGGTTCGATTCCCGTCGCCCGCTCTCGACATCGTCCCAGCTAGCGGTTGCTATGCCGTTGATACGCGGCCGAGTCGCTGCGTCTTAGTCCCGCGGGTATTCTGCCGCGCCACTTGAAACCGGCGTCACTTCAGCACTCTCAGCGAGCCCGGATAGCGCTTGTGCAACAGCCGCGTCGCGGTCCTGGGTTGCGTGCTGATACCGGAGCGATGCGTCGGGACTCGCGTGGCCGGCACGCGCCATCAGCTCTCGCGTCGTCATGCCCTGGGTCGCTGCCCATGTCAGTCCAGCGTGTCGGAGATCGTGCAAGTGCAGCTCTGGACGACCGATGGTCACTCTCGCGACCCCCCACGCCTTCTGCAATGTCGCTGGACGGAGTCTGGCGCCCGCAGGGCCCGTCAGAATCGGGGCGGTGGGGTCAGGTGCCACGTTTGCGGCCAGGTGGTCCTCTGGGCACCTATAACGTGAGGAGGGATGTTCACGGTTCGCACGCCAGCTGCCGTCTTCGGTGGACCGAGTTCTAAGCCTCCGGGGATGTGGTTGGCCGTGCGCTCGATACGGACCGTACCGTGCAGCAAGTCGACGTCCCGTCGCTCGAGGCCGAGTATCTGGGCACATCGAGGAGAATGTCGCACCACACGGCGAGGGTCACGGCGACCCGCAGGTCCAACGGCATCGCTGCCGCAAGGGCATCGACCTCCGCAATGGTCGCCATCGGCCGCTCGGGTGAGTGCTCCTGGCCGGCGCCGCGGACCACACACGGATTACGACCAATCAGCTCGTCAGCGACGGCGGTAGCCAAAATCTGGTTTAGGAGTCGATAAGCCTTTGCCGCCGTGACCTCGTGCTCCTGGGCCAACTTGGCGTTCCAGCTCCGCACCGATGCCGGTGAGATCTTGCCCAAGGCCAGTGCGCCAAATTCGGGAGAGACATGGCACCGTAGGAGCGACCGGTACAGCTCTACGGTCCTGGGGCGGAGGTCGTGGCGCTCGGCCGGCCACCTACTCTAGCGTATGTATCAAAGGTCAACGTGGCATGTCTGGGGTCGATCCAAGCTCCTCGGTCCAGGGCGGCACGTTGCGCCCGTTCGTACCTTTCAGCCTCTTTCCGCGTCCCGAAAACGTGGACCGTTCCCTGCCGTCAGGTCCCCGCAGCCGCACTTCATAGCGGGTACCGCTTCAGGGTCAATCGACGCTCGATCATCGTTTTCCCTTCTGATCGCTGAGCCGGCCAGTCGATATTGCCCATCTCTCGACGTCGGCCCAATCCCAAACGAGACCGATGCTCAAGTGAACCAATGGCTCGGGGAACTCGTCGTGACGCTGACGCCACGCGTGGACAGTTTCGGCGTGGCCAAGCTCAGGCGATCAGCAATCTCCCGGCTCCCAACCAGATCGACCCGTCCCGCTTTCGCCATTGCGTAGGCATCTAACCACGACTCGGCACGTTTGTGAAGTACCCAACGATGTTGACAAGAACTTGATCCGCGGCCGACAAGTGTACCTGAATTGAAGCAACACGTCTCTACCCTTTCTGAACGACGGCAGCACCAACGTTGCCGTCCTCAACCGAAAGGGAACCCGTGGACAGCGACTCGCTCGCATACGACATTCCGACCGCCGCTGGGCTGTGCGGCATCGGCAGAACCTCCATGTACAAGGAAGAAGAAGAAGAAGAAGAAGAAAGAAGAAGAAGAAGAAGAAGAAAAAGGAAATCGACACCGGGAAGCGTGCCAGACTGTTCGGATACTCGGCCGACGGTTGGTGACTCGCAATGGGCTGCAGCAATACATCGAGCTGCTGGAACAGGAAGCCGCAGCGGGCAGGTGACCGGGACCGGATTCGGCTAGCAGCGACGAGGAGGACAAGCTCCGCCCCGATCCACGCGAGCTGGTGGGTCGGACGCCCTTGAGGGACTTGACGATCCACCTTCCTCGCCAGCTCTACGCCGGACAAGATCCTTTTGGAAGATTCGACTGCCCACGGTGCCACTCCCAGGATAAGAACGGGCGGCACTGCGGTCGTATTGGATGACCTGGTTTGGCGTTGTGATCGGTGCGGATCAGTTCGGCACCCGGTACGAGGTGGAAGATCAACTCTTGAAAAACGCGTCGTTCATCCTCAATCTGACTTCGAGACAGGGGGGAAAATGAAGGGCGAACCGGGCTACGAGGTACTCGACGACATCCGTTGGGAGCTGGACCGTTACGTCCGCTTCCCCCGACGATGAGTCGGCAGACGCCGTGGCCCTGTGGGTTGTCCACACTCACGGTATCGACGCCTTCGACTCCACTCCGAGACTCGCCGTCCTGTCGCCAGAAAAGGGGTCCGGGAAGACAGCGGTGCCTAGAAGTGATCGAGTACATGGTCCGCGACGCCCTCTGTACGATCGACACGACTCCAACCGCTGTCTTTCGTGCCATCGACCAACGACCCCGGACACTTCTATTCGACGAGGCAGACACCTACTTCGGCCCCGGGCCGACAAATCCCATGAGATTTCGGGCCTGGTGAATGCAGGCCACCGAAGGGGCAAGCCCATGCTCCGGGTCGTCGGTGATGGGGCAAACATGACAACCCAGGAATTCTCTTCTTCGCTCCAGTCGCGATGGCGGGCCTCGGAGATCTTCCCGACACGATCCTTCAGCGTTCGGTCATCATCCACATGCGCCGGCGCAAGGACGGTGAGAGCGTCGAGCCATACCGAATCCGCGATGCTGAACCCGTCGGGCGCCAGCTCGGAAAACGGACCGCGGACTGGGCCGAAGCCAACATGACAGAGCTTCGTTGCGTACCGGAGATGCCGTCGGGCGTCGTTGACAGACCGGCCGACGTGTGGGAACCACTCCTCGCGGTCGCGGACGCCGCAGGGGGAGACTGGCCCAACAGAGCCAGGATGGCGTGCGTCCGCCTGGTCGCCGTTGCGGGCGGTGATTCGGCAAGTTTGGGTGTCAGACTTCTCGGCGACATCCGACAGCGTGTTCACGGCCACAGCAGCAGAACGGTTGCAGTCGGTGGCGCTCTGTGGGGCACTAGTGGAAATGGAGGAAGCCCCGTGGGGCGACCTGCGCAGCGGCACGCTGCACCGCTTCGGGATTGGCGAAACGATTGAGGCCCTACGGCGTCCCTTGCCAGCACCGTTTCGGTGACACGACGGGAAAGGGTTATTTACTGGCGGACTTCGACGACGCCTTCGACCGTTACCTTCCCCCATGTCCCAAAAGAAGGGAAACAGGGGAAACAACGCCCGAAGGGGAAGCGAATGTACCAACTGTGACCAGGCATGTTTCGGATGTTTCGGCCAT
Source organism: uncultured Acidimicrobiaceae bacterium (assembly GCA_963755655.1). GTDB lineage: Bacteria > Actinomycetota > Acidimicrobiia > Acidimicrobiales > RAAP-2 > Bog-473. The sequence continues at coordinate 71,487 of CAVWKX010000013.1, forward strand.
TCAGCAAGGTATGCGGCACGATTCGGAATACCCCGCAACAAGCGTAACCGAAGGAGAACTGGTCGAGAGGCTCGACAATGGTGTCGAGATCCGGATAGCGCCCCGCCGACCGGCATCGTTTGTCAATCCCGCCTCGACAGATTCAGCACCGGGGCAACCCAACATCGGAAACGGGTCGTAAGGTCGGTCCGAGCGGCGGGGAGCACGTCAGAATCAGTCATTGCGAATCGTCCAAAGCGACCGACACGCTCTCCCTCTCTACCCACCCCCCCAACGATGCCCTGCTACCGGTTGTGGGGGTCCGCGAATGGTCCGCATAAGGACGTCGTGAGCCGTTCGCGTCCGACTCGGTGAGTCACAGCGCTGAACCGGCTACTTTCGCCGGCAGAAATATGGGGTGGCGTATGAGTGATGATTTACGGATCCGCCCCGGGCAGAACTCGGACACGGGCCGAGTCTACGCGAGGTCTCTCAATCTCCTCGCCGGCTTCGAGGGTCCATGAGGCCAGCCGGAGCCGAATGTAGGCCCGCGTTGATCACGCCCTCGGTCCTGCGGCCGACGGGTAACTGATCGTTATGCCGCCTTCAGCGGTCACCTCTAAAGCGAGAGCCCGACATTCCTCGTACCTTCTGCGTCGTCGCAAGTCCGACGATTGGAGCCTCTCGATCGAGATCCCCACCAAGGGTCGCGCTCACTTCGCTAGATACGTCCAATCCGTCGTGAGTTCCCTCAAAGCTCGAACCGGAAGAGTCGGCCCTTGAACCGCTCCTGAAACCGGAGGAGTTCAGGATGGCGGCGGAAGTATTCTGCCACCGCCCCCTGTGAACTGTGCGAGAGGTACAAAGTGGGGGGCCCGCAATCGAAGCGTCCGTCGCCCGCCCGAACATCAACCACCCCATAGTCGACCGATGGAGGGATCCAGCGATACAACGTGAGAACGCCAGCTGGTCCCCAAGCACCGGTGGCATGGAGATTGAATGGCACTAGATCTTCGACTACCGCGTAGGCAGTGTCGAAGTAAGAAGCCACGACTTCCTCGACCTGAGCAAGCTTCCTCTTCCGAATCGCCTCAACTAACGTCATTCTTCAAGGCCGGTACCGGACTGCGAAACCAGTCAGCGAGATCACGCTCATCAAGCAGAGCCCGCATTGAGAGCGTGATTCTTAATATGCGGTCGATCCGCTGATGGGCGCTCGCCTGAACCCTAAGTTCTCCGTGAAGAATCCTCGTCAACGGTTCGGGCTTGATGCCGACCAGGATGGCACCCTCATCAAAGGTCATTCCGGTCAGCCAACCAAGGACCAGCCGGAGGGTAACCGACCACTCCCGAGCCTCCCCTTCGCGGCTCGACGTCGTTGCGGTGAGCTTTTTTACAACTTCTTCCAGTTCCCGTGTTCGATAGACAAGTCCCGGATCCCCCCGTGCCACCGTCTTTTCGGCAAGCACTCCGGGTCGGCTCCTCTCCAACGGAGGTTCTCTCTTTCCCAGAGTGTGGCGGTCATCCTTCACCTCGGCGGGATAGCCTGGTTCAAGGTATTGGTACATCTCTGGTTTCAGTGACCAGTGGAAGAACGAAGTCATGGATTCTGCATATTCGTAAAGCAGAGCTTGAATACGTTCGGGATTGCCTAGGGGAATCACGCCGATCAGTCCAATAGTCCAGGTCCAATCGATACTTGGCTTGGTTATCCGCAACCGCTCCATGCCGAACCGAAAGGGTCCCGCCCTGCTCGTCCGGAAAGTGGACCTCCGCATACTCTGACGTCAACTGATCGGGCATCTCTGGGACCACGCTCAGCCCAAGTAGTTCGCTGCGAAGCCAACCAGACCAGTCCTTTACAGACGTCACGTCTGGGTGGGAAAAGATGTTGACTTTTCTGAAGCCGATCCGCCTCGAACTCACGACGCGCACAGTGCGGTCCAATGTCAGGAGCACTTCAGCGAAACGATCCCAAAACCCTTGAAAACTGTACCCGTGCGCCTCCGTCGTTTCGAGTGCGACAAAGTCGGCGGCAATCGAAACCCGCCAAAATCCGTCTGAGCTAGTCAGGCGCCGATTTGGCGCGCTTGTCTGCACCGAACCGCCTTGAGGAGTCAGCGCCACAGTGGCTTGTGCTTCTTGGCCGAGATCCGGATAACGAGATCGAAGCGCCTCTTGGAATCCAGCGACTCCCGCTTGGTCCAATAGTGCGAGCACCGGTGAGTACCGCACCTGGCAAACGACCGATTCAAGTGGCGCTTTCACGAAGAGCACGTCTTGATGCTCCCCAAAGGCCAGCGCCATGAGCCAGAACGATAAATCATCGGGCGCCTGAGATTGGACCAAACACACTGAACGTACGATCAGGGCCCTCATGAGCCCGATGCCCGCCAGGCGACCGCTACGCCCAAGCGTTCACCGCCGAACCTGGGAGGTGCTGGGCCATGGTCCACGATCGTCAGGGACAGGCCGCGCACTGCGCCAGGAGCCGCCGAGCTGGACCGGGCGATGGTTCGCCCCCTCCGGTAAGCAATGGTGGCGGGTGTGGGCGTGCTCAACCCACTTGGACGGCCTGACCGGGCTCAGAGAGTTCGGCCGGCGCAACTGAGTGTCCCGGCTCATTCGATTTCGAACGGGATCTCGTGGATCGGTGGTCTTACCGTGAAATCTTGCATCCCTGCCTTTTATCGCCTCGACGTACAGCTTCTGCTGCTTGACCGTCACTTCCACGGCGAATTCGTTTCGGACAACCTATCTTCCCCTTCGCCATACGATCTCGACCCGTGCCGACACAAAGGGGCTGAGCAGTTTCGTTCAATTCCTTCAGAGCGGGCAACGTCCACCGAGCACTCCAATCAATGCCGCGCCGTGTTCGAAACCGGATCACGATCGCGTCATCGGCGGCTAAGACGTAGGGTCCCATCGAGGCA
>CAVWKX010000014.1:0-79082 GCA_963755655.1 uncultured Acidimicrobiaceae bacterium
TCGAGGTTGAGGCGTTGGAGGCCGCGCAGGAAGAAGGTCGGAAGGTACTCGTAGCGGCGAGCATCCGGGGGCCGTGGTGCTCTTCCGAAATGGAGATCTCGGCCGTGCGGTCGAGGAAGCGGTTGATGGTGACCCGCCCCTCGGCACGCGCCAGCGGTGCGCCGGCGCAGGTGTGGATCCCGTGTCCGAAGGCGATGTGCTGTCGAGCGTTCGGGCGGTCGATGTCGAACCTGGAAGGATCCTCGAACACCCGCGGGTCTCTGTTGCACGCACCGGGGATGAGCATCAGCGAGGCCCCGGCCGGGATGTCGACACCACCGAGCTGCGTGGCGACGCGCGCCATCCGGAATTGCGTGCGGAGTGGGCTCTCGAGCCGGAGGGTCTCCTCAATGAAGTTGGGGATCTTCTCGCGGTCTGCCCGTACAGCCTCTTGGAGGTCGGGTCGCTCGCCCAGCATCCGCAGTGCGAAGGAGAGGAGGCGCACGGTGGTCTCCTGGCCGCCGGCGAAGAGGTTGGCGGCGATCAGGGCGGCATCTTTGGCCTCGGGCGTCGAACCGTCCGGGAACGTGGCGGTGGCCAGGCCGGTGAGGACGTCGTTGCGCGGGGCGCGGCGGCGATCCTCGATGTAGTCGTTGAAGCGCTCGTAGAGGAACTCGAGCGGCTTGTGGCCGACGTCCTGGTGTGCGGTGGAGAGCCGCTCCCGGAACAGCGAGTGGTCTGATTCGGGGACGCCTTCGAGGTCGGCGATGACCGTGAGCGTGAAGGGCTCGGCGTAGGACCCGACCATCTCGAACGAGCCCTCCTCGGCGAAGGCGTCGATCAGCCGGTCGGCGAACTGCCACATGAAGTCCTCGTTCTCCTTGAGGCGCTTCGGAGTGATGAGCCGCATCAGCAGGTGGCGGTGTGCCGTGTGGTTCGGCGGGTCGAACGAGGGCAGCTGGTCGTAGAAGGGGAGCTCGTTGCGGTAGCGCACAATGAGGTCGCTGACGTCGTCGCCCTGCATCGGGACCGGGAACCTGACGAACGATCCGCAGACCACATTGCAGGACGAATAGGTCCCGGACGGCAGGTCGTTCTCCGGGAACGTGGCCGGGTCGCCGTAGATCGCCATTGCCTCGGGGTGGCCGGTGATCATGTACATGCCGAAGTGCGGCTCTCGCCACACCGGTCCCTGTTCCCGCACCCAGTCGAAGTAGGGGTACGGATCGTCCTGAATCGCCCGGTCGGTAATGAAGTTGGCTTGGTCGAACTCACTCATCCGTCTTCGTGCACCTTCCGTCGGAGCCTACGATCGCACCATGGGCATAGAGATCGACATCGATCGCGACGCGTGCATGGGGTCGGGGAACTGCGTGTTCGCTGCGCCGGGCGTCTTCGAGCTCGACGACGACTCCGTCGCACGCGTCGTCGATCCGGAAGCCTCGCCCGAGGAAGCGGTCGTCACAGCGGCGCGCCAATGCCCGACCCACGCCATCACGGTGCGGCGCGACGGCGATGGGTTGTGACCTTGCCGTGCGTCTCGTTCCATCAGGAGGTGGCGGCCTTGCTGCGGGCGGCGTGGCGTGCGGCCACGTAACCGAAGACCATGGTGTTGGCGATGCTGGCGCCCGGGCCCAGGTAGTGGCGGCCCATGACGGTGGCGGTGCCGTTGCCGGTGGCGTAGAGGCCGTCGATCACACGGCCGTCCTGGTCGACGACCTGTGCGTTCTCGTCGGTGAGGAGGCCGCCGCACGTGCCGATGTCACCCGGCACGACCTGGCATGCGTAGAACGGGGCCTCGTCAATGGGCCCGAGGCAGGGGTGGACCTTGTGGTTCGGGTCACCCAGGGCACGGTTGTAGGCCGACTCGCCCCGCCCGTAGTCAGGATCGACGCCGCGCTCGGCGTTCTCATTGAAGCGCTCGACGGTCTCGGTCAGGCCGGTGGGGTCGATCCCGCACATGACGGCGAGATCCTTCAACGTCCAGGCCTGCTTGAGCATGCCGCTCTTGAGCAGCTTGCGCGGGAACCGTCCCGGCGAGGAGCGCTGGTGCGCGTAGCGCTTCCGGTAGCGATCGTCGAAGATCAGCCAGCAGGGAACGGCCTTGCTGGTCTTGTCGCGGGCGTACATCTCCTTGCCGACTTCCATGTAGGAGTTGGACTCGTTCACGAAGCGGTTTCCCGCGGCGTCGACATACATGGTGCGTGGCCGCTGACGGGCCTGGTCGAGCGTCGACTGCCCGAAGCGTCCCGTCCGGGGTGACGGGAGCCACCACGCCTCGTCCATCAGGTCGGTCTGGGCACCGATGGCCATGGCACTCCGGATGGCGTCGCCCGTGTCGCCCGGGTTCGAAATCGACCACTTGGCCTGGTTGGGCTGATCGCCGCCGTACTCGACCCGCATCTCGCGGTTGTGGGCGAAGCCGCCGGCGGCCAGCAGCACGCCTTGGCGGGCCCGCACTAGCACCGGGACGCCGTTGCGGACCGTGCGCACGCCGGCGACACGGCCGTCCTCCACGATCAGCTCCTCGCAGCGGCGCCTCGGTCCAGATCGGAATGCCTCGATCGATGGCGACGTGCAACAGCTGCGCGATGAAGGAGGCGCCATTGGTGAGCAGGTCCTGACGGCGCAAGCGGGCGGCGTAGGTCCTGAGGACGACCCGGGCCGACACCGCGAAGGCGCGCAGGCTGCGGTTGTAGTGCGAGAGCGACCGTGCCTCGTTCGTCATGACGGCGAGGCCGAGGCTCTTGGCCAGTCCCGGCTGCAGCTTCGGGAGCCACTCACCGAGGACGTTCCCGTCGAAAGGGACCGGCTCAATACCGCGACCGTTGTCGTGACCGCCCTTTGCGTTGGAGTAATAGTCGCTGTAGCCCGGGCAGTAGACGAACCGGACGCCTCGGCCCTGCAGGAACGAGATCATCTCGGGGCCCGCCGTGAGGAAGGCGTGGCGTCGCTCGAAGGAGGAGCAGGGTCCGACGTCGCCCACCACAGCTTCGAAATGGGCCATGGCGTCCTCGTAGGAGTCGGGAACGCCGTCCGCCTCCATGACCGGGTTGTTCGGGACCCAGGCGATGCCACCGGACATGCAGGTCGAGCCCCCGATGCGCTCCTGCTTCTCGAGCACGAGGGCACTGGACCCGGCGTCGTCGGCGGCCAGCGCGGCCACCATGCCGCCGCCGCCCGACCCGACGATCACGAGGTCGACGGTGGTGTCCCACGTGGTCATGTCAACCTCCCCGACCTCCCAACAGCCTGCGGTGCCTCGAAGGAGCAAGCTAGCAGGATCCGTTGACGATTGCTACGAAGCCGAAGTAATCTGCCCGGCACCACACGAGGATCGGGTGGGGAAAGTGAAGCGGGAAGCATGACCGGTCACCGAAGTTCGCTGACATACCCGTCCGAAGGTCTCGGAGCGCCGAAGGATCGGCACGTGGGACCCCTCGTGGATTCGGGGCTTCCGGCCGGCCTCGAGGTGTTCTCGGCTGACGACCACATCTCGCTGGCCGTCGACATCTTCTACGAGCGCTTGCCGGAGAAACTCAAGGAGCAGGCGCCGCGAGTCATGAACGTCGACGGCGGCTGGGTGCTCGGCATGGGCGGGAAGTCGATCCTGGTCCGGGAGTTCATCGAGGTCCTGACGATGTACGACCCGGTGTCCGGGTCGCACACGGGCGACGTGGAGGCTCGTCTCGCCGCGCTCGAGTCAGAGGGTGTGACCAAGGAGCTGGCCTTCCCGAACTCGGTCCTGGCCCTGTTCGGCTGGCCGGACAAGGACATGCGGGAGCGCTGCTTCCGCATCTACAACGAGCACATTGCCGAGGTGCAGGAGCGCTCCAACAACCGCATCTATGGGGTCGGGCTGATCAATTGGTGGGATGCCGAAGGAGCCCGGAGGACCCTGCGCGAGCTGAAGGGACTCGGGTTGAAGACCTTCCTCATGCCGCTGTCCCCGGGTAAGGACGACGACGGCAAGCCGATCGACTTCGGCAGTATCGCCATGGACGGCGTGTGGGAGGCGATCGAAGACGAGCAGGTGCCGGTGTCGCACCACATCGGTGAGAGCCCGCCGTCGTCACCCAACGAGTTCAACGCCGTCATGCTCGGCATGCTCCAGTCGGTGGCCCCGTTCCGGGATCTGTTCGGCAAGTACGTGCTCGGGGGCGTCCTCGACCGCCACCCCGGCCTGCGCGTGGGATGGTTCGAGGGTGGCATCAACTGGGTGCCTTCGGCGTTGCAGGACGCCGAGCACATCAGCGCGTCGTTCCGGCACAGCGCCAATCTGCAGATGCGGCACGAGCCCCGGTACTACTGGGAGCACAACATGTACGCCTCGTTCATGGTGGATCCGCTGGGGCTCGACCTGGTCGACCGCATAGGCGTGGACAAGGTCATGTGGTCCACCGACTTCCCGCACAACGAGAGCACCTACGGCTACAGCAGCGAGTCGCTGAAATCCGTGGTGGACGCGGTCGGCGTCGAGGCAGCCACCGCCATCGTCAGCACGAACATCAAGCACTATCTCGGCGTGGGCGACTGATGCCGGCTGGGCTGATGGCGAAGGCTCCACCGGCGCGGATCCCCGCCGCTCCGGACTTCGTCCGCATGCAGCGGGAGCGCATGGAGCGCCTCCAGGCGATCATGGCCCAGCAGGGGCTGGACGCTCTCGTGCTGCTCGGCAACACCAATGTCGCGTACGCCACGGGGGCGATCTGGCCGCTCGGCGATTCGGGCCGGGCCAACTTCGAGCAACCGGTTGCCGTCGTCGTGGCCGGCGACCAGTGGCCTCACCTCTTCACCCCGGTGCGGGAGGACGACCGCCTGCGGGAGAAGATGCCGGCGGATCACCTCCACGGCCCGGTGTATCTCGATTTCGATGAGGGCGTGCAGCTCTTCGCCACCCAGCTCGGCGGGATGGTGCCGAGCGGGGCGGTGGTCGGCATGGACGAATGGACCAACGCGCTGCGCCGGGAACGGTCGATCTTGTTCGCCTCCGGTGCGCCCAAGGACGCGGGACGGGTGATCAGCATGGCGAAGGCGTCCAAGACGCCCGACGAGCTGTCGGCCATGCGCGAGGGCTTGCGGATCACCGAGCAGGCCATCGCCGACGTGCAGGCCAAGATCGCTCCCGGCGTGCGCCAGACCGACCTGACCGCCACCTTCCTTCGCACGATCTTCGACGCCGGCGCCGACGCCAACATCCTCGACCCCATCTGGCAGGTCATGCCCGCCCGCATGGAGGACGGGCCGTGGACCACGACCGGTGACCTCGCCTGCCCGCTGCTCTCGACCGAGCGTGAGCTGGCCGAGGGAGACGTGCTATGGGTCGACCTCGGCATCAGCTACGCCGGGTTCCACTCCGACTTCGGGCGGACCTGGGTGGTGGGACGCGAGCCGAGCGCGCGCCAGCGGGCCCAGTACGAGCAGTGGCAGGCGATCATGGGCGCCGTCCTCGACGTGACCAGGGCCGGGGCGACGGCAGCCGATCTCACTGCCGCCGCCATCGGTGCAGCCGGCGGCGAGCAAGCCGTGGATGCCGCACTTCTATCTCGGCCACGGGCTCGGCATCGACAGCGCCGAAATGCCCTATGTGGGCAGCGACATCGGCGAGGCGTTCGACGCCTCCCTCGTCCTCGTCGACGGCATGGTCCTGGTGCTCGAGCCGATCGTGTGGGACGACGGTGCCGCCGGGTACCGGTCCGAGGAAGTCCTGCGGATCACGGAGGACGGGTGGGACCCCATGACCGACTACCCCTATGACCCCTTCTGAGGGAGACGATGACCGCCGTTGAGATACTCCCCGATGAAGCTGCGCTCAGACTGGCCCGCCGCGCCCGCGTGCTGGCCGCCATGGAGGAGGCCGACGTCGATTTCCTCATCGTCGGGCGCGAGGGGAACGCCCGCTACGTCTCGGGCGCCCCGCGACTGTGGACGGCGGGTTCCCGGGCCTTCGGCCCGGGCTGCGTGTTCGTGCGCGAGAGCGGGGCGGTCCACCTCCTGAGCACGTGGGACGAGGGGATTCCCGAGGAGATCCCCCACGAGAACCTGTACGGCATCACCTTCAACGCCATGAACTTCGTGAAGGTGTTGTCGAAGATGGAGGGCGCGGCGACGGCCCGCAGGGTCGCCACCGACTCCATGTCGGGTTCGTCGGCCAACCTGTTGCCCAAGGCGTTCCCGTCGGCCGAGCTCGTCGACGGCGAGCCGATGCTCCGCCAGGTCCGCCGGGTCAAGAGTCCCGACGAGATCGAGGCCATCCGGAGCCTCGGTGCGCGTGGCGGAGCAGTCGTTGGCCGCCGCCGCAGCGGCATTGGTGTCCGGCGTGACCGAGCGGCAGCTGACCGCGGTCTTCATGGAAGCCATGGCGGCGGCGGGGGTCACCACACCCTCCGGACAGGACGTGGCGTGGATCACGTCGCGCCAGGACCCGTGGCGACGGAGCGATCGTGATGCGCCGGCGCAGGCCGGGCGACCTGGTGGCCTTCGAGGCCGGGGTGGTCCTGGGCGGCTACACGGGCGAGGTGGGCCGGACGTACGCAGTGGGCGGCGCCGGCGACATCGACCCAGAACTGGCGCAACGCAGCGACGAACTGTGGGAACGACTTCTCCGAGCCTGCCGGGTGGGCGCGCCGCTCACCGGCCTGCTCGACGCGTACGAGGCCGCCGGCGTCCCGGCGCCGCCCATGCCGGTGGCCCGTGGCCTCGGGTTGGGCTTCGATCTTCCGCTCGTCACGCACGCCCTTCCGCTGACGGCGGCCGAACAGCACGTCGAGGCGGGCATGGCGTTCGCGCTCAGCGGCTACGTCTGGCAGGAAGGCGTCGGCGCGCTGTACCGGCAGGAGCCGATCGTGGTCACGGACTCCGGTCCGGAGTCTCTGTCGACCACACCCGTCCGCGAGCAAGGAGCCTGACGACGTGAGCGCAGCCGATGTCCCGCCGGCCGAGGAGATCATCCTCTACGAGAAGGATCGAGCGACGCGGATCGCGACGATCACGCTGAACCGTCCGGACCAGCTCAACATCCCGACCATCGCGGCCCGGCGGCGCTACGCCGATCTGCTGTTCAAGGCCAGCATCGACGACGACGTCAAGGTCCTCGTCGTGCGCGGCGTGGGCGATCACCTCGGGACCGGTGCCGACCTCGACGAGCTGATGGCGAAGCGGGAAGCCGGCGTCGCCCTGCACGAGGAGTTCGGGATCGACGAGGACGAGGACGTCACCATGCCGAGTCGCGCGCTCCTATCGCGCCGGTGCGTCGTTGCTGCATTGGTATGGCAACACCAGGTCCGGCTGCCGGACGCTGCAGGACTTCAAGAAGATCAGCATCCTGGAGGTGAAGGGCTACTGCTACGGCTGGCACTTCTATCAAGCTGCGGATGCCGATCTGGTGATCTCGTCTGATGACGCGCTGTTCGGCCATCCCGCCTTCCGCTACGTCGGCTACGCCCCGCGCATGTGGCAGTGGGCGATGATGATGGGAATGCGGAAGTTTCAGGAGATGGTCTTCACGGGCCGGCCCTTCACCGCCGAGCAGATGTACGAGTGCAACTTCGTCAACAGCGTCGTGCCGCGTGAGGACCTCGAAGGAGAGGTGGCCAAGTACGCGCTGGCCTGCGCCCGGACCAGGCCGACCGACACCGTCTTCATGCAGAAGGTCTTCTTCGAGGTCATGAAGCAGCACCAAGGGGAGTACATGGGCAGCCTCCTGAGCGCCTGGCTCGAATCGATGGGCGGACAGCTCCGCGAAGACGACGATGGTGGCCGTGCGACCCTGAGCAAGGAGACCATGGACGCCGGCCTGAACGTGGCGGTCAAGGACAATGACGATCAGTTCCCACCGGAATGGCGCCTGAGCCGTTCCGGTCGCCGCCGCCCCGCCGCCGACTGAACGTGCCCGAGAAAGAGGCGGACGGAACGACCGGCGGACCTGCGCCACCGCTTTCCGGGTTCCTCGTTGTCGACCTCTCGACCTGGATAGGCGGCGCCTACTGCACGAAGCTGCTCGCCGACGGCGGCGCCGACGTCATCAAGGTCGAGTCGCCCGAGGGCGATCCGTTGCGACGATGGTCGGCCTCGGGGGCAGCGATCCCCGCCGAGGACGACGGCGCGCTCTTCAACTTCCTCGCGGCCTCCAAGCGCAGCGTCGTGATCGACGGCACCGAGACGGGCGGTCTCGACGCGTTGCACGGACTGCTCCATTCGGCCGACGCCGTCGTCTGGTCGCGGGGCTCGCCGCTGGCGGCGCAGCCGTCACTGGACCCGCGTGCGGTGTTGCGTGCCCACCCGCACCTGATGGTCACGTCGATCACACCGTTCGGGCTCGAGGGTCCCTGGAGCGACAAGCCGGCCACCGAGTTCACGCTGCAGGCGTGGTCCGGCGGGATCGTCGGGCTGGCGCGGGGGAAGCCGGAACGGCCCCCCGTCTTCGTCGGCGGCCAGATCGGCGAGTGGCTCGCCGGCCTCTACGGCGCAATCGGAACGCTGGCCGCCCGTCGACGTGCCGCGACGGGTGGGGAGCTCGTCGACGTTTCCATCCTCGAGACGCTGGCGATGTGCCTCACCTACTACCCGGTGACCTTCAACGACCAGCTGGGTCGGCCGATGCGCCGCAAGCGGTTCGTGGCCACGCCGGGCGTGGGGGCGGCGAGTGACGGGCTCGTCGGGCTCGGGTGCGGAACGGGACAGCAGTGGCTGGACTTCTGCGTGTTGGTGGGACACCCGGAGTGGATGGAGGACCAGTCGCTCTTTCTCGACCGCACCGCACTGACACCCGTCATCGACGACTGGATCGCGCGGCGCTCCGTCGATGAGGTGCTCCGGGAGGCCTCGGCGTTCCGGATCCCCAATGCCCCCATTACGAACGGGGCGAATGCCGCGACGTGGGCGCATTTCCGCGAGCGGGGAACCTTCGTGGCCAATCCCAAGGACGGCGCGACGAACCCCGGACCACCCTTCCGGCTGGGGTCGGGCAGCCTCCGGGCGCCCGAAGCGGCGCCCCGCCTGGGAGAGATGGACGGAGGGGCACCGCTACCGGCGCATCCGGCGCGGACTCCTGCAAACGGCGCGTCTCGGGTGTTGCCCTTCGAGGGGCTGCGGATCCTGGACATGACGTCGTTCTGGGCCGGACCCCTGACGGGTCACACGTTGGCGCTCCTCGGCGCCGATGTCATCCACCTGGAGTCCGCCACTCGCCCCGACGGGGCCCGCCTGGTCGGTGGCGTCCCGCAGAGCGAGGACCAGTACTGGGAGCGAGGTCCGATCTTCGCCGCGCTCAACACGAACAAGAAGAGCCTGACCGTCAACCTGAGCGAACAGCGCGGTCTCGACCTGGTGCGGCGCTTCATCGGCACGTGCGACGTGATCATCGAGAACTACACGCCACGGGTGCTGGACCAACTGGGTCTCGACTTCGAGTCCCTGCGCGCCGAGCGACCGGATCTCATCATGGTGCGCATGCCGGGGTTCGGGCTCGACGGGCCGGGCCGGGACCTGTCGGCCTTCGCCTTCGTCATTGAGGACGCCGCCGGACTCACCTGGCTCACCGGGCACTCGGACCTGTTGCCGTTCGAGCCCTACTGCGTCGGCGACCCCAATGCGGGGCTCCATGCGCTCTTCGGGCTCCTGCTGGCCCTCGAGCATCGGGAACGGACCGGTGAGGGCGGACTGGTGGAGGCGGCGATGGTCGACGCCGCGCTCAACGTCGCCGCCGAGCAGCCGATCGAATTCTCCGCCTATGGCGCGCTGCTCGAACGGGCCGGGAACCGCGGGCCGACGGCAGCGCCGCAGAACCTCTACAAGGTCTCCGGTCCCGACGAGCGCGGGCGGGACGACGGCTGGGTCGCCATCGCCGTCGCCACCGACGAGCAATGGTACGGCCTCCGATCCGCTCTGGGTGATCCGGCGTGGGCCGCCGACCCCGAGCTGGCGACCATGCCCGGCCGTGTGCGCGCGCACGATCGTATCGACGCCCTGCTCGGCGAGTGGTGCCGCGCCCGGTCGGCCGACGACATCGTCACGGTCCTGTGGGAGGCCGGCGTGCCGGTCGGCACGGTGATGCAGCCGCACGACCAGCCCGACCTGCCACAGCTGGCGGCGCGTGGGTTCTTCGAGGAGCTGGACCACCCCGTGATCGGAGCATCGCGGTACAGCACGTTCCCGATGCGGTTCTCCAAAGGACCGGAGCGCGTCCACCGGCGGCATGCCCCGCTGCTGGGGGAGCACAACGATGCACTGCTGCGCGCGCTCGGTCTGACGCAGACGGAGCTCGACGCGCTCGAGGCGGACGGGGTCATCGGCGGCACTCTTGCCTAGGGCACCGAAGAGGCCGGCGTCTGAGCCGTATCCTGACAGGATGGCGTTCCAGAAAGCCCCGTTCGACGTCGTCGAGGCCTCCCGTCGGGTGTGGCTGGAGCGATGGGATCCCGAGGCAGCTTCGGGAATGGCGGTGTACGTCTCCGTCCTCCGGACCTACCAGCTCCTGAACGATCAGGTCGACAGGGTGATGCGACGCCACGACCTCACGTTCGCCCGGCATCAGGTGTTGGCGTGGCTGGCGATGGACCCCGAATCCTCGCTGACCCTGAGCTGGATCAGCAAGACCCTGCGGATTCCGCCGGCAACCGTCACGAACATCATCGACAGGCTCGAGGATGAAGGGCTGGTCCGCCGCGTGCCCCATCCGTCCGACGCCCGGACCACGCTTGCGGTGATCACGTCGCGTGGCGAGAAGGTCGCGACCGAGGCGACCCGGGACCTCAACGAGACCGTCTACGAGTGCATCGGATTGTCCGAGCCGAAACGGGGGAGGCTGGTCGATCTGCTCGCTGAGCTGCGGGCCAGTGGGAACGAGTTCGACGTCGAGCACTCCGACGAGGTGGTCGCAGAGGTCGGGTCCCGCCACACCAAGAAGCGAGGCCGGTCCGGCCGCTCCGAGGTCGCCTGACGGTCGTTCGGGCCCAGGCGCCTGAGGGAGGGTGGTGACACAGCCTCTCGCTATCGTGCGCCGCACGGAAGCGACCCGGGCCCCGCTAGCTTCCCGATGAACCCCCACACACCCCGGTCAGCCAGGGGCGAGCGGAAGAGGGAGACACCGTGGAGTCAAACGAGATCGCGACGGCTTCCTCCCCGGAGCTGCCGAGCCTGGATGGTCCCGACCCGAGGCGCTGGGGCATTCTGGCAGTGGTCATCGTGGCGCAGCTGATGATCGTGCTCGATGCGTCGATCGTCACGATCGCGTTGCCATCGGCGCAACATGCGCTTCACATCTCCACGCCCAACCGCCAGTGGGTGATCACCGCCTACACGCTGGCGTTCGGGGGCTTCCTGTTGCTGGGCGGCCGGATCGCCGACTTCTCAGGCCGGAAAAGGATGTTCGTCATCGGGCTGCTGGGCTTCGCCGGTGCGTCGGCTCTCGGTGGCTTGGCCGTCGACCAGGCGATGCTCTTCGCAGCCCGTGCCCTGCAGGGCGGGTTCGCCGCACTGATGGCACCCGCCGCACTGTCGATCCTGACCATCACCTTCCAGCACGACGCCAAGGAACGAGCCCAGGCGTTCGGGGCCTACGGTGCCGTTTCGGGCGCCGGCGGAGCCATCGGCGTCCTGCTCGGGGGCGTGCTCACCGAGTACGTCTCGTGGCGCTGGTGCCTGCTCGTCAACGTTCCGATCGCCGTCCTCGCCTCCATCGGGGCGGTCGCCATCGTGCACGAGAGCCGGGCCTCGGGATCCACGCGCTACGACGTGCCCGGCGCGCTGCTCTCGACGCTGGGACTGGTCAGCCTGGTCTACGGCTTCACCAAGGCGGAGAGCGATGGCTGGAGCGCCACGGTGACCATCGTGCTGCTGGTCGTCGCAGTCGTCCTCCTCGCCGCGTTCGTCTTCGTCGAGACGAAGACCAGCCATCCGCTGCTGCCACTTCGGGTTGTCCGCGACCGGAACAGGGGTGGTGCGTTCCTCGCTTCCCTGCTCACGGGGGCCGGGCTCTTCGCCATGTTCGTCTTCTTGAGCTACTACCTGCAGAGCGTGCTGCACTACTCGGCGCTCAAGGCGGGGCTGGCCTTCCTGCCCTTTGCGTTCGGCATCATTCTGGCGGCAGGCGCGTCGTCCGGTCTCGTCCCGCGGATCGGGCCGAGGATCCCGATGACCGTCGGCCTGGCGATAGCCGCCGGCGGTTTGGCCTGGCTCACGCAGATAGGGGTGCAGAGCGATTTCTGGGTCCACGTCGCTCCGCAGGAGATCCTGATGAGCGTCGGGCTTGGTTTGGCCTTCCCGGCCTTCAGCAGTACCGCTCTCATCAGGGTCAGCGATCGCGACGCGGGCGTGGCGAGCGCGCTGGTCAACACGACGCAGCAGATCGGTGGCTCACTGGGGACGGCGCTGCTCAACACCCTGGCGGCGACCGCGACCGCGAGCTACATCGTCGCTCACGGCCCGGCGGCCTCCCAGGCCGGCGTGGTCCATGGGTTCGCCGTGGCTTTCGCGGTCGGTGCGGGATTCCTTGCTCTGGGAGCCATTGCCAGCGCGGTACTCATCTCCGCCGGACCGGCCGAAGTCTCGACGCCCGAGGGTGCGATCGCCGGCGCAGGGGGCTGACGCGTGATCTCCGGGCAGTCCGTAGGGCTGCCCAGCCCGGATCCGTTGCCGGCGATCGCGACCGGGGTCCGGCTCCCCTGGGACGATGTCGTCGAAGACGCGGTGGCGACCCTGGCGGGCGCTCGCGCACGCTATGGGGACACCTTCGTCGTGGACAGTGGCGATGACCGGTACCTCTTCCTCTTCTCGCCCCTCGGGGTCGCCGCCCTCTACGGCCTCCCGGAAGAGGCGGCCAGCAAAGGCGTGGCCGACTGGCGAATGCTCCGGCGCAAGCTCCCTGACGAGGTGTTCGCCGGCCGAAGGGTGCTGCCGCACCAGCTCTTCGGGCGCGAGGACGTCGCCACCTATCTGCGCAACGTGGAGTTGGCGGTCGAGGCCGCGGCCGACGAACTCGGCTCGGAAGGCGAGGTCGATCTCTTCTCGCTCAGCCGGCGCCTGGGTCACCGGGTCGGACTGGCTTCCTGGGGCGGGCCGGGCGCAGCCGAGGGCGAGCGCTTCGAGGCCCTGATCAGAGCCTTCGACCGGCTCGACGGTTCGGAGTCCTTCGTGCACCCCGACGCCATGGCCCACGTGGCCGCCACCGACAAGACCGAGGAGCGCGCCGCGCTGGCTGAGGTCACGGCACGGCTCGGCTTCGGGTTGGAGCAACTGCGCGCCAACGGGGACGAGGGCGAGAAGGAGGGCCAGGGCGAGCACGCGCTGTTCGACCGGGTCGTCGACGCGTGGGCCGATGCGGAACCGGAGGAGGCGGCAACGGGGATCTGCCTCGACATCACCCTCATCCACGTGGCGTCCATGTCCAACTTGTTCGCCGCGCTGGGCTGGCATCTCGTCGACCTGATGGAGCACCCCGACGAAGCCCGCCAGGTACGTCTCGGCGATACCGGCCTCGCCGAAACCTGCGCCCTCGAGTCGACCCGAATGGCGCAACGCTCCATCATGGCCCGCTTCACGCTCGCGTCGTTCGCCATCGACCTCGAAGACGGACCACTGGAGATTCCTTCTGGCATGACCATCGCGACGCTGCTCCCGCTCACGAATTCCGAGCGCGGCGCCGGGACTCGACCACTGGGATCCTGGGCGCTGGAACCGCAGGAGGCTACGCACGCCGAACGGGTTGGCCGCCGCTGAGCTCGTCACCGTGTTCGGGCACGGTGGTCATTCGTGCCCCGCCCGCCCGTTCTCCTTGGCCGCCATGACCCTGACCTCGCGGCGCCTCCTGTCGCAGTTCCGGTGGGAGCTGTGCTCGTCCGAGCATCCGAAGCCGGTGCGGGCGCAGATCGGCGGCGTCGCCCGTTCGGCCGAGCCTTGTCGCGCCCGCTACACACGATGGTGAGCGCTGTGTGCCCCGACAATTCGACCTGGAAGCAGAGGATGCCCCGTGGCTGACCAACAGGCGGAAGCAGCGGAGGGGACCGCCGTGCGCGTGGCCCTCTGGCGAGCCATGCACGTCCAGGTCGATCCGCCACCCCATGTCCTCGAAGACGAGCTCGGCCTTCGGCTGGCCGCTCCCGATGATGCGTGGCGGGCCCGACCGGACATGGATCCCGACGGCACCCGGTGGTTCCGGGCCGGCATCGTCGCCCGGGCCCGGTTCATCGAGGACCTGGTCGCCGAGCAAGCCGATCACGGTGTGGACCAATACGTCATTCTGGGTGCCGGCCTCGATACGTTCGCCCAGCGAAGGCCCGAGCTCGCATCGCGTCTGCAGGTCTTCGAAGTCGATCAGCCCGGCCCGCAGGCCTGGAAGCGCCGGCGGCTGGCCGAGCTCGGCTACGACGTGCCGCCGTGGTTGCGGCTGGTGCCGGTCGACTTCGAGGGGGGTGGATCCTGGTGGGACCGGCTGCTCGACGCCGGCTTCGATTCCACACGGCCGGCCGTCGTCGTCTCGACCGGCGTCACCCTGTATCTCTCGAAGGAGGCGAACGCCGCCATGCTGCGCCAGATCGCCGAGCTTGCTCCTGGCTCGACGCTCGCCATGACGTTCCTCCTGCTGCCGGAACTGGTCGAGGACGTCCTCAGGCCCGGGTTCGAAGCGGCCGAGAACGGTGCGCGCGCGGCCGGGACGCCCTTCCTCAGCTTTTACGCGCCGGACGAGATGTTGGCGCTGGCGCGTGAGGCCGGATTCCGAGACGCCCGGCACATCAGTGCGGCCGGGCTCAACCGCGCTATTTCGCCGGAGCGGACAGACGGCCTCCGGACGGCGCGGGGAGAGGAACTGCTCGTCGCCACGACCTGACTCGTTCTCCGGGTGCGTCGTGCTCTGACTGCCATGTGGGCGGGAAGTGTGGCACTGTGGCGCCCGGCGCGGCCCGTCGGCGGCCCTGATTCCGCGGAGATCGTGCTATGCACAAGCGCTTTGCCCTGCCAGTCATCGCCTCACTTCTGCTCAGCGGCGTCGCAGTCGTTGCCGGCGCCGGGCCTGCCTCCGCTGCGCCGACAGCGCCGCCGCAAGCGGTCACCGCCACCTCCATCCGAGTCGGAATCCCGTACGTCGACCTGGCAGCCGTCCGCCAGTTCGGCATCACCCTGGACCAAGGCAGCTTCCCGGACGCCTACGGCGCGATCATTGCGAACCTCAACGCGCAGGGCGGGATCAACGGCCGCAAGTTGGTGCCGTACCTGGTGGCCGTGAACCCCGTCGGAACCGGGCCTGCCATCACCGCCTGCACGCAGCTGGCCGAGGATGATGCTGTCTTCGTCGCTATCGCCCCGCAACAGGCAGACTGTTTCCTGCAACAACACAATGTGCCGACGATTTCGGGAATGTTCCAGGACGCAGGGCCCTCGACCGGCACGCCCAACTTCACCCTGCTGCCGCCGGCCGCGGCCTACGACCCTGTGCAGCTCGCTGTCCTGGACCATCGTGGTGTCTTCAAGAACAAGAAGGTGGGGATCTTCGCCGGCACCGAGTCGGATGGAAGCGAGTTGAAGGTCGTGCAGGCATCGCTGCAGTCGTTGGGGGTGCATGTCGTCCAGAGCGCAGTCGACGGTGCACCGCAGAGCGACGAGGTGGCGACGAACCAGCAGGCCGGTCTGATCGCCGAGCGTTTCCAGGGCGCCGGCGTCAACGAGGTGATCGCGGTCGGCACCGGCGCCACCGTGTGGCCCGAGTCTCTGCAGGCGAACGAGAGCAGCTACCTGCCTGCCTGGATCGCCACCAACGAGTCCGGCCTGGAGAGCGCGGTGCTGGGATCCTCCGTTCAGCCGAAGTATCTCGAGAACGTCCTGACGACGAGCCCCGTTCCGTCGAACTACACGCTCTGGCACACTCCCGCCGTGCAGCAATGCGATCGGGTGGTTCGCAAGGCCTACCCCACGCTCAAGATCACGCCACCCACGGATCCACTGACCGGCTCGGACCAGACCTTCTACGCAGTGGAATCGGCCTGTCTGAACATCGACCTCTTCTCGACGATCGCAAAGGCTGCGGGTAAGAACCTGACCTGGTCCACGTTCGCCCACGCCGGCTACTCGCTCAGGAACGCCGCCATTCCGGGTTCGGGTGCACCGGTCTCCTTCGCCCCGGGCCGGCCCTACGAACTCGGCCCGGTGTACATCGTGACCTTCGACCGGGCCAAGAACGTGCTGCAGTTCGCCGATACCCCGGCGTCGAAATAGGGGAGCGGACGCGCTTCAGTCCGGTCCTTCATTCCCGTGGAGGACATCTGCAGGTGAGGCAGCCAGGCGATCGTCGATCACAGCGGAACCGCCGTCGCGGCCTCGGCCAGGAGTGGGTCGACATCGCGGGGGAGAACGACCGACGCCGCTGCCGCCGCCAGCGTCGCTTCCTCGTAACGCGCGAGATAGGCGTCGCGGTCTCCGTACAGTTCGCGGACCTTCTCGACCGGGAAGCTCTCGTGGTAGCCGACGAGGCGGGCGAAGATGTCGGGCGCCTGTTGCAGGGCGCTGTTGTGGGCCAGCGGGACCTCGACCTGAGGCAGTCTGATGCCACCTCGGGCGATGCCGTGCTCGTCACGGTCGATCTGTGCCGGCTCGCCGTCGAAGGCGATGCGGGGTTGGTTCGGAGGCGGGCTGCCCCCGGTCATCCAAGCCTGCAGCAGATGCAGCGCGGCGTCGACGACCGGCGCCACGGAGACCTGGTTGATGGCCTGCATGCCTTCGTCGAGAGGAATGGCGAAGCCGAAGTCTCGTTCCATCCGCGGGGACGACGAGGCCATGGCGGGCAGTGAGACGTGCGAGGCGCCGGCCACCTCCCAATAGCGAAAGCGCTCAGAGTCCGCTTGGCGCACGCCGTAGCAGGACGTCGCTTCGCATTCGGTGTTCAAGACCATGATGGGAATGTCGAGGTCGTCTCGCAAGAGATGGAGTCCTTCGGGGATCCGGGGTGCGCTGCCGTCGGCGGCGGGCTCCCGGACGGTCATGACGGCTTCGCCGACCTCGAGCGGGGTTCCGCCACCGAAGTACATCAGGAGGAAGAAGGCGTCGAAGCGACGGGTGATCGGCTGGATCCCGTTGAGGTAGGAGGCAAGCCGCGCCGCCGACTGTGACGCACCTTGCGCCACGAGGCGCTCCACCTTCAGGCCGCCCATGGGATCGAGTGCGTCGTGGGATCGATCGGGCGCCACCGTGTCGGCGGCCTGCGTGTAGATGTCGAAGGAGTAATCGTCGCTCGGGATCGACAGTGACCCGTAGCGTTCGGGATCCCATTGCCGCAAACCCTGCGGGTTGTCCGGTTGCCCGTGGATGCCGACCCGCTGCACCGACACCGCCACGTAGGCGAAGCCCTCCTCGAAGACCTCGGGGCTGTCGCCGCCCCCGAAGTTCTCGTAGCCGGCCGAGACGTTGTTCCACAGAACGATCACCGTTCCGTTGAACGCGGCGGGGTTGACCGGGCGCACGACCACCATGCGGGTCGTGTACGGCGAGCTCTCCACAGGCTCGATCTCCCAGCGCCCGTTCCGGCCGAGGTCGGTGCCCGGCCGCGGCGCATACCGGACCGCTTCACCCTCGAGGAAGTACTCGTCCTGCTGATAGCCCACTGCCGCCAGGTCGGTGGTCGGACCGCCGAAGGCCCAGCCCCTGCTGCCACCCGTGACGGGCCCACGTACCTGCACGACGGTGCCTCCGTTCTGTCCGCTCATCCGTTCACCCCGCTCATCCCTCCACCCGCAGCTCGCGCTTCAGCACCTTCCCGGACGGGTTCCGGGGCAGGGCATCGAGGAAGGTGACGGCTTTGGGCACCTTGAAGCGTGCCAGCTGCGTGCTGCAGTGGGCGATGAGCTCGTCCGCCGTCGCCGCGGCGCCCTGGTGCAGCACAACGAACGCCACGGGGACCTCGCCCCATCGAGCGTCGGCGCGGCCGATCACGGCTGCTTCGAGCACCGCGTCGTGTTCGTAGAGCACGCGCTCGACCTCCGAGCTGGCGATGTTCTCGCCGCCCGACACGATCATGTCCTTGAGGCGGTCGACGATGTAGAGGTAGCCGTCTGCGTCGCGCACACCGATGTCGCCCGTGTGGAACCAGCTCCCCGTGAAGGCGGCGGCCGTCGCCTCGTCGTCCCGCCAGTAGCCCTTGAAGACCTTGGGGCCGCGCATGACGATTTCACCGAGCTCACTGGGTCCGAGTGATCTCCCGGCGTCGTCCCAGATGTCGAGCTCGAGGTAGAGGCAGGGCCGGCCGACGGAGCCGAGCCTCGTCACGATGCTGTCGCGGTCGAGAAAGGTGTCTCCCGAGACCGTCTCTGTCATGCCGTAGGCGTCGGCGAACCAGGCCGAAGGAAAGACACGTTGTATGCGCTGAATGAGAGGGATCGGCATCTTCTCGCCGCCGTTGATGACGACCCGTACCGAGGACAGATCCTGTTGCTCTATGTCGGGCAGCGCCATGATCGCGTTGACCATGGCGGGAGCCAGCCACACGGTGGAGACCCGGGAGCGCTGAATCTCGTCGACGACGTCGGACGCGTCGAACGACCGGTGGATGATCGTCGTGGCACCTGCCGCGATCAGCGAGGTCGTCGTGAGATCGAGCGCGCCGACGTGGTACAGAGGCCCGCATGCCAACCCGAGGTCCGCCTGGTGAAGCCGAACTCAATGGTGTGCGCCAGGTTCTTCCAGGCCAGGTTGGCATGGGTGATCATGACGCCCTTGGGTCTTCCGGTGGTACCCGAGGTGTACATCAGCCGGTGCACGTCGTCAGCGCCGGCCGCAACCGGATCCGCCTCGTTGGAGTCGGCACGGAGGTCGCCCAGGGAGATCCACGACTCCTCAGCGGTGGGCGTGATGGTGGCGCGCACGAGCGAGCCCTCGAGGCCGGTCGTCGCCTCATCCGCCAGCGCGAGCAGCGTCTCGTCGCAGACGAGCGCACGCGCTTCGGAGTGGTCGAGGATGTAGCGCACCTCCGGTGCGGCGAGCCGCCAGTTGATCGGCATGGCGATGGCACCGAGGTAGTTGGCTGCGAAGAGGGTCTCGAGGAATTCGGGGCAGTTGTACGACAGGAGGGCGACGACGTCGCCGCGGCTGACACCGCGTCCGGCCAGGCCACCGGCCAGCGCGACCACCCGGCGTGACATTTCCCGGTAGGTCGTGACTTCCCCTTCGAAGATCGTCATCGCTATGTCCGGCGTGCGGGCAGCATGGTGTGCCAGCACGGACCACCAGTTCACGTTGGCCGAGTTCATCGGCGCGCCGGTCACGAGTGCGACCCGCAAGGAAGCACCACGTCGCAGACCCAGGTGCGCTGCACACCGCACGACTCCACGGTGCGTCGACGACAGCCGCTCGTCTCGACCGACGGCGCGTCGATGTCGCCGGGCACGCCCTCGACGCGGCCACTCGGGTGGCGGGGCACTAGTCTCGCTTTCAATGGCACGGGTGGAACCGACCGGCGAATCCCGGCGCAAGGCGAACTGGGAGGCGCGGTACCAGGCGATCATCGACACATCGGCGGGTGTGTTCGCCCGGGGCGGCTACCACGCCACGGGTATCACCGAGCTCTGCGTGGCGAATGATCTCGGCAAGGGGGCGCTGTACCACTACATCGGCTCCAAGGAGGATCTGCTCGCCGCCATTCACGACCGGGTGATGGACGAGGTGATGCTCGGGGCAGACCGCGTGGCGGAGGCGGGCGGCTCGCCGTCGCAGCAGCTTGCCATGCTCGGCGACGAACTGCTCAACGTCATTCACCGCTACCCCGATCACGTGTGGGTCTTCCTGCACGAGTTCCCAGCGCTCACCGGCGAGCGGGCCGAACAGTTTCGCGAGCGCCGCCGCGCCTACGAGCGGCGGGTCGAGGCGGTCCTGCAGGCGGGCGTCGACTCCGGCGAGTTCCGTGACGTGCAGCCGCGACTGACTGCGCTGGCCTGGCTCGGGATGCACAACTACACCTATCTCTGGTTGAAGCCTGGCGGCGAGTTCTCGGCCCGCGACGTGGCGAAGCCGTTCGGTGACCTCTTTCTGCGGGGCATCACGAACCGGTCGGCCGATCCGGCGTAGGCGTAGGCGTCGCGCGTCTCACCTCTCACGGCGCCGAGTAGCCGCCGTCGACGACGAGGGCCGACCCTGTGGTCCAGCGCGCCGCGTCGCTCGCCAGGTAGGAGTACGCACCCACGAGGTCGGCCGCCGCGCCGAGGCCGAGAGGGTGGCGCTCGGCCACGGCGTCGAGTGCGTTCGCCGGAAGCCCGTCGTGAATGGCCGACCGGAACGTCCCCGGGCACACGCAATTGACGCGGATGCCGTCACGGGCGTATTCGACCGCGGCCACCTTGGCCAGCTGAATCACGGCGGCCTTGGTGGCGCAATAGGGCGCGGCATGGGACCAGGCGGTGAGGCCGGAGACCGACGCCGTCAAGACGATCGAGCCCGCGTGCTGGGGTCGCATGACCGCCACGGCGGCCCGGATGCCGTTGACCGCTCCCAGCAGATTGACCCGGAAGGCGCGTTCCCAGTCCTCGGTGCTGAGATTGTGGATGCGGCCGTTCGGCGAGAGTACCCCCGCGTTGCTTATCAGGACGTCGAGGCGGCCGAAGCGCTCGACCGCCCGCGTGACCACGGACTGCACCTGGTCGAAGTCACTGACGTCCGCCAGCATGGTCTCGACCGCACCGTCCGACCCCGTGATGCCGGCGACCGTGACGTCGAGCGACGGTGCGCTCACGTCGCTCAGGACGAGGTCGGTGTCCGGTTCGCCTGCGAATTGCTCCGAGAGGGCGCCACCGAGTGCGCCGCCGGCGCCGATGATCGCCACGACCCGTCGAGTCGCCGTCATACGAGCAAGTATCCACCGTCGACACTGAGTACGGTTCCGGTGATGAACGCGGACGCATCGGAGGCCAGGAATTGATAGGCGGCGGCGAGGTCGCTGGAGGTGCCCCAGCGTCCCTGTGCGGTATGTGCCGTGATGGCCGCCGAGAGCGCGGGGTTCTGCACCCACCCGTCGGCCATCGGCGAGTCGAACCATCCCGGCGCGACGACGTTCACCGTGATGCCCGCCGGTGCCAGGTCGAGTGCCAGACCCTTGGCCACGCCGACCAGCCCCGCCTTCGATGCGCTGTACGCCGCCAGTCCCTTGCGCGGCCGTTCCCCCAGGACCGACCCGGTGAAGATCACCCGTCCGCCGTCGCCCATGACCCGCGCCGCCGCGCGCGCCCCAGGAAGGCCCCGGTCAGGTTCACCTCCATGACCTGGCGCCAGACCGAGGCGTCTGTCTCCCGGGGACCGGCCACGATCGGCGAGATCCCGGCATTGCAGATCCAGGCGTCGATGCCGCCCCATTCGGCCACCGTGGAGTCGGCCACCGCTTCGTTGAAGTCCTCGTCCGTCACGTCACCACTGAGCACGATGGACCTCCCGGGGAGGACAGCCGCCACTGCCTTCAGGTCCCGCTCCGTGCGCGCGACGAGCGCGACGGATGCGCCGGCCCGGGAGAAGGCGTGGGACAGCAGCGCGCCGAGGCCGCGGCTGGCGCCGGTGATCACCACGCGCTTGCCGGCGACGGCACCGGGGCCCGGGAACGACTCGGGTATGTCGATCTGATCGATCATCGTTTTTCTCACGTTGTACCGACCAGTACAATACACGTTTGATGCCCGACATTCCGTCCTCACCCGCCGGGTATTCCATCGTCGATCGCATGGAGATGCAGCACCGCATGCTCCTGATCCGCGGCTTCGAGGAGCGCGTGGCGGCCCTCTACCGCGACGGCGAGGTCCCCGGCTTCGTCCACCTCTCCACCGGACAGGAGGCGTCGGCCGTCGGCGCGTGCTGGGCGTTGGGTCCCGCGGACGTCATCACCTCGACCCACCGCGGCCATGGTCACTGTCTGGCCAAGGGCCTGGACCCGGCCGGGATGTTCGCCGAGCTGATGGGGAAGGACCAGGGCACGAATCGGGGCCGCGGCGGCTCCATGCACATCGCCGACCCCACGCTCGGCATCTTCGGCGCCAACGGCATCGTGGCCGCCGGCCTGCCGATTGCGGCCGGGGCGGCGACGGCAGCCCAACTCCGGGGAGACGGAGGCGTGACCGTCGCGTTCTTCGGCGACGGTGCGGTGGCGCAAGGAGCGTTCCACGAAGCCCTGAATCTCGCCGCCGTCTGGAAGCTCCCGGTCGTCTTCTTCTGCGAGAACAACGGGTATGCCGAGTTCTCCCCGGCTTCCACCCAACATGCGGCGTCACTGGAGCAGCGGGCAGCCGGCTACGGCATTCCGTATGTCGGGGTGGACGGCAATGACGTGGTGGCGGTCGCGACCGCGATGGACGACGTCGTAGGCGCCGCCCGCGAGGGGCGGGGACCCGCTGTCGTCGAGGCGGCCACCTACCGTTGGCACGGCCACTACGAGGGCGATCCCGAGCGCTACCGACAGCCGCAGGAGCTCGAGGAGTGGCGCGCCCGTGATCCGTTGCTGCGCAACGAGGCTCTCCTCCGGGCCGCGGGCGTCCGAGACGACCAGATCAAGGCGCTCGAATCCTTCACGTCCGCCTCCCTCGACGGCGCCGTCGAGGCCGCCCGCCGGCTGGCGGAACCGCTGGCGGCCACGCTGACGGACTTCGTCACACGGCCGCGGCCGGAACGAGCGGAGCCAGACCCGCCCGCCGAGGATGCGCCGGTCTTCCGCACCATGGACGCCATCCGGTCGGCGCTCGAGATCGAGTTGACGGAGGACGAGCGGGTGTTTCTCGCGGGCGTCGACGTCGGCGCCGGCGGCAACGTCTTCGGCCTTACCCGGGGGCTCGCCGAGGCGTTCGCCGGACGGGTGCGTGACACGCCGATCTCCGAGACCGCCGTCGTCGGTCTCGGTGTCGGTGCGGCCATGGCGGGGATGCGTCCTGTGGTGGAGTTGATGTACCTCGACTTCATCGGGGTGTGTTTCGACCAGCTCCTCAACCAGGCGGCGAAGCTGCCGTTCATGACCGGTGGTGGCGCGGAGATGGCATTGACCGTCCGGACCCAGTTCGGAGCGGGACGTTCATCGGGCAGCCAGCATTCGCAGAGCCTCGAAGCCCTTCTGGCCCACATACCGGGTTTGACCGTCGTGATGCCGTCGACGCCCGCCGACACGTACGGGCTCCTTCGTGCGTCCATCCAGGACCCGAACCCCGTGGTGTTCATAGAGAACCGCCTGCTCTACGGCATGAAGGGGCCGCAGCCACCGCCGGACTACGTCCTCCCCATCGGCCGGGCCGCGGTCGTGCGGGCCGGGACGGACCTGACCGTCGTGTCGGTCTCGCGCATGGTCCACGAAGCGCTGGCGGCTGCGGCCTCGGTGGAGGCGGAAGGAATCTCCGTCGAGGTGATCGACCTCCGGACGGTGGCTCCGTTGGACATGGCGACGATCCTCGAGTCCGTGCACAAGACCAGCCGGCTGCTCATCGCCCACGAGGCCGTGGTGCCCTTCGGCATCGGCGCAGAAATCGCGGCCACGGTCGCGAGGGACGCCTTTTGGCATCTCGATGCGCCGATTGAGCGCGTCGGGGCCGCGGCGACTCCGTCGCCCTATGCGCCCGACCTCGAGCGGGCCTGGTTGCCCGATCGCGCGGACATCGCCGCGGCCATCCGCCGTCTGGCGGCCGTGTAGTCCATCAGCAGCCCAATTGGCGGGCGATCACCAAGTGCTGAATCTCGTTGGTGCCCTCACCGATCTCGAGCACCTTGGCGTCGCAGTAGAAACGGGCGACCGGCGTCTCGAGCATGTAACCCAGGCCGCCGTGGATCTGGACCGCCTCTGACGCTGCCCAGACCGCCACCCGGCTGGCCTTCATCTTCGCCATCGCCGCCTCCTTCTGGAAGGGCTGCCCGGCGTCGCGGAGGGAAGCGGCGCGGTAGGTGAGCCAGCGCGCCGCTTCCAGCTCGGTGGCGATGTCGGCCAACTTGAACTGCACCGCTTGGAACGTCGAGATCGGCTGGCCGAATTGCTCTCGCCCTTTGGCGTAGGTGAGTGCGAGGTCGAGGACGGCCTGGGTCAGGCTGAGCGACAAGGCGGCGATGGAGATGCGTCCGACCTCAAGGGTGCGGAGGAACTGCCCCAGGCCCAGGTTCGGGTCCCCGAGGAGATGCTCGTCGGGGACCCAGACGTCGTCGAGGTAGAGCTCCCGGGTGTCGAGCCCGCGCCAGCCGATGCCGCGCATCTTCGGCCCCATGGTGAAGCCGGGTGTGTCCTTCTCCACGACGAGGCTGGCGAAGCCGGGCTCCCGCCCTTCGGCGGGCTCGGTGCGCGCCAGCAGCGTCACCCCGAACGACATGTCGGTGCCGGCGTTCGAGATGAACGTCTTGCGACCGTTGATGAGCCACCCGCCGTCACGCCGCTCCGCCCGGGTGCGGATGCCGCGCGCGTCGGAGCCGGCGTCCGGCTCGGTGAGTCCGAAAGCGCCGAGCGCACGGCCTTCCGCCAGCGGCCGCAGCCAGCGCTCCCGCTGTTCGTCGTTCCCGAAGAGGTACAGGGGCAGTGAGCCGATGGTGGCGTGGGCCTGCCAGGCGGCGGCCACGGACTGGTCGGCCTGGCCGATCTGCTCCATCGCCGCCACAAAGCCGACCGTCGACATGCCGATGCCGCCCCACTCCTCGGGGACGAGGATGCCGAGGAGCCCGAGCGCACCCATCTCCCGCAGGAGATCGGTCGGGCATCGGGCCTCCTCCCAGGCCAGCGGTGCGCGCCGGGCGATCTCTCCCTCCGCGAAGTCGCGGCAGAGGCCGACGAGGTCCTGTTCCGATTCGCTCAGCGAGAGGTCCATGGAGCCTTTCGGGTCACTTCCCGGCCTGCAGGTGCGCCAGGAAGGAGGCCGACCAGTCGGGGAGGTCCCGCGGAACGACGTACCCCTGCTCGCGGTTGATCTCGTCCCAGTGCTCGGCCACATCCTCGACCGTCGCCCCGGCGGCCACGTAGCCCGGGGTGGATGCGATGAAGATGCGGGCGAACCGGCCGGCACCGGCGGTGTAGAGCTCCCCGTTGACGGGACACGCGTCGTGGGCCAGGAACGCCATCAGCGGTGCCACCTGGCCCGGCGCCATGGGCGACGAGGTGTCGTCCGGATCGGCGTCCGGCCCGGCCATCCGCGTCATCGCCGCCGGCGCGATGAGATTGATTTTGATGCCGTGGACCTCACTCATGGTGGCGATGCTCCGCGTCAAACCGATGACGCCGCCCTTGGCGGTTGCGTACGACAGATTCTTGGGCAGCCCGAAGATCCCCGATGACGTCGTCATCACGATGCGGCCGTAGCCGTGTTCGACCATGTGGGGCCAGGCCGCCCGCGTCGTGTTGAACGACCCGAGGACGTGCACGGCGAGGTGCCGCTCCACGTTCTCGTGGTCGACGTCCGGCAAGCCCGCCCACTGCATGATGCCCGCGTTGTTGATCAGGATGTCGAGCCGTCCGAAGTTGTCGACGGCAGCGTCAATGAGGGCCTGTGCGCCGGACGGTGCTGTCACATCGTTCTGGTCGGGAATGGCGGACCCACCGGCGGCGGCGATCTCCGCCGCGACGCTTGCGGCCACCCCGGCGTCCGACCCCAGTCCCTGTATGGAGCCGCCGACATCGTTGACGACGACGCGGGCGCCCCGGCTGGCCAGGAGCAGTGCGTAGGCACGGCCGATGCCCCGCCCCGCGCCTGTGATCACAGCGACGCGCCCCTCGAAACTGTGCATGTCCACGCCGACCCCGCCCTCTGGTGCTGCTGGCTCTTGCGTGCGGTCTAGTTGGGCGACGACGTCGCGGCAAGCGGGGCCTTGAAGCCCAGGAGGTCACCGAGAGTCCCCCCGACCATGGCGGCCCGCTCGTCTTCAGGCACACCGGCGAACAGCTGGGCCATGAGTTCCCGGCTGCCGCGGAACGTACCCTCCGCGTGCGGGTAGTCGTTGCCCCACACAATCGACGAGAGGCCGGTGATGTGGCGGCAGGCGACGGCAACGGGGTCGTCCTGGAACGAGACGTGGAACTGGCGCTTCACGTACTCGCTCGGCATGAGCGGGTAGGG
Organism: uncultured Acidimicrobiaceae bacterium; assembly: GCA_963755655.1. Taxonomy (GTDB): domain Bacteria; phylum Actinomycetota; class Acidimicrobiia; order Acidimicrobiales; family RAAP-2; genus Bog-473. The sequence goes on from CAVWKX010000014.1 coordinate 25,998, forward strand.
CCACTTCTCGTTCAAACGGAAGAGCCGGGCGATCCCGGTCTGCTCGGTGGCGGGCAGGGTGTCGTCCCAGACCCCGAGCCACCAGTCGGCGTCCTGGCCGATGCCGGTGATCCAGCACTTGTCCATGCTGCCGACGAGGGAGGCCAGCCAGTGCGCGTTGAATTCGATCAGCGCGAAGTGGAGGTCGGGGTAGCGCTCGGGGACGCCGCCGCCGATGAGCTCGCAGATGACCTGCTGGGGGACGATGGTGCTGTAGATCGCCTGGGTGACCATGCGCTTGGACGCCGACTTCTCGGTCACGGGCTGATTGACCTCGGCGGCATTCTGCATGACGACCTTGAGGGTGGTCGAGGTCGGGTCGTTGACCTTGATCCCACCCGTCTGCGTATGGATGAACACGTGGAGGCCGCTGGCCTGGGCCGCGGCCCAGACGGGATCGAAGTCCCGCGAGTAGTAGGGCTTGGGCGGCGTCGCCGGCAGGAGGATGGCCCGGAACCCCAAGGCGGCCGCCCGCTCGATCTCCACCACGGCGTCGTGGACGTCGGTGAGCGGAATGGGCGCCGTCGGCGCGAGTCGCGAGAAGTACGGCGAGAAGCGCTCGACGATGTAGTCGTTGTAAACCCGGGCATGGGCGATGGAGAGTTCGTGGTCGTCGGAGTAGAGGCCGAAGAGCGACAGGTTCGGATGCATGACCCCGACGTCGACGCCGTCGGAGTTGAGATCCTCCAAAATGATCTCGGGGTCGCCCTCGGGCATGCGCCCTCCCGTCTGGCGGTAGCGGGAGATCGTCCATCCCTCGAATCCGGGTGTGTGCAGCCTTCGGAACTTCCGGGCGCCGCCCTCTACGAGCGGCTCGATCTCGAAGTCGTCCTCCCAGACGCCACGGTCGCGCAAGTTCTTCGGCAGGCGCGTCGTGAAGAGATCGGTGGGCTCAAGAATGTGCCCATCGGCGGAGATGACAAGTTGGCTCTCTGTCATGGTTGTGCCCTTCCTCCGCGAGGGCGCAAGATCTCGATGACCGAGCGCGCGCGTACGCGCTACTCTGCCCGCGGATTGTAGACCAACCGGTCGGTACAGACAATCGTGACAGGCCGGCGGCCGACTGCGGCGGCCAGGAGGAGACGAGACCATGAGCAAGCGGTGGAAGCAGCGACCACCTGGCTCGACGTGGGGCGACTGGGGCGACGACGACGAGCTCGGCCGCATCAACCTGCTCACTCCGGAGAAGGTGCTCGAGGGTGTCCGGGAGGTCGAGGCCGGGATCAGCTTCTGCCTCAGCCTCCCGCTCGACTACCCCGGCGGGACCGCCTTGAACCAGCGGCGCTACCCGCCGGTGATCGCGCCCACCGAGGACATGGAGGGCAATCCCGACACCTTCTACAACATCGCGATGAGCAGCATGGACACGTTCGGCGATCCCAAATACGTGGACGTGTGGGCGGACGATGTGGTGACTCTCTCCCTGCAGTATTCGACGCAGTGGGACTCACTGGCCCACGTCGGTGCGGAGTTCGACGCCGACGGTGACGGGGTCGACGAGGCGGTCTATTACAACGGCTACCGCGCCGGTGAGGACTTGATCGGGCCCAGAGCCGATGCGGCGGGTGACGGCGGAGCCCACCGCTGCTTCGCGCGTCACCTGGGCCTGGAGCACATGGCGGCGACAGGCGTGCAGGGGCGCGGTGTCCTCGTCGACCTGGCTCATCACCTGGGTCACGACTGGCGCGGGGTGGATCGCACCACTCTCGAGGAGATCATGGCCGCGGACAACGTCGTCGTCGAGCCGGGCGACATGCTGCTGCTGCACACCGGATTCGCGACCGAGATCCTCCGCTGGAATCGCAATCCCGACCCGGTGAAGATCCACACACTGTGCTCGTATCTGGACGCCCGGGACGAATCGCTGCTGGAGTGGATCGCCGACTCACAGATCTCGGCGTTGGTGGCCGACAATTACGCGGTGGAAGGCCTGCTCGGCAAGGACCGTGACGAAAGCCGGCACTCGTTCCTCCCTATCCACAACCTCTGCCTCTTCCGTCTCGGTGTCCCGCTCGGTGAGATGTGGTATCTGCACGAGTTGGCGGGGTGGCTGCGCGAGCACAATCGGAACCGCTTCCTTCTCACCGCGCCGCCGCTGCGGCTGCCCGGCGTGGTGGGTTCTCCCCTGACGCCGGTGGCGACGGTCTGAACGGCCTCGCCGGGGAGGGTCAGGCCTCGGGACCGGCGGTCTCGGCGCACCCCGAGAGGGTGAAGGCCGCGTAGTCGGTCTCCTTGACTTTGGCGATGTCCGCCAGGAGCTTGGGCCGGCCGGCTGAGTTCAGCAGGTACTTGCGGGGCTTGCCGGGGATGTTGGTCCCGAAGTAGTAGCTGCTCTCTCCGAAGGCCGGGGCCTTGGTCGCCCAGCGGTCCACCATGGCGGTCCACTTCTCCTCTGCGGCCTCGTCGACCTCTATGACGTCGCACCCGGCCGACCGCAGATGCAGCAGGGTTTCGGTGACGAACTCCACCTGGTCGCCGTTGTAGCGGGGATTGTTGCCGGCGGCGGCGTGGGGCCCACCCGGGAAGAAGAAGTTGGGGAATCCGGTGGTCTGAATCCCGAGGAACGTCTTGGGACCATCGGCCCAGTGGTCCATGAGCGCCTGCCCGCCCCGCCCGCGGATGCCCATGCGCGCCAACGCGCCGGTGCCGAAGTCGAAGCCGGTCGCCCATACGATCAGGTCGAATTCCCGATGGGCGTCAGTGGTCTCGATGCCCGTCGGCGTGAGCCGGACCATGGGTGTCGCCTGCAGGTCGACCAGCTCCACGTTGGCCTTGTTGTAGACCTCGAAGTAGGCCGTGACGAAGGGCGGGCGCTTCTCGCCGAACCGGTGATCCTTGGGGATCAGCCTGTCCGCTGTCGCAGGGTCGTCGACGAGGCCCCGGATCTTGTGGGCCAGGAAGTCGCACCAGGCCGCGTTGGCAGCGCCGTCGAACATCACGTCGCTGTAGTTGCTGGTGAGCTTAGAAAAGCCGCGGCTCCTCCACATCTCCTCGAAGAATGCGGCTCGCTCCTCCTCCGAGTCGTCGAAGGCGGCCCGGTCGAGCGGGACGTGGAGGAATCCGCTCGGCGACGTGTTCAGCGTGGCGCGGATGGACTCGAAGTCCTTCCGGAGCTGTGCCTGCTCGTCGGCCGTGATGGGCGCGTTGTTGAGCGGCGTGCACCAGTTGGGCGAGCGTTGCAGCACCGTCAGGGTGGCGGCCGTCTCGCCGATGACCGGGATGATCTGCACCCCGCTCGACCCGGTGCCGACGACAGCGACGCGCTTGCCGGTGAAGTCGACGGGGGCGTCCGGCCACAGACCCGTGTGGTACGACTCACCCTCGAACTCCTCCCGGCCCGGAACGTCGGGGAAGTAGGGGATGGAGAGGACACCCGTGGCGGCCACGAAGTGGCGCGCCCGGGTGACCGTGCCGGTGTCGTCGGTCACCGTCCAGAGCGCGGCCCGCTCGTCGTACTCGGCCGCCGTCACGCGGGCGCCGAAGCGCATGTGGCGCCGGAGATCGAAGCGGTCCACCACGTGGTTCAGGTAGCGCTCGATCTCCGGCTGTTCGGCGAAGTGCTCCCGCCACTCCCAATCCTCGAACAGCTCCCGTGAGAACAGGTAGGCGTAGGTGTAGCTCTCCGAGTCGAAGCGCGCCCCCGGGTAGCGATTCCAGTACCAGGTGCCGCCGACGCCGTCGCCTGCCTCGAGCAGCTGGACGGAGAACCCCGCTTCGCGCGCAAGATAGAGCTGGTAGATACCGGTGATGCCCCCGCCGACAACGAGCACGTCGACATCTGCGGCCGGCCGGTTGGTCGTGTGGTCAGATGCGGCGTCGGGGGATGTCATGAGCCTCCGTGGCAACGAGCCGGTCGCGGGCGCGGACAACCCGCTGGCATACACACTGTGCGCCGAAGCCCACGGTGCAGATTGTACCGACCGGTTAGTATATGTTCACGGTTGTGCCTGTCCCGGGCACGAGGAGGCTCGGCAGATGGCAGTCCTGACGACGGGAGACCTTGGCGCTGCGGTCGGCTCGCGGGCGTGGCCCGTCCCATGACTGATGCCGGGGCATCCGGGGCTCGGCGTGTGGCTGTCGTCACCGGAGGGGCATCCGGCATCGGCCTGGCGGTCAGCGAGCGGTTGGCCGCCGATGGCATGGCCGTCGCGGTGTTCGACCGCGACGGTGAGGCCGCCGAGCATGCCGCCGGCAAGATCGCGGCGGGGGGAGACAGCGCGCTGGGCCTCACCGTCGACGTGACCGATCGTGAGCAGATCGACGCCGGTGTGGCGCACGTCCGGGAGCGGTTCGGCCCGGCCACAGTCCTGGTCAACAACGCCGGGATCCATGCCGTCGATTCCTTTCTGAAGATCACGCCCGAGAAATGGCACCGTCTGCTGGAGGTGAACCTCACCGGGACCTTCAACTGCTGCCAAGCGGTGGTGCCGGGCATGATCGAGGAAGGCTGGGGACGGATCGTGAACATCTCGTCCTCCAGCGCGCACAGCGGGCAGCAGTACATGACGCACTACGTCGCAGCCAAAGCCGGAGTGATCGGCTTCACGAAGTCGCTCGCCCTCGAGTTCGGGCCCCGGGGGATCACGGTCAACACGATCCCTCCCGGCTTCATCGACACCCCGATGCTGCGCCGTCAGGAGAGCAAAGGCCTCCTCGGCGAGGGCGTCGAGCACCACGAGGCGTTGACGCCAGTGCGGCGGATCGGTCGTCCGGAGGACATCGCAGCGATGTGCGCCTTTCTCGTCCGCGACGAGGCGAGCTACGTCACCGGCCAGGTCCTGGGAGTCAACGGTGGGCGCAACACCTGAGTCGCCACGCCTGACGCCGCTGCCGCCGAAGGAGTGGTCCAAGGCGGCGGGCGAGGCGCTGGCTCCGCTGCTGCCGCCGACCGGGCGGCCCAAGGGTGAGAACCGTCCGAAGGGGCTCAATGCGCTCGGGGTGCTGGCCAGGCATCCGCAGCTGTCCCTGGCGTACAACACCTTCAGCGGCCAAATCATGTACGGGTCGACGCTGTTGGCGCGCCACCGCGAATTGCTGGTGCTGCGGGTGGCCTCCGTCCGGGAGGCCGAATACGAGTGGCGGCAGCATGTCGCCAGCGCCGGCGACAACGGTGTCGACCCCGATGAGGTGGCGCGCGTCGCCGTTGGACCGGATGCGCCCGGGTGGTCCGGCCTGGAGCGGGCGCTCCTGCGTGCCGTCGACGAACTTCTGGGCGATGCGTTGATCGCGGACGATACGTGGTCGACGCTGGCGGGCGAGCTCGACGTGCAGCAGTTGATGGAGGTCGTCTTCACCGTCGGTGCGTACGACACCCTGGCCATGGCGCTCCGGACGTTCGGCGTGCCGCTGGACGACGACTTGGAGCGGCGATGAGCGTCCCGTACGCCGTCGCGGTTCCGGACCAGATCCCCAAGGAGCGCTACTACGACCCCGCCTTCTACGCCTTGGAGGCCGAGCAGCTCTGGCCCCGGGTCTGGCAGATGGCGTGCCGGCTCGAAGAGATCCCGGGCGTCGGTGACTTCGCCGAGTACGAGATCCTGGACCAGTCCGTCATCGTGGTGCGCACCTCTCCCAGCGAGGTGGGTGCCTTCCAGAACGCGTGTCGCCACCGCGGCGTCAAGGTCATAGAGGGCCACGGCACCCTCAAGTCGGGCTTCACCTGCCCCTTCCACGGCTGGTGCTACGGCCTCGACGGGAAGAACACCTTCATCTCCAAGAAGAAGTCCTTCTCCGAGCACAACCTGGTCGCGGGCGAGATCGACCTGGTCCCGGTGCGCTGCGAGCTCTGGGGCGGCTGTGCCTGGGTCAATCTCGACGACGGCGCCCCGCCGCTCCGTGCGTGCATCGAGCCCTTCGCCACCATCTGCGACGCCTGGCAGGTCGAGGCCATGCGGACCGAGTGGTGGGAGGCCTTCAGGCTCCCGGTCAACTGGAAGCTGGCCCAAGAGGCCTTCTTGGAGCAGTACCACGTGATCGAGACCCATCCCGAGCTGGTCATCCCCAAGCGCTTCGCTCCCAAGGACCCCGCTGCCTTCGACCCGGCGACCTTCATCGACGCCGAGCTGCACTACCTCCACGTGATGAGCGAAGGCATGGGGGGCATGGTCCACGCCAACGACGTCGCCGTGGCCGAGCGCCAGCGCACCATGACCTTGTCCAAGGACCCTGTCGAGGCCATGGCGACCTGGCACGCCACCCTCAACGACGCCGTGGTGGCGTGGCACCGGGGCCGGGGCTCCGCCATGCCCGATCTCAACGAGCTCGAGGCCCAGGGCATCGGCGAGACCATGTACTACGCCTTCCCCCACTACTTCGTGCTCCCCATGTACTCGAGCGCCACCTCGTACCGCTTCCGGCCGCTCGGCCCCGAAGAGACTCTGATGGAGATCTGGTCGCTCACCCGCTATCCGCCGGACAAGGAACCCGGGCCACCGGTTCCTCCTGAGCCCCGCTCCTATGACGACGAGCGCATCCCGCCCATCCCCACCCAGGACTTCTCCAACCTGCCGCGCCAACAACGCGGCCTGCACAACAAGGGATTTGCGTACATGCGCCTCTCCGAGGGCATCGAAGGCGGCATCGCCAATTTCGAGCGCACCCTCGACGGCTTCTTGGCCGGGCGCCCCTACGACCAGCTCGCAGCTGCCCTGCGTGCCGTCAACGTGAACCCGCTCGAACAATCCGTGGCCGATCTCGGGCTCTGAGGGGGCGTGTGTGATGCAAAGGACGGACCTGGGGGAGGTGGCAGCGTGAGCACGACGTCGTTCGCCGACGTCTCCGAAGGGGTGCGTGCCGCCCTGGCGCGCTACACGCAGGCACTGGACGACGGCCGGACCGGTGACGTCGTCGCCACCTTCTGCCCCGACGGCGTGTGCGAGATCCCGGGCATGGGCACGCACGCCGGGCATGACGCCCTTGGTCAGGCGTATGCGAAGTGGGCACCGCGTCGGCCGCAGCGCCACCTCGTCCTCAACACCGTCGTCGAGACCTGGAGCGTGGACGAGGCCACCGCCGTGAGCGATGTCGTCTTCATTCTGCTGGGTGACGGCGGGTGGGACATCAAGCTCGTGGGTCGCTACAACGACGTGCTCCACCGTGACGGAGCACTGTGGCGATTCCATCATCGTGCGGCCGCATTCGTGACCGAACCGCCGCCAGGTAAGGAGCCAACATGACCGACGCCCTCGACTACGACGCCCTGGACTTCTTCCGCGGCCCGGAGACCGTGGCCGATCCCTACCCGTACTTCGACTGGCTGCGGGAGAAGTGTCCTGTCCGCCGGGACCCTGCATACGGCGTCTACATGGTGACCGGGTACGAGGAAGCCTTCGCGGTCTACACGGACCCTGACACGTTCTCGTCCTGCAACTCCGTCACCGGTCCGTTCCCCGGCTTCCCCGTCCCGCTCGAGGGGCAGGAGGACGTCAGTGGCCTCATTGCGGAGCATCGAGGCGAGCTGCCGTTCAGCGACCAGATCATCACCATGGATCCCCCCGAGCACCACGATCACCGGCACCTGCTGATGCGCCAGCTCACGCCGAAGCGGCTCAAGGAGAACGAGGACTTCGTCTGGCGGCTGGCCGACCGTCAGATCGACGAGCTCATGGGGGACGACGAGCCCGAGCTCATAACCGGGTACGCCAACCCGTTCGCCATGTTTGTCATCGCCGACCTGCTGGGTGTTCCGGAGTCGGACCACGAGGAATTCCGCACCGCCCTGTCCCGCCAGAACCGGGGCGGGGGAGTCGGCAGCACACAGTCCGAAATGTCGCACAACCCACTGGAGTGGCTCTACGAGCGATTCAGCCGCTACATCGAAGACCGCCGCCGCACGCCGCGCGACGACGTCCTCACTGCGCTCGCCAGCACGCGGTTCCCGAACGGCGACCTCCCGGAGGTCATCGACGTCGTGCGCGTGGCCACCAATGTCTTCGCGGCCGGCCAGGAGACAACCGTCCGTCTCCTCGGTACCGCCTTGCAGATGATCGGTGATACCCCGGAGCTGCAGCAGCTGCTCCGTGACCGACGCGACCTCATCCCGAATTTCGTTGAAGAGACGCTTCGCATGGAGTCGCCGGTCAAGGGCGATTTCCGCTTGGCGCGCTGCCCGGCCTCAGTAGGCGGGGTCGACATTCCGGCCGGTGTCACGTTGATGGTGCTCAACGGCGCCGCCAACCGCGATCCGCGCCGGTTCTCCGACCCGAACGAGTTCCGGGTCGAGCGCGACAACGCGCGCGAGCACCTCGCCTTCGGTCGGGGTGTGCACAGCTGTCCGGGAGGCCCGCTGGCCCGGCTGGAGACGCGCGTGAGCATTGAGCGGCTCCTCGACCGCACCACGCACATCGGCGTTTCCGAGGAGCACCACGGCCCCCCCGACGCCCGCCGCTACGACTACATGCCGACCTACATTCTGCGGGGGCTGACCCGACTCCACCTGGAGCTCTCACCCGCCCCGCCGGCGACGTGAGAGCAGGGGAACACCGGAGCGAGGTACGGAGGAGCGTCAGGTGATCTTCAATGTGGTCAAGCAGCCGGTCCGCGCCAAGTACGCCGACGATTTCCCGGCGTTGATTGCGGACTACATCGCCGCCTCACGTGCGGAGCCCGGCAACCTCTTCTTCGACTGGTGCCGCAGTGCGGACGATCCCAATCTTTGGTTCCTCATTGAGGGATTCCGGGATGCCGAGGCCGGGGAGGCGCACGTGTCGTCCGAGCACTTCAAGGCGGCGATGGCCGACATGCCCCGACTTCTTGCCGCGGCCCCAGAGATCATTCACGTCGAAGCGCCCGGAGAGGGCTGGGGCAGTGTGAGCGAAGGCGCCTGACACGAGCCGGGAAGGCCGGAGTCGCCGCCGCTACTCGTCGAGCAGATCGGGCTGGGTCGACACGATCCAGTCGTAGAGCGGCTGGAATGCCCGCCATCCGGCCATGCACGGTCCGACCTGGCCGGCGGTCTTCTTGGCCTGATCGAGGTCGATGAGCACGGGAGTCCCGGCGGCCTCCGCCAGGAGCTGGGCCTGGCATGTGCGCTCCATCGTGATGAACCACCACGCCGCCTCGTCGACGGACGTCTGCCCGACCGTCAACAGCCCATGGTTCGACAGGATCACGGCCTTGTTCCCGCCGAGCGCGTGAGCCAGTCGCTTCCCTTCCTCGAGATCGAGCACGACACCGGTGTAGTCGTCGAAGAGCGCGTGGTCGCCGTAGAAGGCACACGCGTCCTGGGTCAACGGTTCGAGCAGCCGGCGCAGGGACGACCAGGATTTGCCATACACGGAATGTGCGTGCGCCGCTGCCACCACGTCCGGTCGCGCCGCGTGGACTTGCGAATGGATGGCGAACGCGGCCAGGTTCACGGGCCAATTGCCGTCGACGACCTCACCCTGGTCGTTCACCAGAATGAGGTCCTTGACGCGGATCATCTTGAAGTTCATGCCGAACGGGTTGACCCAGAAGTGGTCCAGAAGCTCAGGGTCCCGCGCGGTGATGTGACCGGCGATGCCTTCGTCGAACCCGAAATGCCCGAACAAGCGGAAGGCGGCGGCGAGACGCTGCTTGCGGTGCCGCCGCTCATCCTCCGGATTGTCGAAGGAGGGAAACGTCACGGGGAGGCGATCGGACGGCACCACGCAATCCTACCGTCAGGCCGGTCGGAAGTAAGGCAGAGTGATGTCGTCGGAGGCCGGGTGGAATTCGACGCTCACGCGGAGACCGTCCTGTAAGGCCGCGGGCTCGCAGCCGATGATCGCGCTCATCATCCAGAAACCCTCGTCCAGCCGGATCACGGCGGGCGCGTACGGGACCTGGAAGGAGGGATCCGGTGGCCGCCAGACCACTGTCCAGCTGTAGAGCGACCCCGTTCCGGCGCTCTCTTCCCACACGGGCGAGGTCGCGTGGCATTGGGCGCAGACCGAGAAGGCGCCGAGGCCGCGGAACGAGCACGCGGAACAGCGCTGGTACAGCAACCGGTGGGTGCGACACCCGTCCCAGTAGGCCTGACCGCGCGAGCTGGGACGAGGCGCCGGGATCCCCTCCTGTTGCGGCAACAGAAGGGTCATGGGCGTTCCGGCCCCAGGAGGAGGACGTCGCAGAAGAGGGCGCCGGAGCCGCCGTTCGAACACAGCGCGACTTCGGCGCCCCCGACCTGATTGCTGGCGCACGATCCCCGCACCTGCTGTGTGGCCCTGATGACCCGCTGCAACTGTTGGGCATTGATCCCGGGATGACTGAACGACATGGTCCCGCCGTCGGTGGTCACCGGGAGTCGAGCGCCCGGCCCGATATTCCCGTCCTCGACGAACGGTCCACCTTCCCCGGGGGAGCAGAAGCCGAATGCTTCCAGCTGCCTGATGATCTCGAACGAGAACGGATCGTAGAGCTCCGCCACGTCGACATCGCCGACCGAGAGGCCGGCCATCGCAAAGGCGATGCGGGCCGCCCGGGCCCCCACGAGACCGGCCGGAAATGAGTCCGCCCGGGGCTGAAAGTCCCACACCGGGGCGACGACGTAGGCCGGGCCGAAGGCGTCGCTGGCGCCACCGAGGATCCATACGGGCGCCTCGCTCTCGCCGGCGCGATCGACGGCGGTCAGGACCAGGGCACAGCCGCCCTCCGACGTCGTGGCGCAGTCGAGAAGATGAAAGGGGTCGGCGATCATGCGCGAGGCCAGAATGTCGGCGGGCGAGAACGGGCCCCGTTCGTAATAGACCGCTTCGGGGTTGGCGTGACCGTTGGTGCGGATCACCGCCGCCGCTGTGGCCATCTGCTCCGGCGTGGTCCCGTAGGTGAGCATGTGGCGTCGGGCCATGAGCGCGAACTCGGCGGCGGTGAAGAGCCCGTACCCGACGACGAGTTCGTTGGCCGGACGTGTCCAGGGCGCGGTGGCCGAGCGATCGACGTGCACACCGGCGCCACCGGCGGCGACGAGCACCACCTTGCACTGGCCGGTGGTGATCAGCGCCGCCGCATCGAGGACGGCGGGGATCCCCATCTGCGTGGGTCGCCTGGTGCACGGACCGAGGCCCAGTTCGAGGGCGATCTGCGCGCAGTCCGCCCCGACGACGCCGTCGACCTCGCGGGGTGCGATGCCGGCATCGGCCAGTGCTCCCAATGCGCCCGTCAGCGCAATGGAGGTCGAGTCGTGCTCCGGCAGGACGCGGGCTTGGACCGTGTTGTGGACGCCGACGATCGCCACGTCGGCGAACGGGTGTGACGACTGGCGCGTCACGGTCGGATGGTTCCGGTCGGCGCCTCTCGATGCACGGCGCCTACTCTCGCACTGTTGCGCCGGGGCGCGGCCGCGGGTGAGGACACTCAGGCTTCTGGGAAACCGCGGGCCCCGATCCGACCGAGACCCCCGCTAGCCTGCGCAGCGGTAGGGGGAGACGGGTGGGTCCCGTTCAGACGGTGGCGCAGGGGGTTGGGTAGATCGTGGACTTCGCTCCGGCGAACAGCAGGCACCCTCTGTCGCACCGACGTCTGCAGGCAGTGGTGCTGACCGGGATGGTGCTGGCTCTTTCGCTCACGCCGGGTGCACGTTCTGGCGCCGCCGCTGCCCCTGGTCCAGGTATCGCCTGGACGCCTTGCCCGAAGGTGGCGGGCTACCTGTGCGGGACGTTGCCGGTCCCGCTGGACTATCAAGACCCCTCCCGTGGCTCGGTCGACCTGGCGGTCATGGAAAAACCCGTCATGCAGAGCAGGGGCGACATCGTGTTCAACCCGGGCGGACCTGGCGAGAGCGGCGACCTCATCCTGCCGATACTGGCGTCCCTGATGCCGCAGGCGCTCAGGGACCAGTTCACCTTCGTGAGCTTCGACGAGCGGGGAACGGGGTCGAGCCGGCCCCTTCTCTGCGGGCCGTCGGCCGCCGCGGCGGGGAGCGCCATCGCCGGGACGGCGGCGGCGACCCAGACCTTCGCTGGTCTGGAGTGGTCGTGCCGGACGAGCGCCCCCACCTTGTTTCCGACGGTGAACACCACGACGTCGGCGCGAGACATGGATCGCCTGCGGGTCGCCCTGGGCGTCAAGCGCATCGACTATTACGGCATGTCCTACGGAACAGCCTTGGGGTCCGTCTATGCGCACCTCTTTCCCAGCCATGTCCGCTCCATGGTGCTCGACGGCGCGGTCGACGCCAACCTGAGCCTGGTGACCGACGCCACCGCGGACGCAGCCGCCATACAGACGGCATTGGTGCACGCGTTGAACAGCTGCAGCTCCCTGCCGAGCTGCCCACTGGGAGCGGACCCGGTCGGTTTCTATCAACAGTTGCAACAGCGGCTCCTGCACTCGCCGCTTCCTGCCCCGGGCGGCGGCGACGCGACCCCTGTGACGGCGGGGGATCTCTCGACCGCGTCCTTGCTGTACCTGTCCGCGCCGATCTTCACGTCGGGCTACTTTCCCGCCCTGGCCGCAGCCGCGGCAGGGAACGGCGCCCCACTCCGGTCGGTGGCCCTCGGGCTGGAGGACGATCTGAACGGGGCGTCCCTCGTCGGCCCGCTCTGGACGATCACCTGCAACGATGCGGTCATCCACCCCGACGCCAAAGTGACGGCCACCCTGGCTCGATCGTTGACGGCACGCGATCCGCTCGGGGGAGCCGAGGCCGTGGCCAACTATCTCATCGCGTGCCCGGGGTGGACCGGCTCGGGCGAGGCCATCGCCCACCTCGCGCCCAATGGCGTACCGACACCATTGGTGATCGGGAATGTCTATGACCCCAACACCCCCTACGTCGTGGCCCCCCAGCTGGCCTTGGCCGTCGGAGGGCGACTCGTGACCTACGTGGGGTACGGACACACCTGGCTGCTCAACGGGTCGACCAACGCCTGCATGGACAACGTGGTGACCTCCTACTTCGTGCACGGCGTCGTGCCGGCCAAGGGGACGCGTTGCGGTGCGCCCTCGTGACCCTGCTCAGACGTACATGCCCCCGTTGACGCCGATCAGCTGCCCGGTGATGTAGCTGGCCTCTTCCGAACACAGGAAGGCGCATGCGGCAGCGATGTCGTCCGGCGTTCCGGCCCGCCCGGTCGGGACCATGCTTCCCATGACGTCGATGCTGGGCACGTTGCCGACTCCGGCCGCGTTCCTGGCCATGGGCGTGTCGACGATGGTCGGCGGAATGGTGTTGACGGTGATGCCCTGACTTGCGAATTCCCGTGCGAACGCCTTCGTCAGGCCGATCACCCCGCCCTTGGACGCGACGTAGTGCGCCATGTGGGGCGCCCCCGACTGCGCGCTCGACGAGGAGATGGTCACGATGCGGCCCCAGCCGGCGTCTGTCATGTCGGGTACCGCCAGCTGCATGCACGTGAAGGTCCCGGTCAGGTTCACCGCGAGCAGACGGTCCCACTTCTCGGGCGTGATGTCGGCCACAGCGTCGAACGACTCGATGCCTGCGCTGGTCACCAGGATGGTGATCGGTCCCAGCTTCTGTCGCACGTCGGCAAAGACCCGCTCGAGCTGGCCGCGATCGGCGACGTCGACCGCGTAGCCCACGGCTGACCGGCCCTGGGCGGTCAGCGCCTCGGTCGCCCGCATGACACCCGCCTCATCGCGGTCCATCAGGGCGACGGCAATGCCGTCCGCCGCGAACCTGTTGGCGACGCCGAGGCCGATGCCCGAGGCGGCCCCGGTCACCACCGCAATGCGGCCGCTCATCGCGCCACCTCCGCCGGCGTGAATTCGATGTGCAGCTCGTGCAGGCCGCGCAGAACCCAGGTGGGCTCGTAGTCGAAGTGACGGGCCGACGGCGGCCCGTGGTGCTCCTGGGACAGTCGGATGTCGCGCATGCGGTCGAGGATGCGGGCAATGCTGACGCGCCCCTCGACGCGTGCGAAGGGGCCGCCGGGACAGGCATGGACGCCGCGTCCGAACGCCAGATGGACCTTTGCGTTGGGCCGGTCGAGGCGGAACTCGGCGGGACACTCGAAGAGCCGGGGGTCGCGGTTCGCCGCGCCGTTGAGCAGCATCACCGGTGTCCCGGCGGCGATGTCGACGCCGGCGACCGTAGTCGAGCGACGGGCCAGCCGGAAGTCCGACTTCACCGGGCTCTCTATGCGCAACGACTCCTCTATGAAGTCGGGGATCCGTTCGGGGTGCGCCCGCAGCTCGTCCTGGAGGTCGGGATATTCGCAGAGGTATTTCAGGCCGACGGCGAGGAGTCGGGCGGTTGTCTCCTGGCCTGCAGCGAAAAGGAACGTCGCCGTTCGCACGACCGCACTCACCTCGGGCGTAGTCCCGTCAGGGTACGTACCCAGGGCCAAACGGGTGAGTGCGTCATCGCGGGGCTCGCTCCGGCGGTCCTCGATGTAGGTGGCGAACCACGCATCGAGTCCTTCGAGCGCGTTCAGGCCGATGTCCCCGTCGCCCCCGACCACGCCCGGCGCCGCACTCAAGCCGAAGAACTCCCGGAAGCGCTGGTGGTCGGCTTCGGGCACGCCGAGGACGTCAGCAACGGCCAGCATGGCGAACGGCTGCGTGTAGGCGCTGATGAACTCGCAGCGGCCGTCCGCGATGAACTCGTCGATCTGCTGATCGGCCGCCCGCCACATGAACTCCTCGTTCTCCTTCAGGCGCTTCGGCGTGAGCAGGCGCATGACCAGGGCGCGCTCCTGGGTGTGCATGGGCGGATCCATGGTCACCATGTGCTCGTTCATGGGCAGCTGATCGCGGTGGCTGTCGATGATCGCTCCGACGTCGTCGCCTTCGAGCGGGACCGGGAAGGCCGCAAAGGGGCCGATGACCGAGTTGCACGACGAGAAGGTCTCCGTGTCGAGGTAGATCTCCATCGCCTCCTCGTACCCTGAGACAGCGACCACGCCGAGGTTGTCGGTCGGGAGTACCGGGCACTGCGACCGCAAGTGGTCGAAGTAGGGGTAAGGGTCCTCCACCAGGGACTCGTCACTGAAGAAGTCGATCGTGTCCCAGTCGCTCAACGTGGTCTCCCCTCGCCTGGCCAGCCTAACGGGAGCGGCAGGCTGCGCTGTGCACTCGCTCAGCAAGTTTTGGCGAATGCTTAGCATCGCCGCTCGAATGTGACAAGTTGTCGGGGTGACGACGGCACCCCAGCCGAGACGGATCGGCGCGGCCGACTCCAAGACCAGGGCCCAGCTGCTCGACGCGGCCGAACAGCTGTTGCTCGACGAGGGCTACGCGGCCGTCACCTCGCGGCGCGGTGGGGGCCAAGGCGGGCCTCAAGCCACAGCTGGTCCACTACTACTTCCGGACCATGGACGACCTCTTCTTGGAGGTGTTCCGTCGCCGGGCCGATGAGAACATCGCCCACTTCGAGCGGGCTGTCGCCAAGGACACCTCATTGCGGACGTTGTGGCGGCTCAATGCGGATCCCCGTGGCGCAGCCTTCATGACCGAGTTCGTCGCCTTGGCCAACCACCGCAAGTCGATCCGCACCGAGATCGCCCGCTACGCCGAGCGCTCACGTGCCGCCCAGCTCGAGGCACTGACCGCCGCCCTCCGGGCCGACGGGATCGCTCCGGAGCAATTCCCGCCGATCGCCGCCCTGCTCCTCATGACCGGGTTGACCCAGGTGCTCGCGCTCGAGCGGGTGCTCGGAGTCACCGCCGGGCACGACGCCACGGCCGCTTTTGTCCAGAGTGTTATTGACCGACTGGAGCCATGACGAGACGCGATTGGGCTGCTGCCAGCGCGCCCGCCCGTAGGTGCCGGATCGTCTGGCGATAGGAGCCGGTCAGGCTGTCCTCGCAGTAGCCGAGGTCGTTCTCGAGACAGAAGGCCCGCACGATCCTCTGCGCCCGGGCCAGGTTGGGCCTGGGCATGCTCGGGAACAGGTGGTGCTCAATCTGGAAATTGAGGCCGCCGAGCAGCACGTTGGTGAACCAGCCGCCGGCGACGTTCCGCGACGAAATGACCTGGCGCCGGACGAAGCTCAGTCTGAGCTCGGGGTCGACGACAGGCATGCCCTTGTGGTTCGGCGCAAAGCTGCATCCCAGGTACACGGAGAAGACAGCCTGCTGAATGGCGATGAACGCCACCGCCTTCAGTGGTGAGAGGAACCAGAACACGACGGTCAGGTAGAGGGCCACGTGCGTCGCGAGGAGCGCACCCTCGAGGGCCGCGGCTCTGTCGCGCTGACGGATCAGCCTCTGAATGCCCAAGACGTAGATGCCGGTGCTGCGCAGGACCATGAGCGGAAAGAACAGCGGAGCCTGCCACTTCGTCATGAAGCGTGCAGGCCAGCTCCCCGTTGCGATCTGCCCGTCTGCGTCCGGCACGGGGACGCCGTCGCCGACATCAGGGTCCAGCCCTACTTCGTTGGGATGCGCGTGATGCGCGCTGTGCTTGGGCACCCACCAACCAAAGCTCATACCGATCAACACGTTCCCCACCGCGAGCCCGAGGAGCCGGTTCAACTTCCTGGAGCGGAAGACCTCGTGATGGCCGGCGTCGTGTCCGACGAAACCGAGCTGGGTGAAGGTGAGGCCGAGGAACCCTGCGATGAAGAGGGCCCACCAGGAGCTCCCGACGATGATCAGCGCGGCGAATCCCACCACGAAGGCGGCGACGGTGATGGGGATCATCACGCCGTAATAACCGAATCGACGGTCGAGGAGGCCGGCCTCGCGAACCTGTCTGGCCAGGACGCCGAAATCGGCTGGCGTGGTTTCGATAATGGCCGTTTGCATCCGCTTCCCCGCATTCGCTTTGGAGTGCTCCGGGGACAGCGGCGACACCTCGTGTCGTGCCGACGCTCTCAATCCGTAATTGGACTCTAGACCTCCGGTCGGACTCTGTCGTTGCAGACCCGCCGGTTTCAGTGAGAAATGCAGCGCATTGACGGTTCGGCGGCGCGTGAATGACGAACCGACCCCCTCATCGGGGGGTAAAGCGATATTCACGTCGCGCGATCACGTCGTCGTTGTCGTTATCGGTGCATCTGGTCGAACTGCTCGATGACGGCGGCGCCGAACGCGTCCAACGTCTCGGGTGCGGCAAAGTCGCAGAACCACGCGTAGACCCGCTCGACGCCGCGCTCATGGAGCGAGCCGAAGTAGTCGACGAGCTCGGGTGCGGTGCCGACGACGGGAGTCTGCCCGAAACGTCGATGCGCAGCCGCTTCGATCTCGTCGCGTCGGCCCGAGGGCGGGACGAAAGCGATCTGTACTTGGAGCGAACAGCGTGCGTTTCCTGCCAGCGGCCGCATCTCGTCGAGCTTGTCGACGATGTGGGTGTGGACGTTCCACCAGTCGGCGTGCGCGGCGACCAATTGCATCGTTCCCTTGCCGGCTCCTCCGATGACGATCGGGATCCGCCCCGCCGGCCCCGGTACCTGTTGTGCACCGTGCAGGCTGAAGTGTTCGCCCTCGTAGTCGAGCACCTCACCGGTCCAGAGCGCTCTGATGATCTCGAGGGACTCGCGCAGCCGGCCGAGCCGGACCTTTGCCTGCTGTGATCCGACACCGAACGTTCCGAGTTCACTCGCGACCGAGCCCCAGCCGATCCCGAGCTCGAAGCGCCCTCCCGAGGCGTGGTCGATCGATACCGCCTCGCGCGCCAGTACGGCGGGATGCCGGAACGAGTCGCAGAGGACGAGTGATCCGACCCGAAGGTGCTCGGTGTGACCGGCGAGCCAGGTGTTCGTGATCATCGCTTCGAACATCGGCTGGTTCTCCGCCATGGGGGGCGTCAGGTGATCCATGCCGGCGACGCCGCGGAACCCCGCTGCCTCCGCGGCGCGGGCGCGCTCCACCAGTTGCTCCATGCTCAGCCGCATCTGCGGCAGAAAGACCCAGAACTCGAGCGGGCTCATCACGGGCAACTCCTCATCAAGAACGCATGCGGGGTCAGCGTGGACGGCACCGTCCTCGGACCCCCCATGACTCGTGCCGCTGAGGATATCCAGCTGGCGGTGCGGATCCCTCGCCAGGTGGGTGGGCCATCCCGCACGTGGTAGTGAAAGAGGAGAACGAGGAGGACAATGAAGGCCGTGCGCAGCACAGAGGGGGGAGTGGCGGTCGTCGAGCTCGACGATCCACCCGGCAGCGGGGAGCTGCTCGCAATGAAGGCCACGAGCATCTGCGGCTCCGACCTGAGCTACATCCGCTTCGGCAGCCGCGCCGTTCTCGGCCATGAGCTCGCGGGTGTGCGGGAGGACGGCACGGCCGTGGTGGTCGAGGCCATCTACGGCTGCATGGAGTGTGAGCAGTGTGACCGTGGTGCCTACAACCTGTGCCCGACCCACGGCCAGCGGGCTCTCGGCATCAGCGCGGACGGTGGCATGGCCGAACACTTCCGGGCGCCGGCGGCCCGCTTGGTCCCCCTGCCCGCCGGCGTCGATGTGCGTGATGCGTCCATCGTGGAGCCGGCCGCGGTCTCGTGGCATGCGCTCCGCCTGGCCGAGACCGGACCGGGCACGCGTGTCGCGGTGGTGGGCGCGGGTGCGCTGGGGCTGCTCGCCGTGGCCGGGGCTCGTCGCCTCGGCGCAGTGGATGTCGCACTCGAGGCGCGCCACCCCCATCAGAAGGAAGCGGGAGAGCGGCTCGGCGCGAGTCCCGGTTCCACCGGGCTCTACGACGTCGTGGTCGAGGCGGCTGGGACCCAGGCGAGTCTGGCCAAGTGCGGCGAGCTCGTCGCGCCCGGCGGGACGATCGTCGTCCTCGGCGTCCACTTCGGGCCCGTGCAGCTGGACTGGATGCCCCTCTTCCACAAGGAGGCCAGGGTCATTCCGTCGCTCGGCTACTGCGCGCACGACGCCGGTCGCGAGATGGAGGACGCGGCGGCCATGCTGGCTGACGATCCCGACATCGCCCGCACCCTCATCACGCACCGTTTCCCGATCGAAGATGCCGCCGAGGCGTTCCGCGTGGCCTCCGAGAGGGCGGCCGGGGCACTGCGGGTGGTGATCGAGCCGTCATGAGAGCGGCGGATCACTTCCACGTCGGGATCGTCGTCGACGACTTCGACGCCGCGTTGGACGAGCTTTCCGAGCTCTTCGGCCACGAGTGGTGCCCGACCATGTCCGTCAGCACGCCGGTCCTGCTCCCCGACGGTGAGTCCACGCTCGACCTCGTCTTCACCTACTCGAAGACGGCGCCCCGGGTGGAGGTCATCCGGAGCATGCCGGGGACGCTGTGGATGCCTGCACCCGCATCGGGTATCCACCACCTCGGCTACTGGTCGGACGACGTGGCCGCCGATGCGGCGCGCCTGACCGCCCGGGGGTACGCCGCCGAGGCGACCGGTGTTCTACCCGACGGCACCGCGGTCTGGGCCTATCACCGCAGCGCCAGCGGCCCCCGGATCGAGCTGGTCAGCCGCGACATCGCCGCCGGCCTCGAGCAGTACTGGGCGTCCTGAGGAGGACGCGTCAGCCGGCGCGTCAACGATCTGTACCGACCTACGGCGTTACGGCGCCGTCTCCGTCCACAGCACCGGCACCACTGTCGTCCTGCGGCACGGTCGGCAGCCCACCCTGCAGTCCGATGCTGTTCAGCACGCCAGCCAGGCACAGATAACCCCCGACGACGAACAGCAGCTCGAACATCTCGGCGGGACCGAAGTGCGAGGCAAGACTGGCCCAGGTCGCATCGCCGACCGCATGGTCGTCGATCACCTCGTCGACCGCCGTCAACAGCGCCGTCTCGACCGGTGTCCACACAACGGCCGCAGGCCCGCGGGGGATGGCGTCGAGCTGTGTCGGAGTCAGACCGGCTTCGGCGCCCATGCGCCTGTGCTGGGCCCATTCGTAGCCCGAGCGTGTCCGCCACGCGACCCTCAGGATCAGCAGCTCGCGGTGCTCGACCGGCAGCGTGGCACGTTCACCGGCGAGCATTTCGGTGAAGGGGAGCCACGACGCGCTGAGCGGGAGATGATGGGCGAACATCTCGAGCACGACCGGCATGGGCGGGGCGTCTGGCGCCCCCGACAGGTAGAGCTCGGGCCGGCGCAGGTACTGCAGCAACGTGGCGCGGGTCTCTTCGTCCCAATCGGCGTAAGGGAGCGGCGTCAGGCGCGGTTCGGTCGGCGGTGTCATGGATTCCTCCCGGATGCGGCCCGCCGCAACTGGGGGCCGGCCGCGCCCAGCCACGCCTTCAGGACGTCGTCCGTCTCGGGCAGCTCACCCTCGGTGACGTACAGGCCCCGTGTCGGCAGGGTCGCACCGAGCTCCACGAGCACGGGACGGAGATGGACCTCGACCGCGAGCGCGTGGTGGGCGCCGGCGCCGGTCATGACCGGGACGACGGTGACGCCGAGCAGATCAGTCGTGCTGAACCAGTCGAGGAAGGACTTCAGGAGGCCGGTGTAGCTGGCCTTGTAGGTGGGCGAGGCGACGACGACGAGTGCGCATGATCGGATGCTGTGGACCGCCTCCTTCACGGTTGTCGAGGACCAGTCGAACAGCTGTGGGCCCAGCTCGGCGAGGTCGACCGTCAGCCTGTCGGAGCCGTCGAGGCCTGCCGCGTCTGCGGCCGCGGTGGCGACCGACTCCGCCAGGGCGAGCGTCCGCGACCGGGCTTTGGGGTTCCCGACGACGAGACCGACGGTGCTCACGACGGGAGCGGGCCACGGGGCGAACCGGGGACAGCCATCAGCCGAGCCGGGCGATGACCTGTGGCAGGTCGACGATGGTCACGATGCCGGGTTCCGCGGCGCAGACGTAGGGAATGGCGTTCACCGGGCGGTGCGCGGTCAGACCGGGAGACGTCGCCGCCCACTCATCGGCTGGCACCGGGAAGCGGATATCGACGTCCAACGGCGTGTCGCCCTCGACGAGCACGTGCCAGCCCGTCTCGCGCAGGTCCCAGGCCGGTTCGACATCGGCTGTCAGGTACCAGTTGGCGCTGAACGTCACGAGCGGTTGTCCGTCCCGCAGGCCGCGGACCTGCATCCGCTGCGCGCCGATGGTGCCTGCCCGCACCGTGCCGGCGGCGACGTCCACGTCGCGGCGGGCCGTCGCCACCTGCCCCGATGCCTCGACGGCGTCGAGGGGGAGTGAGAGCGCCTCGGCGAGGACCTCGAGCGAACCGGCGAACGAGGCACCACCGTGGGCTTCGACGCCGCTCGGGTCGAAGGTGTCCGGGTCGCGCCCGAAGCCCATGAGGTCGAAGATCAGCTCCGGCGAGTTGCGCGACGACATGTCGGCGAACTCCTCAATCAGCAGATGGTCCAGGCGGCGCTGCAGCGAAGTCAGGACGAGCGGCAGTGCCTCGGTGATGAATCCCGGGCTCGAGCCCGTGCTGTGGAGCGACGATCCGCCCTGGACGCAGGCAGCCTCCAACCGCCGGCGCGTCTCCGGGTCGAGCCGGGCCGGGTTGTGAAACTCGCTGCGGGTCGAGACCACGTTCACCCCGGCCCCGAGGAGCCGGCAGAGCAGGTCCACATCGACCCGGTCGGCCATGTAGAGGACGCAGTCCGGCTGCAGGGCGAGGATGTCGTCGATCTCACGGGTGGCCCGCACACCGGTCGGCGCCGTTCCGGCCAGCTCCCCGGCGTCACGCCCCGCCTTGTCCTCCGAGTAGACGTACAGCCCGACCAGGTCGAGGTTCGGGTGGTCGATGACGGACCGCAGCGAGTGCGAGCCGATGTTCCCGGTGGCCCACTGCACCACCTTGTAGCGCCCGGCCTCTGTCACGGGACGAGTACCGGCAGCTTCTCCCAGCCCCGCACCGTCGAGGTGCGGGCCTGCACGGCGTTGTCCGTGTCGATCTCCCACTCCGGGAAGCGCTTCAGGAGCTCCTCCAGCGCGACACGCGCCTCGAGGCGCGCCAGGTGCGCGCCCAGGCAGAAGTGCAGGCCGTAGCCGAAGCTCAGGTGGCGCTGCGCCTTGCGATGGATGTCGAAAGTGTCCGGGTCGTCGAACTGGCGCTCGTCGCGGTTGGCCGAGGCGTTGAGGAGCACCATGACGCTGCCGGCCGGCACGGTCTGGCCGTGGTGCTCCACGTCGGTCGTGACGTAGCGCGACTGGACCGGGGACGGCGGCTCGAAGCGGAGACATTCCTCGACCGCGGCCGGAATCAGCGCCGGGTCCTCCACCAGGGCCTTGCGCTGCTCCGGGTGCTCGGCCAGGAGCTTGCCCGCCCAGCCGATGAGCCGGGTCGTGGTCTCGTTGCCCGCGCCCGAGAGCAGGCCGATGTAGCCCAGGATCTCGTCGCGGGTGAGCGTGCGCACCGTCCCGTCCGCGTCGGTGAACTCCGCGTTGAGCAGTTCGGTCATGAGGTCGTCCGACGGGTGCTCGACCCGCCAGTCGATGTAGGCGCCGTAGTCCGCATCGGTCGCGCCGCCCTGGCTGAAGTCGACCTCGGGCATCACGCCCGCTTCGAGGCGGAGGCCCTCGTCGATGTTGTTGCGGATCGCCTGCTGGTCCTCCTCGGGGATGCCGAGCAGCATGCCGATGGTGCGCATGGGGATTTCGGCGCCGAGGTCGACGATGAAATCGAAGCCGCCCTTGCCGACCAGTGGGTCGAGCGTGCGCGCCGGCGTAGTCCCGCACCTGCGGCTCAATGGCGGCCATGCGCCGCGGGGTGAAGACGCGGCTCATGATGCCGCGGTGCAGGTCGTGGTCCGGCGGGTCCTCGAAGATGAACATGCCCGGCGGCATCTCCATCTGCGGCCTTGATGATCTCGAGCACCGAGCCCTTGGCCGAGCTGTAGGTCTGCCACTCGACCGAGGCGCGCTCCACGTCCTCGTAGCGGCTGACGGCGTAGAAGTCGTACTTCTCGTTGTAGTAGAGCGGCGCCTCGTCGCGCAGCCGCTTCCAGACCGGGTAGGGGTCGGCGTCGATCTCGAAGTCGTACGGGTCGTAGTAGGGCGCGGGCGCGGTACTGACCATGTCGTTTCCCTCCCTCGTGCAGCGTGGCGAGCCGGCGGACGCCCACCTTCTTGTGAGGTCGCCTTTCGAAAGTATCATTATTGTATGGAAAGAGGACCATTCTCAAAGTCGGCGCCGGCCTGGCGTCGGTCAGCCGGTGAGTTCGGCGCCGGCCGTGCGTCTGGCCCTCCATCCCCGCCATGCTCGGCAGCGCCGCCGAGCAGTTCGCCGACCGGGTGGCGGTCCGCGACGGGGAGACCACGCTCTCCTACGCAGAGCTGGCCGAGGCCGCCCGCGAGTTCGGCGCCGCCGCTGGTCGCCGCCGGGGTCGAGCCCGGCGACCGGGTGGCGATCTGGTGCGGCAACTGCGCCGAATGGATGGTGGCTGCCCTCGGCCTGTTCGCCGCCGGCGCCGTGCTGGTGCCGGTCAACACCCGGTTCAAGGGCGCCGAGGCGGCGGAGATCCTCGCCCGGAGCGGGGCCCGGGTGCTGGTGACCGTCACCGACTTCCTGGGCACCGACTACGTGGCCATGCTGGAGGACACCGGCACCCCGCTGCCCGGCACTCCGAGACCATCGTCGTCGCCAAGGGCGATGCGAGCGGGACGCGCGGTGTCGTGGCGCGACTTCCTCGCCGGAGCGACCGCGGCGTCCCTGGCCGAGGTGGAGCGCCGCCGCGCCGCGCTCGGCCCGGACGATCCCTCGGACATCCTCTTCACCTCGGGCACGACCGGCGTCCCGAAGGGCGTGGTCATGACGCACGGCCGCACGCTGGGCGTGGCCACGGACTGGGTGGCCATGACCGGCCTCAGCGCCGGGGACGTCTATCTCCAGGTGAACCCGTACTTCCACATGTTCGGCCTCAAGGCCGGCATCCTGGCCAGCGTCGCCAGCGGGGCGACAATGCTGCCCGAGCCGGTCTTCGACGTCGACCGGGTGCTGGCCCGCGTCGCGGCGGAGCGGGTCACCGTCCTGCCCGGTCCGCCGACGCTGTACCAGTCGATCCTCGACCACCCGCAGCGGACGCAGCACGACCTCTCGTCGCTGCGCGTGGCGGTGACCGGCGCGGCCGACATCCCGGTGGAGCTGATCCGCCGGGTCGACGAGGAGCTGCCCTTCTCGAACATCGTCACCGGCTACGGGCTCACCGAGGCCGGCACCGCCTGCGCCACCTCCGAAGGCGACGATGCCGAGGCGATCGCCACCACGGTGGGCCGGCCACGTCCCGGCTTCGAGGTGCGCATCGTCGGTGAGGGCGGCGTGGACGTCGAGACCGGGCAGCCGGGCGAAGTGCTGCTCCGCGGCGGCAGCATCATGGCGGGCTACCTCGACGACCCCGAGGAGACGGGGAAGGTGTTGTCGGCGGACGGCTGGCTGCGCACCGGCGACCTCGGCCTGGTCGACGACGCCGGCCGCCTCCGCATCGTCGGCCGGGTCAAGGACATGTTCATCGTCGGCGGCTTCAACGCCTACCCGGCCGAGATCGAGAACGCGTTGTTGCGGCATCCCGCCGTGCAGCAGGCCGCGGTGATCGGCATCCCCGACGAGCGGCTGGGCGAGGTGGGCATGGCCTTCGTCGTCGTGTCCGGGGACGTCACGGGCGACGACATCATCGAATGGAGCCGGGACGAGATGGCCAACTACAAGGTCCCCCGCGTCGTGGAGATCGTCGACGCGCTGCCCCTGAACGCCACCGGCAAGGTGATGAAGGACGTGCTCCGTCAGGAGGCCGCGGCCGGCCGGACCGGCAGCCGGACCCCATGACCGACGAGACCGGACCCACCGAGAGGAGCGAACCGGCCGGCCTGACGGCGCTGACCGGCCTGCGCGTCGTCGAGATGGGCGTCTGGGTCGCCGCGCCGTCCGCCGGCGCCCTGCTGGCCGACTGGGGCGCCGACGTCATCAAGGTGGAGCCGCCGAGCGGGCGACCCGATGCGCAGTGCCTTCGGTTCGCTGGGCATCGGCAAGGACTTCCCGAACCCCGCCTTCGCGCAGGACAACCGGGGCAAGCGCAGCGTGGTCCTCGACCTGCGCCAGCGCGAGGCCAGCGCCAGCGCCTCGAGGAACTGCTCTCGACGGCCGACGTCTTCCTCACCAACCTGCGGCCCGACGCGCTCGACGGACTCGGCCTCGAGCCGGCGGCCACGGTCGCGCGCCATCCGCGCCTCGTCTACTGCAGCGTCAGCGGCTACGGCCTGCGGGGCGAGGACCGCAACCGTCCGGCCTACGACATCGGCGCCTTCTGGGCCCGTTCCGGCCTGTCGGTCCAGCTGGCCAACAGCGACGGCGTCCCGCTCAACGCCCGCGGCGGCATCGGCGACCACATCAGCGGGCTGGCCGCCCTGGCCGGCCTCCTGGCCGCCGTGCTCGAGCAGCGCCAGACCGGGCGCGGGCGCGTGGTCGAGGTGTCGCTGCTGCGGACCGGCACCTACGTGCTCGGGTGGGACCTGAGCCTGCAGGAGACGCTGGGCAAGGTGGCCAAGGCCGAGGCGCGGCACTGCGAACCAGACGCCGCTGATGAACTCCTACCGCACCAGGGACGGGCGCTGGTTCTTCTTCACGGGTCTGGAGGCGGACCGCCACATCGACCCGGTGCTGCGCGCGCTCGGCCGGACAGACCTGCGCGCCGACCCCCGCTTCGCCGAACGCCAGGGCGCTCCGCCAGAACCGCGCCGAGGTCATCGCCGTCCTCGACGACATCGTCGGCCAGCGCACGCTCGACGAGTGGGCCGAGCGCTTCGACGCGGAGGGCGTGTGGTGGGCGCCGGCCCAGGGGCCGGCCGACGTGCTCGCGGACCCGCAGCTGGCCGCCAACGACGGCTTCCTCGAGCTGCCCCGCCGAGCCCGACGGAACGATCGGCGCTCCATCAACGGCCCGGTCAGCTTCTCGGACCTGCCGGTCGGCCGGGCGGCTCCGGCGCCGCTCCTCGGGGAGCACACCGACGAGGTGCTGGCCGAGCTGGCAACGACGGCCGAACCGCTCGACGAAGGCGGGCTCAGGCCTGACCGCGGGCCCGGGCCAGCAGGCCCCGGGCGATGACGATGCGCTGGATCTCGTTGGTCCCCTCGCCGATGATCATCAGCGGCGCGTCGCGGTAGAAGCGCTCGACCGGGAATTCCGTGGTGTAGCCGACCCCGCCGTGGATGCGCATGGCCTCGGTGCTGAGCTCGAGTGCCGTCTCGCTGGCGAAGAGCTTGGCCATGCCGGCCTCGACGTCGCAGCGCAGTCCCTGCGCCCGCCGCTCGGCCGCGTTGCGGGTGAGCAGGCGCGCCGCCTCCAGGCGGGTGGCCATGTCGGCCAGCTTGAGCTGGATCGCCTGGTGCTCGGCGATGACCTTGCCCATGGTCTCGCGCTGCAGGCTGTAGGCGAGGGCGGCGTCGAAGGCGGCCCGGGCCACGCCGACCGCCCGTGCGGCGATGTTGATCCGGCCCACCTCGAGCACGCCGAGAATCTGGGGCAGGCCGCGCCCGAGCTCGCCGACGACGTTGGCGGCGGGGATGCGGTGGTCGGTGTACGCCATCTCGACCGTCTCGACGCCGCGGTAGCCCAGCTTGCCCACGTGCTTGCTGACCGCGATGCCCTCGAAGCGCGGGCCGGGCTCCTTCTCCACGATGAAGGCGGTGATGCCCTCCTCGGTCCGGGCGGCCAGCGCGACGATGGAGGCCCGCTCGCCGTTGGTCACCCAGGCCTTGCTGCCGTTGAGGACGTACTCGTCCCCGTCGCGCGCGGGCCCGGCACGAGATGTTTCGGGTGTCGCTCCCGGCATCGGGCTCGGACAGCGACAGTGCGCCGCGCCGTTCGCCCGTCGCCATGGCGGGGAGCCAGCGCTGCTTCTGCTCATCGGTGCCGTGCGTCATGATCAGGGTGGCGGCCATGGTGTGGGTGTTGACGATGCCGGTGAGGCTCATCCAGCCGTAGGCCAGCTCCTCAATGACGCCGATGTAGGTCAACAGGTCGAGGCCGAGGCCGCCGTACTCCTCGGGGATGGTGACGCCGAAGAGGCCGAGCGCGCGCATCTGCTCGACGATGGCCTCGGGGAAGGTGTCCGAGCGCTCGAGATCGGCGGCGACGGGAATGACCTCGCGTGCCACGAAGCGGCGGACGGTCTCGATGATCTCGGACCGGACGTCCTCGTCGGTCGCCCCGGACGTTCGGGCTGCTCATAGCGCCGATAACCATACACTTCGCTGGTGTTGACGCTGAATCTCAATTCAGAGAAGAATGTTTCCCAATGGCAACGAGCCTCATGCATCGCGGGCTCGAGTCGGCCGCCGAGCAGGATCCCCGATCACGTCGCGGTCCTGGCCGGCGACGACCGCTGGACCTACGGGGAGCTCGACCGGGCCGCCAATGCCCTGGCGCAGCATCTGGCCGACCAGGGCGTAGGCCGGGGCGACCGGGTGGCGGTCATGACGTCGAACCGGCCCGAGTTCGTGGTCACGGTCCAGGCTGCCAGCAAGCTCGGCGCCGCCCCCGTCCTGCTCAACTCGTCGTGGAAGGCGCTCGAGGTCGGCACGGCGCGTCGGGCTCACCGCACCGCGCTACGGCGTGGCCGACGGTGCCGGCGTCGGCCTTCCTGGCCGAGCAGCTCGGTGCCGGCGCCGGTCCTCGACCTCGACGACGCCGCCGCGGCCGGTGATCGACCGCACCAGCGACGCGCCGCGCCCGCGGCGTCGACGTGAGCGAGAGCGACGACGCCGTCTTCGTCTTCAGCTCCGGGACGACCGACCGCCCCAAGGCGGTGCGTCACACCCACCGGTCCATCGACCTGGGCACGCAGCACTGGGTCACCGCGCTGGGCCTCGGTCACGACGACCGCTTCCAGGTGGCGACGCCGCCGTCGCACATCCTCGGGCTGCTGAACCTGCTCGCCGCGGCCACGGCGGGCGCCACCGTCCGCCTGCACCGCCGCTTCGACCTCGACGAGGAGCTGCGCTGCATTCAGGACGAGCGCATGACGCTCGAGATGGCGGTGGCGCCGATCGCCTTGGCCATGGCCAACCACCCGGACCTCGAGGACTACGACCTCTCGTCGCTCCGCTACATCATGTGGGGCGCCACCCCGGTCACGCCCAGCGTGGCCGAGACGGTGACCGGCCCGTACCGGCGTGCGCTGGCTCCCCGCCTACGGCACCAGCGAGGTGCCGGTGATCACGGCCAACCCGGTCGACGATCCGGACAGGTGGCGCCTCGATTCCGCCGGGCTCCCGGTGGGCGGCGTCGCGCTGCGCGTGGTCGACCTCGAGACCGGGGACGGTCCTGCCTGCAGGTGGCGTCGGGCGAGGTCCAGGTCCAGAGCGAGTCGGCCATGGCCGGGTACCTGCCCGACGAGGCCACCGCCGCGGCCTTCGCCGACGGCTGGTACCGCACCGGCGACGTCGGATGGCTCGAGCCCGAGGGCTGGGTCCACCTCACCGACCGCTGCAAGGAGATGATCAAGGTCAGCGGCTTCCAGGTCGCCCCGGCGGAGATCGAGGCCGTGCTGCACGGCCACCCCGCGGTCATCGACTGCGCGGTGTTCGGCGTGCCCGACGAACGCGCCGGCGAGGTCCCGGTGGCCGCCGTGCAACTCGAGCCCGGGTCCGACGTCAGCGCAGACGACCTCGCACAGCTCGTGACCGACACGCTGGCCACCTACAAACGCCTCCATCACGTCGTCCTCGTCGACGCCGTCCCCCGGACGCCCTCGGGCAAGGTGCTGCGTCGCACGCTCAGGGACGAGTGGCTCCCGACCTCCTCGCCCGCCCAGCCCGACTGATGGACGTCCGCCTCTCGCCCGAGCAGGTCGCCCTGCGCGATGCCGCTGCGCAGGTCGTGGATCGCCTCGGTGTGCACGGCGTTGCCGCGCTGGACGACCGGGAGCGCGCCGGCAAGCTCGACGCCGCAGTGCACGCGTCGGGCTGGTGCGAGCTGCGCACGGTGTCGGACGACGGCACGCCGTGGGCGTCGGCGGTCGAGGTCGCTCTGGTGGCCGAGGAGCTCGGCCGCGGGCTGGCCGACACGGCGTTTCTCGGTGCGACGCTGGCGGCGGAGTTGCGCCGCCTGACCGGCGCCCCGACCGTCGCGGTACCCGAGACGGTCGCGCTTGCGCGCCGACCTCGCGGAGCTGGCCACGGACGAGGGCGGCCACGTGCCTTCGGGTTCTGTGGCGCTGGACGCCGGCGCCGCGCCAGCAGCGCTGGTGGGCATGGGCGGCGCCGACGGCTGGAACATCGGGGTGGTCGCGCTCGCTCCGCCCGTCCCAGCAGCATCGGCCAGCGGCGTCGACCTCACGCGGCCCGTCTCGTCGTTCGACGCACCGGGAACCGTCGCCGCCATTGAAGGGCAGGCCCATTCGCTCAGCAGCGAGCGACATGGCGGCCTGGCAGAGCCTCGGCCTGGCCATGACGAGCGCCGACCTGGTCGGTGTGATGCGCGGCGCGCTCGACCTGACCACCAACTACGCCCGCTCGCGCCGCCAGTACGGCGCTCCCATCGGGTCGTTCCAGGCGGTGCAACACTTGCTGGCCGACGCCTTCGTCGCCATGGAGGGTTCCCGCAGCATCGCCCTCCACGCGGCGTGGGCCGTGGACGCGCTGCCTGCGGCCGACGCGCTCGCTGCAGCATCGGCTTCCAAGGCCTACTGCGCCCGGGCGGGCCGCACAGTGTGCGAGACGGCCATTCAGGTGCACGGCGGCATCGGCAACACCTGGGACTGCCTTGCCCATGTCTTCCTGCGCCGCGCGCTGTTGTCGAGCGAGGTGCTCGGCGGCGTCGGGCCGAACTTGGAGCGGGTACTCGCCGCCCGAAACATCGGAGTGGACGATGGACTTCGCTGATTCTCCCGAGGAGTTCGAGTTTCGCCTGCGCCTGCGCGCGTGGCTCAGCGAGAACAACCCCGGCCTGCCCGCCTCGTCGACGGCCGACGAGTACTGGGCCGGGCAGGCTGCCTGGCACCAGACCCTCTTCGACGCCGGCTTTTTCGGGCTGTCCTGGCCGGCCGAGGTCGGCGGGCACGGCCTGCCCAGCGTCTACGAGGCGATCCTCGACGAGGAACTGACCACCGCCGGAACGCCGCCGCGACCGAGCGTGGGCTACCTGGTCCAGGGGCTCCTGCGGCACGGGAACGAGGACATTCGACGCCGCTTCCTGCCCGGGCTGGTGAACGGCCGGGACCGCTGGTGCCAGGGCTTCAGTGAGCCCGACGCAGGGTCCGATCTGGCCTCGCTGCGGACGCGGGCGATACGGGACGGCGAGGAGTACGTGATCACAGGACACAAGGTCTGGACCAGCTATTCGGATGCGGCCGACTGGTGCCTGGTCCTGGCCCGGACGGATCCCGATGTGCCAAAGCACAAGGGCATCTCCGCCTTCATTGTGCCGATGGGACAATCCGCCATTGAGCAGCGGCCGCTGCAGATGATCAACGGCGTCAGGCGCGAGTTCGGCGAGGTGCTCTTCGACGGCGCCCGGGTCGACGCGGCGAACATGGTCGGCGAGCCCGGCGAAGGCTGGCGCCTCGCCATGACGGTGGTCAGCCACGAGCGTGAGCCGGGTGAGCTCGGCTACGTTGCGCGGTACGGCAAGCTCACCAACGAGCTGGCGCATGTCGTCGAGGAGGAGCCGTCCCGCTTCGGATCCGAGGCGCGGCGTGATCTCGCCTGGGCGCTGGTCGAGACCGAGATGCTGCGGTGCCACGTGAGCCGTCGGCTCTCGGACCGCCTCAACGGCCTGTCGCACGGCCCCGAGGGCTCCGTCGACAAGCTCCTGATGACGGCGACCGAGCAGGCCGTGGGCCACGCCGCCCTCTCCGTCGGTGGCGGGGCGCGCGCGGACGGGGACGACACCTGGGCCCGGGTGTACCTCTACAGTCGTGCCCAGAGCGTCATGGGAGGCACGTCGCAGATACAGCGCAACCTCATCGCTAGTCGGATTCTGGAGCTGCCCACCTCATGAACACCTACGACCTTCCCGACGAGCTGCAGGTCAGCGCCGACGGGCCCGTGCGCATCATCACGCTCAATCGGCCCGAACAGCTCAACGCCACGAACCACGACCTGCACCGGGGCCTGGCTGCACTGTTCCCGCAGCTCGACTCCGACGCCGAGGCGCGGGCGGCCGTCATCACGGGCGCGGGCCGCGCCTTCTCCGCCGGCGGCGATTTCAACTACATCGACGAGCTCTCCAAGGATGCAGTCCTGCGTGCGCGCACCCTCGCCCATGGCCGCCAGATCGTGACCGGCATGGCCGGGTGCCGGGTGCCGATCGTCGCCGCCGTGAACGGTCCCGCGGTAGGGCTCGGCTGCAGCCTGGTCGCGCTCTCCGACATCGTGTTCATGGCCGAGAGCGCGCATCTGGCCGATCCGCACGTGCTGCTCGGGTTGGTGGCGGCCGACGGCGGCCCCGTGGTGTGGCCGATGCTGACCAGCCTGCAGCTGGCCAAGGAGTACGCGTTGACCGGTGAGCGCATCCCCGCACAGCGCGCGGCCGACATCGGGCTGGTGAACCACGTCTGTGCCGACGGCGAGGTCCTCGACCAGGCCATGGCCTGCGCCCACAAGATCGCGCGCCTGCCAAAAGGAGCGGTGGAGGATACGAAGCGGATCATCAACATTCAGATGGAGCGGGCCATTCTGGCGGCGCTCGACTTTGCGCTCACCGCCGAGGACCGCTCCTTTACGACGCCGGAGCTGCGCGCCAACGTCGAGAGGGCCCTGAAGCCGGGCGCGACAAAGCGAACTGACAGGGCTCGAACGCAATGGATCCGATGCCTCCCTCACTGCTCTCTGAGACCCTCCGTGGCATCTCTGTGCTCGACCTCTCGCGCAACCTGGCTGGTCCGTATTGCACGATGCTGCTCGGTGACCTGGGCGCAGACGTCATCAAGGTTGAGTCGCCGCGATCCGGTGACGACACGCGGAATTGGCGCCCGCCCGAGTGGAATGGGCAGAGCGCGACGTTCCTGGCCTGTAACCGGAACAAGCGGAGCATCACGATCGATTTGGATACCGACGCTGGACAACGCGTCGTGCGCCGCCTGGCATCTCGCTCCGACGTGGTGGTCTCGAGCTTCCGGCCGGGGTCTCTCGCCAAGCGCGGCCTCGACTACGAGTCCCTCCTTGAAGACAACGAGGGACTCGTGTACTGCTCCATTACTGCTTACGGACCGAAGGGGCCCAAGAAAGATGCGCCAGGTTACGACCCGGTGTTGCAGGCCGAGACGGGTCTGATGTCGATGACCGGGCATCCCGACGGGCCGGCGGCACGCATGGGCGTTGGCGTCATCGACCTGGGCACAGGAATGTGGGCCGCAGTGGGGATCCAGGCCGCTCTTCAAAATCGTAGGCAGAGCGGCGTGGGCGCTCTCGTCGAGGTGAGCCTGTACGAGACTGCCGCCTGGTTGCTGTCGTACCACGTGGAGGGGTATCTCGCGACGGGTGAAAGCCCCCAACGACAGGGGAATGGCACTCCTTTTGTCGCGCCCTACGAGACGTTCGCAACGGCCGACGGTGATCTCATGGTCACTGCAGGCAACGACCAGCTGTTCGTCTCGCTTTGCCGAGTGTTGGGTCTCTCCGACCTCGCTGACGATCCGGCCTACGTCCACAATGCCGATCGGGTGGCTCACCGCACCGCGCTTCATACGATTTTGGAGGACCGCTTCAAAGAGAAGCCAGCCGGGGAGTGGCAGTTCCTTCTGGGCGCCGAGAAGGTCCCGTGCAGCCTGGTTCGCTCAGTGGCAGACCTCGCACAGGACCCCCAGCTCGACGCGCTCGGGATGCTGGTCGATCTGCCACACCCCGACATTCCTGATCTCCGGGTTGTCGACATCCCGCTGTCGCTCAACGGCGAACGTGCGACCCACCGACTGCCTCCACCTCAGCTGGGTGAACAGACTTCGGCCATTTTGGAGGAGCTCGGGATGCCGCCTGATGAGATCGAGGCGCTCGCCCGGGACGGAGTGATTTCTCGTGACGAAGTCCCGTCCGACCGACGTCTGCGTTGACGAAGAGGCGTCAGGAACTCGAGGATGCAGCGCGGTGGTGGGCGGCCTGGGTCGCCAGCCACTCACCCAGTGCTTCGCCGGCGCTGAGCACGTGGGCCTCGGCAACGGTGCGAGCCGTCTGGGCGTCGCCGCGCGTCAAGGCCTCCAAGAGCTCGGCGTGTTCGCGTGCGCTGCGTTCCTCCGCCTCGGGGAAGAGGTCGAAGTAGTTGCCCGGCACGACTCCGATGGCCTGACGGATGTAGGTGAGCAGGCGCGGGGACCGGGCCGAGAGGTTCAAGGCCCGGTGGAAGCGGCGGTTGGCGGCGACGACGTCGTCGGCGCCCTCGATGGCACCGGCGAGCTCGGTCAACTCGGCCAGCTCGGCCGGCGTGATGCGGGTGGTCGCCATCTCGGCTGCCTTCCCGACGAGGGCCGCCAGGACGGCGAAATTGTCGACGGCGTCCTGCGGCGTGATGCCGACCACCGCCATGCCGCTGCGTGGGGTGATCTCGACCAGGCCTTCATAGGAAAGCTCGAGCAGGGCCTCGCGTATGGGCGTCCGGCTGATCCCGAACTCCGCCGTCAGCTGATCGAGGTCCAGGCGGTCACCCGGCTGGAGCCTCCCGGTCAGGATGCGATCGCGGAGCTCGT
The DNA here is from genome assembly GCA_963755655.1 of uncultured Acidimicrobiaceae bacterium. Taxonomy (GTDB): domain Bacteria; phylum Actinomycetota; class Acidimicrobiia; order Acidimicrobiales; family RAAP-2; genus Bog-473. Next base: position 59,443 of record CAVWKX010000014.1, read on the forward strand.
TGGCCGCTTGGGCCCGGACGGTGGTCGTGATGAGTTTGATATCTGAAATATTACATATTACGGTGACCTCTGCCCACAAAAGGGGGAGCAGATGGCCGAGAGCACACGACGGCAGATGGCGTTGGTGGGGTTCATGCAGGCCGGGAACGCCACGGTCTACGCCGGTTCGTGGCGCCATCCGGCCACCGAGCATGGGTTCTTGACCGCCGGCTACTACGAGAAGCTCGGGCGCACGCTCGAGGACGGGTGCTTCGACCTGATGTTCTTCGACGACCGCCTGGCCATGCCCGGCATCTACGGGGGGTCGGTCGCCGAGGCGGTGCGTACCGGCGCCCGACCGGTGAAGCTGGACCTGAGCATTGTGCTCGGGATCGTCGCCGCGGCGACACGGTCCATCGGGCTTGGCGCGACGTACTCGACGACGTACTACTCGCCGTTCCACGTGGCCCGCACGTTCGCCACCCTCGACCACTTGTCGGGAGGGCGGGCGGCCTGGAACGTGGTGACGTCGGTGAACGACGGCGAGGCCCAGAACTTCGGGCTGAAGGAGCACCTCGCCCACGACGCACGCTACGACCGGGCCGACGAGTTCCTCGAGGCGACGACCGGCTTGTGGGACAGCTGGGACGACGACGCGTTGGTCCTCGACCGCGAGACGCCCCTGTTCGCCCACCCGGAGAAGGTGCACGAATTGAACTACGACGGCGACTGGTTCGACGTGCGCGGACCGCTGACCGTGCCGCGCACCCCGCAAGGCCGCCCGGTGCTGATGCAAGCGGGCTCGTCGGGTCGGGGCCGGGAATTCGCAGCCAAATGGGCGGAGTTGATCTTCACGGGTGATCCCGGCTTCGACATCGCCCGGGCGCACTACAAGGACCAGAAGGAGAAGATCGGCGAGCACGGCCGGGATCCCGACTCCATCAAGATGTGCCCGATGGCCTACACGGTCGTCGGGGAATCCAAGGCGCATGCCGAGGAGCGCGAGCAGCTCTTCCTGAACGATCTCGTCGACCCCATGGCCTCGCTCACTCTGCTCTCCGAGCTCATGAACTACGACTTCTCCGGGCTCTCGCTCGACGCCCCCATCACCGACGAGCTCATCGCGTCGGTCTCGGGGATCCGGGGCCTCGTACAGAACATCAAGGCGCACATCGGCGGCGACACGGTGACGCTGGGCGACCTGGCCGGGCACCGGGCCACCCTGCTGCAGGGGCCGCGCTTCGTCGGCACCGGTACCGATATCGCCGACCAGATGGAGGAGTGGTTCAACGGCGGCGCCTGCGATGGCTTCGTCATCGCCGCCACGCACTCGCCGGGCGCCTACGAGGATGTCGTCCGGCTGGTGGTGCCCGAACTGCAGCGCCGCGGCCTGTTCCGGGACCACTACACCGGCTCCACACTGCGGGAGCACCTCGGCCTCGGGCGGCCCGAGTCAGTGCACGGTGCCTGAGGCGGTCCGACCGCTCGAGGGGCTGCGCGTCATTGACGCGGCGACGCTCGCCGCCGGCCCCATGGTGGCCACCGCCCTGGGGGAGTTCGGCGCCGACGTGATCAAGGTGGAGCAGCCGGGGGCAGGGGACCCGCTGCGGACCTGGGGCTACCAGAAGGACGGGATCGGGCTCTTCTGGAAGAGCGTCGGTCGCAACAAGCAGTGCGTCACGCTCGACCTGCGCGGCGCCGAGGGGCAGGAGCTCTTCCACAGGCTGCTGCACGTCAGCGACGTCCTCGTCGTGAACAACCGTCCCAGTGCGCTGGCGCGGTGGGGACTGGACTACGAGTCGGTGCACCGGGCGCACCCGCGACTCGTCATGCTCCACGTCAGCGGCTACGGCGCGGGCGGGCCGGCCAGCGACCGACCTGGTTTCGGCACATTGGCCGAGGCCATGAGCGGGTTCGCCCATGTCACGGGGCAGCTCGACGGCCCGCCGACGCTGCCCCCGTTCTTCCTGGCCGATGGCATCGCGGCTCAGTCGGCCACGTTCGCCGTGATGATGGCGCTCTACCACCGCGACCTGCACGGAGGCTCGGGTCAGCTCATCGACGTGAACCTCGTGGAGCCGCTCGCCCGCCTCATTGAGACGTCCACGCTGGGTTACAGCCACCTCGGGGTTGTGATGGGCCGCACCGGCAACCGGCTCGACGCCAGTGCCCCGCGCAACGCCTACCTGACGGGCGACGGCCGGTGGGTGGCCCTGTCGAGCGCGTCGCGCAACATCGTGATGCGCCTCTACCGGGCGATCGACCGACCGGAACTGGCCGAGGACGACGAGTACGTCGACCCCATCCGCCGCCAGGCCCACGGAGACGAGATCGACGGCATTGTGGCGGAATGGATCCGAGCCGCGGCGCTCGACGATGTCATGCGCGTGTTCGAGGCGGCCGACGTGGCCGCCGCTCCCGTGTACGACGCCCAGCAGCTGCTCGCCGACGAGCACCTCCGCGCCCGCGGCACCTTCCTCGAGGTGGACGACCCCGACCTCGGGCGCATGACGGTCCAGGCCCCCGTCGCGATACTGAGCGAGACCCCGGGGCGGGTCGACCATCTGGGGCGAGGCGTCGGAGAGGACAACGACGCCGTTTACGGCGCCCTGCTGGGCCTCGACGAGGCCGCGCTGCAGGCCTTGCGCGACGCCGGAACGATTTGAGCCCCGGAACGAGGAGGAACATGCGCGCACCACGAGCACGACGATCGGAGCTGGCCACGCCGGCGAGCAGCGAGCGTATGTGCGAGAAGGCGGCGTCGTCCGGCGCCGACCTCGTGTTCCTCGACCTCGAGGATGCCTGTGCGCCGTCAGTCAAGGAGGCGGCGCGCTCCATCGCCGTGGAAGCGCTCGACGGGCCAGGACTGGGGACGGACCGTGCGGGCCGTGCGGGTCAACGGCCTCGACACGCACGTGGTGCCATGAGGACATCATCGAGATCGTGACCGGCGCCCGTGACGCCGTCGACGTGTTGATCGTGCCCGAAGGTGCGTCGTGCCCGCGACGTCTGGTGGGTCGACGTGCTCCTCACCCAACTCGAGGCGAAGCTGGGGCTGAGCGCGGCCCATCGGTCTGGAGGTCCTCATCGAAGAGGCCGAGGGTCTGGCCAACGCGCTCGAGATCGCCCAGGCGAGCGAACGGCTCGAGGCGCTGATCTTCGGCGCGGGTGATCTCTCGGCCTCACTGCGGGCCCGGGTCGACGGCAACTTCGATCCGGTCGTGCCCTATCCCGGCGACTTCTGGCATTTCGCCCGGGTCCAGGTCCTGACCGCGGCGCGGGCGGCCATGATCGACGCCATCGACGCGCCGTACCCCGCCTATCAGGACCCGGAGGGCTACCGGCGGGCGGCGCTGCAGGCGAGCGCGCTGGGGTTCGACGGCAAGTGGGCCATCCACCCGAGCCAGATACCGATCGCGCACGAGGTCTTCTCCCCGACTCCCGGGGAAGTGGAGGAGGCCCGTGACGCAATGGCCACCTACCGCGAGGCCGAGGCCGGCGGCGTCGGCGCCATCGGGCGCGACGGGAAGCTCGTCGACGCCGCGCACATGCGCCTGGCCGCCAACACGCTGCACAAGGCCGCGTTGGCCGAGCCGCCGAGGAAGTCCCGGGGCTGAGGGGATCGCCTGTCCGAAAGGGAGCCAGAGGTCTGCGTGCGACACGACCTCCGACGAGGTCAGCAGGGTTCGAGTCGGCCCAAGACGGGGTTGGGGACACTCGCCGCGGAGAGATCGACTTCCACGCCACGCACCTCGCCCAGACGCCCCACCTGCACGGACGATTGAATCGAGGCCCCCGCGGCGTCGGTCCGGAACGAGGCGATGACGGGCGCTCGGACGTGATCGTTCGACCAATTGACGAACACCTCGTCGTCGGGAGGCAGGCCTCCCACGCTGACCGCGAGAACGCCAGTCAGTGTCCCGCTCGTTCCGTCGTAGTGGATGGTTCCAGTAAGAGGTGGCACGGGACAGAAAGTCTCCTGGCCCCGAAATCCGGCTTGAGGCGGGAAGTTCGCCGCGACCTGTGACCGGACGTTCCCCGGGGCGGGGGACGCACTGCGAAGGTCCGTCCGAGCCTGCTCTCCACGGCTCGTTGTCGATCCAACCACGGCGGTCGTGGCAGCCACGGCTGTCGTGGCAGCCACGGCCATCAGAACGACCAGCGACGACCACGGGATCCAAGACCGCACCTTGCCCATCAGTGGCGGCTCAGGACGCGCCCCGGACGGGGGGCAAGGGGATGGCAAACTCCATGTCGTCCCAATGCACGGTCAGCAGCTTGGCCGTTGACGGCACCCCGGGGACGAAGTCCGAGTGTCCACGGCGTTCACCGCCCCCTCCGCCCGAGCCGGCGCCGGTCGGCCGGAACTCCGTGCCCACGTCATCGGTGAGCCTGACGGATTGCCTCCGTATCTGCAGTTGATGCATGAGTTTGTCCCGAAGGATCTTCTTGAAGTCGTCCGAGAGTCCCTCGAGGTCGGGCTCTTGTTGAGCCAATTCCTCGGCGAAGAGTGCTTGTGGGTCGGGGAGAGGAGCGAGCCGCCAGTTGACGGAGACCTTGTCGCTGTAGAGCTCCACTCCGAGTACCTGGACCCGTCCGCCGTACGTCAGCGCCCGGTCGGGCTCGTCTGCCGGAACAAGACGGAGGAATTTGGAGACCGGCGGTGGATCAGGCGGGCGCTCAGGACGTTGGGTTCGTGTCCCTCCGAAGCTGATCAGCCTCGCCGTGCCGGGCGGGAGCGGTTCGAGAGGCTCCTCGCCGAGTGCCACCAGCATGCGATTGGTCCACTCCGCCATCTCCTCCTGCGAGACGGCGCCGACGCCCTTGAGCGCCGCGAGGGCGGCGCCGAAGGTCATCAACGTCCGACTCTTGTGCTCGACGGAATCAACCGACGGCACCGGCGGACCATGACGAGCGGAAGCGAGAAGCTCCGAGAGATGCGCCTGAGCAAAGGGGTCCATCAACCCTCCTGCTACGACCGTAGCTCTCCGGTATGTCCGCAAGGCGGCTGATCGGGGAGGCTCCGGACCTGTCGCAAAACCTCTGGTCGGGTGTCATCATGGATGCGTCGCTGCATGAGCAAAGGGGGCAGAAGATGACGTACGCCGGGGACAAGGTCATTCTGGACGCCGACAGCCACGTCATGGAGCTGGGCGACTTCCTCGACGAGTTCATCGATCCGGACCTGGCTCCCCGGCTGCGGAGAGGTGGCTTCGAGGCCTTGGAACCCACCCTCGCCGATGCGGTGGCCAAGGCCGAAGCCCGCCGGTCCGATCCCGCGAAGGCGAGTCGGGCGGCGGACCGTCTGCTGAGGGACAAGGGATGGGCGGCGATGGGCGGTTTCGACCCGAAGGAGCGCAGTCAGGCACTGGACCTCTTCGGCTTCGATGCGCAGCTCGTCTTCGCCACGTTCGCCACATCGATGTTCATGGGGCGGGATCTCGACCGGCTGTACGCGGGGGCCTCTGCACAGAACCACGCCATGGCGTCCTTCTGCGCTTCTGACCCGAGACTTCTGGCGGTTGCGTTCGTGCCGCTCGATGACCCGGTGCGGGCTGTCCCGCTTGCCGACGAGGCGATCGGGCTCGGTGCCGCCGCTGTCATGGTTCCTTCGACTGCTGCCGGGGAGCGTTCGCCGACGCACCCCGACCTCGATGCTTTCTGGGCCACGTTGGAGAGCGCCTCGGTGCCGTTCGTATTGCACGTGGGTGGCGGGGGTCGCATGCTCGATCCGGCTTTTCACAACAACGCCATGCCCGTCACCGACCATTTGGGCGGGGGAGAGAACATACGTTCCAAGGACTACCTGGCCATCCACCACTCACCCGAGGTGTTTCTCGGGACGCTGATCCTCGACGGGATCTTCGATCGCTTCCCGAGCCTCAAAGGGGGCTGCATTGAGCAGGGAGCGGGATGGGTGGTGTCGTGGATGCATCATCTCGATTACGCCCAGCGAGCATTTCGCAGGACTGAGGAGCCTCTTCGCCAGCTTGAGGGCAGGCCCTCGGACTACGTCCGGAAGCACCTCAAGTTCACGCCCTTCCCGGGCGAACCCGTGGGTTGGATGATGGAGCAGGCCGGGAGCGAACTGTTCATGTTCTCCACTGACTACCCACACCCTGAAGGCGGCACGGACCCTCTGGCCAAGTTCGAGGCCGCGATGGAGGGCATCAACGACGTCGACAGGGATCGGTTTTTTGCAGGCAACATGTGCGAAATGCTGGGGCGGAACTCAACGAGGGTCGTCTGACCCGTCGACGGCCGCCCCTTCGCGTTTACGTCGGCGCCGATAGCCCGGTACTTCGGGATTCCCACCCAGAACCAGGAGGTGGTCTGCGAGTTCCGCTCCGGATGTGGTGAACCGTGAATTCAGGAGCGTTCCGGAACCCTCGACGACATAAAATGACTGGGCCGAAAGCGGACTCCATGGTCGCATCCGATCCGAACTCACCCAAAGCGAAGTTGACGGGTAGACAGAAATGGGTGATTGCCGGCCTCATCTGCCTGCAAGTTCCTTCGAGCGCCCTCTTCTATCCCGTGGCCACCGTCATTGTCCTGACAGGTGTCGGTGCACCACTGAGCGTGGTCCTCTTGAAGATCGGGACGATGCCCTACTCCTCGGCGATGAAGCGCAAGGCAGCGTGGCAATCCGGCGAAGAACCGGAGAGTCAGCACTTATCGGTGCAGCCGACCCCGCAGAGGGCTACCCACTCCGGTGACCCGCTGTGGGTCATGACCCCAGCTCGCCAACAGCGGCAACGGGTTCGGTCGTCTTCGGACACCTCCACAGGGCGGTGCCTGCAACGACGACCGGCTCCAGCGGATGGGAAGCAGGGTGGAATGGGCATTCAGGCCATGTGGCCGGTCGTCCCTGGTCCCATAATTCCTCCACGGCCCACTCCTGTATCTGGTCCGCGATATTTGCCAGCTGATGGGGCCAGTCGCCCTCGGGGACCTGAATGCCTTGCCCATGACGCTTCTGGTTGAGGAACATGACATTGATCACCTCGTGGCCGAAGCGATTGACCATCGTCCTGTCCTCGACCATTGGCCGGGGTCCAGCGGTGCGTCGGAGTTCCGGAAGCAGCACGTCAAGCGCACGCTGTAGCACCGGATCCATGAGACCAAGGTATCCGTCGTACGTCTCGCCATCGCCGTGATCGAAGATGCTCTGCGGACCCCTCCCATTGGGCCGTGGCCTGTCGATTGACGGGTGACCGGAGTCCCAGTAGACAACTCCCGAGCAGGTGCAGGGCACCTGGGGCGGGGAGTCCAATGAAGACAGGCATTCGACGCGGTCTACGTAGTGCATTTGCCGGATCGTTGCTGTTAGGAACAGCCGCCGTCGCATCGGTGTTCGCTGCGTCGGTACCGGCCTCGGGATCCCCGACGTACACCCCCGCTGTCACCAACACCGTCCCCGTCGGCACCAGTCCGCACGACGTGGCCGTGGACCCGGACACTGGAACCGTCTACGTGGCCAACAACGACAACCCCGGCACCGTGTCGGTGATCAGCGAGGCCACGGACACCGTCACCAAGACGATCACTGTGGCCAGCTACCCTCAGGGGTGGCCGTCGACCCGACTACGGGAACCGTGTACGTGGGTTCCAACGGCGGCGCCAATATCGGCACCGTGTCGGTGATCAGTGAGGCCACGGGCACGGTCACCGGCACCATCGCCATGGGCAGTAATCCGGTTGCATTGGCCGTCGACCCGGACACGGGCACCCTGTACGTGACCGGCAACAACGGCTAACGCGACACCCGGCTTCGTTCGGTGATCAGCGAGGCTACGACACGGTCACCAACACAATCACTGTGGGCGACTTCCCGCAGGGCGTTGCCGTCGACCCGCATACGGGGATCGCCTATGTGGCCAACTCAGAACAGCGACGCACGTGTCGGTGATCAACGGGGGTACGGTCACGAACACCATCCCTGTGGGTACCAGCCCTGAGGGCGTGGCTGTCGACCCGGGCACCGGGAACGTCTATGTGGTCAACTCCAGCAGCCACGGCACCGTATCGGTGATCAGCGAGGCCACGGACACGGTCACCAACACCGTCGCTGTGGGCAAGTAGCCCATTGGGGTGGCCGTCGACCCGGACACGGGCACCGTCTACGTGGCCAACGAGGCGAGCTACACAGCGTCGCTGATCAGCGAGGCCACGGACAAGGTCACCAACACCCTCGATGTAGGCCAAGCACCGGTTGGCGTCGCCGCCGATCCGCACACGGACACCGCCTACGTGACGAACTTCAGCGGCAACTCCGTGTCGGTGATCGGCCAGACCGTCACCGACGACTACCGCTACGCAGCCGGAGGTGGGACAGGGACTGCACCGGCCGCCGGCGGCGGACTCGACGGCACCACCATCACCCTGGCTGCCAACACCTTCACGTACCCCGGCCACACATTCGCCGGGTGGAGTGATGGGACGAGCACGTACCCCGCCGGAGCCTCGTACACACTTTCGAGTAACGGAGCGCCCATCGTCTTCACGGCCCAATGGACCGAGAACACGATCGACACGGTCGCCTTCGACTCCGATGGCGGCGCTGCAGTCGCCTCGTTGAGCGGCCCCGACGGGAGCTCGATCACGCTGCCGTCTGACACCTATCCCAGTTACGCCCCCTTCGAGGGTTGGTTCACCGCTTCCAGTGGGGGAACTGAAGTGGGCGGCGCCGGATCGTCCTACACGATCCCGATGGGCGGCATCACCCTCTACGCCCAGTGGACGGCTCGTCGTCCCAACGTGATAGCCGTCAGCCCGAACGCGGGGCCCACGAAGGGCGGGACGGCCATCACCATCACCGGGAGCGGCTTCGTCTCCGGCACCACCGTGGTGATCGGTCAGGGCAACGGAACGGCCGGGGCCATCGCGGCGACCGATGTCGTGATCCACTCTGCCACCAAGATCACCGCCGTGACGGGCGGCGGCGCCACAGCCGGCGTCTTCAACCTGTTCGTCACCACCGCAAGGGGCACCAGTGCCGCCAACTACGCCGGTGACGAGTTCAACTACGACGCACTCCCCACGGTGACAGGTGTCAGCCCGAACGTCGGGTCCAGTGACGGGCGGAACTCCCATCACCATCACCGGGACCGGCTTCGTCGCGGGCGCCACCGTCGTGATCGGACAGGGCAGCGGAACGTACCGGCGCCATCGCCGCCACCGACGTCACGGTCGTGTCTCCGACTGAGATCACGGCCATCACCGGCGGGGGAGCCACGCCCGGCAGCCTTGAGCCTGTTCGTCACTACTCCGGGGGGCACCAGCGCGGGGCACTCGGGCAGACGGCTTCACCTACTCATGACCTGAGGCTTTGGAAGATGCCTGGACGCGATGCACATTCAGATCTGCACAGATCCGAGGGTCGCCGCCTCTTCGGACTTGATCCAGCCGGCTATAGCGCCGGGAGGCCGGACTATCCCGAAGCGGTGTATGAGACGCTTACGGGGCGCTGTGGCTTAGGTCCGACGACACAGGTTCTCGAGATCGGACCGGGCACGGGACTGGTTACCCGTCACCTGCTTCGCGAAGGCGCCCATGTGACAGCCGTCGAGCCAGATCTCTCCATGGCTTCGTATCTCCGCGACGCGGCAGCCTCGGCCAACCTCGACGTAGTGCCATCGAGCTTCGAAGAGGTTGACATGGGCAGCGCTCGTTTCGACTTGGCTGTGGCTGCCACCTCCTTTCACTGGGTCGATCAGGAAGTCGGACTGTCCAAACTGGGGCACGCGCTCAGAGCGGGCGGATGGGCCGCACTGTGGTGGACCCTCTTCCGCGATCCGGATCAACCAGACGAGTTCAGCCAGGCCGTCGAGCAGGTTTTGGGACCGGCCACCCGCGGGGCCTTTGACGAATCGGGCCGTCCTCCATTTCAGCTCGACGAGTCGCACAGGCGGCGTGACATGACTCGTTGGGCCGGACTCGATGACGTCACGAGCGAGGTGATCACATGGGCCTGTGAGCTGACACCGGTCCGGGCTCGCGCTTTGTATGCTTCGATGGCCACCGTCATTCGACGGCCGGCCGACGAGCAGCGCAGAATTCTCGATGGTGTGGAGAGGCTCGCCACGGAGCTGTCCGACGGCGGCGTTGTGAGACGGCGGTTCGTGACCGCGCTCTATACGGGTCGCAAGCCCTAGCGCCGGCAGATCAGCGGCTCACCCTTCTTCCGCCCGATATTCGGTGAACCGCCCAGATCCGCACTGAGGGCAATGACTGAGAGCCGCCCGCACCTCGGCGTCCTGCTCGGCACCATTCATGACCTGCTCTCCGATCAGGTGCGCGGCCGACTGAAGGTGTGGAGTGAGCTCAATGCCCCCGGTCAGGCGCCCTCGCGCCGGTTCCTTCTCCGGCATGGGCCACGAGTACCCGCACTCGTCGCAGCGGCGCATTCGTGGACCTCGATTTCGTCGCCACCAACGGATCCTCGCCACAGCTTGCGAGGTTACCGACCTTCAGTGGGGTCACCGAGGCGAACGCCGGGAGCTACGCGCCCGGGAACACAATCCGAGGCAGGCCCTCCTGCTGTGTTGCGATGGCTTCGCGGATCAGCCCGATCACCCAGCCGATGCCTCGCGTGGCTTCGCCTGGGTCGATGTGCCAGTCCACCACCATGCGTTCGTAGCTGGCGACGCTCCACAACACGTCCAGGGCGGCGGCCACCAGCGTCCGATCTTGTTGGGACCAGGTCTCGGTCCGCGCGGCGACGGCGAGGAGGAGGGCCTCGTGCTGGCGCTGCTTCGCGTCGAGCAACGTCGGATCGAGCGCCTGGCGGGTGTCGGCCGGGTAGGAGGAGACGTGGGCGAAAATGCGTGCCGTCACGTCGGCGACGTCCTCGAGCTGCATGCCGCGCAGATCGATTCCCGCTTCCTTCTCGAACCCGTGCATCACCGCGTCGCGTAAACCCTGTTCGTTGACGAAGTGTCGGTAGACCGTGCGCTCGTTGACCCCTGCCTTCTCCGCCACGCCACGGATGGTGAGCCCATGCCAGTCGCGTACGGACGAGCCGTGCAGGAGGTCGGATCCGGCGGCGATAATCCTCCCCCGGGTCTCGGCGGCCCTCTGGCGCCGCAGGGTGCTGTCGTACGAACGGCGGGCGGCGGTCGGCGCGGTGGGATGCACGCCTTCTGTCGTCGGTACGGCCGTCATGGGAGCGTGACTTCGGCTACTTCGTGAACACCGGGAGCGTCTCCCAGCCCCGCACGGTCGAGGTAGGGGAGAGCTTGGCGTTGTCCGTGTCGACGTCCCATGCGGGGAAACGGGCCAGGACCTCTTCGAGCGCGATGACCCCTTCCATCCGGGCGAGCGCGGCACCCATGCAGAGGTGGATGCCGTTGCCGAAGGTGAGATGCCGGCCGTCGTCCCGGTGGATGTCGAAGCTGTCTCCGTCGGGAAAGCGGCGATCGTCCCGATTGGCCGAGCCCAGGAGGAAGAGCATCACGCTGCCCGCCGGGACCTGGGTGCCGTGGACCACGAGGTCCTGCTTGGCGACGCACCGCCCAACGTGCGGCGCCGGCGATTCGTAGCGCAGGATCTCTTCGATGGCATTCGGAATCAGCGATGCGTCGGCGACGAGCTCGGCCCGCTGGTCGGGATGATCGGCCAGGACCTTGGCGGTCCAGCCGATCAGGCGCGTCGTGGTCTCGTTCCCGGCACCGGCCAGTACCTCGAGGTACGTCAGCAACTCGTTGCGCGTCAGCTTGCGCACGGTGTCCGTCTCGTCCACGAACTCGACCTGCAATAGCTCGGTCATGATGTCGTCGGAGGGATGCTCGGCCCGCCAGTCGACGTAGTCGGCGAACATGGCACCGGTCACGAAGTTCTCCGAGACCTGCATCGGCTCTCCGGCCTCGGTGCGGAGGTTTGCGTCCACGTGGTCGCGCACCGCTTCCTGGTCGCTCTCGGGAATGCCGAGCAGCATGCTGATCACCTGCATCGGCATCCGGGCGCCCAGATCGGCGATGAAGTCGAAGTGGTCCGTTCCCCTGAGCGGGTCGAGGCTCGTGGCGCAGAACTCGCGGATCTTCGGCTCCAGCTCCGCGACGCGCCGCGGCGTGAAGGCGCGTGAGAGCAGACGACGGTGGATGGTGTGCGTCGGTGGATCCTCGAAGATGATGACGCCGGGCGGCATCGCGATGTCCGCCTTGATCAGCTCGATGATCCCGCCCTTGCCTGAGATGTAGGTCTGGGCGTCGAGGAGTCCCTTCTCCACGTCGGCGAAGTGACTCACCGCGAAGAAGTCGTGCGTGTCGTTGTAATAGACGGGCGCCTCTTCCCGGAGCCGCCGGTAGACGGGGTAGGGATCGGCGTTGATGGCGACGTCGTACGTGTCGTAATAGACGTCGCTGCTGCTGGTCGTGGTCACGGCGTTTGCCCCCGGGGAATATTGGTGTCAGCACTATGACATCAAATGCCGGAGACGGTCAACGGGCAGGCCGGGGCACGGATCAGGCAGCGGCCAGCGTGCCTCCGGGAATGAAAACGCTCTTCTCATCTGCAGAGAGGGGTGCTACCATCACCAAGTCAACGCACGCCACGCAGAGAGGACCCAACTCATGCCACGTTGGCCCAAGCCACCCGAAGGCAGCTGGACGGAGCACTTCGACCTCGGGACCGAGCCGATGAATTACGACGACTCCATTTCCCAGGAGTTCTTCGAGCTGGAGCGCGAGGCCGTCTTCAAGCGGGCCTGGCTCAACGTGGGCCGGGTCGAGCAGCTGCCTCGTACGGGGAGCTACTTCACCAAGGAGCTCGCCGTCGCCAAGACGTCAGTCGTCGTGGTGAAGGGGAAGGACGGTGAGATCCGCGCCTTCTACAACATGTGCCGGCACCGTGGGAACAAGCTGGTCTGGAACGACTACCCCAAAGAAGAGACGAGCGGCACGACCCGCCAGTTCGTCTGCAAGTACCACGCCTGGCGCTACGACCTCGATGGCGCCTGCTCGTTCGTCCAGCAGGAGCAGGAGTTCTTCGACCTCGACAAGGCCGATTACGGCCTGGTCCCGGTACATTGCGACGTCTGGGCGGGGTTCATCTTCATCAACTTGGCCAAGGAACCGGAGCAATCGTTACGCGACTTCCTCGGGCCGATGATCACGAAGCTCGAGCACTACCCGTTCGAGAAGCAGAGCGAGCGTTACTTCTATCGTGCCAACGTGAAGAGCAACTGGAAGCTCTACATGGACGCCTTCCAGGAGTTCTACCACGCACCGATACTGCACGCGAAGCAGTCACCGCCGGATTGGTCGGCGGCCGCGGCGCAGGCCGGCTTCGAGGCGCCCGCCTACAAAATCGACGGACCGCACCGGCTCGTCAGCACGGCCGGCATCCATCCGTGGAACCTACCGGAGAACATGGTCAAGCCCATCGACACGCTGACCCGCAGCGGGCTCTTCGGGCCCTGGGACGGTCCCGACCTCGGCTACGACCAGAAAGATGCCGGCATCAACCCGGCCGGATGCGACCCGTGGGGTCTCGACTCGTTCCAGTTGTGGCCGAACTTCACCATCCTCGTCTGGCAACAGAGCTGGTACCTCACCTACCACTACTGGCCCGTCGCACCCGACGAGCACGTGTTCGAGGGGACCCTCTACTTCGTACCGGCCAAGAACGCCCGGGAGCGGGTGGCGCACGAGAACGCCGCCGTCACGTTCAAGGAGTTCGGCCTCCAGGACGCCAACACGCTGGAGGCGACGCAGACCATGCTCGAGTCGCGGGTGATCGAGCGCTTCCCGCTCATGGATCAGGAGGTGCTCGTCCGCCATATGCACAAGGTGGCTCACGAGTGGGTGGACGACTACAAGAAGCAGCAGCACGCGGAGGTATGACGGACATGAGCACGACCCTGTTGCCGAGCGATTTCTCCGACCTGGAGCCTTTCGCCGCCAAGTGGTGCCTGCCGACCGAGCGTGAGCGCTACACCACGCGGCTGGCCAGTTCCATGGACGAGATGCAGGCGCTCTACGACGCCGCCATGCCTCGCGCCGACGCGGCCATGACCTATCTCGACCAGTTCCCCCTCGAGGATCTGTCCGAGAACCAGGTGAACCTTCTCCACCTCTTGTACTCCATGGTCATGGTGTCGTTCCCGGTCGAATGTTGGGGACAACCGCGGGTGCCCGACTCCGGTGCGGCGTACCTCGACCTTCTGGTCGAACCCGGGCCCTGACCCACATCACAGCGCTTCGTACTCGACCGTCACCGTCCGGCCGGACGGCAGGCTCTGGCAGGTGAGGACCCAACCCTCCTCCACCTCTTCGGGCGTCAACGCATTGTTCGCCCGCATGCGGACCGAGCCCTCCTTCAAGAAGGCCATGCAGGTCGCGCAATTGCCCGCCTCGCAGGAGAACGGGGGGCGCAGGCCACCACGGCGGGCCGTCTCGAGCAGGGTGTCGCCCGGCTGGTAGTGGACCACCAGCGTCTTGCCCCCGAGGGTCACGGTCACTTCGTCCGGCACCTCGGGATCCGCCCCACCTGCCGCCTCGTCGTCGATCAGCGCATCGGTCTTCTCCGCCTGCTCCACCAGGAAGCGTTCGATGAAGATGCGTTCCGGCGTGACGCCCTCCGCCTGGACCGTCGATTCGACGAGGTCCATGAAGGGGCCCGGCCCGCAGATGTAGATGTCCGCATCGAGGTCCGTCGCGACGAACTGGGCGATGGCCTCGGTCGTCAGGAATCCGTCGTCCTCATCGAAGTGGTGCCACACCTGCAGCCGACCTGGGTGGTCGGCGCCCAGGTCGGCCAGGGCGGCGTCGAAGATCACCGAATTCCGATCACGATTGGCGTAGAGAAGACGAACCGGCCGTTCCGTCGTCGCCAGCACGTGCTTGGCAATCGACATCACCGGCGTGATGCCGCTGCCTCCGCAGAAGCCGACGACGGGACCTTCGGAGTCCCGGGGGCAGAAGACGCCCGCCGGCTTCGTGAGCTCGATCGTGTCGTCCTCCGAGAGGTTGTCGAGAAACCAGTTGGAGACCAGCCCCCCCGCCACCCGTTTGACCGTGACGGTCAGCTCGCCGTCTGTCGCCGGCGCACTGGACATGGAGTACGAGCGCAGGTGCTCGTCGTCGTCGACGTGGACCCGGAACGTGCAGAACTGTCCCGCCTGGTAGCGAAAGATCTCCTCGAGTTCCGGCGGAACGTCGAGGACGAACGAGCTGGCATCGTGGGTCTCGGGAACGACGCGAGCGATCCGGAGCGAGTGGTACCCGTGCTGCCGGAGGACGGGGTCGTGGCCGCTCACGGCACGGCCGGCTGGCCTAGTGCGGCGTCGGCCACGCCACGGACTTGGTCTCGAGGTACTGGTCGAAGCCGGCGAGTCCGTTCTGGCGGCCGATTCCGCTGTGCTTGTATCCCCCGAACGGCATGTCCGCCTGACCGATCGGCATGCCCCCGTTGACCGCGAAGGTCCCGGTGCGCACCCGCTCGGCGACCGCCAGCGAGCGCTCCAGCGATCCGGAGAAGACGCCACCGGAGAGCCCGTACACGCTGTCGTTGGCGATGCGCACGGCGTCGTCGTCATTGTCGAAGGGGATCACGACGAGGACCGGCCCGAAGATCTCCTCCTGGGCGATCGTCATTGCGTTGTCGACGTCGGTGAAGAGGGTCGGCTCGACGTACCAGCCCTTGGGGAGATCGGCCGGCCGTCCACCACCCAGCGCGAGCGTCGCCCCCTCCTCGACGCCCTTCGCTATGTAGCCGAGGACGCGGTCGCGCTGCTTGGCCGAGATGAGCGGGCCCATGAGGACGTCGGGGCGCTGCGGGTCGCCGTAGGCCACGGACGACAAGGTGGCCTTCAGGATCT
Organism: uncultured Acidimicrobiaceae bacterium; assembly: GCA_963755655.1. Classification (GTDB taxonomy): domain Bacteria; phylum Actinomycetota; class Acidimicrobiia; order Acidimicrobiales; family RAAP-2; genus Bog-473. The sequence continues at coordinate 75,242 of CAVWKX010000014.1, forward strand.
CGACCCCCTCGTCGTAGCGCGAACGGGGGAGCAGCATGCGCGTCTGAATGGCGCAGCCCTGGCCGCCGTGGAAGCACACCGCGATGCCCGACGGGACGGACGTGGCAAAGTCGGCGTCGTCGAGCACGATGGTGGCCGACTTGCCGCCCAGTTCCAGGAACGTGCGCTTGAGTGTGGCGCCGCCCTTCTCCATGATCCGCTTGCCGACAGCGGTCGATCCGGTGAACGAAATCAGGTCGACCTTCGGGGACAGCGTGAGCTCCTCGCCGACGAGGTGGTCCGAGGAGGTGACCACGTTAAGCACGCCGCTGGGGAAGTCGGTCTGCTCGGCCACGAGCCGTCCGAGCCGCGTGGCGTTCCACGGCGTGTCCGGGGCAGGCTTGAGGATCACCGTGTTGCCCGTGGCCAGGGCCTGTCCGAGCTTGTTCAGGGTCACTTCGAGCGGGAAGTTCCACGGCACGATGGCCCCCACGACGCCGATCGGCTCCTTCCAGATCTGGCGCGTGTTCGTCGTGCCGCGGCGGTCGACGATCTCGCTGAGGTTCGTCCGCCAGGGGAACTCGTCGATGAGCTTGACCGGGTAGCGCAGCGCGCCGTCGAGCGGGATGTCGAGCTGGTTGGCATGCGTGGTCATGCGCGGGCAGCCCACCTCGAGGATGAGCTCCTCACGCAGCCCTTCGCGATCCTTCTCGAGCGCCTCCTGCAGTTGGGAGAGGCAGCGCTTGCGCAGTTCATGGTTGGTGGACCAGCCGGTCTCCTCGAAGGCGCGCCGCGCGCCGTCGATGGCACGGTGCATGTCCGCGCTCGAGCCGTCGGCCACCTGCCCGAGGACCTCTTCGGTGGCCGGGTTGACGTTGTCGAACGTACGGCCCGTCTCGGATTCCACGAGCTTGCCGTCCACGAGCATCCGCTCTTCGTGACTCGCTGCTGCCGTCATGCCCGACCCCCGGTCGTTCGCGGGTCTCTCACCGAGTGGAAACCCAATTATCAAAAAGTGCCATCAGCATAATCGAGCGTTCCTGGAGTCGCCCTCCGGGTTCGTCAGAGCGGGAAGGCCGCGGGCAGCGTGGCGCTCGACAGGATTTCGGCGCCCAGGGTGCGGGTCAGGGTGCCACCGGAGCCGAGCAGCTGATCGAGGACGATCGTCCGCCGGACGGATCGGTGCAGCGGGTGCTCGGTGGTGAAGCCGATGCCGGCCAGCACCTGCTGGGAGTGCCGGGCCACGGCGCGTGTCGACCGGCCGGCGAAGGCCTTGGCCATGGCGGCGGCGACAGGGGAGGGGTCCTCCCAGACGGCGTCCAGCAGGGCGTCTGCCGCCTCGAGGGCGACCAGGCTCTCGGCCAGACGGTGGCGGACGGCCTGAAAGCTCCCGATCGGACGCCCGAACTGCATCCGTTCCAGGGCGTGGGTACGCGCCAGCTCGAGCATCGTCCGTCCGGCACCGACCAGCTCGTGCCCGAGTGCGAGCTGTCCCAGGGCGACTGCGGCCGGCCAGTCGGCGGCCTTCGGATGTGCCGCCCAGGCTGCCTCGAATTCGCCCATGACTTCGCACAGGCCCAGTGCCGGATCGAGGCCCTGCACCGGCCGACGCGTCAGGAGTCCCAGGTCGACGGCGAAGGTGGCGGCACCATCGGGCGTCTGTGCCACGACGAGTGCGGTATCGCAACGGTCGAGCGCCGCGGTGCCGAGCCCCTCGACGATGCACCAGTCCCCGTCCAGGCGTCCCGGGGGGTCGCAGTGTCCGAGGGACGGGAGGACGAGCCCGACCGCGGCGTCGTTTGCGTCGGCCCCGAGCGCGGTCGCCAGCAGCCAATCGAGCGCGGCCGACGTGGTCGTCGTCGCTCCCTGAGACTCGAAGAGCACGGACACTGCGGCGGGCCGGTCGGCCTCCAGTGCGTCGCGCCATCCGAGGTCGTCGAGGGCGCTGTCGAGCGCTGCACCGTCAGTGGCCTCGGTGGCACGGCGCACGCCGCTCTCGAAGAGTGCGCGTTCCGTCGCCTCCATTACCGGTCGGCCCCCAGGTCGAGCAGGCGCCGGGCGATGATGTTGCGCTGGATCTCGGCGCTGCCGCCGTAGATGGTGGCGGCGCGCGAATAGAGGAACTCGGCCCGCCAGCGTTGGCTGACCGGGTCGTCACCGAGGACCACGTCGGTGGCGAGCCCTTCGGCCACGAGGTCGAAGACAGCCTGCTCGGCTGTCGCCACCAGGACCTTGTCGATCGACGTCTCGGCTCCCAGTGTCTCGCCGGCGGCGAGCCGGCGCTGCGTCGCCCTGGAGCGGGCGCGGAACGACCACAGGAGCTCGGTCGCCTCGCCGACGGCGACAGGGTCGAGCGATCCGGCCGGAGCGACGGCCACCAGCTGCTCCAGCCGTCGCTGCAGGTAGGAGGCCCGGTGCCACAGAGCCGTGCTGCGTTCGTAGGGCAGGAGGTCCATGGCGATGGACCAGCCATGGTCGACCTCGCCCAGGACGCGGTCCAGCGGCACCACGACGTCGTCGAAGAAGACCTCGCAGAACTCCTGGGCTCCGTGCATCGTCTCGATCGGGCGCACCGTGATGCCGTCGCTGTCCATGTCGATGAACAAGGCTGTGATGCCGCGGTGCGCGGACTCGGTCGTCCCGGTGCGCGTCAGGAGCACGCAGCGCTGCGCGTACTGGGCCAGGCTCGTCCACACCTTCTGGCCGTCGATCCTCCATGCGTCACCGTCTCGGGTCGCCCGGCAGGCGAGTGAGCCCAGGTTGCTGCCCGTCCCGGGCTCGGAGAAGCCCTGGCACCAGATTTCCTCCCCGCGCAGCAACCGCGGCACCATCTCCGCCGCCAGGGCCTCGGGCACGTAGTCGATCATGGTCGGGGCCAGGACCTCGGGCAAGGAGTAGATCCCCGGCTCGACGATGTCGCGCGCCGTGAGCACCTCACCCAGGTAGGCGCGCAACAGGTTGGATCCCCCCAGCCCGCCGACGCGCTCGGGCCACCCCATGCGCATGAACCCCGCGTCGTAGGTCAGCCGCCTCACCTTGCCGAGTTGTGCCATCTGCTCGTCGAGTGTCCCGATCCCCTCGAACGAGTGCGCGAGCTCCGCGGCGTGCACGTCGAGCCAGGCGTCGACGGCCAACTTGAATTCGTCCAGCTCCACCTCGACCGACGTTACGCCGTCGCGTCTGCCGAGGGTGCGGGACGGGTCGGGTCGTGCGCCTTTCCCGAGTCGCGGGCGCCGCTGCGTCGGAGGAAGGTCATGGCCCGGGTCTGCAGCCGCCAGCCCTGTGGCGTCCGCCGATAGGTGTCGGTGTAGTAGCCGATGCGCATGTGGTGGTTCGTCTGGTCGACGAAACACAGCGTCTGCTGGCCAGTGCCGGTGTCGCCGTCGAGCTCGAGCACCGGCGTGCCGGTGAGGAAGAGGCCCTTCGGTGCGGCCGCGACGAGGGCGGGGAAGTCCTCCAGCGCGTAGGTGTCGCCGAAGGCGCTGTACGTCCCGTCCGGGGTGAAGACCTCTATGACGGCGTCGATGTCGTCGCGGGTCATCCCGACGGCATAGCCGGCGAGCAACTGCTCAATCTCCGTGATGTCGGCGATCTGGGACTGGTCCATCGGCCGCGTGCTCCTCGGTCCTTTTCCTGCGTGATCAGGCGTGGCGCCGGTGACTGCGCTGCCACGATAACAGCATTCTCCAAAAGCGTAATTGCCTGTCACCCTGGATCGGAAGGACATCCGACGGTCGCCCGACCCGCGCCGGGCCGCCAGAATCGCCTATGCCCATTTCCTTCCAACCAACCCTCACCCTGAGGAGAGTCCTACTCTCAGTTTGGGGAACTGCCGTTAAGCTGAGTGCATGTCAGTCGACGA
>CAVWKX010000015.1:0-33467 GCA_963755655.1 uncultured Acidimicrobiaceae bacterium
AACCGGCGGGGATTTATCCCGCTTGACCTGAGACATCGTTCCCGACCTGAGCCTGCGGACCCGCTCTGCTAGGGTGCAAAAAAGAGGGTCCTCTTTACCCTCGGGAGGGTGCATGGAGCGGTCGATGTTGCGCTGTGAGGGCCTGCGCAAGAGCTATGGCGACCGAGAGGCCGTCAAGGGCGTTTCCTTCTCCATTGCCGAACGCGAGTGCTACGGCCTGCTCGGGCCCAATGGTGCGGGGAAGACCACCACCATCTCCATGCTGTGCGGTCTCATCATCCCTGACCAGGGAGAAGTCACCGTCGACGGTTTCGCTGGCGGCACCCTCGAGGCCAAGGCGGTCGTGGGGTATGTCCCCCAGGACCTGGCCCTCTACCCCGACCTCTCGGCCGTCGAGAACCTGACGTTTTTCGGCCAGCTCTATGGGCTGGGCGGCAAGGAGCTGCAGGTGCGCATAGGCGAAACCCTGGAGCTCGTCGGGCTGGCGGACCGGGGCAAGGACCGCATCGGGACCTATTCGGGCGGCATGAAGCGGCGGGCCAACATGGCGGCCGGGCTGTTGCATCGGCCCAAGCTGCTCGTGCTCGACGAGCCCACGGTCGGCGTCGACCCCCAGAGTCGCAACTCCATCCTCGAGACGGTTGGCCGGCTGGGCATCGCGGTGCTCTACACGACCCATTACATGGAAGAGGCGGCCCGGTTGTGCGACCGCATCGGCATCATCGATGACGGCCGCCTCATTGCCGAGGGGACGGCGGAGTCGTTGATCGGTACGCATGGGGGAAAGGACAAGGTGCACCTGTCCTGTGACGAGGCCTCGCTCGATGTCCTGTCTGCCGCCTGCCTCGAGCTCCACAACGTGCACGACGTCCACGAACACGAGGGCAACTTGGAGCTGACCACCGACCACGGACCCGCCGTCCTCTCCGCCGTGGTCGCCGTCGCCACCAAGCACGGGGTCGACCTCACGGGAGTCGAGGTGCGGACGCCGAACCTCGAGGACGTCTTCTTGACCCTCACCGGGAAAGAGCTTCGGGATTGATCCGCGTCATCGCGTGGAATGAGCTCCACCGCCGCCTGCGCGATCGCTCCGTCCTCATCGGATGCCTGGCGGCGCCGCTGCTCATGTCGGCGGTCCTCGGGCTGTCCTTCGCCGGCGGGGCCAACGTGGCCCCCGTCCACATCGGCGTGGCGGGAGCCTCGCCCCAGACGCTGACGGCGGCGCTGGCCGCCAGTCAACTCCCGAAGAACGTCACCGTCACCACACTGCCGAGTCAGCAATCGGTCAAAGAGGCCGTGGCGAACGGCACTCTCGACGGCGGGGTGGCGGTCCTGCCGTCGCAGCTGAGCCTGCACACCCTGCTCATCCCGATCGTCGATCCCGGTGCGACCCACACTCCCGGGTTCGACATCGTGACCAAGGGCACCTCGCCGCTCGGGCAGGAGTACGCCGAGTCCGTCGCGGGCGGGATCTCGAGCGTCATGTACGCGAGTCGGGTGCCGCACGACGAGTCGGTGTCGGCGCTGACGGCTGATCCGAAAGCGGCGACGGTGGAGATCAACAGTCAGGACGTGGGTCACGGCGGCAAGGTCAACCTGAATTTCTTTGCGCCCAACATCGCGGTCGTCTTCCTCTTCATCGGGAGCGGTCTCGGTATGCGCTCCTTGCTGATGGAGAGGTCGGCCGGCACGCTCGCCCGGATCACGGCGGCCCCGGTGCGGCCCACCCAGATAGTCCTCGGCAAGCTGCTGGCGATCTTCCTCACCGGCCTGGCGACCATTTTCGTGATCTGGGCGGTGACGACGTACGGTTTCGGCGCCGACTGGGGCAACCTGCTCGGCGTCCTGTTGATGGCGATCGGCGCCACGGCCGCTATGTGCGGCATCGGCGTGTTCCTGACGTCGTTGGCCAAGAACGAGCAGCAGGCCTTCGGGATCACCTTGCTCGTCGGCCTCTTCCTGGCGCTGGTCGGTGGAAATCTTCTGCCGTCCGGCTCGCTCCCCGACGCCTTCCAGGTGCTGGCGCTGGGTACGCCGAACGGTTGGGCCCTGGTCGGGTTCGGGCGCCTGGACCAGCTTGGTGAGCCGGCGAGCAGCATCATCGGGCCCTTCGTGATTCTGCTGATCATCGCCGTGGTGGCCGGCGGTCTGGCCATGACCCGCGTACGGCGGATGGTGGAGCCGTAGGTGCTAGCCGTCATCTGGGTAAATCTGCGTCGGGCCATGGGCGACCGCCGCCTGCTCATAATCGGCACGCTGGTGCCAGTCGTCATCATCCTGATCACGGGGCTGCTCGAGGGCAGCCCCAGGGAGCCCATCGGGCTCTACCATCCGTCGGCCCGGCTGCTGCACCTGGCGCAGACCACCGACGGCGTGAAAGTGCGGGTCGAGAGCACGGAGCAGGATCTGACCGACGACATCCTGCGGGGCCGGGTGGTGGCGGGGATCGTCCAGCTGCCGGCACCCGGAAACTCGGTCCGGGCGGACTTCCTGGTGGAGTCTTCGACCACCGACGCCGTGCAGGCGAGGACGGACGCGGTGGCGCTCATGGACCTGATGGCCGCCGAGGGCTCCAACACGAAGTTCACCGACGCCACGCTGAAGGCCACTCCGGTCGAGGCCCCGCTCAGTCCGTTCTGGTATGTGGCGCCGGCCAACCTGGTGTTGTTCATGGGCATCGCCGTGCTGGTGTTGGCGGCGGGCATGGTCGAGACGCGACGGCTGGGGGTGCTGCAGCGATTGTCGGCGGCCCCCGTGCGCAAGCGCGCCATCGTCTTCGGTCAGATGGCGAGCATGATGGTCACTGCGGTCAGCATGGCGATCGGGTTGATCTTCGTCGGGTACGTCCTGTTCCGGGTGCACTGGGGCAATCCGGCGAGTGTGTTCCTGGTAATTCTCTTTCTCGGGATCAGCGTGGCGGCATTGGCCGTGATCATCGGGACGTGGGCGCGCTCGCAGGAACAGGCCATCGCCACCGCCGTGATCGTCGCCATCATCGCGGGCATGCTCGGCGGGTGCGTCTACCAGCTGAGCGCGGTGAGCACGACCGTCAAGAACGTAGGGCACATCGTGCCGCAGGCGTGGGCCATGGACGCGTTCGTGAAGCTCATTTCAGACCACGCGAGTTTTGGCGAGACGTTGCCCGATATCGGCGCGTTGGCGGCGTTCGCGGTGGTCCTGAGTGTGCTGGCTGTGTGGTACTACTCGCGCAAGGTGTTCTCGACGACGTGATTGTGAGCGAGGCTCAGCGCAGGTAGCTGCCGATCGTCTCGAGGTGGCGGCGCATGCGGTGACTGGCCAGCTCAGCGTCTCCGGTGGCTATCGCGTCGGCAATGCCGCCGTGCGCCTTGGACACCTCGAGGGCGGCGACGGCCCGTTCCTCGTCCGAGACCTTCTCGACCTGGTGCAGGCGCATCAGGCGGATGAGGACCAGAGATACCAGCTCGAGCGCACGGTTGCCGGCCAGCCCGGCGATGACGGCGTGCAGGTCGTGGCCTCCGTCCGCGAACTCGTCCAGGCTCAGCTTGTCTTCGTGCTCGAGCGCGCTGTGCAGCTCGGACTCGGTACCGCCGTCGCCGTTGGCCCGGTCCACCGCCAGTTCCACCTGCGCCAGTTCCACTCGGATGCGCAGCTCGACGAGGTCGGCCATGGAAATGTCGCGGCGGGACAGGTAGACGGCGACGACGTCGCTGACCCCGCGCACGCTGGGCGCGCTCACGAAGAGTCCGCCGCCGGGGCCGCGCCGCATGGTGGCGACCTGATGGTGCTCCAGCAGTCGGAGTGCCTCGCGGAAGACGGCCCTGCTCGCGCCGTAGCGCTCGATCAACGACGCCTGCGAACCCAACAACGTCCCAGGCGGCAGATCGTCCGCCACCACGTCCTGCAGGATGGCCCGCGCCACGTCTTCGGCCCGCTTGTTGCTCACGCCGCCGCCGAGAGCCACTCTGCGGGGGAGGAACTGGCGGGACAGCTTGCGGTTCTGCAGGAAGGCGGACTCGGCCTCGAGGTGGCGCCGCATGCGGCGGCCGGCGACGCCGGCGTGGTGGTCCAACACCGCCTCGATGATGCGGGCGTGGGCCTGGCGTGACGCCGACAGGGTGCCCTCGCCGAGCGACGAGCCGTCCCGGAAGTAGAGGAGTGCGACCCGGTTGAGGATGTCGACGAAGAGCTCAAGGGCCGGGTTGCGGGTGAGGGCGGCGAGGCGGGTGTGCAGGGCGCGGTGGTCGCGCACCTCCGCCGTCTCCAGCGCGCGCAGCTCGGCGCCGTCTTCTTCGGTCAGCCGTTCGGTGGCCAGCTCGGCCGCGATGACCTCGAGGACTATGCGCGCCTCGAAGACCTCGGTCAGACGAGTGTTGGCCCGGTGCAGGTACAGCACCGCGGCGTCGATGATGGCGTCAACGGTCGGTTCCGTCACGACCAGCCCGCCCCCTGGGCCCCGCCGCATGAAGGCAACGCCTTGGTTCTCGACGAGGCGCACCGCCTCCCGGAAGACAGCCCGGCTGACCCCGTAGCGCTCGATCAGCTCGGCCTGTGAGCCCAGCACCTCGCCGACCGGCCAGCCCCGATCCACGACATCGCTGAGGATGCGCCGCGCCACGCTTGCGGCGAGCTTCGACTCGGGGTCGGTTGGAGGCGACATCGTGCGGGTCGTCGGCACGACGAGGGGGGTGGAGGGGGCGGCGGCCATCAAGAATAGGTTATACTCAATAGGTGTCAGGAGCCTTGAGGCCCAGGTGGAAAGCCCGGTGACCGATACAGTGACGGATCTGGCCGACCCGGTGATGTTCGCAGATCCGTTCCCACGGTACGCCGAGCTGCGTCGGCGCGGGGCGGTGTCGCCGGCCTATTCCAAGCAGCTGATGGGTGGCGCCGGCTTCATGCTCACCCGTCACGAGCACGTGCTGCTCCTGCACAACGACGTGCGGTTCTCGAGCGACCCGACGTCCGGCGACCCGGGCTTCATGCTGCGGCACCTGCCCAAGATGTTCCGCCTTCTGACCAGCTCCATGGTCTACAAGGACGACCCCGACCACGCTCGCCTACGCCGGCTCGTCAACAAGGCCTTCACGCCCCGGATGGTCCAGCAGATGACGGGGGACATCGAGCGGATCGTGGACGGGCTCCTGGACGACCTCGAACGACGCGGCAGCTCGACGGTCGACCTGGTGGCCGACTTCGCCACGCCGCTGCCCTTGTCGGTGATCTCGACCATGCTCGGCGTCGGGGACGAGGACCGGGACGAGTTCCACGTGTTGATGGAGCGCTTCGTGGCCCGCTTGGGGAGCGGCTCCGGCCTGGATGCGCTGCGGACGATCCCCACGGCCCGCAAGCTCTACGCGGTGCTGGAACGGTTGGCAGAACAACGCCGTGCCGTGCCTGACCACGGGTTGATCTCGGGGTTGTTGGCGGCCAACGAGGACGGCGACTCTCTGAACGACGACGAGGTCATCGCCATGATCTTCTTGTTGATGCTGGCGGGGCATGACACGACGGCCAATTTGATCGGCAGCTCGGCGGTGGCGCTCATCGAACACCCCGAGCAGGCGGCCCGTTGGCGGGACGACCCCGACCTGACGACGAAGGCGGTCGAGGAGTTGTTGCGCTTCACGACGCCGGTGCCCTGCGGCACGGCCCGGACGTTGTTGGACGAGGTCTCGATCGAGGACACCGTCATGCCCAAGGGGTCCAAGGTGATGGGGATGATCATCTCGGCCAATCGGGACGAGGCGGTGTTCGACGAGCCCGATGCGCTCGACCTGGGACGGGACCCCAATCGGCACCTGACGTTCGCCTTCGGGAAGCACTTCTGCCTGGGCAACCAGCTGGCGAGGCTGGAGGGGCAGATCGCCATCAGCGGGCTGGTGCGACGGTTCCCTTCGATGCGACTGGCGGTGCCTCGGGACAGGCTTCAGTACAAGCCCGTGCAGGCGTTGCGTGGGTTCCGGACGTTGCCGGTGACATTGCGCTGAATCAGGGACCGTTCCCCGGGGAATGAGCACGATCGCTCCCGCATCCGCTGAAGCCTCCGCCGCAGGTTCCGACGAGTTCGATCTAGACCCACATCTCGATCTGGCGACGCTGTCCACTGAGACGCTTATGGGACTTGCCGCCGATTCGTCCGTCCGGATCGCCCGTGAGAAGGCGCGCTACGTGCGTTATACCGCAGAAATCGGAAAGCGGGAGGGCTGGCGGACCGAGGGCGCGACATCCCTGGAAGCCTGGATGGTAGAGCGTTGCGGCGACTCCCAGGCCTCTGCCCGGTCATACGCTCATGTGGGCGAGCAACTCGAGGACCTCCCGGAGCTGGCCGCTGGCCTCGCATCGGGAGAGCTGACCTTCGACAAGGTACGTGCGGTGGCCGATGTGGCCACGCCGGCGAACGAACGGGAGCTGGCGGATCTGGCACGGGAGTGCACGGTCCGGCAACTGCACGATGTCGCCCGTACGGCGCGGGGCGTGCCGCGCTCACGGGCCGAGACGGACTACGAGGCGCGGTCGGTCCGCTTCAACGACGCCAACCGCACCGCGACGGCGCAGTTGCCACCCGAGTCCTACGCCGAGTTGAAGTCCGAACTCGAGGCGAGAGCTCGGGCGCTGCCGTCCGACGGCGAGACTCGATGGGACCAACGTCTCTCCGACGCGCTCTTGGAGGTCATTCGAGCGAACCACGAGGCGCAACAGGGTGGGAGCCCGTACGTGGTCGTCGTGCACGCTCCCTTGGCCACCGTGGCTGACGAGTCGTCGGAGCTGTCCGGTGAGCTCGAGCGCGGCGACTTGATCTGCGGCGAGACGGTCCGCCGGTTGGCCTGCGATGCCACCGTGATTGTTGCCCTTGACGACGAACTGGGCCACACGATGTACGAGGGCCGGGCCCGGCGGTTCCCGACCCGCACCCAGCGCCGAGAGGTCATGCGACGGGATCGACATTGCCGGTTCCCGGGCTGCACAAATGTCACTTTCACGAACGTGCATCACATCAAACCGTGGGGGTCGGCCGGTCGGACCGATTTGGAAAATTTGGTTCTGATGTGCCAGCACCATCACTACCGGCTGCACAGTTCGGGCTGGTCCATGAGCGGGAACGCCAACGAGGAGCTCACCTTGATCGCGCCGACCGGACGCGTCATGACGTCGCGCCCGTCGCCGCTCTGGAGCACAGTCTCCGCGGGCTGACCGTTCTCCCGGAGGATGAGCCCGCCGCCAGCCCAGCGGCGACGAGCCATCAGGGCCGAGTGCCTAACTGGCTACCGGGCTACCTGCCTCGCTGGCGGTTGCGCTCCCATTGGTCTCGATTGAAGTAACTCTGGTCCTCGCCCCAGCCTTCGACTCCGTCATCCCAGCGCCAGTGGACAAGGGAGTCACCGCCGTGGCCCCGCCAGTGCCGGCTCACCGCGTCGCCTCGGACCGAGAGGCGACGGTCGAACTCGTCGACCGCTTCCAACTCGATCGACAGGGGCCAACCGGAGTTCGCGTCGAAGGTGACGCGGCGCTCGCCCGCCAGAACGTGCCCGTACTCGCCGCCTCGGAGAAGGAAGCCGCAGGCGATCGGCTCTACCTCGGGACCCGGGATGGCATAGATGAGCCAGGCCTCACCGGGCCCGGCGGCGCAGAACGAGTAGCCGACTCCACCGAATGCTCCTGCGTCGGACCGTTGGTCAACCGCAGCCGCAGTGGGAGCGTGGGGCCGGCGTTTCGGGCGCCCGAACGGCCGTGGGCCCCACGACCGGTCGCGTACTGAGTAGCAGTCGATCGGGATCTGCTCGCCGTGCAGGACCATCGTTCCCGTCACGTGGCCGGCCTGGTCGAAGTGGACACCCTTCAGGAAGGGAACGACGCCGTTCGGGTGCAGATTGGGATTCATGATGGCGTCGAAGACGAGGTCCACCTCGAGCGAGCCGGGATCGCTGTAGGTGACGGCGTAGGTGGTCAGCGGTTCGACGACCCGGACATGGACACCGTTGGGCCATTCGAAGTCCCGCATGTCTCGCTGCCAACGGGGAGGGAGTTGCAGCCCCGAGTATTCGGCCCGATAGGCCAGCTCCCACGGGTAGGCGGCCCGGTCGTCCCACACCCAGGCCCCGCCATTGCAGATGTTGGCGTTCGGCCGGGCCTGGCAGTACGTCCAGCCACCGAGATTGCGCTCCGGCACGTTCCAGGAGAACCAGCACGTCTCGGTCTCCCACCAGCGATCGGTGAGCTCTTCGTCGTGGAAGTCGTCGTCCGCCGGGACGAGGTCGCGGTAGGTGCGTTCACTGCGCAGCTGGTCCAGGTCGACTCCGAAAGCAGTGCTCATCGGGTCACCGGAGTGGAGGCCAGTGTCGATCGGCGAGCGCGCCCATGGAGGGTCGGGCGAGCTCGGTGTCGCGAGCGACCCGGCGCCAGAGCATGAGGATGTAGTCCTCCTCGGACACGCCTCCCGCCGCCACCGCCACCGCCGCTGCGGCGTCCGCCCGGCCGGCCCGCACCGAACCGGGGCGGCCGCCGAGCAGCTTCTCCAGGTCCTGCAGCTCGCACTCCTCGTAGGAGGGGCCGTAGGTATCGACGCGGGCGAGGTACTTGACGATGCGGGCGACCCCCTTCCCGCGTGCCTGCGCCAACGGATCCGTCGTGCGGGGAACGATGACGTCGCGCAACTGCATGAGCACGGCGTCGTACATCCAGTCGCTGTCACGGCGCTCCCGGGGCTGGGGTGTCTCGGCCGGCGTCAGCTCCAAGCCGTTGGCCGCGGCCAACGCCTCGAGCCAGAGTCGCCGGTGGAGGACCTGGTAGATGAACCCGTTGCCGACGTCGCTCCCTCCGTCGCCGCGTCCGTCTCCATCGTCGGGTCCCCGGTGGCCCATGACCTGGAGCTTGGTCTCGGCCATCACTTGGTAGTAGCGGACCCGGGTCTCGTCCACCACGTTGCCAGTCAGTGCCTCGTACTCACGCAGCCGCGTGGGGAAGTCAGTGAAGGGTTCCTGCGTCGCCCGCAAGGAGAGCCACGCGATGTCGTCCATGGGGTCGCCCAGGTGAGCCAGCTCCCAATCGACGACTGCGGTCACTCTCCCGCCGAGATACATGAAGTTCCCCGGTCCCGTATCCCCTTGGACCAACACGAGTGGTCCGTCGTAGGCGGGAATGTGGTCCCGCAACCAGCGCAGCGAGAAGAGCAGCGCGGGATCGGGAGTCCCGCCTCGCGCCGCGACCACGCCCTCCCACTCGTCGAGCTCGGCCACAACGGCTTCGGCGATCGACCCGACACGAGGAAACGCAGGGAGGTCGAGCGCCGCCGCATCGAGAGCGTGTAGCGCCGCCAGCTTCGTCATGAAGTCCTGCGCCGTTGCCTCCTGTTCGGCCGGGTCGGTGATGCGGGAGAACCAGTTCCCGCCCTCGACCCGTTCCGACAACATCGCCTGGTGCACAGGATGCACGCCGAGGACACGGGGCACCGGCACCGGCCCGTCCTGCAGCGCCAGGTACACGGTCGCCTCGCGGTGCAACGTCCACGGATCCTTCGTCCGCTCGGGGTCGGAGCGGTCGTACCGCAAGAACAGTGGCGTCACCGCATCGTCGGCGCCGGCGACGTCGATGAACCAGGCCTCCTTGCGTCCGCCGCCCGGCATGCGGTCGGCCAGCAACACCTGCCCTCCGCTGATCTCTTCGATCCACAACACCAGGTCGTCGGGCAGCCCAACGGCGGCGTCGTTCACACGATGCGGGTGTCGTGCGACGCCCAGTACTGCTCGCGCAACACACCCTTGTACAACTTCCCGGTAGGAAGTCGCGGCAGCTCGTCAACGAAGTCCACGCTGCGCGGGCACTTGAAGTGGGCCAGATGCTCGCGGCAGAAGGCGATCAGAGCACGCTCGAGCGCCTCGTCGCCGTAGACCCCGTCGACGAGCTGGACCACGGCCTTGACCTCTTCCCCCAGGTCCTCGTTCGGCACGCCGATCACGGCGGCATCGAGCACCGAGGGGTACGTCACGAGGAGGTTCTCCGTCTCCTGCGGGTAGATGTTCACTCCGCCGGAGATGATCATGTGTGCCTTGCGGTCGGTCAGGAACAGGTAGCCGTCCTCAGTCCAGATAGCCCACGTCGCCCACCGTCGACGTCCTCCCGTCGTCCCGACGGGTGCTGGCGGTCTTCTCGGGGTCGTTGAAGTACTCGAAGTCGGTGGCGCCGGCGAACCAGACCGTGCCCGAAGTGCCGACCGGGCACGGCCGCCCGTCATCGTCGAGGATGTGGATGTCGCTCAACACCGACCGTCCGACGCTTCCCTTGTGTGCCAACCAGTCGTCGGATGTGATGAACGTGCAGCCGTTGCCCTCGGTGGCGGCGTAGTACTCGAGCAGGATCGGCCCGAACCACTCGATCATCTGCTCCTTCACGGGCACCGGGCAGGGCGCGGCGGCGTGGATGATGACCTCCAACGACGACAGATCGGCGGCGGCACGGGCCTCGTCGGGCAGCTTCAACATGCGGCTGAACATGGTGGGGACGACCTGCGAGTGCGTGACCCCGTACCGGCCCACCAGCTCGAGATACAGCGCCGGGTCGAAATGCTCCATCACGACCACCGTGGACTTCAGCCGCAAGGCAATGGCTACGCTCACCTGCGGAGCGGTGTGGTAGAGCGGGGCCGGCGACAGGTACGCCATGCCCTCGCGGCAGCGCCAGAGGGCGGCGATCCCAAGCACGGCGATGCTCGTTTCGGACGGATGGATGTCGTACATCGGGCGAAGGATGCCCTTGGGTCGCCCCGTCGTTCCGGATGAATACATCATGGGCGCGCCCAACTGTTCATCTGGGACATGGTCCGTCGGTTGCGACCCGACGACGTCGTCCCAGGACTCGAACGGTGCCTCCACGCCGGCGCGGCCGCTGTCCGTGGTGTCCACCATGACCCAGCGCTCGACGTCGGGGCACAGCGCCGGCAATTGGCGGGCGACCTCCGTCTTGGCGGTCGACGTCACGACGACCCGCGACCGGGAGTCATTGATGACGTACGCCACCTCTTCGGCCGAGAGGTAGAAGTTGACCGGGGTGAAATAGAGTCCGGTGCGCTCGGCGCCCGCCTCCGCCAACAGCACGGCCGGGTGGTTCTCCATGAAGATCGCCATGTGGTCGCCCTTGCGCAGGCCCGAGTCGCGTAGGAGATGGGCCACCTGGTTCGCCCCCGCCTCGTATTCGGCGAACGTCAAGGTGCGCCCCGAGGGCGCCATGATGATGGCCGGCTGATCCCCGTGCTCTGCCGCGTGCTCAGCTGCGTACACCGACGCCCCCTTCCCGCAGACACGAGTACAGCACGTCCACCAGGCAGGCGCCCATGAGGGGGAGCGCCTGGTTCTCCAGGTGGTTGCGGACGAACCCGCACGCCACGTGGGCTGTCGGGTCCGCAAAGCCGATCTGCCCGCCGGCCCCCATGTGACCGAACGCCCCTTCGTTGGGGCCGTGCATCGGCGGGGCACCCGGGACGAGCGCCGGTGGCTCCAGCGAATACCCGACGGCCCAGCGGGTCGGGACGCCCATGACGGCGTCACGTCCGCAGACCTGCTCCGTCCGGAAGCGCTCCACTGACGCCCGGGAGACGAGCTCCTCGCCGTCGGCGAGCACGGCGTACGTCCGGGCCAGCGCCCGGGCCGTCGCCGTGGCGCCGAGCGCCCCGATCTCGGCGGCCTGTACGTCAGGGGTGTTCATGAAGTCGGCGAAGCGGGGCTGGCCCAGCTCGTCGGCGAACATGCTGCCGTGCGCGCCGGCCAGGACCGAACGGCCGGACTTGGATTCGGGATCGATGGCCCGTAACGCGCTCTGCGTGCCGGGCTTCACGGGGAACTCCATGACCGTCGCCACCGACGGGAGCTCGGAGGCACTGGTCCCGATGGAGCAGGCCACCCCGAGCGGTCCGGCCACCTCCGCCGCGAAGAACGCCCCCAGGCTCTGACCGCTGATGCGCCGGACCAGCTCGCCCACCAGCCAGCCGAACGTGACCCCGTGGTAGCCGTGCCGCGTGCCTGGCTCCCAGGCCGGCTCGCCACCGGCGATGGCGGCCGCGATCGCCGCGGAGTCCTTCCAACCTCGTCCGTCCCACGACAGCAACCGGTCCGCGCCCGGCACTCCGATGGCGCCTGACTGGTGGCTGAGCAGTTGACGCACGGTGGTGGCCGACTTTCCGGCCTGACCGAATTCGGGCCAGTAGCGGACGACGGGCGCATCCAGATCGAGCTCGCCCCGGTCCTCCAGGACGTGTGCGCACAGCGTCGTCATCCCCTTGGTCGACGACATGACGACGGCCCGGGTGTCCTTCTCCCATGCCCGACCATCGTGTCCGGCCGGGCCGGTCCACACGTCGACGACGCACTCGCCGTTGGCGAAGGCACAGAAGGCACCACCGCCGTCCCCGAGGTTCGCCCGCCGCTCCCGATCGCCCAATGTCAGCGTTGCCCCGGCGCCCAACGTCTCGGCCACCCGCTCGAAGCCTGGTGCGACGAACCCCTTGACGTCGGATGTGTCCGTCACAGCGCCCGCAAGTCCCGCTCGACGTCGGGCCACCACTCCTTGCGCCACCACGAGGCGTTGATGCGGCCGACCAGCCCCCCGTAGCGGGCGGCCACCTCGCCGGCCAGGGCGTCCGGCGCGCAGACGATGGTCAGCGTGTCGAGGACCTCGTCGTCGACGAGGCGTGCCATCTCGTCCCAACGCCCCTTTTTCGAGCAGGCGTAGAGCTCGGTCTGCAGGTCACCCCAGCCGTGCAGGTCCAACACCGGCCGATAGGCCGGCGTCGACGCGTAATAGCCGACCTGGTTCCGCATGGAGTTGCGGGCCTTCTCCATCTTCGACGGGTCCTCCACCACGGAGATGAACCCGGGGCACGTCACCTCGAACCCCTCCGGACTGCGACCCGCCTTCGACAAACCTCGGTCGATGGCCGGCAGGATCACCTCGCGCAGGTAGCGCCCTGAGCAGATGCCGTGCGTGATGACCCCGTCCGCTACTTCGCCGGCGACTTCGTTCATGAGAGGCCCCACCGCGGCCAGGAAGACACCGGGTGGTCCGTACGAGTGCGGGGGCGGAGCGAAGACGGGTGTCATCAACGTGTGGGTGTAGAAGTCGCCCTCGAACCCGAGCGTCGCCCCCTCGTTCCACGACGCCCAGATAGTCCGCAGGGCGAGCACGTACTCCCGCATCCGCGCCGCCGGATGCGACCACGGGGAGCTGAACCGCTTCTCAATGTGCCGTTGCACCTGCGACCCCAGCCCGAGCACGACGCGCCCACCGGAATACTCCTGCAGCTGATTGGTCGTGTACGCCATGCTCATCGGATTGCGGGCGAAGGCCACGGCGATTCCCGTCCCGAGGGACACGGACGTCGAGTGCTCGGCCGCCAACGCCAACGACAGGAACGGGTCGTTGGTGGTCTCGGCCGCCCAGAGGCAGTCCAGGCCGGCGTCCTCGGCGGCAGCCACCCGGTCGGCCACCCGGGGCAGCTCCATCCCGAGGCCGCTGTCGATCTTCACTCAGGTCGCCTCCTCACGCCGGCACCGACGTAGACGCCGTCGTCGCCTTCTTGATACGTCGTCGCACGGGCGCCGGCGTCGGTGCCGGCCCCTTGACCGCCGGGGCGTCGACCGACAGTGACAACGGCAGCCCCACCTGGACGAAGCGTCCCGCGGCCGGGTGCCGGTAACGACGCAGCAGCTCACGGGCCACGACCTGGGGGTCGTCCGGCACGGCCGAGGGATGCACGCTCACCGCCGCCGGGACACCCTCGGAGTGCAACGCCGAAACCGCCGACTCCACCGTGAGCAGCCCGACCGCGTCGGCGACCTCGTCGACGAGCGGCGCCGTGGCCCCGTCCCCGTCGAGACCGCCGTCACTGCCGAAGATACCCAACGCCCGCAGCAGCCCGGCCCGATGGGCATCCGTCACGCAGCAGACCGTCACCCACCCGTCCGTGGCTCGATACAGGTGAAACCACATGGAGGGGCCCCACAAGTCAGCTCCCACTCGATCCGGCACGGCGCCGTCGACAGCCAGCGCCGCCACGTCCTCGGACTGGAATACGGTCGCCGTCAACGCCAGCGACGCATCGACCCCGGTCACCGCGACGCCCCGGGCCTGTCCCAACAGCGCCAGCACGATCCCCGCCCCCAGCAACAGCCCCGTCCCGTAGTCGTTGGCGGTGAAGTTGACCGGCACCGGCCGCACACCGGCGCCCTGCGTCATCTCCATCCCTGTCGCCGCCTGGACGACGTAGTCAAAGGAAGGACGGCTGGCCAACGGCCCCGCCACTCCGAAGCCCTTGGCACGCGCATAGACGAGCGCAGGGTTGACGGCCCGCAGCGCGTCCTCGGCCAAGCCGAGCCGCTCCCACGCCCCTGCCATCGCGTTCTCGACCACGACGTCCGACGCCGCCACAAGGTCGAGCAGTCGCGCCCGGTCCTCGGGAGTCTTGAGGTCGAGCACGATCCCCCGCTTCGACCGGTTGGCGTCGACATAGATGTTGGGCAGCACCGGCATCATCTGGAACCCGCCCTCGCCGCCGGGCGGCTCCACCTTCACGACGTCGGCGCCCAGCTCGGCGAGCAGGCGGGACGCCAGCGGTCCGGCCCAAAAGGAGGAGAGATCGACGATGCGGTGGCCGCCGAGCGCGCCCTGCTCACCGCCGTGCCGGCGGCCGGGCCGCCGTTCGCCGGACTCGACGGCGATCCGCACGGGAGGACCCACCAACGGCACCCGCCCGAGGACCGGGTCATCGGTGTCGACCACGAGGTGGTCGACGCGCGCCTGCTCGCTGGCCAGCCATTCGGCCAGCGAGTTGCACTTGGCGGCGGCGGCGGGCTGGTCCAGCAGCGCCGTCTCCCACTCGTCGGCCGTCTTGGACCCGAAGCCCTCAATGAAGCTGGCGAGCATGGCACGGTTCCACTCACGGTCGGCGAGCTTGGATAGGCCTTCGGGGGTTGAGTAGTCCAGCCCACCGTCGTCGAGGCCCAGCAGCCGGCACAGCTCGCGCCAGCGCTCCGTGCCGCTCATGTTGACCATGACGGCGCGGCCGTCGGCCGTGTCGAAGACGCGCAGGATCGGCGATTTGGTCTGGCGCACAACGCGGGGCCGGTGTCCCTCGCGATGGAAGATCGCCGCGGCGTTCAAGAAAAGGAGCGCATCGAGCAGGGACGTTTCCACGTGTTGGCCGTAGCCGGTCGAGGAGCGCTTGATCAACGCGGCCCCCGATCCGAGGACGGCCACCAACGCGGCCGACACGCTGGCCACGGGGAAGGGGAGCCACATCGGATCGTCCCCGGTGAACAGACCTTGTTGCGCGCCGGCCCGGGCCTGCACGAGCGGCTCCCATCCGGGCTCGTCACGCGACGGCCCGTCAGATCCCCACGCGCTGATGGAGCAGGTCACCAGACGGGGTCGGCCCGTCCGCAGCGTGGCCGGCGCCAGCCCGAGCCGGTCCAGCGCACCCGGCCGCAGGTTCTCTATCAGCAGGTCGGCCTCGTCGACGACGTCCCGCAGCGAGTCTTTGCCCGCAGTCGAACGCAGGTCGAGCTCGACCGTCTCCTTGCCTCGATTCCAGGCGGCGAAGCGGGCGGGATCGGCCCGCAACGGATCGCCACCAGGCCGCTCGACCTTCACGACCTGCGCACCGAGGTCGGCGAAGATCGTGGCGGCGAGTGGGGCGGCGACGTACTGGCCGATCTCGACGACCCGCAGACCACTGAGCACCTGTGCCTGGCTCCCGGGGGGATCCGGAGCCGGCGGATGCTCAGTGGCCACGGGCCGATCCTGCGCCGGACGGAGCGGCGGCAGATGCCGCCCCCGCCCGGGCGTCGCCGGGATCCCCACCGCTACGGTCGAGATCGCCCGGCATGAGGTCACCTTCTGCGTCACGGGGAAGGCCGAGCACACGCTCGGCGATGACGTTGCGCACGATCTGGTTCGTGCCCCCACCGATGGAGGCCGACTGGGAGCTCAGGAGCTGGTCCGACCAGCGCCCGGCGTCGGGGTCGTCGGCCGCCCAGGCGGTGGCGTGCATGCCCGCGGTCTCCACCGCGACGAGGGCGGACTCCTGCACGAGCTGCGCCATGGCCAGCTTGAGTACCGATGCCGCCGCGCCGTCACCCCCCTTGGCCTTCACCTGCAAGGAGCCGGTGAGGTGCCGGAGGACCATCTGGCGGATGCGCAGTTGGACCAGGCGGTCGCGCAACACGGGACGTGACGCCAGGTCACGCCGCTTCGCCTCCTCGGCCAGTGCAGTGAAACCGCCCTTGCCGCCGCCTCCGCCGCCCATGTTCCCGAGGGCCTGGCGCTCGAAGGCGAGCATGGTGCGTGCCACGCGCCAGCCGTCATTGACCTCACCGACAGCGTTGGCCGCCGGCACCCGCACCTCGTCGAGGAAGACCTCGTTGAAGTGGGACTCGCCGGTGATCTGGCGCAGGGGCCGGACGGTGATGCCCGGGACGTGCATATCGACGATGAGCATGGTGATGCCCTCGCGCTTGGGACGCGCCGGGTCGGTTCGCACGAGGCAGGCGGCGTAGTCGCTGTGCTGGGCGCCCGAGGTCCACACCTTCTGGCCCTGGAGCACGAACTCGTCCCCGTCGCGCCGGGCCCGTGTCTGCACGCTCGAGAGGTCCGAACCCGCGCCCGGTTCGCTGAATAGTTCGCACCAGACGTGCTCGCCGCCCAGGAGCGGCGGAATGAACGCCTTTTTCTGCTCCTCACTGGCGTGTACCAGCAGCGTGGGCCCGCACATGCCGAGCCCGATCTCGAGCGAGCGGGGCGGCACCTTGAAGGCTTTCGCCTCCCGGTCGTAGATGCGCTGATAGCGGCCGGGGAGCCCACGCCCGCCGTACTCGGCCGGCCACGTGATGCCAGCCAAGCCCGCGTCCGCCAGCTGGCGCTGGTACGCAACCGAACGAGACAGTCCCGAGCCGCCGAACGAGACCTCGCCACTCGCCTCGCCGCCTTTGGGTGGCAGCGTGGCGCGCAGGAAGGTCAGCACCTCCTGGCGGAACTCGTCCTCGCTGGGGACGCCCGTCATGTCGGCACGACCGTGGCGGTGATAGCGGCCATCGGCCGCGGTAGTCCGACAGCGAGGAGCCCGCCGAAGACCATGTCCTTCATGACGCGGGCCAGCAGCTCGGGATCGGAGCGGTCGAGCGTCGTGATGGAGCGCAACATGCCGTCGAGCATCGTCACGGCCGCTCGAGCCTCGTCTTCACCCAGACCGGGTCTGACTTCGCAGAGCAGGTGCACCCACTCGGCCATGCGCACCCGCTCAATCCTGGCTACCCGCCGCCGGGCGTCCTGGTCGAGCGAGCGGTATTCCTTGGCGAAGACGTCGCGCAGGTTTCCGTTGCGCAACTGCAGCACGATAGCCGCGTCAATGAGTCGCTCGAGCGTCTCCATCGGCTCGTTGTCCTCGTTGAGGACGTCGTCGACCGTTCCCCTCCAGATGATCGCCGCCTCTTCGATGAGCACGGACAGGAGCTCGCCCTTACTGCCGAAGTAGCGGTAGATGGCCGGCCCGCTGACACCGGCGACGGCGCCGATGTCGCCCAGGCTCGTCTCGCGGAAGCCACGTTCCCTGAAAAGGTCGGTGGCGGCGGTCATGATCGCCTCGCGGGTGCGCTCGCCTTTCGTCGTCTTGGTGTTGGACGTGGTCCGAGGGGAGGCCGCCGAAGCCGCAGCAGACGAGCTCATAGGGCTACGAATGTTAGTCACCCGTCACAAAATCTGCCGCTGTACGTTGACTCGGCCCTCGAGGCATGCTTAAAGTTTAATCGTCGTTAACAAAAGTGCAAGGGACGAGGAGGGCGAGCGTGGAATTTGGCTTGTTCATGGAGCTATCCGTGCCACGTCCGTGGACGGCGGACTCGGAGCGCCAGGTGTACGAAAACGCCCTGGAGCAGGTGCGCCTGGCCGACGAGCTGGGCTTCGACTACATCTGGGCCGTCGAGCACCATTTCCTCGAGGAGTACTCGCACTGCTCGGCACCCGACATCTTTCTGTCGGCGGCGGCGACCATGACCAAGCGCATCAGGGTCGGGCACGGCGTGGTGGCTTGCGTGCCGCAGTACCAGAGCCCCATCCGGGTGGCGGAGCGGGCGGCGGTCCTCGACATCATCTCGGGCGGACGATTGGAGTTGGGGACCGGCCGTTCCGCGACGTGGCCGGAACTGAGCGGCTTCGGAGCGAACCCCGACGACACCAAGAAGACCTGGGACGAGTTCGTCCGTGTCATCCCCAAGATGTGGATGCAGGAGCGCTTCGCCTGGAACGGACGCATGTTCTCCATGCCCGAACGGGCGATTTTGCCGAAGCCGTTGCAGAAGCCGCACCCGCCGATGTGGGTGGCGGTGACCTCTCCCGGTACCGAGATCGACGCGGCGGACCGTGGGCTGGGGTGTCTGGGGTTGTCGCCGGGGGGTTTCGCCGATTCGGAGAAGAAGGTGTTGAACTACCGCAAGCACATTGAGACGTGCGACCCGGTAGGCGCCTTCGTGAACGACAAGGTCCTGACGGTCAACTTCTTGTCGTGCTGCGAGGACGGTGACCTGGGCCGGCGCAACGGGTTGAAGGTTGCTTCCATGTTCTCCTACATGGCGGCGCAGCTGTTGTCCGCCAAAGAGGTCTTGCCGACGCACTCCTATCCGTCGGAGGGGCTGCTGCCGGCGCTGCGGCGGGAGTCGGGTTCGCCCGGCGATGCCGCCAAGGCATTCAAAGGCGTCACCATGGGGACGCCGGACGACGTGGCCGATGCAATCACCGCCTGGGAGAACGTCGGGTTCGACGGGATTAACTTCATCCACCAGTTCATGGAGGTTGTGCCGCAGCAGTACGTGCTCGACTCCATGCGACTGTTCGCCGAAGAGGTCATGCCGCGCTTCAAGACGGGCGGTAGGGCGGGCGCAGCGGCCGGCGGGGCGACGGGCGGGTCGTCCCGCCGGGTCGCCGCCGGAGCGGCGGTGGCCTGATGCCGCTCGCCGGTTCGCTGGATATCCGCCCGCTGATCGACGGTTCGCCCGAAGTCGTGCTCGACGACGCGGCGTTGCGGGTCGACGACGTCGACATTCTGCAGGTCTTGTACGAGGTCCGCGTGGCCGACCGGGAGTCGCTGGTGCCCCCGGCCTTGAACCCGACCATCCCGCCCGTGATCTCTTTCCTCGTCTACCGGGCCAAGGACAGCGCGTTCGGGCCCTTTGCCCTGGCCCAGCTGCGCCTGACGGCCCGCTCGGGCGTACGGCCCCGCGCGTATCTGGTGTCGGCTCGCTGCGACAACCCGGCGTTGTCGGCGTTGCTGGCCCGCTCGTGGGGATTCCGGGTGACGCCCGGGGAGATTTCGGTCCGCCGGTTCCATGATCGGGTGGACTGCACCGTGTCGGAGCCTGCGACCGACGGCGGACGGGGCTCCCGGACGATCCTGGACGTGTCGTTGGTCGATCCAGTGCCGGTGACCGGACACGACGTGCAGTACCCGCCTGGCATGCACTTGGCCCGACTGGAGCGCGACGGGGTCTGGGTGCCGCGGATCGTGCAGGTCGACTCCGAGTACGAGTTCCGTCGGGCCGACCGCGGCCGGCCCTCTTTGAACTCCTTTGACGTCTCGGCCTGGGGCGACGACCGCTTGGTGCCCGACATTGCGGTCTCAGCGAGCTTTGCCGCGTGCGACATAACGATCGCCAACGTGCGCTACATCTGCAATCCCGACATCCCGGCGTCCGAGGGGACCGAAAAGGTCTCGGACAAATGACGGCCGGCGCGGGAGCGGGCGGCGGTTCGTTCTCCGTATCCTGAGAACCTGTGCCCATCGACGACCCCTCCTCGACCGTTGCCGACGAGGGACTGCACCCCGCCGGCGACGACCCCGACTGGCAGGAGTCGGCCTACCTGGCCTGGCGCGATCCTTCGAGCGGGTTGGGCGGAAACCACCGCATCGGGAACGAGCCCAACCGGGGGACGGCGAACCTGTGGTGCGGTCTCTACCACCAGGACGGCACCCGCTTTCGCTGCAACGGCGAAGGGCTCGACCAGGTCGTGCTTGACGACGACGTTGCCGGCGTCTTCGGAGTGTGCGCGGGGCCACAGCGGATCTTCCACGACGGTTCGCAGCTCCGCTTCGTCCTCGACGGCGATGGCTGCCGTGCCGATCTGACCCTCACCGACGACGGGGAGCGGTCGTTCGCCAACGCCAAGACGTTCTCGGGCGCTTCGGGGGCGACCGGCACGATCTTCTCCAACAACTTCCACGTGGCCTGCCGCGTCTCGGGCACGGTGGAGCTCGACGGTCGGCGGGCCGAGGTGGTCGATGGCCCGGCCTGGCGGGACCACTCGTGGGGCGTGCGGCGCTGGGACAGCTTCGTCTCCAGTCGCAGTTTCGGTGGCTCACACGGGGTGGGCGACGACGCGCTGCATTTCCGCTTCGCCTCCATGGTCGGGTCCAACGGGAGCTTCTTCCGCATCGGCGCGCTCACCCGCGCCGGTGAAAAGGTCCCCGTCGCGGACGCGTCCATGCTCGTGCACGTTGACGACGACTCCGTGTCCTGTCCCTCGGCGGAGGTCAGTTACGACCTCGAGGACGGTGGGAGAACGATCGTTAGCATCGTCACCATCGGCGGCATGATCGGGGTGACAGCGCAGCGCTACGGATGGGAGTCGGTCGGGGACGTCACCGTCGACGGCGTGCCTGGTGGTTGGGGTTTTCTCGAGACGACCCTGAACGCCCGTCACGGGTCTGATCCGCCCGGGTTCGTGCTCGGTGAGGCCATGACAAACGGCATCGTGCGGCCGTCATGACGCCGTCGTGAAGCAGCCCGCCGACGACCGGGCGCTCTACTACCGCCAGCTGCGGGACACCATCGCCACCGTCTTCGCGCCCGAGCTCACGAGCGCGGCGGCGAAGGATGCCGTGGGATTGGTCGACAGGATCCTGGCCGAATTCATCGTCGAGGAGGAATGGGCGCCGGCACTGAGCCGGGAGTTCGGCGCCGAATTCGAGACGTTGCTCGACGAGGACGACGTCGTCGGCGACACGCCGTCGTCCGGCGCCGTCACCCCTGAGCGCTTCGTCGAGCTCCGGCGCCTGGCCGCAGACATCGTCGCGGACGGGGCGGGTTCGGGGAACCCGGCCGAGCGATCTCATTGCCGCCAGCTCGTCGACGTGGAGCGTCGGTTCCTCGAGCGCGTCGACGAGCTGCGAGGGGCGACGCTCGACGAGGAGCCCACACCTGACTCGGCGGCCTCGCCCACGGAGTGCTCCGTGACGGGGGAGGAGTTGGCGGCGTATCTGCGCCGGCAGTACGCGGACTCGCCTGAACTCAGCGTCACTGGCCTGGACGTCGTCCCCGGAGGACGGTCCAAGGAGACGCTGCTGGTCTCGCTGGCGGGCACGACCGAGCTGCCGGCCGAGGTGATCGTGCGCAAGGACCGGCCGATCGGGGTCCTCGCCACCAAGGCATCCGACGAGTTCGCCATCCTGCGGGCAGTCCACGGGCACGGAGGGGTCCCCGTGGCGCGGCCGTTCTTCGCGGACGACGCCAAGCACCTGTCGCACGATGGTGACGGCGACGACGACGGAACGCTGTTGGTCATGGAACGGGTGCACGGCGAAAAGGCGGGCGAGTACTTCCCCGACCTGGCCGCACCACCGCCCGAGCATCGGCGTGCCATCGGGACGCAGCTGGCCACCGCCCTCGCCCATCTGCACGCGGTGCCACTCGACACCCTCGCCGGAACGGGTCTCGACGTGCACGCGTCGGTCAGCGAAGCGTCTCTGTCGGCCGCCGTGAACGGCATGGCCGCCCGCATCGGTGACCTGACCGGCCCTCCCATTGCCGCCGTCCCCCTGGCGCGTCAGTGGCTGCTCGACCACATCGACGACGTCGTGCCGTCGGGGCCACTGTGCCTGCTGCAGGGTGACTTCGGACTGCACAACACGCTCGTCGAGGGCGACCGGGTCACCGCGCTCGTGGACTGGGAGGCGGCCACGGTCGGTCCCCCGGCTCGCGAGCTGGCTGCCGCCTGGCCGGCGGCCACCGCACTCATGGACTGGGCCGACTTTGTCGCCGCCTACCGACAGGCCGGCGGGTCGTCAGAGGCGACGGACGAGCGGGCCATCACCTACTACCGGGTCTTCTTCGGGCTGGGCGCCTGCATGTCGAGCCGGACGGGCGGCCACCTGTTCCGCACCGGGGACAAGCGAGACCTCTTGACCGCACACTCCGGCCTCGATGCCCACTTCCGGGCCCAGCGCAACCTGGTCCGTGCCCTGGCCGACGCCGGGGCCCTTTCCGGCCGAGTCTGAGCAACGCTGCCACGCGACAGGGTGACGATTGCGTCTGCTTTCGCTGGAGTACCTTGATTGCGGTAACGATAAAAAGTGTCCTGTTCTTCTCTAGGGCCGGTTGCGCATGACGCCCGGGAGAAGACCGGGGACGGTAACGATGCTCTGTGACCGGAGCTTCGCAACAGACGCCGCTGCCAGTTCTTCGGAACGGGATCGAGGGCCGTTGCAATGCGGGGGGAGGAGGGCGTTTGAGGCGCGCCTCGAATGAGAAGAGGCGCACCAATCCGCCCACAGCAACCCGAGGGAATCCGAAAAAGTTAATCTGGCCTGCCAGCCAATTCGCAATATGTTGCAGTATGTTGACGATAGGAACCGATAAACGGTATCCTCTTTTTGCCTAGCGTCCGGGGGGCTTGCTATGGCTGAACGAGCACATTTGGCGCCCCCTGATCCCCAAGGAGGAAGAGTGCTCACATCAAGTTCGATCGGCCGGTCGGCCACGCGGCGAGGTGGAACAAGGACGGCGGCAGGGCCAAGGCTCATGGGTCTGAGCATGCTGGGAGTGGCCGCAATCACCGTCGCGTCCTTGTCGGCCACGGTCGTCGGCGTGGGAGTCGGCACTGCAGGCGCAGCGTCGGCGGAAACGCCCGACCCGGCGACGCAGTCGGCGGTCACCATCGGCATCATCACCGACGGCGGTGGCGGCAGTGCCATCGGCACGTCCGCGCTGGTGGAGCAAGGCGCCAAGGCCGCAGTCGGGTACATCAACAAGTACGCCGGCGGCCTCAACGGCCACAAGGTCACCCTCTATGTGTGCGAGAACCAGTCGACGCCGGCGGGCGGGCAGACCTGTGCCAATGACATGGTCCAGAAGGGCGTGGTCGCGGTGGTCGAGCCGTTCACCGGCCAGGGCGCGACTGAAGTCCCGACCATCGTGGCCGGCGGGATCCCCTACATCACGATCAGTGGGGCCTCCACGCCCGAGCTCACCACCCCGGGCGCCTTCGCCATCGAGGGCGGCTTCCCGGCTTACCTCGGTGCCATGGCATTGAGTGCCAAAGCGCACAACCTCAAGAAGGTCACCTTCCTCGTCGAGAACGTGCCGGCGGCCATTCAGGGCGCCCAGGTGCTCGGCGCGTTGGTCTTCAAGGCGGCCGGCATCGGCTTCGACGTGGTCCCGGTCAACGAGGGCACGGCGGACATCAGCCCGCAGATGCAATCAGCGGTCTCCGGCGGCGCCGATGCGGTGGGCATGGTCGGCGACGTCACGCTGTGCACGTCGTTCCTGCAGGCGTACAACACGCTCGGCCTCAAGCTGCCCAAGTACGTGCTCTCGACCTGCCAGGACCCGAGCATCCTCAACTCGCCCACCCTCGACAAGGCGCTCGCCGGCTCCTACATCACGACCTCCACGGCGTCGTCGAAGGCCGAGAATGCGGAGTACGCCTTCATCATGAAGGAGTTCGCGCCGAAGGTGAGTGGGAACCCGAACGTCAGCAGCAACCAGGCCGACGGCGTGACTCCGGTGCTCCTGATCAACGCCGCCATGAAGGGTTCAACGGACCCCGTAACGGCCGCCGGCATCAAGACGCAGTTGACGAACGGCGCGAACCTCCCCATTCCGCTCTCGGGTGGCCTGACCTACACGTGCAACGGGACCGCGATCCCGCTGCTCAAGTCGGTCTGTTCGTCCGCCGCGGCGATCGGTGTCATTCAGAGTGGCAAGACCGGGAAGGTCACCTCGGTCAAGGTCTACAACCCGACCCCGCTGTTCTAAAGAAGATCGAGCAGCCGGTCCGCCGGCTCCTCCGGACCTTGCTGCGGGGGCGGTACCTCTTTCCGGGAGGGCCCGCCCCCGCGGCGCGTCACGGGATGCTTACATTCTGCTCACACCCGTTCGGTAGAAGGTCAGGATGCAGAACGCGAGGATGTCTACTCCACTGGCAGGCCGTCGCATTGGCTGGACCCTCGGAGCGGGTGTCAGCGTGCTCGCCATCGCTGCATTGATGCTCGGTGCCTGCAGCACCAACGGCGGAAGCACCGGCGCGACCACCGCACCCCAGGGAGCCGCGACAGCAGGCGCCACCGTCTATCGCTGGGGAGTCGTCGGGAACAAGGGTGCGATCTCTCAGCTCCAGCTCCAGACGCCCACCGCCATTGCCGGCATCCCTGGTCGGGTCGTGCAGATCGCCACCTCGAACTCCGACGGCTACGCGCTGTACCTCGACCGGAGCCGTCTACGGCTGGGGGGTGAACAGCTACGGCGAGCTCGGCGACGGCCAGCTAACGCCCTACGAAACGAAGGCCTTCAGAGTCGAGTTCCCGGCCCGCGTCACGATCACCTCGCTGGCCAACCCCATGCCCTTCGACGGCGCGCTCGCCATCGATTCCACCGGCCACGCCTGGGGCTGGGGTCTGAACGCCGCCGACGACCTCTGCCTGTCGGGTCTCATCGAAAAGCAGCCCCAGCAGCTGCCACTCTCCGACGTGACGCTCGCCACAGGCGCCCGGACACATGCGCTCGTCGACTCGCATGGCACCGTCTACGCATGCGGGAGTGGCGACGCCGGCGAGCTCGGGAACGGATCGACCGCCTCCGCCAGTACCCCGACGCCCGTCGTCGGCTTGCCGAACGGGGTGCAGGTGACCGCCCTCACGTCGTCGTGGGAGGGGTCGGGTGCCCTGTTCAGCAACGGTGACTACTACAACTGGGGGTACAACGCGGCGGGGCAGCTGGGCAACGGCACGACCACCAACAGCGCGGTGCCCGTCAAGGTCGCACTGCCTAATCCCGTGACCCAGGCGTTCCAAGGGGGAAGCGGGGCCAAGAACGGCCAGACGATCGCCATCCTGCGAAACCGCGCGGTCTGGACCTGGGGCAGCAACGACCGGGGCCAGCTCGGCATCGGCAGCCGCACGGACTCCAAGGTCCCGGTGCAGGTACACGTCCCCAAGAACCTCAGCTTCGTCAAGGTGAGTTCGGGCGGCTTTGCGACCTACGGCATCGACCAGACCGGGCGGCTCTGGGCGTGGGGCGACAACCGGAGCGGCCAGCTCGGCACCGGTTCAGCCCCAGCACTCGCGACACTCCCGGTCAAGGTCGGCATTGATCTGACTCAGGTGTCGTCGACGGCACAGAACGTCGCTGGATTCGGAGCGCACCGCTGATCCGAACAACCGCCACCTCGGTGCGACCTCCGACCGCGAGCTAGCTGGTCGAGACCGATCCGCTCATGTAAGCGGCCTCGACCGCGCTGGTGTCGTTGCGGTACCGCTCTGCCGGGCCCGAGAGCACGATGCTGCCGTGCACCAACACGATGGCCTCGTCGGCCACTTCGAGCGCCAGCTGCACGTGCTGCTCCACCATGATCACCGAGGCGCCGTGCTCGTCGGCCACCTGCCGGATCACGGGCATGAGCGACTCGACCGCCACGGGCGCCAGGCCCATCGACATCTCGTCGATGAGCAGCAGCTTCGGCGACTGCACGAGCGCCCGAGCGATGGCGAGCATCTGCTGCTCCCCTCCGGAGAGGTCGCCCACGCGCAACCTTTCGCGTCGCTGGAGCGCGGGGAAGAGCTCGAGGACCGGGTCCAGGTCGGCGCCCTTGGCGGCCAGCTTCAAATTCTGAATCGGCGTGAGCTCGGTGAACAGGGCACGGAAGTCGGGGACGAGCACCATGCCCGCCCGGTTCATGCGCCGGGCCGAGGACCCCTTCACGGGTGCGCCGTTCAGCCGGATGCTGCCGGCCCGTGGCGGCAGGAAACCGGCCAGCGTCATGAGCAGCGTCGTCTTGCCGGCGCCGTTGGGGCCGAGGATCGTGAGCACCGTGCGCGGCGCCAGGGAGAAGGTGAGGTCGCGGGCGACGGTCAGCTTGCCGTAGCCGACGTCGAGGCCCTTCACTTCGAGCACCGGGCCGCCGAGGTCCGGACCGCCCCCGCTGTCGCCTGCCGCAGCGCCGTCGAGGACGGCCGTGTCGCTCACGACACCGCCAGCCGTTGGTGCGTTGCGCCGAGATACGCCGTCGACACCGTGTCGTTGTGGCGGATCTCGTCGGGGGTGCCGTGGGCGATCAACCGGCCGAAGTCGAGCACGTCGATGCTGTCGCACAGGTTCAAGACCAGGCTCATGTCGTGGTCGACCAGCAGGATGGTGACGCCGCTGTTACGCACCGCCCGCAGGCGCTCGGACAGCCACAGGCTCTCGGTGCTGTCGAGGCCCGCCGCCGGCTCGTCGAGCAACAGCAGCCGGGGCGCGCCGGCCAGGGCGCGGGCCACCGACACGAGCTGGCGCTGGCCCTGGGACAGCACGGAGACCTGCAGATCGCGCATGTCGGTCAGCCCCAGGTCATCGAGGATCCGGGTCAGCGCACCGGTGTCGCCGGTGGTCGCCCGCTGTTGGCCGACCTGGACATTCTCCTCCACCGTCAGGTCGTCGGACACGCCTGCGAGCTGGAATGTACGGGCCAGGCCGAGGCCGGCCCGGATGTGGGGCGAGCGTCCTCCGACGTCCTGTCCGTCCAACAGCACAGTGCCCTCGCAGCCGTGGAACCCGCACAGCGCATCGATCGTGGTCGTCTTGCCGGCGCCGTTGGGGCCGATCAGGCCGACGATCTGACCCTCGTGCACCGAGAGGCTCACGTCGTCGACGGCGGTGACGCCGCCGTAGCGAACGGTGAGGTTCCGCACCTCGAGCAACGGACTGCTCGAGGTCGCCGCGCTCGAGGTCGTGGACGCAGTCGCAGCGCCAGCGATGTGTCCGTTCGTCCCGAAGACCGGAGCCACCAACGGTTCGGGTGGGCGCGCTGGAGCTGCGGTCGGCACCGTCGTCGCCAACGTCGGCACCAGCGCGCCCTGCGGCCGGGCCAGCGCCCCCTTCGTCCGTTGTTGTTCCAAGAACACATGGGTCGGCCCGACGACACCCTCCGGATTGAAGATCACGGTCAGGATCACGCCGATGCCGGCGACGACGCCGTACCAGTTGTCGACGCCACCGCTGCCGACGCCCGAGGAGATGAGCGCCACCAGCAGGCCGCCCGACGAGATCATGCCGGCGAGGATGCCCCCGCTTACCGACGTGATGCCCGCCACCACGACGATGGAGAAGGCGACCAGGCCCAGGAAGGCGTCGAAGTCCTGGAACGTCACGTTCCCCAATTGGTAGGCCAGCAGGGATCCACCCAGCCCCGCAATGAAGGCCCCGATGGCGAAGCCGATGAGCTTGACCCGCACCACGTTGATGCCGGCGGCCGCGGCCGAGCGCTCGTCCGAGCGCACCGCCAGCATGGCGGTGCCCAGGCGGCTGGTGCGCAGCCAGCTCACCCCCAACGCCACGAGGACCAGCACGACGAGACACAGAATGCCGAAGGCCGGTCGGGGGAAGTCCTTGCCAGATCCGATGCCCAGGTTCATGCCGAACAGGCGCGGCGTAGGAATGTTCAATCCCGACGCACCACCGTCAATGGAGTTGTTGTTGAACCAGATGGCTTCGACGCCCGCGGCGAACGTCAATGTGACGACGCCGAGCATGAGGCCGCGCACGCGTAAGGCCGGGATGCCGATCACGACGCCGGCCGCCGCGGCGACGAGGGCAGAAAGGATCGGCGCAATCGGAAACGGAATACCCCACGAGGAAGCGAACGTGCTGAGGATGTAGGCGGACACGCCGGCGAGGGTGAGCTGGGCGAGGGAGATCTGGCCCGTGTACCCGGTCACCACCACGAGCGAGAGTGAGATCACGCCGGTGATGAAGCTGGCGTAGAGGGCGGCGCGGTCGTTGCCGGTGAAGAGGTAGATGGCGCCGATGCCGATCGCCGTCCCCACGATGGCCGTGGCGATGCGCCAGTGCGGGCGCGGGGCGCGTCCGAGCGTCACCTGCATGAGCGTGCCGCGGCTCGGCATCGTCTGGCCCCGCACGGCCAGCACAACGAGCACCAGGATGAGGGGGATCAGCTCGCCGGCGCCGGCGGGGAAGTCCGGGTGGACCCCGTTGAGGTAGACCGAGAGCGACTCGAGGGCGCCGATGCCCAGCCCGGCGGTAATGGCCCAGCCCAGCGAATGGAAGCGCCCGACCACGGCGGCGGCCAACGCCGGCACGATGAACAGCGTGTAGGTCCCGGGCTGCAGGGGGACGAGCGGGGCAATCAGGACGCCGGCGATGCCGCAGACGACGAAACTGATGACCCAGTTGACCAGGGCGATGCGATCGGGTGAAAGGCCACTGACCAGCGCACCCACCTCGGTCTCGGCCGAGGCCCGGGTGGCCAGGCCGAAACGGGTGAAGCGGAAGACCACGGTCAGCACAATGCCGAGGGCGATGATGGTGCCGGCCAGCCACAGGCGGTCCGTCGAGATGCTGACGCCCAGGAACGTGACGTGGTTCTGCGGGAAGATCGGGTTGACCAGGACGACCTGCGTGCCGACCTGGTAGGTCACGACGGCGGTGAGCAGGCCCATCAGCCCGATGGAGGCGACGGCTTTCGCCACGGGCCGGTGGTTGCGCAGCGGCCGGAACACGAGCAGGTAAACGACGGCGCCCATGACGGCCTGGATGGCCAGCGTGATCAGCAGCGCCGGCCAGAAGCCCAGGTTCGACCCGACGCTGACCGTCGGCCCGAGGCCCGGAATCGGGATGAGCAGCTGCCCGTTCCGCAACAGCGAGTAGGTGTAGGCCGCGTAGAGGGCCTGGGCGCCGGTGGCGAAGTTGAGCACCCCCGACGAGCGGTAGGTGACGACGAGGGCCATCGCCAGGGCGGCGAAGACGCCGCCGTTGCCCAGGCCGAGGAGGAGGAATTCGACGTAGGTGTTCACCGGCGCCCGCGGCCCGGCCGACCCAACCCCGTCCGCGGTTCAGCCCAGCCCGACCCTCATATTGCTCCCCCCGGGAGTGGATCACGGATTAAGGATACTCAAATACCTCTCCCGGCGCACGGTCGGCCGGCATTGCGCTCTTGCTTTGGGTGCCCACGACCGGGTATGAGTTTCTCGACCACTTTGCGCAACGTCGGACCATGGCGCCGTGCTCGACCGCCACTTCGGAGAGGCAATTCCGAATGCCCGCGAGACCGTGCCGGCAGGCTTGTCCGGACGTTTCCCAGAACGATCCCACGGGCCGCCGAGGCCGAACCGCGTAGGCCGGGCGATGACGACCGCATTCGTTCTCTCCGGCGGGGGGAATCTTGGCGCCATGCAGGCTGGAAGTGTGGTTGCGCTCTACGAAGCTGGTATCGAGCCCGACCTTCTGGTGGGCACCTCGGTGGGCGCGATGAATGCGGCCTTCTTGGCGACTCGTCCCGGCCTCGAGGGTGCCCGGGCGCTGCAAGCGGCGTGGGTGGCCTTGCGGCGAGAGGAAGCCGTGCAACTCAACCCGCTGCTGGCCTTCATGGGTTTTTTCGGTTTGCGGAACCATCTCGTTTCGGCTGCACAACTGCGCCGGCTCTTCGCCAAGTGGATACCCATCACTCGATTCGAAGAGGCGGCGGTGCCCTTCGGCGCGGTGGCCACCGACGCGCTCAGCGGCGAACCCGTCGTGCTGAGCACAGGTGACATCGGCGATGCTCTGGCCGCTAGTTCTGCCATTCCAGGTTTGTTCCCGCCGGTCAGCGTCGAGGGGCGGTGGCTCATCGATGGCAGCCTGTCGTCCAATCAGCCAGTGCTCGAGGCTCAGGATCTCGGGGCGGACGAGATCTATCTCATCAGCACCGCGACCGCCGCTCGCAATGCTCCGCCCAGAGGAGCCGTCGCGATCGCCATGAATTCGGTCTCCTTGCTGACCTCGCAAGTAGCCGCGGCTCCAGTTAGGAGAGGCGCGCCGCCGGGCCGAACAGACGGGAGGCCACGTGCACATCATCCCTTCGGCCGAACCGTCTGCCCCCGGGCGCTTCGACTACCGACGGAGCGCTGCACTGTCCGAGCAGGCCTACCGAAGAACCCAACGCTGGCTCAGCGAACTGGCTCCGGCAAGCAGCCACTCCGCCCCTTGTTGCCAGAATGAACCGAGCCCCACCGCAATCGGATCCCGAGAGTTTGCATCGGCCCAACGTCCGCCCAATTCTCGGAGTCCCCGCTGGTCCCGGCAACCCCACGTTCCGAGCCCCTAAAGGTCGTGTCCCCGTGGGACGAAACCCCTATGAAGTCGTTCCATGCGTGGCGCTGCATGCCCCGGGTCGACTCATGCCGTGCCTGACAACTTGGCCGGCACTCGGCGCCAGCGGCGAGAGGGAGAACCACATGGTCACCGAGGAGGAGTGGTCGGGAGAGGTAGCGCGGTCAGCCCGCTTCCGCTTGATCAGCCCCATCATCGCCCTCGGTGCCTTTGCGCTGATCTTCGTCCCCTGCATGATGGCGGGCCAGGCGCTGGCCTCGGGCATCTACGCCGACCTGGTGGCGGTCGGCATCCTCATGGGCATCATGTTGCCGCTGGCCTTCGTGCTGGTGGCCATGGGCGAGCGCAACCAGCGGCGCACCGATGAGAAGGTCCGCAATCTCAACGCGGAGTTGAGCAGTGCCGTGGCCGACGCCGAGCGGCTGAACACCGAGCTGAGCGAGGCGATGTCCGACGCCGACCGCCAGGCCGAGATCCGCGATGCCCAGGTGCAACGACAGCGCTTCGAGAGCCGGCTGGCCAACGCGCTCGACATGGCCGAAGGCGAGCCCGAGGTCATCGAGGTGATCGAGCGGTCCTTCGCGACCGTGTTGCCCGAGGCTCCGGCCGAGCTGCTCCTGGCCGACAACAGCCACGCGCACCTCCATCGCATGGCGGCCGTCGGTCCCGAGGGCAAGCCGCCGAGCTGCGGCGTGGACTCGCCCGACCGCTGCCCGGCGGCACGGCGCGCCCAGATCCAGGTCTTCGCCGACAGCGACCACCTCGACGCCTGCCCCAAGTTGCGCAACCGCCCCGAGGGCCGCCTCTCGGCGCTCTGCGTGCCCGTGTCCATCATGGGGCGCACGGTGGGCGTGATCCACGCCACCGGCGAGGCGGGAGCGAAGGTGGAAGACGATCGGGTCGACGACCTGGCCACGCTGGCCAAGTTGGCGGGCGCGCGGATCGGCTTGCTCAGGGTCATGGCCGAGACGCAGTTGCAGGCGTCGACCGACACGCTCACCGGACTGCTCAACCGGCGATCCTTCTCCCAGCGGGTCCACGCCATCCCGGCCCACCTCTACCCGGTCGCCATGGCCATGGCCGACCTCGACCACTTCAAGGTCCTCAACGACACCTACGGGCACGAGACCGGGGACCGGGCGCTGCGCCTCTTCAGCCGCGTGCTGCGCGATTCGCTGCGGACCAGCGACGTGGCCTCGCGCTACGGCGGCGAGGAGTTCGCCATCGCCTTCCCGGACTGTTCAGCCGTCGACGCGGCGCGGGCGCTCAACACGGTGCGCGACACAACTCGATGCCGCCATCACCGTCGGCGGGCTCCCCAAGTTCACCGTGAGCTTCGGGGTGACCGAGTGCGAACCGGGCGAGGAGCTGGCGACGATTCTGCGCCGGGCCGACGACGCCCTCCTGCAGGCGAAGCACGAGGGACGCGACCGGGTCGTGCTGCACGACACGATGGGTGAGACGGCAATTGCGCCCAGCGGGGGCCGCAGGGCGTCATCCCCTTGCTCGAGAACGACTACGAGGGTGCGTTTCCGTCGATGGACTGAGCGGGCGCCGGACCCGACGATCAGGTCGTGCTACCCCGACGCTGATCCGGGATCCGGACAGCTCGTCCCGCAAGACCCGGCGCAGGAGCTTCCCCGTCGGCGAGTAGGGCAGCTCTTCCCGGAAGGCGACCACGCCGGGCATTTTGGTGGAGCGCAAGCGCTCCCTGACCCAGACCTGCAGCTCGGTCTCCGAGGCCTCGCCGCCCGCGTGCAGCACGACCACGGCCGCCACCGCCTCGCCCCACTCGGCGTCGGGGATGCCGATGACCGCGGCCTCGGCGACCGCGGCGTGCGCCATGAGCACTTCCTCGATCTCGCCCGGCGAGATGTTCTCCGCCCCCCGCACAATGACGTCGTCGAGTCGCCCGTCGACGTACAAGAAGCCGTGCACGTCGAACCAGCCGGCATCGCGGGTGCGGAACCAGCCGTCCTCGGTCAGCGTGGTCTGCCCGACGTACTCGCCGGCGACCTGCTCGCCGCGCACCCAGATCTCACCCTTCTCGCCCGGTGGGAGGGCCGCCTCGTCGATGTCGCGCACCTCCACCTCGAGGGACGGGAGGGGTCGCCCGACCGAGCCCAGCCGCGCCCGGATGGCCGGGTCGTCGCTGGCGAAGGCCTCGCGGTGCTCGTCGGGGGTCAGCATGGCGATCGTCGAGCTCGTCTCGGTGAGCCCGTAGGCGTTGACGAGATCGATGTGGGGCATGTCGTCAAGGTGCGCTCGACGAGCTCGAGCGGCATGCGCCCGCCGCCGTAGGAGAGGTGGCGCAGGGCCGGCAACTCGACGCCACCCTCCTCGAGCGCGCCGAGGATCCGGCCCAGCATGGTCGGCACCACCATGGCGTGCGTGATGTGCTCGGCCGCCGCCAGGTGCACCCACGAGGTGGCCTCGAAGGACGGCAGGTACATGATGCGACGTCCCGCGTAGAGCGAGCTCAACACGGCCGCGATGCCGGCGATGTGGTACGAGGGGACGCAGATCAGTTGCGCCTCGGTCGGCTCGCAGCCGAGGAACTCGACGCTCGAGATGATGTACGAGACGAGGTGGCGGTGGCGCAAAATCGCCGCCTTGGGCTCCGACGTGGTGCCGCTGGTGAAGAGCAGCACGGCGACTTCTTCGGGGTCGACGAAGGGATGCTCGCCGGTGAGGGGCTCGGCGATGGCCGCTTCGAACGTGGCCTTGGTGATGACATTGGTGGCGCCGATGTCGGCCAGGCGCGCCACCTCCTCGTCGTCGGCGATCATCACGCCGCCCTGGACGCGGCCGACGATGCCACGGAGCTGCTCGTCGGGGGCGCGGTAGTTGAGCGGCGCGAAGGGCACGCCCGCCAGCGCGGCGCCGAAGAGCGCCACCGGCAGCGTGTCGGTGTTCAGCCCGAAGTAGCCGACGACCACGGCACCGCTCTTCTCGAAGTAGATCGCGGCCCGGCGGGCCTGCTCGAGGAGATCGGCGGCGGTGATGCCGCCCTCGTGGGAACCGAGGACGATGCGTTCGGGGTCACCCTCGGCCGCCATTTCGAGCAGCATGGCGATGTTCACGACGGTGTCCCCTCCT
>CAVWKX010000016.1:0-12100 GCA_963755655.1 uncultured Acidimicrobiaceae bacterium
TAACCGGCCGTGCTCCGCCGGAGTCTTCCCTGGTCTCCTGGGGCCACCCCTGGTGGTGTGCCCGACCGGCGTTGCAGGCGATGTCGCCGGTTCAGACGGCCCGGTTCAGGCGGTCCGGTTCAGATGGTCCGGTTCAGACGGCCCGCCCGGTTCGGACGCCGACGAGGTCAGACCGTCTCGGTCCGGCGCAGGACGGCATCGTTCGCCGCGCAGAGCTCCGCCAGCACGCCACTGATCGCATCGAGCGGATCGGTGGCGGCGATCTCGGCCTGGAGCGCCTCCGCCCGCTGCCGGTACGAGTCACGGCCGAGCACGCGCCGCACGGCGCGCGCCACCATGGCCGGCGAGGGTCGTCCGGTGTGCAGGTTGATGCCCGCCCCCGTCCACTGCACCCGGGCCGCCACTTCGGGCTTGTCCTCGCTGTCGCCGGCGACCACGAGTGGGACGCCGTGCGCGAGCGCCTGCTGCACGCCGCCGTAGCCGCCGTTGGTCACCATGACGTCGACGTGGGGGAGCAGGAGGTCGTGCGGGATGAAGCGTTCCAGGCGGACGTTGGCGGGCAGTCCCCGCCGTAACGGCGCGGGATCGGGCCCGCCGGTGGTGGCGACGACGAGGACGTCGTCGCCCGCGAGGGCCCGGGTCGTCACCAGGAGGAGCCGGCCGAGGTCGGCGTTGTCGAGCGTGCCCTGGGTGACGTGCACGACCGGCCGGCCGCCCTCGAGCTCCTCCCACCACGCCGGCTGCTCGACGGCGCCCGCCGGCGGGGCGAGGATCGGCCCCACGAATTGCACCGAGGACGCGAGGTCGGACCGCGGGTATTCGAAGCCGGCCACCGTCGCCTGCAGGTAGGCATCGACCACCTTGGGCTGGAGGTCGACGAAGTAGCCGGGGAATCCGTCGGTCGCTCCGGCCTCGGCCAGCCGGCGCCGGGCGAAGCGCTGCACGTCGGTCAGCACGACGTGCTCGGTCGCCCAGTTCATTGCCGCGTTGCGCGCCCGGTGCAGCGGTCCTGTTCCGGGCTGGAACGCCACCCCGAAGGGTGCGGTGTCCCGGCTGTTCGACGAGTACGGCATGACGCCGACACAGGCCAGCGCCGGCCGAGCCGCCCGCGGGCCCAGTGCCAGGGGGAGGGCGCCGAAGAACATGGAGTCGACCACAATGCAGTCGGCCGCGAAGTCGTCGAGGATGGCGCGCAGGCCCCGGCACTGGCCGGGCAGCGGGCCGATGAAGATCCGACGCAGGTCGTCCTTCACGCCCCGGACGCCCCGCTTCGACGACGATTCACGTTCGGGATTGGCCACCATCAGATCGTGGGCGTCGTCCTCGGTGGCGAAGGGGACGAAGCGCGCGCCCGTGCCCTCGATCCTGGCCCGGTAGTGCTCGGTCGTGAAGAACACGACCTCGTGCCCGTCGGCGACGAGGCGGCCGGCCACGGCCACCAGTGGTGCCGTGTGACCGTGGGCGGGTGTCGTGCACAGGACGAAGCGCCGCGGCTCGCGCTCATGGCGTCACGACGGCGCCACCCCAGGGTGGGAGCGCCAACGCCCCGACGACGCTCGAGCCCTCCAGCCCGTGCTCGGTGCTCACGGTCACCGTCCCGGCGACGCCGTCGAAGGACGCCGTCTCGTTCGACATGTTGAGGAGCACCGTCGCTCCATCACCATCACGATCACCGCGGACATAGGCCCACGTGCCGCCGGGGGACGGGAGCGACCGGTAGGAGCCGACGGCCAGGGCCTCGTTGGCCGAGCGCGCCGCGATGGTGCGACGGCACAGCTCGAGCGCCGAGCCGGGATCGCCTTCCTGGTCGGCCACGTTGCAGAGGGCCGGGTCGGCCATGGGCAGCCACGGGCGCACACCCGCCGCGGTGAACCCTCCGCCGGGCCCGCCGGTCCACGGCATCGGTGTGCGCTCGGCGTCGCGGCCCTTGTAGACGGGCCAGAAGCGGGCGCCGACCCTGTCGAGCACGTCCGCCCGCTGCACGGGCCCGTCGACCAGGCCGATCTCGTCGCCCGCGTAGAGGAAGGGGGTGCCGCGCAGGGTGAGCAGGAGCAGCAGCGCCAGCTTGACCTTGGCGGGATCGCCGGCGGCCCAGCGGGTGGCCAGACGCGACACATCGTGGTTGGACGCCGTCCAGATGGGCCACGCACCCTCGGGCAGAAGGGCCTCGGTCTCCTCCACGACCGCGCGCAGCGCGGCGGCCTCGAGCGGCGCGTTGATGAACACGAAGTTGAAGCCGCCGTGCAGCTCGTTGTGCCCGTCGCCGTAGAACTCCATGAGGACGGGCAGCTTCTCCACGTTGGTCTCGCCGATGAGGAGGCGCTCCGGCTCGTAGGTCTCCGCAATGGCGCGCCACCGCCGCAGGATGTCGTGGGCCTCGGGGCGGTCGGTGTTGTAGACGGCCCGCAGCCCCATGAACTGCTGGTCGAGCGGGTCGTCCTCCGTGGCGGGCGGGTTGTCGCGCAGCAGCTTGTCCTTGATCATCATGTTGCACACGTCGATGCGGAACCCGGCCACACCGCGGTCCCACCAGAAGCGCACGATGTCGTCGAACTCGCGTCGCACGTCCTCGTTCCACCAGTCCAGGTCGGGCTGCTCGGCCTCGAAGTTGTGCAGGTAGTACTGCCCGCCGGCCTCGTCGAAGTGCCAGGCGGGACCGCCGAAGATGCTGGCCCAGTTGTTGGGCGGGCTGCCGTCCGGCTTCGGGTCGGCCCAGACGTAGTAGTCGCGGTGCGCCGACCCCCGCCCGCTCAAGGCGTCGACGAACCAGGCGTGCTGGTCGCTGGTGTGGTTGGGGACCAGGTCCATCAGAATGCGGATGCCCCGCTGGCCCGCCTCGCGCACCAGCACGTCGAGATCGTCGAGCGTCCCGAACGAGGGGTCGATGTCGCGGTAGTCCGAGACGTCGTAGCCCCAGTCGCGGTTGGGCGAGCAGGTCACCGGCGACAGCCACACTGCGCTGATGCCCAGGCGCGCCAGGTGGTCGAGCTTGGACACAATGCCGGGCAGGTCGCCCACCCCGTCCCCGTTGGAGTCGGCGTAGGAGCGGGGGTAGATCTGGTAGAAGACGCCGCCGTGCCACCAGCGGTCGGGGTCGCTCTTCGGGTTGGCTGGCGCCATGGGGCTTCCCTCCGGGTCGTGGTGGTCGCCCGGGAGCGTATAGGTAGCCCCCGTTCCCGCCGCAGGATCAGTGCCGGGCCTGCATCGTCGAGAGCAGCTGCTCCTCCAGCACGGGCGGGAACGCCGAGCCGTTGCCGTTGAACGTGATCTGCTGCAACAGCGCGCCGGAGACGAAGTCGACCTGCGTGCTCCAGACCGTCAGGACGCGCCCGCCGCGGGCGATCGGGATGGTGACGGTGAAGCCCGTCAGATGGAGGCCGGCCGCCGCGGCGGGCAGGTCGGCGAAGCTCACGACACCCACCGTGGTGGTGCTCCCCGCCTGCTTCTGCATGTGCTGCTGCAGGGCCAGGCTGGCCACCCGGTTCATGCACCCCGTCGTCCTGGTGCTCGCCAGGGCGGCGTACTCGGCCCGGGCCTGGGCCCCCGAGGGGTACACCGACACGCTGTCCTCGACCGCGTCGACCTGGTCGGCGCTCGTGAAGTCGGGGCTGTTCGACCTTGGTCGGCGCCACGGCGGCGACCCGAGCCGGGACCCCGACGCAGCGGGCCAGCTTGGGCGACCAGGGCGTCACCCGTGTGGGCGCGGCCCCTGCGCCGCCGGCGGTCCACCCCGAGGGCAGGTCCGACAGGTCGAGCAGCGCCGCCGAGCCCCGGGCCACCGTCGCGTCGACGCCGTCGTCGGACGCCGGTGCTGGCATCGGCCAGCGGCGCGGTCGCCGCCGCCGGTCAGCCGGCCGACGAGGCCAGCGGCCAGCGCCACGACGAAGATCCCCGCCAACGTCCACCGCACGGCACGCCGCCAGTGCTCCGTCCCTTCCATGGGCGTCCCCTCCTCCTCCGTGGGCGCCGGCGCCCGACGCCGCCGCTGCGGGCGGGGCGGTGGCGCGTCGACGTGTTCCCACCGGGGACAACGTGGTCCGGGCCGGGACCACACGGCGCCGGCCCCGGCGGGATTTTCGGCCCGGGCTGCCGGTCCCCCCTTGCCAGCGCCCCGGAAAGCCCGCTACTCTGGCACTCGCAACCCGAGAGTGCTAACGAGTGCCAAGGAGGCCCGTTTCAAATGAGTCTGCAACCCCTCGATGACCGGATCGTCGTCCGCCCCGGCGAGTCCGAGGAGACCACCGCCTCTGGCCTGGTCATTCCCGACACCGCCAAGGAGAAGCCCCAGCAGGGCGAAGTGCTGGCCGTCGGCCCCGGCCGCCGCTCCGAGGACACCGGCGAGCTGATCCCGCTCGACGTCAAGGTCGGCGACACCGTCGTCTACTCCAAGTACGGCGGCACCGAGTACATCCTCGATGGCGAGGACGTCCTCATCCTGTCCGCCCGCGACATCCTGGCCAAGCTGGCCTGATCGGTCGCACGCTTTTCGGTCGGCCCGCCGCCCCGGTGCAATCCGGGCCGGCGCGGCGGCCTCCCTGCAGTTACCCCTGAGATTCGAGGACTCGAGAGGAGTTCGACACAGTCATGCCCAAGATCCTGAAGTTCGACGAGTCCGCCCGGCGCGGGCTCGAGGCCGGCGTCAACAAGCTGGCCGACACCGTGAAGGTCACCCTGGGGCCGAAAGGCCGCAACGTGGTGATCGAGAAGAAGTTCGGCGCCCCGACCATCACCAACGACGGCGTGTCCATCGCCCGCGAGGTGGAGCTGGACGACCCGTTCGAGAACATGGGTGCCCAGCTGGTCAAGGAAGTCGCCACCAAGACCAACGACGTCGCCGGTGACGGCACCACGACGGCCACCGTGCTGGCCCAGTCGCTGATCGCCGAGGGGCTGCGCAACGTCGCCGCCGGCGCCAGCCCGACCGGGCTGAAGAAGGGCATGGAGAAGGGCGTCAAGGCTGCGGTCGAGAACATCGCCAAGCAGTCCAAGGACGTCGGCGGCAAGACGGAGATCGCCCAGGTGGCCTCCATCTCGGCTGCGGACTCCGCCATCGGTGACGTGCTGGCCGACGCCATCGACAAGGTCGGCAAGGACGGCACCGTCACGGTCGAGGAGTCCAACACCTTCGGCATCGAGCTCGAGCTCACCGAGGGCATGCAGTTCGACAAGGGCTTCCTGTCGCCGTACTTCGTGACCGACCCCGAGCGCCAGGAAGCGGTGCTCGACGAGCCGGTCATCCTGTTCTACAACTCCAAGGTCAGCGCCGTGCACGACCTGGTGCCCGGTGCTCGAGAAGGTCATGCAGACCGGCAAGCCGCTGCTGATCATCGCCGAGGACGTCGAGGGCGAGGCCCTGGCCACCCTGGTCGTCAACAAGATCCGTGGCACGTTCACCTCGGTCGCCGTCAAGGCCCCCGGCTTCGGCGAGCGCCGCAAGGAGATGCTCCAGGACATGGCCGTCCTCACCGGCGCCCAGGTCATCAGCGAGGAGATCGGCCTCAAGCTGGAGAGCGCCACCATCGACCTGCTGGGCAGCGCCCGGCGCGTCATCGTCACCAAGGACGACACCACCATTGTGGAGGGTGCCGGCTCGTCCGAGGACGTGAAGGGCCGCGTCGCCCAGATCAAGCGGGCGATCGACGACACCGACTCGGACTGGGACCGCGAGAAGCTCCAGGAGCGCCTGGCCAAGCTGGCCGGCGGCGTGGCCGTCGTCAAGGTCGGCGCCGCCACCGAGGTGGAGCTCAAGGAGAAGAAGCACCGCATTGAGGACGCGCTGTCCGCCACCCGCGCTGCGGTGGAGGAGGGCATCGTGGCCGGCGGTGGCACGGCGCTCATCCGGGCCCGCAAGTCGGTGCTCGAGCTGGCCGACACGCTCGAGGGCGACGAGGCCACCGGTGCCCGCATCGTGGCGCAGTCGCTGGAGGCACCGCTCAAGTGGATCGCCTTCAACGCCGGCCTCGAGGGCGCCGTCCTGGTGAACCAGGTGGAGTCGGCCAAGGGCAACCACGGCCTCAACGCCGCCACCGGCGAGATGGAGGACCTGGTCAAGGCCGGCATCATCGACCCGGCCAAGGTCACCCGCTCTGCCCTGCAGAACGCGGCCTCCATCGCCGGCCTGCTGCTCACCACCGAGGCCCTCGTGGCCGACAAGCCCGAGAAGGTGGACGCCGCTGCTGCGGCCGCCGCCATGGCGGGCGGTGGCATGGGCGGTATGGGTGGCATGGGCGGGATGATGTAGTTCCCGTCTGCAACGTTTGTCTGCGTGCGGTGGCCGGGCCTTCGGGTCCGGCCACCGGCGCGTCCGGGCATCGGCGCCGGTGACGTCGTCGGGCCACGCGCCGCGCGCAATCCCGGGTGGCGCGGCGGTATCCTGCGACGCGTGTCGGGCTTCGTGGCCGGGTCTTCGGGCCCGGCTGCGGCCGCGTCAGCCGACGAGATGCGTGTGTCACACTGGCGACGTGGCGGCCGTGACAGTGCCCTTGCGCCGCATCGTTCCTGTCCGTTCGTGCTCGCGTTGATGCTCGTTGTGCTCGGCGCCGGCGGCA
This sequence comes from uncultured Acidimicrobiaceae bacterium, assembly GCA_963755655.1. Lineage (GTDB taxonomy): Bacteria > Actinomycetota > Acidimicrobiia > Acidimicrobiales > RAAP-2 > Bog-473. The sequence continues at coordinate 6,549 of CAVWKX010000016.1, forward strand.
CTGCGGCAGACGCCGGTGCGGCCATCCGCTCGTCCATGCCGTCGGGCTCGACGCCGCCTTGCGGGCGCCGAAGACCTCCGACGCGCAGGACACGAAGTTCTTCACCGATGTCGCCGAGGCCGACCCCGCGCTGGCCTCCTACGAGCAGAAGCAGCGGAACATCGCCCTCCGTGCGCTGTTGACCGACGGCTCGGCGTTCTGCGCGCTGCTCGACGCGCGCGGAAGGCCTCGACGAGGCGCTGGTCGAAGAGGCGACGGGAGCCAGGAGCACGGAGTCCCAGACGCATCTTCCCTTGTCGGTGACGACCTTCAACACCATTGAGAGCGTGGCGCTGCTGACGCTCTGCCCGTCCGAGCAGAAGCTGCTCCCGACTGCGGTCCGGACCAAGATCCGCCGGCTCGGAAAGACTCTGCGCCAAGCGCCCGGGCTGAGCCGGCGACGTGCCGGTGCGTGCGGCGCAGTGCGACGTGCGCCACGCGCACATCGCGCCGTGCGCAACGCGTTGCCGTCGCGTGCGCAATGCGCGTGTGCGCAACTCCGGGTGCGACGTCGCTGTTCGCGGTTCGTTCACACAGAAATAAGTCGCTCGTAGCGCAACGTCATCTTCGGCGTAACCCGCCGACCGTAGGTTGACGCCGACCCCTTGTTCGGATCTCAACGCGTATGAGGAGGACTGGTGCGCAATCTCGGAGAGGTTCAGGCGTCACCGTGTGCGAAGCGGAGCGATCGTCACCGCAGCCGTCGGGCTCACTGGCCCTGTCCGGCGCGGGCATCTCGACCACGGCCATGGCTGCGCCACCGCCGTCCATCGCCCGCTCCGGGCGCGTCGACGCTGCCCGGCCGGCAGCTCGCTGCAGGTTCCCAGCGGCGGTTCCAACAACCAGGCGCAATGCGTGATCACCTCGACCGGGACCCCCGTCGGCGGCGTCAAGCACGTGTGGCTGATCATCCTGGAGAACAAGTCCTACGACGAGACCTTCACCGGTCTCAACCAGAACAGCTACCTCTGGCAGACGCTGCCCCAGCAGGGAGCGCTCCTGACGAACTACTACGGCACCGGCCACTTCAGCATGGACAACTACATCTCGCTGGTGTCCGGCCAGTCGCCGTCCTACGGCGTGCAGGACGACTGCTCGACCACGGCGAACATGACGAACAACAACAGCGGGATCATCACCAACGGCACGGTGGGGACGGCGACCGACACCGACCACACCACCGACGGGTCGGGGACCAACACCACCGCCGCCGAATGCCACCGCCTCCAACAACGGCAACTACGGCCAGCTGCTCGTGCACGGCGGCATCGACGCCGCACTGGGCAACAACGGCTGCGTCTACCCGACGGACGTCTCGACGCTGTTCAACCAGTACAACGCGGCCGGCGTCTCCTGGAAGGCCTACGCCCAGGACCTCGGCGGCGCCCAGCCCGTCGGATCGACGTCGTACGTGACGGGCACCACCCCGGGGGTGAGCGACACCGTGCCCGGGCCGTGACGACGGGCAGTGCGGGTACCCGGGCACGACGAGCAGCAACCCGGTCACCAACCCGACGAACCTGGTCGCCCCGACCGGCGACGTGTCGAGCTTCACGGGCGCCCAGCCGGCCAACGCCAACAGCAACGGCGACCCGGCCGACCAGTACGTGGCCAAGCACTTCCCGACCGGGTGGTTCACGCTCCCTGACGGGCGAGTCCGCCGGGACGCAGAGCGGCGTCACCTACCCGGCCCAGCCGGCCCTGAACGAGCCGGCCGTGCCGGAGTTCGACGGGCCGGGCGCCCCGACGAACGGGAAGCACGGACTCCAACTGCGACGCCAACCACGTGGCCAACCTCGACGACCCCACCTACGGCCTGGCCCACGACCTGAGCCTTCCGGCCAACGAGGTCCCGGCGTTCAACTGGATCACGCCGAACAACTGCAGCGACGCCCACGACGCCAGCTGCCAGGGCAACAACCTCTCCGGGGCCTTCAACGCCAACGGCACGCCGAACTACACGCCGGCAGGCCTGCCGGCGGACGACCCCGAGGCGACGACCCCCGCCAACTACACGGGCGGGCTCTACGCCGCGGACCTGTTCCTGCGCTACTACATCCCGATGATTGAGCAGTCCGCCGCCTTCGCCGACGGCGGCATGATCGACATCACCTTCGACGAGGCCAACCCGCCGTTCACCATCGGCAACAGCTTCAACAACGTGCCCGCTCCGGGCGACAGCACGACCTTCCCGGCACCGGCCGACCAGCCGTCCTTCGGCTCGCCGGGGACCACGGCACCGGGGGCCAACAGCCTCTACGGGGCCTACGGCGTCCTGGCCGACGCCGCCGGCGAGAACATCAACGGCCACAACGTGAGCACCGAGCCCACCGGCCCGAACGACCCCGAGGTGACGAACAGCTCCGGTCAGCAGCTGCAGCCCGGCCCGGGCGCGGCCGGGTTCATCGACCGGCCGACCGGCCTCGCCGGCGAGAGCCCGAACGTGACCGGGTCGCCCGGCTCCGCCACCGAGCCGGCTCTGGCGTCCGCCGGCTCGAGCATGGTGACGGACTCCAAGATCAACGCCGACGACACCGGTCGACTGGTCTCGGGCACCGACGGCGCCGGCAACACGATCCCGCCCGACACGTTCGTCGGCGCGGTCAGCGACACCGGACCGATCGCGCTGTCGGCCAACGCCAGCACCACCACGGCGTCGAACAACTATCGCCAAGCCGTGGATCGGCACCTTCCAGCTGCTCAACGACAGCGGCCAGCCGGTCACCCTGCCCAACGGCTACAACGGCAACGTGACGCTGAGCGCGGAGGGGGCGACCTCCACCGTCGGGAGCACGCAGCTGCCCCAGCGGCGACGAGGCGGCGACGACCGCGGGCTGCGTCACCGACGACCCGCTGTTCGACCCGACCGACTTCACGCCGGGCGGCGGTGACACCGGCACGGTGCTGATCAGCCCGCTCATCAAGCCGGGCACCGTGTCGAGCACGTACTACAACCACTACAGCACGCTGCGCACGCTGGAGGACCTGTTCCTGACCGGGAAGTCCTGCACCAACCCCTCCAACGCCGACACCCCGCTGGCGGCGGGCACGGTCTGCGGCGGCCTCGACGGCCAGGGCCACATCGGCTACGCGGCACAGGCCGGGCTGGCCAGCTTCGGGCCGGACGTCTTCACCGCCCAGCACTTCACCGCGGTGACGGTGCCGCCCGGCTACGCCGCGGTCGGCGGGAGCGGTGCGACGGCGCTCTACTGCCCGGTCCACGTCAACCTCGGCTCCCAGGCCCACGCGGGCAGGCCGGGGAACGGTGGCTTCGGTGGCGCTCCGGGTGCGGCCGGAGCGTCCGGCTGCGGGACGAGCGGCGGCGACGGCGGCAAGGGCGGCAACGGCTTCACGAAGGCCGGCCACGGCGGCAACGGTGGCAACGGTGGCAACGGCGCCTGCCCGCCCGAGGAATTCAACGGGACCTGGCTCACCGCTGCCGGCACCCCGACGTCGCCACCCAACACGCCGCCCTGCAACGGGTTCGGCGGGAACGGCGGCGACGGCGGCAACGGCGGCAACGGGTCCAACAGGGTCCCGGGCGGCAACGGTGGCAACGGCGGCAACGGACTGCCGGGGCGGCCGGGCCGGGACGGCGCACCGGGCAGGAATGGGTAGGAGGTCCCTACCGCAGTCGATGGGCTCCACCGGACGAGCAGATGCATGCGGGGCCGGGGTCGGGCGCGCACGCCCGGCCCCGGCTTGCTGTGCGGCGTCGCTCGTGGGCGTGCTCGTCCTCGCCGGTTGTGGCGGCGGCGGGTGGCTCGAGCCCATCCCTCGGCCCTGCCGGGGAAGAACGACCGCGCAGTACCCGTCCTTCCTCCCGAAGAAGACGCTCGATCCGACCATCGACGCCACGCTGATCGGCACCGAGGCGAAGCCGGCCCTGCAGACCGAAGGCCTGGCCATCGAGGCGAAGACGAAGGCGTTCCACGTCGACGTCACCGTCAGCGGGCCGATCGTCCCCGGCGAGGGCCTTCCCGATCAGCCCGCCGCCACGACCTGCACCTGGACCGTGACGATGAAGGACGCCAGTGCCGACGTGCCCGTCTCCATCGCCGACTTCCATTCGGTCGACCACCTCGGCTCGGTGTTCCTCATGGGGCTGGTCCCGGGCGAGCATGCGCCGCCACCCGTCCTCCACCCGGGCCAGACGCTCACCTTCAAGCTCCGCTCCTACGAGCTGGTGGGCGAGGGCATGATGCAGTGGGCGCCCGATCACAAGCACGTCGTCGGCTACTGGGACTACACCGTGGAGAACGACTGACGCACTCCCCGCTCCGGCGCCGGGCCGGCCGGACCCGGGGCGACGTCGCTCCCGTCAGGCGATGGCGTGGACGACGGCGCGGTAGTTGGCGGTCGGCGCCGAGGGCAGCGGCCGGCGCGACGCCGGCAAGCCGCCGCCCGAGCTTGACCTGCAGTGAAGCGGTCGGGCGGCGTCGGGGCCGCGCGGCGGACCGACGACGGTGCGCACCTCGGAGAAGCCGGCGGCCCGGCACAGGTTGTGCAGCGCCTCGATGGTGGGCACGTACCAGTTCCCGAAGTCGGTGCGCAGCGAGCTGCCGGCGTGGAATTGCAGCAACGCCTCGCCGTCGAGGCCCTTCGAGGTGCACCGCCTCGGTCTCAATGACGGCGACCTCCTTGGTGACGCGGCGCAGCCGTCTCGAGGCAGGTCAGCGGCTCCTTCATGTGGTACAGCACGCCGAGGTAGAGCACGACGTCGAACTGGCCGACCTCGTCGAGGTCGACGGTCTGGAAGTCGGCCACCAGCGGCTCGACCTTCGACCCCAGCGCCGCCGCCGCCAGCTCGAAGCCGCGCCGCCCGGGCAGGTCGGGCTGCCAGAAGTCCGTCTCGTCGCGGGACTGGTCGGGGAGCGTGCCGCGCTGGATGCACTCGGCCCAGTAGGCGCCGCGGGCGGCGAAGTCGACGCCCCAGGCGTAGTGGTCGAGCGCGACGACGCGGGACGCGCCCGCCTGCTCGGCCAGGAACGAGTACTTGCCGTCCCAGGCCCCGATGTCGAGCACGCTGCGCCCGGTGACGTCGGGGAGGATGCCGGGTCCCGTCGTCCTGCGCGCTGTCGCCCTTCGTGACGACGCCGTTGCCCAGGTCGATGGTGTGGTACCAGTGCAGCGCGTCGGCCTGCGCCTGCAGGTCTTCGGGGGACGTCATCGCTGCGAGAGCGTAGCGAGGCGCCCGGGCGCGGTCGGGCGAGCCGCCACTTCGGGCCGAGGGCGAGCAGGGCACCGGTAGCGTGCGGGGGATGTCCCGTCCGGTGCCGCCCCAGGTGATCCCGCGCCCGGCCACCTGGCGGCCGGGCGCCGCGCCGCCGTGGGCGGACGCCCCGGCGGCGCAGCGGACCGGGATCGACCTCGACCGGGTGCTCCGTGCCCTCGAGGCCTGGGCCAGCGTGGCCCGGTGCCCGACGACGTCGGGGGGGACGCCATGTTCGCCGGGGCCACCATCGTCAACGAGTCCGAGGCGCCGGCCCTCGATGCCGTGAACGCCGGCGTGC
>CAVWKX010000017.1:0-206547 GCA_963755655.1 uncultured Acidimicrobiaceae bacterium
TCGCAGCACCTCAGCGAGCTCGGCGAAAACGACTCCACTGGATGCAGACTTACCGCCGTGCATGCCGTATCCCGACGCCATGGTGAAATATGCAAGCTTTGCGCGTTGCTGTTACCGCCGCCTTCGGATTCGCCTGTGTTCAAGAGGGAGACGGCTGTGGTCGTCGGTCCAGCGTCCGTAATCCGACATGTACGAGTAGGTTGCGGACCCTCAAGTCCACGACTATCAGATGCGACATGCGGCCCCACTGCGAATTTGCTGCGGCTGCAGGTACTTTTGATACTGGGTCCAGCCCCCCTGTATGGGTCAATTGAATGTCGGGAGATGCTACGCCGCGGTTGTTGCATATCCGGGTATGTGCATCTCACGAAGCATGTCAACACTGGACGGTTCACCCAACCTTCTCGACCGACAAGTGAGCTTCTCCCAACAGTCTCCAGCAACCATGCATCTGCTACAACAGCTGTATAATACCTAAAAGGGAAAACCAAGGTACGCTTCTGACTAAATATTGCAGGTACCTACTTACAATTAGCGGGTAACAAAGGTGGGAGAGCTGCCACGTTTGATGGGTGCCTGGAGCTTACGTCTTGAACTCACCGGCTTCCCTTGTTGCTTGGGTATATTGTCGACGCCGGCATCCCTGTCTTGTTCACTCCTCATACGACCGGGCATCTGCTACCGACCGGCTACCCGGGAGCTGGACGAGGATGTGCAGCACGCTGTCGCCCGCCAAGGTGCTGCTGCTGGCCGTTCATCTGGCTGCCCATGCCGACATAGATGGCCTCTCCTTGCTGTCAAGTCAGTGCCCAGACGCACTACGCAATGATGTGTCCTGGTGTCCTTCTCACCCGTCTGCCCGAGACGGTGAGGCCGGCCTCGTACGTCGGCTTCCTGCTTGAGATGGAAGCTGGAGACTTTGTCCAGCGCGACCCCGGCGTTGAGCTCGACCTCTCTCCCGTCAGCGCCATGCCGGATCGGCTGGCCTTCAAAAGGGCAAAGAAACTTGGTCTTGTTCAGCTCGCGAGCCCCAATGCACCCACGCAAGCACAGGCCGAGGACGATGCGCTGACCCTGTTCCTCTTCCAACGTGCCCGTCGGATGGATGAGGAGTCTGGAATGCTCTCGCTGCTGCCAGACCTCCTCGTGCCCTTCATCAACCACTCGACACGTTGCGCTCCTGGATCATCTCCACCGTCCTCCCCTTTGTGCGGAGAACCTCGGAGTACTACATCGAGACAGTGCCGGCGTACTCCCTCGTCGAGTTCGAGGGCTTGTCCGGCCCAACGCCGTTCGCCACCTCCTCTCACAGACCAGCCAAGGGGGGCAAATCAGCCGGGACCTCAGGGCTCGATTGGACCGTGGCTTTATGACGAGGACCGCTGGACGGGAGGACCCGGAGAAACCTCCGTCACATGTACGGGGTGGATGAAGTGGCCGAATGGCTTACCACCCAGGCTACCAGGTCCTGCGATGTCATCGTAGGCGCCATTGAGCAATGGGACGGGCCCGGAGATGTTGACTTTGGCCACGACATCAGCTTGACCTTGCCGGAATACAAACAGCGCTACCTACTCCACTCCTATGCCAGGGCCGTGCTTGCTTCGGCATACCTGGTCCAGGAGGCGACGAAGACATCCCTGGGTGGCCTTTATCGAATATCGCTCAAGATACGATCTCTCCTGGGTTGCGGCAAAGGGGACTTGTCTTTGGACGAGGCGCTCTTGGCTCTGCCCAATATGTTTGGTGTTGACGGGCTGCCCCCATCATTCGCCGAAGCCAGGACAGCGAGCTACATGAGAAACGACCTGCTTCAACCCGAGAACCCTCTTACATCAGCCAATTCCTCTGCCACGACCTTGCTGGTGGCTCTCGTCCTGAGCGCATTTGTTTCTACGCGGCTCGGGGTCCCTTGTCCGTCAGGAGAGCGGGTGATCTCGTCTTTCTCACAGACGAAAGGGAACAGAAGAGCGAGTTCGGCAAGCTACTGCGTGCAATATCGAACAATGCTCCCGCAGAGGGCGATGAATACTGGGTGCAAGCACGACGCGAGGTTCTGTGGCTCCGGCAATGGGGCCAACCAGCCACGTCTTCCAAGCCCAACTCGGGCGGCATTTTTTCGATAGTTCCCATGGAGTACGTCGAAAGCGAGATGCTCAAGGTCTTGCTTGCCAAATCAAGTACGTGCATCACCGAACTCTGCCGCTGTCCGCAAATGTCTAACATGTTTGATAGAGTATGCACTGGCGAGGAGCCTATACGAAGACGGTATTGACAAGCCGCTCGCTCCGGACGTGATTCAAGAAGCTGTATTCCAGGCCGCGCTCTACGCTTTCGACAACGCCTCTAACCCGAATCGGAACCGGGGTGGCTTGAAAAGATGCGACGATATGTAAGATGAGACCCGACCAACCCCCATGTTTATGCTGTAGCTGACGAGTCTAGCATCACGCTTTCCCCAAGACGGTGCGCATGTCGCTTCCGGAGCACAACGAATACAAGCCTTGTTGAAGGCTACGCATGGGCTAATAGCTACCGACTCGTTTTCAAGCAGGGCGAACCGTTAAGCCGGTGGTGCTGCGGATTCACTCGGACCCCCTCACCGTCATCGACAAGCTCCTAGCACAGAACCCCAAAGCATACACGCGCCTTCAGGAGTTCCTGGAGATGGGCATCAACATGGGCCGCGCCGGCTTGCCTGCCCGGGCCCGCTCCAGGCCAGCCGCGCGGATCGCCAGGACACGCCGCAGGACTCGGACGTTTTCATTGCCGAGAGACGCATCACGTCCATGTGCATCGAGGCTGCGCTGAAAAGAGGACGACTTTGAGACGGCATACTCGTACGTGATTAGCCGTCTGAGGATGCCTGGGCGACGAGGACGCCGAGGGCGCCGACGACGACGAGTGGTCGTGGCAGGCCGCCCTCAGCGCCGGGCAGTATGTCCGCACCGAGCAGTCGCAGCAGCCGACTCACCTGGGTGGCGCGCGGCAACCTGAGGTCCGGCACCTGGAGCAGCGCATAGAGTGCCTGGCAACCGCCCTGCGCGTCGCGCCGACGTGCCAGCTGCAGGAGATGCTCAAGAGCTTCCGTCGCTGCGAGGAGCAGCTCGACTCGGCCATCAAGGAGGAGGCGGCCAACGATGCGGTGTGGGACTCGGCCGGCGGCCTGTCCGACGTGCCCGGCGCATCACCCCTGCAGTCCCGGGAGAGCGATACCCGCGGCGCAACATGATCGCCACGCCAGCGCCCGGCAGGCAGAAGAAGCGCCCATGTCTCTGTTTAACCTTCCCCGAGCGACGGCCAGGCTCGCGCAGCGGAACTCACCGCCATGCCGGGCCTACAGGACACGGTCGGGGGAGCATCGGCAGCTTCAAATGCCGACGAGCCGCCGCCGGCCCACGAGCGCGTCCGGAAGAGGGATCAACTCAGAGAGGCGGCGACGGGGACGCTGGTCTCCAGCGTAGGCTGGCTGATAGGGGAAACGTAAATCAAGGCAGAGCGGAGAGCATGTAATGCAACAAGGCCATGGCAATGTCGGCCCACAACATGGAATCAACCGCGCACAACATGGCACCACTCACCCAGTCCCTCCATTCATCATGTGATGCACGTTGGGAGGAGCCACACATCCTTGACATTGTTCTCATTCTCGGTGTCAACGACTATGGTTAATATTTACGCACTCACCTGACCGCGGATTCGTCGTGGAAATTACTGCTGCTGTTCAACGTCTGCCACACTTCACCAGGCATAAAGTCCGCTTACGGAGGCGCCCTGCCAAAGATGGTTGGCTGCCAGGCCCGAGGGGCTGAGGAGCCCATGTCCTATCAAAGCGAGCAGCCTGCACAATGTGCTCGCACGACCGCGAGGACCGTCATCTTTGGTGGAACCCAGGGCTGCCGGTGCCGATTAAAAAGACCCTCGGTGACGTCCAACCGACGGCCTGGCAAGGACGGATGCTCGGGGGCCGCCACCACAATCGAGAGATGGCAGGCTGGATACATCTCCATTGACGTGTTGGAACGAGGCGACCGCACACAAAGGCGCAGGGCCGGCACGCGGCTGGGACACCCCCCGTCTTGGTGGCTCCAGCCGTCGTAGCCCCCGGGGTCGATGCTGCCTGCAGTGCCGGTAATACCCATCACTGACGTGTTGCGACCTCCATGGGCCTGGCCGATTAGCAATCACCTCCCACCAATGACATTCAGAGACACAATTCGCACCCCCTCGTCGTCGATGCAGTCAATGAATGCACTCGCCGCCAAACCCTGGCATACCATACCTACTGAATGGGAAACAACGGCAACAGTGGGCGATTTGCAGTCTGGCGGGGGCAGCACTCGGTTGTAGTAGAGATTCCGCGGGAGAGGATGTCTGCGATCATGACGAGAATGGCGGCAGGGGGTGGGGGTTGTTACGACGAATGATTGTGTGCTGGTTCGTGGACGGCGGCATGTTCACGAGAAATTTGCGACGTATCAAGCGACATAATTCAGAGCGAAGAGGTAAGCCGTCCCCAGGGTCGAAGATGTCGCTTTTACTGAGGCAGACAGAGGCCACACCGGCCAATGACGCACTGGGATTGGCGTCTGCTATGCGTGTTGTGCTGCCATTGCTACCAAAGGGGAACCGAGCGTGCACCGCGCGTGTTGCAAGATGCCGAAAGCTGATCCTTCAGAAACACTGTCGCCGCAAGATCGACCCGCAAAATGACCCGACTGTAGTGGCGCCGCCGATTGCTTTCCCCATATAGCCACCAATACGAGTTGGCCGATCCTAACGGGAGAAGAGATCCATCCGGCTGTCACGGAAAGAAACCGCAAAAAACAGCAGCGAGAGCGAGAACGTTAAGGAAAAATAACGGCCCCAGAAGCGAAACGCGGCCAAGAGTAAAGTGCCAGCCCATGCAGCGCCGAGAAAACCACGAGATTCTGGCCATCGGCACGATCAGCGGATCGTAGGTTAGAGCCTGCCAGAGTTAGCAATGACACGGATATGCCAGAATCGACGGTTACTCGAACCTCCGTACGGCTCGCGTGCCTCGGAACGGGAGGCAGACTCGTATCCAGAGCCACCGGCGGCGGAGTCCCTAGCACGGCCACCATCACGGTCGCCCTGGCGATCATATCGGTCGCGGTCATATCCGCCAGGGCCACCTCGCTGGCCGTAGCGGTCGCGGTCGTCGCGTCCACTATAGCGCTCGCGGGGGTAGTAGTCGTCACCGCCGCCGCCGCCACGATACGGCGATCGTAGCCTCCACGCTGGTCGTAGTCGCGGCCATAGGGACGGTCCTCATGGCGGCGATGGTTTTCGCGGTATCCGCCACGGTCGTCAGAGCGACGGTCGTCGTAGCGGCGGTCGTAGCCTCGCTGATAGCCACGGTAGCGGTAGTCGTCGCGGCCATAGCCACCGACGCTTCCGCCATAGCCACCACGACGACGGTCGTCGAAGCGAGGGCGCGGTCCGTCCTCTGTTGAGGTGAGCCACTGCGGGTTTCGAACAGGGCGTCGAGGGGGATTCATCTCACCTCTCTTGGGTGGACCAAAGTACTTGCCGGGGTCGGGGTGCGAGGGCGGGCACGACGGGCCTTCTCGATGCTCAAGGTGCGGCCCTCAATCTGCTCACCCTGAAGACCCTCCTTGGCAGCGTCGGCCTGCTCAGCAGTGACCATCTTGACGAAGCCGAAGCCGCGAGACTCCTTGGTGTGGGGGTCGAGCATGATCTGGCACTTCTCGACATCGCCGTATTTCTCAAAGAGACGGGAGACCTCGGCCTCGGTGAGGCGAGGGTGGATGCCGGTGACGAAGAGGTTGGAGCCTGGGTTGATAGCGCCGTCTTCGTCATCGCGGGCACCGGACGAGTCCTTGGGGGCACTGTTCACGGTCAGCAAAAGTGGACTGGATGAATGTGGTGCGAAGGCAGGCTCACCTATCGGCATTGCCGTTGGGAGACGCAGAGCGGCGACGGCCGCCATCATTCTCATCTCGAGCGGGGCGGGGAGAGGCGCTCCTGTTGTCGCGGTCGTATCGCGGAGTTGCTGGACTCTGCCGAGATTGTGAGGAAGGGATCTCGACGCGGCAGTGGCCGGCTAGAGCCGTCAAGGGCAAACCGCGAGGCGTCATACCGTCATACCGATCGCCACCAGCGGCTTCGTAGTCTCCATTGCGGTGGTTGCCATGATAAGCGATAGCGGACGGTGCTGCCAAAGCCGTCGTCGTCGAGAGAAAACTCGGCCGAGACACAAGAAAACTGGGCGAGGGCTGCGAGGGGTTGGCGAGAAGGGCGGACGACCCTGCACGGCAGTAGCAGCCTTGATGAGGCTTTTGAGTAGGCCCGACGGATTTGGTCACGGACGCGTTGGGGGATGAGAAGGAGAGAGGCCAGCGGGACGAATGCAGGCGGACCGTTGACGAGGGAGGGCGAAAAATGGGAACACGGTGCACAAGTGACGACAATGGGGCGCCGCGTTGGCGCTAAAGCGGTAGCCGGGGATTAAGCGACATTACTAAGCGCAACGGTTACCGGCGGCCGCCAATTAGGGCCACGGATATCGGCCCACAGCCCACATTTGGAGCGGTGCGTCGAGGACCCAAAAATCCGGGTATGAAAGGTCTCTTTCCAACGGAGCGATCTGTTCTTCGTTGAGGCATATACTCCTAGATGAGATCCGGGCGATTCCCGGGTTGTCCTGGCGGATGTCGACGGGACTACTGACGCGCCAGACGAATTCGACAGAGGGTGCGACTGGGACGGGCACGTAGTTCACAGGGCCGCTGCCGTCGGCCCAATCACGTTCGGTAGCGGACTGTCTCATCGGCGTTGCTCCTGAGTATCGGCTTCCGCCGTGGCGCCGACCCTGACCGACGTCGAGAAGCGCTGCCTCCCATCGGTCGATCGAGTGGCCCCAGCTGAGCTCCGACGCTCTCCGGCGTGCCGCCGTGCCGAGCTGTTCGCGTTGCGCCCCGTCCGCGACGAACGCTTCCATTGCTCGACCCAGCGCCTGGGGGATCTCGCCATCGTTGCGCGGGACGACAAGGCGACCCGTGACGCCGTCGATAACGGCGTCCCTGATGCCCGGTGCGTCGACCGCCAGGGTGGGCGTGCCCAAGGCGGCTCCCTCGAGGACGGACATGCCCCAACCTTCGTGGTGGGCCGCACTGACCACGGCCCACGCGCCGGCGAGCAAGTCGTCCTTTTCCGCCTCGTCCACGCGGCCGAGGACGTCGACCCGCGCGATCGAGCGCGCCTGCCGGCGCACGTCGTCGAGGAGCGGCCCGTCGCCGGCGACGACGAGACGCCCCGGAATGCGGGTTTGGGCCAGTTCCCAAGCCTCCAGGATCAGATCGATCCTTTTGTGGGGAACCAGGCGGTTCAGCGAGAGGAACAACGGTTCGCTCGACCGCGCACGGCCGGGACATGGCGGCGTGTCGACTCCTGACTCGATCACAGTGATCGAGTCAGGCCGGGACGCCGATGGCCGCGCAAGGATTGCGCCGTCGAGCGCGAGATGGCCACGAAACGCCTGTTCCGATAGACGAGGGGCATTGCCTTGCGTTCCACGGTGCGGCACAATCCGGCGACGGGACGCGGAAAGCGAGACGCCCACTGATCTGTGTGCACGTGGTGCACGAGGCACAGGGAGGGTCGTCGTCGCCACAGGGGCGAGAAGTAGGGCATGCCGTTCTGCACGTCGATCACGACGTCTGCGTCGCTGAAGCGACGTGCGCAGATCGCCGGCGCCCGGAGGTACTGCGAATAGGTGCCCCCGCATCGACGACGTCGAACGGATGATCCGAGACGGGCCCTCCGCACACCAGCGTGACCCGGTGACCCCGCTCGTGTAGCCCGCTAAGCACTCGGTCGAGCAACACCTCGGCCCCGCCGGCTGACGGGTGGGCAAGGTCGCGCCAGCTCACTGCCACCACGTCCAGGCGTCGAGTTCCGGCGCCGGAGGCCGGATCGGTTTGCGTGCGTGCGGTGACGGTCATGCCAGCGCTGCCTCCCGGTATCCCTGCGCCATCCCCGATGCGATGGCTTTGACGGTTTCCATTCGGGCGCCCAGCGGAGCCTTGACCCGGAGGCAGGCGGCCGCGGACGCGATCGTCCACAACGGGACGAAGAGCAGCAACACCGTGTAGCGGGCGAGGCCGCGGGCATGGCGCCGGTGCACACGCACTCGCGAGCGCGCCATGCGCAGATGCCCGTTCGCGACCGTGGAGCATGGTGCTGCGAACGAGCTGCTCGCCGGGGTTCTCGGAGACGTTGCCGTAGTGGCGCACAGTTGCGTCGCGGACGATGATTCGCTCGAGGCCGAGCGCTTCGACGCGCTCGGCCAGGTCGTATTCCTCGCCGCACATCGGGAAGGCTCTGTCGTCGAGACCCCCCACGCGTTCGAGCACCTCGTGCCGGAGGGCGTACATGTCGGGGACGCCGTCCGTCGGCCACTGGGCCAGTGTCCCCGGCGGCTCGGGCTCCCCGATCGCGACGCAGCGGGTGAGGCCCGTCCACTTTGAGATCTCGAGTCCGGCGCACCAGACGGTGCCTTGGTCGCCCGAGTAGATGACCGGACCTGCGAGACCGACGTCTTGGTCACGACAGGCTTGCGCCAGCACGTCGAGGCAGTTGTCGTCGACCTCGTTGTCGTCGTCGACGAAGATGCAGATGTCGGAGCGACTGGCCCGCCAGCCGGCGTTGCGTGCCCCCGTGGCGTTGAGACCCAAGCCGGCGTGGACCACGTGCACGTCCGGGGGGAGCGTGGCGGGTTCGACCGATCCATCGGGGTCGTTGTCGACCACGATGATCTCGTCGGGCACCAGGGAGCCTGATCTGAGGCTGTCCACGAGTCGCCGGAGCAGGTGCGGACGGCGGAAGGTGGGGATGATGGCGGCGACACTGCCCGCGGGATGCAACCTCAACCTCCTGCTGTTGGGCCACGCTCTCGGTCATCGGGAGGTCTCCGGCGGCTTGGGCCGGAGTGAACGGATCACCCGCTTCCGCTAAGAACTCCATGACTGGCTCGGCATCGGTTGTCATTTCTTTGGACCTCCTCATGCAGTTGGCCATGGACAGGACCATGGTGAGGGTCTGGCTCCCCAGAACGACGAAGGAGAACGTCAGCGGCCTCGGCCGGAGCGGCCAGACCGACGACCATGGCGGCGATCCCGATCGCGAGCGGGGGCCACGGATGCTGCACCCCGCGCGCGATACCGGCGCTGACGGCGATCCCGGTGACGCCGGCCAATGCCATGGCCAGGCCGAGCAGTGCCATGTCGAGGGGAGCGGCCGCCGCCCGGCCGAGCACGTCCCCGATCAGGTGACGTCCGAGAACCAAGGCTCCGGCGCAGACGGCGCCGAACGCCAGCGCGACGAACGCGGCACCGAGGACGAGACGGCGATCCGGCCGCCCGCGGACCGACGGGAAGATGAGGGGCCCGATGGCCAGCAGTGCCAGATAGACGCCCTTGGACGGGACGGCGGCGAGGTCGTAGGAGGTCGCGCCGTTGCGGGCCAATACCGACGGCGCGATCAGCACGTCGAGTTGGACGAATAGGCCCAAGAGGGCGAGCGAGGCCGAGGTGGCGGTGAGTGAGGTGCGCGGCCGATCGAGGAGGCTGACGTCGCTCTGCCACCGGGGCAGGGTCAGGAGAGCGATGACGGTCCCGGCGCACAGCCCGAGCGCCAGGCCGGTGACCCCGAAGGCGATGCCCGCCAGCGCGCCCAGCACGAATCGGGCCATCCCTTCGATGACCAGGTTGATGCCCAGTGCCTCGAACCGATGGCGGCCCAGCAGCGCGCCCTGGCGCACGGCGAGCGGAATCGCCACGACCATCTGAATGGTGACGATGGCCGCCGCGAGCACGGCCACGTGCAAAAGGTACGCGAGCACCGGTGCCGCGGTGAGGGACACGGCTGCGATCAATGCCGCCGAACGGGGGCGTAGTGCGGGCGGCGGGTGTCCGTCTGCTACCAGGGACGCGCTGCGCAGCGTGATCCCGGCTGGCACCAGGGAGATGACGAAGGCGAGCCCGAGTAGGGCGGCGATGGAAGTGAAGCCGGTCCTGGACGAGTGCCGCGACAACACCGCCAAGAGGGCGACGGTCGAGGCGCCGTAGGCCACGGTGCCGACCCAGAGCACTGCGCTGCCCGTCGTCGACGGCCGCGTCGAGCGCGGCGGCGTGCGAGGCGCGGTTGCGGACGGTCCCGAGTGCCATCAGGTCCGCCCTTCGCCGGCTGGGATTCCGGGCGGTGAAACGGCGTCGAGATCCTCCTCTGGCGCCACCAAGGCCGCCAGGACAGCACCCAAAGCGATGCCGGCGAACACCTGCGCCGGCCAACCGAACGCGCCAACGCCCATCGGGGGTGCGGCACCGGGGATGGCTGCAACGGCGATGCCGGCCGCCACGAAGGCGCCGGCGGCAGTGGCGGCGAGAACCCGCCGGCCCCAGCGGCGCCCGGCATAGAGCAGGGGGATGAGCACGAGCGAGATGGGCCCGCAGACCACGAGGAGCAGGACGAAGCAGGCCACCCCGACGAGAACGCGGGGGAGAGCCTTGCGCTCAGGTGCCGGCGGCTGGGATCGGCGACCACGGCGGACCAATGCGAGAGCGCCGAGGGCGGCCACGAACAAACCTCCGATGAGCAACGCCACCCGGTACCAGGTGTCGGCCGGGAAGGTCATGATGACCGTGCCGCCTGATCCGGCCGGAACGACGTAGGCCTGCTCCCATCCGTCGAGTCGCACCGCGGATAGGGCGCGCCCGTTCAGCGTCGCTTTCCAGCCGCTGTTGTAATTCTGCGCCACTGCCAGAAAGGACTGTGCACCGGGTCCGACCTGGATCTGGCGTTTGGCCGTTCCCCACGACCCGACGATCCGGGACGAACGGCCGGCCGGCGCGCTCGGCTCGGTTGCGGGCAGCCCTTCCAGGGTTGTGACCTTGAAGGTCCCACCGAGGCGCCCCGCCCGAAGGATGTGGTTGCCTGCGGTGAGCGTGACAGGGCTGCAGACCGCGAGGCCCATGGGTTGGAGGTTCTCGAGGTCGGACACTGTCCCACGCACCTGCGTCTGGAGTGCGCGACCATCGACCTGCACGGTCGGCCCACTGCCACACGGCAGGTCGACCGTGCGGTTGGCGGGTGCAGTCGCGGCGATGTGCCCAAGGGCGGGAATGCGCAGCCCCGCGACGCCGACCGGAAGTACGAACCTGGTCGAGGTCGCGGGCACGTGGCCGATCTGCCGCGCCACCTTCTCGAACTGGACCGTGAGGGTGTCGGTGGTCATCGCCGGGAACGTGATGGCGCCACCGTGCGTGGGCACCGGTTCGACGACGTGGCCGCTGGGGCTCGAGATCTTCACCCGGAGTGGCCGGGCGGCGTGGCTCGAAGGAGTCAGGTCGATGGAGCTGACCGTCGCGCGCTCCTGACCAGCGAAAGGTCAACGACGGGGCGTGGTCGCCCTGCCCGGCGATCCACGGCAGTCCGGAGCCAGTCAGGAGATTGCTGGCGGCGAAGCGCGGCAACTGGCCCAGCGTGGATGAGGCCGTGACTTGGACGCTGGAGCTGACGGAGGGCAACAGCGCCGAAAGCCCCGGACCGGGCGTGGGCGTGACCAGCCCGAGCATGCTCACCGTGGCGGTGGCGGGGGCACTGAAGCGACGGATCATCAGCGGGTCGTCGTCGTTGGTCTGGCCGAGCGTGAGGTTGGCGTTGGTCAGAGGTGCATCGAAGGCGAACAGCACCTGCCCGCCCCGCTTCGCAAAAATAGAGGACTCGTCGGCCGGGAGGCTGAGAGCCTGGGCGTAGTGGACGCCGGGAATGGCCACCGAGGTCAATCCCGCTCCCAACGGGAACACGCTGATCGGCTTGACCCGAGCTCGTTGCACGGTGGTCAGGGTCACCTTGAGCCAGGTGCTCGGTCCCGGGCGAACTGCCAAGGTGTTGGCCCCGTCGTGGATCGTCTGTTGGACGGATCCGCGGGCGGTGGAGATCTCGATTCGCGTCACCTTCGGCCTTTGGGCCCCGTCGGCCAGGGGGCGCACGGTGATGGTGCGCAGTGGCACGGCGCGCCCGAACTCGATCTTGACCCACTGGCCGACCGAGTCGTCCTTGGCGTCCGCCACCCACGAGGTCGAGCGATTGTCGTCGAAGGCGGCCGACGGGCCCTGCGCGGAGTCGAGCGCGAGCGGCGTCGAAGAGAACGACGACGCTGAAACGCTGGCCGCACCGAGCGGCTTGGCGACCGTCTGGTGTGCAGTGCCGTTGACCACGGCGAGGCTCTGTGGGACGGCGGACTGGGCGATCGCGCTGCGCTGGTCGGGGCCCAGCACGTAGGACTGGCTGTTGGGGATGGTCCCGAATCCAGTGTCGCGGCGTTGGTTGCCGTCGGTGTCGGCCCATGTGGCGTCGGGTGTTGCCGCCGCGGCCTGGCTGCCGATGTCGCCGGCGAGGAGCGCGGCACGGCCGTCGAGGACCCGCTCTTCGAGCAGGACGAGAAGTGAGGACGGTGAGCCGCTCACGATGACGGGATCGGAAACGGGGTAGGTCCGCACCTCCGGCGACGGAGGCTCCACCTGATAGATCTGCACGGAGCGCAGACCGCGGGTGATCGAGGATTGGTCGTAGACGGGAAACCCAGTGGGGTTTGCCTGCGCCTGAGAGATGACCGGCCCGAAGGAGGCAACCAGCTTGAGTCCGGAGGTCTGGGACAGCACCTGCCGTACCTGTGCCGGCGCGGGTGCATTGGTTGCCCCGAGGTTCAGGTCGTTGCGGACGACGACGTCGTCGTATCCCGAACGCGCCAGGAACTGCGCCATGCCCGGATAGGCCACGCCTTCCTCGAGGGAGGCCTCGAAGGTATCGAGGATCTGATCGTTGCCGTTCGATCCCACGGGCACCAACGACCGCACGCTCCACGAGGTGTCGGTCAACACCGACAGCGGCTCGTCGAGCGGACGGCCCCAGGTGTACTCACCGAACGACGCACCCGGTGCCAGCAGCGCCGTGCCGTGATCCTGATGCGCCCCGAGCCAGTCTGCGGTTTGGCTCCAATAGGCGGGGATGGCGCTGAACGTGCCCTGCGGGTAGAGCTGGCCCCTCCAGAACGGGGTTGCGGCCAACACGATGGCGGCAACGACGACCAGGGCGAAGAGCGGTCGGGCCGCCCGCACGCGCCGGGACGGCGACCCCGCGTCCGCTCGGCTCGTGGCGCGACGGCGCAGCCGAAGGGGACTCGAGACCATGGAGGCGAAACCGAGAGCCAGCGGGAGCGCCACGTCCGGAGAGAACTTGCTGATGTTGCGGAGCTCGGCGAGCCGCCCGCTGAGGAGGTGCTGGACCGGCGTGGCAAGCGGTCCGCCGAGCGCGCCGCCGTAACCGGAGGCGATCACCAGTACGCCGACCGCCAACGTGGCCACGAGGAAGAGTCGTTCGGGTATGCGCCGAACCAGGCCCGCCAGCCCGACGGCGACCACGACGGCTGTCCCGATGATCGGGCCGATCTGTGACACTAGGGTCCACGCACCCGGGAGGATCGGGCCGCCCAGAGTGAAATAATCGAGCCAGTAGGACGCGCCACGCAGCGATTCGAAGAGCGAAGCCGTCGCCGTTGTGACCTGGGATGTCTCGGTATAGGGCAGGTAGTTGTACCCGAAGCGGCTCTGTATGGTCAGCGCAGCGGCCCACCAGAAACAGGCGAGCCCCACCGCCACGATCCACCAAGAGATGAGGGCGCGTCGCCGCCGGCCGGGCTGCCGGGTGAGGAGCCAGATCGCGCCGACGGGCAGGGTTGCCAGAACGACGGTGGAGTTGACGCCACCCATGAACGCGACGGCGACGCCGGAGGCGCACGCGGCGCGGCGCGGCGACCCTTCCGAGGCCCCGCGCACGAGGGGAACGAGGACCCACGGCAACAGGACGACGGCGAGCAGCGCGGCCGAAGTGGAGGCCCACGTGACGACAATGGGCGCAACCACGTAGACCAGCGCGCCCAGGATGCGGCCGGTCCGATTGCCGATTCGCAGCGCCTCGGCCAGCCGGACCATCCCCCAGAAGCCGGTGGTGAGCAAGAGGGCCAGCCAGACCCGCTCGGTGCACCACACCGGGACGTGGAGGAGATGTGCGGCCCCGAAGAACACCCCCATCGGGAAGATGTAGCCGAAGTCCAGCGTCTGAATCGATCCGCTCCACATGCCCTGATTCCAGAGGTGGAGGGCGTTGGCCATGTACGTCAGCGGCGACATGAGGACCGGAAGCTTGGTGTCGGAGACGATCCGACCCGGGTCCTGGGCGAATGTCACCGCGAGGGCGCAGGCGGTGGCCACAACGAGCGCCCACCGCCCCAGTGGAGCAGCGCTTTCAGCCTCGCTGGTCTCCACGGGCTCGCCCTTCCGGACGAAAGGGAACACCGCGGCTCTGGCGATGTCGTCGTCGACTGAAGGGAGGATCCGTATCGTCGAGTCGGGGTCCCGCTTTCCCGACGACGGATGGACGTCGGTCATCGGAGGCCCTCGCGGCGTGCCGCGACCTCCGTCGTCATGCGATGGCGCGCGCAGGTCCGAAGCCAGCTCGTTCCAGCGTCTCGAGCGTGAGCTCGACGTGTTGCAGGCGGTGAGACGGAACCTTGGCCTGGATCTCGCGCACTCGATGGGCGGCCACGGTCGGGGGAACGCAGGGAAACAGGGCGATGGCCCCGTCGTCCCAGGAGAGCACAGTGTCGACGGGGCGGACGCACGAGCGCAGGAGGTCGGCGCCTTCCCCCGGGGGCGTGTCCTGCATGACGACACCGTGTATCGGGGTCTCGCTCACGCGGCGGCGACGCGTGCGTCCCACGTCGAAGATCATCTTCATTGAATCCTTGACGACGTGGACCTTGCTGCCGGCCATCTCCGTCCAGCGGACGGGGACCTCAGCCGTCTCGAGGCCGAGCCGGGAGGCCCGGGCCAGGACCTCGATGTCGAAGGCGAAGCTGTCGACCTGCGCGCCGTGGAAGAGCAACTTGGCGACCGAGCCGTGGAAGGCCTTGAATCCGCACTGCGTGTCACGCATCGGCAGGTCCACGGCGCTGGAGACCATGAGCCCAAAGGTGCGGGTCATGAGCCTGCGCAGGCCGCTCTTGTCCTCCACCACTGAAGACTCGAGGGCCCGTGAGCCGATGGCGAGCGGGCTCCGCCGGAGTGCGTCGATCAGGAGCGCCAGGTCGCTGGGCTCCGTCGCCATGTCGGCGTCCATGTAGGCGATGATTTCGCCCCGGGCCTCGACGACTCCGGCGCGCACCGCGGCTCCCTTGCCGCTGTTGTGGGGAAGTCGGATGACCCTGCTGCGGGGGAGCTCGGCGAGCTGCGACAACGCCACCTCCGAGGTGTTGTCGGTGCTTCCGTCGTCGACGACGATGACCTCCGTCTCCTCGTGCGGGATCACTTCCAGCAGCCGAGGGATGCCCCGGCTCAGCCGCTCCGACTCGTTGTAGGCCGGTACGACCAGGCTCAGTCGTGGCGCCCGATCACGCACGCCCGGGTCCGCGGACTTGGCGTAGTCCAGTTCGACGATCGTCATGGTGTCGCTCTCCTTCCACCTGCGGTTGCGGCGACCGGTGTCCTGTTCACGAGCTCGTCGCCAGGTGCGTGGAGGTGCACCCGGCGGTCGCCCCCAAAGTTGGTCAAGTCCGGGCGGACGTCGGCGGTGCGGCGGCGGAGCACGAGCGCCAGGTTCCAGGTCGCGACCTCACGCACGCCCGGGATTCGCACCAGTGGGGCCGTCCAGTGCGGGTAATAGCGGGGGAACGCGTCCAGGACCTCGACGTCCCTGCACGAATTCGCCCATCGCATCACCTTGCTGATGGGGAGGCGGTACAAGCTGACGCCGTAGCGGTTCTTCGGCTCCTCGCCGTGGCGCTTCACGTAATGGCGAACCGCCCAGTCGCCCCCGAAGTAGTGCCATGGCGCGGTTTCGTGGCCTCCCCACGGCGACAACCAGTTTGTGAAGGTCACGAAGACCAGTCCGCCGGGGCACACCACCCGGACCATCTCTTCGAGCATCTTCTCTGGGTCGGGCACGTGTTCCAGCACGTTGGAGCTGTACGCGACGTCGAATGCGACATCGAAGATCGGGAGGGCCAGACCGTCCCCCTGCACCCCGTGCTGCAGCCGTCGGCCGTGCTCGACGATCTGATCCCAGTCGTACTCGACGGTCAAGGATGAGGCGCCTGCCTCGACGATGGCGTCGCCCACGTAACCGGACGCGCCACCGATATCGATGACCCTGGCGCCTGTGAGCTGGCAGTAGCGGGACATCTCGTTGATGGCGTCGTCCGCCAGGAGCTTGTAAAAGCCGACGGGATCGTCCTGTTCATGGAGGAAACCCTTGAACAATTGGATCGAACGCTTCATGCCGCGCATGTGCACGAACCTCCAGTCATGTGAGTCATCTCCACCGTCCACCAGAGAGCGCGCCCGATCCCGTCAGTGTCAGGGCGCCAGCCGATTCCGCGGCCTCGAGTAGCTGCCGATACACGAATACGTGCTCGGGGACCTCGCCTACATTTCCGATCGCCAGACGGCACACCTCTGCAAGCTCGCTGGGGGCCGAGAGGGCAAAGTCCCTCCTGAGCAGCGCGACCGAGGCTTCGTGCAGCGCGTCGCGCATCACAAGGTCGTCGGCCCCGTCCCGCCACGTCCGCTCCAGGGCAGCTATTGCGCCGTCCAATGACGGGTCCCGATCTGCCGGCAAGGGAACACCTTCTACGGACCGGATCGACGGAGCTGACGCGGCACGCCCAGCCTCCAGGGCATTGAAGAGTGGCGACCCGTCTACCCGCAGAGGGTCGAAGGTTCCGGGAAACAAGCGGTCCTCATAACCAGGCTCGTAGCCGGAGAACGCGATGACCGAGGCGCTGGCTTCGTCGCTGACCACATCACGGGCCAGGGAAAACAGGTCGTGGGGCCATCCGATATCGCACAGTGCGAACACGCTGGGAGGGGACTGCCACGTGCAGGAAGCGACGGCCACCAATTGTGCCGCTTCGCGAGCGGACTGGACGTAGAAGCCGATGCCCGGCGCGTGCAACCGGATCGGTTGGCCTGACTTGGCCCACCGCCGAAGGCGGCTGTAAATGAGAGAGTTGTCCACCACATGGGTGAAGCGGACTGTCGAGCAGGAGATTCCCCATCGGCCCGGAGCCTGTGCCACCAGGTACTCGCCCAGCTTCTTGGACGCCGCGTAGATCTCCGGGGCGAAGAAGCGGAGAGCCTTCCCGGTCGAGGCGGTGATCACGGCCTCCACGCCCGCTTCGCCGGCGGCCGCCAGGACCGACATGGTCCCGAATACGTTGGTGGAGACCGTCTCCGCTATTTGGCGTTCGGCCAGATCGGGCTGCCGTTGGCCCGCCAGGTGGATGACCAGGTCCGGCCGTTCGGCGCCGAGGAACTTCCGCAACTCGGCAGCGTTGCGAATATCGGCCAGCCGATAATCCACCCGCGGCACCCGCATATTCGGCGCGGGCGGGCGCCTCGAGATACTTGTGAGACGACCGACGCCACGGCCGCGCAGGAGGCGGAGGACTGCTGTTCCGATGCATCCGGTTCCGCCAGTGACGACGATGCTCTCGTACTTCGGCAGTTGCACGTCGTCGAAGTCCGGGATCGCCCGCTCGCGCACTGCGTCGAACGCGGCGAGGGCACGGCCGCGTGTCTCCGACGCGTCGCGCCGGGAGCGCGACGTCGCGGCGGGTACGACAGAAGATCGAGACTTGGGGTTTGCCGACCCGTTGAAGGGCGCCACAGGCGACCACTACCCCTTGGGGACGCGCAATAACATTTCCGCCACGTAAATTGCCGCAAGCGCTGATGCAGTTCGTCGGGAGATCACCGAAATCGATCGCCGAGACGAGACAAGCCCGCTTCACGTAGTCGGACGACGCAAACTGTTGTGCGCGACAACGTCCGTAGGCGAGCACAATTTCAGCAACTTGTCGTTCTGTGGCACGCCGTCGACAACGCGTGTCGTGTACTGCCGCCGCGCGAACGTCAGGTGAATTCGTTATGAACAAACGTTCACGCGAAGGCACGGCAAAGGGGGGTTTATCTATGTAAGGAGTCGGGAAGCGTGTTGAAGAATGACTGACATCGACACGGCAATGACTGACATCGACACGGCGTCGTCGACGCAACGGGGGACGCCTTCCGACGTGATCGCGGCATCTGCGCCGGTGGGCCGGCATCCCGACAGACGCACCACTTGGATCATCGTGTTGTTGGCGCGCACGGAGGAAGGAGCGGTGCCTTCGCCGAACGTCCTTCTCGAACGCATTCGGTTGGCAGCGGCCGATGTGCCACTGTTGGCATCGCGGTTGCACGGTCAGCGGTGGACGCGGTCTTCCGGACCGGCAATCACGGTGGCCGAACCGGGGTGCCCCCTGGAGTCGGCGCCACTACGTGCGTTCGACCTCCGACACGAGCCGCCGCTCCGTCTCGTGACTTCCGCTCGGCGTAACTGGCTGCTCATGGCAGGGCATCACTTCGCCTTTGACGGGCTGGGGATGGTTTCGGTACTCCGCGCGCTACTCTCCGGCGTTTCCGCGGCAGCGCCGGACTACGCATCGCTCGACGCAACGCCGCATTCGTTGGCACCGGCGTTCCTCAGATTGCTCCATCCCGCCGACCCTGTCGCTCCGTCGGAACAGCAGCCGGCCGTCGACTCGTTCGCCAGCGCGCTGGCGAACGTGAGGGGGCCCGCTGTCACGGCCACTCTCGCACGGGCGTGCGCGGTCGCCGTTTCTGCCCGCAACGCGAGCGTGGGGCGACCCTTACGGCGGATCGGTATCTCTGTGGCCGTGGGCGGGGTCGGCGGTCAAAGTGCCACCTATCGCCGAGTCGACGTCGCCGACCCTGGGGAGGTCGAGGCAATGGTGAAGAGCGCGCTCTCCGACCCGTCTGTGCCGCCCGAGATGAAAGGCATGCCGCCGGGGGCGTTTCTCCTGCAGCCCGTGCTGCAGCGCTTCTCGGACACGCTCCTCGTGTCCAACCTCGGGCGACTCGACCTGCCCGGTGTGCGCCGCCTGGAGTTCTACCCCGTCGCGCGAGGTCGCTCCGCACTCGCCATAGGTGCCGCCGGCCTCGTGGGCGGCGCGACGACCCTCACGTTGAGGTCTCGGACCCTCTCGCCACCAGACGCCGAGTCGTTGCTCTCGGACATTGTGGCGAGCCTGCCCCAGCCTGGATAGGCCCGCACCGTCGCGTAGTCTGGACCCGGGCGCAGGCGGAGTCTCGTGAGGGACGGACCCGAGCCCCCGTAGCTCAGGGGATAGAGCATCGGTTTCCTAAACCGTGTGCGAAGGTTCGAATCCTTCCGGGGGCGCTTCGTAAAATCCCAGGTCGGGGCCCGTGCGGTTCGGCTCGGAGTCGCAATGGCCGTGCGTGATCTCGGCGGCAGCCATGTGGCCCCCGCGCAGTGGCCCTCTATCGGAATTTCGCGTGGCCGCTCTCCAACCCCCATGGCAAATCCTCGAGAGGTGTGGCAGGCTCCACTCCCGCAGCGCGTAGGCGGGTGCCTAAGTGCTCACAGCGTGGCAGCTGAAGGCAGCGACTCTAGAGGCGGTGGAATCATCATGAGGCACTCCGGATGGCTGGCGAGAAGCTGATCCAAGATTCCTCTATTGCGCCGGAGGGGGCAATGGCCTCGGGGGGCTTCGGGCCAAGCGATGGATCGTCCTTCGACGATGCTTTGTCAAGGTCGGAAGGCGATCACGAGCTGCTTTCCCGGACCGACCGCGTAAGAGGCCACGACATCTCGCGGGAACTCCGGCCGAGCCAGAGCCTGACCCGGCTGGCCGCTGCTCCCGACATCTTGCCTCCTGCCAAAGAATGGGTCGCAGCGGCAGCGCTCTATGGCCTGATCCTGGTGGTCGGCGTCCGCGAGGGTGGTTTCTGGCAGACGGATGCCTTGGTCACGCTCTTGGCGTCGCTCATCTGCCTGATCGTCGCCTTAGTGGCCAACCCAACGGATCGTCGGAGCGCAATCGTGCTCACCAGCATCCTGGCGCTGGCCTCCTGGTGGCTCGTCCGCGCCGCAACTACCGGGTCAGGTGCAGAGTTCCTGCCGCTGGGGTCGAGCATCGTGGCATTTGCAGCAGCCTTCGCCGCCGTGCGGCCACTTCGGCGCCGGGCCAGGGAGGTGGCCGGACTCGGGGTGGCGTGCCTCGGAGCCGCCGGCGCCGTGGTTGGGTTCGCGGGCTTGATATGGCGCTGGTACCCGATGGCCATGCCTGCACAGGGACTGTGGCGGCTTTCCTCCACGCTCACTTATTCGGACGCGGCTGGACTCGCATTAGGGGTCTGCCTGTTGCTCGCGCTGGGTTCGGACGTCTATCCCTGCTTGACGCGGATCGTGGTGTGTCTCTGCGCGGGAGGCCTCCTGGCGACGCAGAGCCGTGGCGCCTATGTCGCGTTCCTCTGCGCGATCGCCATCGTGCCCTGGCGTCGCTACGTCCATTTCCTGGTGCCGCTCCTGGCGGGTGTTGTTCTGGGTGTTTGTGCGATCGCCTCCTCGCCCGAGGCTGGGTCTGTCGCGTGGCTAGGACTAGTGCTGGTTCTCATGACGTGCCTGGCATCGCTCCCACGATGGAACGTGCCGCGCCGGCCTGTCCCCAAGCCGGGACGCCTCGTCTTGGGGATGATCCTGCTTTCCCTCGCCTCCGCAGCATCCATCCTCGTTCACCATGAGGTCACGCTGCGAGCGTTTGCGCCGAGCGACCAGGACCGCTCGGCCGAGTGGTCGGCCGCCTTCCATCAGTGGATGAGTGCCCCCCTTCTCGGGGTTGGGCCCGATCGCCTGCTGGTGTTTCATGCAGCCGACGGAAGCTTTGCGCACTTCGCGCACAACGAGTACCTACAGATCTCAGCTGACAGCGGTGTGATCGGATTCATACTTCTGGCCTTTGCAATCGTCTCCGTTGTAAGGGTCGTACGACGCTCGGACATATTGGCTTCCTGCGCTGTGGGGGCTTTGGTGTGTTGGGCAGTTGCGGGGGCATTCGACTTCGACTGGCATCTCCCCTTCATCGGATTCCTCGGGGGTTGGTGTGTTGGTTTGGCACGTCAAAGGAGCGGCGAAATATGAAGTCTTTCTTGAAGGTGATCGGCCTGGTGGCCGGGTCCGTTGCGCTGTTCATGGTGATGTTCCCCCTGGCCAATAGGTCGGGGATATTCGGCTTTCAGAACACTGTCGGCGGATGCAGCACCGTCGGTGGGCAGAGCACGGTCGGTGGGCAGAGCACCGTCGGTGGGCAGAGCACGGTCGGCGGGCAGAGCACGGTCGGTGGGCAGAGCACGGTCGGCGGGAGAGACTGTAGCACCGTCGGTGGGCAGAGCACCGGTCGGCGGATGTAGCACCGTCGGCGGGCAGAGCACGGTAGGGGATGAATCGAATGTCTGCCCACAGGTGGCACCGACGTTGTCACTTTCAACTCGGAGGGCGGATTAGCGGTCTCGCCGGAGAGCGGCACCGACGGCAGCTCGTTCATCCTTCCTTCCACAATCCATGGTGCCCACGGGTTCATCGGGTGGTTCACCGCGGCGTACGGAGGCACCAGGGTCGGTGGCGCCGGCTCGTCCTACACGATCCCGCCGGGCGGCGTCACTCTCTACGCCCAGTGGACGGACGGTCGCCCCATCGTCACAGCTGTCAGCCCGAACGCGGGGCCGACCAATGGCGGAACCCACATCACCATCACCGGGAGCGGCTTCGTCGCCGGCGCCACCGTGGTGATCGGCCAGGGCACCGGCACGGCCGGGGCGCTCGCGGCAATAGACGTCGTGGTCGACTCTACGACCAGGATCACGGCGGTGACCGGGGGCGGCGCCAAGGCCGGTGTCTTCAACCTCTTCGTCACCACTCCCAAGGTAGGGGCCACGAGCGCCGCCAACGACGCCGGTGACGACTTCAATTACGGCCCGATTCCCACGGTCTCCCGGGTCAGCCCGAACGCGGGGCCGACGAAGGGTGGAACACCCATCACCATCACCGGGACCGGCTTCGTCGCCGGCGCCACCGTGGTGATCGGTCAGGGCACCGGAACAGCCGGGGCCATCGCGGCGACCCATGTCGTGGTGCACTCTTCTACCAAGATCACCGCTGTGACGGGCGGCGGTGCCACGGCCGGCGTCTTCAACCTCTTCGTCACCACCACACGGGGCACCAGCGCGGCCAACTACGCCAGTGACGAGTTCAACTACGACGCGCTCCCCACGGTCACTCAGATCAGCCCGAATGCTGGGCCGGTTACGGGCGGCACCCACATCACCATCACCGGGACCGGCTTCGTCGCGGGCGCCACCGTCGTCATCGGTCAGGGCGCCGGAACGACTGGGGCCATTGCCGCCACCAACGTGACGGTCGTCTCTCCAACTGAGGTCACGGCCGTCACCGGCGGGGGCGCCAAGCCCGGCAACTTCACCCTCTACGTCACCACACCGGGTGGTACCAGCGCAGGCAGCTCGAAGAGCATTTTCACCTACTAGACGGATTGGGGTCCCTGCGATTCCGTTTGGTGGTGTTGTAAGAGTGGGTGGGGGGTGCCATCCCGGTAGGGTCCGGCGTTCCGACCGTCCGGGTCGCTCTCGCCGCGCCATGTGTGCCAAAGATGGAATCATTGAAAACAATGCTTCCGCCCCGCATGGACGTACTGCTGGTGGTCGAGCCGAGCAGCGTGCCACACATCCTTGAGGCGCGGGCGAGACGGGTGGTGCACGTGCCCCCGCGATCCACCTCCGTAGCGCTGATCGGGGAGCTGCGCAGCATCATTCCCGGCCTCGTCGGCATTGTCGGCGACACTTTGCTGACCACCGAGATCGCTGGCCAGGTCCATCAAGCCGGATTTCCGACGATCCTGTTCACCGACGAGCCGGTCCTACCGCCAGAGGGCGTCGAGGTGCACCCGATCACCGATCCGGGCCCTCCGATGGAGGTGGCCGAGAGCGCACTCGATCTCATCGGCAACACGCCGCTCGTCCGGCTCGACCGGATCGGGCGAGATCTACCGTGTCACCTGCTGGCCAAGCTCGAGTACCTCAATCCCGGCGGCAGCGTCAAGGACCGGCCGGCCCTCGCAATGCTCAATGCGGCCGAGTCCGAGGGGCTGCTCGGCCTCGGTGGCACCATCGTCGAACCAACGTCAGGCAACACGGGCATCGGACTGGCCATGGTGGCGGCGCAACGCGGCTACAAGTGCATCTTCACCATGCCCGACAAGATCGCCGAAGAGAAGCGACAGCTCTTGCGGGCCTTCGGGGCGGAAGTCGTGATCTGTCCGACTGCGGTGGCTCCAGACCACCCCGACTCGTATTACTCGGTGGCGAACCGGATCACCGCGGCGACGCCGGGAGCGTTCCAACCCAACCAGTACGCCAATCCCGGCAACCCGAGCGCCCACGAGGCGTCCACCGGTCCCGAGATCTGGCGGCAGACGGCGGGACGCATCACCCACTTTGTCGCAGGCGTGGGCACCGGCGGCACGATCAGCGGCGTCGGGCGGTATCTGAAGGCGCAGAAGACCTCGGTGCAGGTGATCGCCGCCGACCCGCTGGGCTCCATCTACTCAGGCGGTGGCGGCCGGCCCTACCTGGTGGAGGGGATCGGTGAGGACTTCTGGCCCCGCACCTACGACCCTGAGGTCGTCGACCGGGTGATAGCGGTCTCTGATCGCGACTCCTTCCTGACGGCACGCCGGGTGACTCGGGAGGAGGGAATCCTCGTCGGCGGCTCGACCGGCACCGCCGTATGGGCCGCGCTCGAACTCGGCAAGACGCTGGGCCCTGATGACGTGATCGTGGTTGTTATTCCTGACTCTGGACGCGGATATCTCTCAAAGCTCTACGACGACGGTTGGATGGCTGACCACGGGTTCGTTCGAGCCCAAGGGGCAACCGTCGAAGCCGTACTCGAGGCGAAAGGCGCGCGACTCCCGTCCTTGGTGCACGTTCACCCTGAAGAGACTGTACGCACCGCCATCTCGATTCTCGACGAGTACGGCGTCTCGCAGCTCCCGGTTGTGAAAGCCGAACCACCGGTCGCCCTCGCAGAGATGGTGGGGTCGGTCACCGACCGCCTCCTTCTCGAACGAACGCTGCATCGCCCTGAGGCCTTCGACCAGCCGGTGTCCTCTGTGATGGAACCGCCGATGGCGACGATCGGCCAGGGCGAGACCGTGGACCAGGTTGCCGAACGACTTCAGACATTTCCGGCGGTGGTCGTGCTCGACGGGGGTCGTCCAGTGGGAATCGTGACCCGGTCGGATCTCTTGACGTTCCTGGAACGGACCTAACAGTGCAGAAGAAGAGCAATGAGGAGCGCCGACGTCTCGGGCAGGGAGAACTCGGCTTCGAGACCCTCGCCGTCCACGCCGGGCAGCCGCCTGACCCGGCGACGGGCGCCGTTGTGCCCCCGATCTACCAGACGTCGACCTTCGCTCAGTCCGAAGTCGGCGGGCATCAGGGCTACGAGTACAGCCGTTCGGGCAATCCGACCCGGTCTGCCCTGGAGTCGTGCCTGGCAGCGCTCGAGGGGGCGACGTACGGGAGCGCGTTCTCGAGCGGGCTCGCCGCCGAGGATGCGATTCTGCGGACACTCACACCCGGTGACCACGTGCTGATGGGGAACGACGTCTACGGAGGGACCTATCGCCTCCTCGCCCAGGTGCATGCGCCGGCGGGCGTCCAGTTCACCCCGGTGGCTCTGGGCGACCCGGCTTCGGTGGTTGCCGCCTGGAAGCCTTCCACTCGCATGCTGTGGGTGGAAACCCCATCCAACCCGCTGCTGCGCATTGCCGACATCGCCGTGCTGGCCGAGTTGGCCCACGCCCGCGGCGCCAAGGTGATCGTGGACAACACGTTTGCCACGCCCTACCTCCAGCAGCCCCTCGCACTCGGTGCAGACGTGGTCGTCCACTCGACGACCAAATACCTGGGCGGCCACAGTGATGTGGTCGGTGGTTTTGTCGCCACATCCGACACCGAGGTCGCGGAACGGATCGCCTACCTGCAAAATGCCGTGGGTGCGGTGCCCGGGCCGTTCGACTGCTTCCTCGTCCTGCGAGGGGTGAAGACGTTGGCCGTTCGCATGGAGCGCCACTGCACGAACGCGCAGCAGGTGGCCGAGGCGCTGGTTGCCCATCCGGCCGTGGACCGCGTCTTCTTCCCCGGCCTGCCCCAACACGCCGGCCACCAGATCGCCGCACAGCAGATGCGAGGGTTCGGGGGGATGGTTTCGTTCACGATGCGGGGCGGGGAGTCCGACGCACTCACGGTGGCCGAATCGACCTCCATCTTCACCCTGGCCGAGTCGCTCGGCGCAGTGGAGTCCCTCATCGAGCATCCCCACCGCATGACCCATGCGTCGGTGGCCGGTTCGGCCTTGGCCGTCGATCCCGCCTTGCTGCGGCTGTCGGTGGGATTGGAGAACGCCGACGATCTCGTGAGCGACCTGCTCTTCGCCCTCGCTGCTGTCGATTCTGTGTGATGTGGTGGCGCCTGGGGCTCCGGACGCTGACCTTGCGGGTCGACCTAAGTTGGTGATCCAGGTCTCGTGAGTGCGGAAAGCGTTATAGCGGAGGGCCGAGTTCGCGCTGTGGAACTGATCAGTCGCGGAATGGAGGAATTGGTGCCATGACGGATTCCCGTGTCACGGTCGTGCAGGAGTTCTTCCAGAAGTTTTTTGGAGGCGATGTGTCAGCGGCCTGCGATCTCCTCGACCCTCACGTCGTGGACGTGATACCTGGGACGCATGCACCCTCGGGCGTCTTCCAAGGCGCTCAAGCTGTTGCGGCGCACCTTTCGACCTTTCTCCGGCTCACAGAAAACCCGATTGACGTTCTCAAATGGGAGGACTGGATGGCCGGGGTCGACAACGTCGCTGCGCTCGGGAAGATCCATTTGCAGCGAGAAGGTCAACAGCATGATTTCCGGGTCATTTTCCTCGTCGCCCTGACCGAACACGACGGACGACAGCGGATCTCGCGGATTGAATCCTTTTACAGTGATCAAGCGGCATTTGATCGCTTCTTCTCAGTCGAGCCATGAGCGTGCCGAACCTGCACTGAGTCCAGAGGAGGAGCCAATGCCCTCGAAGATCGAGGACTACGCGATCATCGGCGACACGAAAACCGTCGCCCTTGTCGATTTCAGCGGATCTATCGACTGGTGGTGCGCGCCGCGAATCGATTCTGCTGCTGCATTCGCCGCGCTGCTCGGGGACGCGGGCAATGGACGATGGCTGATTGCCCCCAAGGGCGAGGTGACAAAGGTCACCCGCCGTTATGAGCCGGAGACCTTGATTCTCGAGACAATCTTCGAGACAGCGACGGGCACGGTGTCGGTGTCCGATTTCATGCCACCTTACGACGGCCACTCCATGATCCACCGCATCGTCGAAACTCGTACTGGCACGGTCGAGATGCAGATGGAGCTGATCGTGCGGTACAAATACGGCGCCATCACGCCGTGGGCGACTTCTACCGGAGATGGCCTCGTCCTGGTCGCCGGCCGTGACGGCCTCCGACTGCACAGCCCCGTCCCTCTCATTGGAAGGGACAACACCACGGTCGCCTCCTTCTCCATGTCGGCTGACATCCGCCGCTCCTTCTCGCTCACCTGGTTTCCGTCAGAGACCCACGCACCGCTCCCTCTCGACGGCCTCGCCGCTCGCAACCACACGCGGCACTACTGGCACAACTGGGTGGCTCGCTGCACCTACAACGGCGGGTCGCGTGATTTGGTGATTCGCTCGCTGATCACCTTGAAGGCGCTCACCTATCAGCCCACCGGTGCGGTGTGCGCCGCGGCGACGACCTCGCTCCCCGAGACCATCGGAGGAAGCCGCAACTGGGACTATCGCTATACCTGGCTCCGGGACTCGACCTTCACCCTGCACGCTCTGTTGATCTCGGGGTACACCGACGAAGCGGCGGCATGGGTGCAGTGGCTTCGCCGGGCCGTCGCAGGGACCCCCGGGGAGATGCAGATCATGTACGGCGTCGATGGAGAACGGATGCTCCCCGAGTTCGAGCTCGACTTTCTGGCTGGCTACGAGGGGTCGACGCCAGTGCGCATCGGCAATCAGGCAGTGCTTCAGCTCCAGCTCGACGTCTACGGGGAGATCCTGGACTCCGCCGCCACATACTGGCAAAGCCCTATACCCAAAGAATCTGACGTTTCTCCGGCTCAGGTGATTGCGATCCTCCATCACCTCGAGAAGGCGTGGCGCGAGCCGGACAACGGGATCTGGGAAGTCCGCGGCCCTCGGCGAAACTTCACCCATTCGAAGGTCATGGCCTGGGTGGCCTTCGATCGCGCAGTCACCCTGACCGAAGAGGGTGTCCTGCCAAAGGGATCCATGGACCATTGGCGGCAGCTCCGTGACGAAATCCACGCGGATGTCTGCGACAAGGGCTTCGATCGTGGACTCAACTCGTTCACCCAGTACTACGGCTCCAAGCTGCTCGATGCGAGTCTGCTCATGCTCGCACCAGTCGGCTTCCTGCCACCCGATGACCCGCGGATCGTCGGAACGATCGACGCGATTCAGAAAGGGCTGGTCACCGATGGGTTCGTCCGTCGATACCAAACCGACACAGAGGAGGAGGTCGACGGCCTACAAGGGACCGAGGGCGCATTCTTGATGACGAGCTTCTGGCTCGCAGACAACCTCGTAATGCTTGGACGCTATGACGAGGCGAAAGAGACGTTCGAACGGCTCTGTGCGCTATGCAACGACGTCGGTCTCCTCTCCGAGGAGTACGACCCGAAGGCCGATCGGCTGCTGGGGAACTTCCCGCAGGCCTTCTCTCATGTCGCCCTGATCAATACTGCTGCCAATCTCTCGATGGCCGAGCGCGGACCCTCAGCAATCCGCAGCCGTCGTCACGTTCCTTCCCGAGCTCGGACCATTCCGGCGGACTGACCAGCCGAAGCAGGACCGCCTCAACGCAACCACCACCTTCTACACGCCCGCTTGCGCATACCCTCGAGGGGTCGCTGCAACATCAGCCTGGTTGCCGCACCTCTGGACACAGACTGCCCGCCATCTCTCAACCTCTACGACCACAACAGCAAGCCACGCACTGCGAGCAGCCTACGAGACACACGGGACGTTGGTCAGTCCACGGAGCGTGGCAAGTTCTGGCGCGCGCTGTCGTTCTCGAGCCGCTTGGACGGGTTGACCGGTATACGGGTGTTGGAAGGCTAGGGATTCAGGATCCCAAGTGCTTCGCGGACCTCAGCCGATGCGTTGTTGTAGTGCTGTCGTGTGTTCGACTCATCATCATCGGGGATCAGGTCGCCGAGCGTGGTCAACTCCAAGTTGGCTGCTTCAAGGAGCTGTACAACCTGCTGTAGCTGTTCATCGTTCATAAATGAACATTATCCGTAACGACGAAAGGGACAACAGGACGTCCTGTGTGGTGCTGCAGGACCATCTCGGCGTCGCATGGCGCCCATGACGTGCCGGCGCCGGAGTCCGCGCCCACCCGAACACGTCTGACGAGGATCTCCCACTCGCCCCAGCTGTCGGGTCCCCATGGGTCGATCACTGTCCCAGAGCGGGACCGAGCATGGCCGTGGCGAACCTGAACGCACCGGACGAGTACACATCGCACACGCCCGCCGCCGAGACGTTTCCGTCCGGGCAGAAATGCACTCCGTCGGGCGACCTCACCACATTCGTTCCCGAAGGGCCCGTACACGGCTCGTCGGGGAGGCAGGGGAGGGTCTTGGCGTATTGCCCATTCGACAAGACGGACTGGCCGGCGTCGACGTAGGAAACACCTGGATTGCTGGCCGCAAGCGACGCGTAGATCGCGTTGAGAGAGTTGATTTTTGCGGTGAGATCCGGCCACACGTCAACGGGGGAGCCGATCAGGATCACCGGGATCCCATTGCTCCGAAAGATATTAATTGCCGACTGGGCGTCAGTTTGATACTTCTGGTAGTAGGCCGTGGTCGCCACCGTGTAACCCGCCATGCAGGGCGTCTGGTCATCCCCCGAGAATTCGATCACGGCAACGGTCGGGTGCAGAGTCGCCGCGTCGCTCACCATCGCTCCCAGGTCGTCGCAAATGGCTATACCCCCGAAGGTCCGCAGGAGTGGCGTTGCCCCGGAGAGAGTGGCCATGTACGAAAAATCCTGCGCCGATTGGTTCGAGAGCGAGTCACCATAGAGGGCGATGATTGTCGAGGCGGCGCCGAAAAACTGCGCGTCGCCGAAAGTGAACACGCGGCCCTGAGCAGTCGGGAGCCAGTACCCATGAGCATCTCGGCTGGCGGCGATCCCCACCACGGAACTGCCCGGGACTTCACCGCCGGCCGAACCGTAGAACCCAGCGTCGCCGTAAGAGAAGACACCGCCGTCAGAGGCCACGAGCCAGTACCCACCACCATCAGCGGTGGCGGTCATGCCGACCACCGGTTGGGTGAGGGGGAGGCCGCCGGCCGAACCCCAGAACCGCGCGTCGCCGTAAGAGAAGACACCGCCGTCAGAGGCCACGAGCCAGTACCCACCACCATCAGCGGTGGCGATCATGCCGACCACCGGTCGGGTGAGGGGGAGGCCGCCGGCGGAGCCGGAGAACCGCGCGTCGCCGTAGTCGAAGATGCCCCCGTCGGCGGCCACGAGCCAGTAGCCCCTGCCGTCGGGCGTGGCCGCCATGCCCACGACAGGTTTGTTCAGGTGGAGGCTGCCTGCCGAGCCGTAGAACTGGGCATCGCCGTAGGCGTAGACCCCGCCGTCAGCGGCCACGAGCCAGTAGCCCCCGCCGTCGGGTGTAGCCGCCATGCCGACGACGGGCTCGTTCAGGTGGAGGTTGGTTGCCGAACCGTAGAATTGCGCGTCCCCGTACGCGAACACTCCGCCGTCTGAGGCCACGAGCCAGTAGCCCCCGCCATCGGGCGTGGCCGCCATGCCCACGAAGGGCGCGTGCAGCGTCGCGGCCGAGCTGCCCGTGGGTTCGAAGACGATGAGGGCCGTCATCACCATCGCAACGACCGCCACAATTCGCCCGAGCACGGGCCGCAGTATACGGAGCGGCCGCACTACCGGGGAGCTCTCGGTCCCATCCGTACTTGGTGCTGGAAGACGAGCATCCTTCGATGGTCGATGTCCGCAAAGGTGGTTGCAGCGTTTGGCTCGCGCCCCGTCTGGAGCAGCCGCAGCGCGCCGGCTCCATTCCCCGACGCAGCTCGTTGCCGACGGACCGATCGACACTCGCGCAATTCGACGTGATCACTGTGCCGGGCTGATGTCAGACTGACGACATCGATCTCGCTGAACTCCTGGAGCTGCCCGGCGTCAAAGAGGAGTGCGTCCTGCGCTCTGGTGTTGGGTTCATGGCGCTGCATGGTGGATCGCAGGACCGGGGCACGGACCAGCTGGCCTGTCGGGCCGCCCGGCAGTCCGGATCCTCCTACTACGCCATCGTGCAGCCAAGAGGGCTGCGGGTTCACCTCACCTCTCGGCTCCACAATCCTGCTCATTCGGAACGTCTGCAGGGATTCTTGCGGCATGTCGAGATTGCGATCTCGGTGCACGGGTTCGGACGCGACAGTTTCTCTTTCTGGGTGGATCCGGGGCGCGGGCCGATGCTCGACCTCTACGGGCCTGCTCTCCGGGGCACGCAGACCGGGCCGCTCCGGGGGGTCATTGTGGGCGGAAGAAACCCGGACCTGCTGGACGCGGCACGACGACTCTTACGCGACCGCTTTGCGGGCTATCACGTCGCTGACGAGCGGGTGCGCCTCGGGTTCCATCCCGACAACCCCGTCAACCTGCCCTCAGCTGCCGGCATCCAGATTGAGTTGCCACCTGGTCTACGCGGCATCGGCGACTTCGGGGAGTGCCTCGTTCCCGCCGAGGATGGCCTTGTCGCGGAGACGATCGCTGCGCTGGTGGAGCTGGCGAACCTGGCCAGCGAACTGATCAACCCATCCCTCGCGCCCGAGCCCGGCTCACGTCGTTCTGGGTAGTCGGCCATTCGAGGAGCCTCCTGCCGGCCAGCGTGTGTGACCGCCTCAGTTGCGGGTCGTGACCGCCCGCAACTCCGAGACCGCGTCGCGGATGATGGTGTCGAGTCCTCGGCCGTCGTCTCCCTCCGCCCATTGCTGCACCGCCACGCGCAGGACCGTCATACCGGACTCGGCCGCCAGGGTCGCCTGCGGCTCTTTGACGCCGCGCTCGCGCAGCGCCGCCGCGACGGCAGAGGCATAGTCAGCGAGCTTCGACAGTTCGCGTTCGCGCAACTCGGGATTGGCCATCAACACGTTCATGCGCTGTCGGGCCAGGTCCTGGCGGGACTCGCCGAGCATGGCCGCCGCAGCGTCGAGGCCCCGGGACACGGCGTCGAGGGCACCGTCGCGAGGAGGCGCTCCAGCCACTGCGCTCACGATCCGCTCCTTCAAGATCACGGACCCTCCGAAGAGGACCTCTCGCTTGTCGGCAAAGTGCCGGAAGAACGTGCGCTCGGTGAGCCCGGCCCGCTCGGCGATCTGCGCCGCGGTGGTCTGGTCGAAACCTCGTTCCGAGTACAGCGCGAGAGCGGCCTCCTGCAGTCGTCCCCGGCTGTCCGGCTGCCATCTACCCATGGGTGGATCCTAGTGTTGACAGTCACCGACATCAGGTTTATGTTGGATGGCAGTTACTGACATCACCTTATCCCTGGAGGATCTCATGAAGATTTTTGTCACCGGCGCATCGGGTTGGATCGGCTCGGCGACCGTCTCGGACCTGCTCCAGGCCGGGCACGATGTCGTCGGCCTCGCCCGTTCCGAAGCGTCGGCCCAGCGTCTGGATGCCGCCGGCGCCACAGTGTTCCGAGGTGACCTCGACGAGCCGGACGGCCTGGCGAAGGCAGCGGCCGACTCCGACGGGGTGATCCATCTGGCCTTCCAGCACGAGGTTGCCTTCGGTGGCGATTTCGCCACTGCCGCGGCCGCCGACCGGCGAGCGGTGGAGGCGATGGGCGTCGCCCTTGCCGGATCCGACCGGCCACTCGTGCTCGCCTCGGGCCTGCTCGGGCTGGCCAACGGGCGCGTGGCGACCGAAGAGGACGGTTTGGTGCCCGGTGCGGAGGTGCGGGGCAACCCGGCCGGCATGCGTGCCGCCACCGGTCTGTTCACGTTGTCCCTCCGGGGCGTCGGGGTCCGCTCGTCGGTCCTCCGTCTCCCGCCGACCGTGCATGGAGGCGGTGACAACGGCTTCATGGCCACGTTCGTCGCGATCGCTCGCCAGCGCAGCGTCGCCGGCTACGTGGCTGACGGCACCAACCGCTGGCCGGCGGTGCATCGCTCCGACGCGGCCCGGCTCTTCCGGCTGGCCGTCGAGTCCGCTCCCGCCGGCTCCATGTTGCACGCGGTCGGCGACGAGGGCGTCCCCTTCCGCGACATGGCCGAGGCCATGGGCCGTCATCTCGGCGTCCCGACCGAGTCCGTGACTGCCGCCGCCGCCGCCGAGCATTTCTTTCCGCTCGGGCATTTCGTCGCCATGGACAGCCCCGCCACCGCCAACATCACGCGGGAACTGCTGGGCTGGGAGCCGACCGGGCCCACGCTGCTCGAGGATCTGGAGGAGGACCACTACTACCGGCAGGCGTAACCGCAGCGGGGCGCGGCGTCGGCGGCAACCTCGTCAGGCGCCGGCGAGTCGCCGCGTGTATCGCAATCCGTCTTCGAGGCTTCGATCGGTGTCCGGTAGCATGCGCCTCGCAACGCGGGCGGGAACCCGGCTCAGTCGAGCGTGCCCTGTCCTCTCCGAGTCAACGCGCGGACGGAGGTCGAGACGTCATGTCGGGTCACCAGGAGTTCAGGGCACTCTCAGCGGACGAGGTGCATCGAGCGGCGGTGCGGGTCGCCGAAATGCAGAAGTGGGCCCGCGAGGCGTACCTCAGCACCAAGCACGTCGAAGACATCGAGGACATCTGGGTCCGCTACTTCGAGGCCGAACATCACCTCCACTGGATCCTCCCGCCGGCCACGGAGCCTGGGGAGTCCTGAGCACTTCGCTCCCCGTGCGTCAGGACTGGCCGACGCCCTCGGCGATGCGGTCGCCGATCGCCTTGTCGATGTTGCGCCAGTAGGCGACGGCGCGCTCCAGGACAGGCGCAGAGACGCCCTGGCTCAGGTGGCCCACCACGTTGGAGACGAGCCGGTCCCGTTGGCCCTCGTCCATGACCTCGCGCACGAGGGTGCCGGCCTGGCCCCAGTCGTCGTCGTCCCGGCGCAGTGTGTAGGCGGCATGGATGAACTCGCCGTCGGCCTCCCATCGCTCGACGTAGGGATAGCGCTCGGGATCGGCGGCAGGACCGCCCTTTGAGTTGGGTGCGTACACGGGGTCGGCGACCTTGTCGAACCGCATGGCGCCGTCCTTGCTGTAGCTGTGCACCGCCGCCTGTGGGGCATTGACCGGGATCTGCTTGTAGTTCACGCCCATGCGGGCCCGGTGCGCGTCGGCATAGGAGAAGACACGGGCCAGCAGCATCTTGTCCGGGCTCACACCGATGCCGGGCACGAGGTTGTTCGGCTCGAACGCGGCCTGCTCAATCTCGGTGTGGAAATCCGTGGGGTTGCGATCGAGCGTCAGCCGGCCCACCTCGTGGAGCGGGTAATCGCCGTGAGGCCACACCTTCGTCAGATCGAACGGGTTGTAGCGGTACGCCCGGGCCTCCTCGAACGGCATGATCTGCATCCGCAGGGTCCACGTCGGGTAGTCGCCGCGCCCGATCGCATCGAACAGGTCGCGACGGTGGTAGTCCCCGTCCTCACCGGCGATCCTGTCGGCATCCTCCTGGGCCAGGAACTCAATGCCCTGATCCGTCTTGAAGTGGTACTTGACCCAGAATCTCTCGCCCTTGGCGTTCACCCACATGTACGTGTGGCTCGAGTAGCCGTTCATGTGGCGCCATGACTTCGGGATGCCCCGGTCGCCCATCAGCACGGTGACCTGGTGGGCCGATTCCGGCGACAGGCTCCAGAAGTCCCACTGCATGTCGTGATCGCGCAGGTCCGAATCGGCCCGGCGCTTCTGCGAACGGATGAAGTGCTGGAACTTCATGGGGTCACGGATGAAGAACACAGGTGTGTTGTTCCCCACCATGTCGTAGTTGCCTTCGGATGTGTAGAACTTCAACGCGAAGCCACGCGGGTCCCGCCAGGTGTCGGGGCTTCCCCGCTCGCCGGCGACCGTGGAGAAGCGGATCAGGGTGTCGGTCTTGGTGCCGGGCTGGAAGACGGCCGCCTTGGTGAACTGGCTGACGTCGGCGGTGACCTCGAAGTGGCCGAACGCGCCACCACCCTTGGCATGGGGCTGGCGCTCCGGGATGCGTTCCCGGTTGAAGTTCGCCATCTGCTCAATCAGGTAGTGGTCCTGCAGCAGAATCGGGCCGTCCGGGCCGACGGTCAACGAGTGCTCGTCACTGGCCACCGGGATCCCGGCGTCCGTGGTCGTCGGATCTACGTCATGGTTCGCCATGTTCGCCCCCTCGTTCGGGTGTCAAGAACTGACTTTAGGGCGCTCTGTGCCGAAATGGAACGGGGACGTTCCGCTGACGCAGAGACCAGGTGAACGGCACCGAAGCGCTCATGGTTGACCTGCAGCACGCGTTGCCGAACGGCGGCGTGAAGGCCGCCCGTGTCCCTGTCACTGCGACGCGTCGGGTACGCCGTGGAGCTCCACTCGGACGGTGATCTCGGGGTAGACGCGGACCATCAGCATGCTCGGCGGCTTCATGCCGAACTCGCGGATGTCGAATACGTCCTCACCGGTCAACGCAATGCCCTCCTCGTTCACCTCTATCTGCATGCCGTGCCCGAACGTCCGCGTCTTGCCATGGAAGGACACCTCACCCGTGACCCCGTAGTTCGGATGCGGGCCGTCAGGGACGATGCCGGTGAGGCGCCCGCCGATGGTGGGGAAGCGCCGCGCGTCAATGCGTCTCCGCAGTTCGCGGTCGTAGAGTTGATTGCCGGAGGTGAGGCGCTCGACCGCGAGCTCCAATTTTCCGGAGACGCCCTGGTCCAGGTCCAGCGACCCGTCGCTCCGGGTCGCGGCCTCGAACCATCCCGTGATCCCGCGGGTCTCCGTGTTGATCGGGTGGAGGCTCGAGCGTCCGCTCACCCAGACGCAGGAGCGAACCGAGTCGAGGGTGTAGCGAGTGAGCGCCATCTGTTTTCCGTTCCTCCGGGGTTGCGTCCTCCCGGATCCGCTGCACGCGAAGCACGCATATTGGCATATGGCCGATCCGTGTCGACCTGGGCGTCGATGATGCGCTCCTGCAATTCTCCCCGCATGTCTTCGCGGCGGACGTAATCGCACACGCCCCACGCCCCACTGGAGGCGCCGTGCGCTCGTGTTGCGGCGGGGCACGAGCGGCCCCGGAGGGAACGACCGCGCCACAATGGCCTGCCATGAGGGACCAGCCATGACCACGGGCCAGCTCGTGCTCCGCCCGGCCGGCGAGGCCGACGTCGGGCCCATCGTGCAGCTCCTCGTGCTCGGCGCGGTCCCGGGCGGCCCGCCGGCCACCGAGGACGCGGGGGAGCTCGGTCCGTACCGCGCCGCCTTGCGCGACATCGCCGAGGGCGGCGGTGCCGTTCTGGTGGCCGAGCGGGGTGGCCGGGTGGTGGGCGTCTGCCAGCTGATCGTCTTCCGGCACCTGCAGTCCCGCGGGGGACTGTGTGCCGAGCTGGAGTCCGTCCACGTCCATCCGGAGCACCGGGGCGGGGGCATCGGCGCCGCCCTCGTCGGGGCCGCCGTTGCCCGCGCCCGCGAGCTGGGTTGCTACCGCATGCAGCTGACTTCCAACGTCGCCCGAGCCGATGCCCATCGTTTCTACGAACGGCTCGGCTTCGTGCCGTCCCACCTGGGGTTCAAGATGCTGCTGACCTGAGCTCCGGTGCAGGTTGCCGGGTGGTCGGTAATCGTGTAATCTCGTAATATGACGAACAGCGAGACCGGAAGGGGAGCCCAGCGGGGGAGGCGGCGTTCCGCCAGCCCCCCGCCCTCTGGGCCCGAGCAGGAGAGGCTGATCGGCGCCTGGTTCGCCGGGCGGGTGCCCGCCACGTGGTTCACCGCCAGCCCGACCATTGCCATCGACAGCGACGAGATCCAGGTGGTCGGGTCGCTCGCCCCGCCCCAGCTCCCCGAGGGCGCGGATGCGGACGAGGTGCGGGTGGCCGAGCAGGCGCGTATCAGCGGCTTTCGGGAGGAGACCCGCATCGCCCGCATACGCATCGCCGACGAGGCCCAGCCGGCGTTCCGCCGCGCCGTCTCGTGGGGTGCCGAATGCGGAGGCTCACGCGTTCTCTTCACCACCGCCGGGGTGCCGGTCATGACGCGGCTGCGCATGGACGATCGCCAGGCCCTCGATACGTTGATCGACGCCGGGGTGGCCCGGAGCCGGAGCGAGGCTCTGGCCTGGTGTGTGCGCCTGGTGGCGCAGCACGAGGCGGAGTGGATCCGCGAGTTGCGCGACGCCATGTCCGCCGTCGAGGAGGTCCGCAACAAGGGGCCGAGGAGCGCCGCCGGCAACGAGTGAGCTCCGGGGCATGCCAGCATTGGCCCATGCCCCACGCTCACTTCCATCAGGTCCAGGCTGACCTCCGCGAGTCCTATCGCGCGCTGACGAAGGCCATTCCCGATGTCATGGCTGGTTACGGCGCGCTCCATGACGCGGCCTTCGTCGAGGGCGCACTCGACATCAAGACCAAGGAGCTCATCGCCCTCTCCATCGCCATCACGCGGGAGTGCGACGGTTGCATCGCCGCGCACGGCCGGAACCTGGCGCGGCTCGGTGCCACCACGGAGGAGGTCACCGAGATGATCGGCGTGGCCATCACCATGAACGGTGGTCCGGGGCTCGTGTGGGGCCCGCGCGCGCTCGAGGCCTACCTCGAGTACCGGGATGGCGCCCCGGCCGGCACCCCGCCCACGACGCCCGCCACGCCTCCGAGCGCCGGCTGAGCAGCCGTCCTCGCGGCGGGATCAGTCCGACGCGACGGGTGTGAAGCGGCAGTCCAGGTGCTTGATGCCGTTGATGAAGGGGGAGAGCAGCCGGTCCGGCTCGCCCACCGCCTCGATGTCTGGCAGCCGCTCGAACAGATGGCGGAACATGACGTCGATCTCCTGGCGGGCCAGGTGGGCGCCGAGGCAGAAGTGGGGCCCGGCGGCGCCGAATCCGATATGGGGGTTGGGGTCGCGCCGGACGTCGAACGTGAAGGGGTCCCCGAAGACATCCTCGTCCCGGTTGGCCGAGTTGTAGAACATGATGACCTTGTCGCCTTCGACCAGCTCGACGTCGCCCAGCACGGTGTCGGCGGCGACGGTGCGGCGCATCCAGATGACGGGGGAGCCCCAGCGCACGATCTCGTCGACGCCGGTGGCGGCGATGCCCGCCGGGTCCGCCTGCCAGAGCGCCCGCTGCTCTGGGTAGGTGGTCATGGCCAGCAGGCCGTGGCTGATGGCGTTGCGGGTCGTCTCGTTGCCCGCCACCACCAGCAGAATGAAGAAGGCGGCCACCTCGGTGTCGGTGAGCGCCTCGCCGTCGACGTTGGTGTTGACGAGGGCTGACATGACGTCGTCGGTCGGGTTCTCCCGGCGGTAGGTGGCGAGGTCGACCATCAGCAGGTTGAGCTGCTGCGCCGCGTTCATGAAGGCGACCATCGGGTCCTCGCCCGGCGTCACGTACTCGGGGTCACCGGCCGACAAAATGACGTTCGACGCGTTGAACACCGTGTCGTAGTCGGCGGCGCCGATGCCCATCATGTCGCAGATGATCTCGAGTGGGAGCCGGGCCGCCACCTCGACGACGAAGTCGCAACCGCCGCGATCCGCCACCCGGTCGATGACGTCGTCGGCCCTGAGCTCAATCCGATCCTCGATCGACTTGATCATGCGGGGGTTGAACGCGGCGGACACGATGCGGCGCAGTCGGGCGTGCCGCGGGTTGTCCATGTTGATCATGGAACCGAAGAAGTCGAGCATCTCCTCGGGCATGTCGACGATGGAGGTGGCCCCGCGTCCCGACTGGAAGATCTCCGGGTGCCGGCTGGCCTCGGCGATGTGGGCGTGCCGCGTCAGCGCGTAGTAGCCCTTTCCCTTGGGGATGACGTACTGCAGCGCCTCGGGGATCTCGGGCTCCTCGTAGAACGGCATGGGGCGCTCACGCCGGAGGGTCAGGAAGGCGCCCTCCCGCTCGTCCCAGGGCCGGGCCCAGAACGCGGTGTCGGAAAGGTCGATCTCGTCAACGGTGAGGACGGCGCGTGGTTCCACGGATCGCCACCCTATCCACCCTCCCTACACTGCGACCATGTGCGACACGCTGTGCGCCCCCGGTCCCCGCGGCATGGTGTTCGCCAAGAATTCCGACCGCCCGCCCGGTGAGGTGCAGATCGCCTGGCCCTTCGGTCGCCGTGCCTCGGCCGGCTGCACGCTGCGCACGCAGTACCTCTCCATCGGCGACGTCGGTTCGCACGCCGCATTGCTCTCCTGCCC
The DNA here is from genome assembly GCA_963755655.1 of uncultured Acidimicrobiaceae bacterium. Lineage (GTDB taxonomy): Bacteria > Actinomycetota > Acidimicrobiia > Acidimicrobiales > RAAP-2 > Bog-473. Next base: position 38,512 of record CAVWKX010000017.1, read on the forward strand.
CACCTGGCTCTGGGGCGCCGAGCACGGCGTGAACGAACACGGCGTCGCCATCGGGAACGAGCGTGTCAGCACCACCCACGACGCAGCGGCGGCCCGGCCGGCACTGATCGGCATGGACATCGTGCGCCTCGGCCTCGAGCGCGCCCGCAGCGCGCCCGAGGCGGTCGACGTGATCGCAGGGCTGCTCGAGACCTACGGGCAGGGCGGCATCGCCGACGCTTCCCGCCAGGCGGCCTACGACTCCTCCTTCCTCATCGCCGACCCCTCGGAGGCCTTCGTGCTCGAGACGGCGGGAGCCGACTACGCCGTCGCCCCGTTCCCCGCCGGCGTGGCCATCTCCAACCGCATCGCCCTCAGCACCGAATGGACCCGCGCCTCCGCCGGCGTGGCGGCGGGCGAGGACTTCGACCGTTTCCGCGACGCCACGAAGGACACCGCTTTCGCCGATGTCCGCCTGGCGGCCAGCCGCCGTTTCCTCGCCGCCACCGCTTCCGGCGGGCTGACCGCGGCGGCCACCGCCGCCCATCTGCGCGACCACGGGACGGGGCCGTGGGGCGCTCCCGGCACCGACGGCCCCGTGCACGCGCCGCCGGCTCTGGTCGGTGCGGACGGCAGCGGCATCAGCGTCTGTCTGCACGTCCGCGGGGCCGTGGTCACCACCGCGTCCATGATCGCCGAGTTGCCGGCGGAGCTGGCCGACGGGGCGCCCGTGCGCGTCTTCGTGGCGGCGGGGAGCCCGTGCGCCAGCATCTACGTGCCGGCCTTTCCGCGCACGGCCGCCGGCCCGCCTCCGTTCGTCCCCCGCGAGCTCTCCGGCGAGGACCTGTGGCACGCCGCCGCGGCGCTGGGCCGGCTGGTCGAGGACGATCCCGAGGCATTGGCTGTTCTCCGGGAGACGCTCGAGCCGGTCGAGGACGAGCTGTGGGCCGAGGCCGACGATGTGCTCGAGGACCCGTCCCGCTGGGCCGAGGTGGGCGAGTCGTGGGGCAGCCGGGCCCTCGACGCACTGCGGTCGTGCATCCCCTCGTCGCCCTAAATCCGGCGGTACGCTGCGATGACACATCCGTGTCTGCTCTTACTCGCCTAGGGGGATGCCATGACCGACGTACTGACTGAGGACGAGATCGCCGTCGGCGACGTCGTCAGCACGCAGCTCGAAAAGATGTGGGGCTGGTACCTGGCCGCCGGCATCATCGCCATGATCTTCGGCTTCTTCGTGATCAGCTACCGGCACGCCAGCGTGTACGCCATCGTCTACCTGGCCAGTGGGTTCTTCATCGCCGGGGGCCTCCTCGAGCTCATCGGCGGCCTGCGGGCGGTGCGCCAGCGCTGGCCTCTGATCATCTTCGGCGTGATCTGGATCGGGGCCGGCATCGTCGGCTTCGTGTGGCCGCACATCACCATCTTCATCGTGGCCGTGCTCGTCGGCTGGTCCTTCTTGGTGTTGGGCATCTTCGACATCGTCAACTCCATCCGCTACCACTACCTGCCCTACTGGTGGGCCTACCTCATCCGCGGCATCATCGCCGTGGCGCTCGGCTTCTTGTGCATCCGCCACCCGGGCGCGCCCTTGACCGCGCTGGTCGTGCTCATCGGCATCGGGGCCATCCTGTTCGGCGCCGTCGAGCTCATCGGGGCCTTCTCGGCCCGCCACGCCACGAAGCACTGGGAAGCCTTCAAGGCACAGGCGAGCTGAGCGCCGTCAGGGATCAGCGGTGCGGCTGGCCAGCTTCTCCCTGGGCGACGGACGTCCGCGTCCCGGCCTGATCCTCGGGGAGGAGATCCTCGACCTCAGCGACGCCGCCACCGGATTGCCGCAGACGATGGCCGGGTTGCTGGCGCTGGGCTCCGAGGGACTCGAACAGGCCCGCGCCACAGCGAGCGGCCCGGCGGCGCGTGACGACATCGCCGCGGTGCGCCGTCACGCGCCGGTGCCGGACCCGCCGGTCATTCTGGCCATCGGCATGAACTACCGGGAGCACGTGGCCGAGCTCGGTCGCGAAGCCCCGGAGTGGCAGTACTGGTTCAACAAGCAGCGCACCTCCATCAGCGGGCCGGGCGATCCCATCGTGTTGCCCAGCGTCTCCGACATGGTCGACTACGAGGGGGAGCTGGCGCTCGTCATCGGCCCGCGTTGCCAGCACGTGCCGGCGGCACGGGCCTTCGAGGTCGTGGCGGGGTGCACCATCATCAATGACGTCAGCACACGGGACTGGCAATGGCGGACGCCCACCTTCACCATGGGCAAGTCCTTCGACACCCATGCCCCGTGCGGCCCCGAGCTGGTGACGATCGACGAGCTGGGGGATCCGGGCTCGCTGGCCATCCGGACCTGGGTCAACGACGACCTCCGTCAGGACTCGAACACGGCCGACCTGATCTTCGGTTGCGCCGCCATGATCGAGTACCTGACGACGGCCTTCCCGCTCGAGCCGGGCACCATCATCGCCACCGGGACGCCCGCCGGCGTCGGCGCCGGGTTCGACCCGCCGCGCTTCCTGCGGGACGGCGACACGGTGCGCATCAGCATCGAGGGGATCGGGGAGCTGTCCAATCCCGTTGTGCAGGGCGGCCCGCCCGAGCCCGTGGGCCTCGACTGATTCTGGTTCATCATTCTTGGGCGGTGCATGGGGAACCTGCGGGCACGGCAGAATGGTGGGGTGACCGACACCCAGTCCCAGCTGAGCGACGCCGAGCGGGCTGATCGCCTGGACAAGCTCCAGGGGATCATGGACCTGATGCGGCCGGCCGTCCAGGCCGACGGGGGCGATCTCGTCCTGGTCCGGGCCGATGTCGATGCCGGGGTGATCGAGGTCCAGCTGCAGGGAGCGTGCAGCTCCTGCGCCATCAGCTCGGCCACCTTGTCGGGCGGGGTGGAGCGCATTCTGCGCGAGCGGCTGCCCTGGGTGACCGAAGTCCTGGGTGGGATCGACGACTCCTTGAGCGTCGACGAGAGTGCTGCCCTCGGTTCGGGCGGCTACGTCCCGAGCCTCTGAGTCGATTCCCGGCGTGTCGCGGCGTTGGCGCGTTCGCGACGGCTGCCTGTCCTTCACGACGGGTGTACGAGCTTCTGGGCCACCGGTGACATCACCGCGCCGAACTCGGCCACCAACGACAGCAAGAGGTCGTCGACCGAGATGATCCCGGCGAGGTCCTTGTCCTCGAGGACCGGAAGGCGCCGGGAGCTGGCCGTCTTGAACACACTGAACGCCTCGTAGACATCGGCCGAGCCCTGAATCGTGACCGGGTCGGCGGTCATGACCGCGTCGACCGGAGAGGAAAGGGCCTTCCCCTGGCCCACCCCGCGCACGGTGATGTCGCGGTCCGTGACGATGCCGACCAGGCGGTCCCCGTCGACCACGAGGAGCGAGCCCACGCCGTGGCTCCCCAGCAGTTGCCCGGCCTCCTCCAGGGTGCACTTCGGAGGGACGGTCACCGGAGCCGTTCGCAGGCACTCTCTCACCAGCATGGCTGTTCACCCCGTTCGCACTGTCGGATCAGTCTCACCGCGCCCAGAGTAGGGGAAATGCCTGGTGCAACCCGGGGGCAACGACGCCGATCTGCCGTGGTCACTCCGTGGGATCGAGGAGTCCCCGCTCCCGGGCCACCGCCAGCAGCTCCAGCTGGTTGTGCACGCCGAGCTTGCGGTAGAGGTTCTTGACGTAGCCGCGCGCGGTGTTCACCGTGATGCCCAACCGCCCGGCGGCCGCCTGAAGGTCGACCCCGACGGCAAGCAGGGAGAGGATGTCCCGCTCACGCCCGGTCAAGGGTGACGAATCGCTGCTGCGCCGGACGGCCGGAGCGCCGGACCTTTCGAAGAGGTCGATCAGGCCCTGCCGGTCGACGGCGAACGTGTGCCCGCCCAGTGCGGGAATCGTCGCCACCACGACACCGAGACTGGTCGACTTCGGAAGCAGGCCGGCGGCGCCCGAGTTCGCCACTTCGTGCACCAGGGCCGGGTTGAGGGGCAGTCCGGTCAGGACCAGCACCCGCATCCGGGGATGTCGTTCCAGGAGGAGTCGGACGCCCTCGCTCCCGCTGAGCTGGACATCCAAGACGGCGACGTCCGGCTGGTAGGCCTCCACCAAGCCGGTGGCTGCGTCGATGTCGTCCGCGGTCCCCACGCAGGTCAGCTCGCCGGTTGCCTCGATTGCGATGGCGAGCGCCTCGGCGAACACCGGGTGGCCGTCCACGATGATGACTCGGGTGGGATTGGTGGAGGTCTGCGTCACGTCGCACCTCGGGCGTCACGAACGCGCGCGCTGATCGGTGGTCGTTCCCGCGTCCTGATCCTCGTGCGAGCGAGGCGGCACGCCGAAGCCCGCTCCCCGCTAATGGGTTTTCGGTTCCTTCGGTAGGCCGAGCACGCGCTCGCCCACGATGTTCCGCTGGATCTCGGCCGTCCCGCCCCAGATGGTCTCCGAGCGCGAGAAGAAGAACAGCGACTGCAGATTGTTGACGGGATAGCCGGCCTTGGCTCGGCGCCCCCCGGGGAGGAGGGAGTCCTCGCCGTCGTCGCCCAACAGGACCTGGCCCTCCATGCCCAGAATGTCCATCCCGAGCAACAAGGTCTCCTGATGCGCCTCGGACCAGAACATCTTGTTGCATGCACCCAGCGCGGCGGTGGTGTGCGTGCCGTTGAGGACGTCGGTCAGCGTGCGGTAGCCGTTGATCTGCATGATCTTAATTTTCGACCACGACCGCGCCAAACGTTGGCGTATGAGGGGATCGGCGGCCCGGCCCCGGCGCTGCGCCTCGCCCAGGATCTCGTCGAATTCCTTCTGGAAACGCCGGTGGCCGGTGGTCGACGACGTGCCGCGCTCGAAGCCGAGCGTCGTCATCGCGACCTTCCATCCGTTGTTCACGCCGCCGATCACGTTCTCCTTGGGGCAACGCACATTGGTGAAGAAGACCTCGTTGAACTCCGCTGAACTATCGATCTGCTCGATCGGCCGCACTTCCACCCCGGGCTGCTTCATGGGGACCAGGAGGTAGGAGATGCCGGCGTGCTTGGGCGCCTCGGGGTCGGTGCGGGCCAGCAGAAAGATGTAATCGGCGTACTGGGCCTGGGTCGTCCACACCTTCTGGCCGTTGACCACCCACTCGTCGCCGTCGAGCTCGGCCCGCGTCTTCAGGCTGGCCAGGTCCGAACCGGCGTCGGGCTCGCTGAACCCCTGGCACCAGGCAATCTCACCCTTCAGGATGCCGGGGATGAACTGCTGCTTCTGTTCTTCGGTGCCCCACTGCAGGATCGTCGGACCGACCAGGGTGTCCCCGAAGAAGTCGGCTCGCAGGGGCGCGCCGACACGGGCGAACTCCTCGTTCAGCACGACCTGTTGCAAGAGGCTCAGGCCTTTGCCGCCGTACTCGGTGGGCCAACTGGCGCAGATCCATCCCCCGCCGTACAACTTGGCGGTCCACTCCTGGTTGAAGGCCTTGCGCTCCTCAGGAGTTATGGAGAAGCCCGGTGTGCCCCACCCCTCGGGCAGGTTTTCACTGAGCCATCCGGCAATCTCTATCCTGAATTCCTCTGCTTCGGGTGGGTAGGCCAGGTCCATGGAACGCACGGTACCTGGCCCGTTGCCCTCCATGTGATCAGCGAGGGCCCGAAGCGGCGCGGACGGCCAAGTACGATGGACGACCGGAGATGTTGGTGTGGTTCCTCCCGACGGGGGACGACGGAGAAGGAGGTGTGGCCATGTCGAGGGGCGAACCCCCCAGTACGACAGCCGGCGCATGCCCCACTCCGTGCCGCCGCTGATCGGCCACGAGCGTGCCCTGAGTCCCTTTGCGGGGAGGGCGCGGAGGCAGATGCCGGTCATTGATCCTCTGGTGAGGCGCCCGGCGCCTGCCGGACGTCCGATCCGAACCGTCCATAGAGGACGCCACAGGAGGTAGCTCCATGGCCACGCCACCGTCAACGAGCGCGTCGAGCCGCTCACGTTTGAATCCCGTTCGTTCCCGCGATGCGGAACGCCCGCCACACCAGCGCCGGCGCCGGACGCGCCGCATCCTGGCGTCCGAAGGCGTCTTCGATTCCATCGTGTCGCTGGCCGGCCTTCTCGGCCGGCCGGTCAGGAACCAGACCGGCCAGGAGATCGGCCGGCTGGACGACGTCGTGGCGCGCTGGGCCGACGGGCAGACCTACCCGCCGGTGAGCGGCCTCGTGATCCGGGTCGGGCGCCGCATGGCCTTCGTCCCGGCCTCGGCCATCGACCGGATCGGCCACGCCGAGGTGATCCTGCGATCGTCCCGGCTCGACCTGCGCGACGTCATCCGCCGTTCCGGTGAGGTGCTGCTGGCGAAGGACGTCCTCGACCATCAGCTGGTCGACGTCGAGGGGGTGCAGGTCATTCGCGCCGCCGACCTCTACCTGGCCGAAGTCATCGGCCGCATCCGTCTGGTCGGCGCCGATGTCTCCAATGCCACGTTGCTGCGCCGCCTCGGACCGCGCCGTTGGCGGCCACGCCCCACGCCGGACCGCGTCATCGACTGGGCCGCCATCCAACCCTTCACCGACTCGGCGAAGGACGTGAGCGGTGCGGCCACGCACGTGCGCCTCAAGACGACGAACGAAGGGCTGCACCGGTTGCGGCCCGGCGAGCTGGCCGACCTGCTCGAGGATCTGCGGCGCGACGAGCGACGCGAGCTTCTGTCCGCGCTGGGGCCGGACGAGGCCGCCGACGCCCTCGAGGAGATGCAGCCCGAGGACCTCGAGCAACTCCTGCGCGAGTCGGACCCGGTCGAGGCGGCTCGCCTGGTCGCCGCCATGGAGCCGGACGAGGCGGTCGACGCGTTGCGCGACCTTCCGCTGGCCGTGCGGGGCGAGGTGCTCCGCCACATCCCCGCCGTGACCGCGCTCTCGCTGCGTGAACTCCTCGGCTACGAGGAGGACGAGGCCGGCGGCATCATGACCACAGCGCTCGTCACCGCCAAGTCGGGGGACAAGGTCAAGAAGGTCGTCGACCGGCTGTCCGAGGCGCGGGCGCACGGCGCCGACCTCGATGCCGTGGCGGTCGTCGACGACGACGGGCGGCTCCTCAGCGACGTCAGCGTGCTCGACATTCTTCTGGCACTGCGAACCTCGACCGACACGCGGATGTCTGCGCTCCTCGGTGACGAGGACGTGGTGACGGTGAGCCCCCACACGTCGGCGGGCGACGCCGCCGCACAGCTGATCGAGGCCCGGCGCCATTCCATGGTCGTCGTCGACGACGACGGGCGTCCCATCGGGCGCATCCTCGCCGACGACGTGCTCGATGCGCTGGTGCCGACCAAGGGTCGATTCCACTTTCCACGCCTTCTGTCATGAAATTGCAGGTGTCGCGGCGGTGGCTGATCTACCTGGCCGCCGCCGGGCCGGGGTTGATCGCGGCCGCGGCCGGCAACGACGCCGGTGGCATCGTCACCTATTCGTCCGCCGGGGCGCAGTTCATCTACCGCACCCTCTTCCTGATGGTGCTGATCACGGTGGCCTACGTCATCGTGCAGGAGATGGTGGCCCGCCTGGCGACCTACACCGGCAAGGGCCTGGCCGCCCTCATCCGGGAGGAGTTCGACCTCCGTCTCACCGCCTTCGCCATCACCGCCTTTGCCATCGCCAACGTCGGCCTGATGGTGACCGAGTTCGGCGGCATCGCCACCTCGTTCGAGCTGTTCAACGTCTCGCGCTACATCTCGGTCCCCATCGCCGCCGTGGCCATCTGGTCGCTCGTGCTCTTCGGCTCCTACCGCTACGCCGAGCGGATCTTCCTGCTGCTCACCGTCGTCTTCATCGCCTATCCGATTGCCGCCGTGCTGGCGCAGCCCAACTGGCACGAGGTGGCGGTCAACACCGTGTGGCCCCACTTCGAAGCCTCGAAGTCGTTTCTCCTGCTCTCCGTCGCCCTCATCGGCACCACCATCACGCCGTACATCCAGCTGTACGAGGCGGGCGCCGTCGTCGACAAGGGCGTCAAGCCGGAGGAGTACCACTTCCAACGGGTCGACGCGATCACCGGCGCCGTCCTCGCCGCCCTCGTGGCGATGTCGATCATCGTCGCCACGGGGGCGACCATCGGGGGCACGGGCCCGCTCACCTCGGCCACCACGGCCGCCGAGGGGCTGAAGCCGGTCGCCGGCGCCTTCGCCACGACGTTGTTCGGCCTCGGGCTGCTCGGGGCCTCCGCCCTGGCCGCGGCCGTGGTGCCGCTCTCGACCTCCTACGCCGTGGCCGAGGCGATCGGGGTCGAGCGCTCGGTCTCGTCGAGCTTCCGCCAGGCCCCCGTCTTCCTGGGCATCTTCACCTTCCAGATCCTCATCGGCGCGGCCGTGGTGCTCGTCCCGGGCAACCTGATCACGCTCGATCCTCAACACCCAGGTGCTCGAGGGCGTGATCACGCCGATGACGCTGATCCTGATTCTGGTGCTGGCCAACCGGCGTTCGCTGCTCGGTGCCGGCCGCCAACGGCCCGGTCGCCCGCTGGGTCGGAGGATTGGCCATCGTCGCGGTGGCCGCGGTGGCCGGCGTCTACGTCGTGCTGACCGTGCTCGGCTGGTTCGGCCTCGGTTGAGCGGCAGGCCCGAGCGGCCGCCTCGGCAGGCGCCGTTTGCGCAGGACCAGGGGGTTCGGGGAGGCTAGAGGGTCATGGTGAGTCGTGTCGGGACATCCGTTGCCTAAAACGCCTCGCCAGAAGTGGATCGAGACAAAGGAATCCTGGGAGCGCTCCCGTCACATTGAGCTGCCGGCCCCGATTGCCTGCTGCACCGCCCCGACCTGGGGGTTTGCGAGTCGCTTTCCTGATCTATCGGGGTAACCCCCGTTGCGGCGGACAGGGCGTCTACACCCGTCACCTGACCCGCGAGCTGGTCGCCCTGGGTCACTCGGTCGAGGTGTTCTCCGGCCCGCCGTGGCCGGAACTCGACGAGGGAGTGGGATTCACCCCCGTCCGCGGCCTCGATCTCTACCGCCAGCCCGATCCGTTCCGGGTCCCGGCCTGGAGCGAGTTCACCTCCCGCGAGGACTGGACCGAGTTCGCCATCATGTGCACGGCCGGATTCGGGGAGCCCCTGGCCTACTCGCTGCGGGCCCGTCAACTCCTGGCGCAGCGACGCGACGAGTTCGATGTCGTGCACGACAACCAGTGCCTGGGCAACGGCATGCTGGGCATGGTCGAAGACGGGTGGCCGCTGCTGACGACGTTGCACCATCCCATCACGGTCGACCGCGAGCTCGCCCTGTCGCACACGACGAACCCGTGGCAGCGATTCACGACGCAGCGCTGGTTCGGATTCCTCGGCATGCAGGTGCGGGTGGCCCGTGCGCTCCCCGCGGTGTTGACGGTGTCGCAGAACTCACGTCAGGACATCGCAGCCCAGATGGATGTCCCACCGGAGCGCATGACCGTCGTCCCGGTCGGGGTCGACCACACGGTCTTCCGCCCCTTCGAGGACGTCACCCCGGTGCCCGGGCGCATCATGGTCACGTCGAGCAGCGATGTCCCCATGAAGGGATTGGTGCCGCTGCTCGAGGCGGTGGCCAAGCTGCGCACCGAGCGCGACGTCGAGCTGACCGTGATCGGCCGCCCCAACGAGGGTGGTCGGGTCGAAAAAGCCATTGCCCGATTGGGGCTGGCCGATGCCGTGCAGTGCGTGAGCGGCATCACCGACGACGAGCTGGCCCGCCTCTACGGCGAGGCGGAGGTGGCCGTCGTGCCCTCGCTCTACGAAGGCTTCTCGTTGCCGGCCATCGAGGCGATGGCATGCGGCGTGGCACTGGTGGCCACCACGGGAGGGGCCCTTCCCGAAGTGGTGGGCACCGACGGCGAGACGGGTCTGCTCGTCGCGCCCGACGACCCGAGCGCTCTGGCCGGCGCGATCGCCCGTTTGCTCGACGACCCGGAATTGCGGGCTCGCCTCGGCGCGGCGGGACGCGAGCGAGTCATGAGTCGGTTCACCTGGCAGATCACCGCGGCCGGGACCGCAGCCTGTTACGAGGCCGTCATGGCCGGGGAGCCGCTGCCGGGTGCGCCGACGGCCGCTGGCCGACGGCGACGGGACGCCATTGGCACGAGGAGCAGCCTGATGTTGACCGTCGACTACGACCGGCTCGGGGTCGGGCCCGGGGATCGCGTGCTCGATCTGGGGTGCGGATTCGGGCGCCACGCCTTCGAGGCCGCCCGCCGCGGTGCGTCAGTGGTGGCGCTCGATGCCGGCCCCGAGGAGGTGGCGCAGGTCCGCGGCACGTTCGCCGCCATGATTGAGATGGGGGAGATCCCTCCCGGACCATCCGGCGACCGCCGTGCAGGGTGACGCGCTCAGCCTGCCCTTCGATGACGGGACCTTCGATCGCGTCGATCGCGTCAGAGGTGCTCGAGCACATTCCCGACGATTCGGCGGCCATGCGCGAGCTGGCCCGCGTGCTTGCGCCCCGGTGGCGCCATGGCGGTCACCGTGCCGCGTTGCGGCCCCGAAGTCATCAACTGGGCACTGTCGGACGAGTACCACGACACGCCCGGCGGGCACGTCCGCATCTACCGGCGGTCCACGCTGGAGCGCCGGCTGAGCTCGGCCGGGCTCGAGCCCACGGGACACCACCACGCCCATGGCCTGCACTCGCCGTACTGGTGGCTGCGCTGCCTGGTCGGTCCCTCGAACGACTCGCACCCGGCTGTGGAGGCGTACCACAAGGTGTTGGTCTGGGACATCGTCAAGGCGCCTTTCGTCACACGCACCGCCGACCGGGTGCTGAGCCCGGTCATCGGAAAGAGCCTGGTGCTCTATCTGACCAAGCCGGTGACCCGTGTGGCGGACCTACCCGATTCGCGTCCCACACTGCCTCGCGGTGTTCCCGGGCGGCGCGGACCGACCACACCGAGCCAGGGAGCTGCTGCATGACCACCGAAGAGATCCGATCTGACACCCTGCCGGAAGTCCCCGGCATTCTGACGAGCGCGGACGTGCTCGCCACCGGCCACGCCATTGCGGCAGTCCAGCGCCATGACGGGCAGATCCCGTGGTTCGAGGGTGGCCACTGCGATCCGTGGAACCACGTCGAGGCGGCCATGGCGTTGACCGTCTGCGGTCTGGTGGACGAGGCCGTGGACGCCTATCGCTGGCTGGCCCGTCGTCAGCTGCCCGACGGGAGCTGGTTCAACTACTACCAGGGCGACGGCGTCAAGGACCTCCGGCTCGACACGAATGTGTGCGGCTACCTGGCGGCCGGAGCCTGGCACCATCATCTGATCACCGGCGATGTGGAGTTCCTCGGCGAACTCTGGCCGACGATTGAGAAGGGCATCGACTTCATTCTGCGCTCGCAGCAGCCGGACGGGTCGGTGCTGTGGTCGCTCGATTCGGCCGGCCGCCCGGAGCGCTATGCGTTGCTCACCGGCTCATCTTCCATCTACCACTCCATGCGGTGCGCCGTGGCCGTCGCCGAGTGCCTGGCCAAGGACCGGCCGGACTGGGAGCTGGCGGCGGGGCGGCTCGGGCATGCCGTGGCACATCACCCCGGAGCCTTTGCTCCCAAGGTCGAGTTCGCCATGGACTGGTACTACCCCATGCTCTCGGGAGCGATCGAAGGCGAAGCCGGTCGCCGCCGCATCGCTGAAGGATGGTCGACCTTCGTCATGGAAGGCCTCGGCGTCCGCTGCGTCTCGACGGGCGACTGGGTCACGGCGGCCGAGACGGCGGAATGTGTGCTGACGCTCGACGCCCTCGGCATGGACGGTCCCGCGCTGGACCTCTTCGCAGCCGGGCAGAACCTGCGGTTGCCCGACGGCTCCTACTGGACCGGCATCGTCTACCCCGAGCGGGAGACCTTCCCCAAGGACGAGCGGACGACGTACACCTTCGCCGCCATGGTGCTGGCGGCGGACGCGCTGTCGAACACGACGCCGGCAGCCGGCCTGTTCCGTGGAGAAGGCCTGCCGGCTGCACTCGACTTGGCCGAGCCCCACTGCGGAGACGCCATCGAAGGGTGCACCGTCGCCGATCCGCCGCAGCGCTTTTCCCGCGGCTGAGCGACCTGGTCCCCGGTCGGGGGCACCGATCGTGCGAACGTCGGCGGGCGTCCAGGTACACGGGCTTCCCCATGAGGTTCCGCCATGGTTCCGATGTCACCGTGCCGACGCGGCGTGCCGCCTGGTGTCTGATCTGCTGCAGGTGGAGCCGGCCGCCGCCGCCCTTCCGGGCCGGTCATCGGTCGTGGGCGCGGACTCCCGGATCTGACCTCCGGGCCTTGCGCAGCGTGCCGTCAGCCTGGAGCGCGATGCGGCGCAGGACGCGCAGGCTGCCGCAGGCGCCGTCCTCGGTGAACTCGCCCGAGTCGAGCGCCGCGCGGTAGAGCTCGTAGGGCGGGCGGCCCCCGTCGGCCGGGTCGGGGAACACGTCGTGGATGGCCAGCCAGCCGTTCAGGGCGACGTGTGGCGACCAGCCGCGGAAATCCGCCCAGGCGGGCTCGTCGCCGTGCCCGCCGTCGATGAAGCAGAAGGCAAGGGGTCGGTCCCAACGCGCCGCCAAAGTGGGGGAGTCGCCGACGATGCCCACCACCGAGGACTCGAGGCCGGCCGCGGTGATGGTGCGGCGCCAGTGGGGCAGTGTGTCGATACGGCCCACCTCGGGGTCGACGAGATCGGGCTCGTGGTACTCCCACCCGGGCTGGTTCTCCTCCGAGCCGCGGTGGTGGTCGATCGAGAGCAGAGCTGCACCCGTGGCCTCCGCCGCGGCACCCAGGTACACGGTCGACTTCCCGCACCACGCCCCGACCTCCACGAAGGTGGTGGGTGCTGCGGCCCCCGGTACGTCGGCTTGGCCCGCTCGCAGGGCGGCGGCGAACAGCGCCTCGCCTTCGTCGTCGGGCATGAAGCCCCGCGTGGCCCGTGCTGTTTCGAAGAGGAACCGCACGCGCTCCGGATCGGGGGCGTCGGTGCCGGACCGCTGCTCGCTCATGTGGAGGCGGATGGCCCCGCTGCCCGCAGCGATTCGACCAATCCGGGCCGCTCCCTGGTACCGAAGGCCACGTTGATCCGCAGCCGCTCGACCGACTGGGCCACTCGGCGCGGGCCTGTCGACAGTGGATTGTCACTGAGGAACGCAACAGCCTCCTCGGCGAATGCCGCGTCGCTGCACAGGGCCGGGATCGCCTCGATGATGCGGGGCGGGGCGTTCTTCGGGAAGCGGTCGAGCACGGCATCCCAGGTCTCGGTGACGCGGGTCCATACCGCCTGATTGCCCACGGGGTTGGCCAGCAGTGAACCGATCACGGCGAACCCGTTCTGGCTGCGTACTTCGGTCATGGCCAGGTCAAACGTACGGAGGCACAGGTCCACGTCGGGGAACCCCGCCAGCGCGCCCAGCGAGCGCATCTCCTCTTGGGGCGTGGAGGCGGAGCGGTAGCGCTCCAAGAGCGCGTCGTAGTCGCCGGGTCGCAGGAGCTGGGACACGACAGCCAGCGTGGCCGACTCGATGTCCGCCGGGATCGGCATACCGGAGCCGCCGGCGATAGCGGAGGCATCGAAGCGCCGTGCCGCCTCGGCTCGCACCTCAGGGTCGGCACCGACTGTACCCAGAAGGTTGATCGCCAACGCCCGCAGCATCGGGGTGCGGTCGTTCTCGCCGGGTATGGCGTCCCAGCCGAGTCGGCGTTGGGTGGGTCCGATGAGCGCCTGCACCGCCCGGTGGAGCGCGTCCTCCTGATCGACCAGCGCGATGCGCTTGGTGAGGTGCAACGCGGCGCCGACGGGGGACCATGCTGCGGGCTCAGGCTCGTCGCCGAGGAGCGAGGCCAGGGCCAGGAACTCTTGGAGCGTGGAGAGGCCGGCCAGCGTGGTCGTCCACGTGTCGGCGACCAGGTTCGCCCGTTCCAGGGGAGTGAGCTCGGGGAGGTGCTCGGCGAGCGCCGTCCGGTGCGCCGTCTCGTAGCCGACCCGGAAGATGCCCCACCCGCCCGCATTCACGACAGCCAGGCCCTGACCGGCCTCGGCGATGTCCTCGGGTTCGGCATCGAGGACGAGGTGGCGCATGGGAGCGCCGGGCCCACCGTCGAAGGGCAGCGCGCGCAGCGCCACGGGGACGCGCCACACCTTCCCGATGGAGGATGTCTCACCGGGGGGAACCGGCCCCAGCGCGAAGGGTTGCTGGCTCAGCGCGTCGCCGTGCAGCGACACCAGCGGATGCCCGCCCTGCAGAATGAACGTGTCCATCACGTCGCGCACCGGCGCACCACTGGCCTTCTCGAGTGCGTCCCACAGGTCGCTGGTCACGGTGTTGCCGTAGGCATGGGCCTTGAGGTACATCCGCACGCCGTCGCGGAACACCTCGGGTCCGATGTGTTGCTCGAGCATGCGCAGCACGCCGCAGCCCTTCTCATAGGTCAGTACGTCGAACATGTCCTGGGCTTCTTGGGGCGGCCCCACCGGGTACTCGATCGGGCGGGTCAGGTGCAGCGCGTCGACGGCCAGGGCGGCCTCCCGGGACGGAGCGAAGCCGATCCAGCGATCCCAGGACGGCCGGAACGCGTCGACACACAGCACCTCCATGAAGGTGGCGAAGGCCTCGTTGAGCCAGATGCCCTCCCACCACCCCATGGTGACGAGGTCGCCGAACCACATGTGTGCCAGCTCGTGGGCGATGACGTCGGAGACGCGGTCGAGCTCGGCCCGGGCCGCCTCGTCCTTGTCGATGAGAAGTGCCGTGTCACGGAAGGTGATGCACCCGAGGTTCTCCATGGCCCCGGCGGCGAAGTCCGGAATGGCCACCAGGTCGACTTTGTCCCCGGGGTAGGGGATGTCGAAGTACTCGGTGAAGAAGCGCAAGGCGAAGGCGCCGACTTCCAAGGCGAACTCGGCCAGTGGGAGCTTCCCGGGGGTGCAGACGACCCGGAGGGGGACGCCGTCCACGTCGACGGTCTCGGTCATCTCGAGCTTGCCGACGACGAAGGCCACCAGGTACGTGGACATCTTCATGGTGGGGGCGAACCGGATGCGCTGCTTGTCGCCCACCTGGTCCATCTCGACGACGGGTGAGTTCGAGATGGCGTCGAGGTCGGGCTCCACGATCAGGGTGATCTCGAAGACAGCCTTGCGATCGGGCTCGTCGAAGCAGGGGAACGAACGCCGCGCGTCCACCGACTCGAACTGGGTCGTGGCCATCGTCTGGGTCTCGCCGTCCAGACCGGTGTACGTGGACCGGTAGAAGCCGCGCAGCTTGTCGTTGAGGGTGCCGCTGAACCGGCAACTGATGGTGCAGGGCCCGGGAGGGATCAGGTCGGCCGGCTGGAAGGTGACCTGCTCCAACTCATCGTTGAAGGTCACGCTGCACAGGATCGTGATGCCGTCCGAGGTCAGGACCTCCACGTCGCTGATCGCCAGCTCCGCGGCATTGAGCACGATCTCGTCGGCTGTCTCGTGGACGACGGCATCGATCCGGACGGTGCCGGAGAAGGTGGCCGTGGCGATGTCCGGCTCGAGCTCGATGTGATAGGTCTCCGGCTCGATCGTCCGTGGCAGGCGGAACGGCTCCGAGCCAGGCGCGACCGCTGAGGTGGGAGCGAAAGGCATTCGTGCAGGCTACCCGCGGTGCCGCGGGTAGGTTCTCGCTCCGTGCCCTCTCCCGAAGCCCTTCCCGCCAACGAAGCCAATGGCCATGATCTCGACGTCGTGGCCATTGGTTCGCCACTGCTCGACGTCATCGAATTGGCAACCGCCGAACAACTGGCCTCGGTCGGTCTGGAGAAGGGCTCCATGACCCTCATCGATCTGCCCATGGCCACTGCCGTGCAGGCGTCCATGAGCGCCCCGCGCTTCGTCTCGGGTGGATCGGTCGCCAACACCGCGGCCGGGATCGCCGTGCTCGGGGGCAGCGCCGGATACGTCGGGGCGGTCGCCGACGACGAGGTGGGTCGGACGTACACCGAGAAGCTGCGGGAAGCCGGCGTCGAGTTCGAACCGCATCTGAGCGAATCGGCGGCCGCCGACGGGCTCGGCACCGGGCGCTGCATGGTGCTGATCACCGAGGACGCCGACCGCACCATGGGGACCTACCTGGGGGCCGCATCGACGCTGTCACCCGAAGGCGTGCCGGCCTCGTTCGTGGCCCGCGCCTCCATCGTCCTTCTGGAGGGCTACCTCTGGGACGTACCGGCGGCAAAAGAGGCGATGCGCCACGCCGCGGCCACCGCGCACGCGGCCGAGGGCTCGGTCGCACTCTCGCTCTCCGACCCCTTCTGCGTGGGACGACACCAACGGGAATTCCTCGATCTCTTGCTCGACGACGTGGACGTCCTGCTCGGCAACGAAGAGGAGATCACCATGCTCTTCGGGGTCGACTCCTATCAGAGTGCGTTGCAGGCCGCGGAGGAGACGGGGTTGCTGGTCGTCATGACCCGCGGCGCGCAAGGCGCCACCGTGCTGACGGCCCGCGGGCCCGAGGAGGTTCCGGCCGCCCCCGTGCACCAGGTGGTCGACACGACCGGCGCCGGGGACCTGTTCGCCGCGGGCCTCCTCTACGGCCTGACCCACGGCGTGGGCCCGGTCGAGAGCACCAGCCTGGGCGCGCTGTGTGCCGCCGAGGTCATTTCGCACACGGGCGCCCGGCCCGAGGCCGATCTCAAGGCCTTGGCAACCGACGCCGGCCTCCTCCCGGGCTAGTCGGTCGGCGACGTGAGCCTTTCCATCGGCATCGTCGGACTGCCCAATGTGGGCAAGTCCACGCTCTTCAACGCGCTCACCAACAACGAGGTGCTGGCGGCCAACTATCCGTTCGCGACCATTGAGCCGAATGTGGGCGTGGTCGCTGTGCCCGACCCGCGGTTGCAGCAGTTGGCGGATCTCTACGACGGCGCACCGGTGGTGCCGGCGACCGTGACCTTCGTGGACATCGCCGGGCTCGTACGGGGCGCGTCGCATGGGGAAGGGCTGGGCAACCAGTTCCTGGCCGCCATTCGCGAGACCGACGCCATCTGTCAGGTGGTGCGCGCCTTCCACGACGACGACGTCGTCCACGTCGACGCCCGGGTCGATCCGGCGTCCGATATCGAGACGGTGAACACGGAGCTCATCCTGGCGGACCTGCAAACGGTCGAACAGCGCCTGCCGCGACTGGCGCGTGAGGCCAAGGGCGACCCGGGCCTGCGGCCGACAGTCGACGCGGTCGCCGCGGCCGAGGGCATTCTGGGCGCCGGCCGCACCATCACCGAGGGGGCGGCCAAGGGCGAGGTGGATGTCGCACTGCTGCGCGATCTGCACCTCTTGACGGCCAAGCCCTTCATTTACGTCTTCAACGTGGACGAGGGAGCGCTTGGCGACGCCGATCTGGCCGCCCGCCTGACAGAGAGTGTCCGCCCCGCTCGGGCCATCGTCCTGTGCGCGCAGATCGAGGCGGAGGTGGCGGGCCTCGACCCGGCCGATGCCGCAGAGCTGCTGCAGAGTTACGGGCAGGAGGAGTCAGGGCTCGAGCAGCTGGTGCACGTGGGCTTTGCCACCCTCGGTCTCCAGACCTACCTGACGGCCGGGCCCAAGGAAGCGCGGGCGTGGACCATTCACATCGGCGACACCGCCCCCAAGGCCGCCGGCGTCATCCACACGGACTTCGAGCGCGGGTTCATCAAGGCGGAGGTGATCAGCTTCGACGACCTGATGGCGGCGGGGTCGGTGGCTGCGGCGCGCACCGCCGGCCGGGCCCGGATGGAGGGGAAGGACTACGTCATGCGCGACGGCGACGTGGTCGAGTTCCGCTTCAACACCTAGCGCCCGACGCGCGAGCGGTCACGGCGTGCGGCTCAGCCGTTGGCATTCCCGTTGCTGTTCGGTGGGGTGACGGTGAATCCCGTCGTGATCTGTTTCCCCTGCGCGTCGAGCACGTACCAGAGCCCGCCGTCCTGGTTGAGGGCCTGACCCATGACGACACCGGGCGCGACGTCGCCGTTGTAGGTGTAGAGCGGATGGCCGCCGTAGGAGAGCTGGGTCGAGCCGTCGGGCCGGCGGAGCGTGCCCACCAGCGCGCGCTCGACCCCCTTGCCGAGGCGCACGGGCCCGCTGGTGACGAGCGGTGGCCATTGAAAGACGCAGACGGTGCTGACGCAGGCGCTGTGCGTCGGCGTGTCGGGGACGAAGTCGTACAGCGTGTCGCCGCCTCCCGTGGCGAGGATGGGCCCGGCCGGGGAATGCTGCAGGGTGAGCGTCAGCGAGCTGTCGGTGGTGGGCGTCCCCGAGAGCGTCGTGACATTGGCACCGCCGCCGCCGTTGCAGGCGCTGAGCAGCAGGGCCAGGCCGGCCAGGGCTGCAGGAACGGCCAGGGCGGTACGGCGCAGCCGGCTGCCCATCAGGAGCTCGCTGCGGGCACGTTCGTCCCGAGCAGCCAGCTGATGGAGGTCAAGGCGTCTGTCGTCGTCCAGTCGGTGGCCTGCGGGTTGTCGAGCTCGTGCACGCCGCCATCGTTGAGCAGCCCGCGGAGCTTCGCATCGAGCGCGCCCTTCTGGTTCGGCGCCGACGCGTCGACGAAGCGCTCGCGTCCGGTCGGGCTGATGAGGATGTAGCCGTCGGTGTGCTCAACGTCGTAGGTCAGTGGCTTGCCGGTGTACCAGTCGATCTTCGCCGGCTGCTCCTCGGGCACGATCTGGTACTCCACCCCGAACGGCTTCCAGAAGGAGGCGATGTTGGCCGGCGTCCCGGTCCAGAGGTCCCAGTCGGCGCCGAACTCCTTCTCGTAGGCGGCCAGGCGGGGGACCGTGTCGCGGCCCGGGTCGACCGTGGCCTCGACGAAGACGACGCGGTGCGCCAGCCCGGCCGCGCTCAGGTCGCGCTGCAGGGAGATGAACGCGCCGGTGACGAGCGGGCACTCGTCCTGGCACAGGGTCAGGAACGGTGCCAGGACCACCACCTTGCCCCGTAGCGTGGCGAGCGAGACCGCCTGTCCGTGTTGATTCACCAGCGGCACGTCCACTGGCGTGGGCCGGTCGAGGATCAGGCCCTGGCTCGGTGGCGGGGCGGCCGGCGCGGACGAGCCGCAGGCCGCCAGTAGCAGGCCGAGGGTGAGGGCGACAGCGAGAACGACGAGAGGGGCTCGGCGGGGAGCGAAGCGGGTCAGGCGTCGTCCTCCCCGGGCGGCAGGAAGGTGAAGGGGAGGTCGGCCAGCGCGATCAGGGTGGACGCGATCCAGCGGGCCAGGTCGTCGAAGACGGGGACGAGGATCGACGGCTCTTCGAGCTGGTGCTCGCTGAATCGCAGCGAGCCCTCATAGGTCGCCTCGGCGGCCCAGCGCATGGTGCCGTCGACCTCGTCCGACTCGGTGCGCACCTGCTCAATCGTCGTGGCGGTGCGCACGAGATCCGAAGGCTCGCCCAGCGGTCCGGTGGGGGGAGCGCTGTCATCACCTTCTCGGTGTCGGGAGCCTCCGCCATGCGCTGCACCCGCAGCGCGACCTCGATCACGACCTCCGGGAGCTCGTCGGGCGGCTCGCCGATCGACCAACTGCGGTAGGACGTCTGGCTCCAGGTCGGCCAATCGAGCGAGACGTCAGCCCGGACCCGGGGCGGCTGCTCCTCGCCGGGGAGGCTGTAGGAGGTCTCCCAGGACACGTCGCCGAGGAAGACGTCGACCTGGAAGCGCTCCTCCACGGCCTGGCGTTGCAGGAGCGCCCGGTCGAAGGAGGAGCGGATGGTGCCGATGAGGTCGACGAGGAGATGATCGAACACGCCGCGCGAGGATAGGCCGCTCACCGCGGCCCCCGGCTTCGCCCACCGGGCCCGTCCCGGCCGTGCGACGGCTGTTACCGTCGGGCCGATGACAGAGGCGTCGTTGTGGCTCGAGCGCCGGGTGATCGCCTACGCGGACCAGGGCGGGGCCTGGGAGTCGCCCTCGTCGACCCGGCACGCCATCACCCACGCCCTCGCGGTGGGCGCGACGGGGATCGAGCTCGACGTCCACGCCACGGCGGACGGCGAGTTGGTCGTGTGTCACGACGCCACGGTCGACCGCACCACGGCCGGTCAGGGCACGATCGCATCGTTCACGCTGGACCAGCTCCGCTCCATGGACTTCTCGTACTGGTGGATTCCCGGGGCCGACGTCACGCCGGGACGCCCCGCCGCCGAGTACCCCTTCCGCGGCCGGGCACCGGGCGACCCCTCGTTCGGCATCGCCACGCTGCGCGAGGTCCTCGAACAGTTCCCCGGCGTCGTGCTGAACCTCGACATCAAGCAGACGGCGCCCGTCGTGGCGCCCTACGAGGAGTCCTTGGCCCGGCTCCTGGCCGAATTCGGCCGCACGGACGACGTGATCGTGGCCTCCTTCCTCGACCCGGCGACCGACGCCTTCCGGCGGTTCGCCCCGGGTGTGCCGACCTCGGCCGGCACGATGGCGACGGCTGCGGCCTGGCAGGCCGTCCAGGCGGGCGAGGACCTGCCCGAGAGCCCGGCCGTGGCCTTTCAGGTGCCCGAGCGCCAGGGGGACCTGGTGATCGTCGACGAGCGTTTCGTGGCGGCGGCGCACCGGGCCGGCAAGGCGGTCCACGTGTGGACGGTCAACGACCCCGACTCCATGGAGCGCCTGCTCGGCCTCGGGGTCGACGGGATCATCTCGGACGTGCCCACCACGCTGTGCGGCGTGCTGGAAGCAGAGGGAGTTGCCTGGAACGGGAGATGAGGCCTCGGCCGGCGACGGGGCCGGCCCGAGCAGTCAGCGTGGTGTCAGCCGCGGCCGCAATTCGGCTTCTTGCCGTGGTTGGCCTTCTTCTTCTTCCTGAGCTTCCGCTTGACCGTTCGCTTCGACATGAGGCGAACACCCTAGACGGAAACTCCCAGGTCGTCCGGTAGCCTCCCATGGCGTGCGGTCCGGATGGCTGCTGCGGGAGGGCGATGTGGTGTGTGCGCTCGAGCTGGCCGATTCGCCGGCCGAGCGTCGCGCGCTGCGTGGGCGTCCGGGCTGCGAGGGGGCGCTGCTGGTGCTGGGCGCCCGCTCGGTCCATAGCGCAGGCATGAAATTCACCATCGACGTGGCCTTTCTCTCGGCCGACCTGACCGTGGTCCGGGTCACCCGGCTGAAGCCGTGGCGGCTGGCCCTGGGGGGACGAACGGCCCGCAGCGCCGTGCAGACCGAAGCCGGATCGTTGGAACGCTGGGGCGTGGGGGTCGGCGACCAGCTCGAGACGCGCATCGTCCCCGACGGCGCGAACGGTGCGAACGGTGCCGCCAGCGGCCTGGCGTGAGCGGCGAGCAGCGGGGCCAGCTGGTGCTGGTGGCCACGCCGATCGGGAACCTGGGTGACCTGTCGCCACGGGCGCGCGAGGTGCTGGCCAGTGCGGACCTGATCTGCTGCGAGGACACGCGGCGAACCCGGGCCCTCCTGTCGGCGAGCGGCATCTCGGCGAAGGGGCCCCACGGTGACCGCCTCCTGTCGCTGCACGGGCACAACGAGGCGTCCCGCCTTGACCGTGTGGCGGCGGCCGTGGCGGGCGGGGCGACGGTGGCCGTCGTCAGCGACGCCGGCACGCCGGGCATCTCGGATCCGGGGGCCTGGTTGGCCGCACAGCTGTCCGCGGCCGGTGAGACGGTCAGCACCGTGCCCGGCCCGTCATCGGTCCTGGGCGCGCTGGTCGTGAGCGGACTGCCGACCGACCGCTTCTGCGTCGAGGGGTTCCTGCCCCGCAAGGGACCCGAGCGCCGGCGCCGCATCGGTGCGTTCATGGCCGATGCGCGCACGACGGTCGTGCTGGAGGCCCCGAGCCGGGTCGCCGCCACGCTCGCCGAGCTGGCGGGGGTGGACGCCGCCCGACCGGTCGCCGTGGTGCGCGAACTGACCAAGCTGCACGAGGAGGTCTGGCGGGGGACGCTGGACGAGGCGGCGAAGGCCTTCGCGGCCCGGGAGGTCCGGGGCGAGGTGGTGCTGGTCGTCGGCGGGGCGCCGGCGGCGGCCCCGGCCGGCGAGGCCGACGTCGAGGCCGCGGTGCGGGATGCGCTGGGTGACGACCCGTCCGCGGGCCCGCGCCAGGTGGCCGAGCTGGTGGCCGCAGCACTCGGTGTGCCCCGCCGCCGCGCCTACGAGGCGGCCCTGCGCGTGCGCAGCGACCCGGGTGCGGGAGGCGACCGGGACACGTCGGGCCGCGGCTGAAGGCGCCGGTACGCTACCGGCGGTGCCGCCGTACTACCTGACCACCCCCATCTATTACGTCAACGACGCCCCGCACGTGGGAACGGCGTACACGACGGTGAACGCCGACGCCCTGGCGCGCTGGCACCGCCTGCTGGGCGACGACGTGTGGTTCATGACGGGCACCGACGAGCACGGGGCCAAGATCGTGGAGGCGGCCGAGGCGAACGAGACCACCCCCAAGGAGTGGACGGACCGCACCTCGGCGCGTTTCGTGGAGGCCTGGAGCCGGCTCGACATCGCCTACGACGACTTCATCCGCACCACCGAGCCGCGCCACTACGAGGTGGTCCAGCAATTCCTGCAGCGGATCTACGACAACGGCTTCATAGAACTCGCCCCGTACTCAGGTCTCTACTGCGTGTCGTGCGAGGACTACTACCTGGAGGACCAGCTCGTGGACGGCAAGTGCCCGGTCCACGGCCGGCCCGTCATTGAGATGAAGGAGGACAACTACTTCTTCAAGCTCAGCCTGTTCGAGGAGCGCCTGCTCGACTACTACGACAGCCACCCCGACTTCGTCCGGCCGAGGACCAAGCGCAACGAGGCGCTCGGGTTCATCCGCAGCGGCCTCAAGGACGTGTCGATCACCCGCACGTCCTTCACCTGGGGCGTGCCGGTCCCGTGGGACAGCGGGCACGTCTTCTACGTCTGGTACGACGCGCTCGATCAACTACCTCACGGTGGCCGGCTACGGGACCGACCCGGCCCTCTTCGCGGCTCGCTGGGGGGCGGCCCACCACCTGATCGGGAAGGACATCCTGAAGTTCCACTGCGTCTGGTGGCCCGCGATGTGCATGGCGGCCGACATTGAGCCGCCGCAGGAGATCTTCGTCCACGGCTACCTGCTGATGGGCGGGCAGAAGCTCGGCAAGACCATGATCGCGTCGGGGCGGGCCGGCGGCGAGGACGCCGCGCCGCTCAAGATCACCGACGTGTCGCCCCTGGCCCTCGCCGACGACTTCGGCGTCGACCCGCTGCGCTACCACCTGCTGCGCGACGTGGCGCTGGGCGGCGACGGCGAGTTCTCGTACGAGGGCATCGTGGCGCGTTACAACGCGGACCTGGCCAACAATCTGGGCAACCTGGTGTCGCGGGTCACGACGGTGGTCAACTCCAAGTGCGGCGGGGTGGGCCCCGCCTGCAACCCGTCCAGCGGGCTGGAGGGGGTGTCGGCGGCCGTGCTGGACGCTGCTGCGTCCGCCTGGGCGCGCTGGGCGCCGCACGAGGCGCTCGAGGAGACGTGGCGGCTCATCGGTGCAGCCAACGCGGAGCTCGAGTCGGCCGAGCCGTGGAAGATGGAGCCCGGGCCCGACGTGGACGCGGTCCTGGGTGACGCCCTCGAAGTCCTGCGCATCGTGGCCATCCTGATTGCGCCCGCCATGCCCTCGACCGCAGTCGAGGTGTGGAGGCGCATCGGCCTGGACGGCGACCCGTCGGCCGCCCACGTCCCCGAGGACGCCCAGTGGGGCGGCTACACCGGTGGTCTCTCCGTCGTGAAGGGCGATCCCCTCTTCCCACGGCGGAAGGCCTGACCTTGGCGGGGTGGTTCGACTCCCACTGCCACGTGCAGGAGGAGTACCTGCCGGGGAGCGAAGAAGGCAGCATCGACCCCGACCCCGAGCCCGTCCTGGACCGGGCGGCCGAGGCGGGCATCACGCGCATGGTGTGCATCGGGACCGGGTTCGTCACCTCCGAGCAGGCGGTGGCGCTGGCCCGGTCGACGGCCCGGGCCACGACGGTCCCGAGGGCGTGGGCCTCCATCGGGCTGCACCCGCACGAGGCCAGCGAGGGCGTGGACGACGTGGCGGCCCTGCTGGCGCGCGAGCTCGAGGTCGGCGACGGTGCGGTGGTGGCGGTCGGGGAGTGCGGGCTGGACTACTACTACGAGCATTCCCCGCGGGACGCGCAACGGGCCGCCTTCGCGGCGCAGATCGCGTTGGCGCATGCGCATGAGCTCGCGTTGGTGATTCACGCGCGCGATGCATGGCCCGACCTCTTTGACGTGTTGCACGCCGAAGGTGTGCCCGAACGCACCGTGCTGCACTGCTTCACGGGCGGCCCCGAAGAGGTCGAACGGTGCCTGCGCGCCGGCATGTACGTGTCGTTCAGTGGCATCGTGACGTTCAAGAACGCGGCCGACGTCAGAGAGGCCGCGGCGCGCTGTCCACTCGACCGTTTACTGGTGGAAACGGACAGTCCGTTCCTCGCACCGGTGCCCCATCGCGGTCGCCCGAACGAGCCCTCGTACCTTCCGCTCGTGGGCGAGGCGATTGCCGCGGTCAAGGGTTGCGCCGTCGACGAGGTGAGGGAGCGCAGCGCGGCCGCCGCCGCCATGGTGTTTTCCACAGGAAGCTAAATCACGCGTCTGTTGCGCGTAATACAAGAACCTTGTGACCTGCGTGTTTGATGTTGAATTCGTCCGAAAATGCAGGCTGAGCAGGGAGTTCATCTAAATATCACGGAGCGCATGCTCCGTGACCTGGGAAAAGAGCGCGCGAAAAGGTTTCTCTCGATTTCTGGTTTGCGTGGTCCGCGATGGGTTATCTATGTTCACCAGAAACCCCCCGCCACCCGTACGTCGGCGCGGGTGCACTGTGTCCCCGAAGAAGGGTGGAGCCCTGCGGAACCAGAGCACTGGGGGGAGGCGCCTCGGCGTTGCCGCAGCTCTTTGCGGCGCGTTGGTCGGTGCGCCTCTCCTTCTGTTGCACAGCAGCGCGTCTGCGCATGCGTCGCGGTCTGAGGCCGCGACGGGTCGCGCGCACGAGAACACGTCCACCGCGGCGCACGCGTCCGCACGCCGTGATGGTGTGAGCCTGTCGTCGCGCCTCGCCGCGTACCACGGCCCGACCACGACGCCGACGACCGCGCCGCCTGCCACGACGACGACGGCGGCACCGGCCACGACGACCACGACGGCGCCACCGGCGACGACCACCACGACCGCGCCGCCGCCCCCTCCGCCACCCACCACGACGACGACGGCACCAGCGCCGGCGGCGACGAACAGCGAGGGAGGTGAGGCGACGTGGTACGCCGCCGCACCGGACGGCTACTGCGCCAGCCCGACCCTGCCCTTCGGCACCGTGCTGACCGTGGTGAACAACGCGACCGGCGCGTCGACCGTCTGCACGGTCGACGACCGCGAGGCGGCCGGCTATCCCCGCGTGGTCGACATGTCGCCGGAGGGCTTCTCACAGATCGCTGACACGAGCCAGGGAGTGGTGGACGTCACAATCTCCTGGTGACCCTTTCCGGCGCCGACATCGCACAGCTGCTGTCGACGCACGGCTTGAAGCCCAGCCGAGCCCTCGGGCAGAACTTCGTCACTGACCCGAACACCGTCCGCCGCATCGCCCGTCTCTCGGGCGCCGGCCCCGGGTCGGACGTGCTCGAGATCGGGGCGGGACTCGGGTCGTTGACCCTGGCGCTGGCCGAGACGGGCGCCCGGGTCGTGGCGGTGGAGACCGATCGTCATCTGTTCCCGGTCCTGCGGTCCGTGGTGGAGGGCGCCGGCGTGGAGACCATCGAGGGGGATGCGCTCGAACTCGACCTGGCGGCGCTGCTGGACGAGCGGAGCCCCGGCCCGTGGAGCCTGGTGGCCAACCTCCCTTACAACGTGGCCACCCCTCTGGTGCTGCGGACCCTCGTAGAGGTGCCCACGGTGGCCCAGCTCCTCGTGATGGTGCAGCGGGAGGTGGGCGAGCGCATGGCCGCCGCCGCCGGCGAGGAGGCCTACGGAGCGGTCTCGGTGCGCATCGCCTATTTCTCCCGAGCCGAGGTGGTGGGCCGGGTGCCCGCCTCGGTCTTCCTGCCGCGACCACGGGTGGAGTCGGTCCTCGTCCGGTTGGTGCGCCGGCCCGAGCCCGCCGTCGATCCCGCCCTGGTCTCCTACGAGCGGCTCAACACGGTGGTGCGGGCCGGTTTCGCCCAGCGGCGCAAGATGCTGCGGCGTTCCCTGGCCGGCGTGGTCGACCCCGGCGCCTTCGAGCGGGCCGGCGTGCGGCCCGACGCCCGGGCCGAGGAGCTCGACGTCGCGGCCTGGGGCAGGCTGGCGGCACTGTGAGCGATCCGACCGTGCCCGGGGGCAGAGGGAGCAGGTTGCTGGCCCCGGCCAAGTTGACGGTGTCGCTCCGGGTGACCGGGGTGCGGCCCGACGGCTACCACGAGCTCGACGCCGAGATGGTGACGTTGAGCCTGGCCGACGAGCTCGCCGTCGACGAAGAGGGGTCGGGGCTCAGTGTCGACGTCGAACCGGGGGTGCAGTCGGAGGGGTGGCCGGGACCGGGGGAGAACCTGGTCGAGCAGGCACTGGCGGCCTGTGGCCGCCGGGCGGCCGTCCACCTGACCAAGCGGATCCCGCTGGGCGGTGGTCTGGGCGGGGGATCGGCGGACGCCGCCGCCGTGTTGCGCTGGGCCGGTTGTGCAGACCCCGACGTGGCGGTCCGGCTCGGCGCCGACGTGCCGTTCTGCCTGGTGGGAGGGCGGGCCCGGGTCCAAGGCGTGGGGGAGAAGGTCACCCCGCTCCCGTTCGAGGCGCGGGACTATCTGTTGCTGCTGCCGCCCTTCGGCGTGAATACGGCCCGGGTGTACAGGGCCTGGGACGAGGACCCCGGCGGGGAGGGACCCAACGCACTCACGGCCGCCGCCCTGGCGGTCGAGCCCCGCCTGGTCGCGTGGCGCGACGCCCTGGGGGAGCGGGCCGGACGCGACCCGATGCTGGCCGGGAGCGGCTCGACGTGGTTCGTCGAGGGCGCGGACGAAGCGGGGACGGCGATGCCGGGTGAGCTGCGCGTCGGCGCCGAGAGGGCCCGGCTGGTGCGCGCCCGCACCGTACCGGCGGGCTGGGAAGGGGACTGAGGGAGAGGGGGGAGCGGGCGGCGGGAGAGCTACTTGCCGGCCCGGCGCTGCCACCGGGTGGCCTTCAGCATCTTCTTGTGCTTCTTCTTGCGCATCCGCTTGCGGCGCTTTTTGATCAGTGATCCCATGTCGTGCGGCAGGCTAGCGGTCCTCGGGGTCGACTGCCAGGTCGGCCCCGGCGTCAGGAGGCAGCCTTGGGCTACGAGATCGTCCGGCTCGATCACGTGCAACTCGCCATGCCGCCGGGCCGGGAGGCCGAGGCGGAGCAGTTCTATTCCGGGCTGCTGGGACTGGAGCGCCTGCCCAAGCCCGAGCCCCAGGCGTCGCGGGGTGGCTGCTGGTTCTCCCACGGGCCCGTGGCATTGCACCTCGGTGTCGAGGAGGACTTTCGGCCCGCCCGCAAGGCCCACCCGGCACTGGTGGTGCGCGACCTGGCTGCGCTCGCGGCGGCGCTGCGAGCCGCCGGTGTGGAGGTGCGGCCCAATCCGGACGGGCCGGGCACCGGCGCCTACGTCGACGACCCGTTCGGCAACCGGATCGAGCTGATCGCCGGGGACTGAACGATGGCCGCCCTCTGGAATGTGTCCAGGGGAGGATGGCCAGGGAAAGACAGCCGGAGAAGGGGGAGACGCCGGCAGGGACGGCGGCGGACCGTCCCCACCGGCGACGCCGGCGGCGGGAGGTGACTCCACGTCGAGCGCGGAGGTGGGATTTCCGCCGCCGGGGATGCTTGCAAAGCCAGTGTCCGCCCCGCACCTTGGGCGCAGATTGGTGCTCGTTAAGAATCCTCGAAGAAAGCCGGGTCCGGCGCGCCGGCCGTCTCGGCCACCTCGACGGGCACGGTCGGCTTGGCCTGGTCCGGGCCGGCGATCGTCGGCAGCCGCATGGTCATGCGGGCGCCGCCGCGCGGGTCGTTCTCGGCCACGATGGTCCCGCCCTCGGCCTTGACGACCTGGGCCACGATGGCCAGCCCGAGACCCGAGCCGGGCAGCCCACGGGCGGCCGACGAGCGGTAGAAGCGGTCGAAGATGTGGGGCAAGTCCGCGTCGGCGATGCCCGGCCCGTGGTCGTGCACCACGACGGTGCCGCCGCGGCACTCCACCGACACCGTCTCGCCGGGCGGGCTCCACTTGCGGGCGTTGTCGAGGAGGTTGCCCACGGCCCGGCGCAGGCCGTCGTTGCTGGCGACGACCCAGCAGGGCGCGGCGTCGAGCTCGAAGCGCACGTCCTCCGAGCGCCCGTGCGTGTTCTGCACGGCGACCTCGTCCTGCACGAGGAGGTCGAGTCGCAGCGCCTCCCGGGAGGCCGGTCCGCTGTCCCCGCGGGCCAGTTCGGCCAGGTCGCCCACAATGTCGGTGAGCTCCTGCAGCTGCACGAGCACGTCGTCGATCAGCACCGAGCGGTCGTCGGCGCTCAGCTCGTCGACCCGGCGGATCACCTCGAGGTTGGTGCGCAGGCTGGTGAGCGGGGTGCGCAGCTCGTGCGAGGCGTCCAGCACCAGCTGGCTCTGGGCGCGGCGCGACGACTCGAGTGCCTCGAGCAACCGGTTGAAGGTGCGCCGGAGCCGGCCGAGCTCGTCGGGACCACCCGGTTGCAGCCGGCGCGACACGTCGGTCGTCTCGGCCAGGTCCTCGACGGTGTCGGTGAGCGAGTTGAGGGGGACCAGTGCCGTGCGGGCGACCAGCCAGCCCAGAACGACGGCCAACAGCACGCCGGCGAAGGCGACCGCGCCGAGCAGTGCGGCCAACTTCTTCAGCTCGGAGTTGACGTTGAGCAGCGTGGCGATCTGCAATGCGCCGCCCTGCCCGAGGACGCCGTCCTGGACGATCGTGCCGGCGGGCAGATGCTCGACGTACTCGCGCATCTCGTTCCCGTCCACCACCACGGTGGTGAAGAACGCCGGCGCCAGGTTGACCGCGACCAGGCGGACCTGACCGGTCACCGGGAGGCCGCCCCCGAGGACGACGGCCCCGGTGGTGTCGATGACCTGCACGACGGTCGCCGTGGTCGACCCGATCTCCTCGCCGGCCACGATCTTCTGCGCCGCCGTCGTCAGCGAGCTGTCGGCCGCCTGCAGCAGGGTGTGGCGTGCCACCAGGAAGGAGCCGAGCGAGGCGGCGAGGACGGCCAGGACGACGGCGACGGTGGTCGCCAGCACGAGCCGGGTGCGGAAGGTCACGTGTCCCGCAGCACGTAGCCGACGCCACGCACCGTCTGGATGCAGCGCGGCTCGCCTCCCTCCTCGAGCTTGCGGCGGAGGTACCCCACGTACACGGCGAGCGAGTTGGTCCCCGAGTCGAAGTCGAAGCCCCAGACCCGGTTGAGCAGGACCTCGCGGGTGAGCACCTGGCGCGGGTGGCGCAGGAACAGCTCGAGGAGGTCGAATTCGATGCGGGTCAGCTCGAAGGTGCGCTCGCCGCGCTGTCCCTGACGCGTGGAGAGGTCCAGGCTGAGGTCGCCCACGCGCAGCAGGCCGCCCTCGCCCTCGAAGCGGCGCCGCAAGAGGGCGCGCAGCCGGGCCAGCAATTCGGCCAGGGCGTAGGGCTTGACCAGATAGTCGTCGGCCCCGGCATCGAGCCCCTGGACGCGGTCGTCGACGGCGTCGCGCGCCGTCAGCATCAGCACGGGCGTGTCGTCGCCCACGCTGCGCATGCGCCGGCACACCGTGAGCCCGTCGATGTCGGGCAGGCCGAGGTCGAGGATCAGCGCGTCGGGCGGAGCCTGCGCCAGCGCCTCGAGCGCCTCGCCCCCCGACGCGACGGCGACGACGTCGTAGCCCTCCAGGCGCAGGGCGCGGTCGATCGACCGGCGGACAGCGGGGTCGTCGTCCACCACCAGGATGCGCACGAACACAGAACCTACCGCCGCACCTCCGCCGGGCACGGGGCATCGTCTGTCTAACCTCTAGGCGACGCGCGCCCTTCCGGGGTAGTTCAATCGGCAGAACGTCGGCCTTTGGAGCCGGATGTTGGAGGTTCGAGCCCTCCCCCCGGAGCCCTCTCAGCGACCGCTGGCCTTGTCCCTCTCCGCCAGCTGGGCCAGATAGTCGTTGTAGGCCGCCATCTCCTTGTCCTCTTCCAACTCCTGGGGCGTCTCCTCCGTCTCCGGCGTGGCGGCGGCGGCGGCGGTCAGGCCGCCGGGAGCGGTGCAGGCCGAAGCGGTGCCGGCGGTGGCGGGCGGCGAGCTGTCCTCCGCCGCCTCGTGCACGAAGCGCCACCACATGTAGACGGCGTACCCGGCGAAGAGGGGCCATTCGAAGACGTAGGCCCAACTGAGCGTGTTGCCGCCGAGGGCGCGGTCGACCTGCCAGAGGCAGAGGGCCAGGAAGCCCGGGACCACGATGAGGATGACGACGTGGAGCTTGATGGCGCGGCGCGAAAGCCAGACCTTCTTCTCCATCAGCGGGCCTGCCCCATCAACCGGCAGCGAAGAGGAAGTCGTTCAGAATGGCGGCGAGCTCGAGCGGCCGGTCGCCCTGAATACTGTGGCCCGCGCCCTCGACGCCGATCACCGTGGCCGTGGGCTGGCGCCGCAGGAGCTCGGCCACGTCGTCATCGTCGACGACGGACCACGCCAGGCCGCGCACGAGGAGGATGGGGACGGTGATGGCGGAGATGGCCTCCCACCAGTCGCCGAAGTCGGGGTGGGCCGGCGCGTCCGGGGTCCCCGACGCCCCCGGCTCGGGGTCGGTGCGGAAGCGGGCGTAGCGCCAGACCCAGCTCCCGTCCTCGCGCTGGACGGCGTTGTGCAGAATGCCCCGGCGCAGCGACGACTCGGAGCGCCCCGGGTTGTGCTCAATGGTCCGGGCCAGCAACTCGTCGAAGCTGTCGAAGCTGGCGGGCCCGTTGATGAAGTTGGTCACCGGAGCCGCCTTCTCCGCGTTCACCCCCGGGGTGATGTCGACCAACACGAGGGCGCGTACGAGCTCGGGCGCGGCGGCGGCCAGGGCGATGGACGAGATGCCCCCGAGCGACATGCCCACGACGCCGCGGGCCCGTGGCGCGAGCTCGGCGATCACCGTCGCCAGGTCGCGGCCGTTGCCCCCGGCCGAAACGGATCCCTCCGGCCCGCCGTCGGAGTGGCCGTGCCCCGGGAGGTCGACGGCCAGCAGCGGGCGGCCCAGGGCCAGTGCCACCGTGTCCCAGGTGTGGGCGTTCTGGGCCCCGCCGTGCACCAGCACCAGCTCGGGGGGGTCGTGGCCCCAGACCAGGCTCGAGACCGCCCGGCCCGGCGAGACCTCGACGTCGACCCGGCGCACCTCGGGCGGCCCGTCGTAGGGCAGGCCGTACTCGGCGGCGTTCTCGTGGAACAGCCCGAACTCGTCGTAGGCCTGTGCGTCCGGCACGTCCATGAGTGTCCCATACGCACGCGGAGCATTCCGGCGGGCTAAGAATCGCGCGATGCCCGAACGCCGTCTTTCCGCCGTCGTCCTGGCCGCCGGGGAGGGGACCCGGATGCGGTCCGAACGCCCCAAGCCCCTGCACCTCCTGTGCGGGCGCCCGATGATCCTCCACGTGCTCGACGCCATGGCCGAGGTCGACGTGCGGCGGGTCGTCGTCGTGGTGGGCCACCGGGCCGAATGGGTCACCAAGACCCTGGTCCAGCACGCCCCGCCGACCATGGAGATCGAGTTCGTGGAGCAGCTGACCCGCACCGGCACCGGCGACGCGCTGGCCGTCGGGCTGACCGGGTTGCCCGACGACGATGACGACGAGACCGAGGACGTGGTGGTCCTGCCCGGCGACACGCCGCTGCTGCGGCCCCAGACGCTGGCCGCGCTGGTGCGGGCCCACCGGGCCGAGGACGCAGGCGCCACCCTGTTGACGGCCGTGGTCGAGAACCCCCTCGGCTACGGGCGCGTCGTCCACGGCAAGGACGGGGACGTGACCCGGGTGGTCGAGGAGGCCGACGCCACCGAGGAGGAGAAGCTCATCGACGAGGTCAACACCTCCATCTACTGCTTCCGGCGCAGCATTCTGGCGCCGACGCTGCGCCGGCTCAGCCCGGCCAACGCCCAGGGGGAGTACTACCTGACCGATGCCGTCGGCGTCCTGAGCAGCGCCGGCTACTCGGTGCGCTCCCTGGTGCTGCCCGACTCCATGGAGGCGGCAGGCGTGAACGACCGGGCCCAGCTCGCCGTGGCCGAGGCCGAGCTGCGCGACCGCATCAACGAGCGCTGGATGCGCCGCGGCGTCACCATGTGGGACCCCGAGCGCACCTACGTCGACGCCGAGGTCCACCTGGAGGCTGACGTCTCGCTGCTGCCCGGGGTCATCCTGCGCGGCAACTGCGTCGTGGGCGCCGGCGCCGAGATCGGCCCGAACAGCGTGCTGACCGACACCACGGTGGGGGACGGCGCCATCGTGGCGGCCAGCGTCTGCACCCTGGCCGCCATCGGCGCCGGGGCGCGCATCGGTCCCTACAGCGTGCTCGAGCCCGGGGCCGAGGTGGCGCCCGGCACGGAGCTGGGACCGCATTCGGTGGTCCCGGGGCCCCAGGCCTGATCGGACAGGCACCGCACCGGTCCGGACGGTGCGCAGGCGCGAACGGGCCGAAGGGCCCGACGACGCGACCCGGCGCGGCGCACTAGCGTGATTGATGTGGAATTGATCCCCCGGCGGCGCCTCGAGATGTTCTCCGGGCGCGCCCACCCGGCGCTGGCCCGTGACATCGCCACCCACCTGGGCGTCGAGCTGGGCGAGGCCAACCTGCGGGAGTTCGCCAACGGCGAGATCTACTGCAAGTACGACATCTCCATCCGAGGCTGCGACGTCTTCATCGTGCAGACGCACGCCAGCCCGGTGAACGACTCGCTGATGGAGCACCTGATCATGATCGACGCCGCCAAGCGCGCGTCGGCCAAGCGCATCACCGCCGTCTGCCCCTACTACGGCTACTCGCGCCAGGACCGGAAGTCCACCGGGCGCGAGCCGATCACGGCCAAGCTCGTCGCCGACATGCTCTCGGCGGCGGGCGCCGACCGGGTGATCAGCGTCGACCTGCACTCGGGGCAGATCCAGGGCTTCTTCGACACGCCCTTCGACCACCTGGTGGCGGCGCCGGTCCTCGAGGCGTACATGCGCGAGAACTTCGGCGACAACGTCGTCGTGGTGGCGCCCGACGCCGGGCGGGTCAAGGTGGCCGAGCGCTACAGCCAGCATCTCGGCTTCGACCTGGCCCTGATCCACAAGACGCGGCCGCGCGGCACCTACAACGAGGTCAAGGCGCGCCACGTGGTCGGTGACGTCGAGGGCCGCCACTGCGTCCTGATCGACGACATGATCGACACGGCGGGGACCATCTGCGCCGCCGCCGAGCTGCTGTCCGAAGCCGGGGCCTCGGACATCTCGGCCATGGCCACCCACGCCGTCCTGTCCGACCCCGCCGTGGACCGCCTCAAGGCGGCGCCCATCTCCCGGGTCGTGGTGACCGACACGCTGCCGGTGGCCGAGGACCGGATCTTCGACAAGCTCGAGGTCCTGTCCGTGGCCAAGATCATCGCCGACGCCATCGACGCCGTCTTCGAGGACACCTCGGTCTCCGAGCTCTTCGGCGGCGACAACCTGGTCTAGCCCGGCTCGGGGTCCATCGGCCCAGGCCCGGCCGGTGGTCCGCCCAGCTCCGACGCGGCTACGCTGGTGGGCCGTTCGCCGGAGGCCGTGCGCCGTCCGCGACCACCGCTCTCGCCACCTGAGGAGATTCGCAATGGCCGAAGTCGTACTCGCCGCCGAAGTCGGGCGCCCCACGGGCTCACGCGCCGTGCGCCGCCTGCGGCGTGAAGGGAAGATCCCCGCCGTCATCTACGGCCACGGGACCGACCCGCTTGCCGGTGGCCATCGTGGCCCGGGAGCTCCGCATCGCCCTCAACAGCGAGGCCGGGGCCAACCAGCTGCTGTCCCTCGACACGGGCTCGGGCACGTATCTCGCCCTGGCCCGCGAGATGCAGCGCCATCCCGTCGCGCAGACCGTGACCCACGTGGACTTCGTCATCGTCCGCCGCGACGAGGTCATCAGCGCCGACGTGCCGATCGTCCTCGTGGGCGAGGCGATCGAAGTGCAGCACGGCGACGGGCTCGTGGAGCAGCAGATGTTCACGCTCGCCATCAACGCCCTGCCGACCGCCATCCCCTCCGCCATCGAGGCCGACATCAGCGCGCTCATCATCGGTGGGCAGGTGCGGGTCTCCGATCTCGCGCTCCCGACCGGCGTCACGACCGACGTCGACCCCGAGACCACGGTCGCGATCGGCCTGCCGCCCCGTGTCGGCGTCGAAGAGGAGACCGCGGCCGAAGGCGAGGGCGAGGAAGGTGCGAGGCCAGCGCCGGCGCCGAGTCGGGTGGCGACGCGTCGGCCGAGGCGGGCAGCGAAGAGAGCTAGGCCCTGCGCCGCCCTTTTGCCCGGTCGGAGCGCCGGGGGACACCGGCGGACCTGCTCGTCGTCGGGCTGGGAAACCCCGGAGCCGAATTCGCCGGGAGCCTGCACAACGCCGGGTCTGACACGGTCGAACTGCTGGCCGAGCGCCACGGCGCGTCGCTGCGGGCGGAGAAGGGTGTGCAGGCCCGCGCCGGCGCTGGTGACCCTGGCCGGGCGCCGGGTGGCGCTGGCCGTCCCGACCACCTACATGAACGACTCGGGCTCGGCCGTGCGCTCGCTGGCCACGCGGTTCGGGATCGACGAGCCCAGTTCCGTCGTGATCGTGCACGACGAGCTCGACCTGCCGCCGGGCACCGTGCGCCTGAAGGCCGGGGGCGGCCTGGCCGGGCACAACGGGCTGCGGTCCGTGCAGTCGCACCTCCACTCGTCCGACTTCCTGCGGGTGCGCATCGGGGTGGGCAAGCCGCCGAGCGCGGCGCAGGGGGCGTCGCACGTGCTGCGCCGGCCTCCCAAGGCGGTCCGCGAGCTCCTGGCCGCGTCGGTGCAGACGGCGGCGGACGCCGTCGAGCGCATCGCCGCGGACGGGTGGACGCCGCCATGCAGTGGTGCCACTCGCTGCCGACCTGATCGATGACATCCGTGCCTGCTGAACCCGTGAACACCGAGCCCGTCGCCGGCGACCCCGCGCCCGGCGCCGGCGGCAGCCTGGCCGCCGTCCCCCGGCTGCTGCGCAGCGACCCCGTCGCTGGCGGCCCTCATCGGCGCGGCCGACGCCACCGTCGCCGTCCCCGAGGCGGCGCAGGCGGTGGTCGCCGCCGCGCTGGCCGCCTTCACCGAGCGCACCCCGCTCCTGGTCGTCACCGCGACCGGGCTCGACGCCGACCGGTTGGGCGACGACCTGACCTGCCTGATCGCCCCGGACGACGCACGCGGCGACGAGGAGCCCGGCGCGGGACCGGTCGTCGGCGCGCTGGCGGCCCCGGTCACGGTGCTGCCGGCCTGGGAGACCCTGCCCTTCGAGCGGGTCAGCCCCGAGACCGAGACGATGGGTCGCCGCCTGGCGGTCCTGCACGCCCTGACCGGCGCGCCCGACCCCGACCTCCTCCCGTCCCCGCGGGTGATCGTGGCGCCGGTCCGCGCCCTCCTGCAGCGGCTCGGCCCGCTGGAGGGGACGGCGCCGGTCGTCATCCGCCCCGGGCAGCAGGTCGACGTGGCCGAGCTCCTGCCCCGAGCTGGTGGCCATGGGCTACCGGCGCGAGCACCAGGTGGAGCACCGCGGGGAGTTCGCCGTGCGGGGCGGCATCGTCGACGTGTTCCCCTCCACGGCCGACGTGCCCGTCCGCATCGACCTCTGGGGTGACGAGGTCGACCGCCTGACCGCCTTCTCGGTCAGCGACCAGCGCTCGTCCCACGACCTCGCGCGCCGTCGCTCTGTTCGGATGCCGCGAGCTCGTCCTCACGCCGGCGCTCCGCGACGCGGCCTCGGCCCTGGTGACACGCCGCCCCTGGGGCGCGGCGGTGTGGGAGAACCTGGCCGAGGGCGAGCAGTTCGACGGCATGGAGTCGTGGCTCCCGTTTCTCGACGACACGGCGCGGGTCCTGCCCGATCTCCTGCCGGCCGGGGCGCAGGTCGTCCTGGTGGAGCCGCGCCGGATCCGCGACCGCGGCGTGCAGCTGCTCGACGAGGAGGCCGCGCTGGCCGAGACGCTCGCCGCCACCTGGGGGGCGCAGGAGGCGCGAGGAGGAGAGCTTCCCGCGCCTGCACGTGCCCTTCGAGCGCCTGCTGCAGCGAGAGCGCGGCCGGCGTCACGGCCCTGCCGCCCGTGCCCGAGGGGCCGGCCACCGCCGCACTCACGGTGCGCCGGTTCGATCCGGTGGCGGGCGACCCGGCCCGGCTGGCCGCCGGCGTGACGGGGCTGGTCGGGCCAGGGGTACGCGGTCACGCTGTGCGCCGCCACGGCGGCCGGGGCGAGCCGGCTGTCCGCCGCCCTGGCGGCCGAGGGCGTGCACGCGCCGGTGCTGGCCGCGGCGCCCGGCACCGCCGGGGTCTGCGTGGTGGCGGCGCCGCTCACCAGCGGGTTCATCCTGCCCGAGGCCAAGGTGGCGGTGCTGTCCGAGACCGACGTCACGGGCCGGCGGGTGCCGCACCGCCGGGCCCGCCCGCGGGCGCGGGCCGCCGACGGCTTCTTCGACGACCTCGAGGCCGGGAGCTTCGTCGTCCACCGCCAGCACGGCGTGGCGCGCTTCGAGGGCGTGACGACGAGGACGATGGGCGGGACCACCCGCGACTACCTGATCCTGCAGTACCGGGGCTCGGACCGCCTCTACCTGCCGGTCGAGCAGATCGAGGCGATCACGCCCTACAGCGGCGGCGAGTCCCCGACGCTCTCGAAGATGGGCGGCTCCGACTGGCAGAGGACCCGGGCCAAGGCCCGCGCCGCCGCCAGCGAGGTGGCGGCGGAGCTGGTCGAGCTCTACCGCCGCCGCCTGGCCGTCGAGGGCCGGGCGTTCGGCCCCGACACGCCGTGGCAGACGGAGATGGAGGGCTCCTTCGGGTTCGTCGAGACCGAGGACCAGCTCAAGGCCATCGCCGACGTGAAGGCCGACATGGAGGAGCCGCGCCCGATGGACCGTCTGGTCTGCGGCGACGTCGGCTTCGGCAAGACCGAGGTCGCGGTGCGGGCCGCCTTCAAGGCGGTGCAGGACGGGACGCAGGCGGCGGTGCTGGCCCCGACCACGCTGCTGGCCAGCCAGCACGCGCAGACCTTCGCCGACCGCTTCGCGCCGTACCCGGTCCGGGTCGAGCTGCTCAGCCGCTTCCTCTCACCGGCGCAGCAGCGCCAGGTCGTGCAGGGACTGGCCGACGGGAGCGTCGACGTGGTCGTCGGCACCCACCGCCTGCTGGCCCAGGACGTCCAGTTCAAGGACCTCGGCCTGCTGGTGGTCGACGAGGAGCAGCGCTTCGGCGTGACGCACAAGGAGGCCGTCAAGCGCATGGCCGAAGGCGTCGACGTGCTGACGCTGACGGCCAGCCCCATCCCGCGCACGCTGGAGATGGCGCTGACCGGCATCCGGGACCTCTCCATGGTCAACACGCCGCCCGCCGACCGGCGGCCGATCCTCACCTACGTCGGCGAGCACGATCCCTCGGCGATCAGCGAGGCGCTGCGGCGCGAGATGCTGCGCGAGGGGCAGGCCTTCTACGTCCACAACCGCGTCTCGGACATCGACCGGGTCGCCCGTGACATCCGCGCCATGGTGCCCGAGGCCAGGGTGGCGGTGGCCCACGGCCAGATGGACGAGGGGAGCCT
This sequence comes from uncultured Acidimicrobiaceae bacterium, assembly GCA_963755655.1. Taxonomy (GTDB): domain Bacteria; phylum Actinomycetota; class Acidimicrobiia; order Acidimicrobiales; family RAAP-2; genus Bog-473. The sequence goes on from CAVWKX010000017.1 coordinate 76,181, forward strand.
CGAGACCGTGGTGCTCGACTTCTGGGAGCGGCGCTACGACGTGCTGGTCTGCACGACCATCATCGAGTCGGGCATCGACATGCCCTCGGTCAACACGCTGATCGTGGACCGGGCCGACCTGCTCGGGCTGGGCCAGCTGCACCAGATCCGGGGCCGGGTGGGCCGCAGCGGCCAACGGGCCTACGCCTACCTGTTCCACCCGGCCGACCGGGTGCTCTCCGAGCAGGCCTACGAGCGCCTGCGCACCATCGGCGAGCACACCGAGCTGGGCTCGGGCTTCAAGATCGCCATGCGCGACCTCGAGATCCGGGGGGCGGGCAACCTCCTGGGCTCGGACCAGTCGGGCCACATTGCCGCGGTCGGCTACGACCTCTACGTGCAGCTGGTCGCCGAGGCGGTGGCCGAGGCCCGGGGCGAGCCCCGGCCGACCCCGCCCACCGTCTCGCATCGACGTCCCGGGCGACGCCCACCTGCCCAAGGACTACGTGGCGGCCGAGGACGCCCGGCTCGAGGCGTACCGGCGCCTGGCCTCGGCGACCTCCCTGGCCGACGTGGACGACATCGGCGCCGAATGGGTGGACCGCTACGGCCCCCTCCCCGTCGCCGCCGACGGCCTGCTGGCGCTGGCCCGGCTGCGGGCCAGCGCGCTGGCGCGCGGGATCAGCGAGGTGGCCATGAGCCCGGTGCGCGCCGGGGCCGGCCGCCCACCGACGGTGCGGGTCTCCCCGGTGTCGCTGCCGGCCAGCGCCCAGGTGCGGCTGCGGCGCCTGTCCCCGGGTGCGACCTACCGGGAGGACCTGGCCCAGCTGCTGGTTCCCATCACCAACGGGGATTCCGCGCCCGACACCGTGCGGGGCGTGATCGAAGAGCTTGCTCCCGCTGGCCGATGTGAGTGCCGGCGGGGACACCTTGTAGAGTGCGCGGCGCGTGAAGCGACTCCTCGTCCTCCTCGTCGTCCTGGCCGGCGGCGTCGCCGCGGCCGCGTTCTCGGTGCCGTCGAACGCGGCCACCGTCAACGGCACCGGCATCAGCCAGCAGGACCTCAACTCCGACGTCAACGCCATCGCCGGCAGCGCCTACTACCAGTGCTATCTCAACTCCCAGGAGTACCTGTCGTCGGAGGGGAGCCAGGAGCTGCCGCCGGTCCTGGGTGCCGGCACGGGCCAGTACGCCGGGGACCACCCGACGGCGACGACCGGCTTCGTGGCCAACTACCTCGAGACCGAGATCGGGCACGAGCTCGTGCTGCAGGTGGCCGACCGAGCGCCACGTCAGCGTGACCGAGGCCGAACTGGCAGCCGCCCGGTCCAACCTGACCGGAGCAGATCTCGCAGGTCATGTCGGAGATCCTCCAGACCCAGCAGGGCCAGGACGTGCGCTACGGCTGCAGCCTCACCGGCCAGGCGATCACCGGGCAGCAGGTGCTGGACACGCTGCCGGCCTCGTTCGTCGACGAGCAGGTGCAGTTCGTGGCCACGGCCACCGCGCTGCAGGAGGACCTGGCGGGCGTCGGCTCGAGCGACGCCGACCTGCAGAACTACTTCGCGGCGCACAGCGCGCAGTTCGACACGGTGTGCCTCACCGCGGCGGTCTTCTCCAGCGAGACCGCGGCCGAGGCCGGCGCGCCCGAGGTCGCCTCCGGCACCCCGTTCGCCACGGTGGCGGCGAGCACCAGCAGCAGGGCGGCGGGGCACACGGCTGCGACGTCCTGTCCGACCTGGTGGCGAAGCTGCCGTCGGACGCCGATCTGGAGAGCCTGGCCACCGGCGCCGTCTCGGCCCCCATCGACGACAACGGGACCTACGTGCTGCTCCAGATCACCTCGCGGACGCCGACGCCGTACAGCAAGGCGAAGGCGGCGGTGGTCGAACGCGGTCCAGCAGGCGGGCTCGACGGCGACGCAGAAGGCGCTGACCGCCGACGAGCGCCGCTCCTCGGTGAGCGTCGAACCCGCAGTACGGGGTCTGGGTGCCCGTGAACGCGTCGGTGCTCACCCCGCTCACGCCCGAGCCGTCCGACGTGCTGAACGCGACGGCCAACCTCCCCGTGGAGACGGTCGCCACGCCGGCACCGGCCTCGTCGGTGCGGGCCTGGGCTCGTCCTCCGGGAACGGGAACGTCTGGAGCGGGCAACACGGGTACGGGTACGACCGTCGACGGGGACAGGTACGACGGGAACGGGTGACACGGGAGCAGCGACAGGCAACACGGGAGCGGCGACGCCGGTGCCGGGAACAGCGGCACGGGTCCGGCGTCCACCCCGCCAGCGGCTGAGCGTGCCGCGGCGCCGCCCCCACGTCACGGTGGTGGGCCTCGGGCCGGCCGGCACCGACCTCCTGGGGATCGACGGCGGCACAGCTGGCGGAGGCAGCGGCTGAGGCCGGGCCTATCTCCGGACGGCCCGCCACCCGGCGGCCGCCCGCTTCGCCGGGGTGCCCGCCTTCGACGACCTCTACGAGGCAGCAGCGACCTTCGACGAGGTCTACGCCGGCATCGTCGAGGCGCTGGTGGCGGCGGCGCGTCGAGCGGCGCCCGAGGCCGTCGTCTACGCCGTGCCCGGCTCGCCGCTGGTGGCCGAGCGCACCGTCGACCTGCTGCGGGCCGACGGCCGGGTCGAGGTGACCGCGCTGCCCGGCCCTGTCCTTCCTGGACCTGGCCTGGGCGGCGCTGGGCATCGACCCGCTGGCCGAGGGCGTGCGCCTGGTCGACGCCGGCGCCTTCGGTCCCGTGGTGGCGAGCAGGGCGGCCCGTTCCTGGTGGCCCAGTGCTGGTCGCGCCACCTGCTCTCCGAGGTGAAGCTGGCCGCTCCCGACGACGACGGTGTGGAGCTGCCGCGGCCGGTGCTCCTGCACCACCTCGGCCTCGAGGACGAGGTGGTGGCGGCGGTCGACTGGTGGGAGCTCGACCGCACGGTGGAGCCCGACCACCTCACGTCGCTCTACATCCCGGCTTCTGTCCCCGCCGGCGGCCGCGCCGCCGGCGACGAGGTGGCCCGGCTGGTCGCCCTCATGGACACGCTGCGCGAGCGCTGCCCGTGGGACTCGGTCCAGACCCATGCCTCGCTCATGCCGCACCTGGTCGAGGAGAGCTACGAGGTCCTCGACGCGCTGGCCGGGGCTGGCCGAGGCCCGACGGCTCGCGGCCGATGACGCCGACGCCGAGGCCTACGCGCACCTGGAGGAGGAGCTGGGGGACCTGCTGTTCCAGATCGTCTTCCACGCCCGCCTGGCCGACGAGGCCGGGCAGTTCGACCTGGCCGACGTGGCGCGCGGCGTGCACGACAAGCTCGTCCACCGCCATCCGCACGTCTTCGGCGACGTCGACGCCGACGACGGCCGAACAGGTCGTCACGAACTGGGAGGCGATCAAGAAGAGCGAGAAGGGCCGCACGCAGCGTCACCGAGGGCATCCCGGCCGGCCTCCCGGCGCTGATGCTGACGACCAAGCTGGCGCGCAAGGCGCGTGCCGTCGGCGTGGAGCCCGACGACCGGCAGTGCGGAGCAGACGGCGACGGTGCTGGCCGACGTTGACCGGCGCGCCGCAGGCGACCGATCCGCAGTCCGACGATCCGCTGTCGGGTGACGACGGCGACGCGCAGGTGGCCGTGGGCGAGCTGCTCTTCGCCGTGGCGAACCTGGCCCAGCGGCTCGGCGTCGACGCGGAGCAGGCGCTGCGCGACCGTGCGCTGTCGTTGCGCGCTGACATCCTCGGAGCCGAAGGCGTCCCCGAAGACCAGGTGGGCAACCGCTAACGTTGTGCCCCGGTGTCCCGACCAGGGGGGATACCCAAGGAGAGATGTCGTGAGCACCATTGAGCACGTGATCGGGCGCGAGGTTCTCGACTCCCGCGGCAACCCGACCGTCGAGGCCGAGGTGCTGCTCGATTCCGGTGCGCGTGGCCGTGCCATCGCGCCCTCCGGCGCCTCCACCGGCATCCGTGAAGCGGTGGAGTTGCGCGACGGAGGCGACCGCTTCTCGGGCAAGGGTGTGCTGCGCGCCGTGGCGAACGTCAACGGTGAGATCGCCGATGCGGTCTGCGGGCTCGACGCGCTCGATCAGCGTGCCGTCGACCACGCCATGATCGACCTCGACGGCACGCCGGACAAGGGCCGGCTCGGCGCCAACGCGCTGCTCGCCGTCTCGCTGGCCAGCGCCAAGGCGGTGGCGGACGACCTCGAGATCCCGCTGTACCGCTCCATCGGAGGCGCCAACGCGCACGCACTCCCGGTGCCGATGCTGAACGTGTTGAACGGCGGCGCCCACGCCAACAACTCCATCGACTTCCAGGAGTTCATGGTGATGCCCGTCGGGGCAGCCTCGTTCAGCGAGGCGCTGCGCTGGGGCACCGAGACGTACCACGCGCTGCGCACGCATGCTGGCCGAGCGGGGCATGTCGACCGCCGTGGGCGACGAGGGCGGCTTCGCACCCGACCTCCCGCAGAACGAGGACGCGGTGAAGTTGCTGCTCGAGGCGATCGAGCGGGCGGGCCGCGTGCCCGGCGAGGAGATCGCGCTGGCGCTCGACCCCGCCACGAGCGAGCTGTGGGACGACGGGGCCTACGTGCTGGCGGGGGAGGGCCGGACGCTCAGCCCGGCCGAGCTGGTCGACTACTGGGTCGAGCTGGTCGACCGCTACCCGATCGTCTCCATTGAGGACGGCATGGCCGAGGAGGACTGGGACGGCTGGGCGCGCCCTGCACCAAGGCGCTGGGCGGCCGGGTCCAGCTCGTCGGCGACGACATCTTCGTCACCAACGCCGAGATCCTGGAGCGGGGCATCCGCGACGGCGTGGCCAACGCCATTCTGGTCAAGCTCAACCAGATCGGCACCCTGACCGAGACGCTCGACACCGTGGCGCTGGCCAACGGGCGCCGCCTACGGCACGGTGATCTCGCACCGTTCGGGTGAGACCGAGGACACGACGATCGCCGACCTGGCGGTGGCGGTCAACGCGGGACAGATCAAGACGGGCGCGCCGGCCCGTTCGGACCGCGTGGCCAAGTACAACCAGCTGCTGCGGATTGAGGAGGACCTGGGTGAGTCGGCCGGCTTCCCGGGACTGGCGGCGTTGGCGGGCAACAAGGAGGCGCGCATGGCGCGGGGTGCCGCGGCGGGAAGCCGGCTCGGAACCGCAAGCCGGCCGCCACCAACGGGCCGCGAAGCAGTCCGCTGGGTCCTGGTTGAAAGGGCCGGCGGGGCGGGCTCGCCTGGCCTTCCTGGGGGCAATCGTGGCCGCTGCCGTCGTGCTCTTCGCCTGGTTTCCCGCCGGGTCGCTCCTGAGCCAGCGCTCCGACCTGCACGGGACCGAGGCGGAGCTCAACGCGCTGCACGCGCAGGACGCCGCTTTGGCGCAGGAGAGCAAGAACCTCAGCGATCCCGGCGAGATCGGGCGCATCGCCCGTCGAGCAGTACCAACTGGTGAGCCCGGGCCAGCAGGCCTACGAGGTCCTGCCCGCCCTCGGGACGAAACGGCCGCCGGACACGCCGTACGCCGGGGACCCCGGGTCGGACGACCCCGTGACCCCATCGGCCACGTCCGAGCTGCCGCCGGGGGGCGTCACGACGACGACGACCACGGAACCCGGCGCGACACCTGCCGCGGCACACACGCCCGTCGCCGCGCACCACGGTTCCACCTCGACATCATCGGGAGGATTCGTCTCGCGCATGGAGCACGCACTCGAATTCTGGCGTTGACCCCCGAGGACGAGGCAGCGCGGACCGCCGAAGCAGATGTCGCTGCCGTGGCGCTCCTCCTGGGTCGTGACCCGGGAGGCGTCTTCGCCGTGGTGGTCCGCGACGAGGAGGGTGGCCCGATGGTGATCGCCAACGAACCGTTCCTGCGCGACGGGACGCCGATGCCGACTCGCTACTGGCTGGTGGATCCCCAGTTGCGAGTCCGGGTCGGCCAGCTGGAGGCGGGGGGCGGCGTGCGCGAAGCCGCGGCGCAGGTGGACGTGACGGACCTGGCCGATGCGCACCGTCGGTACGCGGCCGAGCGCGATGCGTTGATTCCGGCTGATTGGAACGGGCCACGCCCCAGCGGGGGAGTGGGAGGGACGCGCCAGGGCGTCAAGTGCCTGCATGCCCACGTTGCGTGGTGGTTGGCAGGCGGGGAGGATCCCGTGGGCGTCTGGGTGGCGCAACGACTGGAGCTGTCGAGGGAGCCGTAAGAGCGGACGCTGGTGCTGTGTGATACTCCCATGCCGTGACCGACGTGGGCGCAGTGGCGGCGATCGACTGCGGAACGAATTCGACCCGATTGCTCGTCGTCGATGGCGCGGGATCCGCGGTGGCGAGAGAGATGCGCATCACCAGGCTGGGGGAGGGGGTGGATACGTCACGACACTTCCGCGACGACGCCATTGAGCGAACCATCGCCACCCTCCGGGGATTTCGACTCATCATGGACGGTGCGCAGGTGACGCGCGCTCGCATGGTGGCGACATCCGCTGTCCGGGACGCGTCGGACGGGGACCGCTTTCTCAGCTCCGCCGCTGAGGTCGTCGGGGTCGAAGCCGAGCTTCTCTCGGGCGAGGAGGAGGGGCGACTCTCCTACACGGGTGCGACGGCCGACCTGCCGCAGGAGCAGGGGATGGTGGCGGTCATCGATATCGGCGGTGGCTCGACCGAACTGGTGGTGAAACCAGACGAGGAGATCCGTTCGATCTCTACGGACATCGGCTGTGTGCGAGTGACGGAACGATTCCTCCGCAGCGATCCCCCTCTCCCGGAGGAGATCTCCCGGGCCAGGGACGCCATACGCACGGAACTCGACAGAGCCGTCGACGTGATCCCCGAACTGCGGGCCCTGGGGCCGGATACACAGCTCGTCGGACTGGCGGGAACGGTGTCGACGCTCGCCTCCTTGGAACTGGACCTCGAGCGCTATGACCGGGCGCGGATCCATCACGCGCTCTTGACGCGGGATTCCGTGGAGCGCTGGTGCGAGACACTCGCGAAAGAGTCGGTCGCCGAACGCGCCAGGCGTGCCGCTCTCCCGGAGGGCCGCCAGGACGTGATCGTCGGGGGCGCCCTCGTTCTGAGCGAAGCAATGCGGAGGTTCGATCTGCCAACCTGTCTCGTTTCGGAAGCCGATCTGCTCGACGGACTGGTGATGTCGATCCGCGCCTGACCGGCGGCTCCATAGACCGGGCAACAGCGCCACCGGGCTCGGGCATCGGCGGAAAATTCACGCCAAAAAACGGGCTCCAGGCCGCCCCAGCAAGCGCCTTTCGCGGTGCCATCTTCGCTAGGGTCTGTGGTCCTGTGGAACAGCTGACGGAAGTGGAGGAAAGTCCGAGTGACACGCTCGTCCTGACGCGACCACGACATGTCCGCGCCACCTGGGTGCAGGATGCGCGCCCCTTTCTCGCGAAGATGCTGGCGCTGGCGCCGGCGGTGTTGGTGGGGATCCAGATCGTGGCGGTGGTGACGTTCGGGGTGTTCACCATTCAGCGTTACCCCTTGTGGTCGCCCGTCGACGAGGGTGCTCATTTCGACAACGTCGTGTACGTCGCTGCGCACGGCTCGTACCCGGTCCTGGGCAAGACGCCGGCCACGGAACAGGAGCTGGCGATCGGGCAGGGGATCTATCCCCGGCACACGACGATCAATCCGCGGACGTACGGCCTGGGTGGGCTGTCCTACGAGGCCTTTCAGCCCCCTCTGTACTACTACGTCGCCGCACCGGTCTCACTGTTGAGCGGCAACTATCACACGAAGGCGATCCTGCTCCGGTACTTCGGCCTTCTCCTTCTCATCGCTGCCATCGCGTTGATGGCGCGGCTGAGCCGTCACGTCCTGAAGCGCCGCTGGCTCCTGGGGTTGTCGGGCGGCCTCTTGGTCTTTCTGATGCCCGGCGTGATCGTCCGGATGGTGACGATCTCCGACGTGAACCTCGCCGTCCCCCTGGCTATTCTCATCGTGACCGAGCTGTGGATCGCGTGGGAACGACAGTCCGCCCGACGACTCCTCGTCTGTGGCCTCCTGGTCGGATGCGGCGTGCTGACCGACCTGTATCTCGCCGATCTCATCCCGCTCTACGTGGCGGTCGCCGGCTCGATGGTCTGGCGTCGCCGGACGGCGGACACGATCTGGCCGGCGGTCGGTGGAGCCGTTCTGGCCGGCATCGTGGTCCTTCCCTGGGTCGTCTTCAACGAGGTGAAGTATCACGCCGTCACGGCGAGTGCCATCGCCAAACGAGAGCAGCTCGCCATCGTCAACCCCCACAATGTGCGGGACACCATCGGACAGGTTCCCGGCCTGACCGTGACCAACCTCTTTCAACCGCTGATGCCCCAGGAGTGGGGTGGCCGGCTCGTCGGCCATACCTTCTACGCCTATCTGGTGACGTTGTTCGAAGTCCTGCTCGTCCCGGGGGCGATCGTCCTCGCCGTGGCGCTGGGCCGCCGGCTGCTGTCCAGCGGACTGTGGATTTTGGTCTTGCCGTTCGTCGTGCAACGTCCTGCTCTGCTGGTACATCGACCTCGCGCAGCAGTGGGAGTCCGGGTCCATGGTGCCGCGCTATATCTATCCAACGCTCCCGATGGTGGCGCTCTTCAGCGTCGCTGCGGTGGTGACGCTGTTCTCGACCCTGCGTCCGCTTTTCGTGACGCTGGCGGCTTCGAGTGCGTTCCTGATCGTGCTGTGGGTGTTTCTGCTGCCGACCATTGCGGCGTCGTGACGCTGATGGCGTGACGGGGGACGAGCGGGGCCGATCCGACTGCAACCAGGAAGGTCAGAGGATGGGTTCCCGCGGCGGCCAACCGAGTGGAAACGACTCGTGGGCCAGGGAGAGGTTGGGGTTGTAGGCCGGGTCGTTCTCTACCCACCGACTCCAGGACGAGTGCAGCATCCGGATGTCGCGATCGAAGCGAACGGCGTTCTCGCCGTCCAAGCGTGAATCCTCCGGCCTCTCGAAGTGAATCAGCTCGGCGTGGGGTGTCCAGCCGGTGCGCCAACCAGCCTGGCTGAGCCGCAGGCAAAAGTCGACGTCGCCGAATACTCCGGCGAAGTGGTCCTCATTGAACCCACCAACGGCGTCGAAGGCCTCGCGCCGGACAGCCATGCAGGCCCAGCTTACGGCGGAGGGACATTGCGCCAGCATGAGACGGCCGAAGTACCCCGGGGAAAGGCTGTCGAAGTGCTTTCGGTGCGGATTGCCGATGGTCCCACCGATACCGATGACGATTCCCGCGTGCTGCACCGTGAGATCGGGGTAGAGCAGCTTTGCTCCCACCGCACCAATTCCGGGAACGAGAGCGTTCCCACCATCTCCTCCAGCCACGAATCCGTCAGCACTTCGACGTCGTCGTGGAGGAAACACAGAATGTCGCCCCGTGCTGACGCAGCGGCAATGTTCCGCTGTGCGGAGTCGCTGATGTCACCCCTGTGCTCGACGACGGTCAGCCACTCTCCACCATCGCGTATGTATTGCCTCATAGGGGGCCGGAAAGCCCCATCATCGACCACGACGATCTCGAAATCGCTATAGGTCGAGCGCGTCCGGATACTGTCGATGACACGGCAGAAACGCTGGCCCGAACGGGGGAGCACGACGATGCTCACGGAAGGTGGGTCCGATGGGGGAGTCCATTTGATCCGGTTGAAGCTGCTGCCCCGTATGGTGGCCGCCGTGGCCTGGACTCCGATCCGATCGAGGTGTTCCTGCACGACACGGCGTGACGCCTCGATGACGTACGGCTTCGCGGTGAGCGAAGACGCTGTCGACGCGGGATGCGAGCGCCAGTGATACAGGACGTGAGGAACATGGATGACCTGTGACGGACGTATCTGTTCCAGGATTCGTAACACGAGATCCCAGTCTTGGCTGCCCTCGACCCCGATTCGGAAGCCGCCGACGTTCTGTACCAAGTCCTTGCGCATCATGCAGAGATGGGAGAAGTAGTTCTGCCCAAGTATGAGCAGAGGGTCGAAATCGGGCTTGAAGTAGGGGGTCGTCCTCCGACCGTCATCCGACACGTGGTCTTCGTCGCTGTAGAGCAGTCCGGCGTCGGGCACCTCGGCCAAGGCGATCACGGCAACCGCAAGAGCGTGCTCAGCGAGAAGATCATCGTGGTCCATCAGGCAGATCCATTCACCCCGCGCGAGCCGAATCGCCGAATTGGACGAGGCCGAAATGTGCCCATTCTCAGTTCTGCGAATGAGGCGGATCCGATCATCGAGGGAGACGTATTCGTCAAGCACCTTTGCGACGTGCGGCTCCGTGGAGCAATCGTCGGAGATGCAGAGCTCCCAATTCGAATAGATCTGTGCCCGAACCGAATCGATTGCCTGGCGCAAGTACTCCTCTGGAGCGTTGTACACGGGGAACACGATTGAGACGAGGGGTCGATCCGAAAGTGCCCCGACCTCGTTCAGGATCCTGGCCCGGCCTTCAGAATCAATGGTGTCGTACAGATCGATCCATTCCGCGTAGCGGTTGTCGACCATCACACGGTCGGTTCCGGACCATCGGCTCTGGGTCTCGACCGCCAGAGGCGCCACCGTTGGTGCCTTGTCGCCCAGCACTCGGTGCCTCGCTCGGTGCGCGATCGAGCGGAGACTGCGGCCAGCGCCCCCTGTCGTGGGAAGCTGCGCCAACTGCGCCCGGGCTTGGTCGGCGGCTTCGACGGCCAAGACGAGCCGGTCGGCCAGGCTCTCCTGGCTCTTGACCGCACTCTCCAGGAGTTCGACCTCAGCTTCCGCGGAACGGAGGCGCGCCAGGAGCTCGGGCTCCGGGTCGGGCATCCCCTGGTGGGTTGTCTCGTCGCTCATTGCATTGCCGCGTTCAAACAGCCACTGAACAGGGGGAACACGTGGAGCACGATATCCGACCTGCCGGGTATCTCAAGTCTTCCCGGTTGGGATCTCAGCCCCTTCGTACGCGGCGATGTCGTCGAGCGATTGCTGCCGGAGGGAGCCGGACTGCGCTCGGTAGTACGACCGATACCACTCGATCGTCCTGGTCACGGTCTCGTCAAAATCCCAACGGGGTCTCCAGCCCAAGCGGGCGACCGCCTTGTCGATGGCGAGACGCAGTGTCTTCGCCTCGACCTCCTGGCCGATCACCGGCCCGGTCGGCACCCAGCGCCCCGAACCCCATGCCGAGACCAACCGGGTGGCCAATTCGGCCACGGTGGCTTCTTGCGTCACCAGGGGCCCGAAATTCCAGGCCCCGGACCACTCCTTGGGATCAACGTTGTCGAGCAACTGACTGGCCAGGGCCAGATAGCCCGAAAGCGGTTCGAGCACGTGTTGCCAGGGCCGGGTCGACGCAGGATTCCTGACCATGAGATCCTCGCCTGCGGACAGCGCCCGAACGGCATCGGGGACGATACGGTCGACGGCCCAGTCGCCACCCCCGATCACGTTGCCCGCACGGACTGTCACGAGGACGACGCCATGATCGGCGATCTGGTCCACTGGGAAAAAGGAAGACCGATACGAGTCGACCACCAGCTCAGCACCCGCCTTGCTGGCGCTGTACGGATCGTGGCCACCGAGAGGGTCGATCTCACGGAAGCCCCAAACCTGTCCGTCGTTGCGGTAACACTTGTCACTGGTCACCACCAGCACGACGCAGGCGTTCGCGTTTGCGACCACAGCATCAAGCAGGCTGGCAGTTCCCATCACGTTGACGTCAAACGTCTCCCGCGGCGGCGCGCAAGCTCTCTCGGACGATCGGTTGGGCCGCAAGGTGAAAAATGACATCGGGAGCGCATTTCTGGACGGCCTTCCCTACCAACTCCGCGTCGCGGATGTCACCCCGCAGGTCGGCAGCCAGGACCTCGGCAACCCGAGCGGCGTCGAAGTGGTTGGGAGAGGTTGGCGGTTCGAGCGCATAGCCGGCGACACGGGCTCCCAGCCGGTCCAGCCACAACGCTAACCAGGAGCCCTTGAACCCCGTGTGGCCCGTCACCAGAACCGAGCGGCCTTTGAGGGCCTGCCGGTGCTCTAATGAAATGTCGGCCATCGCACCATTCTCCATCGCCTCATTGACCAACGATTGGATTCATCCATGTGGGTATCGCTCACGCTGGTTTCGTTGCGGCGCGTTCTGGTCAGACGATGCCGTGATCGGCAAGATGCTTCTCAATCGTATTGCAGATGTGATCGATGTGGGCTTCTGTCATTCCCGGATAGACACCAAACCAGAACCCATCGCTCATCAGCTGATCGGTATTGTTCAAATCGCCGACCACCCGAAACCCAGTTCCCGATTCGCGGATCTCATCGAATAGTGGCTGTCGCACCAGGTTGCCCGCAAAGAGCATCCTCGTCTGCACTTTGGCCTTCTCCAAGGCCTCGACGAGACTGTCTCTCGTTACTCCTGAACCAGGTTGGACAACGATGAGGAACCCGAACCAACTAGGCGTAGACCGTGAAGTCGCCTCCGGTAGACGGAGAACCTCCTTGAAGCGAGAGAGCCGTCGGTAGAACGCATCGAAATTTCAGCGACGAGCAGCGACGAAGCTGGGCAGCTTCTTCAGCTGGCTGACGCCCACGGCGGCCTGCATGTCCGTCATCTTCAAGTTGTATCCGAAATGGGAATACGTATATTTGTGGTCGTAACCCTCCGGAAGCGTTCCCAGGCACCAACCGAAGCGCTTCCCGCATGTGTTGGACCGACCCGGCTTGCAGTAGCAATCGCGTCCCCAGTCGCGGAAGGATTCAGCGATCGTCGCCAGCTCCTCGTCGCTGGTATAGACCGCGCCACCCTCGCCCGTGGTCATTTGATGCGCCGGATAGAAGCTGCTGGTGGCCAGATGCCCAAAGCTGCCAGTGCGTCGCGTGTCTGCTCGGCCTCCCCGAAGGCTCGTGTATTCGGATCCCATCCCGTCGCAGTTGTCCTCGACGAGCCAAAGGTCATTGGCGTCGCAAAAGTCCAGGACCGCATCGATGTCAAAGGGGTTCCCGAGAGTGTGTGCCACCATCACGGCCCGCGTGCGCGAGCTCAAGGCCGCTTCGAGCATCAATGTGTCGATGTTGTCCGTTGTCGGATCCACATCGACAAAAACTGGGATCACTCCACGTTGAACAACGGGAGCAACGGTGGTCGGAAATCCTGCTGCAACTGTGATGACCTCATCTCCTGGCCGAATTCGGCGATCACCCAGGCGCGGGGAGGTCAGTGTGGAGAAAGCAAGAAGGTTGGCGGACGACCCGGAGTTGACGAGTCGACACTCGGTCACTCCAACGAATTCCGCCAATTCCTTCTCGAGTTGGCGGCAGAAGCGCCCACTGGTGAGCCAGAAATCAAGACTGGCGTCGACGAGGCTGACGACCTCCTCCTCGTCGAACACGCGTCCCGCATACGGCGCCGGCGTCTTTCCCGGCACGTACTGTTGGGGGACCCAGCGGAGCCGAGCGTATTCTGCAACCTTTTCGAGGATCTCGGCCCTGAGGGAAGCAACCGACGGTTCTAGACGGCCCGAGGTCTCCGGGCCCTCATCGAGGTCCAACTGGCCGCCGGGGCCCTGCTCGAGATCCACTCTGACTCCAGATCCGTTAGTCCCGCGCCCGGAGGAACCCGAAGCTTCGGCGGAACCGCGCTCATTCCCTCCCTGGGAGTCGGAGATGGGATCGGAGAAATCACCGGTAGGAAGCGGCACAGTCAGACCATCATAATGAGAGATACGACGAGAGCCGATTTCTGCGTCACGTCTCGACTGGGGGTGGTGGTGATGTGGCGATCTCGATTCCAACTGATTTGGACCGCTTTGTACCGCCTATCAGCGACGTTATGGATCGCTGGGCTGGCCGCTCGATGAGACGCCAGGCGACCCACGCAACGATAAGACTCGAAAGTAGGAAGACAACGAGCCAGAGAGTGCCCATCAAATTCTGTTTTGGGTGGGAAGCCCCAATCAATTAAAGCAAAGCCGATTGCTCCCAGTACAAGCGCATGAAATACGTAATAGGAGTAGGAAACATTTCCCAACCAGACCATGTGGCGGGACGCGAGAAACCGAGACCTGCGAGAATGTCGGCTGCTTGAGTCACGACTCGCGGCCACAATAATGGTGACGACAAAACCCGGTAACACTATGAGCGAACTGACGGAAAGAAACTGATAGCTGGGTGAAACGACGTTGGCATACACCGCAAGTGGAAGGATGACTAGCAGTAAAAAGGTAACAAGCGGACTGCGAATCTTGGTCCGGTACCCGGAAATGAACATTTGGCAGGCCAGCGCTCCCATGAGGAATTCAGGCAGACGCGCGACTGGAAAGAAGTAGAAGAAATTCTGGACGGTTGTGCTCCCGCCAGGCACCACTGCTGCTTGTGCGATGCACTGCCCGAGGTAGAGAGCAGCAATCAAAAAGAAGCAGCTCTTCGGCTTGAGCTTGGCGAATCTCGAGAGTATGAAGGGCGAACAAGCGTAGAAGAAGAATTCACAGGCGAGACTCCAAGTAACACCATTCCAAGATTGCCGAATTGTCGAGTCGTTGAAGAACCAAGACTGGATGGCGAGCAGGTTGAACAGGACGGATCGGGGAGGGCCTGCATACCCGGCAAGTGGATTCTGAATGGTCCACCACGCTGTGAGGGATGCAAACAGAGTTACCACGAGAAGGGGATAGATCCGAGCAAAACGCCGGCTGAGGAACCTCCGTGCCGTCGTGCCGCGAGTCCAAGCCCACTGCATTACGAACCCAGACAGGCAGAAAAAGAAGTCGACGCCGAGGTAGCCCCACTTGCCGATGATCTCGAAGATGTAGAACTCTGGCCAAAATGCGATCGAATGGTGTATCGCGACAGCGAGGGCTGCAAATGCTCGCATTCCGGTCAAGCTGTCGAAGCGAGTTTCCACCGTGCGGACGGGTGGGCTTATGGGAGATCTTTCGCGATCCGTCGTCATGATGGGGAGGGCTGGTTTTGTCGGGGCACCCGGCTACGGCAAAGATGGAGCGAGCCAGTGGCGTAAAGTTAGCCCACGGTGTCGACATCCGGGTCCATCCTGAAACCGAGTGCGAAGGACACGCTGGAAGGCTGCTCGCAAGAGTTGAAGTCCTCTAGCCCTGTACCGGACACAGCTCGCTGAGAGATGAAACGACGCGTTCTGGTTGTCGGTCTGGGTTCGATAGGTCAGCGTCATGCCCGGAATCTCCGAACCCTCCTGGGGGACGATCTCTTGCTCTCGGCATTGAGGTCGCGTCGCCCAGAGGCTGCTCCGGATAGCGAATCCCGAGCTGCGAATGATCCTGCCGTCGACTGCAACGGAGGAGTCTTCTACGGCCTCGATGAAGCATTGGCTGCTCGACCCGAGATTGTCATCGTCGCCAATCCGACGAGCCTGCACCTGGCGGCGGCCTCGGCAGCGGTGCGAGCAGGCGCCTCCGTGTTTATTGAGAAGCCAATTTCGCATGACTTGACCGGAGTGGCTGAGTTCGCTGCGCTCGTAGAAGAACGCAATGCGACCGTTGCAATCGGTTGCCAATTTCGATGTCATCCCGCTCTTATTGAGCTCAAAACACGGTTGGACCAAGGCGCTCTGGGTCAGATTATTTCCGCCCACGCAGAACAAGGCGAATACCTACCTTCATATCACCCGTCCGAAGACTACCGAGAGTCCTATGCTGCGCGAAGTGACCTAGGTGGGGGCGTCATCCTGACCCAGATACATGAGCTCGATTATCTTCACTGGCTGTTTGGCGTGCCGCAGACGGTCTATGCGCATGGTGGTCGAACTGGAAACCTGGAAATCGACGTCGAGGACAATGTCGATGCAATCCTTGGTTATGGCAAGGACGAGCGTCCGCTCAGTGTGCACATCCACCTCGACTATCTCCAGCGTCAGCCGCGGCGGAGATGTCGTGTCGTTGGTGAAGATGGGTCGATCGAGATCGACTTACTTGCACCCTCACTTCTGTGGACGGACGCCCGAGGTGAAATTCGGATGGAAAAAGACTATTCGTGGCTTACTCGGTCCTGGCTGTTTCTCGAAGAGATGCGGCACTTCCTTGACGCAGTCCAGCACGACACCCCAGTTCAGGTTGATCTCGCTCAAGCAAGCGATACCTTGCGCATGGCAGTGGCGGTACGAGAGTCAATGAGAAGTGGCTTGCCGCAACATCTTGACGGATCCGCGTAGATCCACGAACATCTCGACACACGCGACCAATGCCGCGTATCGAGTGGGTGCTACCAGGCGGTCCATCCACCATCGACCACAAGCGTGGATCCGGTCATGTAGCTCGAGGCACTTGAAGCCAGAAACACGAAAGGGCCACGGAGCTCTTCTACACGGCAGAGTCGCCTCAAGGGTGAAAGCGCGACGAAGTTCGAGCGAAACTGTTCAGGATGGTCGTTGTCAACGCCGTGTGGTGCGATGCAGTTGCATCGGATGTTCTGGGCACCATAGAGAGTCGCTATGTACCGTGTGAGATTTGGAATCGACGATTTCGTTCCGACGTAGTCAACCGGTTTGTATGTCTGTTCTTCATCTGATCCGAAGTCGTAGAGGGACTGATTGGGGGAGACAAGTCCGTATGACGATGCGACGTTGATGATGTTTCCGTTGCCCTGTTGCAGCATCTGACGAACGGCCAGCTGGGTCACGCGGAGCAATCCAGTTAGATTCACCTCTACTGATTGCTCCCAAAGGCTCAGCGGGTAATTCTCAAACCTTGCCGGCTCCAAGCGGGCCTGATTCGCGTCGAACTTCGCGTCGATCGCCGCATTGTTCACCAGGACATCGAGTCGACCGAAGGTCTTCTCAATTGAATCGAACGCTGCATCGACGGAGTCTTGCGATGTGACGTCAAGCTGCAGACCCAGAACTGTCGA
This sequence comes from uncultured Acidimicrobiaceae bacterium, assembly GCA_963755655.1. Classification (GTDB taxonomy): domain Bacteria; phylum Actinomycetota; class Acidimicrobiia; order Acidimicrobiales; family RAAP-2; genus Bog-473. The sequence continues at coordinate 92,973 of CAVWKX010000017.1, forward strand.
GCCCTTATGCCGGTCAGCCAGCCCTTGAGCTCGTTCCCGCATTACGAGTGGTTCATCGAGATCACTCAGGACGACAACGGCGCCATAGCTGACGTACGCGTCAGCGACCTCCGAACCAATCTGCCCTGATGCACCGGTTATGAGGATGACTTGATTCGAAAGGTCGAACTCTCGCGCCGTCGCTAACCTGGGTTCATCCACCGGAGTCCTCAGAGGTACTTCTCGAGGCGGTCCAACGCGACCCAGAAACCCTCTCCTAGATTCTGGTGTCCCTGCCAGATTTCAGGAATGAACGAAGCGCCTGGAGTGAGGCGGTCGACCTGCTCGGCAAGGACTCGAAAATCGACCTCGCCTTCGTCAATCTGAAATCCTTCGCCGTCGATACCGGAAGCGTCCACGACGTGGAGATGAGCCGAGACCGGAGCCAGCGTCTCCACGGCATCAAAAAAGGATGTATGGAGGTGATTGCAGGCAAGTTTCGTGTGGGCAATGTCGAGACATAGGCGCCGGTCATACATCTGGGGAGAAATTGAGCGTATCCGCAGGATCAACGAACAGGTTGCAGAACAGCTGCCCACCGAGATACCAGGGAAACGGTGGAAGCGTTTGAGGAATTACTTCCACGCCTTCTTCATCGAGTTGGTCCAGGGAGGCTGCGACGCGCTCGTAGAGCAGCGGCAACTCGCTGGCAGGAAGCGGGCCTTCTGATGAGAAACCACCAAGGCTCGCGACGACCAGGATCGGACCGTTCGTTTCAAAGTGAGATCCGAGTTCTCGCGTGACGGTGATGACTCGCTGGAGCTCCTGGATGGATCGCTCTCGATACGACTCGTCCTCGCTTGCGAGATTGAGGATATGGTCGCCCGGAAAGAGATCGGGGCTGTGAACGACAAGACCAAGTGGCAGATGAGCCGGAACCATTTCAGCCACATCGACCTCGATATCGCGATAACTCATGTGGAACTCGAGGAAATCCGGGTTGGAGAGCGATGCGAGTTTTGAGAAGTCGTGATAGCGGACGGGCAGTCCCCAAGGCCTGCGGAATCTGTAATTGCGGGCCGCCGGCAGTGCATCGCGCAGGTCGCTCTCGAAAAAGAAATCACCGGGAGCCATATCTCGTGTCGAAATGCGGCCAACCAGATCGTGACGCCTATTGGGCTGCAATCCGCGGCCGGGACTGCGGACTTCGATGTGGTCCTCTGTAATCTGATCGCCCGCCGTAAGCGGAACTCGAGCGACCAGGCTCTTGGCGAGGTTGACTCGGTTCATCATCTCGCCCTGACTGATTGTCCTGGCGGCGTCTGTCCCGAGGGCCTCTTCGACATTGCGAATTTCGCGAACCATATCAATGAGTTCGTCGGGCTGAAGGCTCACCTTGTGATCGTTTCCTTCGAGTCGCCGGTCGAGCGTTATGTGCTTTTCAATGATCGCAGCGCCTCGAGCGACCGCCGCCACGGCGACATGGTGACCGCGTTCATGGCCGGAATAGCCAACCAGGCAGTCTCCGATCTCTGCGAGACGGTCCATGTAGCGGAGGTTTATGTCTCTGAACGGCGCAGGATACGTCGAGTTGCAATGAAGCAGCGCAAAAGGTGCTCCAGACGAACGGAGGAGTTGCACGCTCTCTGTGATCTCCGACTCAGAGGACATCCCAGTCGACACGATGATTGGTCGCCCCGTCTGAGCCAAATACGACAGTAACTCGTGGTTCGTGAGGTCTGCAGATGCAACCTTGAACGCGCCGATACCGTACTCTTCGAGAAGGCGAGCGCTGGCGAGATCCCAAGGCGTACACAATGGGATAAGTCCGGATCTCCGGCACTCGTCGAATGCCTCGAACATCTCTTCGACGGTCAAGGAAAATCGGTCGAGGAGATCGAGCGTGTATTGAGGGCCGAGGTCTTCCCTGTGATCCCCGGTCGCCCCTGCGTTGCGGTACAGAGAGTCCATATCTCGCATTTGGAACTTTGCACAGTCTGCGCCGGCCCTCGCCGCAACCTCGATCAGTCTCTTCGTCGTATCGAGACTTCCGTTGTGGTTGATTCCAATCTCGGCGACGAGAAACGCAGGTGAACTGGAGTCCACCCTTCGGTGTTCGATCCACATTTCATGTGTTCGAGGTCGAGCGACCGCGACAAGACGGCCAAGCTCATCCAGAAGGGGAACGAGTTGGACACCCGGAATTGAACAGAAGTTCGATCTCGTGGATGCTCGTGCCGAAGGGAGCGGACACGAAGGTCCGATTCGCAACGTCTATTGCGCGACTCGAAAGGGACTCTCCTGGGTTAGCCAAGAGCCAACGCCGAAAGTCACCATCGGTTATTACTCCCGCCAGGACCCCATTCTGTTCAATGCAGAAGACCGTCCGCCGACCGTTATGGGTGATTTGGCGCAGGGCATGTTCGATCGAATCGTCAGTGAGAACCGTGTAATGGGTAACGTCACGCTCGATCAACATTGCCCGCGCAACCACTGGTCAGCCATCCAGAGATCATACTCGGTATCGATGTCGATACCCTCGTGAGCAGCCATGATGTACATAACGATCCGACCACCGAGCCGGTTGCCATTTCGCCCCAACTCCTTGGTCGAGGTGATGACAATGCTCCCGTTCTCTCGAAATCGGCGCAGCCCAGGCGCTATCGACTGCTGTCGAGGACGAGCTGTGATGTCGTACAGGGGAAGGGGTGATTCGGGACTTCCTCGCCACTGCAGGGGACTCTCCTCAGTGACGCTGACAAGCGAGTCAGCGCCTGAAGTGTGGAAGAACTCGATGGCGGCATCGATCGATCCCTCTTCGCGCACGGGTGAGGTCGGAGGGAGCAGGATGATGTGGTCAATGGCGCCGTCGTCTGACACGGTCTCGAGTGCCCGCAGGAGGACAGGCTCAGTTGGCGAGTCGTCGGACGCCAGGTGTGCGGGTCGTAGCTCGGGCACCTCGGCGCCCTCACGAAGCGCGATCTCTCGAATCTCGGGATCGTCCGTGCTCACGAGTAGCCGCATCGGAGTTGCGCAGCGACGTACGTGATCAATGGTCCACGTCAACAGAGGCCGACCCGCCACCGAACGAATGTTCTTTCTCGGGACGCGCTTTGAGCCCCCTCGGGCAGGGACCACGGCCAAATACCTTGTCCCACTCGAAACGATCACGCGAGAACTTCCGCTGTCTCGGAAATGACGGCTGCGGGTTCCCGTGTCGGGATTTCTACCTGCGTGGGTTCGTCGGTCCCAAATTGTTTGATGTTGTAGCGAGCCCAGAACTCTGGAAGCCATGAGGGGGGCGCGCGCAGAAGCCGAATGCGGCGCGTCCCGAAGCAGCGGCTTCGAGGATTCCAGTAGAAAATATTCCGGCTACGGCAGCATTGTTCTCGCCAAGCTTGCTTGTCGGTGGTTCGATCGGGATGCCCTGAAGCTGCCATCGGCGATGAATCAACCTGCTGACGAAATCGGTCTCGCCGGGGTGGGGTCGGTAAGCCACGGGCACCGCTCGAGCCAACTCCGCAACGCTTCGGATGGTTGTCGATCGCGAGAGCTCCGGCCCGTGGAGTTGGCCGAGAAAGCAGATCGGACCCTGTGGCTCAGATGTTTGCCACGGTGAAGCGCCCGCGTCCCAAATGATTTGACTGCCGACAATGGTGGTCGTCACATCGGTCCGTCCCGAAATCCAGAATTCCGCGTCGTCCAACGTCCACGCGAAGAGATGACATCCCTCCGGAAGCGGGGGAGCGAACGGCGTGACGACGCCGTGTTGCACAATGACAAAGGGAATACCTGACTTCCGGGATAGCTCCCAGGAAAATCGTCCGGAGGCTGAGCAATGGGATGTCGCGAGAATCATTTTTGGTTTTGGATGACTCCACACGCCCGCTGTTGTAAGCCGCTCTCTCAGTGTCAGGCCAAAGTGCGCAAGGCCGTCCCCGATGGAGAGGGGCGCAATAACGGCGACGGGAACATTGCGGGACCGCAGAACCGCCTCGGGTCGAAGAAGAGAGGCGACCTGTGTCGGAGAGAGGTTTTCAAGTGACACGACCAAATGGCTCGTATCGGAAATCCACGGATCGTCTGAGTAGACGCCAAGAGCGGCGGGATCAAACGGTGACTTGAGGCGCCCTCGGAGCAGCCCTTCACGCCGACTCCGCCATTTTCGCCACTCCGGGACCGTCTGGAATTTCAACACTTCATAGACGCCGTAGCACTGCAACCACGCTCGAACTAGTCGATGAGGCTTCTGTTTGGGGGCACGGCGTAAAGGATCAGGTCCCAGCCTTCTTCGTTATGAGGTCTGAGGTAGAAATCGTATTGAGACCAGAGATCGTTCACTGCCAACGGAACCCTCCAGAGATGATCCTGGCGATGATAGGTCGCGATCGCAATCATCGGGTGCGTTCGCCGAAGCCAGGATTGCCCGCCTGTCAGAGCATCGAGCTCCGCGCCCTCAACATCCATTTTCAAAAATGTTGGCACTTCGCCGGCAAGTTCGGGTTCCAAGTCGTCGAGGCGAGTGCATTGGACGGTCATGCCGGGTCCATCTTGCATAGCCGACGAGAGTGAACCCGAGGCACTGAATGTCGCACTGCCGGTATAGTCCGATACGGAGTATGGGAGCACACGAACACGACTCGCGATAGCGGGGTCCAGCTCCGTGAGAGAACTTTCCAGTCTCAGTCGGCTGAGCGGATCGGGCTCCATCGCAAAGTACGTCCTGAAGGTGGGTCCTCGAACGGAGAGCCATGCCCGAAGAGTGTCGCCGTCGTACGCGCCGCAATCGAGCACGACCTCGTCCCCTCGCTCCTTGGCAACGTCAGCCACCAGATACTGCTCGCCAGGATCAGGATGACCGAGGCCGCTGGGGTCGCCGCTCAGTCGCCACATGACCTGTGACACGAACTCCCGCCTTGATGCCTCGTCAGACCACAGGTCAAAACACTGTCGGATGGACTGCGCATCCTCGAGGAGATGGGATGGGAGGTCTAATGCGTAGAACGGCAGTAACTGTTCGGGGTATCTCCAGTAGAGCCATGCCGGCGGAAGGACGGTGTCACAGCCCAGTCGTTGAAGTTGATCTTGGGAGTGTGCAAGACGGTGCGTGCTGCCGGCCCCCCAAATCGTGACAACGAATGCGGCGTTCGACCCAAAGGCAGTTGCGGCCTCTTCCGGTGAGAGCACCGTCAGCCCGTCAAGGTCCGTACCCCACAGTTCCGGCCGGTTGTCGCTGAAAGCCAGTGGCTCGAGCCCTGCTGAACGAAGTCCAGCAAGTGTTCGACGGCCGAGCCCACCGGCACCGAACAGGACGATCCTCTGGTCTCGATCGCCAGCAGCCTTCTGAAATGTCGTCTGCTCGCGTTCTCGCGCGGCTGCCAGGGATTCTCCCAAGAGTTCCTCGAGGAGGTCCCCACATTTGGCACTCAGATCAAGGTTTGGCATCAGGCGGCCCTCATGGTCCTAGCTTGGAATTCTCGCGGGAGGATCATCGGTTCGAGCAACAAGCACATCGCTGCGCAAGTTCTCCGCGAGCTCGTCCCGATCGAGCAGGGGAGCCAGATCCTCAATGGCGCGTGACCGCATTCCGCCATCAGGAAGCGCCTCGCTCACTTGAACTGGTTGACACGGTTCGTCCGGGGGAGAGGGTATTTCGCAGAGAACGGGCCCATCCAGACTGAACACCCGCTTGAGTTGTGGCTCCAATTCTTCCTGCCCGTTGATGAGAACGTAAGGAAGGTCGTAGGCAAGTGCCAGTTTCTGGAGCGGCGGAATGGTGAGGCCACTTGAGCCATCTGCGCCGACGACTCGGCCGAACCAACGCTTCTGAGATGCACGGATTGACGCATACCCGTCATTCGACAGGACGAGCAACTTGATCGGCAGATCGAGCCGTCGAATCGTCTCCAACTCCTGAACGTTGATTTGCAGCCCTCCATCGCCATCAATGCAGATGGTGCGTCGCCTCCCGGACCCAAGGCATGCGCCGATGGCTGAGGGAACTCCATATCCCATCGCTCCCAACGCCGTGGTGAAAGTTGCCCGATGTCCGGTCCGCAAGCGAAGCGCCAGCAGAAAGATTTCGATGGCGAGGCCCGAGCTGCACGGCGCCAGAACGTCATCATCTGCAATTAGGTCGGAAACGACATCGGCGAGGTGGTACGTCGAAACGAACTCACCGAGCTCGGCATGTTCTGGAGTGACGATTGGATACGCCTTCTTCCAGTTCTCGCACCGTTGACGCCACGATTCGATGGGCTTGGTGGCCGGCGGGCGAACGCTTTGCGACAACGCGGCAATGAATTCACCAGCATCGGCGCAGATGGCCAGTTCGATCGACCCCTTGAGCTTGGCCAATTCGAACGGGTCAATATCAACGACAACCTTGCGTGCCTGCCGACCGAAATCCTTTGGGTCGTACCCGGTCGTCACGAGGTCGAGTCGTGTGCCAAGGCACAGCAGAAGATCGGCATTCTGAAGCGCAAAATTAGGATCCGCGTGCAGCCAAAGGGCCGGGTCTGCCGACGTAGAGCGGGTGTTCCTCACCGATGATGCCCATGGCGGGCCACGTCGTAAGAACTGGGATCCTGAGCTTCTCGATCAACTCGATGAGGGCAGTTTCGGATCGTGACAGCCGAACGCCAGCCCCGACCAACAGCATGGGCCGTTCGCTTGTCCTGAGCATCTCGGCCACGGTTGTCGCGGCCGCAGAGAGCCCCGCGCCGTCGAGGGAATCGTCCCTCCCCAATTGACTGGGATCAAATCGTTCCAGGTGTTCCGGTTGGATCATGGCTCCCTGAACGTCGAGAGGAACTTCCAGCCACACCGGCCCCGGGCGACCTGATGTGGCCGTGTAGAGGCTCGTTCCAAGTGATATGGAACAGCCTCAGGCTGATCGATCAGGACGGCGTACTTCGTGATCGATTCCACCAGCGTGGACAGAGGGAGTTCTTGTACTCCGCGTTGTCGCACTCCTGAATCACCAACCAAGTCGGAGCGTTTCACCTGCCCGGAAATCACGATCATTGGAGTCGAGTCGAGCCAAGCCCCTGCGACGCCGGTAATCGCATTGGTTCCGCCCGGCCCGGATGTGACCAGGCACAGTGCCAATCGACCAGAAACCTTTGTAAATGCTTCTGAAGCGATTGCCGCTGCCTGTTCGTGGAGCATGCAGATGGTGTCGAGCCCAGAATGCAGTCCCGCCGCGTCATTGAGGTGCATTGCTCCGCCACCCGCCACCATGAATACGTGGTCGATGCCATGCCGGACGAGCGCATCCATGATCCAGTCGACGACACGCGTCGGACCGGTCAACGGCGAGATGTTCACGTCGTCTGTCAAGTGAGATTCCTCCTCAGCATGGCACACGGCCCGCAGAAACCTTCATGTCGATCTCTCGTCGTCCGACCGGGGTCTGAATGTGCCGTTCGCAAAAGGGCTTGCGTCATGTGGCCTCCCGAACGGGAACAGCAACCTCGGCTGGAAGACTCGTTTCAGCGCCTCCCCATCCGACGAGGGCAGACCCTACCAGGATGCCTATGAATCCTACGAGACGAAATACTCGAAGCAGCGGATCGGCCGGAAGATGTTCTCCGAAGATGGCCATGCCAGCCGCGACCACAAATGCGCTTGCTACGACACTATTGAGCGACGCAACTACCCCCACACGACACCGCTGAATGCCGATCTGAAACACTGCTATACCGAGGGCCCAACACCCAAAGAACAGATACAGATACGGCGATTTCGCTGCATGCGGAATCCACGCTGGCCATCCATCAATAGCCACCAAGGTCGATAGCCCTTTTGCGCCAACTCCGCTCAGACCGTAGAGAAGTCCCGCCATGCACCCAAATACAAATCCGGTCTTGTCACTTCGAAGTGCCGGAGTAGCAATGACGACAAGAACGAAAAGAAGCGTGACGACAGAAACAAGCAGGAGGACTCCCATCCGCCCATGCAGTCCGGCGGAATCGGAACCTCGAGTGAGCGATACACGAGACGAGGACCAAGGAGAGCGCGGCGCAACCGAGCCCGATCACCTCTCGTCGCTTCAGTCGCTCGCCAAGACTCAGTCGGGCAAACACAATCAGGAGAACGATCCCTGTGACTCCCACGGCTTGGACAACCGTGATAGCCACCTTGGAATAGGCCAGAATCTGAACCAGGAGGCCGATCACCGAAATTGCGGCACCGACGAGCCACCATTTCGATCGTGCGACCGAGCGAAGAGATTCTCGGAGGTGTCGATGCGAGAGTGGCGGAATTCGATCGACCGCCCACTTCTCCATGATGTTCCCGGAAGCGAAGCAAAGCGACGCAAGTATTGCCAGGCCAATGCCGATTGCCATTCGTATTTAGGCTTCGCCGATGGCGTCTCGCTGATCGGCTGCGAGAATTCCCAGTGATGGGGGATCAACGCCCTGCTCCGAGGGCACCTCTGTCAACGTGTCGGATGAGCGTCCGGGCGATCCGGCAAGAGAGCGCCTGGTATCAAACGATGCGTGCTCGATGTCGGCCACAGATCTGTCCCCGGCGATTCCCCATTGCCGGCGAACGACATAGTTAGGCCTCGTTCTCACCTGCTCGAAGATCAAACCGACGTAGATGCCGATGACACTGAGAAACAGGAAGAGCCAACCGAACATCATGATCATGACGGCAAGAATCGTTCCAAAGCCCGGAAACGGAACCCCATTTACGAGTGCGTTCACCGTTAATGTCAGCAGAGCAACGAGAGCGACTGCAATCAGGATCACCCCCAGGAGCGGCATGACTCGTAGTGGCGTCATCGATTGCGTGAAGAGCGAGCGAACGGCAAATTCACTTACTCCGCGGGTCGACGCCTTTGTTTCTCCTGCGAACCGGGGCGGTTGTTCAAATTCGACACCTATCGAAGGAAATCCCGTCCACGCAGCGAGTCCTCGGTGAAACGGGTGGGGATCACGAATCATCCGGATTTCTTCGTAGACTTCACGATCCAGGAGCCGAAAATCTCGAGCATGCGGCGGAAGCGGGTCCTCACTCATTCTGGCGATGAGCCAATAGAAGATCGCTGAGTTCAAGGTCCTCAAACGGCCTCCGGTGGGTCTTGAGGCTACGACGCCGTACACGTTGAAGTAGCCCTGCTCCCACTCCTTTACAAAGTCCAGAATCAACTCTGGGGGATCCTGCAGGTCAGCTGCCATAAGTACGACAGCATCGCCATCGGCACTGTCAAGTCCAGCAGTAAATCCGCCATCCAGGCCGAAATTCCTCGCTAGCTCTATAATCCGGAACCGAGAATCTGTCTCTCTGATGGCCTTCATTTTCTCGAGAGTGCGGTCCGTAGAACCGTTATCGATAGCGATTATGTCGAAGTCATACTGTGGCAACTGTTCGAAAACGGCAAAGAGCCTTCGAGCAAGTTCGTCAATACAGGCCTCTTCGTCATAGGCACAGGTAATGATAGAAATCTTCTTGGTTGCCCTGTTATTCATCAAAGAGATCTCAGTCTGCGGCCAAAGGTGCGCACTGTGTTGATTGACTCCACTGTCATGCCAACAACTTTGCCAGAAATGTGGCCAGGGCTAACGCATTTCGACATGCTCGCGTCCCGTTCTGATCGCCCAGAGAGCGTGGGAAGCGACGCGTGTGATCAGTCCTCCTGCCAGGAGCGACACGCTAGCAGCCGACCCGGTGGCGGTGCCACGTATCTGCTGCTTGTGGCGCACGATTACTCCGCCCTGAGCGCCAGAAGCGAGAGAGATCCGCCACCTCGGAATTCGCTGGGCCGGGCGGGCGGGGCCGCATGTTCAGTGCGGGGGCTCTACCGTTGGCTGATGCCCTCGACGACCTTTGGATCTGGTTCCGCGGGGACGCCGTGGGATCTCCCCTGGGACGACCTGGAAGACGGTATCGAGCGAGCTCGTGGCGACCTCCTGGCGCTGGCGGGCGCCAAGATCTTGATCACAGGGGGAACTGGGTTCCTCGGGAGCTGGCTTGTGGCCTCCCTCCTCGTGGCTGCTGAACGGCTCGACCTCGGAATTCACCTGAACTTATTGACCCGTAACCCCACTGGGCTCGATCTCCCGGCCAGTCCATGGGTGACTGTCGTGCGCGGCGACGTCCGGTCACTGCCAGATGTGGGCCCGTTTGACTACATCGTCCACGGCGCTGCGTCGTCATCGGCCGCTCGTGGACGTCTCGAGGTTGAGCCGATGCATGTGGCGGAGACGATCGTGGATGGAACCCGCTCGGTCCTGAAGGTCGCCGCCAGAAACACTGCTCGTGTTCTGTTTCTGAGTTCTGGCGCCGTCTATGGCCCCCAGACCGGTCCGGTCACTGAAGACTGCCTGCTCTCGCCCGACCCAATGGATCCCGCGTCGACCTATGGTCATGCCAAGAGACTGGCGGAGAACCTCTGCGCCGTTGCGACTCAGACCGGTGGTGCCGACGCGGTAGTGGCCAGGCTCTTCGCCTTTGTCGGCCCCAGAATTCCGACGGATGCTCATTTCGCAGCGGGCAACTTTCTCCGCGACGCCGTGGCCGGCCGGCCTATCGTCGTGCGGGGGGACGGCCTTCCACGACGTTCCTACCTTTACGCAGGAGACCTTCCCGAGTGGTGCTGGTCGCTCCTCGTCCGTGGCCGGTCCGGGGCTGCCTACAACGTGGGTTCGCCGGACCCCGTCACGGTCGAGGAACTGGCTTGTCGCACGGCTGAGTTGAGCCCACAGGCGCTGGAGGTTCGGGTTCTCGGCGAGCCCTCAGATCACATCCCGCCCTGGTACGTCCCGTCGACGAAGCTCGCCCAAATTGAGCTGGGGCTGGAACCACGAACGTCCTTAGCCCTCGCGTTGAGGAAGACCTACGACTGGCTGGCGTCTCGCCGAGAACGGTAGGTCTCGGGCCGGCTGCGGACACGAATTCGGGCGTGCCGCGCCTCCCCTCGACCCCTGATCAGTGGTAGCTTCGCTGCTCAATTTGCCCCCTCGGCGGGCTTTGTTCTGCGCAAACTCCATCGTTCTAGCGGACCAGCCTGTGGGGAACCTGGCTGCCCGAGGAAGCCCGATCACTCCCGATGTCTATGGCCCGGAGATCCCCACAGCCCACCATCTCGATCCACCCACCTCTGCATGCACCAGACTTGTGCGCGTGAGGTGCGCTCGGATCTCCACGAACCTCCTTACAGCAGCGAGAGGCCCGGCGGACGGTCATCCGATGCCGACGGGAAAATTGCCAGTTCCAGCGAGTCAGCGTGCCCACCAGCTACGGAGTCGAGGTTGAGCGAGGGCGCTCCCGTACTGAGGGCTTCGAGGGGGTCGCTGTCGACCTTGGACCAGCTGCCTTTGGACGGGGGCAAGACACCGGCCGAGCCGGCCACGATCGACGGAGTTGTCGACCCAGGGATCTGTCGCTCATGATCTTCGGGGGAACGATTCTCGCCTCCTTCTTGGTGGCCTTCTTTATCTGGTGGATTCTGTTTCAGTACCATCAACAGCCAGGGCAGCTTTATGGCCTCGGGTTTTGGGTACCACGCGACCGGCCCAGTTGGCTGCCAGCGCACAGCGGCTACGGACCACTGCTGGGGCAGCATTATTTTGGCGACTTCTTTCAGCTCTACTACGCGGTCCGCACCCACGCTCCCTACACCAATTCCATAGATCCGACAGGGGTCAACCCTGGTTATCTCCTACCGGAGAGCCTCGTCTCGTGGCTGCCGTACCCCGCTGGTGGGTACGTCTACATGATTGCGTTGCTGGGAGCCTGGATACTACCAGCGATTGCAATTGCTCGGCGCAACGTATTCATAGCGCTGATCTATTTCGTAGCGGCATCATTGAGCGTCCCAGGTCTTCTCTCCATTGATATCGGCCAGCCGGAGGTATTCCTCTACGCACTTGCTATCGGGGCATTCTATTACCTCGATCGTCGACCGTATTGGAGCGTGATTCTCCTAGGCCTTGCAATAGCGATTAAGCCTTATATGGCTCTCTTCGTCATCATTCTGCTATTCCGAAGCAGTACAAGCTTGCTGTCTGGTCACTGCTTATTGCTGGAGTTGTCAACTTCGCTACGGCTCTGTATTTGGTCCACGGCATGGCACTCACAGGGCATCTGTGGTCGGTCATCTTTCACGACAGCCTGGGTTACGGGTCAGGTAACGGCCTACGGGATTGGGGTCAAGCGCCGTTCCTCCACTTCAATGCGTCGCTCTACGGGTTGTTTTACACCCTCGGCTCACTCAATGTGCCAGTCGTATCGAACATCGCGCGGCTTCTTGCCAATCACTATTCGCCGGTATCCCTCGTTTTCTTGGTCGCGTCACTCGTCGTTCTATGGAGGCTCCACAAGAGGCTGACTCTGGAGGTGCAGTGGCTCTATCTCGCTGCACTCTTCCTGCTCGTTCCGAGTTTCACAATCGGATACTCCTGGCTGTTGCTCTTCGTGCCTTTCGTTTCGGCCGCGATAGCCACCTCATACGAGCCTCCCAGGGACCGTCTCGGATTGTTTCAGAACCGACTGATTGTCATCGCCGTTGCGCTCAGCCTTGTCCCCTACCCGGCGATCGTCGGTCTGCCGCCATCTCTTCGAGCCAGCAATCCGGTGTTGAGCCCCACCGCGAACGTTTTCATGACGCCCGCCCTCCTCGCCTTGGTGCTCGGAGCCATCGTCTGGAACTCGCGGCAGTTCAGTGCTCAACGAAATCGAGACCCTGCACACGACGCCAGCATCTTGCAAGTACAGCGTCAACCGAGACATCGAATCCGAAATTCACGATCGCCATCGCCTCTGAGCGGGCTGGGCTGGCGCGTGGGCTGGCCCCTCTTGGCCGTTCTCGGCTGTCAGGTCATTGCCTGCACCTTGGCTTTTGCACTCTCTGTCCCTGCCAGCGCCTCCTCCTACGGTGTCCGATCGTGGACGGGAACGTGGGTGCGTTCGCGTCATGAAGTCCCACGCCCTCAGGAAAACGTATTCAGCCTAAGAGAGGTGGGCGGGAGGCTGGTGGGCGTGATTCCGTGGTCGGGATGCGTTCCCGGAGAGGAGTCATTGAGCGGAAGCATTTCCCCTTCCGGAACGTCGGCAAGTTTCGTAATGCTTGCGACGATTCAGACGAGTTCCGGAATGCTCCCCGTCGAAATTGGAACTCAGACGTTGCAATTGACCGATTATTCGAAGCGCGTTCAGGGTCTCTGGCGAATCGTGCAGACGGTAGGAAACTGCAAGGTCGGCGAAACCGGGGGATTCAGCGCAGCAGCGCCCGAAGGGGCCGTGATTCGCCGTCTCCTCTTGTCTGCTACCAGGTCTTCCACGGGGGCGAGCCGCCGGACCACAATTCCTCCAGGTGATGAAGTTCTCTGATCGTGTCAACGGGTTGGAAGAAGCCTGGATGCCGGAACACGGACAGCTGTCCGGAATTGGCGAGGTTCCCCAGTGGACCTTGTTCGAAGAGCGTCTCGTCGCCTTCAATTTCTTCGAGCACCTTCGGTGAAAGCACAAAGAATCCGCCGTTGATCCAGCCTCCATCGCCTCTTGGCTTCTCCAAAAAGCCCGTGACTCGGTCACCTTCGATATCCAAGGAGCCGAACCGCCCCGGCGGTTGGACGGCGGTGACCGTCGCCATGCGATTGGCGTTGCGATGGAACTCGATCAGTTCCGTGACATTGACATCTGCGAGCCCGTCCCCGTAAGTGCAGCAGAAGGGCTCATCGTCTTCGAGATACTCCCCGACCCGCTTCAGGCGACCGCCTGTCTGAGTCTCTAGGCCAGTGTCGACGAGGGTGATCCGCCAGGGTTCCGCTGTCGTCTGATGGACGTCCAGGCTGTTGTTACGCAGGTCGAAAGTGATGTCTGAAGTGTGAAGGAAGTAATTCGCGAAATACTCCTTGATGACGTAGCCTTTGTAGCCACAGCAGATGACAAAGTCGGTCACCCCAAACGATGCGTAGATCTTGCAGATATGCCACAACAGCGGTCGTCCACCGACTTCGACCATTGGCTTCGGGCGAAGCGTGGTTTCTTCCTCCAAGCGAGTGCCTCGCCCGCCTGCCAAGATCACGGCCTTCACTCAGCCCTCACCTCCTTGTGCCACGGTGGATAGGTGCGAATGCCGTGACACTAGTGGGAGCGGGGCAACGCCTGGAATCTCCGGAACACTCTCCCAGCTGCTCACGTCGTTGATCCCAGTTCAGGCGGCTAGGCTCCCCAATCTTCTAGGAAACACTGGAGAAAGGCACAGCAGGTGTGATCGCCTACACGATCATCTCGCAGGAGCGGTGGCCCCACGCCCGCGTGCCGGGTCGATCGTCTTTTGGTCCAGAGGTAAGCACCCAGCCTCTGTCATGGTCTAGCGAAGTCCGGCTCGAACGAGTAGGCAGACCCTTCGGGGATATCCGATGCCGGTAATTGCTTACACGATCTCTTCGCTGACATACCTACCCAACGCGCGCGTTCTTGCTCGCACGTACGCGCGATCACCACCCGGGCGAACGCTTGTGGGTCCTCCTTATCGACGACGTTCGGAACACGGTCCAAGATCAGGAGGAGCCATTTAACGCACTTCGCCTCAGCGATATCGAACTTGATGCGGCAGAGATCCATCGAATGGCGCTGCTCTTCAGAGGAAACATCATGGCAACGATCAAGCCATGGGTGTTTCAGCATTTTCTGTCCAAGGGTGCCGAGATGGTGCTGTATATCGATAGCGACTTCATGATCTTCGAAAACCTGAGCGATCTGGCGGGCAACGGAGGCGATGGTGTTGTGCTGGTTCCACACGTTCTGTCGCCCGTTCCGCGTGACGGGATGCAACCTGACGAGACGACACTGCTGGGGTCGGGGATGTTCAACGCAGGAATGTTCGGTGTGGGAACTCAGCATGGAGGTTTCGTGGAGTTCCTTATGGAACGTCTTCGGAGGGAATGCATTTTCGACCCCAAGCAGATGCGCTTCAACGAGCAGCGCTGGCTCGATTTCGTCCCAGCGGTGTTCCCTCATCGGGTCGTGAAGGATCCAGGTGTTGACGTTGCCTACTGGAATCTCCATGAGCGACCCCTAGAGAAACGGGATGATCGCTGGTTCGCTGGAGGGGTGCCTTTGCGGGCCTTTCACTTCTCAAGCTTTGAGCCGCATGTCGAAGGTGTGGCGGGCCGGTATGAGTTGGCGACACCAAAACCCCGCGTACGACGTGGACGCCGATCCATTGTTCCGTGAGCTTTGCGACTCATACAGACGAATGCTCTATGCCGAAGGTTTGACCGATGCGCAGGAACCACCCTTCTCGTTTGACATGCTTCCAGACGGCGCGCCTGTGTACGGCACCCTGCGGGAGCTCTTTCGGGCGTCCGTTCTGCGGGCCGATTCCGGCGCCAGTCCCTATCCGCCGGATCCGTTCAACCCTTTGGAAGCGGATACATTCCGAGCATGGGCCGCCGAGGAATATGCGGGAGCGGGGATCCCACTTCCCCGGAAACTGTCGAGGACGGCGTCGAGACGCGGGCAGAGGGATGGATCGAGAGCCGGCTGGTTGTCGAAAAGGCGCCACGTGGGTCGGAGCACGGAACAGGAGCAGCATGCGTCGCCAGAGCCCACGCCAAGCTGGGCCATCGACATCCTGGACAGGATGGTCGTCGCCGAGGCCGGCGAGAAGCGTCCGACAGGGGTCGAGATACTTCCGGAGCGAAGCGGATTTATCTGTCACGGACCTCGGGCCCCCCTTTTCCCGGGGCGTTACCAAGTAACGCTCGAACTCGATGCCGAAACGGCCGGCGAGGGGATATCGATATCACCGCTCGACCAGGCCCTTGTTGCTGAAGCCTTCGTCCAGGGGTTTTCCGTCGGGTCGTGCACCGCGACCTTCGCCGACATCGCCGTCGGGACGATCGGCCTCGCTATTGACATTCCGGGCCACCTTCAGGACGTGTCGCTTCTCCTTGGGCTGGAACTGCGTGTCCTCACGAGGGGGCGACTCCGGGCAGACCTGAGGGCGATCGTTCTCGAACCAGGCAAGGGCAGCGCCCGGGTCGTGAGTAGCGAGTCAGAACAGAGCAATTGGTTGCCGATCATGGCGGGTGGCAACGCCGGGCTGCGTGTGGGCGGTGAGGTGGTCACGCTCGCGGGTTTGACGGGGGTTGTGGTTGCTGGGCCCAATTGGCGGATGCCGCCCGGTCGCTATCACGCGATGGTCGGAATCCGCATGGGAGATCGCGCTGATCTGGGAGCCGGTAAGGACGGCGATGAGTCGGTTGTCGCCCGGGTCGAAGCGATGGTGGGCAACAGAGTCCTGGCTGAGGCGCCTTTGTCCAGCGCTGATCTGGCTCGTGGTCGTGCCGATCTTCATTTCGAGATCCGTGCAGACGATGCACGCCCCGACGCACAAGTTGGCATACGTGTCAGCACGCTGAAACCCATTGACGCCGCCGTCACATCGGTAGAGGTAGCTCGGTTCAGCGAGCCGTCACCAGTGAGCGAGTCGGTTGCCTGAGCTTCCGGACAAGAGGTTCCGCGCCTTCGACGAGGAGGTTCGTGACTCGAACACGCGGGTGGTCTCGCTCGACTGTTTCGACACGCTGTTGTGGCGTCGGGTGCCGAAGCCGACGGATATCCATCTCCTTGTGGGCGAGCAGCTGCGCGAGGCAGGGATCCTTGCCTCTCACATCACGCCACAGGGCTACGCGCACCTCCGGGTCCTCGCCGAGGAGAAGGCACGTGCGCTCCAGCAGGTCGCGAGCGGGTCGAGCGAGGTCACTCTGGAGGAGATCCATGATCTGCTCGAGCCCGCCATTGCGAGCAAATCCCTGCAGGGGCTCGCCGCGATCACTGAGCTGCAGGTCGAAAGGGAGAACGTCTTTGCCGACGCGCGGCTTGGCGGCGTACCTGGACGCGCTCGTCGGCGAGCTCCCGCGACATTTGATCGTCGTCTCCGATACCTACTTCAGCGGCGAGCAACTTCGTTCACTCCTCGGGCAGACGCAGCTCCAGGGCGTCCAGTTCGCGTCCGTCCACACCTCGAGTGACGCCGGAACCGGAAAGGGGGCTCACCTGTGGGAACGGGTGCTCCAGGATCTTGGTCTCGAGGCAGACCAGCTCGTGCATCTGGGGGACAACCCGGATGCCGACGTCTCCTGTGCGCGTCGGGTCGGCATCCGTGCCGTCCACTATCCGACGATGACCGACCGATTCGGTCCAGTCGAGATCCGGGAACGAATCGTCGGTGGCGGCAAATACCCGACCCGTTATTGCGATCCCGTCCGGGGCGATGCCGGCATTGCCGCCATGCGGCGGGCAACGACCTGGACGTTACCCGGTCGGGAGCTCCAGCTGGAGGAGCAGATCGCTTGGGAGACGGGCCTGTCTGTCTTCGGTCCGGTCTTCACAGGGTTCTCCCAATGGGTCCACGAACAAGCCAGGGCCGAGGGAGTCCGGCGTCTTCTGTTTCTGATGAGGGAAGGGAAGTTCCTGAAGGAAATGGCCGATCATGCCTCGGTCACCGGGAGTTGGCAGCCGGCCACGCACGCCGCCTGGGTTTCTCGCGAGGCGTGCGCGAGGGCTTCCATCTATGAGGGATCCCCGGCCGAGCTCGAGGGCTTCCTGGCCCGCCTGAGCCCACCGTCCCCTCCGGATCTGGCGGAATCACTCGGTCTGGAGCCGTCGGACATACCCGGATTCGAGTCGTTCCGTGACACGTTCGGTCTCGGGCGGGATCAGGATGAGGTGCTGCGGTCCATGCTCGATGTGGTGCTCGGTCGTCCAGAACTCGTCGAGAAGGTCGTCGCACGATCCGCCGTTCGTCGGGCCCGTTTGAAGGACTACCTGCGTCGGCTGGCGGGCCCGGGGAAGGACCGATCGGCCTGGTCGACGTCGGCTGGTCCGGCAGGATCCAAGAGAGCATCGAAGCGATGTTCGAGGGAGACGACGAGCCGCTTGTCTTTCGTGGGTTCTACCTGTTGGCCAATGTCGGCGCATCGGAGCGAGTTCTCCGCGGGACGCATATCGAGGGATTCCTGGGCACTGTCGGCACGAACCCATTCGATATTGCCGGGATCACGGGTGGGGCTGAGATCGTCGAGCTGGTGAGCACCAGCGAAGAAGGTTCACTCCTCGAAATGGGGGAGGACGATCGACCGATCCTGGCCCCGCCTGTTGGAGGGGCGCGGGAACGCGCCTGCCGTGAGTTGGTGCAGCAGGGAGCGCTTACCTACCAGCGCGAATGGCGGGACTACGTGCAGCCGGAACTTCCCACGTTCGAGACGACCGCGACCGGGATTGCCACCCTCACCCAGATCCTGAAGCGGTTCATATCACTTCCGAACGAGGACGAGGCTGCCGCCTTCAGTTGGTGGCTCCACGAAGAGAACTATGGAAGCCAGGATGCCGAAGAGCTGGTGCCGCCGCGCTATCTGTCGACCCTTCGTTACCGATCAGCCGAGGACCTCCATTCGGCCTCTGCGAGTGACATGCACTGGACCGGTGGCGCTGCCGCGTTGGTCGACAAAGAGATGTCGGACGCGATCTTCGCCATGTTGGAGGCGACGATCGATCCTGGGCGGTTCAGCTCTCCTCCGGAAGGAACGTTCCGGGTGAACATGGCGGCGTCTGACCGCGAGATGGAGACGGTGTCTGTTCCCGTGGTGCGGAATCGGCACGGGCTCAGCCTCGTGGAATGGCGCGGCGACGTCCAAGGGCTGACGAGGATCGTTCTTCAGCCGGCCGAGGTGTTCACCCTGGTGCGGCTCGATCTCGTCGAGATCATGGCTGAGCCCGCGGGGGCTGACCCCGTCGCTCTCTTTCGGTGGTCGAAAGAGAGTGGGCGCCAGGCGCTCCGGACGAACGGCCTCCGGTGGGTCGCGTCACAGGTGATGGCGGTCGATGGCACCTCGACGATCACGATCGACTTTCCGACCCCCATTGACTCGCCGGCGTTCCGGGTGAGCGTGGCCGGGGCCTTCCTCCAGGTCTCCGCAGACCCGGCGGACACCCCGGAGACGAATGACCTGGAGAAGGAAAACGCCGATCTGCGACGGGAGATCGAAAATCTCTACCGCACCAAGCTCTTCAGGTTCGCGGCACTTCCCCGCCGGGTCTACGGAGCGTTCAGGCGATAAGCGGGCGAGACTGATCGGGAGGCTCGCGTTTCTCGTGAGCACGTCGCGATTCGCTAGGTGAGCCCCGGTTCCAGTGTGCGCTGGACGCGGTCGACGAATCGCGCCGCATTGCCGTAGTACTCCTCGGCGTAGGCACGACCTCGGTCCGCTACGGACGAACGGGCCTTTTCGTCACTGAGGAGTTCGACAGCATCGAGCAGGTCGGCCACGGCCGAATAGGTCATGCCGCCACCACTGCGCGCATGGGCGGCTGCAGTGCTCTTCTCGGGGACGACGATGGGTGTCCCGAGGAGGAGTGATTCGATGCATTCCCGCCCGATGATGGTCCCGGGCGCGACATCGACGACCACGCCGGCATGTGCGAGGAGTCGCCACAGATCGGTCCGGGTCTCGACCCCGACCACTCCTCGGAGCGCCCGTCCCTTCCATGCGGCGGCGGTCCCACCCTCGACCACGACGATGTGCCTGTCGTGGAAGCGTGCCGTCAGCCAGGCGACGGCGGGGGTCGGAGGTTGCACTGGGGGAGTGTCCGACCGGTCGCTGAGCACGAGCACATAGCCGGTGAAGCCCAGGCCAGCATGCCGGTGCGCGGCGGCAAGCGGATTGACGGACACGTGCATGCCCACCATGCCCGACGCTCCTCGGTCACCGGGTGTGAGGGACAACTGACGCAAGCCCGTCCTCTCTACCGCCGCAGCAGGGGCAATGCTGAAGGCCTGATCCATAGCGCCGAAGGCGCCGAGGATGGCGACGGCGTCGTCACTGGCCTCATCGAGTATCCACCTGGTTCCCGGGCCCGGGGGCGTGGGCCATCGAGCGGCGCCAGGCTCCGGCCAGCGGTCGCCCGGTCGAACACCGATGCCGACGAGGTCGAAAGCCCCGTCCGGTTCGGTCGT
The DNA here is from genome assembly GCA_963755655.1 of uncultured Acidimicrobiaceae bacterium. Lineage (GTDB taxonomy): Bacteria > Actinomycetota > Acidimicrobiia > Acidimicrobiales > RAAP-2 > Bog-473. Next base: position 112,930 of record CAVWKX010000017.1, read on the forward strand.
CCCGGCCGGCAGCGGCGTCACCACCGTGACGTCCGCGCTGCGGGACACAGCGCCTGCGACGGCGCGCGTGACGAACGAGAGCTCGGTGTTGTCGGCACGCCAGGACGAGCTCAGAACGAGGGCTGCCGGGCGGCTGGTCACCGAGTCTGAGGCGTGGACGTCCCGGGCTCTGTCCCTATGGGGCGCTCGATGGACGCGCGCAGCCGGGTGATCTCCTCGCCCAACGAGCGCGCCAGATCATCTGACGTGAGCTCGAGATTGCCGACCCGTTCGGACAGTTCGTCGCAGCGAGCAGCGACGGCATCGACCGCCCGCACCACATCGCCGAGGAGTTGGTGATCCGCCGATCCCAGCAGTCGTGAGACGGCCGAACGGGCCTTGGCGCGGAGTCGCGCTGCGGGAGCTTGGGATGCCGCAGGCGTCGCGTGCAGGCGCGCCCATTCCGTGTGCAACTTCACGATGTGCTCGTTGGAACGGAGTGACGGGAGGGGTTCAGAAGGGTCCGACGGCCGGCGGAACATCACCGGAGGCTCCTCGGTCATGCCGGGCTCTCCACGCGTTGGAGGCCGGCATACCAATTCTTCCACCACTCCTCCTCGTTCGGCCCGCGCAGTGCGCAGGAGGAGTCCATCCGCGTGAGGTGAGGGTTCAGGTACGGATCACCAGCCAAGATGCTCGCCTTCCAGCGGTCGATGAAGTGCACGATATCCCGAACATCGCCTGCAGTGCCCCGGCTCGGCGACTCATGGTGGATCAGCTCGGCCGCCGACTCGTAGAGAACCCGGAGGCCGGATTCCTGGAGTCGTAAGCAGTAGTCAATGTCGTTGAGGTCGATCCCGAGAGCCTCGTCGAATCCACCGTGGCTCTCGAAGATCGTTCGTCGCGTGGCGAGGCAGGCTCCGGTGACGCCGGAGCATTCCCGGGTCGTCACCGCCATCGAAAGGTAGCCCGGCTCGTCCTCCGCCAGCCCTACGAGGGGGTGGCCGGCGGCACCGCCCAGACCGAGCACCACGCCGCAGTGCTGCAATCGATGGTCGGGATAGAGCGAGACGAGCACCGACGGCGCCGACGTCGCGCCGTTCCACCTGGCCACAGAGCGTGTCGAGCCACCCGACGGACAGAGCCTCAATGTCGTTGTTCAAGAAGACGAGCACATCAGCGGTGGCCAACGTAGCCGCAGCATTGTTCAGTCCCGCCCAATTGAACGGGCGATCATCGCGGAGAAGGCGCACGTCCGACCTCACGGTGAGTCGCTCGAGCAGTGTCGCCGTCTCGGGCTGCATCGAGCCGTTGTCCACCAAGACGTACTCGGGGGCGATCAAGGCCCTCGTCCGGTCGATGGAGTCGATGCAGGCTCGGAGAAAGCGCGGCTCGTCTCGAAACGGGATGATGATGCTCGCACTGGCCACCGTGCCGGGAGTGCGCGAGATGCGCACCGTCCCCGCGGACGGCCCGGGCAGAACGGAGGCCTCCTCTCTCCGGCGGCGCAGCGCGGCCACGACGTGGTTCGTGCCGTGGGGCGCGTCCGTCGGCATCTGGCGCGGAGGAATGAGTCGATGGCACAGCACTTCGGGGATGTGGTGGACGGAGTCGGCCGCCTCGCACGCCCGCAGGGCGATGTCGTGATCCCAGGCCTCTGGCAGGCCAGTCGAATCCGGCGGCAACCGCTTCGCGACTTCGGCGGAGAGGGCGAGGGGGCGGCCGACGCAATCCGCATGGAGAAGAAACTCAGGGGAAAAGGCAGGCTTCAGCCGGGGCGAGACAAACCTTCCGTCCGGCCCAACGCAGTCTTCGTCGCCGAACGCCACGCCGTTGTCGTCCAGCGCGGCCGACAGGAGGTGCACCGCATCGCGGGCCCAGACGTCTCCGGGGTAGATCAGTCCGATGTCGTCTCCCGCGGTCGCTGCCAGCGCGGTGTCGAACATCTCTTGCAGGGTGCAGGTCGACTCCCCCTCCTCGACGGCGAAGCGCTGGCGGATGCCCGAGACCGCCAGCAGGGCGGTTACCTCCGTCTGCCACGGCCGCTGCAGCACCACCGTGAGTTGCCAGTGGTGGCTCTCCTGCGCGGCCAGCGACTGGAGCGAATCGAGGGTCTCGGCGGGGGGCCGCCCTTCGATGACCATCACCACATGGAGCTTGCGCAGGTGGGGAGCCGAGATCGCGCTGTCGCGCCGCCTCCCTCGCCGACACCCAGCGATCGTAGGCAGCCGGGTCCTCTGCTACATCGGGACGCAGTGGCGGGAGCGTCCTCGGGGCGAAGAGGACCCGTTCCACAGGGCCAATGTACCGGACCGTCGCCGGGCTGCCGGGCGCGTTGGCGCAGGTGAGCGTGGACCTGACACGATGCGGCCCGTGGGTATCACGGACCGTCTGCTCATGGGCCCCGGGCCTTCAAACCCGTACCCCGCGGTCGCGATGGCGCTGGCCGGACCTGTGCTGGGGCACCTCGATCCGGACTTCCTCGCCATCCTCGACGAGACCAACAACGATCTGCGCCGGGTCTTCGCTACCGCCAACACGTTGACCCTGCCGGTGAGCGGCACTGGTTCAGCGGGTATGGAGGCGTCCTTCGTCAACTTCGTGCGCCCCGGTGACCCCGTCGTGATCGGAGTGAATGGGGTCTTTGGTGAGCGGATGTGCGATGTCGCGGACCGTCTCGGCGCTGACATCGTACGGGTGGATGCGCCGTGGGGCGAACCTCTCGACCCCGCCGTGGTCCTCTCTGCCCACCCCCGCCGGCCCTGATCGCGGTCGTGCATGCCGAGACCTCGACAGGGGTGCGCAACGAGGTCGCGCCGCTCGGGGCGGGCAAGGGCGACGCGCTCCTGCTCGTCGACATGGTCACCTCACTGGGTGGGATCGAGGTCGCCGTCGATGACTGGGGCGTCGACGTCGCGTACAGCGGCACGCAGAAGTGCCTGGGCGTGCCCCCCGGCCTCGCCCCGCTCACCGTTTCCGAGCGGGCCCTGGAGCGCCTCGTCGCGCGGCCGTCGAGCTGGTATCTCGATCTGAACCTCCTGGCCCGGTACGTCAACGACCCCTCGACCGGCGCGCGGGTCTACCACCACACGGCGCCGGTCGTGATGGTGGCCGCGCTGCGAGCCGGGCTCGGGACCATTCTGGACGAAGGACTGAAGGACTCCTGGGAGCGGCACGCCGAGTGCGGCCGGCTGCTCCAGGACGGGTTGGTCGACCTCGGCCTCGAATTGCTGGTGGCGCCCGAGTACCGCCTGCCCCAGCTCACGACGGTACGGATTCCGGACGGCGTCGAGGATGCCGGCGTGCGTCGTGAACTCCTCTTCACGTACGGCATTGAGATAGGCGGCGGTGCGGGCCAGTTGGCCGGCCAGATCTGGCGCATCGGCTGTATGGGGCACACCGCGCGCCGACGCAACGTGTTTGCGCTGCTGGGCGCGCTGAAGGAGGTACTCGGACGATGACTGCGGCCAGGGCGGTGCGCCACGCGCCCTTGGAGCTCCGGGGGAAGCGGGTGCTGTTGCGCTCGTTGACGGAGAACGACTTCGCCGCTTGGCACGAGGTGCGGACCCGCTGCGCCAGCTGGCTTCTCCGTTGGGAGCCCCGGCCCAAGGGTGCACCGGCGCCGTCGGAGGACCGTCCCAGTTTCGCTGCCCGCTGCGGCATCCGCGAGCGCGAGCGGCACCTGGGCACCGGCTACGGCTTCGGCATCTTCGTGGGCGACCGCTTCGCCGGGGAGGTCACGCTCTCTTCGATTCAGCGGGGTCCGTTCCAGAGCGGGTTCATCGGGTACTGGATCGACGAGGAGCTCGCCGGCCGGGGCCTGACACCCGAGGCGGTCGTCGTCGCGCTGCGGTTCGCCTTCGAGGCGATCTCACTGCACCGCGTAGAGATCTCCATCATCCCGAGGAACACGGCCAGCCGGCGGGTCGTCGAGAAGCTCGGCATCCGCGAGGAGGGAGTGGCACTGCGCTTTCTCGAGATCGACGGTGTGTGGGAGGACCACGTGCGCTACGGGATCACGGCGGAGGAGTGGGCCGTGCGCGAACGGGAGCTGGTCCAGGACTGGCTCGAGGACTGACCGTCAGTCTTCGACGCCGCCCACCACGGAAGGTGAGTGGCGGAAGAACTGCTCCACATCGTGTTCGTAGGTGTACGAAGCGGGTTGCCTTCCCGTCTGCCGGCGGAGGCGCAGTGAACGGATGAACGACTGCACGGCGCCGGCACTGGTGGCGTTGTAGCTGAACCCCGTGGCGGCAAAGCGCCTGGTGTCCACTCCCCGGCCGTACCGAAGCAGGTCCTGGAACTCGGGTGGCAGGTCGAACAGGCGGGCCAGGGGCCTGATCTTCAGGGGGCTGAACGGTGACAGGGGGACGAGCCGCGTCCCGCAGATGGTCGCCACCTCGCTCCAGGGGAGTCGACCCTCGGCGGCCACGTTGAAGAGGCCGGGTATGCCGGACTGGGTGACGTGCAGGAGGGCGCGGACGACGTCGTCCTCCTCCACGAACTGCAGGAGCGGGTCGAAGCCGAAGATGGAGGGGCAGACGGGACGCGAGAGATTCCGGCTGATCGGCGTGGTGAGATGCGGGCCAAGAACGTTGGCAAATCGCAGCACGGTGACGCGGGTGCCGGGGTTGTCCTCGGCGAAGTCGCGCATGAGCCCATCGGCTTCGACGAGGGCGCGCTCCACGCTGTTCCTTACCGGGCTGGTGCGGGGTGTGTCCTCCAGGAAGGTGTTCGGGTCGCTGGCGGCGGAGCCGTAGACCAGGGTGGAGGACTTGACCACGATGTGGCGCACCGACGAGCCGGCCGCTCCGGCTGCCGCCAGGAGGTTCATGGTCCCGATGACATTGATCTCGTGCATGGCCCGCCTGGGCACCGAGGAGGAATTCGTGATCATGAAGGTGTGCAGAATCGTGTCGACCTGGGTCGCCTTCACAATCCGGTTCATGATGGAATAGGTCTGGTCCGCCCGCACGAACTCGGCTCGCTCGAACGGGACGGACGGCGTCCCCGTCCCCATGCCCAGGATCACACCCATACTGGGGTCGGTCTCGAGGGCTTGGATCATCCGGCCGCCCCAGAACGTGTCGGCTCCGGTCACCAGGACGCGACGGCTCATCGCAGCCTCAGCCGAACCAGACGCTGCGGCGGTCTCGCAGCATGTCGTACACGGATTCCTGGAGAAGAGACCTGATGTGCTCGGACTCCTCCATGATCCGGCTCTTCGAGTACCGGTCCTGGTCCGCCGCGACGTCGAAGTAGACCGGGGGCAGCACGCGCAACTTGAACTTGGCGGGGAACGGGGTGACGACACCGAGGGGCCCGAGGGCGAGCAGGTTGGCCGTGATGGGGAAATAGGGGAGCCCCAGTGCGCGTGCCACGGTCGGCAACCGCAGCACGACCGGCATTGCCTCTTCGGCGCCGACGACGGCGATGGGGATCACCGGGACACCGGCCCGCATGGCGATCTCGATGAAGCCCCCGCGCCCGAACCGGCGGAGTTGGTAGCGGTCGGTGAACGACTTCGACGTCCCCTTGGTGCCTTCGGGAAAGACGAGGGCCAGCTGGTGTTGCTCCTTCAAGAGGCGGTACGCGTTGGCCGGTCGGGCGGAGACGCCGCCAGAGCGCGCCCATAGGGTCCCGATGACCGGCACGGTCCGGAAGAAGTAGTCGGCCAATCCGTAGACCGGCCGCCCGAGCTCCTTCTCGATCCCGTGCATGATGACCGGGGCGTCAGAGGGGATGGCGCCGGCATGGTTGGCCACGAGGAGCGCTCCACCCTCGGCCGGGATCCTCTCGAGACCCTCCCACTCTGTGCGGAACCACTTGGAGTAGACCGGCTCGTATATGGCGCGCACCAAGGCCCGCGTCCGTTCCGAGCGACCCCACTCGTCGACGTCGGAGAGCCGTGGATCCTCGGGATCGCCCATGTGATCGGCGGCAATGCGGATGGGCACGATGGCGGTCGATCGGTTCTTCTCGCCGACGATGGGGCGCCCGCTGGCCATAGGCCATCGTACCGATCACCCGAGCGACCGGTTCCTGGCCGATGCGGCTACGGGCGGCCCGCCCCGATGAGGCCTTCCGTGAAGATGGGGGAGTACGAGACGGTCGAGCCGGTGAAGGGAGCTTGAATCACCGTGTCCGTCCCGTACGGACCCGAACCGGTGTACATGACGACGTGGTCGACCTGATCGTCTCCGTCGAGGTTGTAGTAGAAGAGCAGGTCACCGGGCTGGAGTGCGTCGAGCGAGACATGGGTGAGAGCGGGCCACTGCGTCTCGGTCGTCCTCGGTATGGTGACGCCCGCTTGGGCCCAGGCCCACTGCACCAGTCCCGAGCAGTCGAATCCAACCCCCGGTTCCTCGCCCCCGAAGACGTACGGCACGCCCAGCTGCGAAACGGCCTCCTGCACTGCGGCCATGCCGGCGCTCGAGCCCGTGGCCGATCCGCCCACGGGTCCGGTGGTGCCCCCCGCCTGGTCGGCCGCGGTCGTCGCTGCCGCGCCGCTCGACGAACCGCCGACCGCTCCGGCCACCGTCGCCGCCGTCGCCGCCGCAGCGGCTGCCTGTTGCCTCGCTGCCGTGCTCCGCGCGGCCGCCGCGGCAGCCGCTTCTTGCTGGGCCTCTTGGATGGCCGCGGTTGCGACTTCCTGCGCGAGCTGTCCCTGCACCTGATCCAGGGTTGCCTTCGTCGTGGCGGCCTCTTGCTCGTTGGCTTGCGCGAGCGTCTTTGCTTGCGCAGCCTCCGACTGGGCCTGTGACGCGTCTGCCTGTTGCGTGACCTCTTCGGACTGCAATTGCGATTCCGACTGCAACAGTGATGTCTCGTCCTTCGTGAGATTGCCGACGATCTGGTTCGTGTATTGATTGCGCGCCTGGTTCAACGTCGCCGACTGTGAGAAGTAGGAGGCGAACCCGGTCTCGGGGGTCCCGTAGACGTAGGCCTCGACAGCGTCGCTGGCGACCAGTCGTTTGTCGAGCGTGACGGTCGATCGCGCGTGAATCAAGTTGGTGGCGAGCGACTGCAACGCTGTCTGCGCGTTCTGGAGATCCTGCTGTGCCGTGTTGTACTTGTCGTCGAGCACGGAGGTCTGCTGCTCCTCCTGAGCCAACGTCGCCTCTATTTGGCTGACTTGCGACTGCGTGGAATTGATCTGTGACTGATTCGGCGCGGGGCCGGGCAGGGTGGTGGATGTGGTCGCGCCCGCGTTGGCCGCGGCTGCCGTCGACAAAAACGCGGCGAGCAGGCCGACGACCATGGTCACTCTGACAAGAGGGGCCCGCCAGCGGACAGTGCTCCGACAGTTCACTGTATCCACGGCGCAAGAGCGTAATGGCTGCATGGTGGCCGTTTTGGCATCCCCTTCGTTTCTGTCGGGTCGCATCCCAAATTCGCGCGCCGTTCACCTTCCGTTCGTGTATCGGTTCGATCGGAGCTTCGATTGACCCTTCCCGTTTGTCTCCGTAGGGTCCTGTGCGTGCAGGGAGTCGTGACAGTTGGACAGGGGAGGCTCAGGGGCGTCTGGCGCGAGGACCACTGGTCGTTCTCGGGGATTCCGTATGGCCGTGCGCCGGTTGGCGCGTTGAGGTGGCGCCCCCCGTTGGAGGCTGAGGGTTGGAGCGAGATTCGCGACGCATCGACCTTCGGTCCGATCGCTCCCCAGTCCGCCGCCGTGCCTGGCGTCACGAGCCCGGCGGATCCGGCGGCCTCCGAGCCGCACAGCGAAGATTGTCTGTCGCTCAACGTCTGGACGCCGGAGTTGCCGGATGCACCCACCAGTACGACAGAACGAGGCCGCCCGGTGATGGTGTTCATACACGGGGGTGGCTTCACGTCGGGCAGCGGGTCGGTATTCCTCTATCGCGGTGGCGAGCTGGTGCGCAATGGCGACGTCGTAGTTGTGACCATCAACTACCGGCTCGGCGCCCTGGGGTTCCTGGGTCACCGCGACCTCGGCGATCCTGACGGGCTGGTCGGGAACTGGGGCATACAGGATCAGCTGGCGGCCTTGCGATGGGTGCGCGACAACATCGCCGCCTTCGGCGGTGACCCGGGGGCCGTCACCATCTTCGGGGAATCCGCCGGAGGCTTCAGCGTGGCCACACTGCTCGGCCTGCCCGCTGCCCGGGGACTGTTCCGCCGCGCCATCGTGCAAAGCGGTGGCGCACACGTGCACGCGCTGCCCGATGCGGAGCGGTCGGGAGAGCGCCTGGCCTCCATGCTGGGCATCGTCTCCTGCACCCGGGAGTCACTCGAGCACGTCCCCGCGACCGAGCTCGTGGCAGCCACCGAAGAGCTGGGGAAGCGCAGTCCCGATCCGGGCATGCTGCCGCTTCCCTTCCTCCCCGTCGTCGACGGTGTGCTGCTGCCCGAGCACCCGCTGGCCGCGGTGGCCAATGGAGCGGCGGCCGGTGTCGACCTGGTGATCGGGACGAACAGGGACGAACTGACTCTGTTCGGCCTCGGGAACCCTGCCCTGATGGCCCTCGACGAGGACGGCGTGACGCGCTGGGTGGGCAACGCCGCGCCGGACATGCCGGAGGCCGAGGTGGTCGATGCCTACAGGACGTCAAGACACTCGCGCGGGGAATCGACTGTCGCCAACGCCATCTGGGTCGCCATCGGCACCGACATCGTCTTCCGCTGGCCGAGCCTCCAGCTGGCCGCCGCGCACGTCGCCCGGGGCTCGCGTGCGTTCGTCTACCTGTTCGATTGGGCATCGCCGGCGTTCGGCGGGATCCTCGGCTCGTGTCACGCGCTCGAGCTGCCGTTCGTGTTCGGTGCCGTGCGTGAGCCAGCGGTGCAGGTCTTCTCCGGTGGCGGTCCGACCGTCGAGACGTTGTCGAGCCAGATGCAGCGGGCATGGCTGGCTTTTGCCGCCTCGGGAGACCCCAGCCATGAGGAGATCGGCTCCTGGCGCCGTTGGGATCCGGTCGATCGTGCCACCATGATCTTCGGGGCCGACACCAGGCTGGAGGCGTCTCCGCAGGGCGAGGAGCTGGCCGTGCTGGAGCGCTATCGCCCGCTGGTGTCGGGCGTGCCCGGCTGAACCAGGCCGGACGCGACGAGGCCCCGGGCCTGCCATGCGAGGGACGGACCCGGGGCCTTCGTCAACGACAGGTGTTACCGGTGGCCGAAGCCCGGCTCACCGAAGCCCTGACCGCCGAAGCCGCTGTGGGGACCGGGCGCCCCGGTGGCACCGGGGCCACCCTGCGGGCCGCGGGGTCCCGACGGCCCGCTCGGGGACGGCCAGCCGCCAGTGGGCGGCGCGGCGGATTGCGTCGCGGGAGCCGCACCGCGAGGCCACTGCGTGACCGCAGCCGTGGTCGGCTGGGGTTGAGGCTGGGGCACTGGAGGCTGTGGCTGTGTCGATTGCGGCGCCGGAGGCCGTGGCTGTGGCTGCACCGGCGGGCTGAAGATCGCAACGACCTGTGCGTCCAACCCGCCAGGCGTGCCGGGGTCGGGCAGGCCGAACACGGTCACCCCTTCGCCGTTGCTCACGCCCGTCGGGGTCCTGCCCTTCTGGTAGTACTTCGTGCTCGGCGACAAAATGACGGTGTCGGCGCCGCGCTTGTTGGTCAGCGTGACGGTCGATCCGGCCACATTGGTGACCCTGCCATCGACCCTTTCGGGAAACACGACGACGTTCGTCGCGGTCGGGTTCGAGGTGGTGGGGTCGAGCGTGACCGCCACGTTCTCACCGTCGTACACCCCCGGAGGAGCGATGGAGCTTCCGGGCTCCGCGTAGGTCGTCGCGTCGGTGGTGTCCACGGTCTCGGTGCTCCTGTCGTACTTCTGGAGCACGAAGTCCCCTGAGGCCACCGAAGTCACCCGTCCCCGGAGATCCGGAGAGGACGTCCCCTCGTGCGCCGCCGCTGTTCCTTCTGCAGTGAGCAGGGCAAGCGCAGCGGCCGAGAGCGTGACTCCGGCCAGACGCATTGTCTTGTGCAGCTGCATGGTGAATGCACCTCCGCTCGTTGTGAGCCTGCAGCCGTCGACCGTCGCGGTCGAACGTGCAAGAGATTCGCACTGTCGGCTGAAGCCGGTTTTCTTTCCAGAACAAATGGATCGAACCGGCTTCTGGCCAATGAAGCGCGCTCACCCCGGTGAAGACGGCGGATGTTGTGGCCGCCTTGTCAATGGCGATGGGAGATGGCCACGACCCCGTGCGGACCATGGACGAACAGCCATCCTCGGGATCCCGTCCGTCTCGGTCAAGAATGGTGCTCCGGGGGGCGTAGCCCAACTGGCAGAGGCAGGGCGCTTAAACCGTCCCCAGTGAGGGTTCGAATCCCTCCGCCCCCACCTCGGTATCCGTGCCCCCATGCCGGCGAGCCGACAAGATGGGAGGGACCCAGCACAAATGGGCATTGTGAGTCTGCTGAGCGGCAGCGCCCCGAATTGGGGAGACACAGCAGGTACATTCCGCGCCACCCGAGACCGGTGCCGTCGCAGTAGTTCGCACTTCCGGTCGCACTATCTCAGAAAGGCAAGGCCACCCCAGCATGCGATTCATTCGCGCCTCGGCCGCAGCGGGCGTCATCCTCGTGATCATCGCGTCGGCCCTCGTCGCCGGCGGTCCGGCGGCACAGGCAGGCCCCCCGAACTCCATGGCCCGCACCCTCTACACGGGGATCGACCCGGGCGTCGGGCACTTCTACACCTACGCCCCGAGTGTCATTCAGACGAGTCCCTCGACACGCGACGTGTTCGACTGTGAGAACTACAAGAGCAACGTCGTGCACGACAACGTGTATCTCTCCGTGGGTCACCTGACCAAGGGGCAGTGGCACTACGGGCCGCTCAAGGCCGTGTTCGGCCCGATGGACGACCCCAATCCCCACGGGTACTTCAGCATCCACGCCTGCGAGCCGGAAGTGGTCGGAGGCAAGTTCCACTTTGGAGGGCAGCCGTACCAGTGGGCGCTCCTCTTCACAGCGGAGTCCGCTCCCACCAACTCCAGCAACCAGTTGGGTATCGCCTTTGCCAACAATCCGGCCGGCCCCTGGAAGCCCGACTTGACTCCCATCGTCCAGACCGCCGACGACTTCGGGCACAACCCCTATCGGTTCGACTGCCCCCCCGGCTTGTACTGCCTCGGGCAGCCGGCGGCCATCGACTCCGGACCGAGCGGGCACATCCTCGTGACCTACATGTCGAACGCCGGCAGCCCTGGAAACGACACCGCACCCGCCGAGGGGCTCGTCCTCCGGGATCTGAACCTCTCGAACGTGCCTGCGTCGGGGCCGTGCCCGCAGTGCCTCGCCGCGTTGCCCGACGGGAAGACCATTCAGGCGGTGCCGACGGCCGGGCTGGCCTATCCACCCGACGACGCGTCCATCGGCTACGACGCCTCCACCGGTGACATCGTCCTCAGCTATGACGGCGGACCGCCGAACTCCGACCTCGACGAGGCTCCCGTCACGCCGTACGTGACCGTCGCCACCATGAGCCAGAGCGCGTTCCTGAGTGGGGTCGGCACGTGGGACGTGCTCGGGGACATCGGCTCGTGCATCTCCGGACACTCGCTCAACCACAACTCGGCGATCGTGCGCCTGCCTGACGGCGACATGCCGAACGGGAGCGAGCTGTCGATGATGTACACGGTGGCCAACCACAACCTCCACACCGTCTGGGGCGTGTGGGGCTACAGAATCTGGAGCCTCGACACGCCGCTCGGCTCGGGCCTCCTGCAGGAGCCCGCCGCCAGCGATGACTGCTCGGGGTACGACGTCCTGACGTCGGATGGCCAGGTGAGCGGGGGGACGGCCACCGTTGCATCTGCCTCCGTTGCTCCCGCCACTCCGGCGGTGGGCCTGGCGCTGACGCCCGACCGGCAGGGCTCCTATGTGTTGCACGCCGACGGCGCCGTGGTGACATTCGGGGACGCCCCGGTCCAGCCCCGGCCGTCGGGGCTGCCGGCGACGCCGAGCGGACTCGTGGGGCTCGCCGTCGATCCGGTGACCGGGGGGTACTGGGTCGCCGCGGCGAACGGGACGGTCTATGCCGCCAATGCGCCCACCCTTGGCTCGCTCGCCGGCCGGAAGCACACGGGAACGGTCGTCGCCATCGCACCGACGCCTGTAGGTGTCGGCTACTACCTCGTCACGTCGACGGGCCAGGTCTTCACCTACGGGCATGCGCAGAACTTCGGTGGACTGCCTGCCACGGCAGGTCAGACGATCACCGCAATCGCGACGACACCGGACGGGCTCGGCTACTACCTGCTCTCGGCGACGGGTGCCATCACGGCCTACGGCGACGCCTCCCTCTTCGGGCCGAGTGTCGTGCCGGGATTGACCGGTCAGGCCGATGCGATCGCCGTGAGCCCGGACGGGCTCGGCTACGTCGTCGCCAGCTCTTCCGGTCAGATCGTGCCTTACGGCGACGCCGGGTCAGCGACCGGCGCCGCCGTGCCGGCCGGGGCGCAGCCCGCCGCACTGGCCTTCTTCTGATCCGGATCGAGCGGGACACCCGGCCGAGGCGGCTCGGTGTCAATGGCCATGCGACCCAGGTACCACATGGCTCCGTAGGCGAGCAGGATCACTCCTGACCCGACGCACAAAAGGGGGAATGGCGCCAGTTGCGGCGGACGCCAGCCGCGGGCCCAGGAGAGTGGGCTCAACGGCCCGCTGGTGCCGACGGCGTAGCGGCGGAGTGTGGACGCGAACTCCAGGACCTGCAGCAGCCCGATGGTCGCGATCCCGAGCAGCAATAGGCGCTTGACTTCCGGCGACGCCAGCCTGCTCTCCATCGTTCCCGCCGCGAACACGACGAGTCCGACGAAGATCGGCGTGTCGTAACGGCCCATCCACGTCAGGGAGACCGTCGGGGCGTAGTACGCCTGTGCCGCCACGGGCAGCACCAGCAGGGCGACCAGCACGCCGGCGAGTGCGGTCGCGCGGCGCCGGCTCGTCAGCACCACGGCCGGCAGCACGAACCCACCGGCCAGCATCGTCCACACGACCGCCAGCCACGCCGGGCCGCTGTACTCGTTCGTGCCGATGGCACCGATCATCTGGTCCCAGAAGTCCCACGTGTAACCCAGCGAGAACGAGAGCTGGTTGAGCCAGCCCGCGATGTGCGGGAGGTCGTTGTCCTTCAGGTAGTTCGGGTTGGCCGGCGCCTCGGCGAACACGAGCCACCAGAGCGCGAACAGCAGGACCAGCGTCACCACGGCCACCATCGGCCAGAAGGCCTTCAAGGCCGAAAGGCGCCGCAACCGGGTCCTCCCCGCACAGGCCAGCAGGACCAGGAACGCCAGTGCGGCATAAATGATGGAGGCCGGCCGCGCCAGGAGGAGCAGGACGGTCGAGCCCGTCATGATGGCGGCCAGGCCGGTCGTGACCGGTTCGTCCGTCACGACCAGCGTCACGGCCACCCAGAGGACCAAGGCCGAGCCGATCTCGAGCTGGCTCGAGCCGAGCACGCCGAACTCCGCGATGAACGACGGCGTGGCGGCCACCAGGACGCCCAGCAGGAGGACCGGACGGCGCCGGGAACACGCCAGTGCGACGGCCGTCGCCAGCAGGGCGGCTCCCAGCACCGATGTCAAGAAGCGTGACAGATAGAACCCGGTCCGGTCCGGCGCGAGGAAGAAGGGCAGTCCCGTGAGCAGTGCGGGGAGCGGTGGCTCGCGGCTCACATAGTTGTCGATGGGTCCGGTTCGGGCCGTGCCTTGCAGTGACGTCGTGTCACACTTCGCCGAGACGGCGTGATTGACGTCGTAACAGCTCTCGCCTTGGGCGAAGACGGGCACGTGCTCGACGCCGGACTCAATCTGGCTCCCGACCTTGAGGGTGAGGGCAGGGAGGAACTGACCCGACCAGACCGCCTCGCTCTGTGCGGCGTGCTGGGCTTCGTCAGCGCCGGCGAAGATCGGCTGCGCCACGCTCCAGGCCGTGCCGACGACCACGAAGCAGACGAACGTGATGACCCAGGCGCGCCAAAAGGTCGGTATCCGGGCCTGGGCTCTGTGTGCCACTACCTGGCCCGGCAGGCGACAACGCCGTCCGCCTCGACGTTGGAATCGGTCCCACGACGCAGGCACGTCCGGGGGGCCTGGAGCCGCAGTGCGGGACGCATCAGGTCGAAACTACCGAACCGGGTGCTCCAAGGTGCTGATGGACTCTGCGGGGGAGACACGACCGTTCCCCATGTGCGCCCCGGTACCGTCGAGATAACGGTCCTCGGTCAGGTCGCCGTCCGCGGCGCGGCCGGGCCCTTCCACCGCTCCGCTGCACGCGACCTCGCTGTGTATCTCGCGTTCCACCGGAGTGGCGTCCGTCACGCCGAGTGGTCGCTGGCGCTGTGGCCCGAGCGGCCGCTGTCGCTGCCCACTGCGCATTCGACCTCGTCGGACGTGCGCCGGGCGCTCGGACGCGACGGCGAGGGCCGCCTGCACCTCCCTCGTGGTGTCGACCTCCGGCTCGCAGACTCGGTCACGACCGACGTCGAGCACTTCGCCGCGCTGGCGGCGGCCGACGAGCCGCCACTGCTGGTGGCGGCCATGGGCCTGATACGGGGACCACTCTTCGCCGGCTTGCGACGCACCGACTGGGCCGTCTTCGACGGCACCCAGTCCGAAATCGAGACCCTGGTGGTGCGCACGGCGCTGCGGGCGACCGACCTGCTCGTCGGGCTCGGGTCCGGGGCCGAGGCCGAACGGATCGTCCGGCAGGCTCTCCTCGTGAGCCCGTACGACGAGCGGCTCTACCGCTCGTTGCTGGTCGCCATGGCGGCCCAGGGCAACCGGGTGCGGCTGCATGCCGCCATGGCTCAGTTGCGGACGCTGGCCGGGAGGCAGGCCACCCACGCCCGGGGCGCCGCCGGCTCCGGCGGACTGCCTCCATCCTGCGACGACGGACCTCTACCGTGACCTGCTCCTTGGTCGCCTGCTACGGGAGGGCACCCCGCCAGGCTGTAGGGTTGCCACCCGCCATGGCGAGAAGCTCTTCTGGGAAATCAGTTGCACGCGCCGCCGCAACGGGCGGCGGCACCACGTATCGCGGGCAGATGCCGGTGAACTGGTACGCCGCGCTCGTCATCATCGTCGTCGTCGGGGTGGCATCGATCGCACTGGCCAAGTACAACTACAACAAGGTGCCGACGGTCGTCGAGCCCACCGTGGGGACGTCGTGGCACGCCGGCCTGGCCTTCGACATCTGCGGGACCATGGAGCCGGCGCTCGCCGGCGTCGCCCTCCAGTGCCACCACGGGCCTCACGACCACGGGCAGCGGCGTCCTCGTCGTCGCGCCGAAGACCTCGAGCGAGGCGGGCAACAACGCGACCCTCGGGAAGTTCGCCGACGGGTATACCGGATTGACGTTGACCAACACCAAGTTGAAGTACCCGTCGACCAAGGCCACGACGTACACCAACGGCGAGAAGTGCGCCGCCGGCACGCCCGATGCCGGCAAGGTCGGCGTGGTGCAGGCGCGCTCGTGGGTGATCTCGACCACGACCGCCAAGAACAACCGAGGTAGAACGAGACCGGGGGCGCCACGACGCGGCAGCCCGCCGACCTCAAGTTCGCTCAACCGCCAGCTGATCACGGTCGGATTCGTGCCGGAGGGCACCGCCCTGCCGAAGCCGCCCGCCTCGACCATCCTCGCTCTGGTGCAGGTGCTGGCCGGGGAGCCAGGCTCCGGTGGCCACGACGACCACCACCACCGCCGCGGGCGCCACGGCCACGACGGCGCCCCCGGCGACGAGCACGACCATCGCCGGCCACGACGACCACGACGGCCGCCGCCGGCCACGACGACGACGAAACCTTCGTCCACGACGACGACCAAGTAATGAAAGCGGTTGTCCTCGTCGGGGGCGAGGGGACGAGGCTGCGGCCCCTGACGCTCTCGGCTCCCAAGCAGATGCTCCCCGATCGTCGGGGTGCCCATGATCGAGCGGGTGCTCGGGCACCTCGCTGCGCACGGCATCGACGAGGCCGTCCTGTCGCTCGGCTACCTGCCCGATGCCTTCATGGAGGCCTACCCGGACGGCCGGGCCGCCGGCATCGCACTGACCTACGCCGTCGAGCCCGAGCCGCTCGACACGGCCGGCGCCGTCCGCTTCGCCGCCACGTTCGCCGGCATCGACGAGACCTTCGTGGTGCGTCAACGGCGACGTGCTCACCGATCTCGACCTGACGACCCTGGTCGCCTTCCACCGCGAGCGCGGCGCCGAGGGAACCATCGCCCTGCACCCGGTGGCCGATCCCTCTGCCTTCGGCGTCGTGCCGACCGACGACGACGGGCGGGTGCTGGCCTTCGTCGAGAAGCCGCCACGCGACGAGGCGCCGACCAACGAAATCAACGCCGGGACCTACGTGCTCGAGCCGTCCGTGCTCGACCGGATCCCCGAGGGGGGACGGGTGTCGATCGAGCGGGAGACCTTTCCGGCCATGGTGCGCGACGGCGGCCTCTTCGCCCGCTCCGACGACACGCTACTGGCTCGACACCGGCACCCCGGCGGCCTATCTGGAGGCCAACTTCGACTACCTGAACCACAAGCGCGGCCCGATCGTGATGCCGGCGGTGGTCGACCGGGGCGACGGCGTCCTCCTCGAGGGCGAGAGCGACCTCGAGGGCGAGGTGGCGGGCCCCTCGGTCGTCTTCTCGGGCTGCGTGGTCGAGGCGGGGGCGCGGGTCGAGCGCAGCATCCTCGGGCCCGGCACGGTCGTCTCCTCCGGTGCCGTGGTGGCGGACTCGGTGCTCATGGACGGCTGCCACGTCGCCGCCGACGCCAAGGTGGCCGGCTCGGTCATGGGTCCGCGCTCCATCGTGGGGCAGCGGGGCGACGTCCGGGCGGTCTCCGTTCTCGGTGCCGATGCAGTGGTCTCGTCGGGGACGCTGGTCGACGGCGAGCGGGTCGTCGGGCTAGAAAGGCCGGGGCATGCGCACGCTGGTGACGGGAGGCGCCGGGTTCATCGGGTCCAACCTGGTGGACCGGCTGCTGGTCGAGGGGCACGAGGTCGACGTGGTCGACGACTTCTCCACCGGCTCGCTGTCGAACCTGGCCGAGGCCCGCGGCAGCGCCGGCCGGGCGCTCACCATCCACCATCTCGACATCAGCGCGCCGGCCGTCATCGAGCTGATGGCGCGCCGCCGTCCCGAGCTGGTCTTCCATCTGGCCGCCCAGGCCGACGTCCGGGTCTCGGTGGCCCGCCCGGCCTTCGACGCCACGGTCAACATCGTCGGCTCGCTCAACGTCCTCGAAGGGCGCCCGCCAGGCCGAGGCCGAGCGGGTGGTCTTCGCCGCCAGCGGCGGCACGCTCTACGGCGAGCCGGCCGCCGAGGACCTCCCGGTGCGCGAGTCGCACCCCCAGCAGCCGCTGTCGCCCTACGGCGTGTCCAAGAAGGCGGTGATCGACTACCTGGTGGCCTACCGCGAGCTGCACTCCCTGGAGTTCTGCGCCCTGGCCCTGGGCAACGTCTACGGGCCCCGGCAGGATCCCCACGGCGAGGCCGGCGTCGTCGCCATCTTCGCCGAGCGCATCCTGCGCGGCGAGCCGGTGACGATCTTCGGGGACGGCGAGCAGACGCGGGACTTCGTCTTCGTCGACGACGTCGTCGACGCCTTCGTGCGGGCCGCCACCCGCGGCGGCGGGCTCGTCTGCAACATCGGGACCGGGCGCGAGACGTCGGTCAACGAGCTCGCTCGGCCGCCATGGCGGCGCAGTCCGGCACGGAGGTGCAGCCGTGCTCGGCGCCGCTGCGCCCCGGCGAGCTGCTCCGCTCGAGCCTCGACATCGAGCGGGCGGCCATCCAGCTCGGCTGGCGGTCCTGGACGCCGCTGGCCGACGGCGTGCGGGCCGTGCTCGAGTTCGTGCGCGCCAGCCGCCGGCTGAGGTCAGCGGAAGAGGTCCTCGTCCGGCGGCCGGATGACCTCGGCCCGCACCGAGGCCGGGCGGAGCCACTCCGCCGGCACGCCCCGCACGACGGCCACCGGGACGCCGCGGTCCTTGCCCATGACCAGCTCGGCGGCCGAGGCCAGCTCGTCGGCGACGCAGATCTCCGTGGCGACGAGCTCGCGGCCCCCGGCGTCGGGCGTGCCCTTGAGGTCGACGACCGCGGCCACGCCGGCGCAGCCGATGGCCACGTCGGTGACGCCCCGCCGCCAGGGCCGCCCGAAGGTGTCCGAGACGATCACGCCGACGTCGATCCCCAGGGCGTTCTCCAGCCCGGCCCGGATGCGCCGGGCCGAGCGGTCCGAGTCCTCGGGCAGCAGCGCCGCCGTGCCGTCGGCCACGTTGGAGAGGTCGACGCCGGCGTTGGCGCAGATGAAGCCGTGCCGGGTCTCGCTGATCACCAGGTCGCCGCGCCGGCGCAGCACGCGCACCGACTCCTGTCGCACCAGCGCCAGCTTGGCCTGCGGGTCGTCGTGGTCGAGGTCGACCAGGCGGCCCTCGGCCTTGGAGACGATCTTCTGGGTGACCACGACCACGTCGCCGCTCGCCAGCTCGGGGCCGTCGGGGTTCGCCGGCGCGACGGCGTCCGGCGATCAGCGCGGCCAGGTCGGTGCCGGGCGTCACCTCGCCGATGCCGGCGATCGGGAAGACCTGCACGCCCTCAGCCGGCGGCATCGACCACCGCCCGGGCCAGAGCCTCGGCCCGCTCCGGCGTGCTCATGACGGTGGGGGTGACCACGCAGCGCACCCCTTCGGCCTCGATGGCGGCCGCGTGGGCCGCGTCGGCCACGTCGACGACGAGCGTGCCGACCCACGGCGCGTACAGCCGGGCCACGCCGACCACGGACGGCTCGGTGCCGAGCTCGGCCATCAGCCGGTCGGCCGGGCCCTTGAGCGCGGCGCCGGCGACGATGGGCGACACGGCCACCACGTCGCTCCCGGCGCGCCACCAGGGCGTCGCGCACGCCGGGCACGGCCAGCACCGGGCCGATGGAGACGACCGGGTTCGAAGGGCACACCACGATGGTGCCTGCGTCGCGCGAGTGCGTCCAGGACGCCGGGCGCCGGGCGCGCCGCGTCGGCTCCCTCGAAGCGGACGCCGCGGACCGCCACGTCGTGGTGCAGCCGCACGAAGTAGTCCTGGAAGCCGACCTCGGTCCCCGGCGGGCCCGAGCTCGCTCGCCTCGGCCAGCGTGACCCGGGTGCGCAGCGGCGTCGTCGGTCACGGGCAGCAGCCGCACCGCGATGCCGCGGCGCCGGGCCAGCTCGGCCGTCACCGCGCTGAGCGGCTCGCCGGCGCGGAGCCGGCCGGTGCGGAAGAGGTGGGTGGCCAGGTCGCGATCGCCCAGGCGGAACCAGTCCTCGCCGCCCAGCCGCGCCAGCTCGTCCATGACGGCCCAGCTCTCGCCGGCCACGCCCCACCCGGTCTCGCGGTTGTCCATGCCGGCCAGGGTGTAGGTGACGGTGTCGAGGTCGGGGCTGATGTGGAGGCCGTGCAGCACCATGTCGTCGCCGACGTTGACGATCGCCGTGATGTCGCCGGGCGGGACGACGCGCACCAGCCCGGAGAGCATCCGGGCGGCCCCGACGCCGCCGCACAGGGCCACCAGCACGCCGCGAGCATACGGAGCGCCCGGACGGGGGCCGTTCCCGCCGCCCCTGGTACCATCGCCGCCCGCCATGCCAGTGCGCATCCCCTCGGATCAGCACGAGACCGTGGTGTCGGTCCTGCGGGAGGCGGCACGGGTCAACGGCGACGTCGAGGCCTACGTCGAGCCCGACGGCGAGGGCGGCCGGCGCAGCCTGACCTTCGCGGAGTGGGACCGGGCCGCCGACGGCGTGGCCGGCCACCTGGCCCGCCTCGGGGTCGCCAAGGGCGACGTGGTCTGCCTGCTCCTGCCCTCGTGCATCGACTACGCCGTGCTCTACGCCGCGCTGCTCCGGCTCGGGGCCATCACGTCGGGCATCAACCCGCGCATGGGGCCCGGCGAGGTGGCCTCCATCCTTGACCGGGCCGCCCCGGTGCTGCTGGTGCTCGACCCCGACGCCGGTCCGCCTCCCGAGGCGCCGACCGGTGGAGGTGGTCACCCGCGCCGAGGCCCGGAGCTGGTGGGGCGAGCAGGGGCCCGACAGCTGGCCGCAGCTGGCCTCGTCCGACCCGGTGGCCGTGGTCTGGACCAGCGGGACCACGGGCCAGCCCAAGGGCGCCCTCTTCGACCACGCCAACCTGGCCGCGGTGGCGCGGGGGACCGACGTGCTGAGCCAGCCCGGGGACCGGCGGCTCTCGCCGCTGCCGTTCGCCCACGTGGGCTACATGACCCGGGCCTGGGACGAGATCGGCAACGCGGTGACGACCGTCATCACGCCCACGCCGTGGCGGGCCGACGACGCCATCCGCATCATGGCGGACGAGGGCGTGACGGTGGCCCAGGGCGTCCCGACGCAGTGGGCGCTCATGCTGGCCAGCGAGGAGCTCGCCGCAGGCCGACCTCAGCGCGTTGCGTGTGGCCGGGACCGGTGCGGCGCGCATGACGGCGTCCCTGGTGGCCGAGGTGCGCCGCCGCTTCGGCGTGCCCGTCGTCGTGCGCTACACGTCGACGGAGTCGTCGCTTGGGAACCGGCACGACGCTGACGTCGTCCGACGAGGAGGTGGCGACCACGGTGGGCCGTCCGGTGCCCGGCGTCGAGCTCGCCATCGTCGACGACGCCGGGCGACCCGGTGCCGGCCGGTTCGGTCGGCCGCGTCCTCCTGCGTTCCGCCGCGGCCATGCGCGGCTATTGGGGCCGGGGCCCGGGCCGCGGCCGCTCCGTGGCGGAGCTGGTGGACCCGGCGGCCACGGCGGCGGTGCTCGCTCCGGACGGGTGGCTGACCACCGGCGACTTCGGGCGGCTCACGCCCGAAGGCAACCTGCAGCTGTCCGGCCGGGCCCACGAGCGCTACATCCGGGGCGGGTACAACGTCTACCCGGCCGAGGTCGAGGAGGCGCTCTCGTCCCACCCGGCGGTGGCGCGGGCGGCCGTGGTCGGCGTGCCCGACGACGTCCTGGGCGAGGTCGGCGTGGCCGTCGTGGTGGCTGCGTCGGGCGCGCAGCCCGACCTGGCGTCGCTGCGCGCGCACTGTGCCGACGAGCTGTCCGACTACAAGGCGCCCGACGCGCTGGTGGTCGTCGACGAGCTGCCCCTGACCCCCATGATGAAGGTCGACCCGGTGCGCCTGGCCGCCCTGGCGGCCCGCGGCGCCGAGGAGCGCCGGCGGAGCCTGGCGGAAAGTCGTCGCCCCGGCTCCGGGGTGCTAGGCAGTGGCCCCACCGGAGAAGCAGACGAGAAGGAGCGCGCATGAGCCCCACGACACAGAGTCGGGGAGTCCGATCCCAATCGGGGCACCGCCCCCGAGGCGATCACCCCCGGTCGCTACGCCGGCCGGGTGGCCGTGGTCACCGGCGCCGGTTCGGGCATCGGGCGGGCCACGGCGCGCCGCCTGGCCGCCGAGGGCGCCGCGGTGGCCTGCCTCGACGTGGCCGCGGACGCCATCGAGGCCGTGGCGGCCGAGATCAACACGGAGGCGGCCGACGGCGGGCGGGCGGGCCATCGCGGTGCGCTGCGACGTCACCGACGAGGACGCCGTCGCTGCTGCCGTGGCGCAGGCGGCGGAGGAGCTGGGCTCCATCACCAACCTGTGCAACATCGCCGGCATCGGCGGGTTCGCCCACACGCACCGAGCAGTCGCTGAGCGGCTGGGACAAGATCATCGCCGTCAACCTGACGGGGACCTTCCTCATGTGCCGGGCCGTCCTGCCCGGCATGCTCGAGCACGGCGGCGCCATCGTCAACACGTCTCGACCGCCGGCATGATCGGCCAGCCCTACTCGGCGGCCTACTGCGCCTCCAAGGGCGGCGTGAGGCTGCTGACCAAGGCGCTGGCGGTCGAGTACATGGCGCGCGGCGTGCGCGTCAACGGCGTGGCGCCCGGCGGCGTGGACACGCCGATCATCCACAACTTCGGGCCGCCCGAGGACGCCGACTGGAAGCTGATCGAGCGCCTGATGACGCCGATCGGCTTCGCCTACCCGCACGAGATCGCCGGCGCGTTCGCCTACCTCGGCTCGAGCGAGGCGGACTACATCACCGGGGCGATCCTCTCCATCGACGGGGCGATCACCACCTGAGCACCGTCCGACGACGCCCCGGGCCGCGGAGCCGGCGCGCCTGCGCGTCGCGCTCGACGCCACGCCGCTGCTCGGGCTCCCCACGGGCGTCGGCGCCTTCTGCCAGGGCGCGCTCGCGGCCCTGGCGCAGCGTCCCGGCCTCGACGTCCGGGCCTACGCCGTGAGCTGGCGCCGCCGCCGGCTGATCGAGGCCGAGCTGCCCGGCCGGGGTGGCGGCCGCCAGCGACCCATGCCGGCCCGGCCCCTCCACGCGCTGTGGGCCCGCGTGCGACGTCCCGCCGCTGGAGTGGTTCATCGGCGCGCACCGACGTGGTGCACGGGACGAACTTCGTGGTGCCCCCGACCGCGCCGGGCCGCCGCCGTGGTCTCGGTGCACGACCTCACGCCGCTGCACCATCCCGAGCTGTGCAACGAGGCGACGCTGGCCTACCCGGGGCTGATCCGCCGGGCCCTCGGCCGGCGGCGCCTGGGTCCACACCGACTCGGCCTTCGTGGCCGCGCGAGGTGGTCGAGGCCTTCGGCGCCGATCCCGTCCCGGGTCCGTGTCGTCGCACCCGGGCATCCCCGACCTGCCGGTCCCGACCGAGGCGGAGGCCGCCGCGGTCCTGCGGCGGGTCCTCCCGCCGGGCGATCGAGCGCTTCTGCCTGGCCATCGGGACGGCCGAGCCGCGCAAGGACCTGCCCGGGCCTGGTGCGCGCCTTCGACGCGCTGGCCGAGCGGCCAGCCCGACGTCGCCCTGGTCCTGGCCGGACCGCCGGGGTGGGGCGAGCAGGCGCTGGCCGCGGCCATCGCCGCGTCGCCGGCCGCGAGCAGGATCGTCCGCACGGGCTGGGTGGACGCAGCCCGACCTGGCCGCGCTGCTCGCCGGGCGCCAGCGTGCTGGCCTACCCCTCCCTCTACGAGGGGTTCGGGTTCCCGCCGCTGCAGGCCATGCGGGCCGGGGTGCCGGTGGTGGCGACCCGGGCCGGTTCGCTGCCCGAGGTGCTCGGGCGACGGCGCGCTGCTGGTCGAGCCCGGCGATCACGACGGCGCTGGTCGAGGCGCTGGCCGCCTGCCTGGGCGACGAGGCGGAGCGCGCGCCGCCTCGATTGCCGCCGGCACGGCCTGGTCGGCGCGCTACTCATGGGAGCGCTGCGGCGACGGGCTCGAGGCGCTCTATCGCGATGCGGCGGCAGGCCGTGGCTGAGACCGCCGCACGTCTCGGTGCTCCTGGCGGTCGAGCAGCTGCGGCGGCGTGTGCCCGGCGGCATCGGCGCCTACGCCCGCGGCCTGCTCGGCGGCCTGGCCGTTGCCGCCGACGGAGGGCGACGCGGTCGACGTGACGCTCCTGGCCAGCCGGCGCACCGGCGCGGTGCGGCCGACCCGCTGGCCGCGTTCGGGCGGCCGCGTGCACACGTCGCGGCTGCCCGGGCCGGCTCCTGACCCGGGCCTGGGACCACGGGCTGTCCGCGCGCGCCCGCGGGGTTCGACATCGTCCACTCGGTCTCGCTGGCCTCACCCCGGCTGCGGCGCGCCAGCCCGGAGCGGCTGGTCGTGACGGTGCACGACGTGGCCTGGCGCCGGCATCCCGAAGCGACGACGCGGCGCGGGCGCGCGCTGGCACGAGGCGGCACTGCGCCGGGCCAGCCGGTCGGGGGCCGCACTCGTCGTCCCGTCCCGGCTGGTGGCGGCCGACCTGGCGGCGATGGGCGTCGCCGACAGCCGGATGACGGTGGTGCCGCAGCGGCGCCGACCACCTGCCCGCTCCCGATGCCGCCGGCCACCGACGCGCTCCTCCGGAAGGTGGGCGTCGCGGGGGAGTTCCTGCTCACCGTGAGCACGCTCGAGCCCCGCAAGAACGTGGACCGGCTCGTGCGCGCCTTCGGGCGGGTGCGCGACTCGCTGCCGGGACCGTGGCCACTCGTGATCGTCGGGCCGACCGGGTGGGGACCCGAGCCGCCGGTGCCCCGGGCGGCCGACCACGTCGTCTTCACCGGCCCCGTCTCCGACGCGGTCCTGTCCGAGCATGTACCGGCGTGCCCGCGCCTTCGCCTACGTGCCCCTCACCGAGGGCTACGGCCTGCCGCCCCTGGAGGCCATGCGCGTCGGCATCCCGACGGTGGTGTCCAACGAGGTGCCCAGCGTGCACGACCTCGGTGCGGTGGAGCCGGCGTCCGCCCGGATCGTCGACCCGCTCGACCTCGACGACATCGCACGCGGGCTGGCCGCCGTCCTCACCGATGACGTCCTGCGCGAGCGGTCTGGCACGCCGGGGTGCGGCGTACGCGTCGGCCCGGACCTGGCGCGCCGCCGCCCGCGCCCACATCGAGTTGTGGCGGTCGTTGCGGTGACGGACGAGCGCCTCGGTCTGTCGCTCGACGTCTCCGCGGTGCCGGCGCGGCCCGGCGGTGCCGGCTACTACACGATTGCGCTGGCGCGGGGCCTGGCCCGGCGCGACGACGTCGGGCTCTCCCTCGTCGCACGCCGGGACGACGAGCAGCGCTGGCGCGGCCTGGCCGGGGGCGCCGCGGTGCGCGGGGCGGTCCCGACGTCGCGGCCGGCCCGACTGGTCTTCGAGCAGATCCGGCTCGGTTCCGTGCTGCGCTCGCTCGAGGTGCAGGTCCATCACGGGCCCCACTACACCATGCCCGCCCGGTCGCCGGTGCCCTGTGCGGTGACGATCCACGACTGCACGTTCTTCGACCATCCCGAATGGCACCTCCGATCCAAGGCGGCGTTCTTCCGCCGCGCCATCCGCCGCGCCGCCCGCCACGCCGGCGTGGTCATCTGCGTGAGCCAGGTGACGGAGGACCGGCTGCGCGCGTGGTGCGACGTGCGCGCTCCTGTCGTGGTGGCGCCGCACGGGGTCGATCACGGGCGGTTCACGCCACGCGAACCGGCCGAGGGCTCCGACCGTGCCGTGTTGGCCACGCTCGGAGTACCGGTCGACCGGCCGTTGGTCGCCTTCGTCGGTACGCTCGAGCCCCGCAAGGGGGTCGTCCCCCTCATCGCCGCCTTCGACCAGGTGGCCCGCGCCCACTCCGACGCCGTGCTCGTCCTGGGCGGACAGACCGGCTGGGGGATGGCGGAGACCGAACGCGCCCTGGCCGCCGCCAGGCATCCCGAGCGCATCGTGCGCACCGGCTATCTGCCCGACGAGGCGGTCCCTGCGCTGCTCCGCCAGGCGGCGGTGGTGGCCTACCCGGCGCTCGAAGAGGGGTTCGGGTTGCCGGCGCTCGAGGCACTGGCGTGTGGGGCGCCCCTGGTCACCACCGAAGGCACCGCCATGGCGGAAATGGCCGGGGACGCCGCTCTGCTCGTCCCGCCCGGTGACGTGGCCGACCTGGGCGGGGCGATCGACAGGGCCTTGCGGGAAGGCCGGGCCACCGTCCGCCGGTCGCTCGGGCTCACCGTGGCGGCGGAGCGCACCTGGGAGGCCAGCGTGGACCTGCACCTGCGGGCCTATGCACTCGCCCGGGCGGCCTCGCAGTAGGGTTCGCCGGATGCGCGCGCTGATCACCGGCGGCAAGGGCTTCGTGGGCCAGTGGTTGGCCGTGCACCTCAAGGATCGGGGCGACGAGGTCGCCGTGATCGACCTCGAGACGGACGTTGCAGACGGCCCCGCGGTGCGCCGTGTCATGGCCGACGTCAGGCCGGAGGCGGTGTACCACCTGGCCGCCATGACGCACGTCGGGGAGAGCTGGGAGAACCCGGGCCAGGTCCTCCGGGTCAATGTGCTCGGGACGGCGGAGATCCTGGCTGCCGCCCGCTCGCTCGAGGGCAACCCCCGCGTCCTCGTCGTCAGCTCGGCCGAGGTCTACGGGATCGTGACCCCGGATCAGCTGCCCCTCGGCGAGGACACGCCGACCGAGCCGGTGAGCCCGTACGCGGCCAGCAAGCTGGCGGCGGAGGCGGTCGCCTTCCAGGCCTGGCGCGGCTACGGCCAGCCCGTCGTGGTGGTCCGGCCTTTCAACCACATCGGCCCGGGGCAGTCACCCAATTTCTTCGTGCCCGCGCTGGCCAAGCGGATCGTGGACGCCCGCCGCAGTGGGGCGAAGTCGCTGCGTGTGGGGACCCTGACCACCCGGCGCGACTTCACCGACGTCCGCGACGTCGTGGCGGCCTACCGGCTCCTGATCGAACGGGGTGTTCCGGGGGAGGTGTACAACGTCTGCTCGGGCCGCGATGTGGCCATGTCGGAAGTGGCGGCGCAGCTCCTCGAGCTGGCGGGGGCAGACCTCACGTTCGAGACCGACCCCCAACTGGTGCGGCCGGTCGACGTGCCTGTGTTGCGGGGGAGTGCGGAGCGGCTGCAGGCGGCGACGGGCTGGCAAGCCCGCATCCCGCTCGCGACGACGCTCGCCGACGTCCTGACCTCCTGGGAGGAGGCGGACTGAGGGCGAGCGTCGTCGGCCTGCGAAGCGTTGCTGCTCAGGCGCTCACACGCTGGCGGATCTGAATCCGGACCTCACGGGCCTGCTCGCGGGCCTTCGTCGTGACCTGGCTCACCGAGGAGGGCAGCTTGTCCTCGAGCGGCTGCAGGGTCGTCTCGACGAACTGCACGGCCGTTTCGGCCAGGTCGTCGATCTGGTGGAACCCCTTGGCCACGCCCTGGCGCACCTCGTCGATGCGCTGGTCGAGCGAGAAGTCCTTGGAGAGCCGCTGCTGCAGCTCGACCCGCTGCACCTGGGCCCGCTGGTAGCCCAGCACGCCGAGGCCGACGGCGACATATGCCGCATCGCGGGCGAGGTCCGTGACACCCTTGGAGATGTTGGTGATGTTGGTGGGTACTTCAGGCATTTGAAGCCTCCTGTCTGGTCGGTTCACTCCGACGTTCCGGGTGCAGGAACCGCCGGCTGGCCACTGCATTCCGGATACAAGAGTATCACGAACGTTAAACAGTTGCAAGCACTTGGGGGTGCATTTCGTGCCTGAAGGAGAGGATGGCCGACCGGATAGCCTCAGCCCCCTGATGGAAGCCCAAGTGCCGGCCGTGGTCGCCGTCGTCGTGACGAGCGGACCCGGACCCTGGCTCGAAGAGGCCCTTTTGTCCTTGGAGGCCCAGGACTACGAGGAGATGTCGGTCCTCGTCCTCTCGACCGGGGAGGACGATCCCCAGGTCACGGCACGGGTGGGCCGGGTGCTCCCCGACGCCTTCGTCCGGCACCTGCCCGGTAACCCCGGCTACGCCGCTGCGTCCAACGAGGCGCTCGGCATGGTGGAGGGCGCCGCCTTCTTCCTCCTCCTGCACGACGACGTGGCGCTCGATCCCGATGCCGTCCACAAGCTGGTGGAGGAGTCGTTCCGCTCCAACGCCGGCGTGGTGTCCCCGAAGTTCGTGAACTGGGACGACCCCCGCGTCCTGCTCCACGTCGGCATGAGTTGCGACAAGACGGGCGCCGTGGTGGACCGCATCCTCGAGGGCGAGGTCGACCACGGGCAGCACGACGCCGTGCGCGATGTCTTCGTCGCCCCGGGCGGGTGCATTTTGGTCCGGGCCGACCTCTTCACCGAGCTGAACGGGTTCGACGCCGGGATCGTCGCCATGGGCGAGGACCTCGACCTCTCGTGGCGCAGCCAAGTCGCCGGCTCGCGGGTCGTGGTCGCCCCCGACGCCCGGGTACGCCACCGCGAGGCGGTCGCCGGCGGGCTCGAGCCGCTGCTGGCGGCCGTGGGCGAACCCGTCGGACGCCACCCGGTCACCCTGCAGTCGCTGCAGCGGCGGCACGAGTTGCGGGTCGTCCTCAAGTGCTACACGCGGCTCACACTGCTCCGGGTGTTGCCCCAGGCGGCGCTGCTCGCCTTCGGCGAGTTCCTCGTCGCCGTCCTGGCCCGTGACGGCGACCGGGCCCGGGCCGTCACCGGCGCCTGGCGTTGGAACTTCCGCCGGCTGACCGAGCTGTCCGTCTTGCGCGGTGGGCTCGCCCAGCATCGCCTCTTTCCCGACTCCGAGGTGCGCCGCCTGCAGGTGCGGGGGAGCGCGCGGCTCTCGAGCTACCTCAGCCGCCTGTCGCATCAGGGCCTCGAGGCGGCCAACGCGGTCGCCGCCACGGCGCGGGAACGTCCCGAGACCGAGGACGAGCGGGTCGCCCAGGTGGCGGTCCTCACCGGGAGCGTGGGCTCGGCTTTCAGCGAGGACGCGGACTTCGACGAGCTCGACGACCTGGGCCGGCGCGCCGGCCGGGACCGTTTCGGCCGGCGGGTCCGGACGTCGCCGCTGAGCACCGGGCGGCAACGCACCGTGGCGCTGGTCATCGCCCTGCTCGTCATCGCCCTTGGCACCCGCGATCTCTTCTTCGGAACGCTGCCGCTGGTCGGGCAGCTCGCGCCGCTCCCGTCCTGGGGGACCAGCTGGCATCATTTCTTCTCGGGATGGCAGTCGTCCGGCGTGGGCACCACGGCACCCGCATCTCCCGCCTTTGGATTGCTCGGCCTCACCGGCACCGTGCTGTTCGGCGCCATGGGGACCTTGCAGCGCGTCCTGCTCCTCGGGTGCATCCCCCTCGGCGCCTGGGGCGTCTCGCGCTGCCTCCGTCCCCTTGTGTCGCCGCGGGCCCGTGTCGTCGCGGTCATCTCCTACCTCGGGCTCCCGCTGCCCTACGGCGCGCTCGGCCTGGGCCGTTGGGACGGGCTGGTCGCCTATGCCGCCTTCCCGTTCATCGCGCTGGGCCTGGCGCGGGCGGCGGGCGTGGCGCCGTACGCCGTAGTGCCCGACCGGCGCTGGCACACCCGGCCGGTGGGCCAGGTCGTCATGCTCGGCGCCGTCATCGCCGCCGCGGCGGCGTTCGCCCCGGCCGTCGTGCCCATGGTCCTCGTGACCGCGATCGCCTGGGTGGTGGGCTCCGTCCTCGTCGGCGCCGCGCGAGCCGACATGGCGCGTCCTGGTGGTGGCGGTGGAGGCTGTGCTCGTGGCGCTGGCGCTGGCGCTGCCCTGGGTGGTCGGCACCCTGCTCGCGGGCAAGGGTTCGGTGGCCATCTTCGGCCTCCCCATCTCGAGCGCCAGCGCGCCGAGTTGGGGTGATGTCATTCGTTTCGCCGTCGGGCCGGCGGCCCGCTCGCCCATTGCCTGGTTGCTGGTGGCCGGCGCCGTGCTCCCCTTGGTGATCGCCCGGGGCACCCGTTTGGCCTGGGCGGCGCGCCTGTGGGTGCTCGCGCTGGCATCGTGGGGCATCGCCTACGCCGCGTCGCGGGGCGACCTCGGCTCCTTCGCGCCGTCGGAGACCGTGGTGCTGGCGCCGGCCGCCTTCGCCGTTGCGGCCTGCGTGGGCATCGGCATCGCCGCCTTCGAGAACGACCTGAGCCGCCGGGAGTTCGGGTGGCGCCAGCTGGTCAGCGCCTCGGCTCTCGTGTTCGTGGCGATCGGCCTGCTGCCCGTGGTGGGGAGCGCGGTGGGCGGCCGCTGGGATCTCCCCTCGCAGGGGCTGGAACAGCCGCTGGCCTTCCTGGCCCGGCCCGGTGCGGGCGTGTCGCGCGTCCTGTGGCTGGGCGATCCCCGGGCCCTGCCGTCAGGTGGATGGTCTGTCGACGCCGGTCTGGCCTACGCGCTGACGCCGGACGCGCTGCCCGACGCGGCCCAGGTGTTCAGCCCCGCCGGTCCGGGCCCGGCCGGCGAGGTGGCCCGGGACGTCCGCCTGGCCGCCGCCGGAGGAACCGTGCATCTCGGACGTCTGCTGGCCCCCGTCGGTGTGCGCTACATCGTCGTGGTGGACGCGCTGGCCCCCTCCCTGGTCGGGACGAGCCTGGTTTCGGTCAGCGCGCCGCCGCCGGCCGGTCTCACGACGGCCCTCGTCGAGCAGCAGGACCTGCAGTCGGTGCCGGGTGTGCAGGGCGTGCAGGTGTACGAGAACGGAGCCGACATCCCCGTCACCGCGGCCCGCGCCGCCCCGTTGCCCGTGCACGCCGCGCCGTACCCGAGCGCCACGGACGTGGCCGGTTGGCAACCGGTGCTGAGCTCGCTCGCCGGCGGGCCGGCCGCCGGACCGGTGCCGGCGGGGACGCTCTACGCGGGCTATGCGCCGGCGGGGAGCTTCGCCCTGACGCAGGGAGGCCACACGGTGGCCCGGCAACCGGCGTTCGGCTGGGCGGCGCAGTATGCGGTCAGTGCCAAGGCCCCGGCCACGCTCGGCCTCTCGCAGTTCCCGCTCGTCCCGTTGGTGGTGCTCGTCGAGCTGGCCGCCTGGGCACTGCTGGCGGCCGCGCTCATCGGGCCCTCGCGCCGCAGGCGAGCGTCGTCCACGGCGTCGGCGCCCCCCGAGGTCGCCGACACGGCGGCCCCCGCCGAGACGGTGCTGTTGTGACCCCGGCCCACGTCAGCCGCGAGCACCGGTGGCGCGTGGTCGCGCTCGTCGTGCTGGTCGTCGCCGGTGTCGCCGTCGCCGTGGGCCTGCAGGGTTCTCCGGCACCGGTCGCGGCCGCACCCACGCCGAGTGCGCTCGTCGGCGCGCCGGACGCGGAGTCGTCCGCCTGGTACTGCACCGGCCAGTCGACCGCCGGGGGCGTGGCACCGGGCTCGCTCGTGCTCACCAACACGACGGCACGAGCCGTCACCGCCGCGGTGACGGCCGTCACGGACACCGGCGCCACCGCGCACACCGAAGTGGCCGTGCCGGCGGAGGGTGCGGTGTCCCCGGCGATCCCCGCGCCGTCCTCCGGGACGTGGGAAGCCGAGAGCGTGGTCACCGCCGGCGGCGGCGTGGCGGTGACCCAGTCGGTCTTCAGCCCGCTGGGGTGGTCCCAGGCGCCGTGCCAGAGCACGGCATCACCGGACTGGTACTTCGCCTCAGGGACCACGGCGGCGGCCGACGCGGTCTACCTCTCCCTGCTCAACCCGACGTCGACGCCGGTCGTCGTCGATCTGAGCTTCGCCACGCCGAACGGTGTGGTGCATCCCATCAACTACCAGGGCATCGTCCTGGCCCCCGGCCAGGTGGCCGCCGAGAACGTGTCGGCGGAGGTGCAGCAGGTCTCCAACTTCAGCACGATCGTCACCGCCCGGACCGGGCGCGTGGTCGCATCGGAGATCCAGGACATCGTGGGGCCCGCCGGGTCCGGCGGGCTGTCGCTCGTGCCCGGTGTGGCGGCCCCGCAGTCGCACTGGTCGATTCCCCAAGCGCAAGAGGCGACCGGCGCCTCCTCGCAGGTCGACGTCTTCAACCCCGGGTCGACCACCGAAACCGTGCATGTCGGGATCCGGCTGCCGTCGGGGACGCTGTCCCCGTTGACCGACAAGGTCCTGCCCGGTACGACCTGGGTGCTCAACACCAGCGCCGAGACGCGCATCCCCGACGGCGAGACCTACGCCACCGTCATCGACGCCACCGGTGGGTCCGGCGTCGTGGTGAGTCGCTCGGTCGGCCTGTCCGCCTCCGCCACTCCGCCGCCCCAGTCGGGCACGGTCGTGGCCGTCGACGGCCTGAGCACCGGCGCGCCGACGGGAGAGTGGGTCGTGCCCCCGCCGGGGACGAGTGAGAGCCCCGCCGTGATCGGCTCGGCCCCGGCGTCGCTCGCACTCCTGAACACCTCGTCCGGCACCGAGACCTACGACGCCGTGGCCATCACGGCAACCGGGGACCCCACCGTCGCCACGGGCAAGTTGGCGGCGGGCACGTCGGTCGTCGTGTCCGGATCCCCGCTCGCGGCGGCGGGTCTGGCCCCGATCCTGATCGCACGCCTCGGGGCCGATGGCCGTGAGCGAGGACGTGAGCCCCTCGGCGGGCTTGGGCATCGTGTCGATGCCCGGGATCCCTCTGTCTGCGCCGATCGGCGTCTGAGCGGTCCCTACAGGTTGTGGCGCTGATAGCGGCGCCACAGGGCGCGGCCGCCGGCGAGGACCACGCCCAGGCAGCAGCAGCGCGAAGAGCAGCGGGCCGGCAATGCGGATCAGGCCCTCGACGCCGGCGACGAAGCCGCCGATGCTGGCGTGCCAGGCCTGCACCAGGCCGGATTCGGGCAGCGGGCCCGGCGCCGGCGCCGGCGTGCGCTCTCGCTGAGCGTGACGGTCAGCGTGGAGTACGACGTCTGGCTCGTGAGCAGCTGCAGCTGGCCCTGCAGCTGCTCGATCTGGGACTGGATGGAGTCGATCTGCTCCTGCACCGCCAGCACGTCGCCCACGGTCGTGGCCTTGGCCAGGATGGTCAGGTACTGCTGGCCGGCTGGCCTGCAGCGCGGTGATGCGCGACTGCAGGTCGACGTACTGGCCGGTGACGTCGGTGGCCTTGGTCGTGACGTCCGACGTCGTGCCCAGCGCCTCCGCGCCTGCGCAGCACCGTGGCGAAGCTGTCCACCGGCACCTGGAGGGTCACGCTGCCCGAAGGGGCTGGCGCCCGACTGCGTCTGGGAGTTGGCGACGAAGCCGCCGTAGGCGCCGGCCAGTGCGGTCAACTGCGTGACCGTCCGGCTCAGCTTGCCGCGGCCGACGGTCAGCGTCAGAGAACCGGTCTGCTCGAATCTTGGCGGGACTGGTCCGCCCCGACGGCCCGCTGCTCGGCGCGTTCTCCGGCGTCGTGGTGGTCGTCGCTCCGGACGCGGTGCCCGAGGCGCTTCCGGACGCGGCGCCCGAGGCGCCTCCGGACGCGTGCGCCGAGGCGCCACCGGCGAAGGGAGCGGCCGCCTGGCGTCGGGCGACGCCGGCCGCGAGCGGAGGAGGCGGGCGCGGGCTTCGGCGTGCCGGGGGCGTGCAACGAGCCGGGCGCGCGGCCGTCGTGAGGGTCGGGCGCGCCGGGCTGCGCGTCAGCGGCACCGAGCGCGCCGGCCAGCGACGAGCAGGACGACGACGCAGGCGGCCACCGAGAGCATGCGGTGCCGGCGGGCCACGCCGGCCAGGCGGCGCACCCGGCCCTGGCGTCGGCGCGCCGCGTCGTCGTCCGTCGTCGCGGCTCGCGCTGCGTCGCGGTTCGGTCGTCCTCGTCCCCGGCCGGCGTCGCCGCGCGCCCGCCGCCCGGTCAGGATGTCGTCGGGGCCGTGACGGGGACGTCGAAGGCGTCGCCGGCGCGGGCGAGGAGCGAGGCGAGGCGGTCGTCGTCGAGCATGGTCACGGGCCGGCCTCCCCGGTACGTGGTGCGTCCCCGGCGCCGGCCAGGGCGCACAGGGCGGGGTCGGCCGCCAGGCGGCGGCGCGCCTCGTGCAGGCGGGACTTCACCGTGCCCGGGCGCCGGCCGATGGCCAGGGCGATGTCGCGCTCGCTCAGGTCGGCGTAGTAGCGCAGGACGACGGGGACGCGCAGGGACAGCGGCAGCTGCTGCAGCGCGGCCAGCACCGTCTCGGCCACCTCGCCCTGCGCGGCGCTGGCCTCGGGGTCGGTACCCGGCGCGGGCACGTGGTGCCAGCGGCTCGTCGCCGGCGCGCCGGTCGCGGTGGGGGATCTCGCGGCGCAGCTTGGAGTAGCAGGAGTTGACGACGACGCGGTAGAGCCAGGGCCGGATGCTCGGGACGGCCGAGAGGGAGTCGCGGAAGCGCCAGGCCCGCAGGTAGGCGTCCTGCACCGCCTCCTCGGCGTCGGCCCGGTTGCCCAGGATCAGGCAGGCCGTGCGGAAGGAGGCCACGTAGCCGTCCTCGAGCCAGTCCGCCAGCTCGTTGCTCCACCATCCCCCTCCATGACGCTGCGCCACCCGAACCGGTTCGGATCCGGGTGCGCCGGGCCTAGCGGGCTGCGGGTCCCTCCGGGGTGCCGCTGGCGGGGTTGGGCGGGGGCCAGGGCGGGGGGGCCCACGTCTCGGGGTCGGCCGAGTGGCCGGGCACCGCGACGGGTCCCGGGCCCGCGGCCCGGGCTGCCGTCCGTCACCGGGTGCTGCCCGTGGTCGTGACCCTGTTCGTGACCCGGTGAGCCGTCCGTGACGGCGTGCTGCCCGTTCCCGTTCCCGCTGCCGTTGGCACCGTTGGCCGCCGGCGCCGCGATGGCCGCCTCGTTGAAGTGCGGCACCGACTTGGTGCCCTCGTCGTGGACGGGCGAGCCGTGGGCCTCGTCGACCAGGCGGGCCACCTCGGCGCCGTCGATGATCTCGTTGTCGAGCAGCGCGCGGGCGATGGCGTTGAGGCCGCCGCGGTGCTTGCTCAGCACGTCCATGGCGCGCTGCTCCTCGACCCGCAGGATCCGCTCGACCTCTTCGTCGATGATCTTGGAGGTGTCCTCGGAGTAGTCACGCGTGTGCATGAGGTCCTCGCCCAGGAAGACCTGGCCCGCCGATCCCCAGGCCATGGGGCCGATGGCGTCGCTCATGCCCCACTCGCGCACCATCTTGCGGGCGAGCTCGGTGTTGCCGACGAGGTCGTTGGCGGCGCCGGTCGAGAGGTCGCCGTAGACGAGCAGCTCCGCCACGCGGCCGCCCATGCGCACGCAGAGCGAGTCCTCGATGTAGTCGCGGGGGTGGATGTGCCGCTCCTCCATCGGGAGCTGGTGGGTGACGCCGAGGGCCATGCCCGTCGGCAGGATGGTCACCTTGTGCACCGGGTCGGCGTTCTCGAGCACGTAGGCCAGCACGGCGTGCCCGCCCTCGTGGTAGGCGATGCGCTCCTTCTCGGACTCCGAGAGCACCATCGACTCGCGTCGCTGGCCGAGCAGCACCCGGTCCCGCGCCGTCTCGAAGTCGGCCATGGCGATCTCGAGGCTGCCCCGGCGCACGGCGTGCAGCGCGGCCTCGTTGACCAGGTTGGCCAGGTCGGCCCCGCTCATGCCCGGCGTGCCCCGGGCCACCACGCTGAGGTCGACGTCGGTCGACATGCGCTTGCCCTTGCAGTGCACGGCCAGAATGGGGAGGCGCTCCTCGAGGTCGGGCAGGGGCACGACGATCTGGCGGTCGAAGCGGCCCGGCCGCAGCAGGGCGGGGTCCAGGATGTCGGGCCGGTTGGTGGCGGCGATCATGACCACGCCCTCGGCGGTGTCGAAGCCGTCCATCTCGGAGAGCATCTGGTTCAGCGTCTGCTCGCGCTCGTCGTGCCCGCCCCCGAGGCCGGCACCGCGCTTGCGCCCGATGGAGTCGATCTCGTCGACGAAGACGATGGCCGGCGCCTGCTTGCGGGCCGTCTGGAACAGGTCGCGCACCCGGCTGGCCCCGACGCCCACGAACATCTCCATGAAGTCCGAGCCGCTGACCGACATGAAGGGCACGCCGGCCTCGCCGGCGACGGCGCGGGCGATGAGGGTCTTGCCGGTCCCGGGCGGGCCGACCAGCAGCACGCCCTTGGGGATTTTGGCGCCGATCTCCTTGAAGCGGGCGGGGGTCTTGAGGAAGTCGACCACCTCGCTGATCTCCTGCTTCACCCCGGTGTAGCCCGCCACGTCCTCGAAGGTGGTCGAGGGCCGGTCGCTGCTGAAGGTCTTGGCCTTGGAGCGCCCGATCGACATGATCCCCGACATCTGGCCCCGGGTCTGGCGGCCGATGAAGTAGATGAAGGCGGCGCCGATGGCGATGATGAAGATGTAGGGGAGCAGGTCGGTCGAAGAGGTTCGAGGACGGGGTGGGGAAGCTGACCGCGACGCCGTCGTTGCGCATGTCGGTGACGTCGTTGGGCAGGGACGGGCTGGGGCCCTGGACCGTGTAGCTGGTCCCGTCCTTGAGCTTGCCGGTGATCTCCCCGGTGGAGTTGGAGATCTGCGCCGTCGAGACCTGCTTGGCCGTCACCTCCTGCAGGAACTTGGTGTAGGAGATCGACTTGGCGTTGTTGGTCTTGATCGTGCCCACGGCGAGCAGGATCGGCCACGATGCCGATGGCCAGGACGCCCCACAGCCAGCGCCAGTTCTGCCCCGACGGAGCTCCCTGCTGGGGGGTCCCGTCCCCGCCGGCAGGCGCGTTCGGCTTGCCGGCCGGCTTATCCGTACGCTGCGGGCTCACGACTGCCATGCTAGGCGCCGACCCTGCTCCGTGGTGACCGCCCCGTCACTTCGTTACCGAGGGGTCCCCCTGCAGGTGGCGGGCCCTGCGGGCACCGGTAACGTCTTGTCGATGACCGATACCGAGCCCGGCGGGGCGGCTCCCGGCCCACCGGGCCCGCCCGCCCGGCCCCCCGGGCCCGTCCCGGACGGGTACGTGCCCCGCGAATGGCTCCAGCAGCGCCCCCGCCGCCGCCCGCACCGGCGAGCCGCCGCCCGCCGCCTGCCGTCCGCCCTGACGACCCGACGCTTCCCTCGCCTGCCGCCCCCGCCACCGTCGCGTCCTGCCGGCAGGGCGAGCTGCCCTTCCTCGATACCCCCTGGGTCCCCCCGCAGACGAAGCGCCAGGGCTGGATGTGGCTGCTCTACGCCGTCATCGGCTTCCTGGTCGGCCAGATCGGCGCGCTGATCTTCGGCTACGTCGCCGGCGCCATCGCCGGGAAGACGGCGGCGCAGATGACGGCCATCGCCTCGGCGTCGGTCCCGCCCGAGTGGTACGTCGTGACGACGCTGCTCGGCCTGTGGATCGGCTTCATCGGCGCGCCGTGGCTGGCCAGCCGGACCCAGGGGACGCGGCACTTCTTCCGCGACCTCGGCGTGCGCTTCCGGGTCATCGACCTGGTGGGGATCGCCATCGGCATCGGCGGCCAGATCCTCGTGGCCATCATGTACGCGCCGTTCCAGCACGACATCAAGAACTTCAACGCGCCCTCGCAGAAGTTGACGGGAGCCTCGCACGGCGCCGGCTTCATCATCATCGCCATCGCCACGGTGCTCCTCGCCCCGGCCATGGAGGAGCTCTTCTTCCGCGGCCTGCTCCTGAAGGGCCTGGTGCGCATCTTCACGAAGCTGGGGGCGGCCGGCGGCGCCCGTGTCGCCGGAGTCGTCCTGGCCGTGATCGTCGACGGGCTGCTCTTCGGCCTGGCCCACGGCGAATGGGTGCAACTGGCGGGCCTGGCCGCCTTCGGCATGATCCTGGCCGCGGTCTCGTATCGCACCGGGCGGCTGGGCATGAACATGGTCGCCCACGCCTCCTTCAACCTGGTCGCCATCATCGCCATTGCAGCCAACGGGAGCGGCGTCATCCACTGAGTTCACCGAGGCCTGCACCGGGTCACCCGTTGGCGCGCCGGTAGGGCCACCCGCAGGGCCGACGTTCCGAGGGCGGCGCGGCCGCCCCCTATGGTTGGGTCCCGTGAGCCGCATGGACCAGGTCTTCAAGGCGTACGACGTGCGCGGCACGGTGCCCGACCAGCTCGACGCCGACATGTGCCGGGCCATCGGCCGGGCCATGGCCCGCTTCGCCGGCACGCCGCAGATCCTGGTCGCCCGCGACATGCGCGAGACCGGGGTGGCGCTGTCAGCCGCCTTCTCCGACGGCGTGCGGTCCGAGGGTGTCGACATCGTCGACCTCGGCATGGCCTCGACCGACTTCCTGTACTTCGCGTCGGGCCATCTCGATTCGCCCGGCGCCATGTTCACGGCGTCGCACAACCCGGCGCAGTACAACGGGCTCAAGCTGTGCCTGTCCGGGGCGCGGCCGATCGGGCGCGACACGGGGCTGGCCGACATCGAGGCCGGCGCCGAGGAACTGCTCGGTGCCCCGCTGCCGCCCCTGACGGGGGCGTGGACCGAGCAGAACCTGCTCGACGAGTGGGCGGACCACGTGGTGTCCTTCGTCGACGTCGGGTCGCTCCGCCCGCTCAAGGTCGTGGCCGACACGGCCAACGGCATGGGCGGGCTCGTCGTGCCCATTGTGTTCGAGCGGCTGCCCTTCACGGTCGAGATCCTCTTCCCCGAGCTCGACGGCAACTTCCCGAACCACCCGGCCGACCCGATTCAGCCCGAGAACCTCGTCGACCTGAAGGCGGCCGTGCTCGAGCAGGGCGCCGACATCGGGCTCGCCTTCGACGGCGATGCCGATCGCGTCTTCCTGGTCGACGAGAACGCCGACCCCGTGTCGGGCTCGCTGACGACGGCGCTGGTGGCCGCGTCCATGCTGGCCAAGCACCCGGGCGAGACGATCCTCTACAACCTCATCTGCTCCCACGTCGTGCCCGAGGTCGTGACCGAGCTGGGCGGCAAGCCGATCCGCACCCAGGTCGGCCACTCCATCATCAAGAAGGTGATGGCCGAGACGGGGGCCGTCTTCGGCGGGGAGCACTCGGGCCACTACTACTACCGCGACAACTTCCGGGCCGACTCGGGCATCATCACCGCCCTCCTCGTCCTGGAGCTGCTCAGCCAGAGCGAGCAAGCCGCTCTCCGACGATGCTCAAGCCCTATCAGCGCTACGTGGACTCGGGGGAGATCAACACCACCGTGACCAGCCCGGCGGCGACCGTGGAGGCCATTGCCGCGCACGAGCGCGAGGCCGGCGCCTCGATCGACATGCTCGACGGGCTCACCGT
The DNA here is from genome assembly GCA_963755655.1 of uncultured Acidimicrobiaceae bacterium. Classification (GTDB taxonomy): domain Bacteria; phylum Actinomycetota; class Acidimicrobiia; order Acidimicrobiales; family RAAP-2; genus Bog-473. The sequence continues at coordinate 151,243 of CAVWKX010000017.1, forward strand.
CGAGCACGGGGACTGGTGGTACAACGTCCGCCCCTCCAACACCGAACCGCTTGCTGCGCCTCAACGTGGAGGCGAGGACCGCCGAGCGCTGTGCGGCCCACGTCGCCGAGGTGCAGGAACTCATTGCCGCCAACGCCGGCCTCGCGGCCGGCCCGAACTGAGGAGCTCCCGATGAGCCTTGACCCGCTCCTGCTCGACGTCCTGGCCTGTCCGGAGGACAAGGGGCCACTGCTGTGGTTCGAGGACGAGGACGTCCTCTACAACCCGCGGCTGCGCAAGAGCTACGCCGTGGTGGACGGCGTGCCCGTGCTGCTGACGGACGAGGCGGCTGTCGTCGGGGAGCCCGAGCACGAGCGCCTGATGGCCAAGGCCGAGACCAACCAGGTGCGGGCCACCGGGCCCGGCGCCTGGGTGAGCGAGCAGGGCCCCCTCGACACGCTCGGGATGTGGGAGGCCACGGCCGCCCTGCCCGAGCAGGTGTCCGCGGCGCTCGGTGCGGCCGGTGACGCGTTCGGGCACGATCGCTCCCGCCGCCGGCGGTGCGTTCCGGGCCGTGGCCGCGTTCGGTCTGGGCACCGGGACGGATGGCCGCTGCGGCCGCCGCCGCACTCACGGCGCCCGACCTGGCCGTGCCCTTCTGGGTCGGGCACGGGTCCGCCGTCCCGGCCTTCGTCGGAGCCGACACGCTGGTCCTGGCCGTCTCGTCCTCCGGGGGCACCGCCGAGACGCTGACGGCGGCCGAGAAGGCGGTCGAGCGCGGGGCCACGGTCGTGGCCGTGGGGGGCGAGCCGGACGGCGCGCTGGCCGCGCTGGCCGCCGACGCCGGGCTGCCGTGGTGCCCGACGCCGGCGACGCCCGGCGCTGTTCGTCCGGGCGATGGCAGCGGTCGACGGCACGCGCCGCGCTGGGGGCGACGACGGTGCCCCTGCTGGTCGCACTGGCCCGGGCCGGGTTGCGGCCCGACAGCGCGGCCGCGGTGCGGGCCGCCGCGGCCGAAGCGCTGGCCCGACGACGGGACGCGTTCGCTGGCGCCGGGCGGCGCCGCCGGCCGAACTGGCCCGCCGGCTCGGGCGCACCATCCCGCTGGTCTACGGCTCCGCCGGTGCGACCGCCGTGGCGGCGCAATGGTGGAAGACGCAGGTGAACCTCAACGCCAAGGCGCCGGCCTTCGCGGCCGCGCTGCCCGAGCTGACCCACGACGAGTTGGCCGGGTGGGGCCAGGGTGGTGACGTGACGCGCCAGACGATGTCGCTCGTGCTGCTGCGCCACGCCGGCGAGGGGCCGCGCACCGGCGGCCTGTTCGCCGCCGTGCGGGCGGCCACCGACGAGGTCATGGCCGACATGTTCGAGGTGCAGGGCGAGGGCGACGACGAACTGAGCCGCTTCTTCGACCTGACGCTGCTGGGCACGCTCGTGTCGCTGCACCTGGCCGCCGGCGAGGGCGTCGACCCCGGACCGGTGCCCGGCGGTCGACGAGGCGCAGGGCCCCGGCTGGTTCTAGGAGCGCGCCACCCGTGTCCGGCGGGACTCGTCCTGATCGTGACAGCGACGCTGACGCCTGGGCTGACCGCTCGTATCAGTTGAGCCGCTCGACGATCATGGCCATGCCCTGGCCGCCGCCGACGCACATGGACTCGAGGCCGAACGTCTTGCCCGTGTCCTCCAGCGCGTTGAGCAGCGTGGTCATGATGCGGGCCCCGGTCTGGCCGAAGGGGTGGCCGAGGGCGATGGCGCCGCCCTTGACGTTGAGCTTGTCCAAGCTGATGCCGAGGTGCTTGGCCGAAGGGATCACCTGGGCCGCGAAGGCCTCGTTGATCTCGACCAGGTCGATGTCGTCGATCGTCATGTTGGCCCGGGCCAGGACCTGGCGGCAGGCGTCGACCGGGCCGAGGCCCATGATCTCGGGGTTGAGGCCGGTCACGCCGCTGGCCACGATGCGGGCCAGCGGGGTGATGCCGAGCGCCTTGGCCTTGGTGTCGCTCATGACGATGACGGCAGCCGCCCCGTCGTTGAGCGGGCAGGCGTTGCCGGCGGTGACGGTGCCGCCCTCGCGGAAGACCGGCTTGAGGTTGGACAGGCCCTCGAGCGTGGTGCCCGGCCCGGGCCCGTCGTCCTTGGTCACGACCGTCCCGTCGGGCAGGGTGACCGGGATGATCTCGCGCTCGAAGAACCCGTTCTGCTGGGACTCGACCGCCCGCGTCTGCGAGAGCAGCGCGAACTCGTCCATCTCCTCCCGGGTGACCTTCTCGTACTCGGCCACGTTCTCCGCCGTCTGGCCCATGGCGATGTAGACGTCGGGGAGGCCCGGCTGCGGGCTCCACGGCTCGGTCACGGCCGGGGTGCGGAGCTTGGTCCGCTCCTCGGCGGCGGCGAAGGCGGCGTTGTGCGGACCGATGTCCGACGCGCCGTGGGAGTAGCGGCTCACCGTCTCGACGCCGGCCGCGATGAAGACGTCGCCCTCGCCGGCGCGGATGGCGTGGGCCGCCATGCGGATGGTCTGCAGGGAGGAGGAGCAGTAACGGTTCACCGTCACGCCGGGCACGTTGTCGAGACCGGCCAGCAGCGCAGCCACCCGGGCGACGTTGTAGCCCGCCTCGCCGGCGGGCTGGCCGCAGCCGAGCAGGACGTCCTCGACCTCGGCGGGGTTCAGCTGGGGCACTTGCTCGAGCACGGAGCGGAGGACCAGCGCGCTCAGGTCGTCGGGCCGGCACTCGACGAGCGAGCCCTTGTTGGCCCGTCCGATCGGGGTGCGACCGGTGGCGACGATGACGGCTTCAGGCATGGTGACGGCTCCTCGAGTTTCGATCGTGTGCCCCGGGGAACCCGCCCCGGGGCGGATTGCAGGTTACTTGGCGGTAGGGATCGGCCTTTCGGCCCCATTGGCCGCCCGAGCGGAGCGGACTGTAACGTGTTCTAGCGTCGCCGGCCCTCACTGGCCGGGCCGGCGGCGACGTGGCGCTGACGTGGGCCGATGCGGCCCCGCCACCCGGGAGGGACACGATGGAGATTGCCTTGACCGAGGAGCAGCAGGCGCTGAAGAGCGAGCTGCGCGCCTACTACGAGAACCTGCTGACCCCCGAGCTCGAGGAGGAGCTCTCGCGGGCGGGCGGCATCGGTCCCGTGGTGCGCAAGGTCGTCAAGCAGATGGGCAGCGACGGCTGGCTCGGCATCGGGTGGCCCACCGAGTGGGGCGGCCAGGGTCGCTCGGCCATTGAGCAGTTCATCTTCTTCGACGAGTCCATGCGCAGCGGGGCGCCCGTCCCGATGCTGACCATCAACACCGTGGGCCCGACCATCATGAACTTCGGCACCCAGGAGCAGAAGGAGTTCTTCCTCCCCAAGATCCTGGCCGGGGAGATCCACTTCTGCATCGGCTACACCGAGCCGAACTCGGGCACCGACCTGGCATCGCTGACCACCCGGGCCGTGCGCGACGGCGACGAGTACGTCATCAACGGCGCCAAGATCTTCACCAGCCTGGCCGGCGACGCCGACTACATCTGGCTGGCGACGCGCACCGATCCCAACGTGGCCAAGCACAAGGGCATCTCGATCTTCTTGATCCCCATGGACACCCCGGGCATCCGGGTGGTGCCCATGAAGCTGCTGGGCGACCACAACATCAACTACACGTTCTACGAGGACGTGCGCGTCCCGGCCACCGCGCTGGTCGGCGGCGAGAACCAGGGCTGGAACCTCATCACCAACCAGCTCAACCACGAGCGGGTCACCCTGTGCTCGCCCGGGATCATCGAGCGCGTCGCGACCGACGTGCGGGCCTGGGCCCAGGCCACCAAGCTGCCCGACGGGCGCCGTGTCATCGACCAGGAGTGGGTGCAGGAGCACCTCGCCCGCGTCTACGCCGAGCTCGAGTTCCTCCGGCTGATCAACTGGAAGGTGGCGTGGCAGGCCACGCAGGGGCAGCTCGACGTGGCCGACGCCTCGTCGATCAAGGTGTTCGGCACCGAGTTCTACCTCCGGGCCTTCCGCTCGCTCATGGAGATCATCGGGCAGGCCGGCTACCTGACGCGCGGCTCACCCGCCGCGGTCATCGCCGGCCGTCTGGAGATGTACGCCCGCTCCATGATCATCCTCACCTTCGGCGGCGGCACCAACGAGATTCAACGGGACCTCATCGCGATCTTCGGCCTCGGCATGCCGCGGTCGTTGCGCTGAGCCCCGCCGACGAGCCAGGAGATCCCATGGACTTCAACTACAGCGAAGAGCAAGAAGCCGTCCGCCAGCTGGCCGGGCAGATCTTCGGCGACCGGTCGACGCACGAGCGGCTCAAGCACCTCGAGGCGGCCGCCGGCGACGACGGACCCTTCGACCGCGAGCTCTGGAAGGAGTTGGCCGACGCCGGCCTGCTCGGCATCCACCTGAGCGAGGACGTCGGGGGCGCCGGGCTCGACTTCGTGGCGGCGTGTCTCGTGGTCGAGGCGGCGGGACGCACGGCGGCCTATGTCCCGGTCGTCGAGACCATGGTCTACGGCGCGCTGCCCATCGACCGTTTCGGCACCGACGCGCAGCGCAAGACCTGGCTCACCGGTGTGGCCAGCGGCGAGACGATCCTGACGGCCGCCATGGCGGAGTTGGTGGGAGAGGTGATCCTGCCCGGAGGGTCCGAGCCGGCCACCACCGCCACGGCCGAGGCCGACGGCGCCTGGGTGCTCTCGGGCACCAAGGCCTGCGTGCCGGCGGCCCTCGTGGCCGACGCCATCCTGGTGCCGGCCACCTGCCGCACGGCCGACGGGGCCACGACCGGTCCCGGAGTGTTCATCGTCGAGCGCGGTGCCGAGGGTGTGACGCTGACGCGACAGAACACGACGACGGGACGGCCCGAGGCCATCGTCGAGCTCGACGGCGTGCGCGTCGGCGCGGACCGGCTGGTGGGCGAGGGGGCCGACGGTGCCGCGGTGATCGACTGCATCACCGATTTCGCCACGACGGCGCTGTGCATCGAAGAGGCCGGTGTGTGTGCCTCGGCGTTGGAGCTCACCGCGGAGTACACCAAGACGCGGGTGCAGTTCGAGAAGCCGATCGCCACGTTCCAGGCGGTGGGGCAGCGGGCGGCCGACGCCTATGTGGACACCGAGGCCATTCGGCTCACGGCGTGGCAGGCGGCGGCGCGGCTGGCGGCGGGCCTCCCGTCGTCGTCTGAAATCGCGATCGCCAAGTACTGGGCGGCCGAGGGCGGGCAGCGCGTCGTGCATGCGGCATCACACCTGCACGGTGGTGTCGGCGTGGACCGCGATTACCCGCTGCACCGTTTCTTCCTGCTGACCGAGCAGATCGAGCTCACGCTGGGCGGGGCGACCGAGAGCCTGCGGCGGCTGGGGCGGATCCTGGCGGCCGAGCCCGTCTGACCGGCTTGCAGCGGGGGGCCGGGCTGCCCTCGGCTGCTCAGTCCGGAGTGCCCGACGACGTCGGATTGGCCAGGCCGAGGCCGTACCCGGCCAGGAACACGCCCGCCTCCTCGTGACGCGGGTATGCGCCGGCAAGCTTGTGGAAGGCGGGGGAGTGGTCCGGGTGGGTGAGGTGGGCCACCTCGTGCACAAGCACCGAGTCGAGCACCCATCCGGGCACGACGCGCAGGCGGTGTGACAGGCGGATCTGGCCCGAGTAGTAGGAGCACGATCCCCAGCGCGCCGTCTGGTTGGTGACCCAGCGGACGGATTGGGGGCGGGCCCCGACGAGGTAGCGGTCGCTGAGCTCGATCGCCCGGGCCAGCAGGCCGTCATTGTCCAGGCCTGATTGCAGGCGTTGGCGCGTGAGCAGCCGCTCGACCAACCAGTCGATGGTCTTCTGCCGACTCTCTCCATTGAGATGGGCCGGCAGCGACACGACGATGCGCCCACCGACCCACTTGGCTTCGGACGTCTTCTTGCGGCGCTTGCTGATGCGGACTTCGACCTCGGGAGCCGACTGGATCGTGGCGGGGTCGAGCGGAGCGGGCGCGTCGTCGGGCTCGGGCGCCTCGGGCTCCTGCGCCGCTGGAGGGCTCGTCCGCCCGCCGGGCGCGGGCTCGGCCCCGTAGAGGTCGGACAGGTCGAACAGAGTCATGGACGGCATTGTGGCCGACCCGTGTGACGCGGTCGTGCATGCCTGCTCAGGCACGGTGAAAGGGGAGATGCGACGTCATCCGGACCTCGTGTTCCGGTACAACACGGGGCAACGCGAACACCACGCGAACATCCGTCCTCGGGCGAGGGCCAAGGGTTACCCTTCCGGCCATGACGAGTCCCGTAGCAGCATCTGGTGCCGGCTTCCCCCTCCAGCTTGAACTCGATGCTCCGGTCGCGATCGCCCGCTGGCGGCCCATCGTCCAATGGTTCCTCGCCATTCCGCACTTCGTCGTGCTCTACGTGTTGGCCATCGTGCAGAGAGTGGTCTTCATCATCTCGTTCTTCGCCATCCTCTTCACCGGCAAAATGCCCGAGGGCCTCTTCGGGTTCAACGCCATGGTCTTGCGCTACCAGTGGCGGGTGGGGTCCTACGCAATGTTCATGCGTGAGGACTACCCGGAGTTCGCCTTCCCGACCGAAGGGGCGGACCCGGCCACCGAGCCGGCCCGGCTGTCGGTCGAGCCGGCCGCCAAGCTCAGCCGCGGCCTCATCTTCGTCAAGTGGCTGCTGGCGATCCCGCACTACATCGTGCTGCTCTTCCTCTACGTCGCGGTCTACGTGGTCGTCATCATCGCGTTCTTCGCCGTGATCTTCACCGGTTCCTGGCCGGCCGGCATGCGCAACTTCGTCATCGGCGTGATGCGGTGGTCGTCGCGGGTGAGCGCGTACATCCTGCTGATGACGGACCAGTACCCGCCGTTCAGCCTCGACTAGAGAACCCGGCAGCTGCGGCCTCGGTGACTAGCCGAGCACGAGCTCGGCCATGGTCCGCAGCGTGGCGACGTCGCCGTTGATGAGCATGGTGGTGGCGCGCGACTCGCGCCATGCCTCGAGGTCGTCGCGGATCTTCTCCACCGGGCCGACGAGCGCGATCTCCTCCACCAGGCTGGTGGGGACGGCGGCCGCCGCGTCGTCCTTGCGCCCGTCGAGGTAGGCGTCCTGAATTTTGGTGGCCGCCTCCTCGTAACCCATGCGGGCGAAGACGTCGAAGTGGAAGTTCATCTCCTTGGCCCCCATGCCGCCGATGTAGAGCGCGAGATACGGGCGGAACCCGTCCGCCGCCGCCTCGGTGTCGTCACTGAGCACGGTGGGGGCGAAGGCCAGCACCTCGAAGTCCGCCGCGCTGCGGCGCGCCCCCGGTCGGGCGAAGCCCTCGTCGAGCGAGGCCTCGAAGGAGGACATGGCACGCGGCGAGAAGAAGATGGGGAACCAGCCGTCGGCAATCTCCGCCGCCAGCGCGACGTTCTTGGGCCCTTCGGCGCCGAGAATGATCGGGATGTCGGCACGCAGCGGGTGGACGATCGACTTGAGCGGCTTGCCCAGTCCGGTGCCGCCCGGATACGGGAGCGGGTAGTGGGGGCCGTCGTTGGTCACCGGCTTCTCGCGGGCCAGGACCTGGCGCACGATGCCCACGTACTCGCGGGTGCGCGCCAGGGGAGCGGGGAAGGGCTGGCCGTACCAGCCCTCGACCACCTGGGGCCCCGAGACGCCGAGGCCGAGCACGAAGCGCCCGGCCGAGAGGTGGTCCATGGTCTGGGCCGCCATCGCCATCGCGGTCGGGGTGCGCGCCGACAGCTGGCACAGCGACGTGCCGAGGCGGACCCGCTCGGTCTGCGAGCCCCACCAGGCCAAGGGAGTCAGTGCGTCGGAACCGTAGGACTCCGCCGTCCAGACGGAGTCGTAGCCGAGGCGGTCGGCTTCCCGCACGAGCTCCACTGCGTTCGGCGGCGGCCCCGCACCCCAGTAGCCCAGCTGCAGGCCGATCTTCATCGTTTTCACGTGGACTCCTCTTGTTCGAGCCAGATCGACTCACGGCGATCCGGTGATCCCAGACGATACCGTCGGGCCGGACCGCCAATCTGTGCCTGCCTCCCGTGGTTCTCAGACGTTGGCAACCTTCTCGGGGCCTCAAGCGTGAAGAGTGTTAGATGACGTGGGCCAACGCACACCGGGTTGACCTCGCCAACACGCTCGGGGGTTCGGATAGCGGTGAAGAGGGTTGCGGAGAGCTGCGGATGACACGGGCCGTACCGCGGTCTTTCGAGCTCGCCTTCGCAGACCTCTACCGGCTCGCCTACCGGGTGGCGTTCCGCATTCTGGGAGACCGTTCCGATGCCGAGGATGTCGCGGAAGAAGCATTGGCGCGGGCCGCTCTTCGCTGGTCCCGATTGCATGAACGACCGGAGGGCTGGGTCTGCCGGGTCGCATCCAATCAGGCGATCGATCGCTATCGGCGCCGGCAACGTCAGCCGTCCATTCCGGCAGGCCCTGTCGGCATCGTCGACGAACGGTTGGGCGAGCGGGGCGACCTCGTTGCCGCGCTGCGCAAGCTCCCGCGACGACAGCGCGAGGTCGTCGTCCTCCGCTACCTGGCCGATTTCTCCGAGGAGGACGTCGCCCTCGCCCTCGAGTGCTCGGTCGGCACGGTGAAGTCGCAGGCCTCGAGGGGACTCTCCGCGTTGCGCAGCCACTTCGGCGGTCCAACAGGAACGGATGGAGACGATGTTCGAGCATCTTGACGATCCCGCGCAGGAGGTGCATCCGGGCGCCCGCGAGTTGGCGATGGTCAGCCAGCGGGCCCAACAGATCAGCACCCGACGCCACTGGACACTGATGGTCGGATTCTGTTGCATCCTCCTCGCCGCATCGGTCGGCTTCTTCGTGGCCGGTCCCTCGGCGACGCAGTCGTCGACCTCGAGCGCGGGCTACCAATTCAACCTCCTGAAGGGAAAAATCCCCGTCGGTGCTTCCGTCCCGACGACGGCGTTGATCGATGTCGTGTTCGCCAACCGGCAAGACGGTTTCGCACTGGCGGCCCACGGGAACGACGTGCTGCTGGCTGCGTCGACCGACGGAGGGGAGACGTGGCAGGTCCGCAGCGACGATCTGCCCTCAGGCCTGGGAGCGGACGACGCGTATCCCGGCCAGTTCGAGTTCGTCGGCTCGACCGGCTATCTGTGGGGGGCGCACTCGACGGGCCGGGCGCCGCTGTGGGTCAGCCACGACGGCGGGGCCACGTGGCAGGCCGCCGCGATCGGGCCCTACGTCCTCGACGTCAGCGCCATCGGCACCAATATGTGGGCCCTCACGAGCGAGTGTCCGGATACCGGAGCCGCCACCGCGGCCACATCCTTCTGCGCTGTTGGTGTCGAACAGTCGGTTGACGAAGGCAACACGTGGACGACGCTGCATGCCCCCGCCCTGACCGGCGGTCTCCCCGGCGGGTACGGGCTGCGCGGCATTGAGCTGGCGCGCATCACGAACACCCACGCGTACTTGCTTTCGAGTGCGCAAACCGGCCCCGCCGCAGTCCCTGAGTGGCAGCTGTCATTCACGGCCGATTCGGGAGCCAGGTGGGTCAGTCGCGTGCTTCCATGTAACGGAGCCTTCGGCCTCGGAGCGGAAGTCGCCGCCTCGAGTAGTGAGGATCTGTGGCTGCTGTGTGGGAGTCAGGCCAGCACGGGTGCGCAATCCAAGCAGCTCTTCCGGTCCAGCGACGGCGGGCTGTCGTGGTCATTGGTGGCGTCGGCCACGGCGGTCGGCACGCCACCGCCGACGTCCGTTCCGCCGAACCCGTTGCCGATTGTGGGGTACATCGCACCCTTCACGGTCGGTCACCACAATCTCGCGGTGGCCTCGCCCGAAGAGGCCTGGCTCTTTCCCACGCGTGCTTCCCTCTTCGTCACGTCGGACGGTGGATCGAGTTGGGCTCAGATACCCGAGCTCGCCGCCGCGGGATTCGCAGGCGGTGGTGAGGGCAACATCACGTTCCTCAGCCCCACCGAAGGTTGGATCTGCGCCTACGGCGTCGGGCTCTGGCAGACGACGGACGGGATCCACTGGCATCCGATGGGCATCCGATGAATCACCGTCGCGGACAGCCCATGTTGGTTCCTCCTTGCCGTCAACTCCATGCTGCTGGGTAGCACCCCCTCCCAGGGGCACGGGGATACCGCAAGGCTCCGCGATTCCAGAGAGGAGTCCTGTGGAATCATTGCTGGATTGCGACGGGTCCGTTCCGGCGTCGAACTCCTGGCGGTAGTCCTCTTGGCGAGCGGGGTCGCTCTCGTCCCGGGTCAGTACTCGAGCGCTGCAGAAACGAGATCGGCTGTCTCCGCACTGCCAACCTGGCTCCATAAGACTGTGGATGCCAATGCATACGCGGCTCCGGCTTCGCCTCTTTTGCCGAGTATCGAGCCGGACGGTGCCGAAGTGCCCGGTCACGATGTGACCGCACCCGTATCGGACAACGGCAAATTGAAGTTCGGTCTTGCCACGTTTCCAAGCTCCACCCAGACGTATCCGGCAATCAGCACCAATGGCGGGACGACCTGGAAGGTCGATGGTCCCTTGTTTCACGTAGATGCACTGCAAGGGGCGAGCGTGGTGGCCAGCTCCGGAGCCCTTCCCCCACACAGCGCCTACTTTTGGGGACGCGGTGGCAACCTCATATGGATTACCTACGACGAGGGTGCTCACTGGTGGGCGGCTGTCTTTGGCGCCGGAGTCGATGATCTGAGTACGAGACACGGGACGTTGGAAGCTGTTGTATTCGGCGCCCAGGTAGGAGCTACTGCTGTGCAGAGATTTCTTTACGTGAGCACCGATTCGGGAGAGACATGGAGAGTCCGTCGACAGCTACCTGACGTTCACACTTGATGCTCCAGCCTCAGTCCAGGCGAACTGGGCAGAGCTAGCCCGAAGCCGTGAAGGATGCTGAGAAGACATTCCCAGGACCGGGGACCAGCAGATTGAGTGCCGGCGTCGCAAGGCCGCACTTGGATAGCGGTGGAATGGTGTAGTCGCCAGAGAAGTGCGAACTGCCGGTGAGCGATATTGGCCCGCTGAACGTGACCGTGACCGGTGTGGCGGTGCCACAGTGGTTTCCGACCACGTTGACGGGCAGCCCGAGCGGCTCAACTGACACCACGAGCACGTTGAACGAGGCGGTGGCGACAGCGGTCAGCGTCGAAAAATTCACCGTGCCGATAACGGGCTTGACTTGCGACAGAGCAAATGTGGCCTTGGCCAAACCGAGCCCAGCGATGTTCACCGTGGTGCTCGCCGGTGGCAGCGTCAGATTTCCAGTGAGCACTTTGGTGGTTACATCGATCGAGCCAACGAAAGACCCGGGCGGAACCACCACGGTCTGGTGCAGCTTCGCCAACGTAGTAGAAGCGTTGACCGTGTAGTGCACGGGAATGACCAAATCGGCAGCGCTGGCCGGCGGGCTGGATTCCGCCACCAGTACCAACGAGCTGGCCCCCACCGTCAGCAAGGCAAATAACGGACGACACAGACTCTTCATGTGGAACTCCCTCCCCCGTCGGCGTCAAACAACTGGAGTTTTCCCTCAACTGGAGCAGCCCAAACGCCTATGAAGGATCCCGGTCTCCACCCTGTCTCACGGTGTCGGAGTCTCCCAGCCTCCCGGCGAACTGGGCAGGAGAATCCAGCCGACATCGCCTTTCCGGTCGGTCTCTTTATGGCGTCACTGCGAAGACTTTCCAGGTCCCGGGCACGCCCTTGAGCTGATGTTCGCCTCGTTCAGAGAATGCGATGTCGGATCCAGCGACGAGGTCCTTGACTGTGCCTGAGACGAGGACCTCTCCGGGTCCGGCGATCGCTCCAACGCGGGCTGCGATGTGAACGGCCAGTCCACCGAGGTCATCTCCTCGCACTTCGCATTCTCCGGTATGAAGCCCGGCCCGTGATTTTGATCCCAAGCGCTTCGACCACTTCGACAATGGCGCGAGCGCACCGTATTGCGCGGGCGGGACCGTCGAAAGAGGCGAGAAAGCCGTCCCCGGTCGTCTTGATCTCGCGGCCGCGGAAGTGTCGCAATTGCTCCCGCACCAGACGATCGTGGCTGTCAAGGACGCTGCGCCAACGCTGATCACCCATTGAGGCGGCCGTCTCAGTCGAGGCGACGATGTCGGTGAACAACACGCTGGTGAGTACGCGATCTACCTCGAATGACTGGCGCGTGCCTGTCAGAAACTGGGCAATCTCCGAAGCTGCGTCGGGCCCAAAGGGAGGGGTCATGTCGCCCCCCGACATTGGGACGAAGGTTGCTCCTGGGATGTGGTCGGCCACGTATTGCCCGTGCGAGAGGATGATGAATGGACTTTCGGTGACTTGGAGCACCAAGGTCGGGCTTTGCACCAAGGGCAGGAACGGGCGCACGTCCATGCTGCTCAAGAAGTACCGCATCAGAGCGGCGGCTGTACTGGGCGTCGCCGACGCCCGATTCATACGGGCCGCAGCTTTGAGGAATTCTCGATCATGCGCCTGTGTCGGATTCGTCGCGGTGATGAACGCATCGCTGCCCCACGTCGACATCAGCATGTCGTAGATCGCATCAAGGGTCGTGGGGTCTACCCCGATCGGGTAGTCCGGCGCCTCGATGTATCGCGCGGATGTGTTGATGAGGATGAGCGAACCCACGCGCTCGGGATGCATGGCCGCGAACAGGATCGGCGTTCGGGCTGACCTCGTTCACTCCAACGAGGTCCACCACCTTGGACCCGGTGGCGTCGAGCACACCGGCTATGTCTTCGGCCAACTCCTCCCACGTCGGTATGGCTTTGAGAGATACAGCGTCCGAGGCGCCGGAGCCCCTGCGGTCCATGTGCAGGACTCGTCTCAGTCGTGGCCAACTTCTCGAAGAATTCCGCCGCCTGAGGAATCTGCCAGATGAGATCGACATGTCCTCCGAGGGAGTTACAGAAGAGGAGGTCGCCGGGGCCTTCGCCGAGGACCTGGTAGGCGACGTCTCCATCTCCGATGCTCACATACCGAATCTCGGGAGACTCCATAGAAATGACAGTTTGCCCTTCACGAGCGAGCCGTTACCACCGATCGGGAGCGCCAGGACCAGGATTCCACAACGATTTGAAAGCTACGTTCCGCAGGAGCGCGTATCACGCCCTGATCGGATGCCGCATTTTCGCCTTCAGATCCCTCGCGAGTGCCGGTTCCGGAGCTCGGTCCTCGAGTCCCAGGACTATCCCCAGCGTCAGACCTTGGCGACGATCTCCTCGGCGAACCAGTGGACCGGGCCGAGACGGGCGGCCAGCGCCTTGTCGTCAGGGGTTCCGGGGGCCACATCGGCGAACATCCAGGGCGCGGCACACGAAGTCGGTCACCCCGGCGTCGGCGAAGCGGCGGTAGAGGTCGACGCTCGGCCGCTCGTTCAACGACAGGTAGACGGTGAACGTCGTCCTTGTCGCGCCCGGCCTTCTCGAGCGCGTCGTGCAGCTCGGCGAGGTGGATCCAGGCCTCCTCTTCGCTGTAGGCGCCGGCGGCGATCCAGCCGTCGCACAGTTCCGCCGTGCGACGCAGCGCGACGGGGGAGTGGCCCCCGCAGATGAACGGCACGGGCTGCGTGGGGGCGGGCTCCATCTGGCACTCCGGGACGTCGTAGAAGTCGCCGTGGAACTCGACCCACCCGCCACTCCAGAGCGCGCGCAGGGCCACGATCATTTCGTCGAGGCGCTTGCCGCGGCTGGCGAAGTCCTGCCCCGTCAGGTCGAACTCCTCCTTGCTCCAGCCGACGCCGATGCCGAGCCGCAACCGGTTGTTCGACAACACGGCGGTCGTCCCCACGCTCTTGGCGACCGTCATGAGGTCGCGCAGCGGTGCGATGTAGATGCCGGTGGTGAAGAGCAGGTTCTCGGTGGCGCCGGCGCAGGCGGCAATCACCGCCATGGGGTCGGGCCACGCCGTGTGGTCCTCCCAACCGGGCGCGCCGTCCTCGGCCTTGGAGTAGGTGTAGCGCGAGGTGCGCTGGCGAGGGTTGAAGAGGTGGTCAGAGACGTACATGCCGCCGTACCCGAGGCCGTCGCACTCCTTGGCCAACGGGAGGATCTGGCTGGTCGGCAGGAAAGCGACGGCCTGGTGGAAGCGAACCTCGTGGTCGCGCACGGCGCCGGCCTCAGCGGGCTCGGGCGGGCAGCGGCGTGCCCCCGACGGGAGCCGACGGGGCGAAGGCGATCGGGATGTGCTTGGTCCCGTTGATGAAGTTCGACTGCAGGCGCTGCACCTTGCCGTCGAGGCGCATGTCGGGGATGCGCTCGAGGAGGCGGTCGAACATCACCATGATCTCCATGCGGGCCAGGTTCGCTCCGAGGCAGAAGTGCGGCCCGCCGCCGCCGAAGGCGATGTGGTTGTTGGGGGAGCGGGTGATGTCGAACACATCGGGGCTGTCGAAGGCCGCCTCGTCGCGGTTGGCCGAGGTGTGCCAGAAGACGACCTTGTCGCCCTCGAGGATCTTCTCCCCGTGCAGCTCCATGTCTGCGGTGGCCGTGCGGCGGAAGTGCATGACCGGGGTGACGTAGCGCAGCATCTCCTCGACGGCGCTGGGCAGTAGCGAGCGGTCCCGGCGCAGCAGCTCCCACTGGTCCGGGTGATCGAAGAAGGCGGCCATGGCGCCCGACATGAGATTCCGGGTGGTCTCGTTGCCGGCCACGATCAGGAGGAGGAAGAAGAGGTCCAGCTCCAGCTCGTTGAGCTTCTCGCCCTCGACCTCGGCGCCGAGCAGCACCGAGACGAGATCCTCCTTGGGCTGGAGCCTCCGGGCCGTCGCCAGCTCCTCGGCGTAGGCGTAGACCTGCATGGCGGACTCGCCGGGTTCGGCGCCAGGGATCTGGTACTCCGGATCCTCCGCGCCGATCATGCGGTTCGACCAGTCGAAGACCATGCGCCGGTCCTCCTGGGGCACGCCCAGCAACTCGGCGATCACGAGGAGGGGAAGCTCGGCGGAAATCTCCTCGACGAAGTCGGCCGTGCCGCGCTCGCAGACGGCGTCGATGATGCCGTCGGCGTAGCCGACGATCTGCTGCTCCAGGTCCCGCACCATCTTGGGGGTGAAGCCCTTGTTGACCAGGCGCCGGTAGCGCGTGTGCATGGTCGGGTCCATGTTGAGCATCATCAGCTGCTGCTGGGCCAGCTGGTCGTCGTCCATGTCGGGGAAGAGGGAGCCGCCCCGGGCCGAGGAGAAGTGCTCCCAGTCCCGGTTGACCTGCACGCAGTCGTCGTAGCGGGTGATGGCCCAGAACCCGCCGCGGGGTGCGCTGTCCTGCGGGTGCCAGAAGGCCGGCGCCTCCCGGCGCAGTTCGGTGAACCACTCGTAGGGCACCCCGGCCACGAAGTTGCGCCCGTCGGTGAGGTCGATCTCCTCGAGGCTCAAGGCCCCCCCTTTCGCGACTCCGGCGACCCACCCCTGTCGTCCGGTGCCTGCCCTTTCGAGGCTATTTCTAGAACGTGTGTCAGATCATAGGGGGAGCGTGCGGGACCACAAGTCCGCCACGCGGGGGGCAGAAGCTCCCTATCAGAAACGGCCTTCTCCGGAGTGGCGGCTGCGCTGCCATGTTTGGGAGGCTCATGGCGGTGAACTTCGGGGAGAAGGCGATGGAGCTGGTGCGGAAGCCCCCGGTGTCGGCGCTGGCGAATGCAGCCCTGAGTGGGATTTCCCATGCCGCCGTCTTGACGGAGTCGTGGGTGGCTGCCGTGCAGGATCAGATGGGTTGGTCGAATGCAACGCGTCCGATGTCGCCCGAAGCGATCGAGCTCCTCGTCAGTCATCCGGAGGCGTATCGGTTGGCATCCGATGCCGGGTTCGGCCCCGAGCGAAGCGAGGCCATCTGGAGCACCCTCGAGGATCGCGGCATCACTGCATAACCATCGCTCCGACGTGAGGATTGTCCGCATCGATCCTGAACGAGCGGCTCAGCTGGTGGGGTTCCAATGCCGCCGTTTCAAAGAGCCCTGGACGGAGCTCGCCGAGCTCATGATCCAGGAGTACCTGGTGGACGACCTCCTCGTGGAACGGGCTGCGGCCATCGGCCTGATCGACGAAGAGAAGCTGGTCGCTGTCTTGGTCTGGTCGCAGGTCGGCAATCCGGCCGAATGGGAATCAAACGTCCTGGCCACCGCGTCTGGCCATACACGACGCGGCCATGCGGAGCGCCTGAAGCGAGTTCTGCTCGACCTGGCGGCCGATATCGGCGTCGAGTCGATTCGGTCCGTCGTCCACGTCGACAACGCTCCGATGATTCAGCTGAACCGCAAGCTCGGCGCGGAGTTCGCCCGCGACCCCACCGATCGGCGTTACCTCATGTGCAGGATTGTGGTCCCCGGCAGCTAGCAGGACCGGCAATGGCCAGGAGGTGGCCTCTCCGGCTGTCGCCTCGACACGCCCCGCGCAGCGGGTATGTTCGCCGGGCGGCGATCGGAGCTCCCGATCTTGGCCGAGCGAACCGAGGACGGCGTCGTTGACCTACTGCCTGGCCCTGCGCCTCCACGAGGGCATGCTCTTCCTGGCCGACACCCGGACGAACGCGGGCGTCGACAACGTCGGCACCTACCGCAAGATGCACGTTCTCCAACCGGCCGACGACCGTCTCTTCGTGATCGAGTCGGCCGGGAGCCTGGCCACGACCCAGGAGGTCCTCGACCGCATGGCGCGGGACCTGGCTGCCGGGGAGGCAACTGAGAGCCTGGCCACGGTCGGGCACCTCTTCGAGGCGGCGCTGTATCTCGGGCGCCTGAGCCGCGAGGTGGCGGCCGAGCACAAGGAGGGGCTGGGCCAGGTGGGGGCGGACGGCACGGCGACGTTCATCCTGGGGGGTCATGTGGGGGACGAGGAGCCCGACATCCTCCTCGTGTATCCCGAGGGCAACTACATCCGCGCCTCGGACGACCGCCCCTTCCTGCAGATCGGCGAGAGCAAGTACGGGAAGTTCATGCTCGAGCTGGCGGTCGAGGCCCACGTCGACCTCGTCACGGCGGCCAAGATCGCGCTGGGGTCCATGTTGAGCACGGCCCGGGCCAACCTGTCGGTCGGTCCGCCCTACGACATCGGCATCTACTTCAACGAGTCCCGCTCGCTCAGCCAGTTCCGCATCGCCAGCGACTCCCCGCTGCTCGAGAAGCTGCAGAAGGTCTGGGAGCGCCATCTGCTGGCTGGGATCGCCAAGCTGCCCGCGATCACGCAAGACGACCTGACCGAGATCGACGACCCGGCTTAGGCAGCCGGACCCGCCGGGACGAGGAGGGGGCGTATGGACGAAGGCAACGCAGAGCCCGAGGCTGCGGCCGAGGATCGGGATCGGACCGAGGACCCGGTCAACGAGTGGATCTCGACCGGCAGCCTCCCCTCCGACGAGGAGATCCGATCGATCGTCGAGGCCGGCTATGAGCGCTTCCGGCATGACGACGGGGGCCGGGTGGCCGACTACATCCCCGCCCTGGCCGAGGCCTCGCCCCATGCCTTCGGCGTCTGTGTGGCCGGCGTGCACGGTGGCGTGTTCGCCATCGGCGATGCCGAGCAGGAGTTCACCATTCAGAGCATCTCCAAGCTCTTCGTCTTCGCGCTGGTCTGCGACGCGCTCGGTCCCGCCGAGGCGCGGCGCAAGCTCGGGGTCAACAGCACGGGGTTGCCCTTCGATTCGGTCATGGGCGTCGAGCTCAACGAGGACCGCACCATGAACCCGATGGTCAATGCGGGGGCGCTCGCCAGCACGAGCCTCGTTCCGGGTACCACGGCCGAGGAGAAGTTCGAGCGGATCGTCACCGGATTGTCGGTATTTGCGGGTCGTCCGCTGCAGATGGACGAGGCGGTGTACGAGTCCGAGGCGGCGACCAACGACCGCAACCGCGGCATCGCGCATCTCCTGAACGGCTACGGCCGCATGTACAGCGATCCCGATGTCGTCACCGACATCTACACGCGCCAGTGTTCGCTGCGCGTGTCGGCCCGCGACCTGGCGGTCATGGGGGCCACCTTGGCCGACGGTGGCGTGAACCCGCTGACCGGCAGCGCGCGCCGTGGCCTCGTCGACCTGTAAGCGGGTGCTGCCCGTCCTGGCCACCGCCGGCCTCTACGAGCGCTCGGGCGACTGGCTCTACGACGTCGGCCTGCCGGGGAAGAGCGGGGTCAGCGGGGGAATCGTGACGGTGTCGCCGGGGAAGGGCGGGGTGGGCACGTTCTCACCCCCGCTCGACGAGGCCGGCAACAGCGTGCGGGGACGGCACATGACGGCGTACCTGTCCGAGCGCCTGGGGTTGAACCTGTTCTCTTCCTCGCCACGCCTGGAGGGACCGGTCGAGAGCAGGGGTTGACATCCCGTATTCACAAGTAGATACTTGTACAAGTAATCACTTGTGGAAGTGACAGACGTCACTCCCTACGTCGACCGGAAGGATGCCCATGACCACCGCCACCAACCGCACCGCCACCAACCGCCACCGCCACCAACCGCACCGAGGCCACCGAGGACTTCGAGAGCACGAAGACACTCAGCGCCCCGCCCGAGAAGGTGCTCGCCGCGCTGCGCACGCCCGACGCCATCACCGACTGGTGGGGGCCGACCGAGGGTTCGGCTGCGGTGGGGGGCGTCTTCAAGGTGACCTTCGCCAGCCACGGGCAGGTGATCGTGCTGCGGGTGGAGCCGGGCGACGAGGGCCAAGTCGTCTGGAGCGTGCAAGAGACCCCGATGACGCCCGAGTGGGTCGGGACGAGGATCGTCTTCGACGTGGCGGCTTCGGGCACCGGGTCCGTCCTCCACTTCCGTCATCACGGCCTCACTCCCGAGCTCGAGTGCTTCGACATGTGCCACGAAGGCTGGACCCACTACCTGGGCAGCCTGGTCTCGTACGCCGACACCGGCGAGGGACAGCCAGCCCGGCACGAGCCGGCGGCCTGAAAGCCGGATCATCCCGGTCAGAATGGCGTCCTGATGCCCTCCGACACCGCGAGCCCCGCAGGAACCGACGTCGTCCTGCGGGCGCTCGCCGATCCCCACCGGCGCGAGATCATGCGCCTCACGCAGGACACCGAGCTGCCCGCCGGAGAGATCGCCACGCACTTCGCGCTCACGCAGCAGGCGGTCAGCCAGCACCTCACGGTGCTCAAGCGGGCCGGCCTGCTCGAGGAGCGCCGGGACGGCACGCGCCGGCTCTACCGTTTCGAGCCGTCCTCGCTCGAACCCGTGCGCGCCATGCTCGGCGAGTTCTGGCCGGACGCGCTCGACCGTCTGAAGCGTGCCGTCGAACGCGACCACCCGAAGAGGGGAGCGAAGCGCTCGTGACGGAACCACTTGTGACGGAACCGGTGACGGCGAGCGTGCGTATCGCGGCGCCGCCCGAGGTCGTGTTCCCTTACTTCACCGACCCGGCGTTGGCCACCAGGTGGCTCGCCGACACGGCGTTGCTCGATCGCGCGGCCGGGTGGCACCTTCGCGCTCGACGTGCGCGGCAATCCGGCCCGCGGCCGGTACGTCGAGATCGACCCGCCTCACCGCGTGGTCTTCACGTGGGGCATTGAGGGCCGGCATGACTTCCCGCCCGGCAGCAGCACGGTCGAGGTCGTCCTGCAGGCGGACGGCGACGAGACGGTCGTCACCCTCACGCACCGGGACCTGCCGACCGAGGACTACCGCCGCTCGCACGAAGGGGGCTGGGGCGAATTCCTCGGGATACTGGCGGGCGTGGCGGCCTCGCCCGTGTCGTCGCCCTGATTCGGTCCGGCCGCCGCGCCGGCTCGGGGCAGGTCGGGGCGGCGGCCCACCCGGCGCGCCGGCGGCCGCCACGGCCCGGGCCGCCCAAACGAGAACGTGTTACAGTTTTGCGCAGCGCGGCCTTGACTTGGCAGGGACCGCAGAATGCACGCGAGGCTGCCCCACGATGTTCCTCGAAGAGAGCCCCGAACAGCAGCAGCTGCGCGCCGAGCTGCGTCGGTACTACGCCGAGCTCCTCACCGATGAGGTGCGAGCCGGCCTGGCCGAGGGCGGCGAGGGGGGCGAGGCCTGGACGCAGGTGGTGCGCCAGATCGGCAAGGACGGCTGGCTCGGTATCGGCTGGCCCAAGGAGTTCGGCGGGCAGGGTCGGCCGGCCACGGACCAGTTCATCTTCTTCGACGAGACGCGGCGCGCCGGCGCGCCGTTCCCCTTCGTCACCATCAACACCGTCGGGCCGACCATCATGCGCTTCGGCACCGACGAGCAGAAGTCCTTCTTCCTCCCGCAGATCCTCGCCGGGGAACTGAACTTCGCCATCGGCTACACCGAGCCCGAGGCCGGCACCGACCTGGCGTCGTTGCGCACGCGCGCCGTGCGCGACGGCGAGGAGTACGTCATCAACGGGGCCAAGATCTTCACCAGCGGCGCCGACCAGGCGGACTACATCTGGCTGGCCTGCCGGACCGATCCCGATGTTCCCAAGCACAAGGGCATCTCGATTCTGTGCGTGCCCACCACGTCGCCGGGCTTCGCGTGGTCGATCATCAACACCGTCGGCGGACTCACCACGGCGCAGACCTTCTACGACAACGTGCACGTGCCTGTCACCAACCGCGTGGGCGAGGAGAACGAGGGCTGGCGCATGATCACCACCCAGCTCAACCACGAGCGGGTCGGGCTGGCCGCGTGGAGCGGCCTCGCCATTTCGCTGTACGAGGACATCGTGGACTGGGCGGCAGCCCAGCCGAGCGATGGCGGCGATGGCGGCAGACGCTGATCGACCAGCCCTGGGTGCAGATGGATCTGGCCAAGTGCCATGCCGAGCTGCAGGCCATGTGGTTGCTGAACTGGCGCATGGCGGTGCACGTGGCGGACGGCGAGCTGACCGGTGCCGAGTCGTCTTCGATCAAGGTCTTCGGGACCGAGCGGATCGTGGAGGTGACCAGGTTGTTGCTGGGCGTCGTGGGGGCGGCCGGGTATCTCGTCCCGGGCTCGCCCGGCGCGGTCCTGCGTGGCCGGCTCGAGGCCACGGGCCGCCAGGCCCAGATCAACACGTTCGGGGGCGGGGTGAACGAGGTGCAGCGCGAGATCGTCGCCACGGCCGGGCTGGGGATGACCCGGGGGGCGCGGTGACGGGGGGGCTGCGGCTGCTCGAAGAGCTGGCGGCCTTCCCGGACCACAGTGACAAGCTGGCTGCGCTCGTCGGGTTGGCGTCCGGCGCGCCGAATCTGGCGCCCGACGCGGTCAACGTTCCGATGATCCGGCACTGGGTCGAGGCGATGGGCGATCACAACCCGGTGTACGTGTCCGACGCGGCGGCGCGCGCCGCGGGATACGACGAGCTCATCGCCCCACCCACCATGCTGCAGGCCTGGATCATGCGCGGCCTGCGGGCCTCGCTGCTCACCGAGGAGGCCCGGGCGAACGGGGAGGCCGAGGGGAGCGGGCCCAACGAGACGATGATGAGCCTGCTCGACGACGAGGGCCTGACGTCGGTGGTGGCCACCAATTGCGAGCAGCACTACGACCGTCCCCTCGTCGTCGGTGACCGCTTGCTGGTGCGGTCGTTCATTGAGGCCATCTCGGATCCCAAGCGGACCGCACTCGGGACCGGGCGCTTCATCACCACCCGCCTCGACTACGTCGCCGTGCCCGACGTCGATGTGCCCGCGTGGCCGGTGTCGGAGGACGAGGTGCAGAAGCTCTACGACGCCGGCGAGCCGGTGGCCACCATGCGCTTCCGCATCCTCAAGTACCTGCCGCCGGTGCGCGCCGCTGCCCGGCCGCCGCGCCCGCGGCCCGCCATCACCCAGGACAACGCGTTCTGGTTCGAGGGCGCCCGCGCCCACCGGCTGCTGATTCAGCACTGCACCTCGTGCGGCACGCTGCGTCACCCGCCGCTGCCCGCCTGCGCCGTGTGCGGCTCGCTCGAATGGGACACGGTGGAGTCGAGCGGCCGCGGCACCATCTACTCCTACGTCGTCGTGCACTACCCGCAGGTGCCCGCGTTCGAGTATCCGCTGCCGATCGGCCTGATCGAGCTCGAGGAGGGGACGCGCGTGGTGGCCAATCTCGGCGGGAGTGGAGCTGGGCGCCATTGAGATCGGCAGGCCGGTGCAGGCCGAGTTCGTCGACTACGACGAGGAGCTGTCGTTGCCCGTCTTCGTGCCGGTCGGGTCGGCGGGGACAGCTGGGCCGGGGTCGGCGGGGGAGGGATCCTGATGGACTTCAAACTGAGCGACGAGCAGCTGGCGGTGTCCGAGGCGGCCGGTGGCCTCTTCTCCGGTCTGGTCGACGCCGAGCGCATCGCCGCCGTGGAGGCCGGCACCGAGCGCATCGACCGCGACCTGTGGAAGGCCCTGGCCGACGCCGACTTGCTCGGGCTGGCCATTCCCGAGGCGGACGCCGGCGCCGGATACGGCCTGACCGAGCTCTGCCTCCTGCTCGAGGCGCAGGGGAACGTGGTGGCCCCGGTCCCGCTGTGGGCCACCCTGGTGCTGGGCGCGCTCCCGCTGACCCGCTTCGGCTCGGAGGCCCAGCGCGGCCGCTGGCTGCCCGGGGTCGTCGCCGGCAACGTGATCCTCACCGCGGCCCTGACCGGCAGCGCCAACAGCCCGACGTCCATGCCGTCCGTGCGTGCCCGTGCTGCTGATGGCGGTGCGGTAGACGACGGTTGGACTCTGGAGGGCACCGAGCTGGCCGTGCCCCACGCGCACCTGGCGGCGCGCATCGTGCTGCCGGCCCGCACCGAGGACGGCGGCGTGGTCTTGGTCCTGCTCGACCCTGCGGCGCCGGGTGTCACCCTCGAGCGCGCCGTCACGACCAACCGCGAGATCCACCCGCATGTCCACCTGGACGGGGTCACGGTGGGTCCGGACGACGTCCTGATCGGTCCCGAGCTCGGGCGCGCCGCGCTCGACTACGTCCTGGTGGCCGCCACCATCGCCCTGTGCGCGCTCCAGGTCGGGGTGTGCGAGGCGGCGCTGACCACGACGGCGGCGTACCTGAACACCCGCCAGCAGTTCGGCCGGCCGTTGAGCACGTTCCAGGGCACCATGTTGCGGGCGGCCGATGCCGCCATCGACATCGAGGCCATGCGCGTCACCTGGTTGAACGCCGCCTGGCGCTTCGACACCGGCCGCGACGCCGCCGACGCCGCCCGGGTGGCCAAGTGGCAGGCCTCTGAACGAGGGCAGCGTGCCGTGCACGCCACGCAGCATCTGCACGGCGGCATGGGGGCGGACATCTCGTACCCGATCCACCGCTACTTCCTCTGGGGCAAGCAGATCGAGCTGTTGTTGGGCGGACCCGAGCGCGCAGCTCTCCAAGCTGGGGGCGGACATCGCCGAGCAGGCGCTGGCGCGGGCGGAGGCGAACTCGTGAGCGCGGCCGCGTCTGCGTCGGGGCTCGACCTCTCCGGGCCGCTCTTCTCCACGGTCGCCGTGGGCGACGAGCTCCCGACGCTGGATGCTGCCGATCACCCGGACGCTGATCGTGTCGGGCGCCATCGCCAGCCGGGACTACCAGGACGTGCACCACGACTCGGTGCTGGCCACCGATCGCGGCTCGAAGGACATCTTCATGAACATCCTGACCACGAACGGTCTGGTGGGGCGCTACGTCACCGACTGGTCGGGACCACGCAGCCGCCTGCTCGGATGTCTCCATCCGTCTGGGCGCGCCGAACTACCCGGACTGCATCATGACGCTGACCGGATCGGTCACGGAGAAGGGCGAGCTGACCGACGACGGCCAGTACGGCGCCGTGACCGTCTCGTTGCGCGGGGCCAACGAGCTGGGTGACCACGTGACCGGCACGGTCACCGTGCTGCTGCCGGTGGCCGGAGCAGGCCGGCGCCTGATGGTGGCCTCCCACTCCTTCGCGGGCGCGACGGCCATCGCGGGCATCGGCGCCACCGAGTTCTCCAAGGACTCGGGCCGCTCGGAGCTCCGCCTGGCCGTCGAGGCGGTCGCCGCCGCTCTGGCGGACGCCGGCATCGCGCCGTCGGAGGTGCAGGGGATGGTGACGTTCAGCTCCGACACCAACCCCGACATCGACATCTCGCGCAGCCTGGGGATCGGCGACCTGACCTTCTTCAGCCGCATCCACTACGGCGGCGGCGCGGCGTGCGCCACCATTCAGCAGGCCGCGCTGGCGGTCTCCTCGGGCGTGGCCGACGTCGTGGTCTGCTACCGCGCCTTCAACGAGCGCTCGGGCAGCCGCTTCGGCGCCGGCGTCCAGGGCCGGCCGCCCATGCCGACGGCCGAGAACGCGCACATGGCGTCGTACCTCCCGGTCGGTCTGCTCACCCCGGCCTCGTGGGTGGCCATGGCGGCGCAGCGCTACCTGCACGAGACCGGCGCCACGAGCGAGGACCTCGGGCCGGGTGGCCGTGGCCGACCGCAAGCACGCGGCGACCAACCCCAAGGCCTGGTTCTACGAGCAGCCGATCACGCTCGAGGACCACCAGAACAGCCGCTTCATCGTCGAGCCGCTGCACCTGCTCGACTGCTGCCAGGAGACCGACGGGGGACAGGCCCTGGTGGTGACCTCACTCGAGCGTGCCCGCGACCTGCAACGACCCGCCGGTCGTCATCCGCGCCGCGGCGCAGGGCTCCGGCGCCGGCCAGGACATGATGACCAGCTACTACCGCGACGACCTGCTCGGGCTGCCCGAGATGGCGGTCGTGGCCCGCCAGCTGTGGGAGACCTCGGGGCTCGGCCCCGACGACATGCAGGCGGCCATCCTCTACGACCACTTCACCCCCTACGTGCTCTACCAGCTGGAGGAGCTCGGCTTCTGCGCCAAGGGCGAGGCCAAGGACTTCGTGCGGGACGGGCGTCTCGAGCTCGGCGGGGCGCTCCCCATCAACACTCACGGCGGCCAGCTCGGCGAGGCCTACCTGCACGGCATGAACGGGATCGCCGAGGGCGCCCGGCTGGTGCGCGGCACCTCGGTCAACCAGGTGCCCGAGCGTCGAGCACGTGGTGGTCACCGCCGGGCACCGGCGTGCCGACCAGCGGGCTGGTGCTCGGCGTCGATCGCTGAGTGAGGCGGTACGCTGGCCGCTGAACACGGCGCGGGAGACGGCGCCCGGCTCAGAGCGCCCGGTCGCCCACCGCTTCTTCGAGCCGGCCGCCTCGGTCTCGGTCATCGAGCAGCGATACGCCCCGCCCTTGTCGGGCTGCCACAGCACCGGCTCGGCGCAGTTCCAGCGCTCGGCCCGCAGTGAGCGCTTGAGCACCTTGTTGGTCGCCGTGGCCGGCAGCTCGCCGCTCATGCGCACGAAGCGGGGCGCCCACTTGGTGCCGAGGTCGCCCTGGGCGGCCAGGAATCCCCGCAGCTCCTCCCCGTCGAGCGCGTCGACACCGGGCCGCAGCTGCACCGCGGCCATGACCTGGTCGCCGACCACCGGGTCGGGCACGGCGTAGACCGAGGCCAGCACGATGTCGGGATGACGCTGCAGGATGCGCTCGATCGGCGCCGAGGCGAAGTTCTCGCCGTCGACGCGCAGCCAGTCGTGGTCGCGGCCGGCGAAGTAGAAGAAGCCGGCGTCGTCGCGGTAGGCCAGGTCGCCGGTCCAGTACCAGCCCTCGCGCAGCCGGGCCGTCTCGGCCTCGCCGTTGCGCCAGTAGCCCTCGAAGCCGGCGCCGCCGGCCTTGGAGACCAGCTCGCCGATGGCCTCCTCGGCGTTGAGCAGGCGGCCGCGGTCGTCGAAGCGGGCCGGCGGGCACTCGGCCCCGGTGGCCGGGTCGAGCACGACCGTGCCCTCGGGCGCCCGGCCCAGCGCGCCCGGCGGCGTGTCCGGCGTCCGCTGCACCGTGGCGCCGCCTTCGGTCGAGCCGTAGGCGTCGGTGACGGCGACACCGAAGCGCTCGGCGAAGCGGGCGACGTCGTCGGTCGAGCCCTCGTTGCCGAAGGCGCGCACGAGCGGGTTGTCGGCGTCGTCGGGCTGCTCGGGCGTGGCCAGAATGTAGGACAGCGGCTTGCCGACGTAGTTGAAGTAGGTGGCGCCGGCGGCCCGCACGTCGGGGAGGAAGCCCGAGGCGGAGAAGCGGCCCGACGACGGGAGGGCGAACGGCCGAGCCGGCCATGAGCGCCGGGCCCCAGCCCGCCATCGAGCGCGTTGGAGTGGAACAGCGGCATGGAGAGGTAGCAGACGTCCGCCGGCTCGAGGGCGTACATCTGCGCCACGATGGCGCCGATGCGGGCCAGGCGGCCCTGGCTGCACAGGCAGGCCTTGGGCGCGCCGGAGGTGCCCGAGGTGAAGAGGAGATAGCCGAGCGACTCGGGGGTCACCGAACGGTCGGCCACCTCCGCCGGGTCCGCCGTCGCGTAGGGGTCGAGCGCGCGCTGCGCCCGGCTGCGGTGTCGAGCACCAGCACGCGCTCGTTGGTGCGTCCGACCTCGCCCGAGGGCGTCGCCGATGCGGGCGCCCTCCACCAGGGGCAGGTAGGTCGAGTCGGTGACCAGGAACTGGCACTCGGTGTGGGCCAGGTCGCGCACCAACTCGTCGCCGCGGTGGGTCGGGTTGGCCCCGACCACCACGGCGCCGGCCAGGGCGGCCGCCTCGAGCCAGAAGACGAACTCGGGCACGTTGTCGAGCATGAGCGCGACGTGGAAGGGGCCGTCCTGCCGCGTGGCACGCAACCAGGCTGCCCGCGCCGCCGCCCGGGCGACCACCTCGGCGTGGCTGAGGCGGAGGTCGTTCGCCACCAGTCCGAGCCGGTCGACGTCGGCCAGGGCCGAGGACGGCGTCCGGTGATGGTTTCCGTGAGCGGCGCCGGGGTGGCGACGGGTTCGGACGGTTGCGCCTCAGCAGGGGTCACCGCATCTCCAAACGTCTCTGACCTGGGGTGGAAGTCCCATTACTGGAACACGTTGCATTTTAACCAGACCCGTGTTACCGTCGCTGGAGCGCCGGCGGAACGGACCGCGGCACCGTAGACGAGGACGTGCATCCCCATGGAATTCGGCATCTTCAACGCCGCGTGCCTGCTGCCCCGGTACGTCGAGCAGCACGGAGCATCGGCCGAGCACGACCGCATCATGGACGAGGTCGCCTTCATCGTGGCGGCCGACAAGGCCGGCTTCAAGTACACCTGGGCCTCCGAGCACCACTTCCTCACCGAGTACTCGCACCTGTCGGCCTCCGAGTCCTTCCTGGCCTTCTGGCCGCCAAGACGAGCAACATCCACATCGGCTCGGGCATCTTCAACATCACGCCCCCGGTGAACCACCCGGCCCGCATCGCCGAGCGGGTGGCCATGCTCGACCACCTCTCCGAAGGGCCGCTTCGAGTTCGGCACCGGCCGCGGCTCGTCCACCACCGAGCAGAAGGGCTTCGGGATCGAGGACTCCGAGCTGACCCGCGAGATGGTGGCCGAGACCCTGCCGCAGATCGTGCGCATGTGGAAGGACGAGGACTACAGCTACGACGGCAAGTTCTTCTCCATGCCCTCGCGCAACGTGCTGCCCAAGCCCTACTCCAAGCCCCACCCCGCCATCTGGATGGCGGCCGGCAGCCCCTCGACCTTCGACCTGGCCGCCGAGCTCGGCGTGGGCGTCCTGTGCTTCGGCTTCTCGACGCCCGACCAGCTGACGCCGCTGGTCGCCCGCTACAAGGAGAAGATCGGGGACTGCAAGAACCCGGTCGGTGGCTTCGTGAACGACAACGTGATGATCACCACGACGATGATCTGCATGGAGGACGGCGCCAAGGCGCGCAAGACGTTCCTCGAGGCGGACTCGAACTACCACCTGAGCCTCGTCTTCCGCTACCTCGACACGTTCCCGAAGCCCCCCGGCGTTCCCGAGTGGCCGGCGATCGTGCCCGCCATGGACGCCGCCTCGCTCGACTCGGTCATCGCCTCGGGCGACGTCGCCGTGGGCACGCCCGACGAGGTCAACAAGGCGATCGAGCGCTACGTCGCCACCGGTGCCGACCAGCTGTCCTTCGGCATGCTGTCGAGCTCCATGTCGATCGAGTCGTGCGAGGAGGCGGTGGAGACCTTCGGCAAGCACCTGCTGCCGGCCTTCGACAAGGACCCGGATGCACCGCACCACCAAGCAGCGCCTCGCCGCCGGCGGTTCCTAGCTCTTCGGCCTTTCCGTCGGCCCCGGCTGGTCACGTTCCAGCCTGAGGTCGCCCGCTTCCAGGCGGCGGTCGATCTCCTCGGCCACCTGAGCCGGAGAGCCGGCTCCGACGTCGACGCGGTGCCGTTCGGCCACGCCGTGCCTCTCGAATTGGGTCCACAGGTCGTCGACCACGTCGGCGTCGGCCAGCGCACCTGCGTGCTGCGGCTCCGTCCTGCGGTCCTGCACCCGCTGCTGCACGAGGTCGATCGGCGCCCGCAGCACGGCGTAATGCATCGCGAGCTCGCGCGGCTCGCAGGCAGCGGCGAAGAGGTCGAGCATGAACGGGTAGAGGATGCCCTCGCCGACCGTGAAGTAGCCCCCGGCGGCGAAGGTGGCGACGGCTTCGGCGGCTGCGCTGAGCACGATCCGGTTCTGGGTGTGCGCCTCTTCGCGCCATGGCTCGATGGCCCCGCGTCGCAGCTTGGCGAAGAACCAGTCGAGGTCGAGGCAGACCGAGAGCTCGTGGCGATCCGCCACCAGCGGCGCCACCGTGGTCTTGCCGCAGCCGGGGGAGCCGGTCATGAGGAGGAGGCGACCCTTCGGCACGCCCGCATCATCGCACCATGGATCCCGCGTGCCGAAGTCGGCCTGTGTGCCCCGGCCGGCTGCAACGCGGGCTGCGCGACCGCCAGCAGTGCTCAGCTGGCGGACGCCACCCCGACGACCGGCTTGTTGAGCGCGGCGCCTCCCTCGGACCCGTAGAAGTTGGCGTCCCCGTAGTTGAAGATGCCCCCGTCGGACGCGGCGATCCAGTACCCGCGACCGTCGGGCGTGGCCGCCATGCCGACGGCGGGCTTGTTCAATGGAGTCCCCCCGGCCGACCCGAAGAAGCCGGCATCGCCAAAGTTGAAGATGCCGCCATCCGAGGCGACCAACCAGTACCCCAATCCACTCGGGGTCGGCCGCCATGCCGACGATCGGCTTGTTCAGCGGCTTGCCGCCCATGGAGCCGTGGAACGCAGCGTCGCCGAAGCTGAAGATCCCCCCGTCGGAGGCCACCAGCCAGTACCCCAGCCCGCTCGGCGTGGCGGCCATGCCCACGATCGGCTTGTTCAGCGGCTTGCCGCCCATGGAGCCGTGGAAGCGCAGCGTCGCCGAAGCTGAAGATCCCGCCGTCGGAGGCCACCAGCCAGTACCCGCCTCCGTCGGGCGTGGCGGCCATGCCGACGATCGGCGCGTTGAGCGGCTTGCCGCCCATCGACCCGTGGAAGGCGGCATCCCCGTAGCTGAAGATGCCGCCGTCGGACGCCACCAGCCAGTAGCCGCTCTTCGACGCGGTCGGCGCCATCGCCGACGACCGGCTTGACCAGCGGGAGGCTGCCGGCAGAGCCGTAGAAGCCGGCGTTGCCGAAGGTGAAGATGCCGCCGTCGGAGGCGACCAGCCAGTACGACGAGTTCGGCGCGGCGCCGGCGGCGGTGGCGAGGGCGGACCCGGGAGGCCGGCCGAGCCCGAGAACGCAATGACCTGGTCGGTCGACGGGGCCAGCAGGAGCCCGTCACCCACCGACGGCGTCGGGAAGTGGTTGGCCTGGCCGCCGACCGAGACCTGCTGGGCCACGGCGCCGTTCGCCGGGTTGAGGCCGTAGAGCGATGATCCCACCGATCGACCAGACGAGCCCGCCGGCGATGATCGGAGGGCCGTGCGCTCCGGAGGTCGTCTGCCACAGCGCGCCGAGCGGGCTGGTCTGCATCGCCTCGACACCGTTGCCGCAGGGGACGTAGACGACGGTTCCGAGACGGCGTCGCCGCCGTCGGAGTCGCTGCCGGGCACAGCGCGACGGGGGAGCCGATCTGGCCGCCGATCCCTCCCAGCGACGCTTGGTTCAGCAGGTAGGCGGTCGATGACTTTCCGACCTGCAGGATGGTCCCGTTGGAGAGCAGCGCAGGCGGGCTCGACCCGAGGTCGTAGTCGCTGGAATTGTCGGTCTGCCAGGTGCTGGGCGCGAAGAACTGCGTGCGGGCCAGGCTCGGCGCCAACTCCAGGACGGAGTCACCGAAGTCATAGGGGGTGGACGACGAGCCATTGCCGGTGGTCGCCCAGATGTTGCCCGCCGAGTCGACCTCGGGTGCGGCGCCGCCCATCCAGACGGCCCCGTCGTGACCGATGGGCACCGCCTGGTAGTAGCCCGGCGTCCCTCCGCCCTCGGGCACCGAGACGACCCAACCGCTGTAGGTCGCGCAATCGCCGTCGTTGCCGCCGTAGCCGAAGACGACGTTGCCATTGCTCAGGTTCAGACCGGTGCGCTGCAAAATGTCGGCTTCGTCCTGCCCGGGCGGGCTGACGGCTACGTCGAGGTCGATCGTGCCGCTGTAGATGTTGAAACCGAGAAGAAAGTGAGCGGGCGCACCACCAACCAGCTCGTCGGCCACGACGAAGATCTCCCCCCGAGCGGCATCGACGACCGGGGTGCCGGTGATGCCGACAGACGGGCTGATGTCCCCACAGGGGAGGTCGCCCGACGGCACCGGCGTCCCGACGTGCGTGGACCACAACACCGCTCCGGTGTTGGCGGCCAACGCGTACACGGTGTCGTTCTCCGTCGCCACGAAGACGCGCCCGGTGGCCTCGAGGGGCTCGCCGTACACCTGGCCGTCGAGGACCGGCGACGTCCACGCCGGGGTCGGGGGGTTGAAGGTGACGCCAGAGGTGTCCACCCCCGTGCCCAGCGGGTTGCCGTGGTAGACGGTCCACGAGGAGGTGGCGTCGACGTGCGCCACGCCGCTGCCAGCGGCCGCCGCCGGGAGGGTGGCGAGGCCGGCCACCCCGATGAGAAGAGCGACTCCCGCGCCGGCAGCGATCAGAGAGCGCCGCGCGCCGCTTCGTCGCTGGGTCGATCGACTGGCTACGCGCTGCGGAACCGATTCCCGAGTGATGGCCGCACCGTAACGCGGCCCTGTGGTGCTGTCGAAAATTGTCGTTGAGGATTTGGATGGGCGGTCCCGTTGGCGCCGTCACCGCGGTTGCCCGCATCCACGGTGCACCGAATTGTCACTTCTCGTCGCGATCAATTCGTCGCTCGTTCTCCGTAACTCCGCGCCGCCCGGGAATGCGCCAGGTATGCACTCGGAGGCGACCGGGCGGGGGTGGCTTGCCCGGCGTTCGGATGCGAGCATCGAGATCACCTACAGCGTGCCGGGCGCTCCGGACACCCTCGGCCTCACGCCGGACGGCTCGCAGCTCTGGGTGTCCGGCGACGACAGCGGGGTCATGACGGTCATCGACAAGGCCACAGGGCAGACTGTCGGTTCGACGAACCTGGGCGGTAACGGCGCCAACTCGGGCGACGCCTCTGTCCCAACGGTGTCGTGCTCACCGCCACGCCGACGCCGACCGGCTGAGGAAGCGGGGCTCAGCAGGTGCGACGCTGGGACTCTCAGCCCAGGTCGGCCGTGAAGGCTGCCAGGCTGTTCGGGAACAACCCGTCAGTGATGATCGTGTTCATCCCGCCGGTGTCGGCGCTGAAGTAGGTCTCGAACGTCACGTCGTTGGAGGGGTCTTTCATCCACGAAGCCATCTCATTGACGAAAGAGGGATCATCGCCGAGCCCGTAACCGTCGGTCCGGATGACCACGCCCCATTCGCACATGGCCAGCGGCTTGCCCTTGGTTGAGGCGAATTGATGTGCTGCCGTCAGGGCGGGCAGATGGGCCGTGGTCCACGAGTTAGTGAATGTCGAGGACCAGGACTGGTCGTAGACCTCGAGCCCGATCACGTCCACGTAGGCGTTGCCGGGGTAGGCCAGGGCAACCGAGTACCCGGACTGCGTGAAGGCCGAGGCATCGGGGTTCCACACGAAGCGGAAGTTCTGGCCCGGCACGGACCGCATGGTGGTGACGATCTGCTGGAAGTAGGCGGCGAAGCTCGCCTCACCGCTGGGCGTGGTGGCCGCTCCACGGCTCCCATGACCCGTCGAACTCCCAGCCGAGGCGCAAGTAGGCGTTGGACTCGCCCGCGTTGACGAGCGTCTGGGCCAGCGTGACGTAGTAGGAGTTGAAGGCTCCCGTCGCACCTTGGGCCAGGGTGCCGACGGGCAAGCCGCTCGAGTCGTGGGGATGATCGGCACGCCCAACGAGAGTGTGTAGCCGCTCCCCGTGCCAGGCATCGAGCAACGAACCCAGGCTTCCGCCCGAGCCGTCCATGCCCGCCCACCCGGCTGCCTCCGTTCAGGTAGTCCGTGGCGATGGTCGGCGACGTCCTGGTCGCCGCGCCGAAGGCAGCCATCCCCGCCGGGTCACCCGATCCGACATAGGCACCCTGCTGGAGCCCGCCGGCGCCGGAGCAAGCTGCCGTTCGACGAAGCGGTGGTCGTCGGTCAGCGGCTGGGCGGGGGTGGTGGCCGCTGACTGCGGCTGGGTGGTAATGGCCGACGTTGGCGAGCCGAAGGAGGAAGCCGAGCCGCTGGTCGTCACGATGGCGTAGCCCGGGGTGGCCGGGTTGATGACCAGGCCCAGGACGCTGACGCCCGTTCCCGCCGTCGACCCGTAGGAACACGGCGTCGCCGTAGCTGAAGATGCCGCCGTCCCCGGCGACCAACCAGTACCCGGCGCCGTCGGATGTGGGCGCCATGCCGACGATGGGTTGGTTGAGCTTGATGGAGCCAGTCGACCCGTGGAACGCGGCGTCGCCGTAGCTGAAGATGCCGCCGTCGGACGCCACTAGCCAATAGCCGTTGCCGTCGTTGGTCACGCCATGCCGACGACAGGCTTGTTCAGGACGATGGACCCAGTGGACCCGTGAAACGCGGCCTCGCCGTAGCTGAAGATGCCGCCGTCGGACGCCACTAGCCAGTAGCCGTTGCCGTCGTTGGTGGCAGCCATGCCGACAATGGGCTTGTTGAGATGGATGCCGCCGGTCGAGCCGTAGAACGTGGCGTCGCCGTAGCTGAAGATGCCGCCGTCGGACGCCACCAGCCAATAGCCGTTGCCGTCGGTCGTGCCGTCATGCCGACGATCGGCTTGGCCAGCTGGAGTCCGGACGCGGCCGGTGATCCGAAGTCCGGGGCGCCGCCGTGGGGCGTCACCGCACCGGTGCCGGTCACGGTCCAATAGCCGCCGGTCGGATCGGCGGCCATCATGATGCCGCCGCTGTAGAGGTTCGAGGGATGCGCGGTGGACGCGCCGGCGGAGCCCGTACCAGACGAGAACGCAGTGCTCAGCCCAAGGCCAATGATGGGAACCAAGAGCAAGGACACCAGTGCCCGTGCCCACACGACCGGTAGCTTCCGAATCCGCGGCACTCTCTGCATCGCTTTACCCCTTCTTCGATCCGACACTCATTTGCTGATTCGGCGGCCCCGCGAACTCGAGCGAGTTCCGGAGCGTGGCGTCCCTCCCGGCAGGAGGTTGGCCGCTTCGTTCGAAGAATCGAACAAATGATGATCAACAGATCGACGTTCCCACGGACGGAACTTAAGCGATAATTTGTTCCGGCGTTGTGAATTTCGCAGCGGTGCAGCAATCATTTGTTGGCCGCAAGAGGAACCTCAAGGTGTCCTTTACGTTGAGGGCGTCCAGGACGTTTCTTATTCGTGCGGGGACGGACGCTGGCTGGACCCGCCGGCCCCCCGGGAAAAGGATCGTCCAGAGAGGTCGGCCTTCAGGCCTTGTTGCCCGACCCAGCCTCCCTCCCTGAGCCCGCCCCAGCCTCGGACCAGCACCGCCTCGGAGCCCGCCTGCGCGATGGCCGCTGCCCACGTGTAGTCGGCTTGCGCGAGGGCGACCGCTCCACGGCATCGACGACGTAGAGGCGACGATGGAGTCTCGTGTCCCACCCGCGGCTGGATAACGACCGCCACCGTCTGCCCCCAGCGCTCGTCCGGCGCGCCGCACACGATGGCGTCCATGACGAACACCATCGAGCACGACGCCGCCACCGCCGCCGATCAGCTGTCGTCGGCCCTCTGGGGCTTGCTGCCTGCCCGCCTCGGCCTCGACGTTCACAGGAGGGACGGAATTCAAACCGGTCCGGCCCCCATCAACCCAGATCGGCGATGAAGGCGGCCAGGCTCTTGGGGAACAACGGGCCGGTGATGCGCGCGTTCATTCCGCGGTTGTGCGCATCGAGATAGGCCTCGTAGATCACGTCGTTGGAGGGGTTCAGCATCCACGACGCCATGTGATTGACGAAATGGGGGTCGTCGCCGAATCCGTCGCTGTCGGTCCGGATGGCCACGCCCCATTCGCACACGGCCAGCGGCTCGCCGTTGGCCGCCGCGAACTGACGTGCTGCCGTCAGAGCGGGCAGGTCGGCTGAGGACCACGAGACCCTGCGTGACTTCGTGGACCACGACTCGTCGTAGACATCGAGGCCGATCGTGTTCACGTAGGCGTTGCCCGGGTAGGCGGCGCCCACCGAAAATCCGGGCGTCGTGAAGGCCCCGGCATCGGGGTTCCACACGAAGCGGAAGTTCTCGCCCGGGACGGACCGCATGGCCGTGACGATCTGCCGGAAGTACGCCGCGAAGTCGGCCTCGGCGCTCGGCGTGGTGGCGGCCCATGGGAACCACGAGCCGTCGAACTCCCAGCCGAGGCGCAAGTAGGCATCGGACTGACCGGCGCTGACGAGAGTCCGCGCCAGCGTGACGTAGGAGAAGTTGAAGGCACCCGTCGCGCCCTGGGCCAGGGTGCCGACGGGCAACCCGTTCGCGGTCGGGATGATCGGCACACCCAAAGAGAGCGTGTAGTCGCTTCCCTGCCAGGGCGCGAGCAGCCAACCCAGGCTTCCGTCCGAGCCGTCCATCCCGGTCCACCCGGCGTTTCCGGGCAGGTACTCGCTGGCGATGGTCGGTGACGTCTTGGTCGCGGCAGCGAACGCGGCCATCCTCGCCGGGTCGTCCGACGCGACGTAGGCACCCTGCTGGAGCCCGGCCGCCGGACGTGTGGCTGGCGCCGAAGAACGGGGGGTCGTCGGGGTCAGCGGCTGAGTGGGGGAGGGCGATGACTGCAACTGGGTGGAAACGGGCGGCGCCCGTGTGCCGAAGGCGGAAGCCGACCCGCTGGTCGTCACGATGGCGTAGCCCGGGGCGGCCGGGTCGACGACGATGCCCAGGGCGCCGACGCCGGTCCCCGACGTCGACCCGTCGTACCCGGCGTCGCCGAAGGTGAAGACCCCGCCGTCGGCGGCGACCAACCAGTAGCCGGCACCGTCGGGTGTCGGCGCCATGCCGACAACGGGCTTGTTCAAGACGATCGATCCCGCGGATCCGTGAAACGCGGCGTCGCCGTAGTTGAAGATGCCGCCGTCGGAGGCGACGAGCCAGTACCCGGCGCCGTCGGAGGTGGCGGCCATGCCGACGATGGGCCGGTTGAGATGAAGAGACCCCGTGGAGCCGAGGAACGCCGCATCGCCGTAGCTGAAGATGCCGCCGTCGGAGGCGACGAGCCAGTAACCGTTGCCGTCGTTGGTCGCCGCCATCCCGACGATGGGCTCGTTCAGGTGCATGCCGCCGGCCGAGCCGTAGAACCTGGCGTCGCCGTAGCTGAAGATGCCACCGTCGCCGGCCACGAGCCAGTACCCTCCGCCGTCGGGCGTCGCCGCCATGCCGACGATCGGCTCGGCCAGCTGCAGCTCGGACGCGGCCGGGGATCCCGAAGGCCGGTGCGCCGTCATGGGGCGTCACCGCGCCGACGGCAGTGGCGGTCCAATAGCCACCGGTCGGATCGGCCGTCATCATCTGGCCGCCGCCGTAGTCGCTCGAGGCGGAGGCGGCCGCGCCGGCAGAGCCCGTGCCAGCCGAGAACGCCGTGAACATCCCAAGGGCAATGATGGGAGCCCAGAGCACGGACGCCAGTGCCTGTCGCCACGCCGGCGGTTGCGTTCTTGTCCGCGGGACTCTTGGCATCGCCGTTCACCCTTCGACCCGACGCTCATGTGCCGATTCGGCCGCCCGACGAGCCCGAGGGAGTCCCGTCGCGTTCCTTCCCTCCCTGAGGAAGGTCTGTCAACAATCGCACAACTGATGATCAACAGACCGGCATTTCCGCCACGGAACTTCACATAATTCGGGACGGCGTCGCGATCCGAAGCTCAGTGCTCAGTGCTCATTCGCTGATTCGGCCGCCCGACGAACGCAGAGGGTCTCGCGGCTGCGTGTTGTTCCAGAACGTTTGCTCTCTTCGTTCAAGACGAATGAGCTCCGGCGCGCCTTCTCTCACGCGGGCGTCCAAGGTCGGCCCTCAGGCCTTGGCGCCCGACCCCGACCCCGCCTCGGCGCCCGCGCCCGCCTGCACGATGGCCGCCGCCCACGTGTAGTCCGGCTTGCCCGAGGGCGACCGCTCGACGGCATCGACGGCGTACAGGCGACGGGGGAGTTTGTAGCCCGCGATCGACGAGCGGCAATGCTCCTGCAGGGACTCCAACGAGGGCGCCTCGTGGCCCACCCGCGGCTGGATAATGGCCGCCACCGTCTGCCCCCAGCGCTCGTCCGGCGCGCCGCAGACGATGGCGTCCATGACGTCGGGGTGGGAGCGCACGGCGGACTCGACCTCTTCGGGGAAGATCTTCTCGCCGCCGGAGTTGATGACGATCGAACCGCGGCCGAGCAGCGTGATCGATCCGTCGGCTTCGACCGTGGCGTAATCGCCCGGCATGACGAAGCGCGTGCCGCGCACCTGAATGAACACTTCGGCTGTCTTCTTCGGGTCGTTGTAGTACCCGAGCGGGATGTCGCCCGAGCGGGCGATCTTGCCGATGCCACCCGACCCCGGCTCCACCGGGTCCAGGTTCTCGTCGAACACCACGGTCGCGCCGAGGAGGTGCACGGTCGGCCCGCTCTTCATGGCCGTGTTGCCGGCGGTCACGACGGTCATGCCGTTGTTGCCGCCCTCGGACGAGCCGATGGCGTCGGTGATCACCAGGTTGGGCAGGCGCTCGAAGAACTGATCCTTGACCGGTGCGGAGAAGAGCGCCGCCGACGAGACCACGGCGAGCAGGGTGGACAGATCATGGTCCGTCCCCTCGTCGCCCAGCGACTCGATCAGCGGCTTGCCCATGGCGTCGCCGGTGATCATGACGGAGTTGACCTTCTCGTCGCCGACGAGCCGCCACACCTCGTGGGGGTCGAATTTGGCCATCAGGACGATCTTGGAGCCGACGAAGCTCTGCCCCATGACGCACCACTGGGTGGCGCCGTGCATGAGCGGTGCGACGGGCAGATGGACCAGCCCACCGTTGGCGCCCTTGACCACCATGGCGCCCGGGTCGGTGATGCGCTGGTTCGTGACGGGGTCGGTCCCTCCGCCGAGTGCGTAGAAGACGTCTTCGTGCCGCCAGACCACGCCCTTGGGCATGCCCGTCGTGCCGCCGGTGTAGAGGATGTAGAGGTCGTCGGCCGAGCGCGGGCCGAAGTCCCGCACATCGGACTCCCCGCCCAGCGCGTCCTCGTACGCCACCGCACCCGGCGCCGGCTCCACGTCGCTGCCGTCCTCGATCACGATCACGTGCCGCAGCTGCGGCAGTTCGGGGAGCAGCGCGGCCACCAGCGGCGAGAACTCGCGCTGGTAGACGAGCGCCTTCAGGTCGGCGTTGGTCAGCAGGTACCGCAGCTCGTCCTTGACGTAGCGGTAGTTGATGTTGATCCAGATGGCGCGCAGCTTGAAGACGGCCCAGGCGGTCTCGACCCACTCGACCGAGTTGTACGCATAGATCCCGACATGGTCCCCCGGGCCGATCCCCTGCGCGGCCAAGTGATGCGCCAGCCGGTTGGCCCGGGCCTCCATCTCGGCGTAGGTCCGCCGCTTGCCGTCGGCGACGAGGTACTCCCGCTCGGGATAGGCATCGACGGCCGCCTCGAACAGGTCGGCGAGGTTGAACTCCATCGGCCCGAGATTAGAACACGTTCTCGTTCCACGGGCAATCGACCCTTGCGCCTGCTTCTGGGCAGCCGACCGGGTCTTGCCGCCGGAACCGTTCCGGCGGCTGGGCCCGGAGGCCCGCCCCGGAAGGTCTCCCGAAAATCCCTACTCGAAGAGGTCGGGCTCGCTGCGCGAGATCTCGTCCCAGAGCGGCTGGAACGAGAACCACCCGGCGGCGTGCCCGGCCGAGTTGTCGCGTGTGTAGCGCGCGCCTTCGTCGTCGATGAGCACCGGCGTGCCCGCGGCCTCGGCGAGGAGCTGGGCCTGACACGAGCGCTCCATGGTGATGAACCACCAGGCGGCCTCGTCGACCGAGTGCCCGACGGTGAAGAGCCCGTGGTTGCGGTGGATCGTTGCCTTGTGCGGGCCGAGCGCGGCGGCCAGCGCCTTGGCCGCGGCCTCCTCCAGCACGATGGCGCCGCCGCCTTCGGTGCACACGGTGTGGTCCTCGTAGAAGACGCAGGCGTCTTGCGTGATCGGATCGAGCAGGCGCCCGAGGGACGACCACGCCTTGCCGTAAATGGAATGGGCGTGGGCGGCGGCGATGACGTCGGGGCGCGCCGCGTGCACGGCCGAGTGGATGGCGAAAGCCGCCGGGTTGACCGGGCGACTCCCCTCGACCACCTCGCCGGTGTGGCTCACGAGGATGAGGTCCGAGACGCGCACGTGGCGGAAGCTCATGCCGAAGGGGTTCACCCAGAAGTGGTCGGTCAGCTCCGGGTCGCGCGCGGTGATGTGGCCGGCGACGCCTTCGGAGAAACCGAAGCGGCCGAACAGTCGCAGCGCACCGGCCAGCTTCTGCTTGCGCTCCAGGCGCTCGTCCTCCACGTTGGTGAGCTTCGGTCGAACCAGCGCCTTGAGGGCGGAGGAGGCGGTGGGGTTGGCACCGGCCGCGGCCTCCGTGGCTGCCTGGGCTGCGTCCGAAGGGGTTGACTCCATTGCTCCAAACTATCGTCTGGCCATGACTTACCCCACCGCCGTCACGAGGGACATCGCCGCACCCAGCGAGAAAGTGTGGGCCTTGGTGACCGATCTGCCCAGGATGGGGGAGTGGTCACCCGAGAACGCCGGTGGCAAATGGGTGAAGGGCGCCACCGGGCCGGCGCTCGGATCCGTCTTCCAGGGCAGCAACAAGAACGGCATACGGCGCTGGAGTACGGACGTCACGGTCGTCGCCTACGAACCCAACAAGGTGTTCGAGTTCGCGGTGACGACGGGTCCGCTCGCAGTGGCGTGTTGGCGTTACGAATTCGAGGAGATCGACGCCGGTTGTCGTGTCACGGAGTCCTGGGTGGATCAGCGCAAGCGGTGGTTCGCCATCCTCGCCCGCGTGGCCGGTGACCACAGCGCGGCGCACGCCGAGAAGGAGATGACGGCGACGCTGGCCAATGTGGCGGCGGCAGTCGAGTAGCTGCGGCGGTGGAGTAGCTGCGGCAGTCGAGTAGCGGGCACGCTGCGCGGTTGGCCCTCAGTCGCCGCTCGGGTGCGTAGGTGGCGGCTGTGCGGCAGTTAGGCGGCTATGCGGCAGCGGCGCGCAGGGTGGCGAGCGCGCCGTCCAACGCCGCATCGAGCGGTTCGAGCGAGTGCATGGTCTGGGTCAGTAAGAGTCCGCCCTGCAGTGCCGCGAAGATGGACAATGCAAGTCTCTCCGGATCAGCGTCCGGCCGGAGGATGCCCGCAGCGCGCATGCGTTCGACGCCGGCTCGGAGATACCCGCGCCACCGATCCATGTAGGCCGCCAGCTCTCCTGCGCGCTCGGGGTCGTCGCCGAGGACCTCGCGCGCCAACGCGCTGATCGGACATCCCCACTGCTTCTGTGACCCGTAGT
Organism: uncultured Acidimicrobiaceae bacterium; assembly: GCA_963755655.1. GTDB lineage: Bacteria > Actinomycetota > Acidimicrobiia > Acidimicrobiales > RAAP-2 > Bog-473. The sequence continues at coordinate 190,928 of CAVWKX010000017.1, forward strand.
GGTCGAGCACGGCGCGGCGCCAGTATTCCCAGGAGTCCCAGCTGTCGAGGGAGTCGAGGAAGGGGCGCTGGGCATCGAGGACGCGCTCCCCCTGAAACGATGCGATGGCGCCGACCAGTTCGGCCTTACCGCCCGGGAAGTAGTGGAAGAGCTGGCCCTTGCTGGTCGCCGTCCCAGCCCGTATGTCGTCGAGGCTCGTGCCGCCGACGCCACGGGCCAGTACCAGGTCCGCCGAAGTGGCCACGATACGGCTGCGCGTGGCCGCTCCCTTGGGGGTGAGCTTCGCGGTCGTGGGCACCCAGCCACCTTACCGGCTTTAGGGCCGATTCTGGACCATGGGGTCCATTCCTGAGCTACGATCCTGGACTACACGGTCCATTCCGGGATCGACCACGACGGAGGGATGCCATGGGCACGCGACTGAGGGACAAGACGGCGCTCGTCACCGGCTCGACCAGCAACATCGGCCGAGCCATCGCCATCGCATTCGCAAGTGAAGGCGCGCACGTCGTCGTCAGCGGACGCGACGCCGACCGCGGCGCCCAGGTCGTCGAGCGCATCCACGCCCTTGGGGGTCGGGCGGATTTCATCCCGGCCGACCTCAACGGCTCGCCGGCAGCCTCGACGGCATTGGCCGGCGAGGCGACACGGGTGCTCGGCGGACGCATCGACATCCTCGTGAACAACGCCGGCATCTTTCCCAGCTCGACCACTGCGACCACCGACGAGACGACGTTCGACGAGGTCTACGCCGTCAACGTCAAGGCGCCCTACTTCTTGACCGCGGCGATCGCTCCGGCGATGACTGCGGCCGGTGACGGCGCCATCATCAATCTGGGTTCGTGGATTGCCCGCCTGGGCGTTGCGAGTGCTCTTTACAGTTCCACCAAGGGCGCGATGGAGACCATGACGAAGGCATGGGCGGCAGAGTTCGGTCCGGCCGGCGTGAGGGTCAACGCCATCTCGCCGGGCGTGATCCGTGCACCCAATCCCGATGGATCCGACCCCGGCGCACACCCGGTCGCCGAGCTGATGATGCGAGGCACCCCCGCCGGTGGAAGCGGCACGCCCGAGGCCATCGCCCACGCTGCGGTGTATCTCGCCAGCGATGAGGCTGCGTTCGTCCACGGAACCGTGATCGATGTCGACGGCGGTCGGACCGGCGTGGCGGTCATCGCCGCCTGATCGCAACGGGTCCGCTCGAGGCGGCCGCCTCGGCCTCGCTCAGCTCAGCTCAGCTCAGCAGCCGCCGCACCACATGCCCTGCCGCGGCATCGTCACCGGGCCCACCCCGCTCCTCCAAACGCTCCACCACGGCCTGGCGGTGCGCCTCGTCGACGTTGCCGCCGTACTTGAACTTGGCCGACACCTGCTCCACGTCGATGGAGATGCCGAGGATGCCGAGCAGTTTCGCGCGCGTGGGACTCTTCCGGGTCGGCCACCTCGACGTCAGCCTGGAACGTCGCCAGCTGTCGCCGCAGGATCGCGGCGACCGTACCGGGTGCGGTCCGCTCGTCGTGCACCGTCGCCGTGCCGGCCAGCTGGACGGCGCCGTAGTAGGTCGTGGGGATCCCCAGCGCGGGATCTTCGTCGCCGATTGCCTTCCACGCAGACGGAATGAAAGCCCAGTCGTCGGCCACGCTGAGCAGCACCCGTGGGTTCTCGGCCAGGGCGGCGAAAATCGGATTGGCGCGCACCAAATGCAGCCAGACCGTTCTGTCCTCGAAGACGAACTGTGTCGGCACGACGACGGGTAGATCGCGCCCGGGACCTCCCGGCGCGACCAGGTGGCCGAACGGATGGACGTTGAGGAAGGAGCGCCACTCGTCCTCGCCGCGGGTGGCGTCGGCGGGGGCAATGAACATGGGTCCCAGTCTGGCTCAGGCCGACGCCGGGGCAGTCGGGAATCGGTGGGCCCGGGATTCAGCCGGTGGCGACCCCGAGCTCCTCGATCGACTCGTTCCGGTGGCGCTTGTAATCGACCTTGCCGTTGGCCGCCCGCCCGATGGTGGCGACGACGCGGACGCGCCGGGGCGCCTTGTATGAGGCAAGCTGGTCCTTCACCAGCGCGATGAGCTCGGCCTCGCCGGGGACCTCGGCGGAGAGGATCCAGCTCGACCACGGCCACCACCTGCTCGCCGTACGTCGGATGGGGGATCCCGACCACCACGGCGTCGCGGACCGCGGCATGCGTCTTGAGCGCCTCCTCGACCTCCTCGGGGAAGATCTTCTCGCCGCCCGAGTTGATGACGACCGAGCCCCGGCCCAGCAGGTGGATGGTCCCGTCCGCACCGACCTGGGCGAAGTCGCCCGGGATGGAGTAGCGCACCCCGTCGATCTCGCGGAAGGTGCGTGGCGGACTTCTCCTCGTCCTTGTAATAGCCGAGCGGGTTGCGCCCGCCCAGCGCCAGCACGCCGACCTCGTCCGAGCCGGGCGCCACCGACCGGCCGTCGTCGGTCAGCACCTTGACGTCGGGGCCGAGCGTGAACGATGCCGTCTTGGCCGCGGCGCCGCTGGACGAGACCGACACGCCCATGCCGAGCGCCTCCGACGAGCTGAAGGCGTCGACGAGGAGCATGCCCGGATGGTGAGCCAGCAAGCCTTCCTTGACCGGCTCGCTCCACATGGCCCCCGACGAGATGATCATGAGGAGCGAGCTCAGGTTCCACTTCCCCGGATGCTCGTCGAGGGCGGCCAGCAGCGGGCGGGCGAAGGGATCGCCCACGAAGACGAGTGCGTTGACCTGCTCCCGCTCAATGGTGTCGAGCAGCTCCGACGGGTCGTAGCGGCGCGACTCGAGCAGGCAGACCCGCCCGCCCTCGGCCAGCACCGTGTTGGAGGGGAAGTTGCCGGTTCCGTGCATGAGCGGGCAGGCCGGCAGGAGGGTGACGCCGCCCGGGCTGGCCTCGAGCGAGGTGCGCACGGCCTCGATGCCGCCGTCGACCGGGTAGTGGCGCACCGCGCTGTCGATCAGCCGGGCGAAGAGATCGTCCTGGCGCCACATCACGCCCTTGGGCATGCCGGTCGTGCCGCCCGTGTAGAGCATGTAGAGGTCGTCACCGCTGCGGCCCCACGGCGCCGACACCCGCGCCATGGCGGACTTGGCCGCGTCCTCGTACGGCGTGGCCCAGTCGGGGCAGGGCCCCGAGCCGTCGTCGACCCAGAGCCAGCCCTTGACGCCGGGCACCCGGTCGAGGATGCCCTCGATGCGGTCGGTGAACGCGCCGTGGAAGACCACGGCGATGGCGTCGGCGTTCTCCCACAGGTAGCTCAGCTCGTCGTCGCCGTAGCGGTAGTTGGTGTTGACCGGGACGAGGCCGACCTTCACCGCGGCGAAGGTGGCCTGCAGGTACTCGGGCGAGTTGTAGAGGTAGATCGCCACCTTGTCCTGCTGCACGGTGCCGAGGTCGAGCAGGAACTGCGCGATGCCGTCGGCGCCGCGGTCGAACTCGCGCCAGGTGACGTTGCGATCGCCCTGCGTCACGGCGATCGACTCGGGCTGCACGTCCGCCACCGTCTCCCAGACGTCTGCGTAATTCCAGTTACTCAATCCGACCACTCCCCATAGCGAGCCGACCCCCGCCCCCGCCGAGATGCGTGAAGCGAGGCGATGAGCCTACGCTCCGCGCGTGGACCTCGGCCTGCCCGGGCGACGACGACCCCCGTCGTCGTGGCGTTCAGGACTGGCTCGACGAGCACCCGCATCCCACCGGCCGCCAGCTGGCCGAGGCCGGCTACGTGGCGCCGCACTGGGCCGCGCCGTACGGGCTCGACGCCGATCCGCTGACCCAGCTCATGATCGACGAGGAGCTCCGGCGGAAAGGCGTCAGGCGCCCGGTCAACCCCATCGGCATCGGATGGGCGGGGCCAACCCTCATGTACGCCGGCACCGAGGAACAGAAGGACCGCTGGCTCTGGCCGCTGCTCAGCGGGGAGGACTTCTGGTGCCAGCTGTTCTCCGAGCCCGGCGCCGGCTCGGACCTGGCCGCGCTCACGACCCGGGCCGAGCGTGACGGCGACCACTGGGTCGTCAACGGGCAGAAGGTGTGGACGAGCTATGCGCACATCGCCAAGTGGGGGATCCTCCTCGCCCGCACCGATCCGACGGCCACCAAGCACATGGGGATCAGCTATTTCGTCTGCCCCATGGATGCGCCGGGGATCGACATCCGCCCGCTGATCGACATGACGGGCGAGCACGCCTTCAACGAGGTCTTCCTGACCGACGTGCGCATCCCGGCGGACCATCTGGTCGGGCCCGAGCACGGGGGATGGGAGCTGGCCAAGGTCACCCTCGGCAACGAGCGTGTGTCGCTGTCGGGCGAGGGGGCGCTGTGGGGGATGGGCCCGACGGCCGAGGATCTGGTGGATCTGATCCGGGGCGCCGGCGGGGCGGCGCCGTCCCCGTCCGCTGCGGTGACGCGGCTGGTCGACGTGTGGATCGAGGCCCAGATTCTGCGGGTGCTGCGCCTGCGGATGGTCTCGGCCGTGCTGGCGGGACGGGCTCCCGGGGCCGAGGCCTCGGTGCGCAAGGCCATCGCCGACGCCCACGGCCAGCACATCATGGACCTGGCCCGGGATCTGGCGGGGCCGTACGGCATGCTGAGCGGGACCGGACCGGTGGGCGGCCCGTGGCCGATCCCGACCTGGTCCCGCGGCTTCCTGTTCTCGCCGGCGCTGACCATCGGCGGCGGCACGGCCGAGGTCCAGCGCAACATCGTGGCCGAAAAGGTTCTCGGTCTGCCGCGAGATCCCTGACCCTCCACCGTTACCCACACGGTACGGGGGTGCGTCGGCCCGCGCCGAGCGACGTGCATTGTGTGCGCGCCGCCCGGTTGCAACGGCCGTCGTACATCCCGTGCCGGCCAGTTCGGACGTGTGTTCGGGTGGCGGGCTCGGGTGGGCCCACGAGCGGGAGGTTGGTTGCGATGCGGAAGGTTCTTCTGTCCGGTGCGCTGGCGTTGATCGGCCTGGCGGCCCCGGCCGCCGGGGTCCTGGCTCCCGCCGCCGCCTCGTCGCGCGGCGGCGGCTCCAACACATGCGGCGGCCTCCGCCGCCCCTGCGGTGCCCGGGCTCTACCACGTGCCGATCATCGGCAAGGTCACGCTGCCCGGCGTGCTGGGGTCGGTCCTGGGTGGGCGCAACGCCGACGGCCTGCGCCACGCCACCGCGGTGTCGTCGTCCAACTGGGTCGGGCTACGCCGACACCAACGACACCTTCAACTCGGTGGCGTCGTCGTGGACGGAGCCGACGGTCAACTGTGCCAACAGCAACAGCGGCCTGGACGGCATCCTCAGCCTGAGCAACCTGCTCGGCGGCCCGGGCGCGGCGTCGGCCTTCTGGGTCGGCCTCGACGGCTACAACTCGACCAGCGTGGAGCAGCTCGGGACGGACTCGGACTGCGACTCGGGCACGCCCTCGTACTACGCCTGGTACGAGATGTACCCGAACCCGTCCGTGACGCTGCCGAGCCAGTATCCAGTGAAGCCGGGTGACCAGCTGACGGCGCTGGTCTCGGCGAACTCGGCGGGCACGTCGTTCACGCTGGAGATCAAGGACGCCACGGCCGGCTGGACCTTCTCGACCACGCAGACCGGGAGCGGCTTCGCCCGCTCCTCGGCCGAGGTGATCGCCGAGGCGCCGTCGTCGTGCAGCGTCCTGTTCTGCAGCGAGGTGCCGCTGGCCGACTTCGGCCAGATCAACTACTCGGGCTCGTCGGTGATCAACAACGCCGGGACCAAGGGCTCGCTGGCCTCCTTCAACGCCAACGAGATCACCATGTCGGACAACGGGACGACGCTGGCCACGCCGAGCAGCCTGAGCTCCGACGGGTCGTCGTTCTCGGTGGCCTGGAACAACTCGTAGCCGGCGGACGGCTCGTCAGCAGTCAGCGTCAGCGGGGACCCCGGACGTCGGGCCGGGGCGGCACTCTTGTCGCCTCGGCCCGTGTCCGTTCCTGATCCGGCGTGGGGATCACTGCTACAGCTCGAGCGGCCCGGCGTGGGCGAAGCCCTGGCGGACGCCCTGGCCGGCCCGGGCGGTGAGCTGCTCGGGCTCGTAGAGCATCAGGTAGGCGTTGCGGGCGTGGTCGCGTGAGCGGTTCTTGAACACCATGGCCAGCTCGGCCGGGTCGTCGGACTCGTCCTCGTGGACGAAGACCTCCAGGATCGGCGTGTTGGTCATGAGCTGGGCCGTCATGATCCCGGTCGAGGCCTCGTGGGCGCAGACCTTGTCCACCTGCTCCCTGCCGGGCATGCCCAGGGCGACCACAATGCGGCAGCCGTCCTCCTCGATCATCTTCTTGGCCGCCACGGCCAGGTCCTTGAAGCCCGGGACGGTGCGGCGCAGGGTGGTGAATTGGGTGCCGTAGCCAGGGCATTCGGAGAGCTCGTCGAGCGCCTCGCCGCCCATGTCGTAGCGGGCGAACATGGTGTCAACCACGCCGATCAGGTCCATGAACCATTCTCGCGCAGAGCGTCGCCTGGTCCGGCCGGCGCCGCCTGGTCCACAATTGCCCGGTGAGCCCCCCGGATCGTCCCAGTCCCGAGAATCCACCAGCCGCAGCCAGCGACCCCAGGCTTCGGCTTCGCCCGTCACCGGCCAGGACCTGGGTCGAGCGTGATGCGGCCGTGGTCTGGCACGGGTTCACCCAGATGGCGGCCTACGCCGGCAACGCGCCGCTCGTCATCGAGCGGGCCGAGGGGCGGGAGCTGATCGACGCCGACGGCCGCCGCTACCTCGATGCGATCTCGTCCCTGTGGGTCAACACCCTCGGCCACCGCGTCCCCGAGCTCGACGCCGCCCTCGCCGCCCAGGCCGGCAAGGTGGCCCACTCGACCATGCTGGGCAACGGCAACACCGTCGTGGTCGAGCTGGCCGAGGCGCTCGCCCCCGTCGTGCCGGTCGACGACCCCCACTTCCTCTTCGCCGCGGATGGGGCGGTGGCGGTCGAGCAGGCGCTCAAGATCGCGTTCCAGTACTGGGTCAACCGCGGCGTCGACGGCCGTACCCGCTTCCTCGCGCTCGGCGATGCGTACCACGGCGACACCATCGGCTCCCTCTCGCTCGGCGACGGCGGCGTGTTCAGCGCCGTGTTCGAGCCGCTGTGCTTCCCGGTCGTGCGCACGCCGGGCTACGCCGACCCGGGTTGGGCCGACAAGGCGTGCGCGACCATCGAGGCGCACGGCGAGGAGCTGGCGGCCGTGGTCATCGAGCCGCTGGTGCAGGGTGCGTCGGGCATGTTGTGCGCCTCCGCGTCCGACGTGCGGCGGCTCGGCGAGGCCTGCCGCCAGGCCGGCACCCTCCTCATCTGCGACGAGGTGGCGACCGGATTCGGGCGGACCGGGACGTTGTTCGCCTCCGAGCAGTGCGGCGTGCGGCCCGACCTCATGTGCGTGGGGAAGGGGATCACCGGCGGGTACCTGGCCATGTCGGCCACGGTGGCGTCGGGCGAGGTGTTCGGCGCGTTCCTCGGCGCCGACCTCGGGCCGGAGACCTTCTACCACGGGCATTCCTACGGCGGGAATGCGTTGGCGGCGGCGGTGGCGCTCGAGCACCTGCGGCTGTTCGAGGCGTGGGATGTGTTGGGGAACGTGCGGGCACGCGCCGAGCAGCTGTCGTCACTGCTGGGAGAACGGGTGGCCGGATCGGGCCGAAGTGCGCGAGATCCGCCAGCGTGGGCTTGATGGTCGGCGTCGAGCTGGCGCCGCCTGCGCCGGGGCTGCGCTGGGGCCGCCGGGTGTGCGCCGGCGCCGTCGCCCGGGGCGTGCTGCTGCGCCCGCTGGGCGACGTCGTGGTGCTCATGCCGCCGCTGACGATCACGGCGGAGGAGATCGTGCGGATCGTCGACGCCCTGGATGGGGGGTTGGACGACCTGGTCCAGCGAGTCCGCGACCCGTGCCGGCGTATCCGGCGAGTCCGGCGCCACATGACTGACTCACCGACCCCATCCCCATGGGACGCCCGCATCCGGGCCTCTCTGGATCAGGTCGTCGACGAGGGCCGCTGGCGGGCGCCCCGGGAGTTCGACGCCCTCGGCCCGACGGGCCTGCTCGAGGGCGGGCCGGTCGGTGTCCTTCGCGTCCAACGACTATCTCGGATTGAGCTGCGCATCCGGCCGTGGTGGCGGCCGCGCAGAGTGCGCTCGCCCGCTGGGGCGCCGGCTCGGGCGCCTCGCGCCTGGTCACCGGGAGCCGGCCCATCCACAGCGAGCTCGAGACAGGAGCTGGCCGACTGGAAGGGGACCGAGGCCGCCGTCAGCTTCCCGACCGGTTTCGCCGCCAACCTCGGCGTGCTGTGCACGCTCGGCGGCCCGGGCGTGCGCATCCTCTCGGACGAGCTGAACCACGCCAGCATCATCGACGGGTGCCGACTCTCCCGCTCAGCCCTCGCCGATCTACCGCCACCGCGACATGGGCCACCTGGCGGAGCTGCTGGCCGACGCCGCCGACGCCGACTCCGCCGCCAGTGCCGGCCCCATCCCGACCATCGTCGTCACCGACTCCGTCTTCTCCATGGATGGGGACGTCGCCCCCCTCGACGAGCTCGTCACCCTCTGCCAGCGCCACAACGCCCTCCTCATCCTCGATGAGGCCCACGCCGTCCTCGGCCCCGACCTCCCGACGGCCACCGGGCGGGACGGGCGCGGTGACGGAGGGATGGGAGGCGGGGGCCGGGACGGCATGCACGGGGGAACGGTCGTGCGGGTCGGCACGCTGTCAAAGACATTGGGCTCGCTCGGCGGTTTCGTGGCGGCGTCCCGCGACATCGTCGACCTCATCGTCAACCGGGCCCGCTCGTACATCTTCTCCACCGCGCCGACGCCGGCCGACGCCGCGGCGGCGCTCGCGGCGCTCCGTATCCTGCGCTCCGCCGAAGGCGCCGCCCTGACGGGCCGCCTCGCCGCGCTGATCGACCGGGTGGCGGAGGCCGGATTCGCACCGCCCGGACATCCGAGCCCGATCATCCCGGTCGTCCTCGGCAGCGAGCAGGCGGCGCTCAACGCGTCGGCGGCGCTGCTCGCAAGAAGGCCTGTGGGTGCCGGCCATCCGCCCGCCCACGGTGCCGGTCGGCACCAGTCGGCTGCGCGTCACGCTGTCGGCTGCGCACAGCGACGACGATGTCAGCCGGTTGTTACAGGCGCTGGCGCGGCTGGCGACACCGACACCGCGCCGACACCGCGCCCTCAGCCCGCTGACCGGCGTGCGCCCCCGCCGTGTGGTCGCCGTCGTCGGCACGGGGACCGATATCGGGAAGACGTGGGTTGCCGCCCGTCTCCTGACCGAGCTCCGCGCTGCGGGCTTGCGGGTGGCCGCCCGCAAGCCGGCGCAGTCCTTCGATCCCGACGACGATCCCGCCGGCCTCGATGCGGCCGTGCTCGGCGCCGCCACCGGCGAGCCCCCCGAGGAGGTCTGCCCGCCGCACCGCTGGTACGAGGCGCCGATGGCGCCCCCCATGGCGGCCGAGGCGCTGGGCCGGCCGCCCTTCACCATTGAGGATCTCATGTCGGAGGTGCGCTGGCCGGAGGACGCGGGACGGACATGGCGGTCGACGTCGGACTGGTCGAGACGGCGGGCGGCATGCGCTCACCGTTGGCGGCCGACGGTGACTGTCTGGCCTTCTGCGCTGCCCTGGCGCCCGACGTCATCGTGCTGGTCGCCGACGCGGGACTGGGCACGATCAATGCGGTCCGGCTCACCCTCGACGCCCTGGGCCCGCTCGGCAGCGCTGGCAGTCGTGGTGTTGAACCGATTTGATCCCGAATCCGATCTCCACCGGCGGAATCTCGAGTGGGTGCGCGGGCGGGACGGGCGACGCGTCTTCACCATTCCCGGGGACGCCGCAGAACTGGTGGACTTCGTCCGCGGCTAGTCGTCTCTTCCGAACCCAGTTCTTGCCCATCAACTGGATCCCACGGGCCATCATGCTCGGGTTGCGCCCGGATCGTGCCTGAGCCGGGAACACCATGCTCAGGCCTGCCGATCGGTCCCCGCCGGAACGGCGGCAACCGCTTACGCTGATGGACTCAGTGAGACGGTCATCCGCCGGCGGATCTCGGCCACGGGCAAAGGTCTGGTGGCCCTTTGCTGCGGGGCGCTCGTCCTCCTCGCCGGTTGCGGCAGCGCCGGATCGGGCCAGACCACCCGCCAGAGCTTCAGCGTCAGGCCCGAGCCCTCTGCCCGGGCCGGCCAGCTCCCCGTCCCCGCCGGTCGCCTGCCGACGCAGGGGCCGATCGGCCTCGATCCCGCCACGGCAAACGGCGTCCAGCTCGACGTCCTGAGCGGATTGCTCGACGACACGCCGATCTACAACGGTGACTTCGCCGACCCGTTCGCGCTGCGCACTGCTGACGATCTGTACATCTACTCCTCGAACACCCAGACCACGCAGTACGCGCCTGGGGCACACGTGCCGGTGATCGAACTCGCCGCAATTCGGGCTTCAAGGGCAAATACCTCGGGGACGCACTGCCGTCCCTGCCCAAGTGGACCGTCCCGGGCTTCCAGTGGGCACCGTCGGTGTGGACGCGACCGGACGGCATCATGTCATGTACTACTCGACGCCGGCCACGATTCCGCTCGGGTGTCTGGCCAAGACGCCTCCGTCGGGGTGTGTCAAGACCACCAACGGGGAGTCGAGCGCGATGTGCATCTCGCGCGCGACGAGCGCCAATCCCGCCGGCCCGTTCGTCGATGACTCGTCGTCCGCGTTCGTGTGTCCTCTCGCACAAGGCGGTGCGATCGATCCGAGTGTGTTCGTTGCGCCGGACGGCACGCCGTGGTTGCTCTGGAAGAGCGACGGAGACTGTTGCAACAAGCCCACCACGATCTATTCGCAGCAACTCTCGGCCGACGGGCTCTCGGTGGTCGGTCCGGCCGCACCGGCTGATCGGGGCGACCCAGAGCTGGGAGGGCAATCTGGTCGAGGGGCCGTCGATGATCGAGAACGACAACACCTTCTGGCTCTTCTACTCGGGCAACCTGTGGGGGACGCGACAACTACGGCATCGGCGTGGCGCGCTGTGCCACCGTCGTCGGACCCTGTACCAAGCCGCTCGATCATGCCTGGCTCTCGTCGACGGCATCCGGGGGGCAGAGTGACCCGGGTCCCGGGGGATCGGAGTTCTTCCAGGTCGGCGGTCTCATCTGGATGGTGCATCACGGCCTCGCGCCCGGCCAGAGCGGGAACGACGCCCAGCGACGGCTCTATGTCGACTTGCTCGCCTTCCCGGGCGACGGGACACCGCGTCTTGCCCCCCGGCCCCGGCGGCCGCCCTGGCCGAAGCGCTGCTCTACTACGGAGACCCCAATGCGCCGCCGCAACCGGACGATGCCTTCCTGGCGATGCTGCACAAGGTCCCGAGCGCGTTCTCGCACGACACCGACCAAGTCCTGGTGGCCGATGGGCAGCTCGCGTGCGCCGGCCTCACCCACGAGCAGGGCGCCGACGATGTCATCGAATCCCTGACCAGCCGCGGGCTCGATCAATTCGAAGCAAGCCTGGTCGGGATCACCGCCACCGAGTACTTCTGCCCGCAAGATGGCCTGCAGGCGCTGAAGGACGTGCAGGAGGCGCTGACACAAGGGCCCGGCTAGCGACCCGTTCACCGTTCGCACGCCCTGCCGTGGCCATCGAACGCACGACGCCCGACCGCCTGCCGAAGCGCGAGCACGAACCACCGGGACGCTGCGCCGCCGGCCAGCCGTGCCGGAACTTCGGCGGTGACGCCCGCTCGCAGGAGCTGGCGGGGCGCATCGTGGAGCGGTCGGCCCGGATCTCTGCGCTGCACCGGGAGCAGCTGGCCGACATCGCCGAGTTCGACCGGGCCGAGAGCTGGCGCGGCGACGGCGCCGTCTCGATGATCGCCTGGGTCACCGGCGCAGTGTGGCGTCAGCACGTCGACCGCCCGCCAATGGGTGCGTTCGGCGGCCAACCTCGAAGTCGCTGCCGTGCCTGGCCGAGGGGCTGGCGTCGGGGGCCCTCTCGCTGGACTTGGTGGAGCCTTTGGCGGAGGTGGCCTCGCCTTCCAGCGATGCCGCGCTACGGGAGGCGTCCACCCATTGGAGCGTGCGGCAGGCCCGTGAGTTGGCGGCGTGGCACCGGGCGCGAGGAGGAGGCCGAGGCAGAAGCCAAGGCCGCGAGCGGTGGCGCCGCGGCTGCAGATGCGAGTGCGGACGAGGCCGATCCGAGACTGGCTGGCGGAACGGATCAGCGGCCCGGGAATTCGAGCGCCGGACGCTGCGGTTCAACGACTCGCGGCGGTCGATGTGGGTGGCCTTCACCAAGGACGACTACGCGGTGGCCAAGTCGGCCCTGGTCGGGCGGGTGGCGGCGACGAGCGCTGCAGCGACGAGGAAGCGGGGAGCGGCCGCTGCGACAGATCCGGTCGGGTACGTGCCCTACGACAAGCGGCTCTACGACGCACTGATGCGATCTGTTCCGAGCGGTGGACGGATCGGCGCCGGGGGACAGGGTGGCCGGGCGTCGAGCACGCGGTGCGACCACGAGTCGTGGTGCATGCGCCGCTCGAGCTGCTGGTCGGTTGCTCCGATGAGGCCGTGGCCGAGATCGCCGGCGTCGGCCCCGTTTCGGCCGAAGTGGTGCGGCGGCTGGCCTGTGACGCCAAGGTGGACCTCGCCGTGGAGGATCCGGAAGGTACGATCCTGGACCAGGGGCGGGCCCGGCGGGATCCGACCCCGGTGCAGCGGGTCGAGATCGACCGGCGGGACAAGGGGTGCCGCTTCCCGGGCTGCAGCTACACGGAGTTCACCAACGTGCACCACATCCAGCACTGGGTCGACGGTGGGCCTGACGAACCTGGACAACTTGGTCACGCTGTGCGGCCGGCACCATCGTGCCGTGCACGAGTTGGGTTGGACGGTGTCGGGTGATGCCGACGCCGTGCTGACCTTCACCGGCCCGCACGGGCGGTCGATGCAGTCGGCGCCGTCGCCGACCTGGCGGCCGTCGTCGGTGGTTCGATCGGCGTCAGCGCAGAACGGAACGGCCGATGCGTCGGAACGCGAGCCGATGCGGGCCGAGTGATCGAGGCCGGATCGACGGCCGTGCTCGCCGAGGGCGGGCGGGTGCGCCGTTGGCCAAACGTCAGGCGGAGTGGAGCTCCGGGTGACCGGAGTCGCGGCAGCGCGCCACCCAGCCGGTGGGGATCGACGCGTGACGGTCATGCGGCGGCCGCATTCGGGGCAGAAGCGCGGGGGATCGAGCGCGCGCCCGCAGCCGGGGCACTCGGTGGAGGGCTTGCCGCAGCCGGTGCAGTGGGTCGTCACGGGGCGTCACGGAGACGGGATCGGGTGGCGGACGGCGGTGACGGGGTCAGATGGCGGCGGTGAGGGCGCCGATGGGCATGCGCAGGTCCTCGAGCATCTGGAGGTCCTCGTCGGCGGAGCGGCCGAGCGTGGTCAGGTAGTTGCCGACGATCAGGGCGTTGATGCCGGCCGTCATGCCGATGGCCTGGAGGTCCCGCAGGGTGACCTCGCGGCCGCCGGCGTAGCGGAGGATCACCGAGGGCAGGGCCAGGCGGAAGAGGGCGATCCAGCGGACGGCCTCCCAGGCGCCGAGGATGGGCTGGTCGCCGAGCGGCGTGCCGGGGCGGGGGTTGAGGAAGTTGAGCGGCACCTCGGTGGGGTCGAGCTCCTGGAGCTGGGTCAGCAGCTCGACGCGCTGGGCCACGGTCTCGCCCACGTTGATCAGGGCGCCGCAGCACAGCTCCATCCCGTGGGCCTTGACCAGGCGGCAGGTGTCGGCCCGCTCGTCCCAGTCGTGCGTCGTGACGATGTTCGGGAAGTACGAGCGCGCCGTCTCGACGTTGTGGTTGTAGCGGTGCACCCCACCCTCGGCCAGGCGGCGGGCCTGGTCCTCGGTCAGGATGCCGGCGCTGACGGCGACGTTGAGGCCGGTCTCGTCGTGGATGACCGGGACGAGGTCGAGGATGCGCTGCATGGTGCGCTCGTCGGGCCCGCGCACGGCGAGCACGATGCAGAACTCCGAGGCGCCGAGGGCGGCGGTCTCGCGGGCGGCGGCGAGGACCTCGTCGGTATCGAGGAAGGGGGTGGCCTTGACGGGCGTGTCGAAGCGCGACGACTGCGAGCAGAAGTGGCAGTCCTCGGGGCAGCCGCCGGTCTTGGCCGAGAGGATGCCCTCGATCTCGACCTCGGGCCCGCACCAGGCCAGCCGGACCTGGTGGGCCAGCGAGGCCAGCGCCATCACGGCGCCGTCGGGCAGCGCGGCCAGGGCGGCGAGCTCGTCGCCGGTCAGGAGGCGGCGCTCGTCGAGGAGGGCGGTCTCTGCTCGCGGCGATCACAGCCCTGTCCGCCGCACTCAGGGCGACTTGGGGAGGAGGCGGCGGCGCCGGAGCGGCAGCGGCCGTGGCGGCAGAGCGGAAGGCGACGGGGCTCGTGGTGGTCACGGCGCCCACGGTAGTGGCAGGGTGTGGGCCGCCGGAAGTTGGCCGGCGCGCTGGGAGGAGTGGCCATGGCCTGGGATTTCTCGACGGAACCGGAGTTCGAGGAGAAGCTGGAGTGGATGCGCGGCTTCGTGCGCGAGGAGGTGTTCCCGCTCGAGACGCTGGATCTGACCTACGACCAGGTGCGGGTGCTGATCCGGCCGCTGCAGGAGCAGGTCAAGGCGCGAGGGGCTGTGGGCGGCGCACCTGCCGCCGGCGCTGGGCGGCATGGGGTTCGGGCAGGTGAAGCTGGGGCTGATGCACGAGATCCTGGGGCAGTCGCCGCTAGGCGCCGGTGGTGTTCGGCAACAATGCGCCGGACTCGGGGAACGCGGAGTTGCTGGCGGTGGGTATCGAGGCGATCGGGGAACGAGGCGCAGCGGGCGCAGTGGTTGCAGCCCTTGTTGGACGGGGAGTTGCGGTCGGCGTTCTCCATGACCGAGCCCGACACGGCTGGATCTGATCCGACGCTGTTGAAGACCTCGGCCGTGCGGGACGGCGAGGAGTGGGTGATCAACGGGCACAAGTGGTTCACCTCCAACGGGTCCGTGGCGGACTTCCTGATCGTGATGGCGGTGACCAATCCCGACGTGCATCCGTATCGGGGTCGTCGATGATCATCGTGCCGGTCACCACGCCGGGGGTGGACATTGTGCGGGACGTCTCGACCATGGAGGACCCGCACACGCCGTACGGGCGCTTCGGGAATCACGCCGAGATCGTGTACGCGACGTGCGGGTGCCGGTCGAGAACCTGATCGGCGTGGAGGGGTCGGGGTTCGTGCTGGCGCAGCACCGGCTGGGGCCGGGCCGGATCCACCACTGCATGCGCTGGCTGGGCCAGTCCCGTCGTGCCTTCGACATGCTGTGCGAGCGGGCGGTGTCCCGCTATGCGCACGGGTCGATGCTGGCGGAGAAGCAGACCATCCAGAACTGGGTGGCCGACTCCATGGCCGAGATGCAGGCGGCCCGCCTCATGACGCTGCAGGCGGCCTGGAAGATGGACCAGGAGGGGGCGGCGGCGGCCCGGGTGGAGATCGCCATGATCAAGTACTTCGGGGCGAAGGTCCTGTACGACGTGATCGATCGCGCCATCCAGGTGCACGGGTCCTTGGGGTTCTCGTCGGACCTGCCGTTGGAGTCGATGTACCGGAACGC
>CAVWKX010000018.1:0-243778 GCA_963755655.1 uncultured Acidimicrobiaceae bacterium
CGATCGCCATGGAGCGGTCCTCGTGAAAGGGGTCGGTGGTGACCAACACCACGGTGGCGCCATGCGCCTTCAATGCTGGCGCCGCATCGGCGATGTTCTGGTAGCTGTCGTCGCCGCCCGCCTCGAGGATCGCCGAGCGTGGCACTCCTTTCATCCCCACCAGATACATCGCACCCGACTCCGCCTCGGTGCACTTGTCACCCGGCTTCTTGTTCCCCGTCACCATGATGAGCTGGGCGTACCCCTGGTGGTACAGGATCGCGGCCTGGTCCAAGCGAGCCTGCAGGTCCGGGGAGGGGACGCAGTCGTACTGCGCCGCCCCCATCACCAGGATGGCGCCCGCCGCGTGCGGCTCGTACTGGCGTGAGGTCAGCCAGACCTGCACCAGGGTGACGGCGAAGTAGAGGACGATCACCGTCACCACGAGCATCACGATGCGCAGCGCCCAACGAAGCGGTGCGAGGAGCATCAGGGAGGAGGTGTGGCACGCTCGAGCGCGACCGCCAAGCGGCGGCAGGTCTCGTCACGGCCGAGCACCGCCAGCGAGTCGAACAACGGCAATCCCCGGGTGCGACCCATGACAGCCACCCGGATGGGCGCCTGCGCCTTGCCCAGCTTGCGTCCCACCGCCTCGGCGAGCTCCAGCGTGACTTCGTGCAGCGAGTCCTTGTGCCAGGTCGACAACCCCTCGTAGGCGGCCAGCGTGCCGGCCAGAATCCCCGCTGCGCCCTCGTCGGAGCCACCGCCTTCTGCCAGCTGTCCGCATCGTCCGGCGCGTCCGCCAAGAACAAGAAGTCGACCAGCTCGGGCACCTCACTGAGCACGGTCACCCGCTCCTGGGTCACTGCGGCCAGTGCGGCGAAGACAGCGGGATCGAAGCGCTCCGGTACCCAAGCGGGCGGCGACACGACGGGCGCCCCGGTGTCGGGGTCGATCCAGCCGCCCGGCGCCCACTCCCCCGGCACGGGATCGACCCAGGGCCGGGTCGCCGCCACGAAGTCATCGACGGACAACTCGCGGATGTACACACCGTTCATGTGGGAGAGCTTCTTGACGTCGAAGAAGGCCGGCGACCGCTGCACGTCCTCGAGCCGGAAGCGCTCCAGGATCACCTCGAGGGGCACGATCTCCTCGTCGCCGGGGCTCCAACCCAAGAGCGCCAGATAATTGCGGAAGGCCGCCGGCAGGTAGCCCCGCTCCCGGTACATCTCCACCGCCACGGGGTCGCGGCGCTTGGAGAGCTTCTTCCCCTGCTCGTTCACCAGCAGTGGGAGGTGCGCGTACGCCGGCAAGGCCAGATCCACACCCTCGGCGCGGTTCGAGCGCGCCCCACAGCATGATCTGCCGTGGGGTCGTCGGCAGCTGGTCCTCGCCGCGGATCACGTGGGAGATGGCCATCGTCCGGTCGTCGACCGCGTTGGCCAGCACGAACAACGGCTGGCCATTGCCCTTGACGCAGATGAAGTCCTCCAGCGCCCGCTGGGGGAACTCCACGTCGCCCCGCACGAGGTCGTGCACCTCGACCACGCCCTCGTCCGGCGTGCGGAAGCGCAGGGCCCGACCCTCGCCCCGGGGCAGCCCCAAATCACGGCAGTACCCGTCGTAGCCCGGCGTCGGGTCGCCGGCCGCCGCCCGCTGTTTCGTCCGCTCATCGATCTGCTCCCGCGTGCACGTGCAGGCGTACAGCGCGCCGCTGTCCCACAGCGCCTCGATCGCCGCCGCGTGCACGTCGGCCTGCGCGGACTGGAAGTAGGGCCCCTCGTCGGGGGACATGCCGAGCCAGTCGAGCGCGGTGATGATCCCGTCCGTCCATTCGGGTCGGTTGCGGGCCGCGTCCGTGTCCTCAATGCGGAGGATGAAGGTGCCGCCCTGCTGGCGCACGAAGAGCCAATTGAACAGCGCCGCCCGCGCGCTGCCCACATGGAAGAACCCCGTCGGAGAGGGGGCGAAGCGCGCCCGGGGCCGGGGCTGCGTGGTCGGATCGGTCATGCCGTATGCCGGCACATCCCGGGCGCCGGCGGGATGCAGGGAGAAGGACGAGGCGTCAGTCGTCCTCAATGGAGATGGCGCCCGTCGGGCAGCCGTTGACCGCCTCGCGCAGGCGCTCGTGGAACTCCTCGGGCGGGTGCTCGTTCAGCACGTACAGATAGCCGTCGTCCCGCACCTCGAAGACCTCGGGCAGGATCCCCATGCAGACGGCATTGCTGGCACACTCGTCGAAATCCACGACGACCTTCACGGAGACCTCCTGGTCAGGGCTGGCTTGGCCCCGCCGAGCATATCGGCCGGGCCCCTCGCCTCAGGGTTTGTCGGCGCCGACGACCCACATGGCGAAGAACTGCGATCCCCCACCGTAGGCCTGGCCGAGCGCCCGGCGGGCGTCGGCCACCTGGTGCTCGCCCGCCATGCCGCGCACCTGCAGGGCGGTCTCCAAGAAGCGGAGCATCCCGGACGCGCCGATCGGGTTGGAGGACAGCACGCCGCCCGAGCAGTTCCACGGGATGTCCCCGCCCTCGATCATCGACGTTGCACCGGCCTGGGTGAGCTTCCACCCTTCGCCCTCGGGGCAGAAGCCGAGGTTCTCCAGCCACATCGGCTCGTACCAGCTGAAGGGCACGTAGACCTCGGCCATGTCGAAGTCCGCCCGCGGGTTGGTGATGCCGGCCTGGCGGTAAAGGTCGGCCGCGCAGTCGCGGCCCGCCTGTGGGTTGACCTGGTCCCGACCGGCGAACATGGTGGGCTCCGAGCGCATGGCCATGCCGTGGATCCAGGCAGGTGGCCGCCCGGTCGCCGCCGTCGCCGCACCGGCGGCCTTCTCCGATCCGATGACCATGGCGGCCGCGCCGTCGGAAGACGGGCACGACTCGAGATAGTGCAGCGGGTCCCACAACATGATCGACTCCTCCACCATCTGCATGGAGATGTCGGGCAGGTGGAGGTGCGCGTAGGGGTTCTTCAACGCGTGGAGCCGGTCCTTGACCGCCACCATCATCCCGATGTCGCGCGGCGCGCCGGAGCGGTACATGTAGGCCCGGATGATGGGGGCGAAGTAGCCGCCGGCCCCGGCCAGCAACGGCGCCGAGAAGGGCTGGGGCACGGACAGGGCCCACATGGCGTCCGAGTCACTCTGCTTCTCGAAGGCCACGGTGAGGACGCGCTCGTGAATTCCCGAGGCGACGAGATGCGACGCCACGATGGCCGTCGAGCCGCCGACCGAACCTGCGGTGTGCACGCGGAACATCGGCTTGCCCACCGCGCCGAGCGCCGGCGCCAGGTAGAGCTCGGGCATCATGACGCCCTCGAACATGTCAGGCGCCTTGCCGACCACGACGGCGTCGATGTCGGCGAAGGTCAGTCCGGCGTCCTCCAGGGCCGCCAGCGCGGCCTCGCGCACCAGCCCGGCGATCGAGACGTCTTCCCGCTTGGACTTGGCCACCGTCTGGCCGACACCGATGACTGCGCAGCGCTCGGCCATCACACACCCTCCAGGACGCAGACCAGGTTCTGTTGCAGGCAGGGCCCGGACGTGGCGTGGGCGACGGCGCGGTCGGCCTCACCGGACCAGATGCGCTGGGCCGACTCGCCGATGCGGATGAGCCCGGCCGACATCATCGGGTTGGCCGCCAGCGCGCCACCCGAGGGGTTGACGTCGACGCCCTCGCGCGAGCCCCAGCGCCTCGGACAGGATCAGCTCCTGGTGGGCGTAGGGCGCGTGCAGCTCGGCCACGTCGACCTTCTTGGCTCCCACCCCGGCCTTCTCCCCCGCCAGCTTGGTCGAAGGCGACGATGCTGAGGTCGCGCGCACCAACCGAGTGCGTCTCGATGCGGTGGTCGATGCCGGTGATGAACGCCGGCCGCTCGCACAGCTCGTAGGCCCGGTCGCCGGCGGCGAGGACGATGGCGGCGCAGCCGTCGGTCAGCGGCGGCAGGGTGTGCCGGCGCAGCGGGGCCACCTCGTAGTCTTCGGCCAGCAGCTCCGTCGGGCGAGCGGTCGTAGGCCACCTGGGCCTTGGGGTTCGCGAGCGCCGACCGCCGGGACCGGCTGGCCACGGCGGCGAAGTCCGCCTCGCTCGCCGACCCCTTGTCGATCATGGCCTGCGCCTGCAGCGCGGCCAGCGACGTCGGGTCCGGCCACAGGGGCGCCAGGTAGTACGGGTCGAGCTGCACAGACAGGATCTCGGAGAGGTCGCCCATCGACGACCGCCCGAAGGCGTAGACGAGGGCGGCGTCGATCTCGCCCTCCTGCAGCAGCACCCAGGCCTCGTAGAGCGCCCAGGCCCCGTCCATCTCGACGTGCGACTCGGCCCGGGGCGGCCACACGCCGACGGCGTCGAGCGCCGCGACGAAGGAGAACGGCCCGCCGATCAGGTAGTCGGTCGAGCCCGAGCAGATGAAGCCGACGTCGTCCTTGGTGATGCCGATGTTGCCGAACACCTCGGCGACGACCGGCATGAGCATCTCGACCTCGTTGCGCTCGTCCTCGCGGCGCACGTTGTCGTACTGGGCGAAGGAGACCACCCCGACGGGCCGCCGGCCCGAGACGAGCCCGGGGAACTCGCTCACAAATACTCCTTGTAGGTCTCGTAGTCGGCGTCGGGCTCGCCGTTGGGACGGAAGTACCTGACCGAGGCCAACGTCGGTCCCCACTCCTCGGGCGGCGCCCATACGGCCTCGACCCGCATGCCCATGCGGATCTCGTCGATCGGGATCTCCTGAATGAGGCCCATGAACGAGAGGTTGGCCCCGTCCAGCAGGATCTGTCCGCAGATGTAGGGGATCTCGATCGACTGGCCCGCGAAGGGCACGTTGACGACGCAGTAGGTGGTCATGGTGCCGGTGTTCGGCAGCTCGACGACCTCGTCGGTGGGGAGGCCGTCGGTCGGGCACGAGCCGCGCGACGGGACGTAGACCTTCTTGCACTTGGGGCAGCGCTGCCCGATGAACTTGCCCTCTTCGTACCCGTGCAGGTTCTTGCTCATGGCCACGCCCGCCGTGAAATTGAAGTCGAGGCGCGTGGTCGCCGCCATCATCGTCACGGGCTCGCGCTCGCTCACGACCCACCTCCGACGGCGACGAAGTGGCTGATGTCCTTGACGTGTCCGACCCGCTCGTCCTCAGGGGCGAATGCGGGCCGGACCCGCATGCCGGTCGAGACCTCGTCGGGGCTCGCCGCCGGCAGCACGTGGAGGAAGGAGGTGTCGGCGCCGTCGAACTGCACCAGCACCCAGGCGAACGGCTCCTGCAGGGGGTGCTTGGGCCGCGGGTGCGCCACCCAGGACCAGGTGGTGACCGTGCCCTCGGGCCCGACCTCCACCACGCCGTCGGTCTCCTCGCCCGTGTCGGGGTCGTACTCCGTCGGCGGCACGATCACGCGCCCTCCGGTGCCCCGGGTGCCGACGACCCTGCCGTCGCGCAAGCCGGTGAGAAAGGCCCCCACGACCGGCCCCACCGAGCGCACATAGGGGTACTCCAGGACGTGGTCGGAGCGGTAGATCACCGCTTCCTCTGCCATGTCACCTCCCCGTGTCCGCGGGCCTCCAGCGGGCCCCGGAGGAAACTAGAACAGATTCCAGTTTCGTGCCAGGTCCCGGCCTTGTGATGGCCTCGTGCCGGCCTGCACGGAGACCCCTTCGTGGGGCACGGATTGGGTGAATGGGGATTTCTGCATCAAGCACCCACCCGGCCCGCTGGAGAGATCGCCAACCACGGCGTGGCTAACGGGGATTGATGGTTTCCGCAGATGAGAACGAGCTCGTCCCCAGCCCCGAGCGAGACGTCCACCCGCTTGGAGCGGACGATACCTACCCGGACCTGGAAACGGTGGCGCCCAGGACCGATCGAAGTCCGGAGAGATTCTCCTCTACGAAGTTTTCCGATCCGGTGCCCATCAACGATGACTCGGAAGGCCTGGCCCCACACCCACCGCGTTCGCTCCCTCTCGACGTAGAGGCTGGCCGCGCCGTTCTCCATCTGACCAGCTTCGTTCCCGGTCCGGCCCGTCAGCCCAAGCTGGACATGTCGACGCTCGCCAGCAGCTGGGTGAGGAAGGCCCGGTCGTTGAGGATCGGCACCTCGGAGACGAACATGCGGCCGTAGCGCTCGAAGTACATGAGCTGCTTGGCCAGCAGGAAGGTGCCCCGGTCGAACTCCGACATGAGGCCGCCGGACTGGTCGGCCATACGACGCACCTTGCGCTGGGTGCGCAGGCGCCGCAAAATCGCCCGCACGCTGCGCTGGTGCGCCTCCACCCCCTGCGCCTTGGCCATCTGGAGCTGAATCGTCTGCATGATGCCGGCCAGGCTGACCTCCCCGAAGGGCCGGGTCAGCGCCGGCTCCATGATGGAGCGGACGAAGGCGGTGAGGTCCTCGTCGGACAGGCCGACCGCCACTCCGATGGCCGGCCCGTAGACGTCGGTGATGTGCTTGGTCACCACGGGCCACGCCGCCTCGTCGCCCATGGCGGCGGACAGCAGCGAAATGAAGAAGCGGTGCGTCGAGGGGTCGAGCCGCCCGACGATCCCCCAGTCGATGACGCCGATGCGCCCGTCGCGCAGCAGCATCATGTTGCCGGCATGCACGTCGCCGTGGAAGGCACCCCAACGCACCGTCGTGAGGAAGAAGGCCCGCATCACCTCCTGCACCAGCGGGGTGGGATCGAAGCCGAGGTCGGCCACCCGGGCCAGGTCGTCGATGGGGACGCCGTCGAAGAACTCCATGGTGAGCACGTTGCGCCCCGAGAGCTCGGGGTAGGGCTCGGGCACGGCCATCAGCTTCAGGTCGAACTCGTTCTGTAACCGGCGGAAGTGCGCCAGCGAGCGCGCCTCGTTGCGCAGGTCCATCTCCTCGCCGATCTGCACCCGGAAGCCGTCGAGCAGCTGCAGCGTGGAGCCTGCCATCTGGTCGCCGGTCTGGCGCACCAGGATCTCGAGCAGCGGCTGCATGAGGTCGAGGTCCGTCGCCACGACGTGCTCGATGTCGGGCCGCAGCACCTTGACCGCCACCGTGCGCCCGTCGAGGAGCCGGGCCCGGTGCACCACGGCGATGGAGGCCGTCCCGATCGGGTCGGGTTCGAATTCGGCGAAGGCCTCGCCCAGGGGCAGTCCGAGGTCCTCCTCCACCCGCTGGCGCACGTCGGGAAACGGCACCGGAGGCCCGGTGTCGAGGCAGGCCCGGAACTCGTCGGCCACGTCGTCGCCGAACATGCCCGGCGAGGAGGCGATGATCTGGCCGAACTTCATGAAGGTCCCGCCGAGGTCCTGGAAGCTCTTGCGCAACGGCCGGGCCAGCTGCGCCGCCGGGAGCGGGCCCTGACGGATGGTCCGCAGCTGCCGGAAGGCGGTCGGCGTGAAGTGGATCGCCACCACCTTGGCGATGGTCTCGCTGCGGCGCAGCAGTTCGCGGTGCGTCGGATGGGGCAGGCGCCGCGGGTAGATGCGCGGCACGTCCTCGGTGAGCGGGCGGGCGCGGCACCGGGGTCGCCGATGTCTCTGCCGACGCCTCTGCCGGCGTCTCTACCTGCATCCGGTGTGTCGTGCCAACCGGTGCGTCCGCCGCGCCTTGGTTCACCGGCTCAGGGTAGGCGAGCCACAGGAGCTCCCGGCCCACGCCCTGGTCGGACCGTCTACGAGAAGGAGTTCTCCAGTGCCGCCAGCGCGCCCTTGTAGGTGTCGCCGAAGATCGGCGCCATCTCGTCGGGGGACACGTCGTAGGCCCAGATCACCTTCGTCCCTGGGCCGTCGGCCTCGACCGAGATGGTGGCGGTGTGGCTCTCGATGGGCACGCCGTCAACGACCGAGTAGGTGAGGACGCGGGCCTCTTCGTCCCGCGCCAGCAGTCGCTCGCGGATCTCCATGCCGAACATGCCGATGATGCGGTCGTCGCCCTCCATGCGAAAGGACTCGAGACCCGGGAAGAGAACGTCGATACCGGCGAAGTCGCCCACCTTGGCCCAGACCTCGTCCGGTGCGGCTGCGATCGTCACGTCAACTGCACCTGCTGCCATTGCGGCCTCCTCGTCACTGGCGGTTCCCGAATCTGAAGTCGCCGGTACAGTACTGCCGACCCGGTCCCTCCGCATGAGGCCGGTTATGTGGAGGGAGAGTGTCGATGGAGACACGCATGATCGGCTCGCTGGATGTCACCGTTGTCGGCCTGGGCTGCAACAACTTCGGCATGCGCATCGGGCGCGCCGAGACCAAGGCCGTCGTGGACGCCGCACTGGACGCCGGCATCAACTTCTTCGACACCGCCGACATCTACGGCGGGGCCAAGAGCGAGACCTATCTGGGTGAGGCGCTGGGCTCGCGCCGGGACGAGATCGTGCTGGCCACCAAGTTCGGAGCCCCCTACGAGGGACACGAGGGCGGAGCCTCGGCCGCCTACATCCGCACCGCGGTCGAGGACAGCCTCACCCGGCTCGGCACCGACCGCATCGACCTCTACCAGCTGCACCTCCCGGACCCGAAGACCCCGATCGCCGAGACCATCGGTGCGCTGGTCGAGCTCGTGGCCGAGGGCAAGGTGCGCGAGTTCGGCTGCTCCAACTTCACCGTGGACATGCTCAACGAGGCCGCTGCGGCGACGCCGGCCGGCTGCCCCGGATTCGTCAGCGTGCAAAACCAGTACAACATCCTCCACCGCGATCCCGAGGACGGCGTCCTCGAGTGGTGTGACGGCGCGGGCGTGGCCTTCCTGCCTTACTTTCCGCTCGCCAGCGGGCTCCTCAGCGGAAAGTACCGGGCCGGCCAGCCTTTGCCGGAGGGCTCCCGCCTGACCGTCATGGGCGACGGAGCAAAGAGTCAGCTCTCCGACGAACGCCTCGCTGCCGTGGCCGACCTCGACGAGCTGGCCGAGCGGGAGGGCCACAGCGTGCTGGACCTGGCCTTCGGATGGCTGCTGACGCGGCCCGCCGTGGCCTCGGTCATCGCCGGCGCCACCCGGCCCGAGCAGATCACGGCCAACGTGGCCGCAGGTACCTGGCGTCCCAGCGACGAGGTGCTGGCGGCCGTCGACACCATCGCGCCGCGCTGAACCTGACCGCGACCGCTACCGCGCCCCTGCGGCCCCGCGCTCCGACGTGACCCCGCGCGCCGACCGCACCGGCGCGACATGGACCAACAGGTTGTAGGTCACCACCGCGATGGCGACGTGCATCGCCATCAGGACCAGCACGGCCTTCGCAGGCTGTCCCTGATGCCAGATGTAGAGGTCCGGGAGGAGCAGCACGAGCGTGACCACGATGGCCAGCCGGAAGAAGATCCAGCGCGGCGCCGAGCTCAGACGCGTCACGACCGGCCACGCCGCACACGCGATGAGCACGCCGATGACGGTCAGCCGGGCGTAGTCGTGGAACTGGAAGTGCACGTAGCCCTTGGTCGACGGGAAGATCCGGGTCCCGATGGCCACCAGTGCCGCGTCGGCCGCCAACGACAACCCGACGGACAGAACGGTCGCCAGCACCACCCGCCACCATTCTGGCTGGCGGTGCGGGGGCGAGAAGTCGATGCGGGCCCAGGCCAGCGTCCGCGCTGTCATGTCAGGAGATGCCGCCACCTCTACAAGGTTACGGAGGCGGGCGGCCCCGCCGGATCAGCCGCGAGGTGGAATTGGGCGGCGGCCTCTCATCCTTGGGACGCAACCGAGGTGCCGCTCGACTGCATCTCGGCGGCCTCGACGATCTGGATGTCCGGCGGCTGAATGGCGAGCGGGCCGCCGGCCACGGGGACCTGCCAGACCATGGAGACGTACGGGGTCGGCTGCAGGGTCGAGCCGCTGGCGCAGGGTGGGTAGCCGGTGATGTCGAAGGGCATGGTGGACGACGGCGTGGCCGGCCCGCAGACCTCGGTGCGGCGATGCCACTGGACCAGCGTGCCGTAGGGCATGGGGACCTTGGTCTCGGTCGCGGGGAGGATGTACATGGCGGCCGCCAGCACGTCGGTGCCCGACGGTGTCGCGACGTAGACCAGTCCGTCGACGTGTTGGGGGTTGAGCGTCCGTTGTGCGGCCGCGTTGGCGGCCACGATGGTCGGGTTCACGTAGGTGACGACCGGGTAGTCGGTGGGCGACGCCGGCACGTACCCGGCGGCGACCGCCGCCGCCGGCGTGGCGTAGCCGGAGACCGCGGCGCTGGTCGCCTGCACGTAGCGCACGGCGCCGATGTCGTCGGCCGCTGTGAGGCTCGGCGCGCAGCCGCTCTCCGCCATATGGATGTCACTGGGCCCGTTGTTGCCGTCGCTCAACAGGGTGCTCGCCTCGGTCTGCGGAATGGCGGGCCCCGTGTAGTGCCAGTCGGGCGTCGTCGTGTTGAAGCCCGCCGCCGCGCTGGCGTCGGCCCCGTTCATGTCCATGCCGTTGCTCCCGCTCATGATCATGAAGGGGGTGTTCGCCAGGTCGAGGCCCGAGATCTTGAGGCCGGTCTGGTGCGGCACGCAAGTGCTGGCGGTGGCCGACTGCGTGCTGGAACTCGACGTGCTGCTCCCGTCCATGTGCATGCCGCTCATGGCACTGCTCGCCGACTCGTTCGCCGCCACGGCCGGGTAGCTGGCGCTCAGTGCCAGTGCGGCCCCGAGGGCGGCGATGCCGAGGACGGCCGACGCCGGGCTGCGTCGAAGGACCTCCTCGGCGGGCGAGCGCCAGGCCTCCCTCGAGGCGATGACGGTGGGCACCATGGCCGCGGCCAGCAGGATGATCAGCGGCCCGGTGTTCGGGTCGGTGTCCGATCCGGTGAGGACATCGCCCACGAGGCCCTGGCCCAGGATCCACATCAAGAAGGAGAGCAGCGCGCCGGCGGCCAGGAACCAGCCCGGCCGTCGGGCCACCAGAGGCCCCAGCCCGATGGCGACCGAGAGCGCGGCCAGTATCCAGGCCGTCTGGGTCCCCGTGGTCGAGAAGAGATTGGAGACGCTGGTGAGGAAGTGCGCGTACCAGCCGGGCGCCCCGTCGGTCATGCCCGAGATGGCGCTCTGGATGGACGTGCGCGTGCGGTTGGCCGGCAGCAGGAACAGGACGGCGGCCAACGACCAGTAGCCGGCCCACACGGCGAGCGGCGTGATGGTGCGGCCGACCCCCTGGGCGGCGGCCGACGAGGCGACGCCGGCGGGACGGTCGGTCCAGCCGAGGTAGCGCCGGGGAGGCCGGGGCCAGGCCATCAGGCCGAGCAACCCGTACATGAGCACGGAGCCCGGCGCTCCGGTGAGGGCGCTGGCCGTGCCCGTGAGGAGCATGCCCAGGCCCTCGCCGATCACCCAGACCCCGGCCAGCCAGAAGAAGGAAACGACGAGGGCGGGGCGCACGGTGCGCCGGAACAGCAGGCCGACCCCGATGAAGAGCTGGATCAGCGCGAAGAAGGTGTTCCAGACCGCGACGTCGGGCGACACGAAGTTCCCGATGTGTGTGATGAGGTCCCCGAGGACGAAGGGCTGCCCGCTGGCGTTGGCCAGGATGTTGTTCTGGACGAAGCCCTGGCCGAACATGAAGGGCTGGAACTGCAGGGCGGCGTCGAGGATCCAGAGCAGGCCCAGTCCGATCTGGAGCCCCCGCTGCGAGCGGACGGCCAACGGGAAGCCGCCGTGGTGGTCGTCGTGTTCGTCCTGCTCCGTGCCCCGATCGGTGCTCATGCCCTGGTTTACGCTACCGGCGGGGTGGGAGATGGCCGGGTCAGGGCGGCCCGGCGGGGCCGGCGGGGCCGGCGGGGTTGTCGGGGTTGGCGGGGTCAGGGCAACTGGAAGTCCTGGGCGACGCAGTCGGTCGGCGTGACCGCCTCGGCCACCGGATTCCCGCCCACGTTGTCGTAGACGTCCAGCGCAGCGCCATTGAGGCAGGAGTAGGCGGCCACGTTGGACTGGAAGTCGGTCAGCGTGCCGGCCGGGACGACGCCAAGCACCGAGCTCGAGGCGATGGGCGTCAGTTCGACCGTGGCCCCGTTGTAGACCCCGGTGATGGACGCCGCCGTGGTGGTGGTCGTGGGCGCCGGTGCGGGGGACGACGACGCAGCCGGCGGGGCGGTGTTCCCGGACGTGGGCGTGGGCCCGGCGGCGGTGGCGGGGGCTGGGGTTGGGGCTTTGGAGGCGCCGCCCGCGGAGCCGGGGGCGGACCCGGGCGCTGAGGCTGCTGATGCGGACCCCGGCGGGCCGGCGGAGGGCGGCGGCGCAGCCACGGCGGCCGCGCTGGACGAGGTCGACTGGGGCCCGGTCCCGGGCGGCGCACCGGGCGAGATCCCATCGAGCGCCGCGATCATCTGCGCCCCGTCGCTCTCCATCCCGAGCGCCCAGATGCCGACGCCCCTCGCACCGGCCTGCGTCACCATCTGCGACACGTCGTAGAGCCCGTTCTCGCCCTCGTAGTACGACTCGTGCCACTGGCCACCGGCCTGGTAGCTCGTCCACGCCGTGTCGGTCACCGGGTCCCAGTACTCGGGCCCGTTGCCGGCCGCCTGCGAGTCGGGGATGTCCGCCGCGCCGCCGGTGGCGTTCGCCCCCATCGTGCCGTTGTTCGTCGGCCAGTCGATGCCGAAGAACGGTGTGCCGATGATGACCTTGGAGGCGGGGACAGCCGCGTCGTACTGCGCCAGCGTCGTCTGGGTGCTGAACATGCTGCTCGTGAGAGGCGACGCGGCCGACGGGGCGCCCGCCAGGTTCAGCTCGTAGTCCATGACGAAGAACGCGTCGACCACCTGACCCAGCGCGGGAATGTTGTAGAAGCCCCCGGAATCTCCCGCCGAGGAGGCGTAGGTGTCCATCGTGATCTGCCAGTGCGGATCAACGGCGCGCAGCGACTCGGCCACTGACGTGATCAGGTTGGTGAGGCCGCTCTGGTCGCCGCTGCCGTCGCCTTCGAAGTCGAAGTTCACGCCGTCGAGCGACTTGGCCTGCAGCAGCGGGATGAGCGCGCTGGACAGGGTGGCGGGGGCCGTCGGCGACGACGTCAGCGAATCGAGCGAGCTCTGGCCGAAGTCGTTGACGGTCAGCACGACGCGCTCCCCGGCCGCGTGCGCCCGCGTGATCAGGTCGGCAAGATCCTGGCTCTGGAAGCCGTCCCAGCCCGGGCCGCTCTCCTCGAGCGTCCCGTCGCCGTTCACGCCGACGGAGAAGTACGCGATCGTCGACAACCCCGTGATATCGAACATGGGTGACTGGGCCAGCGTCCAGTACGGCGCAAAGGCGAAGTTCTCGCGGGCAGCCAGCGGCGGCTGGTCGGCCAACGCGGCCGGCGCGGCCGTGGGGGCGGCGGTGGCGGGCGCCAGCGCCAGCGAGGCCGTGGCGCCAAGCTGATCGAGGGCGGCGTTCCCATGGTCGTCGGCCAGCCTGGCGTCGGCCCGGGTGCGGTGGTCGCTGCTGTGGGCGGCCGTGGGATCGGCGGCGCGGACGGCCGATCCACCCCCTACGGCGACGGCGAACCCGGCGGCCAGCATGACGAGGCAGAAGCTGACGGCGCCGATGACCGAGGCCCGTTTGCGGGCCCAAGGCCCCAACCATGGCGCGTACTGCTGGACCCGAGCCCGTGCGCTCGCAGCTCCCCTCCCCAACCCCGACTGGATGCCCCTCCTGACGAGGTGGGCCAGCTTGTCAGCCAGCTCCATCCCTGGGGGAACTGGCCGGGGGGCCGAAAACTCACGGTTTGGGGCTCAACCGCGGTTGCGGCGGTTGCAGCGGAGCCGGACGGAACCGGACCGTTGCCACGCCGCCGCCGACGAGGCACCCCGGCCCCACTCAGGCGTCGTTGACTGCCGCCACCAGCTTCTGCAGGGTGTCCTTGGCATCCCCGAAGAGCATGGTCGTCTTGGGGTCGTAGAGCAGCTCGTTGTCGATGCCCGCGAAGCCGGGTCGCATGGAGCGCTTGAGGAAGATGATGTTCTCGGCCTCGTCGGCGTGAATGATCGGCATGCCGTAAATGGGGCTGCCCGGCGTCGACTTGGCCGCCGGGTTGACGGTGTCGTTGGCGCCCACCACGAGTGCCACGTCGGCCGTGGACATCTCTGGGTTGGCCTCGTCCATCTCCTTCAAGTCCTCGTAGGGGACGTTGGCCTCGGCCAGCAGGACGTTCATGTGGCCTGGCATGCGGCCCGCCACAGGATGGATGGCGAAGAAGGTCTCGACGCCGCGTGCCTTGAGGGCCTCCTCCAGTTCGCGCACCGTGTGCTGCGCCTGGGCCACCGCCAGGCCGTAGCCCGGAATGATGACGACCTTGCGCGCGTACGCCAGCAACACGCCCACGTCGTCGGGGGTGCCGGCGCGCACCGGGCGGGATGCGTCACCCTCGTCGCCGCCCGTGGCGGTGATGACCGAGCCGAACGCACTGAAGAGGATGTTGGGCAGCGAGCGCCCCATGGCGCTGCTCATCAAGCGGGTGAGGATGATGCCCGAGGCACCGACCAGGGTGCCCGCCACGATCAGCAGGTCCGAGTCGAGGACGAAGCCCGAGGCCGCCACGGCGAGGCCGGTGAACGAGTTCAGCAGCGAAATCAGCACCGGCACGTCGGCGCCGCCGATCGGCAGCACGAGAATCACGCCGAGCACCAGGGCGAGCACCAGAATGATCCAGACGTAAATGATGCTGCCGGTGACCAGGGCGAGGATCACCATGACCCCGATGGCCGCACCGACCAGCGCGTTGATGACCTGCTGGCCCGGGTAGGTGATGGGGCGCCCGGTGATGAGCTCTTGCAGCTTGATGAAGGCGATGGCGCTCCCGGAGAACGACACCGACCCGATGAGCACACCCAGCAGGACCTCGGCCGTGACGTAGACGGCGGGCTGGAGTCCGAGCGAGTGCAGATGCAGCAACTCGACGATGGAGATCAGCGCGGCGGCCCCACCGCCCACGCCGTTGAAGATGGCCACCAGCTGTGGCATCGCGGTCATCTTCACGTAGCGCGCCACCGGCACGGCGATGGCCGCGCCGAGCACCATGGCGATGAGGGCCAGCACGAGGTTCCACCCTGAGTGGCGCAAGCTCGGGAGCGTGAAGGTCATGGCGATGGCCAGCGTGGCGGCCGCCGCGCCGACCAGGTTCCCGAGCCGGGCGTGGCGCGGTGAGCTCAGGCCCTTGAGGGCGAAGATGAAGCCGGCGATGGCGATCAGGTAGGCCAGGTCGCGCGCGGTCGTCAGGGTGAAGGACACGGCCAGCATCAGGCGGCGCCCCCGCTGGGCTCAGATGGGGTAGCGGGCGTGGCCGGCGTGGCCCCGGCATCCTGTGCGTTGGCCGTCTGCGACTTGGCCTTGCCTCCTCGTGGCCCGGCCTTCTCGCCCGGCTTGCCCTTGAACATCTCGAGCATGCGGTCGGTGACCACGAAGCCCCCCACCACGTTCAAGGTGGCCAAGAAGACGGCGAGGAACCCGAGCGTGACCTCGGCTGCGCCGTGCGCCTCGCCCATGATCGTCAGCGCACCCACGAGCACGATGCCGTGGATGGCGTTGGACCCCGACATGAGCGGGGTGTGCAGAATGCTCGGCACCTTCGAGACGACCTCGATCCCGACGAAGGCCGCCAGCACGAAAATGGTCAGGTACTCGACGATGCCGGTGGTCGAGCCGCCCACCGGCGCCGACTCCAGCAGAAGATGGATCACGACGGTGCTCCTTGTGATGGTGCTCCTTGTGTCCCGCCTGGTGTCTGGCCGCCTGTGCCGGCGGCGCCACCCGTCCCGCCCAGCAGTTCGACCGCTGCGGGCGCTACGGCCACGCCATCGCGCAGCACGCACATGCCGGCCACGATCTCGTCGTCCCAGTCCGGCTCCAGCGCGCCAGACGGGGCCATGAGCCCGAGCACATTGGCCACGTTGCGGGCGAAGAGGAAGCTGGCGTGGGTGGGCATGCCCGAGGGCGGGTTCGCCATCCCCACCACGTGGACGCCGTTGTGGTCGACGATCTCACCCGCCACGGTCAGCTCGCAGTTGCCGCCCTGGTCGGCTGCCATGTCGACCACCACCGCCCCCTCGGCCATGCCCTCGACCATCGAGGCCGTCACCAACACCGGGGCCTTGCGGCCCGGCACCGCGGCGGTCGTGATGACCACGTCGGAGCGGCCGACCTCTTCGGCGAGCGCCAGGCGTTGGCGGTCGAGTTCTTCGGGGGTCAGCTCGCGGGCGTAGCCGCCGGTGCCCTCGGCCGAGACACCGCTGTCGAAGAAGGTGGCGCCCAGACTCTCGGCCTCTTCCTTGGCGGCGGCGCGCACGTCGAAGGCCTTGACCACCGCCCCGAGCCGACGCGCCGTGGCAATCGACTGCAGGCCGGCCACGCCCACGCCCATCACGAAGACCTTGGCCGGCGGCACCGTCCCCGCTGCGGTCATGAACATGGGGAAGAACTTGGCCAGGTGCTCGGCCGCCGACAAACCGGCGCGGTAGCCCGAGACGGTCGCCTGCGAGCTCAACGCGTCCATGCTCTGCGCCCGGCTGATGCGGGGCAGCAGGTCGAAGCTGAAAACGGTCGCCTTCTTGGCGGCCAGAGCCCGCACGGCGCCTTCGGCCTGGGCCACACCGAAGAAGCTCAGCAGGGCCACACCCTCGGGCAGGGACGCCACGTCCTCGGCGTTCGGTGGGTTCACCCGCACCACCAGGTTGGCGCCGGCCAGCGTCGCCGCCGCGTCGCCCGCCACCGTCGCACCGGCCTCGCGGTAGGCCGCGTCGCTGAACGCGGCCTCGCTGCCGGCACCGGCCTGCACTGAGATCTCCCAGCCGGCGCCGATCAGTTTCTTGACCACGTCGGGGACGAGCGCCACGCGGCGCTCGCCAGGACGGGTCTCGGTGGGGACCGCTAATTTCACGGTCGCTCTGTTTAGCAGCTGACCCCCTGTTTCCCCCCAATCCGGGCCGCCAGGCACGCCCGGAGCGTGCTCAGGTCCCGGCCACCGCCCCTAAGAACGGGGGTGGTTCCCCGCCGCCGTGCACCACCAGGTTGGCCCCGGTCACGTAGGACGCGGCGTCGCTCGAGAGGTAGAGGCAGGCCTCGGCGACGTCGGCCGGTGTCCCCATGCGGCCCACGGGCACCGTGGCGGCGGCCCGCTCCATGCCCTCTGGCCCGCCGTAGAAGTCGTCGCCGGCGCCGGTGTCGAGCAGTCCGGCGGTGACGCAATTGACCCGCACCAGGGGTGCCCACTCGACGGCCAGCGTCGCCGTGAGATTGATGAGGCCTGCCTTGGCCGCGCCGTAGGCGGAGGCCCCGGGCGACGGGCGCATCCCTGACACGCTCGTGATGTTGACGATGGCCCCGCCGTCCTCCTGCACAGCCATGACTTTGTGGGCCGACTGGGCACACCACAG
Organism: uncultured Acidimicrobiaceae bacterium; assembly: GCA_963755655.1. GTDB lineage: Bacteria > Actinomycetota > Acidimicrobiia > Acidimicrobiales > RAAP-2 > Bog-473. The sequence continues at coordinate 17,258 of CAVWKX010000018.1, forward strand.
CGGCGCCAACAGGTTGAGGTTCACGATGGCCTCGACGAAGCGCGGCGATGCGTCGGCCGCCAGCACATGGGGCGAACCGCCGGCATTGTTGATCAGCACGTCGAGCCGGCCGAAGTGCTCGACCGCCTTGGCGACCACCCGCTCGGCATCCGGCGGCTTGCGGACGTCGGCGCTGACGAAGACCGCCCCTTCCACCTCGGCCTCGTGTCGCCCGCAGGCGACGACGTGCGCCCCCGCCTCGGCGAACGCCGCCACGATCCCGGCCCCGACCCCACGGGATCCACCCGTCACCACCACGACACGCTCGCTGAAGTCGTACTCGGGCTGGGTCACCAGGCAGACCCTACGTCCCCGCCCACGGTGCCGGCCGGGCCGCCCTGGCGGCTACCGTCCGCAGCCGCCGCCCGCTCCGCCTGCCGGCTCGCGTTGGCCCGTCACCCAACGCTGGCCTAAGTTCCCAGCGGCTTTCTGACGCGGCGTCAGGGCCGGAGCGAAGGAGAATCCGCGTCCGCATGCCCATCGATGTGTTGCAGGTGCACGACGGGATCGCCGAGGTGGTCATCGACCACCCCCCGGTCAACGCGCTGGACGTCGCCGGATGGTTCGAGCTGGCCGACGCACTGCTCACGGTCGGCCGGGTGCCCACCAACCGCGTCGCCATCCTGCGGGCCACCGGCCGGGGCTTCTGCGCCGGCGTCGACATCAAGGAGATCAACGCCAAGGGCGACGAGGCCCTCGTCGGGGTCAACCGCGGCTGCGCCGCCGCCTTCGCCGCCGTCTACGACTGCGAGGTGCCCGTGATCGCCGCCGTGCAGGGCTTCTGCCTCGGCGGCGGCATCGGGCTGGCCGGCAACGCCGACATGGTCATCGCCTCCGAGGACGCCACCTTCGGGCTGCCCGAGGTCGACCGCGGCGCGCTCGGCGCCGCCACCCACCTGGCCCGGCTCGTCCCCCAGCACGCGATGCGCAAGATGGTCTACACGGCCAAGCCCATCACCGCGGCCGAGCTCGCCTCCTATGGTTCGGTCGCCGCCGTGGTGCCGCCGGACCGCCTCCAGGCGGCCGCGCTCGAGCTCGCCGCCGAGATCGCCACCAAGAGCCCGACGATCATCCGGCGGGCCAAGGAATCGCTCAACGGCATCGACCCGGTCGACGTGAAGCGCAGTTACCGCTTCGAGCAGGGGTTCACCTACGAGCTGCACGTGCGCGGCGTGGCCGACGAGCAGCGGGCCGCCTTCGTCGAGAAGCGCGACGCCGATACCTCGCAATGAGCGACAAGCGCACCACTGTCGACGACATCGTCGGCGAGCTCCGCTCCGGCATGACGATCGGCATCGGCGGCTGGGGCTCGCGCCGCAAGCCCATGGCCGTCGTACGCGCCATCTGCCGCTCGGACCTGACCGATCTCACCGTGGTCGCCTACGGAGGCCCCGACGTGGGCCTGCTCTGCGCCACCGACAAGGTGCGCAAGGTCGTCTGCGGCTTCGTCACCCTCGACTCCATCGCGCTCGATCCGCACTGGCGCGCCGCCGCGCCAGCACGGCCGGGTCGAGGTCATGGAAGTGGACGAGGGCATGTTCTTCCTCGGCTTGCAGGCGGCGTCGTGGCGGGTCCCCTTCCTGCCCACCCGGGCCGGGTTGGGCTCCGACGTCCTCACCATCAACCCCGACCTCGAGCTGGTGCGCTCCCCCTACGGCGCCGACAGCCCGTACCTCGCCGACCCGGCCGACGCCGACGTCGAGCTGGTCGCCATGCCGGCCCTCCATCTCGATGCCGCCATCGTCCACACCAATCGGGCTGACGCCGCCGGCAACGGCCAGGTGCTCGGGCCCGATCCGTTCTTCGACCCGCTCTTCCTCGGGGCGGCCGAGCGCCGCTTCATGACGACGGAGACGATCGTCGACAACGGCACGCTGGCCGACGAGGGCCAGCCGCTCTCGACCGTGCCCATCCACCGCATGCTGATCGACGGTGTGGCCGAGTCACCGGGCGGCGCGGACTTCACCGCCAACCCGCCCGACTACGGGCGCGACGAGAAGTTCCAGAAGGAGTACGCCGCCGCGGCAGCGGACCCTGCCGAGTGGGCAGCATTCGCTTCGCGCTACGTCTTCGTCGGTGACGACGAGTACAGGGCGCACGTGGCGGAGCGGGCGGAGCGGCAGGCATGAGCGCCGACTCCACACTCGACATCGGCGTCACCCGGGCCGAGTCCTGCGTCATCGCCTGCGCCGACGTCTGGCGCGGGGCCGGCGAGGTCATGGTGAGCCCCTTCGGCACCATCCCCGCCCTCGGCGCCCGGCTGGCCAAGCTGACCTTCTCGCCCGACATCGTGCTCACCGACGGCGAGGCTGCGCTCATGGTCGGCGCGCCGCCCATCGCCACCCGCCCGGCAGACCTCGTCCGTGAGGCGAACATGCCCTACCGGACCGTCTTCGACGTCGTCTGGTCGGGCCGGCGCAACATGATGATGATGGCCAGCCAGATCGACCGCACGGGCAATCAGAACATCTCGGCCATCGGGCCCCACGCCAAGCCCAAGGTGCAGCTCGTCGGTGTCCGGGGGGCGCCCGGCAACTCGGTCAACCACCCCACCAGCTACTGGGTGCCCGATCACACGGTGCGCACGTTCGTGGAGCAGGTCGACGTGGTCAGCGGCGTGGGCTACGCCGCGCGGCGGCGGCCGGCGCCGGCGCCACCCGCTTCCACGACGTCCTCTGCGTCGTCTCGAACCTCGGCGTGTTCGACTTTCAGACACCCGACCACACCATGCGCCTGCGCTCGCATCACCCCGGCGTGAACGTCGACGAGATCGTGGCCGCCACCGGCTTCGCGCTCACCATTCCCGACGATGTCGGCCGAGACCCGCCTGCCCACGCCCGAAGAGCTCGACCTCATCCGCGCTGTGCTGGACCCGGGCTCGCTGCGCGACCCGCGAGGTGCGGACCTGAGCGCCGACAGCGACAGCGGCGCCACCGACACGGGCGGACGAGCGCCGCTGCACCCAGCGCTCCATACTGAGCTCTGCGAGCGGCTCGGCGTGCGCTACCCGCTGGTCCAGACCGGCATGGGCTGGGTGGCGGGGCCGCGTCTGGCGGCCGCGACCACCGAGGCCGGTGGGCTCGGCATCCTGGCCTCGGCCACCATGAGCCTCGACGAGCTGGCGGCGGCCATCGCCGAGGTGCGCCGGCGTACCACGGGCCCTTTCGGCGTGAACCTGCGCACCGACGTGGCGGACGTGCACGAACGCATCGAGCTGATGATCGAGACGGGCGCCCGCGTGGCCAGCTTCGCCCAGGCGCCCAACCCGGCCCTGGTCGCCCGGTGCAAGGAAGCCGGGCTGTTCACCATGCCCACGGTCGGGGCCCGCCGTCACGCCGAAAAGGTGGCCGAATGGGGGGTGGACGCCGTGATCGCCCAGGGAGGCGAGGGGGGCGGGCACACCGGTGCCATCCCGACCACACTCCTGCTACCTGAGGTGGTCGACGCCGTGGGCGACCGCGTGCTCGTGCTGGGGGCGGGCGGGTTCTACAACGGACGTGGCCTGGTGGCCGCGCTGTCCTACGGCGCCGCCGGCGTGGCCATGGGGACCCGGTTCCTGCTGTCAGCCGAGAGCCGGGTGCCCGACGCCGTCAAGGCGCTGTACCTCGGGACGCCGGTCACGGGCACCGTGGTGACGACCAAGGTCGACGGCGCGCCGCAACGCGTCGTGCGGACCGACCTGGTCGACCACCTGGAGTCGCAGTCGTGGCTGCGGGCGCTGCCGCGCGCCCTGCGCAGCGCCTACCGCTTCCGACAGGAGACCGGGGCCACCTTCGCCTCGCTGCTGCGCGAAGGCCGCGCCATGAAGGAGGGCAACGAGCTCACCTGGGCCCAGGTCGTCATGGCCGCCAACGCACCGGTCATGACCAAGGCTGCCCTCGTCGAGGGCGACACCGACGTCGGCGTACTGCCGACCGGTCAGGTCGTCGGCGTGATCGACTCCCTGCCGTCCGTCGCTGACATCATCACCGCCGTCATGCGTGAGGCGGACGCCGTGCTGCGCGGCTGGAGCGCTTAAGCGCTGTCGCCGTTCGTCGCCGCGGCGGCGTTGCCCTGGGCCACGCGCCGCAGAAGGTTCGAGACCCGCTGGTGCGTGACGCCGAAGAGGTGAGCGATGCTCGGGATGCTCTGCCCCTCGGCCCGCAGCGCCACGACGAGCGAGCGCCGCAGGTAGCCACTGGCCTCGGACTGGCGGCGCAGGATCGTGCTCACCAGCTGCACCGTGCCCGGGTCGTCCTCGTCACCGAGGATCGCCTTCCATTCACGGCCGTTCTCCCGGGCCAGACGCACCTCGGCGATACGCTTGGACAGCAGGCGCTCGCTCTCGGCGTTCTCCCGCAACACGGACTCCAGCTCTTCGAGTGCATGCAGCACATCGTCGGGCCCGGTCCCGCTCCGGTCGTCTTTCTGGTCGGGCATTGCGCTCTCTGCTCCTCTTCGCCGCGTCTCTTCCCGCAGTTCGGTCGCATCGGTGGCCAACATGCAGTGGTCTCCTCCAATCGGGGGCCGTTCCGCGCCGGCCCCGAATAAAGACAACTCACGCGGGCACCACCCCTTGCGGGTAACGCCCGCATGCGGCGTCGACCTGCCCATACCCCAAACGCCCGGCCTCACACACGATGCGGGGCCACAGGCACGAACTTGCCTGCTACCAGGGTGTCAGCGACTGAGCAGGACCGACGAACCGTGCCCGAACAGGCCCTGGTTGGCCGTCACGGCCACTCTGGCCCCCTCCACCTGGTGCCCCGTGGCGCTGCCCCGGAGCTGCCAGACGCACTCGCAGACCTGGGCGATGGCCTGGGCCGGGATGGCCTCACCGAAGCAGGAGAGGCCCCCCGACGGGTTGACCGGGACACGGCCCCCGAGGGTGGTGGCGCCGTCGCGCAGCAGCTTCTCCGCCTCGCCCTCCCCGCACAGCCCGATGTCCTCGTACCAGTCGAGCTCGAGGGCTGACGAGAGGTCGTAGACCTCGGCGAGGCTGACGTCCTCGGGTCCGATGCCGGCCTCGGCGTAGGCCGCCGTGGCGATGGAAGGCCTGAATCCGGCGGCGGCCGCTGCCGCGGCGCCGTTCGTCGCGTCGGGCCCGCCCGTCGCGGCGATCGCCGCGGCCGAGTCGGTCGAGAAGTTCGGCATCTCGATCACCGTGTTGGGGAAGGTCGGCGTGACGGTGGAGACGGCGTCGATGGTGACGAGCGGCCCGGCCCCGCCGGCGTGGCGCCGGGCGAACTCCATGGAGGTGAGCACGAGGGCCGCCCCGCCGTCGGAGGTGGCGCAGATCTCGAGGAGGCGCAGCGGGTCGGCCACCATGGGCGAGGCCAGGACCTCGTCGACCGTGACCTCCTTGCGGTAGCGGGCATAGGGGTTGGCGAGCCCGTGCCGCGCGTTCTTCACCTTGACCTGTGCGAAGTCCTCCTCGGTGGCGCCGAAGCGGTCCATGCGGCGGCGGGCGTAGAGGCCGAAGTAGGTCGGGTTGGTGGCGCCCATGAGATGGAAGCGCAGCCAGTCCGGGTCGTCCTTGCGGTCACCGCCGCCGACCGGTGCGAAGAAGCCCTTCGGTGTGGTGTCGGCGCCGACGACGAGCGCGACGTCGCACAGGCCGGCCAGGATCTGGGCGCGGGCGTTGGCGATGGCCACTGCGCCGGACGCACAGGCGGCGTAGACGCTGGACACGCGGGCGCCGGTCCACCCGAGGGCCTGGGCGAAGGTCGCACCGGAGACGAAGCCGGGGTAGCCGTTGCGGATGGTGTCGGCGCCCGAGACGAACTGCATGTCACGCCAACCGAGGCCGGCGTCGGCGAGGGCGTCGCGTGCGGCGGCCAAGCCGTATTCCACGAAGGGGCGTCCCCATTTGCCCCACTCGTGCATGCCGGCGCCGAGGACGGCGACCTTCTTGTCGTTGTCGTTGGACTTGGGCATGCTCAGGCCTCTCCGGTGGTCACGGGCCGCCACTTCCACACGAGGTAGTCGGTGCCGTCCTCGGAGTACAAGGTGTCGATCACCAGCTCGACCTCGTCGCCCACCGTGAGGTCGTCCACCGTGACCCCGGGCAGCACCTGCCCCATGACCACCAGCTTCTCGGCCGCCAGCTCGACCGCGGCCAAGCAGAAGGGGACGTAGGGATCGGCCGCGACGTAGGGCGGTGGCGGTTGGTAGCGGGCGTCGGTGTAGGACCAGATGCGGCCCCGCCGCGACAGCTCGACCGTGTCGAACGTGGTGGAGGTGCAGTCCGGGTTCCGGCAGAAGCTCTGCTCGGCCGGGAATGCGTACGTGCCGCAGACGGTGCAGCGGGAGCCGAGGAGCGCGGGTGACGATCCGTCGTCGCCCGTGGTGAACCAGCCCTCGATGGCCGGCACTCGCGTCGTGCCGTTGCCGGTGGTCGTCATCAGCTGATCCGCTCGATGATGGTGGCGTTGGCCTGCCCGCCGCCCTCACACATGGTCTGCAGCCCGTAGCGGGCGCCCGTGCGTTCCATCTCGTTGAGCAGCGAGGCCATGAGGCGGGCTCCCGACGCGCCGGTGGGATGGCCGATGGCGATGGCCCCGCCGTTGGGGTTCACCTTCGCCATGTCGGGCCGGTACTCGCGCTCCCAGGCCAGCACGACGGAGGCGAAGGCCTCGTTGATCTCCACGACGTCCATGTCGTCGAGCGAGAGCTTGGCCTTGCTCAGGACCAGCTCGGTGGCCGGGATGACCGCCGTGAGCATGATCTGGGGATCGTTCGCCGCCACGGCGAAGGTGTGGAAGCGCGCCCGGGGCCGCAGCCCGAGCGACGACGCCCGCTCCTCGCTCATGATCAGCACCGCCGCGGCGCCGTCGGAGATCTGCGACGACGTCCCCGCCGTCACGGTGCCGCTCTCCGAGAAGGCCGGCTTGAGGTGGGCCAGCTTCTCGAGCGAGGTGTCGCGGCGCACGCCCTCGTCGGCGGAGAACAGGCCGCTCACGTCCGCGGCGCCCGGGACGTCGGGATGCACCCGCGCCTCGAGCGGGGCGATCTCGTTGGCGAAGCGCCCCTCGTCGGCGGCGCGGGCCGCCCGCTGGTGCGAACGCAGGGCGAACTCGTCCATCTCTTCGCGGGACACCTTCCAACGCCGGGCGATCTCCTCGGCGCACTCGCCCTGATGGATGAGCTCGAAGCGCTGCTTGTAGAGCGGGCCGTAGGCCTCGCCCGGCCCGGGGTCGGTCGTCGACCCGATGGGCACGCGGCTCATCGACTCCACGCCGGCGCCGATGGCGACGTCCATCGCCCCGGACATGACGGCCTGGGCGGCGAAGTGGATGGCCTGCTGCGCCGACCCGCACTGGCGGTCGACCGTGGTGCCGGGCACCGACTCGGGGAAGCCGGCCGCCAGGGCGGCGTTGCGGGCGATGTTCATGGCCTGCTCCCCGACCGTCATGGTGCAGCCCATGACCACGTCCTCGACCAGGGAAGGGTCGAGGTCGTTACGGGCCAGCAGGGCGGCCAGCGGCTGGGCCGCCAGATCCGTGGCGTGCCACCCCGAGAGGCGGCCCCCACGGCGGCCGACCGGTGTACGGACGGCGTCGACGATCACGGCGTTGGGCATAAGGAGCCAATTCTGACGCCGAATCAGGTCTGGTGCCAGACAGGATCAGATCCGGGGCCAGATGGCATCCGATCCGCTGCCGCTGCGGGAGTTGGCCGAGAGGCGGCCGAGGGCCGGCCGAGGGCCCCGGCCATCGACAGCGCCAGGCCCGGGACGACCCCGTGTTCCCAATTTCGATGGAGCAACATTGAGGCGTATGGGGAGGGGCAGGGCAGGGGGGATCGTCTTCGTCCTCGCTCTCGGTGTCGCGACCGCCGCCGGCGCCTGGGCGAGCGGCATCAGCAACGGCAGCTCCGCCGCGTCGGACGCCGCCGCCTCATCGACGTCGCCGCAGGACCTCGGGGCCGGGCAGCAGGTCACGATCCGCTATTGCAGCAACCAGCAGGCCCGGATTTCCGAGCCCCGGTCGTTGCACGGGCCCGCGCCGGCCGCCGTCTACGTCCACGGTGGTTCGTGGGTCTCGGGGGACTACGACACCGGCGGCTTCATCATCAGCAGCATCGGGCCCGCACTGGCCGCCCGCGGCTTCGTCGTCGTCAGCCTCGACTACCGCCTGGGGCCGCGGGGGCACTGGCCGGACCAGATCGTCGACGTGAAATGCGCCATCCGCTATCTGCGCGCCAACGCCCGCCGCTTCCACATCGACCGCACCGAAATCGGGGCTTGGGGCCAGAGCGCGGGCGGGCACCTCGTGGCGCTCCTCGGCACCGCCCGGCGTTCGGCCGGGTGGGACATCGGTGCCTACCGCAACCAGCCCAGCGGCGTGCAGGCGGTGGTCGACATGGCAGGTCCGAGCGACCTGCTGACCATGGGCGACCACGGCGATGCCGTGTTGGTCGCCGAGAGTTTCATTTCGCTCCTGGGTGACGTGCCGAGCGAACAGCTGGGCGCCGACCTGAAGAAGGCCAGCCCCACCACCTACGTCAGGAGGGGCGACCCGCCCTTCCTCATCATCGACTCGAACAACGACGAGATCGTCTATCCCGAACAGTCGGACGAGCTGGCCTGGGATCTCGGTCTGGCCGGCGTGCCCCGTGAACTCCTCACCGTGCACGACGGGGGCCACGAATTCGACACCGCGGGCGAGGTCCCCCCGGAGTCCGGCGTCATCGCCGCTGTGGTCGACTTCTTCGTGCAGACGCTGATGCTGCACGAGCCCCCGGCCCAAGGCACCTGAGCGCAGGCACCTGAGCGCAGCCCGGAGGCCTTCCCGGAGGCACCTCGCCCCTGGCCCTCGCAGCCGGGACGTTGGCACCCGAGCAAGCGCTGTGGAAGATTCGCCCCCGTCATGGACCTGACCTTCAACGCCGCCGAGGAGGCCCTCCGGGCCGAGGCGCGGGCCTGGCTGGCGACGCACGTCCCCACCGACCCCCTCCCCTCGCTCGATACGGCCGAGGGCTTCGAGGCCCACCGCGCCTGGGAGCGCACCATGTTCGAGGACCGCTGGTCGGTGGTGAGCTGGCCGGTCGAGTACGGCGGGCGCGACGTCGGCATCTTCGAGTGGCTCGTCTTCGAGGAGGAGTACTACCGCGCCCGCGCCCCGAAACGGGTGAGCCAGAACGGCATCTTCCTGCTCGCCCCGACGATGCTGGAGTACGGGACCGAGGCCCAGAAGGCGCGCTACCTCCCGCCGATGGCGAGCGGCGACGAGATCTGGTGCCAGGGTTGGTCCGAGCCCGACGCGGGCAGCGACCTGGCGGGCATCCGCTCGCGGGCGGCGCGCGACACGGCGCACGACGGCCACTGGATCCTCAACGGCCAGAAGACATGGGCCAGCCGCGGCGCCTTCGCCGACTGGTGCTTCGGCATCTTCCGCACCGACCCCGAGGCCGAACGCCACCGCGGCCTCACCTACTTCCTCGTCGCCATGGACTCGCCCGGCGTGACGGTCCGCCCGATCCCCCAGATCGACGGCGAGACGGGCTTCGCCGAGATCTTCTTCGACAACGTCGAGGTGCCCGAGGACCAGGTGCTCGGCGAAGTCGGCGCCGGCTGGTCGGTTGCCATGGCTACCGCCGGGTCCGAGCGCGGCCTCTCCCTTCGTTCGCCGGCTCGCTACACCGAGGCGGCCGACCGCCTCGTTCAGCTCTACGCGTCGCGCGGCGGCCCGGCCGCGTCCACCGACGCCGTGGCCCAGGCCCACATGGACGCCGAGGCCTACAAACTGCACACCTACTGGACCGCCTCACGGGTGGCGCGCGGCCATGCCGTCGGCGCGGAGGCCAGCTGCAACAAGATCTTCTGGTCCGAGACCGATGTGGCCATCCACACCGCCGCGCTCGATCTGCTCGGTCCCGAGGCCGAGTTGTTGGAGGCCGGCGCGCCGGGCGAGTGGCTGGACGGCTATCTCTTCTCGCTCGCCGGCCCCATCTACGCCGGAACCAACGAGATTCAGCGCAACGTGGTGGCCGAGCGCCTGCTCGGCTTGCCCCGGGGCTGAGCGGCGACGGGCGACGGGCGAGCCATGGACTTCGCGTTCACCGACGAGCAGGAGGCGCTGCGCGAGGGCGTGCGCACGGTGCTCGACACCGAATGCACCCCCGACGCGCTGCGCCTCTTCGAGCTGGCCGACGAGGCCGGCCGGGCCGAGCAATCCGAGAACCGCTGGGCCGTGCTGGCCGAGCTGGGCGCGCCGGCGCTCGTCGTGCCCGAGGCCGCCGACGGCCTGGGCTTGACCGACGTCGACCTGGTGGGCGTGCTCGAAGAGGCGGGGCGCGTCTGCCTGCCCGAGCCGTTGCTCGAGACGGCGGCGCTGGCCGCGCCGACGCTCGCCGCGCTGCTGCCCGACACCGCCGCCACGTCCGCCCTCGCCGCACTGGTGCGGGACGACGTCAGCTTCGCCGTCGGCGGCATCGATGTGACTGCGGCTGGCCTGGTGTCGCCGACCGAGGTCTCCGCCGACGGGACACTGCGGACGCCGCGGGTGGTGGGGGCCCGCGACGCTGACCTGCTGCTGTTGGCGGTGCGCGACGCCGACTCGGGCTGGCAACTGCACGCGGTGCCCGCCGCCTCGTGTACGACCTACGCCACGCCCGCGCTGAGCGCGTCGCGCGATCTCGCGACGGTGCACTGGCCCCTCGCCTCGGACACGCTCCTGGCCTACGGCGTGGCCGCCGAGGCCGCGGCGGCGCTGCTGGCGGACCGCGCCGCCGCCGGGACCGCGGCGCTCCTCATCGGCCTGGCGGAGCGCATGATCTCCATGAGTGCGAACTACGCCAAGGAACGCCACCAGTTCGGCAAGGCGATCGGCAGCTTCCAGGCCGTGAAGCACCTCCTGGCCGACGCGCGGGTCGCGCTCGAGTTCGCCCGTCCCGCCACCTACCGCGCCGCCTGGTCGCTGGCGACGGCGCAGCCCACGCTCTCCCACGACGCCTCCATGGCCAAGGCCATGGCGTCCGATGCCGCCGACCTGGCGGCCCGGGTGGCCCTGCAGGTGCATGGCGCCATCGGCTACACGTGGGAGTGCGACCTCCACTTCTTCTTGAAGCAAACGTGGGCGCTGTCGCGGGCCTGGGGAGACGCCGCCACCCACCGCCGGCTGGTGTTGGCCCAGGCGCGGACCGGCTGAGTCACCCGCCTCGTTCAGCCGGTCTTGTTCAGCCGGGCTCGTTTCTGCCGGCCTCGCGATCCTCCAGCGCCTTCACCCGCTTGCGCAGTGCGCTCACTTCGCTGAGCAAAGCGCCCACCAGCTCGTCATTCGACAGCTGGTACACCTTGCCGTTCTCCCATTCGTCCCAGTCAAAGACCTCAGGCTCGGCCATGGGCAACGATACGTTCCGGCAGTTCAGGGGGCCACTATGGGGATTATATACTTGACAAACTAGCCCCATGAGCGCATAATGCCCATATGGAGCCATTGTCCCTGGCAGCAGCAGCAAAGCGGTATAGCGATGAGGCCGCGGCATGGGAGTACATCGAGGACATGCGCTGGCACGGTCACCCTTTCTGCCCCCACTGTGGCTCTGAGGACGTTTTCTACCTAGAACCCCGTAACGCTGAGGGTCGGTCTACCCGTACCGGCACAAAGAGCTACAGGCGGGTCTGGAAGTGCCGTGACGCCGACTGCAAGCGTCAGTTCTCGGCTCTCGTCGGCACGATCTTTGAGGGAACCAAAATCCCGCTCGGAAAATGGATCATGGCGATTCACATGATGTGCTCGGGCAAGAACGGCGTGGCAGCTCTAGAGCTGTCACGGTCGCTGGAAATCACCTACAAGTCCGCATGGTTCATGGTCAACCGGATTCGCAAGGCTATGAGCAACACAAGCGGTGGCCTCATGTCCGGCGTGATTGTGGCCGACGAGACATTTGTTGGTGGCGACGTAAATCGGCGCAACGCAAAGACTCGCGCCCACAAAGACCGCATGAAGGATCACATGGACAAGAAGCCCGTGTTCACCATCGTGGACAAGAACACTGGTGAGATTCGTTCGCAGGTTGTCGAGAACGTCCAGACAAAGACTCTGCGCCCCATTTTCAACGCCAACGTGGACAGGCACAGTTCAATCCTGTTCACGGACTCGGGCCCGCAGTACAACGCCATTGGCGCACGGTTCGTGCAGCACCACAAGGTTGACCACTCCAAAGGTGAGTACATCAACTACGAGACTGGTGCCACAACCAACATTGCAGAGTGCTACTTCGGTGAGCTCAAGGGTGCGATCACTGGCACCTACCACGGCGTCAGTGATGAGCACCTACAGCGTTATGTCGGAGAGTTTGACCTTCGGTTCAACACTTGCCACGACGCCGACAGCGAGCGGGCGCAGCGTGTAGTTGACCAGACCTACGGCGTGCGGCTCAGTTACCAGTCGCTGATTTCGGAGGGTCCGTTTGCTCGGGGGAAGTGGAATCGTCCTCCAGGGCGTCCGGGTCCACGGAAAGCAACCGGCGCATAGCTTCGTCTGGTGTCAGGGGATGAAGGCTGATGGGTTTTGCAGCGTTACCGCGACCGTTCTTTGGCACATACATATCGTACCAACCCAATGCCATAGGTCGGCAGGGCAGGATTACAAATGGGCATTACAGTGTGCCGATGCGGGCAAGACGATGAGGTTGCCATGAGCGTCGAAGCGGCCGAACGAGAAGCACAGCAAACACTTGACGCATATTGGGAGCGAATGGGTTACCCAGTTGACCCCTACAAGATCGCTCACGCCTCGGAATAGACGTCAGGGAGGTGAGTCTCCCGACTGACGAGTCAGGCAAAATCTCTTTTACTCCGGATTCCGACCCGGTCGTTCAGATCAACCAACATGATTCATGGAATCGTCGTCGTTTTACCCTTGCTCATGAGATTGGTCATTACGTCAAGCGTCGCGGCGAGGGCGGCCATCTAGGAGATCACGGATCGACGCGACACTCTGGCAGGTCTAGGTGTCGATTCTGGAGAGATATTTGCGAACCAATTTGCGGCAGCCCTTCTGATGCCCGCCGCTGTGGTTAAGCAGCTGAGTGATGCTGGGACCAGCGTTGAAGCTATGGCCCGGACCCTTGGAACTTCGACAACTGCAATGGGCTTCCGCCTAGAAAATCTCGGACTTCGTTCCTGACTGAACGATGACAGCGACAGATGACCCCTCGCAGGACGCACCGGATGACGAATCCGGCAGCGTCGAATACGGGCGACGTACCGGAGCCAATAGCCCAAAAACCAGCTAAATACGCCGATGCAGACGAGTCGGAGGGCGGCGAAACTGGCGGTTCTGGAGAGATGAGCGGGGATTCAGGCGCTTCGTCCACGCTCATGAAGTTGCTCGGACGTCACCCTTTTTGGGATCTCTATATTGCGACGCGCAAGGACGGGAACGATCTCCCAACGCAGAGCAAAGGCCAGCTTTGTTTTTGATATGTCATTTCGAGTCATTATCGAACTAGTGGTCATTGCGATTGGCAGCACTTGTCGCATACAAGGCGATATTCCCGCTGCCACACTGGCTAGTTTCGACCGGGGGCGGTGGAACGAGTACGCCAACTACCAGTAGTCCCTGAATGATCGCCAGGTACTCCAATCTTTTTTCTGACCTGACGACGGCCCTTACTCTTGGCGTTCCCTGGTTGACCAGAGTTCGCATAGTCGCAAGGCGCAATCGGCTGCGCCGAGGACCAGACTGACAAGTAACAGGGTGTTTTGCACGGTGTCTCCTTATGCAAAGAAACTCCGCTGTAACGACTGGAAGTGTTGAACCACTTCCTTTGTTTGCGTGGTTCCGCCTGCCGTCATGGCGGTGCCAGGCGACTTGCCCAACGGCACAAGATTAGTGCGCGGATTGGCAGTCGCCGCCCGAGAGTGCCAATGCGAAATCCCAGGTCAGGGCGACCCTCAACCTACAGATTAAGTTTGTCAGGTATATAATCCCCGCCACTATGGCAATGTCCGATTCCCGCCAGTAAACGTCACAGCGGCATGCCAGGCTGACAGCCGTGATCGAGGACCCGGACCGCTGCTACCAGGCGGCGCAGAGCAAGGATGCGCGCTTCGACGGCCAGTTCTTCTGCGCCGTCACCTCCACCGGGATCTACTGCCGCCCGAGCTGCCCGGCCCGCACCCCCAAGCGCGAGAACATGCGCTTCTACGCCACCGCAGCCGCGGCGCAGCAAGCCGGATTCCGCGCCTGCCTGCGCTGCCGGCCCGACGCCACGCCCGGTTCGCCCGAATGGAACGTCCGAGCCGACGTCGTCGCCCGCGCCATGCGACTGATCCGTGACGGCGTCGTCGACCGTGAGGGCGTCGAAGGACTGGCCGGTCGTCTGGGTTACAGCACCCGCCAGCTGAACCGCCTCATCACCGCCGAGGTGGGCACCGGCCCGCTGGCCCTGGCCCGAGCGCAGCGCAGCCAGACGGCCCGTGTCCTGCTCGAGACAACCGATCTGCCGATCACCCAGGTGGCCTTCGCCGCCGGCTTCGCCAGTGTGCGCCAGTGCAACGACACCGTCCGCCAGACCTTCGCCGATACGCCGAGCGGCCTGCGGGAGCGGGCGGCCCGCACGGTGTTGGGCAGGCGCTACAAGCGGGAGCCGACAGCGCAGGCCATCCGGCTCCGCCTCCCGTGCCGGCAGCCGTTCGACCCCGTCTCGGTGCTCGACTTCCTCGGCCTGCGCGCCCTACCCGGCGTCGAGGTGCTCGACGGCGCGTCCTACACACGCAGCCTGCGGCTCCCGCACGGGCACGGCATCGTCACGCTGCGCGCGCCGGGAGATGGTGGCGAAGGCGAAGGCGACGGGACAGCGCGACGGACCTCCCTACGTGGAAGGCGAACTCATCCTCTCGGACCTGCGCGACCTGCAGACCGCCGTGGCGCGCTGCCGCCAGCTGCTCGACCTCGATGCCGACCCCGTTGCAATCTGGGAGGCGCTCCGGCGCGATCCGCTCGTCGGCGCGCTGGTGCGGCGCGATCCGGGACGACGGGTGCCCGGCGCCGCCGACGGCTTCGAGCTCGCCGTGCGGGCCGTCATCGGACAGCAGGTCTCGGTCACTGGCGCACGCACCGTGGCCGGACGACTCGTGGCCGCCGCCGGCGACCCTCTCCCCGAACCCGTCGGCGCCGTGACACATCTCTTCCCGACACCGGCCGCGCTCGTCGAGCTGGCCGAGTACGACCCCGGCGCGTTCTCCATGCCGGCGGGGCGGCGCCGCGCCCTGGTGGCGCTGGCGCAAGCGGTCGACGCCGGCGACGTGGTGATCGACCCCGGTGCCGACCCCGCCGAGCTGCGCCGCTCCCTGGTGGCGCTTCCCGGCATCGGCCCGTGGACGGCGGAATACGTCGCCATGCGCGCGCTGCGCGATCCCGATGCATTCATGCCGACGGATCTCGGCATCCGGCGAGGTGCCGTCGCGCTCGGCCTGCCCGATGACCCGACACATCTGCGCCAGATGACCGAGCACTGGCGGCCGTGGCGCAGCTACGCGATGGCGCATCTGTGGGCGATGCCGGCCGCCGCCACCCCGCAACTCCCCACCCGACGGACGAAAGGACGTGCCGCATGACCACCACCCTCACCGCCACCATGCCGCTGGACACACCGATCGGGCGGATCGTCCTGGAGAGCGACGGCGACGTGCTGATCGGTCTACGGCTGCCGAATGCCGCGGGACTCGGGCCGTCGTGACGAGGAGACGCCCATTTTGAAGGAGGCGGCGACCCAGCTCGAGGAGTACTTCGCCGGCGAACGCACCGACTTCGACCTGCGCATGGAACTCGACGGCACACCTTTCCAGCGTGAGGTGTGGGCCGAGCTGTCGCGTATCCCCTACGGCCAGACGATCAGCTACGGCGAGCTGGCCCGCCGGATCGGGCGGCCCAAGGGACCACGAGCGGTCGGCCAGGCCAACGGTCGCAACCCGATCGCCATCATCGTGCCGTGCCACCGTGTGCTGGCGGGCGACGGGATCGGCGGCTACGGCGGGGGCCTTCCGGTCAAGCGCGCGCTGCTCGCGTTCGGTAGGGTCCTCACCATGCGGCATAGGGTGCGCCGATGGAAACAGCCCAGAGTGTCCGTAACGCGTTCGACCTGACGGGCCGGGTGGCCCTCGTGACCGGGGCGGGCAGCGGCATCGGCCGCACGACGGCTGAAGTGCTGTCGGGCGCCGGCGCCACCGTCGTCTGTGCCGACATCAACGGCGCCACCGCGTCCGAGACCGCCGCGGGCATCCTCGGCCAGGGCGGCCGCGCCGAGAGCGCCGAGCTCAACGTGGCGGCCCGGGGTGCGGCCGAGACCCTCGTACAGAACATTGCGGCACGCCACGGCGGACTCCACATCATGTGCAACATCGCCGGCATCATGATCGACAGCCCCATCATCGACGTCGACCCCGACGAGTTCGACCGCATCCTGGCGGTGAACCTCAAGGGTGTGCTGTACGGATGTCAGGCCGCCGGAAAGGTGATGGTGGCGCAGCGCGGCGGCTCCATCATCAACATGACCTCCGCCGCGGTCCTGGCTCCCGCACCCGGCGTCGGGCCCTACGCCATCTGCAAGGCCGGCGTGGCGCAACTCACGAAGTCGATGGCGGCCGAGGTGGGCGAGCACGGCGTGCGGGTCAACTCGGTGGCGCCGGGGTTCGTCCCGACCAACATGACGGCGCGCTATTACACGAACCCCGACGGCACCATCGACGAGGCGGCCAAGGCGGCCATGCTGGCGCCGATGGCGCGCTACGCGCCGCTGCGGCGTGTGGGCGAGACGGCCGATATGGCGTACGGCGTGCTGTATCTCGCTTCGGACGCCAGCAGCTTCGTGACGGGACAGCTGCTCAGTCCCAACGGCGGCGTGTCGATGTCGTACTGATCAGGACAGGCGCACGAGATCGAACTGACCCGTGCCGGTGTCGGACACCACGACTGCCGGGACCGGGCCGAGGAGCGTGACGGCCGAGCCCACGCCGACCGCCCCGCTCACCGAGCCCTGCGGCGTGATGTAGAAGACGCATGACGTCGGCGTCGAGGGCGAGGACTCGGGACAGGCCGGGTTGCTGCCGGCCGACTCGAGCACCAGGGCGGGACCGGCGGCGGCCACGACTGTGCTCGTCACGGAACCGCTGAAGGAACCGAGCTGATTGAGGGTGGCGGTGTCGTAGGTGGTGTACGTCGCATCGAGGCCCTGGCCGGCCGGCTCGCTGACCCACACGGCGCCGCCGGCCACCACGTCGAGGTACTGCACGCCGCCGCCCAGGCCGTTCGGGGCATGGGCCAGCAACGGGCCGACCGCGGTGGAGCCGTTCGGGCGGCGCGCCACCAGGTGGTGGTCGACGCGCTCGTAGTAGACGGAGCCGTCGGGCCCGACGGCGTCACCGAGCCCGCTGACGAGCAGGTGCGGTCCGGCTGCGTTGCTCGGGTTGACGGTGTACACGCTCACCGTGTCACCCCGGGTCACCGAGATGAAGATCCGGCCGTTCGCCGCGGCGAGGGCGACGAGGTCATCGTTCGAGCTGCTCGAGGTGGGTACCGACGGCATGTTCCACTGCCCGTCCTGGTTGCCGCTCTGGCGGTTGTAGGCGTACAGGGTGGCGTACGTCGCCACGTAGAAGTTGGTGCCGTCGGCGGCGAGGGCGGCGATCCCGGTCGGGACGTGCTCGGCGATCAGTGCCGGCCCGTTGCCATCGACGACCCAGGCGATGGACGGTGACGGGCTGGTCGGGTCCTGCGGGCCGGCGAACACGGCGCCATCGGGGCTCTCCGCGGCGGCCACCCGGTCGGCCGAGAACGGGAGCGCGATAGGCGAGCCCGACTGCAGGGGGCCGGTAAGCGCCGGCGGTGCCGTCGTCGTGGTGGTCGACGCGCCGGCGGCGGCGCTCGTCGTGGTGGTCGCCTGGTGACGGGGAGACGTCGGCGTCGGAGACCCCGAGCCACACGCCGCCAGTGCCAGTGCCAGCGGGGCGGCCACCGCCATCGCCAATCCCAATTGCAGTCGCCGACCTGGGTTCCCACGCATGTCCGCCAGTATGGCTGCAACGGGTGCAAGGTACGGTGCAGGCCATGGCCACCACCCGCGACATCACCTATGAGGCCGACGGCCGCACCATGATCGGCACCCTCGCTCTCCCTGATGGCGACGACCAGCGACCAGGCGTCCTGGTCTGCCACGAGGGGCCCGGGCTGGACGATCATGCACGGGCGCGGGCCGCCCGGCTCGCCGACGAGCTCGGCTACGTCGCCTTCGCCCTCGACTATCACGGTGGGGGCAAGCCGATCGGCGACCGCAACGAGATGATGGCCCGCATCGGCGAGCTGCGATCCGAGCCGGCGCGCGCCTTCGCCGTCGGGACAGCGGGCCTCGACCTGCTGCGCGCCGAGAAGCGCTGCGACCCGGATCGCCTGGCCGCCATCGGCTTCTGCTTCGGCGGCACCCTGTCGCTGGAGCTGGCCCGCGGCGGGGCCGACCTCAAGGCCGTCGTCGGGTTCCACTCCGGGCTCTCCACCGTGCATCCCGAGGACGCCCGCAACATCACCGGCAAGGTGCTGGCGCTCATCGGCGCCGACGACCCCATGGTGCACGCCGACGAGCGGCGGGCCTTCGAGGAGGAGATGCGGGCCGGGGGCGTGGACTGGGAGCTCAACGTCTACGGCGGCGCCGTGCACTCCTTCACCAACACGAACGCCTCGCCGGACACCTTCCCCGGCATCGCCTACGACGAGGCGACGGACCGCCGGTCCTGGCAGGCCATGGTCGACCTGTTCCATGAGGTCTTCGGCTGAGCCGCTCGCCATTTCTGACGCCCCGTCAGGTGGGCGCTACGCTCGATGCCCATGCCTGAGCCCCTGCCGAAGATCATCTCGGTCGACGACCACGTGGTCGAGCCGCCCAACGTGTGGCAGGACCGCCTCCCCTCCAAGTACGCCGAGGTAGGGCCGCGGATTGTGCGCGCCCCGATGCCCGAAGTCGAGTACCGGGGCGGGTCGCTCAAGGTGAAGCCCGGGTCCGAAGGCGTGCCCGTCGACTGGTGGTACTACGAGGATCTCAAGCGGCCCTTGTTGCGCGTGGACTCCGCGGTGGGCGTCCCCCGTGACGAGGTGACCATGAAGGGCGTCACCTACGAGGACATGCGCCCCGGCTCCTACGAGGTGAAGCCCCGCCTCGAAGACATGGACGTCAACCACATTGAGGCGGCGCTCTGCTTCCCGACCTTCCCCCGCTTCTGCGGCCAGACCTTCACCGAGGCCAAGGACAGGGAGCTCGGGCTGCTCTGCGTGAGGGCCTACAACGACTGGATGGTCGACGAGTGGTGCGCCGACTCGGGCGGTCGGCTCATCCCGTTGTGCCTCATTCCCTTGTGGGACGCCGAACTGGCGGCGACCGAGGTGCGGCGCAACGCGGACCGTGGCGTGCGCGCCGTCTGCTTCAGCGAGATCCCGCCCTTCCTCGGCCTGCCCAGCGTGCACGACCCCGACCACTACTGGGACCCGTTCTTCCGGGCCTGCGCGGAGACCCAGACCATCGTCAACATGCACATCGGGTCGTCGTCGAAGATGCCGTCGACGTCAGCCGACGCCCCGCCCGCCGTCGGTTCGACGCTGACGCACACCAACGCCACCTTCTCCCTCGTCGACTACCTGTTCAGCGGCGTCTTCGTGCGCATTCCCGAGCTGAAGGTGGCGTACTCCGAGGGGCAGATCGGCTGGATTCCGTACATTTTGGAGAGAGCCGACCGAGTCTGGGAGGACAACCGCGGGTGGGGCGGGGTCGCTGACATCGTGCCGGAGAAGCCTTCGAGCTACTTCAAGGACCACGTCTGGGGCTGCTTCTTCGACGACCCCCACGGGCTGAAGTCGGTGGACGAGATCGGTGAGGACAACATCACCTACGAGTCGGACTACCCGCACTCGGACTCGACCTGGCCCCGCACACGGGAGATCGCCGAGGAGCAGATGGCGGGTCTGACCGATGCGCAGCGCCGCAAGATCGTGCGCGGCAATGCGATCAAGCTGTTCGGCCTCGACTTCGTCGCCTGATCGACGTTCCCAGCCGCGCCTCGCTCCTGACGCATGGACCTCCGCTACACCGCGCCGGAACAGGCCTTCCGTGACGAGCTCCGCGCGTGGTTGGCGGCCACGCTGCCCAGCGTGGGGGCGCCGCCGCCCCACGACGACTGGCCAGCCCGTCGGGCGTACGACCTGCGGTGGCAGCGGTTGCTGTTCAAGGCGGGCTACGCCGGAGTGGACTGGCCCGCCGAGGGCGGCGGACGCGGTTCCTCGCCCGTGGAGCAGCTGATCTTCAAGGAGGAGTGCGAGCGCGCCGGCGCGCCGTACGTGGGGGTGAACTTCGTCGGGTTGCTGCACGCCGGCCCGACCATCATCGCCGAGGGGACGGCGGCCCAGAAGGAGCGGTACCTGCCGGCCATCCTGCGGGGCGAAGAGGCGTGGTGCCAGGGCTTCAGCGAGCCCGATGCCGGGTCGGACCTGGCGTCGTTACGGACGCGGGCGGTGCGCGACGGCGACGACTACGTCGTGACCGGCTCGAAGATCTGGACCTCGCACGCCGAGGTGGCCGACTTCTGCGAGCTGCTGGTGCGCACGGGCGAGGACCGCAACCGCGGCATCACGTGGCTGATCATGCCGATGGACGCGCCCGGCATAGAGATCCGGCCACTGCGCACCATCGCCGGGACCACCGAGTTCGCCGAGCTCTTCCTGAACGAGGTACGGGTGCCGGTGGCCAACCGGGTGGGGGACGAGAACGACGGCTGGCGCGTCACGATGGTGACGCTGTCGTTCGAGCGCGGCACGGCGTTCGTCGGTGAGTTGCTCGAGTGCATGCGGCTCCTGGGCGAGCTGGCCCGGGTCGCCGAGCGCCTGGGTGCCATGGACGACGCCGGTGTGGCCCGCCGCTTCGGCCACCTCGTGGCCGCCTTCGACGCGCTGTGGGCGCTGACCAAGCGCAACGTCTCGGAGGCGGCGCAGACCGGGATCCCCGGCATCGGCGGCTCCATCTTCAAGCTCTCGTTCTCCGAGCACGCCCAGGCGCTGGGCGACCTGGCCATGGAGATCCTCGACCGGGCCGCGCTCGAGTGGAGACCCGCTGGAGGGGCCCGACGGTGCGCCGCTGGGGAACGCCGAGCAGCTGGCGGCGTGGTTCAAGTCGATCTCGTTGACGATCGCGGCGGGAACGTCGCAGGTGCAGCGCAACATTGTGGCCGAGCGCATCCTGGGGCTCCCCAAGGCGGCGCGGCGCTGATGGACTTTCGCGTCGGCGACGACCAGCGCGAACTGGCCGAAGGCATCCGGACCATGATCGCCGGGCGGCTTTCGCTCGAGCACCTGCGCTCCCGCGAGGGTGCGGCGTCCGCCATCAGCGACGAGGATTGGGCGGCGCTGGGTGAGACGGGCGTGTTCGCACTGACGCTGCCCGAGCCCGAGGGCACCGGCCTCTCCATGGCCGAGGCCGTGGTCGTCTTCGAAGAGCTCGGGCGTGCGCTCGTCCCGGGACCACTGGTCGGCACCTTCCTGGCGGCGCGGGCGGGCCTGGTCGACGGGGCCGCCGAGGGGCGCGCCCGGGTGGGCGTGCACGGCGCAGGGCCCGGGCCGAACCTCGTCGAGCACCTGGGCTCGCTCGATGCGCTGCTCGTCTTCACCTTCGCGGCCGATGGCCGCGGGCCGGTCCGGTTGCTCGCTCCCGTCAGCGCCGAGAACGCGACACGCGTGGAGGCGCCGCTGGACCCATTGACGCCGATGTGGCGTGTCGATGCCCTGCCGACGGGCGAGCTGGTTGCCGGGGACGTCGGGTCACTGGCGCGCGACGGCGCTCTGTTGACGGCCGCCCTGCAGGTCGGACACGCCGCCGAAGCGCTCGACCTCGCCGTGGCCTACGCCAAGGAGCGCCAGCAGTTCGGCGCCCCCATCGGCAGCTTCCAGGCCGTGAAGCACATGTGCGCCGACATGCTCGTGCGTGCCGAGGTCGCCCGCGCCGCCGTGCACGCCGCCGCCTGCCTGGTCGACGCGCCGGACGTCGTCGACACCGAAGCGGCGGTAACCGGGTGCACGCCGGACCAACTGGTGGACCGGTCCGTCGGCGGCGCGAAACTCCTGGGCGACGAAGCCGCGCTGGGCAACGCCCGGACGGCCATTCAGGTCCACGGGGGCATGGGCTTCACCTGGGAGGTGCCGCTGCACCTGCATCTGAAGCGGGCGCGGGTCCTCTCGACCACCTTCGGTAACCCGGCCGCGCACGCCGCCGCCCTGGCCGCCTATGCCGGTGCCGGTGCCATCAAGTGATGTCTGATCGGAGCCCTGCCATGACCGACCCTGCCCTGATCCCCGTCGACGTCGTGCGCGCCGTCCCCGAGGGGGAGGTCGTTTACGGCATGCAGCTCCCGATTCAGTCCCAGTCCACGCTCTACGTGGCCGATTGGGAGAAGGAATCGGGTCCGGCCGAGCTGGCCCGGATCGCCCGGGTGGCCGACGAGGCGGGCTTCTTCTATGTCGGTGTCTGCGACCACACGGCCATCCCGCGCCGGCTGGCCGATGCCATGGGCACCATCTGGTACGACACGACCGCCACGCTCGGCTGGCTGGCCGCGGTGACGACACACACGCACCTGCTCTCGCACGTGCTGATCCTCGCCCAGCGTCATCCGCTGCGAGCGGCCAAGGAGCTCTCCACGATCGATGCACTGTCGGGCGGTCGCCTCATTGTGGGCGTGGGCGCCGGCCACGTGCCCGAGGAGTACGAGCTCCTCACCGGAGACTTCGCCGAGCGGGGCCGCCACACCGACGAGGCCGTCTCCACGTTGGCGCTCGCCTTCACCGAGGAATTCCCCGAACTGCCCGGGCCGCGCTTCCCGGCCCGTGACATGGGGATCGCGCCGCGTCCGGCGCGCCGACCCCGTCCGCCGATCTGGATAGGCGGCTCGTCCCCGGCGGCCATCCGCCGCACCGCCGCATTCGGCGACGGCTGGCTCCCACAGGGGACACGCCGGCGCGACCTCCCGGGCCAGATCGCCCGGCTCCGTGAGTTCCGCGACGAGCTGCGCGGGGGCGCGCCGATCGATATCGGCACCATCGTGGAGCCCATCTACCTGACCGCGGGCGGCTCGGGTTGGGACCTGCCCAGCTGGGTGCTCTCGGGCAGTGCGGACCAGGTGGCGACGTCGCTGCGCGAGCTCGTCGACATGGGCGTCAACCACCTGCAGGTGCGCTTCATGGCCCGCAGTGCGGAGGAGTTCTGCGAGCAAACGGCCCGTTTCGGGGTCGAAGTGGGGCCCCTGCTGAACCACTGAGGCGGTCGCGGCCATAGGCTGAAACCGATGTCTTTCTTCTCCTACGCGCTGGGGGCGGTGATCCTTGTTCTGGTGCTCTTGCGCCAGGTCAGAGTGCGTCCGGTGCCGCGCGTGTTCCAGCCCCGCCTCCCCGTCGTGATCGGGGTCATCGGCCTCCTGGAGATCTTCTCCTACGCCGGCAACCATCACGTCTCGTCCACCGCATGGCTGTGGGTGGTGGGGTCGCTGGTCGTCGGCGCTCTCGGGTTGGGGGTCCTGCGCGGGCTCTCCATGCGGGTCTGGACAGGGAACGGGTGGGTGCTGCGCCAGGGCAACGCGCTCACCATGGGCCTCTGGCTCGTGTCCTTGTTGGTGCACTTCGTGGGTGACGCCGAGCAGAGTCATGCCGGGGCGGCGGGACTCGAGGGTGCGAGCTTTCTCCTGTATCTCGGTGTGACCCTGTGCGTGCAGTACTACGTGGTTCATCGACGGGCGTTGCCCCTCTGGGGGCAGCTCGGGCCCGACGCCGGGCGGCCGCTGCGCGTGCAATTCACCCAGGCTCCGGGCGCCTTCTTCGCCAGCTTCGGTGGGCCGGGTGGCAGTGGCGTTGGCGGGCCGGCGGGGGCGGGCTGGGTGCCGGGTCCGGGTCGAGGCCCGGGTCAAGGACAGGCGCCGCGGGGATCTACCGCCGGTGGGACTTTCGCGGACGACCCCAACATCATTGACGCCGAGGTGGTCGAGGACGACGACGACCACGGGCCGCCCGAGTTGCACGCCCCGCGCTGAGTATTCCCATTCCGTACACTCGGCGGCCGTGACGTCGCCCCGCAGTTTCAGCCAGCGGCCCTATGTCGGCCCGCCCGGCTCCACCGAGCTCTGGCTCGTGCGCCATGGCGCATCGGCCGACTCGCTGGAGGGCGAGACCTTCGAGCTCGTCGAGGGGCAGGGCGACCCACCGCTCTCCGAGGCGGGACGCCACCAGGCCGAGCAGGTCGGTTTGCGTCTCGCACAGGAACCGTTCGACGCGCTGTACGTCTCCACGCTGCAGCGGACCGTCCAGACGGCGGCCCCGTTGGTGGCCCGCTCAGGGATGACTCCGATCGTCGACGCCGATCTGCGCGAGGTGTACCTGGGCGACTGGGAGGGCGGCCTGCTGCGGCTGAAGGCGGCCGATGACGATCCCCTGTTTCTGCGGGTCATGGCCGAGCAACGCTGGGACGTGATCCCCGGCGCCGAGTCACGCGAGGTGTTCGGGGGTCGCCTGCGTGACGCCGTCGAGCGCATCGCCGGCGCACACCCCGGCGGGCGCGTCGTCGTGTTCAGCCACGGGGCGGCGATCGGAGAGATCCTCGCCCAGGCCACCGGTTCGACTCCCTTCGCCTTCGTCGGTCCCGACAACGCGTCCATCTCGCGCCTCGTCGTGACACCGGACCGCTGGATCATCCGGGGCTACAACGACACTGCCCACCTGGTGAACTGACCTGCCATGGCCGCCGCTGCCGCTGCCGCACGCATCGTCATCGTCCACGGGGCCTTCAACGAGCTGTGGGGTCCCAATGAGCTGAAGGCCCGTTGGCTGCCTGCGGTGCGTGACGGGCTGTGGCATCACGGCGTGGAGATCGAGGCCGACGACGTGAGTGTCTGCTTCTACGGCGACCTGTTCCGGCACCATCCGGGGTCGGACGAGGACCGCCGGCTCGAGCAATCACGAGCGGGCGTGGCGGACATGCTCTCGGAAATGGGGGGCGACGCCGCCCTTGCCGCGCTGTCCCAGGCCGCCGGTGAGGCGACCTTCGACCGCACCGTCGACCTGGCCACCGCGATGCTGACCGAGACCGATCTGCGCGGCCAGCTGCAGGCCCGCATCGAGGACGAGATCACGGACGAGACCCGGGTGCTCGTGGCGCACTCGTTGGGTACGGTCCTCTCCTACTCGGCGCTGGCGGCGCACGACGACTGGCCCGTCCACACGTTCGTCACGCTCGGCTCGCCCCTCGCCCATCCGCTGATGTTCAACGGCGTAGAGCCGGCGCCCATCGACGGCCAGGGCGTGTGGCCCGGCTCGGTGCAGCGCTGGGTCAATGTGCGCGCGCTGAACGACATGATGTGCGAGAACCGCCTGGCCGACAATTTCGGGCCACGGGTCGAGGAGTTCGTGATCGACAACGGGCACCGGGCGCACTCGCCGGAGCCGTATCTCAACTCGCGCCCGACCGGCGCCGCCATCGCCGCCGCCCTTGGGGGTGCTTCGAGCTAGGGCAGGCGTAGTTCGTCGGATTCCAGAGCGGGGTGACATCGGTCCGATGAGGGGACCGTTCTGTTGTCGATGGCCGAGAACAAGCTTGACCTTGCTGCTGGCGTGATTCCGCTCGGCGCCGGACCCGCCGCTGACTTCATGAGCGCCGCCGCGGCCGAATCCAACGAAGCGTTGGCGGCAGGGATGAAAGAGGATTGTCGCCAGATCGGCGCGGCCCAGGCGAGGTTCGTTGTGCGCTTGGCTGAGTGCACCAAGCGCGAGATGTTCCGTGCCGACGGTGCCACCTCACCCGAGGTCTGGGTGGCCGAGCGCTTCGGGGTCTCGGGGCCGACGGCGCGCTCGTTCTCCGTCGTCGCAGACAAGGCCCCGGGGCTGCCCCACCTGGTGGGGTCCCTGGGCGCGGGCGACATCTCCTTTGACAAGGTGCGAGCCGTGGTCGATGTGGCGAGTCCCGAGAGCGACCGGGAACTGTGCGACCAGGCCAAAGAGCACAGCGTGCGTGAACTGGTCGAAGTGGCCCGCAACGCCGCCGAGCGGGCCCGGTCGGCTTTCGCTTCGCCCTCACGCTCCCAACACGACAGCCGCTACCTGCGCTTCAACGACGGGCACCGCACCATGTCGCTGCAGGTCCCGAGCGAGGAGTACGCCCGCACCAAGGCCTGTGTCGACGCCTGGGCGGCCGCGGTCGAGGGTGTTGGGGACACCGAGACCGAGTCGGACGAGGCGAAGACGGACGGAGCGAAGTCGGACGGGGCGAAGTCGGACGAGGAGGACACGAAGACCAAGACCCCTCTGGACCAGCGCCGCTGTGACGGGTTCTTGGCCATGGTGGACGAGGCGACTCCGGGCAGTGGGAATCGTGGTGGAGGGGGCTCGTCGGATCCGGGCACCGCACCCGAGCCGTTCTTCGTGGTGGCCCATGTGCCCCTCGACGCCCTGGTGGAGGAGTCAGGCGAGAAGAGTGAGCTGGCAGGGGAGCTCGAGCATCACGGTCTGATCGACGTCGAGACGGTGCAGCGCATCGCCTGTGACGCCACCGTCGTCGTCGCCGTCGACGACACGTTGGGCCACACCATGTACGAGGGCCGGGCCCGGCGCTTCCCCTCTGGCGCCCAGCGACGCGAGGTCATCCGCCGGGACCGCCACTGTCGGTTCCCGGGCTGTGCCAACGTCGCCTTTGCCGTCGTCCACCACATCTTCCCGTGGAAACCCGGCGGTGGGACCGACCTGCCCAACCTGGTGCTGCTGTGCCGCCGGCACCATGGGGTGGTGCACCGAAAAGGATGGTCCCTCTCGGGCAACGCCAATGAAGAGCTCAGCATCAAAACCCCCGCCGGCCGGGTCATGGTCTCGCGCCCTTCGCCCTTTTGGACGAGGGTGACGGCGGCTCGCCAGTCCGCAGGGTCGGGATAGGGCGAGCCGGTCGGGGCAGGCCGCGCCGAGAGCAACAACCGCGCCGTCCGTGCGCCACACTCTTCAGGTGAGCCAGGGGGCAAACCGAAAGAGGAGACGCAAACCCAAGCGCCCACTGCCACCCGTCCCCGACTACGTGCGGTACACCGGCGGGGGCAGACGGTACTGGCGGCTCGGCGGTCCGCTCACCAAAGACCACGAAGCCGCAGCGAAAGCGGCGCAAGCCGCGAGGTCCCCTGGCTGGATCGGGCGTTTGGTGTTGCGGATCCTCGGGGGTCGGAAGGCAACTCCTCCTCGATGATCAGGCCTCGGTGATCAGCTGAGGCCGCCGGCTGAGCCGGAGGGCCGCAATTCGGCGATGACCGCGGGCGCGAGGGCGTTCAGGGCGGCCTCGATCACCTCGGTGATCTCTGCGCCCACGAGCTCGTCCCGCTCGAGGAGGGCGTCGCGCAGCGCCTCGACCACCTCCGGATGCTCAGTGACGATGGCCTTGGCCGCATCGCAGCTCCCCATGAGCAACGAGTCGAGCTCGGCCCTTGCCGCTGAATCGCCGAGCACCTTGTCGACGAGGCTGCCCTCCAGGTAGCCGTTACCGGCGGCGGCGACAGAGATGAGCGAGGTGCCCATGCCACAGGCACCGATCATCTGCGCCCCGATAGAGGTGGCGGCAGCCAGGTCCGAAGCGGGCCCGGTCGACACCTCGTCGAACCAGTGCTCCTCGGCCACCATGCCGCCCATGGCTATCTGCAGCAGTGCACGTAGTTCCTCGCTGCTCTTGGTGAAGCGCTCTTCGGTGTCGGAGTGCTGTAGCAGGCCGAGCGAGTCCCGCCGCTTGACGATGGACAGGACGTCGAGCTGGCGCGTCTGTCCCACGAAGTAGGCCACCGTGGCGTGTCCGGCCTCATGCGTGGCCACACGGTCGCGTTCGTTCGGGGTGTAGATGGTCTCGTCGGTGACGCCGAGCTCGACGAGCATCTTGGCCTCAGCGACATCGGACATCGTCATGGCGGCGCGCCCGTGTGTCAGCGCGATAACCAGCGCCTCGTCCATCAGCCGTTCCAGCGCGGCCGGGGAGTAGCCGAAGGTCATGCCCGCGACGATGTCGACGGCGCCGTGCTCGTCGAGATCGGCGGCGTGCGCTTTCTTGCCCAGGTAGTAGGCGACGATGTCGCCGCGGGCACGGCGTCCCGGCAGCCCGAAGTAGATGGTGCGGTCGAAGCGCCCGGGGCGGACGAGCGCCGGGTCGAGATCGTCCTTGCGGTTGGTGGCACCCACCACCAGCACGTTGGCGGGCACGACGGCCGGCTTGCGTAGCTTGCTGCCGTCGGGCAGGTAACGGTTGAGCAGGTCGAGCCAGGCCCACGCGACGCGCTGACCCCGGGTCGGGGTGTCGAAGGACTGCAATTGCACGAGCAACTCGTTGACCACGCCGGAGACGCCCTCGTTCCCGCCGCTGCCGCCCATGCCGCGCCGGGTGGCCCCGATGGCATCGATCTCCTCAATGAAGCCGATGGCGCCGCCTTCCTTGCGAGCGTGCTTGCGGAGCTGCTTGAAGAAGGAACGGATCTTGCGGTTGGTCTGCCCGTAGTACATCGACTGGAACGCGGAAGCGGACACGAATAGGAAGGGGACGTTGGCCTCCTTGGCCATGGCCTTGGCCACGAACGTCTTTCCCGTCCCCGGCGGACCCTCGAAGAGCACGCCACGCCGGGCGGACCCGCCCATGGCGTCCCGGAACGTCTGATGGGCGAGGAACAGGTTGATCGACCGGACGACCTCCGCCTTGATGGGGTCGATGCCGACCAAGTCCTCCAGCCCCACCTTGGTCTCGCCCGGGCGGATCAGCGTGTGCGGAGACCGCCCGGCGACCAGCAGCGGAGCCAGCATGACTCCTCCCAGCATCACGACGATGAGGAGGATCGGAATGGCGGTCCCCAGCCCGTGGGGCAGGTGGACCGTGGGGAAGATGCCGTGCCCGCTGATTCGGCGGATGACGATCCAGCCCAGGGCGAGTGCGGTGACCGCCACGAGGCGACGGATCCGGGTCAGCCGGTGACGCTCCCGGGTCTGGGCGACGTCCGCCGTGCCGAGAATGCTGTCGCCCACGATCCCCGAGATCGACCGGCCGGCGCTGCTGGGAGCTTCTTCGCCGGGACGTGCGGGGGCTGGGACCTTTGCGGCAGGTCGGCTCATGACCACTCCGTTCACTCCCCCGAGGACGTATTTCAATTTAGAGAATCCCACAGGGCCTATGACCTTGCGAAGTGACAAAAGTCATAAATAATCGGTGGTTTCCCGGTTCCAAACCCCTGTTTGACCGAATTTCGGACCTTTCGCCTCCGGACCGTGCCGGCCAGAGAACTGGCGGACCCTTGGCGTCCGATGGCGTGAGACGGGGCATCGGGCGTCTTCCGTTCGGATTCGGAGCCCTGTTGAGAGAGTGCTGGGTGCTGCCCTTTTGGCGGACCCCCGTCTGGGCGGGGTTGAATGTGACGCGCCGTCAGATCGGCTGGCGGCACCCGAGCCGGGAGCACACATGGCCGAGACCACCCAGCGCAACGAGAACCAACTCCTCATCGGGGGCAAGTGGGTCGACGCGTCAGACGGGACCTACGAGATCGTCAACCCGGCCACCGAGGAGATCGTCGGGCTCGCCCCGAACGCCAGCGCCGACGACGCCATGGCCGCCGCATCAGCGGCCAAGGAGGCCCAGCCGGGCTGGGCGGCCTGGCCGGCCGACGAGCGCGGCGCCCTCATGCGCGAGGCCGCGGCGGCCATCCGGGCCAAGTCCTCGGATCTTCTCCCGCTCGTCATCGCCGAGACGGGGGCCACCGCGACCGTCGGCTCGCGCATGCAGGTGCCCGTGGCCGCAGACCGCTTCGAGCGCTACTCCCGCGATCCCCGCGCCGTGCTGCAGACGGGGCTCGTCCCCCAGACGGCGCAGGCGACGCCGCTGGCGCCCGGCGGCATCATCGGCGCCATGGTCAACCGCCAACCGCTCGGTGTCGTGGCCTGCATCACGTCGTACAACTTCCCGATGGTCAACATGGCCGGCAAGGTGGCGCCCGCGCTGGCGGCGGGTAACACCGTCGTCGTCAAGCCGGCGCCGCAGGACCCGTTGGCCATTGTCGAGCTGGTCCGCATCCTCAACGACGTCGGCTTCCCGCCCGGGGTGGTCAATCTGGTCAACGGAAACGGTCCGGCCTCCTCCGCCGCGTTGGTGGATTCCGACGAGGTCGACTGCGTCAGCTTCACCGGATCGACCCAGGTCGGCGTGACCATCGGCCAGCAGGCGGCACGCACCATGAAGCGCACCCTGCTCGAGCTCGGCGGCAAGGGCGCCTGCCTCGTCTTCGAAGACGCCGACATCAAGGGGGCGATCGGCTGCATCGGCTCCACCTGGTCGTTCCACTCGGGGCAGATCTGCACCGCGCCGACGCGGGCGGTGGTGCACCGCAGCGTCTTCGACCAGGTGCGTGACGGGCTCGTGCAGATGGCGGGCTACCTCAAGGTGGGCGATCCCACCGACACCGCCACCATCATCGGACCGGTGATCTCGGCGGCGCAGCGAGGGCGGATCGAGGCGCACATTCAGACCGCCATTGAGGACGGCGGCGAGATCGTCATCGGCGGCGAGCGCCCGGCGGACCTGCCGACCGGCTTCTACGTGGCGCCCACGCTCATCACCGGCGACAACACCATGCGGGTGGCCCGCGAGGAGATCTTCGGCCCGGTCATCACAATGATTCCCTTCGACGACGAGGAAGAGGGCATCGCCATCGCCAACGACACGGAGTTCGGGCTCTACGACTACGTGTTCTCGAAGGACGGGGGTCGGGCGCTGCGCGTGGCCAAGCGTCTGCAGGCGGGGCACGTCGGCGTCAACACCGCGCAGCGCCACCACGACGCGCCCTTCGGGGGCTTCAAGATGTCGGGCGTGGGGCGGGACGGGGGCGACTACGGCCTGCTGGCCTACACCGAGCCCCAGGCCATCATCTGGAGCTCGTAGACGTCCGGCTGGCGGCTGGTGCCTGTCGACTGGCGGGCTGCGCCCCGTTGGCCATCAACCCATCGATTTGGCGCCGTCGATCGTCTCGCGAATGACGTCCGCGTGGCCGGCATGCTGCGCGGTCTCGGCAACGATGTGGAGGAGCACGCGGCGGGCCGACCATGCGGCGCCTTGCTCGAACCACGGTGCCTCGGGCAACGGGTGCGACACGTCCAGGGACGGCAACGCCAGTGATCAGTTCGTCGGTGGACCGGCCCGCCTCCTCGTAACACTCGCGGAGAGCCGCCAGTGTCTCGTCCTCGTGTAGGTCGAAGGTGGCGGCGTGATGGGCGGAGCTGTCCGCATCGGCCCGACTCATCGCCGATGGGCCCTCCGCGATGAATCGGCACCAGCTTCGCTCCGCCAGCGTCACGTGCTTGATCAGGCCGCCGAGGCACAGGGAACTGACCGTGGGGCGGAGGCGGACCTGTTCCTCCGTCAAGCCGCGCACGGTGCGCAGCAGGAGCTTTCGCTGCTTGGCCAACGCCCCGATGAACTCACGTCGCTCGGCCTCGCCGCTGCCACGGTGGTCGGTCATGGAGCCCACCGTAGGCTGTGGAGTAAGAACAGAGCATGGCCACCTTCCCCCACACGCCGATGCCTGAGCAGGGCCTCCCCCACGACGAGGTCATGCAGCGCCTGATCACCATGAAGCAGGACGACCAGGACTGGCGGGGCGGCCGGGTTTTCAGCCTCGTCTACTCCGCCGGCGACGACGTGCACGAGCTCCTCTCTGACGCGCTGGCCCTCTATAGCGCCGAGAACGGCCTCAACGTCCTGGCCTTCCCGAGCATCGGCATCATGCAGCACGACATCGTCTCCAACACCGCCTCGCTGCTGGGTGCCGACGACCCGGCCTCTGGGGGCGCAGTCGAGGGGTACCTGACCTCCGGCGGGACCGAGAGCCTGTTACAGGCCGTGAAGACGGCCCGCGATGTGGGGCGGGACCGTGGCTTGGCACGGCCGCGCGTGGTGGCGGCCGAGAGCGCCCACGCCGCGTTCACCAAGGCGGCCGACTACTTCGACGTCGAGCTGGTGCGCGTGCCGGTCGGCGCCGACTTCCGGGTCTCCGCCGACGCGCTGGCCGAGGCCTGCAATGGGGAGACGATCATGTTGGTGGCGTCGGCCCCGACGTATCCCCAGGGCGTGATCGACCCCATCGCCGACATTGCCGCGCTCGCCATGGAGCGAGACATCCTCTGCCATGTCGACGCCTGCATGGGTGGCTTTCTGCTGCCCTTCTTGACCGACCTCGGCCGCCTGGACCAGCCGTTCGACTTCCGGCTCCCGGGTGTGACCTCCATGTCGGCCGACGTCCACAAGTACGGGTACGCGTCGAAGGGGGTCTCCGTCATCCTCTACCGGACACACGAGCTGGCCCGCAAGCAGCTGTTCGTGACGACCGACTGGCTGGGCGGGTTCTATGCCTCGACCGCCATGGCCGGGACGCGGCCGGCGGGGCCCGTCGCGGCGGCCTGGGCCGCCCTGATGCACATCGGCCGTGACGGCTACCTCGAGCTCACGCGCACCGCGCATGACGCGGCGCTGATTTTGCATGCCGGTATCGAGTCGATCGATGGCCTCGAGGTGCGGGGCGATCCGCCTGCGACCGTGATGGCCTTCGGGGCCCGCGATGGCGACGCGCTCGACATCTTCGCCGTCGGCGAGCAGCTGGCCGCCGAGGGCTGGTATCTCGACCGCCAGAACCGGCCCGACTCGCTCCACGCCACCGTGCACGCCGGCAGCGCCGCTACCGTGCCTGCGCTGGTGACCGACTTGCGGCGGGCGGTCGCTGAGGTGGGGTCGAGCCGCACGGAGCAACGCGACACCACCTACGGGAAGAGCGACTAGCTGCTTGCGATCACGTCGGTTCGAGGGTGACCTCGTCGACGAAGCACCAGACCCAGTCCTCGCCGGGCTGGAAGGACTGCATGAGCGGATGGCCCGACTCGTGGAAGTGCGCCGTGGCATGCCGGTTGGGCGAGGAGTCGCAACAGTTGACCTCCCCACACGACAGGCAGAGGCGCAGGTGTAGCCAGGTGCCGCCGATCTTCATGCATTCGCCGCACCCGGTGGGCGTCTGTGGATCGACCTCGGTGATCTGATCCAGGTGAGTACACGCAGCTGCCATGGCCGTTCTCCTGTCGTTGCTCTAAGAAGCCGTCATGCCGCCGTCGACCGGGAGGACCGCACCGGTCAGTCCCGACGAGCTCACGCCACACAACCAGGCGATCAGCGCCGCCGGCTCGGTCGGCTCGAGCAGGCGCTGCACCAGATGGTGCGTGGCGAACTCCTCCGTCGTCGGCAGGTCGTAGACGGCGGCAGACGCGTCGAGCATCGGCCCCCGGGTCGAACCGGGGCACACCACGTTGGCCGTGATGCCGCTGCCGGCGAGGTCGGCGGCCAGGGAGCGCACGAAGCCGATGACCGCATGTTTGGAGGCGCTGTAGGCGCTGAGACGTGGCAGCCCCAGCACCCCGGCGGTCGAGGAGATCGCCACCACGCGTCCCTGCCGTGGCTTGGGTGCTTCCAGCAGCGCCGGCACCGCGGCGACAGACAGGTTGCGCACGCCCTTCACGTTGACGTCGAACTGCACATCCCACTGGGCGTCAGGGATCTCCCACGCCAGAGGGCCGCCGCTGATCACCCCGGCCGCGGCGACGACGGCCTGGAGGCCTCCGAATTGCGTGACGGCCTCTTCCACGGCGGCACGCATGTCCGACGCACTTCGCACGTCGCCCACCATCGTGCGCACGGAGTCGCCGTGGCGCCCGGCCAGCTCGTCGAGATCAGCCTTGGTCGAGAGCGAATAGTCGAGGTCGGGGTCGTCGGCGGACCGGTCGACGGCCACGACCTGCCACCCGTCGGCCACGAGGAGGTCCACCGTCGCCGCCCCCATGCCTCGCCCGGCGCCCGTCACGACTGCGATCGGGCTCACGACGGCGACGGCGACCACGACGGCGACGGCGCCGGCGCCGGCGACAGGGACCAGCGCGCAGAGACGGCGCCAACCAGGTGGTCCACGAGGTCATTCAATAACGCGCGGCCTTCGTCAACCGTCGCACCCGTGGGATCGCCCAGCACGCCGTTGGACGATACCGGTCGCACCCCCTCGGCGCGGAGAAGGGGCAACAACTCGGCGATCGGCTCGGTGCGGCCGGGCTCGGCGAGGTCCAGGCGCACCGCTCCCGGGTCGATGGCCAACAGGAGCGACGTCTCGGTCCGCCCCGCGTGTGCGTCGCCGCCAGTCGGCGTCACGGCGCGCCACACGAGCACGTCATCGCCCTCGGCGGTACACCGCTGCCTTGCCGCGGCCAGCGCCTCCCCGTTGCCCCCGTGGGCGTTCACGAAGACGACGCCCAGGAACGAGCGCCGGGCCGAGCGCACCAGTTCCACGAGGAGGTCGGCCAGGACCCCATGACCGACCACCAACGTGCCCGGGAAGTCGGCATGCTCACCGCTCGCCCCGTAGGACAGCACAGGCGCCACCGCCACCGCCACGCCGGCGCCGACGCCGACGCCCGAAGCACGCCGAGCCAGCCCATCAGCGATCGCACCAGCAATCCGGCTATCGGTATCCAAAGGAAGGTGCGGTCCGTGCTGCTCGAGGGATCCCAACGGTATGGCCAGCACCGAGCGCCCGCCCGTCGCCTCCACCTGGGGCCAGGTGGCGCCGGCGAGATACACGGGCTCAGGCGCGCGCCGACGAACGGAAGCTGACGCGGACCGGCGTGGGCACCGGCAGCAGCGTCCCATCCCGCGAGACCTTGGAGTGCCCCACCGCTGACTGCGGCCGCGCGTCCAGGTCCAGTGCCGCCAATGCGGTCTCGCCGTGTCCATGGACACACTCGGGATCGGGGCCGTCGAGTGGGAGGCCGGTGAAGAACTTGGCGGCCATGCAGCCGCCCCGGCAGGCATCGAAGGAACCGCACGACGCGCAGGCGCCGGCGCTCTGCGGCTCGCGCAAGGAGGTGAACAGCGCCGATTCCCGCCACACCGCAGGAAAGCCTCCCTCGTCCCGCACGTTCCCAGCGAGGAATTGGCGGTCGATGACGAACGGGCAGGCGTACACGTCGCCGACGGGATCGATGAGGCAGACCACCCGGCCCGCTCCGCACAGGTTCAAGCCGTCGAGCGGCTCACCCAGAGCCGACAGGTGGAAGAAGGAGTCACCGGTGAGCACGCCCGGCCGCTCGACCAGCCAGTGGTAGAGGGTGCGTTGCTGCGCCGCTGTGGGGTGCAGCGCGTCCCACGTATCGACGGCCCGCCCCGAGGGGCGCAGGCGCGTCAGACGCAACTGGGCGCCATACCCATCAGCGATGGCGGCCAGAGCATCGAGCTCATCCATGTTCTGCCGGGTGACGACGACGCTGATTTTGAAGGGGCCGAAGTCGGCGGCCGCCAGATTGTCCATGGCGGCGCGGGCGGCGGCGAACGAGCCTTCACCGCGCACCGCGTCATTCGTGGCAGCGGTCGCCCCGTCGATACTGATCTGGACGTCCAGATAGTCCAGCGCCGCCAGTTGCCGCGCCCGCTCGGCCGTCAGGCGGGTCCCGTTGGTGGAGAACTTGACGCCGACGCGCCGATCGACGGCATAGGACACCAGATCGAAGAAATCCGGTCGCAACATCGGCTCGCCTCCGCCGATGTTGATGTAAAAGACCTTCATGTCGACCATGTCGTCGACGATGCTGCGCGCCTCAGCCGGGGTCAGCTCCCCCGGGTCACGCCGGCCCGACGAGCTCAGGCAGTGCACGCAGGCCAGGTTGCAGGCGTAGGTGAGCTCCCAGGTCAGGCAGATGGGTGCGTCGAGGCCCCGGCTGAATCGGTCCTGCAACGGCATCGGGGGCGGCGACGCAGATGCAGATGCAGATGCAGATGCAGATGCAGATGCAGACCCGACAACATCAACGGACATCGATCACCTCGGAGGCGGCGAGGCGGCCGAGGGCCCGCCGGTAGACGTCATGCTGGCCATCGGGCACGATCGCCTCGATGGCCTCGGCCGCGCTCGCATAGTCCTGCAGCGACGACACAAGCTCGACCAACGTCCGCGACTTGAGGAACACAAGGCGACGGTTCCCGTAGTGGTACGCCAGCGCCCCGAACGACTCGTCGCGCAACGCGACCTGGGGGTTGAGTTGCCACGCCTGCTCGACTGCGAACGCGGCCCGGGCGGGCCGCGCCTCGGTCACGCTCAATAGACGCCGCACATCCCGTCGATAGAG
Source organism: uncultured Acidimicrobiaceae bacterium (assembly GCA_963755655.1). GTDB lineage: Bacteria > Actinomycetota > Acidimicrobiia > Acidimicrobiales > RAAP-2 > Bog-473. Next base: position 53,494 of record CAVWKX010000018.1, read on the forward strand.
ACCTCTTCCACCAGGAGCTCGTCGACGTCCTCGTCGGACAGCTCCTCGACGTCCTGCGTGTCTTGGTCCTCAGCCAGCATCCCGACCTCCTCTGGGCACAGACCCAGCCTATCCCCGGCCCCGGACTGCCAAGATTGAGCAGTGGCCCAGCTCAGCGCATCGCCGATCCGACCGGCGCCCCTCCGGGCCGCCACGCCGCTGCCCTCCACCTTCACCCTGAGCGAGGACCCATCGACACGGGAGTTCGACGGTGGCACCGTGCTCCTCGGCGGCAGCCCGCTCCGGCTGTTCCGGATCTCCGAGCGGGCGCAGCGACTGGTCGGAGCGTGGAGGAATGGCGGTGCGGTTGGGCCGCGTCGTTCTGCCCAACTGTTGGCGCGGCGGCTGACGTCGGGCGGTGCCCTCATTCCGCAGGCGCAGTCGACGGACCGTGCGACCGGAGATGTGACCGTCGTGGTACCGGTCCACGACCGGCCGGCCCAACTCGATCGGCTCCTCCGTGCGCTCGGAGGGTTGGCGTGCATCGTGGTCGACGATGCGTCAGCCGATGCCGGAGTGACCAAGCAGATTGCCGAGCGACACGGTGCCTCCTTCATCGGGCTGTCCTCCAACGTCGGACCCTCCGGGGCGCGCAACGCCGGGTTGGCCGCCGTGCACAGCCCACTCGTCGCGTTCGTGGACTCCGACTGCGTGCCGTCCGAGGGCTGGCTCGGGCCCTTGCTCGGCCATTTCGACGACCCCCTGGTCGCCGCAGCGGCGCCGCGGATCGTCGCGGCGGCCGGCCCCGCTCAGTTCGAGACAGCCGCGCGCGTCGCTCGACCGTGGCCCACGCGGAGGCCCGGTGCGGCCCGGGAGCCGCATTCCCTTCGTCCCCAGCGCCGCTCTCCTGGTCCGCGCCGACGTGGTGGCGGGACCCGACCTCTTCGATGCGGCGCTCCGTGGAGGCGAGGACGTGGACCTGGTCTGGCGCCTGGACGAAGCGGGCTGGGACGTGCGCTACGTCCCTTCGAGCACCGTGGTGCACGAAGGCCCGGCCACGCTGAAGGACTTCCTGGTCCGCCGGGCCTTCTACGGGACGACGGCCGCGCCGTTGAGCCGGCGCCACGGGAAGGCCGTGGCTCCAGTGCATGTGTCCGGTTGGTCCCTGGCTGTCTGGGGTCTGCTGTTGGCTCGCCGGCCCGTGCTGGCGCTGGCCGCGCTGTCGGCGTCGATCGTCCTGCTGGCGCGCCGGCTGCGCGGGCTCGTACGCGATCCCGTCGGCGTGGCCACCCACATCGCCGGCGCAGGCACGGCGCGCTCGGCGCTGCCAGCGCTCGCCTCGTTGACCCGGGCCTGGGCGCCCGCATTCGTACTGGGACTGGTCTTTCGCCGGACCCGTCGCGGCGCAGCCCTTGCTCTCGTCGTCCCGGCCGTGCACGGGTGGGCCGCCGATCGGCGAGGGCGCGGTCCCGTCCGTGCCGTCGCCGTGCACGTGGCCGACGATGTGGCCTACGGCACCGGGGTCTGGATCGGCTGCGCGCGGGAGCGCACCTTCGTGCCTCTTATTCCCCGCATTGCCTGGCGCTCCCGGGTCTGGTCGGCGCCCAATCTGCACGACCAACTGCAGCCGGCGCAGCCCGTGCAGCCGGTGCCGCCGGTGCCCACAGAGAAGGACTGACCTACCCGTGCCACCCGTATCGGATGACGCGACGAGCCGGCTCCCCCTTGCCGTTCTGGTCAGCGGCGCGCCCGGTGCGGGAAAGTCCACGCTGGCCGATTCGCTCGCCGTCGGACTGGACCTGCCCATCGTGCACAAGGACCAGTTGGTCCACGGCATGTGGCGAACCCGAGGCCGAGCCCTGGAGCTCGGAGCGCACGGCGTCGAGCCGTTCTACGAGACGATGGAGTTGTGGGCGTCACTCGGCGTCAGCTTCATTGCCGAGCAGACCTTCTACCGCGGCGTGAGCGAGCCCGACGTGGCCCGGCGCCTGGCACCCAATTGCGTCCTCGTCAACGTTCACTGCCAGAGCACGCACACGGTGGCGCGCTTCGCTCGCCGCATCCGCGACGACCCGCTCTGCGGTGAGGCGCGGCTGCGCAAGCTGCTGCCTCTCGCCGAGAGGCTGCAGTCAGAGCTCTACGAGCCGCTCGCGTTGGAATGCCCGCTCATCGTCGTGGACACCGACGACGGCTACACGCCCGGGCTGCAGAACGTGATCGACCAGATCGACCAGATCTACAGCCCTCCTCGTATCCACGATCTCGATCGGCCCGCTTCACCCGGTTGAACCAGAGTGACGCCCGGAGCGGGCGTCACTTGGCGAAGCGGAGCTGGCCGGCCTGATGCTCCCAGTCGGTCGCATCCCAGAAGGCGACGGCGTTCTCGTTGGACTCCACGACGATCGCGTGCAGCCGGCTTGCCCCCACCGCGGTCAGGCGATCCTCGGCGTCGCGCAGGAGGGCCTGCCCGAGTCCGCTCCGTCGGTGCTCCGGAGCGACCGCGAGCCGGTAGATGGCGCCGCGCCATCCGTCCCACCCAGCGATGACGGAACCCACGACGCGCCCGTCCGCGACAGCGACGATGAGCGCACCCGGGTCGCGGCGCAGCAGGCGGCCGAGTGCCTCCGCCGTGTCGGTGGATGTCGGCTCGGCGGCGTCCCGCCAGAACGCCAGGACGTCCGCAATGTCGTCAGCCGTCGCCGGCCTGAACGCGATCTGCACGGGACAATCGTAGGAACCGGGCCTGGCTGACCCGGGATCCCTTCTTCAGCCCTCGCGGCGGGCTTTGAACACCTCGGCGCGGTAGCCGATGTCCACCGTCACGTCGCCCGAGACGCCGAGTGCGTCGCGCAGGACGCTGCGCGCTGTCTCGAACAGCCGCTCCCGGGCTGCATCCTCCATCAGGATGACCCAGCTGAAGGTACCGAGCAGTCCGATGAGCTCGTCAGCGTTGAGCGCCACGTCCCAGGTGAACACCGCCTGCTCGGGTTGGTCGAATGGGACGCCCGAGGGGATCACGAGCGCCTGCACCAACGAGTTGCGGTCCCCCAGGGCAGCCGAAAGCTCGGCCTGGCTCTCGTCGTCGATGCCGGCTGTCCGTGCGTCCCCATCCCCGCTGAGGAGTGCCTGCGCCTGCGCAATGAGACCCGTGTCGGGGTCGGGCCCGGACCACATCGCCGCCAGCGTGCCGCCGGGAACGAGAACCCGACCCACCTCGAGGAGCGTGGGCACGGTGTCCATCCAGTGCCACGACGACGACGCCAGCACGGCGTCGACACTCGCGTCAGGCAGGGGGATCGACTCACCCCGGCCGGCCACGACGCGTACGCCGGGGACCGATTCGATCAGCGTCGCTCGCATGCGGTCGTCGGGCTCGACGGCCACGACCTCGTCGGCCCGGCCGACCAGCAGCCGGGTCAGGGCTCCGGTACCGGCGCCCAGATCGACGACCGTGTGCACCGGGGTGGGCAGGACCCAGTCCACCGCTGCGATCGGTGGCCCCTGGCGGTAGCGCTCGTACTGCGCCGCGGCAGCACCGAAGCTGCCGGCACGCTCGGCCTTCTGCTCGGGGGTGAGGGCGGGCGGGACGGGCTCGGGCATGACACCGACGCTAGGTCGGGGCCCGGCCGCTCCGCTCGGAATGGGGGTCGTCGGGGCAGGACGCGTAGAGTCTTTCGGTCCCGATGCACCTCCCGGAGGTACAGGGACGACTCGGCAGGACGAGAGGTTGGCAATGGCAAACAAGTGGTTCGAAACGGTGGCGGAGGCTCAGCGGCGCGCCAAGAAGCGCCTGCCCAAGTCCGTCTACGGCGCCCTCGTCGCCGGGTCCGAGCGGGGACTCACGCTCGAGGACAACATCACCGCCTACTCCGAGCTGGGTTTCGCGCCCCACGTGGCCGGCCTGGCCCCGAGCCGGGACCTGGCCACCAGCGTCATGGGCCAGGAGATCTCCTTCCCCGTCCTCATCTCCCCCACGGGGGTCCAGGCGGTCCACCCCGGCGGCGAGGTCGCCATGGCCGCCGCCGCAGCCGCCCGCGGTACCGCCATGGGTCTCAGCTCGTTCGCCAGCATGCCGGTTGAGGACGTCGTGGCGGCCAACCCCCAGACCTTCTTCCAGATCTACTGGATCGGCACGCGGGACCAGATCGCGGAGCGGGTCGAGCGGGCCCGTGCCGCCGGTGCCGTCGGCCTCATCGCGACCTTGGACTGGTCCTTCTCGCACGGGCGCGACTGGGGCAGCCCCACCATCCCCGAGACGGTCGACCTGCGCGCCATGGCGCGCTTCGCCCCCGAGGCCCTGGCCCACCCACGCTGGTTGTGGTCCTTCGCCCGTACGGGAAAATGGCCCGACCTGACCACGCCCAACATGGTCGCCAAGGGTCAGCCTGGGCCGACGTTCTTCGGCGCGTACGGCGAGTGGATGGGAACGCCGCCGCCGAGTTGGGACGACGTGGCCTGGCTACGCGAGCAGTGGGGCGGCGCCTTCATGTTGAAGGGTGTGAGCCGGGTCGACGACGCCAAGCGCGCCGTCGACGCCGGCGTCAGTGCGATCTCGGTGTCGAACCACGGCGGCAACAACCTCGATGGCACTCCCGCCACGATCCGCGCCCTGCCCGCGGTCGCCGCCGCGGTCGGGGATCAGGTCGACGTGCTGCTCGACGGCGGCATCCGGCGGGGTGGCGACGCCGTCAAGGCCGTAGCGCTGGGGGCCAAGGCCGTCATGATCGGCCGCGCCTCGCTGTGGGGCCTGGCTGCCAACGGACAGGCCGGGGTAGAGAACGTGCTCGACATACTGCGCAGCGGCTTCGAGTCCGCCCTACTCGGGCTCGGCCACAGCTCCGTCTCGCAGCTGAGCCCCGACGACCTGATCATCCCGGACGGATTCAGCCGCCACCTCGGCTGAGCACTCACAGGACGGACCAGCAGATCGGCTCCCGCTCGTCGGTCGTCTGTCGGCCCGCTCGCTGAGATCGGGTCGCGCCGTTAATCGGCTCGGCTCGCCCTAGCTCGTTCGACTCGGTTCGGCCCAGCTCAGCTGTCGAACTTGACGACGCCCCGCACGATGGTCCCGGCGGCCTGGTCGTCGTAGCCCTGCTGCACCTGGTCGAGCGTGTACTCCTGGGTGATGATCTCGTCGATCTTCAGCTCGCCGGCCTCGAAGAGATTGAGCAGGTTCGGCACCTGCACCCGCGGGCTCTGCGAGCCGAACACCGTGCCGAGCAGCGCCTGGTTGAACATGGCCAGGTTGAAGAGGTTGAGCTTCACGTCGATCTGGTCGAAGGGTGCGATGGCCGTCACGACGATCCGCGCGTCCTTGGATCCGAGGGCACACGCCTCCGCGATGAGCTCGCCCTTGAGCACACCAGGCGTCAGGATGACCACGTCGGCGTTGCGGCCCATGGTGAGCTCGGGCAGCATCATCTGGGCGTCGAGCATGCTGGGCGCGGTGTGCGTCGCACCGACCTCCTTGGCCTTCTCGAGTTTGAAGGGCACCGGGTCGACCGCGATGATGTTGCGCGCCCCGGCGATGCGGGCGCCCTGGATGGCGCCGGAACCGACACCGCCCACTCCCACCACAACGACCGTCTCACCCGGCTTCACCTTGCCGCGGTCGACGGCGGAGCCGAAGCCCGTGGCGATGCCGCAGCTGATCAGCGCGGCCGCCTTCATGTTCTCCCACGGGTTGATCTTCACGAGCGAGTTCTCGTGCACGACCATCTCGTCGGCGAACGTGCCGAGCTGTGCCATGCGGTTCAAGTCCTCGCCGGCCAGGTGGTAGCGGTAGGTGCCGTCGCTGATCATGCCGCCCGCCAGCGTCATCATGCCGAGATCGCACAGGTTCTGTCGTCCGGAGGCACACCAGTGACACGTCCCACAGGAGGGTATGAACGACACGGCGACGTGGTCGCCCTCGGCGACCTGCGTCACATTGGTCCCGACCTCGGTGACGATGCCGGAGCCCTCGTGGCCGCCGACCACCGGGAACATGGACTTCACGCCCATCATCTCGAGCACCTCGGGCGTCTGGCTGATGGCGCCGTCGCGCAGGTGCTCGTCGGAGTGGCACATGCCCGACCACACCATCTGCACCCGGACCTCGCGGTTGCCCGGGGGGTCGATCTCGATCTCTTCCGTCTTCCAGGGCTCGTTCAGCCCCGTGCACACCGCCGCCCGCACCGTCGTCATTGGCAAGTCCCTCCCTGAGGTTGCTGCGAACCGTTGCGCCGGTTCGCACACGCAGTATCGTCCTCCGCCCCGGTTGGGGACAACCGGGCCCGGCGGTAAGGTGCGCGCGTGGCCGCCCCTCCCGTGTTCACCGACATGGCGGCCCGGGTCCGCAACTGGGGGAGATGGGGGCCCGAGGACGAGATCGGCACCCTCAATTTTATCGACGAGGCGGCCCGGCGGCGCGGTGCGGCGGCGGTGGTCTCGGGACGGGCCTTCGCCCTGGGCCTGCCCTTGTCGGAGGCTGAGGGGATCCAGCTCGGGTTCGTCGAGGGGCGGGTCAATCCCACCCGGGAGATGGTGCAGGTCAATCAGCCGGTCAATGCCGACCAGCCCGACTGGGTCTGCTTCAGCGAGGACGTGGTGACGATGGCCACCCAGTGCGCCACCCACTGGGACGCACTGGCCCACAGCAGCTACGGGGGCGTGATCTACAACGGGTACCCGGCCGGGGTGGTGTCGGCGGACGGTGCCGCCCGGTGTGGGATTCATCGCCTCGGGCCGGTCGTCAGCCGGGGTGTCCTGCTCGATGTCGCCCGTGCCCTGGGCGTGGACGTGCTCGAGCCGGGCTATCCGATCATGCCCGAGGACCTGGACGCGGCGGTCGGGCTGGCGGGGTGTGCAGTGGAGCCGGGCGACATCGTGCTGGTGCGGACAGGCCAAATGGTGCACTTGGCTCCCGAACGGCGCGATCTGGTCGCGTACACGTTCCCCTCGCCGGGACTCACCATCGAGACGGCGGGGTGGTTCTCTGACCACGACGTGGCTGCAGTGGCGACCGACACCTTGGTGTTCGAGGTGTACCCCAGCCAGCACGAGGACGCCTACCTGCCGGTGCATCTCCTGCATCTGGTGGAGATGGGACTGACCCAGGGCCAGAACTGGGTGCTCGATGCGCTGGCCGACGACTGCGCCGGCGACGGGCGCTACAGCTTCCTGCTCGATGCCACGCCCTTGCCGTTGACGCACGGGCTGGGCACGCCGCTCAATCCGGTCGCCATCAAATAATCAGGCCCGGCTGGCCGGCCGTCACTGGCCACCGTCACCCGGTCGCCGTAGGCCGCTGATCAGGAGGAGGAAGAGGCGCGGCCGCCCCGCCGTGCCGTGGCGCCGCCCAACATCGGCCCGGTGCGCGGCCTCGTGCGCTCGCGCGGCGGGATCTCCGACGGCGCAGCCGGTCGCCCCGTGACGGCCCAGTGCAGCATCCGGGCCTGCGTGTCGATCAGGTTGCGCGTCCGGATGCCCCAGAACTCGAAGCCGTAGCGGTGCGCGGACACGCTGGCGAACATGGCGACGAGCGTGCCCGCTACGGCCATCGGGTCGGCGCCGGCCGGGGAGCAGGTCGCCCCCGCCGGTCCACCCTCGGCAGACGGCGAGGCGGCGGCGATCACCTGAGCCAGGGCCACCGTCACCGCGTTGAGCGCCCGCACCCGGATGCCTCGCAGCTGCCCATCGCCTTCCTCGGTCGCCAGATCGACGACCCGAAAGACGGCGCGGTTGTCCTCCCAGTACCCGAGGAACCCCTGCGTCACCGCCAGCGCGGTGTCCCAGCTCGCACCCTCCGACCAATCGCCGCCCACCAGCTCCGCCAGTTGGCCGGCCTGGTCCACCATGCCCTCGGCCAGCACCTGAATCGCCTGTTCCACGTTGGCGAAGTACTGGTAGAAGGTCGCCGGCGACGTCTGAGCCTGGCGCGCGATATCGGTGACCTTGACCGAGCGCCAGGACGTGGTGGCCAGGAGATCGACCGTGGCGTCCAGCAAGCGCTGGCGCGTCTGGCGGCCCCGCTCGCCGGGCACCCGTCCGTCGGTCGTCGCCACCGGTTCGGCATAGGCCTCGAGGTCCACGACGGTCGCCTCTTGCCCCGAGCTCTGCGCTGCCATGGGCGCCCAGCGTATCGGTCCCACCCCAGAAGACCCAGGTGGCGGTGCGGATACGCTGTGTGGATGGAGCAGACGCTGACCCGCCCGCTCACCCGCGCCCAGCAGGCCAGGCGCCAGCGCGTGATCGATGCGGCCATGGCGTTGGGGCTCGAGGGGGGCTACGAGGCGGTGCAGATGCGGGACGTCGCCGCCCGGGCCGACGTCGCCATGGGCACGGTGTACCGCTACTTCACGAGCAAGGACCATCTGCTGGCCGCGACGCTGGTGCACTGGGTAGAGCTGCTCGACAGCCGGATCGGGCAGCATCCGCCGCGCGGTGACCACCCCGCCGACCGTGTCCTCGATGTCCTCGACCACGCGTTGCGTGCCATGGGCCGTCAGCCGAAGCTGGTAACGGCAGTGTTCACCTCGCTGTCCTCGCCGGACCCGGCGGCGGTGGGGTGCCAACAGCAGATCACCCTGTTGATGGAAGGCATCATCTCCAGAGCGATGGGCGAACGCGATGTCCCGGACTTCGCCGACCGGGCCCGCATGATCGGCCACGTCTGGTACTCCGCCCTCGTGGGTTGGGTCAACGGCTGGTCCACCATGACTCGGGTCTACGACGAGCTGGCCGTGTCGGTGCGCCTCCTGCTGCCCGATCAGCTCGTCGAGCGGCACGCACCCGGCTGACCAGGACGTTCCGGCGGCGGCGCGCCGGTCGGGGTTGACCCAATCGCCTGTACGGGTCGCGCTAGGGTCGCCGTCGATGAGCAGCGGCCCGACCACCCGCGGGCTGCCGATCGAGATCAACGGCCTCACCAAGCATTTCGGTCCCGTGGTCGCCGTCGACGACCTCTCCTTCACCGTCGAGCCCGGACGCGTCACCGGCTTCCTCGGCCCCAACGGCTCGGGCAAGACCACGACGCTGCGCATGCTGCTCGGACTCGTGCACCCCTCCGCCGGGACGGCGACGATCGCCGGTCACCGCTATCAAGACCTGGAGAACCCGACGTCCAGCGTCGGTGCCGTGCTCGAGGCGACCAGCTTCCACCCTTCGCGCCGCGCCCGCACCCACCTGCGCATGGCGGCCCGCGCCGGTGGCCACGACGAGAAGCGGGCCGACGAGGTGCTCGGACTGGTCGGCCTGAGCGGTGACGCCAAGCGCAAGATCGGTGGCTTCTCCATGGGCATGCGCCAGCGCCTGGAACTGGCCACGGCACTGATGGGCGACCCCGACGTCCTCATCCTCGACGAGCCGTCCAACGGCCTCGACCCGCAGGGCATCGCCTGGTTGCGGGACTTCATGCGGTATCTCGCCGGGGAGGGCCGCACGGTGCTGGTCTCGTCCCATCTGTTGTCGGAAATGGCCCAGACCATCGACGACGCCATCATCGTGTCGTTCGGGCAGCTGAAGGCGCAGGGCACGCTCGCCGAGATCACGAAGGGGATCACCGGCATGGTCATGCGGGCCCGCAGCCCCGAGGCGGACCGGCTGGCCGGGGTCCTCACCCAGGCCGGCATTGCCTTCCGCCGGCTCGGCCACGACGAGATCGCGATGGACGGCGTGACCCCCGAGCAGGTCGGCCCCTTGCTGGCCACCAACCAGATCGTCCTGTACGAGCTGGCGCAAGAGGGCGGGAACCTCGAATCGGTCTTCCTCTCCCTCACCTCGGGGCTGGGGTTCGGCGATGTGGCGGCCGCAGCGGCAGCGGCGGCGGCCCCGGCAGCGGCCCCGCAATCGCCGCCCGCACCGCCGCCGATGGCGCCATGATCAACGCCCTGCGGGCCGAGCTCCTCAAGATGCGGACCATGCCCGGCGTGTGGGTCACGTTCGGCCTGGCCTTCCCGCTCACCGTCCTCGGCATCCTGATCGTGCTGGCCTCAGCCGGCGGGTTCCCGGGGCACACCTTCTATTACGTGACAACGCTCAGCCAGCGGCGCCGGCTCCTGGGCGCCGGCTTTTTCGGCATAGAGGTGCTGGCGCCGATCATCGGCGTGTTGTGCATCACGAGCGAGTACCGCCAGAAGACCATCACGACCTCGCTCGTCCTCGTCCCGGTCCGCAGCCGGGTCCTGCTCTCCAAGGTGATCGCGACTGCGCTGTGGTCCATCTACATCGCGCTGCTCGGGCTCGTCGCCGTGGCCGCCATCGCGCTGCCCTGGAACGCCGCCCTCGGCGGCGTCACCTCGCAGGTGACAGATCAGATCGGCGCGGTGATCCCTGGCCTGCTGGCCTCGGCCGTTCTGCTCGGCCTCTTCGGCCTGGGCTTCGGCACCCTGGTCAAGAATCAGGTCGCCGCGATACTGCTGACCATCGGCGGCACCCTCATTCTGGAGGGCATCCTCATCGCCTTGGCCAAGGCCATCTTCCACTACGACCTCAACTGGCTCCCCAACGGGGCCGGTGCCGCGCTGGCCGGCGATATCGCCCGGGGCTTCGGCGGCGGTGGAGGGGGCAACGGTCCGAACGCATTCCGCCTCCTGACCTGGTGGCAAGGCGGCCTGGTGCTGCTCGCCTGGGGCATCGGACCGCTGATCATCGGGTACTTCACCACGTTCCGCCGCGACGTCACGTAGCGGCGGCGGCGGCGGCGGCGGCGGCGCGGATTACCCTCCAGCGTCGGGCCGTCAGTCGTCAGCCGTCAGCCGTCAGCCGGCGTCACCCCCGTGGTCCGGGCAGAAGTCGTTGTCGCCGATCCGTGTCCAGCCGACCTCGACCGCGGCCACGGTGCGGACATGCTCGACCAGCTCGAAGTCGCCCCCCGGCTCCTCACGGAGGAGCTCGTCGACATAAACGACACAGTCCGGGTTGTCGCACAGAATCCGTTGCACGTGAAGCGTCGACAAGATGCCGTCCTTTCCGAAGTTGGGTCTGATGGTTGTCGCACGCATCCTGGCGCGTGCAACAGACAACAGCAGCTGCGCTGAGTTGCGCTCAGCTGCGCAGCAACGCGCCGGGCCGGGTGGCCAGACCGTTCTCGTCCGGCGCGCCGTCGACCCGGATCGGCACGCCGTTCACGACCGTATGGGTCATCCCCACCGGCGCGTCCGCCGTCAGACGCTCGCCGTTGGCCGGGAAGTCGCGCACGCGCCGTAACGGTCCCGGAGCCACCGTCTCGGGGTCGAACACACAGAGGTCGGCCGCCTTGCCCACCTCCACCGTGCCCCGGTCGGTGAGTCCGTAGACGGCGGCCGGCTCCCCGGTCAGCTTGCGGATGGCCCGCTCCAGCGGCATGACCCCGCGCCCCCGGACCCAATTGCCCAGCAGGTCGGTCGAGAAGCAGGCGTCGCAGAGCTGGGAGACGTGCGCCCCGGAATCAGCCAGGCCCAGGAGCACGTTGTCGCGCGGCAGGAGCCAGGCGATCGCCTCGGGGTCGTCGTTCGCCAGCACCGACCAGAAGCGCGCTTCGAGATCGTCGTCCAGCGAGACGTCGAGCATCACGTCCAGAGGGGTACAGCCCCGCTCCTCCGCCAGCACGGCCACCGGGTGGTCGGCCAGCTCCGGGTGAGAGCGGGACTCGGCCACGGAGATGGCGGCCCAGTTAAGTGGAAAGCCGCCCGCTTTGCCGCTCACGTCGTCCCACGCCGTCGCCCGCCACGACGGGTCGCGATAGGCGGCGACGCGCTCGGCCTTCGACTTGCCCATCAGGGCGGCGAAGGTGGGCCGCATGTTGAGGGTGAAAGGCTCCGACAGGTTCATCTGGAACACCAAGGGCCGGCACGACACCTGCGGCCACACCTCGACTCCATCGGCCCAGGCCGCGTCGTGTTCCGCCACGACCTTCTCGTGGTACGGGTAGCCCTTGACCGTGAGCAGCGCCGTCCAGGTGAAGGGCCGCCCGACCTCGCGTTGGAGCCGAAAGACCTCTTGGTTGGAAAAGACGCCGCCCGGCAAGAGCGCCACCACGCCACGCCCGCACTGCTTGACCGGCTCGAGCAAGGCCCGCAGCTCGGCCAGGTCGGCCACCCGCGAGGGCACCGGCCGACCGCTGTCACCGTTGTGGGTCGGTGACGCGCTGGACGCGAAGCCGGCCGCCCCGCCTGCCATGGCGTCGGCCACCACGGCCTGCATGAGTGCGATCTCCTCGTCGGTGGCCGGACGCTCGTACGCGTCCTCGCCCATGACGTAGAGCCGGACCGCGGTGTGGCCGACGTAGCACCCGAAGTTGAGCGCCGTGCCCCGCTGTGCCACGGCGTCGAGGTACTGCGGGAAGGTCTCGAACTCCCCCCAGGGCACGCCGGCGGCCAGGGTGTCGAAGCTCATGTCCTCCACGTGCTGGAGGGTGCGCGCCAACAGCGGCACGCCGTCAGCGCGGATGGGCGCGATGGAGAAGCCGCAATTGCCGGCGATGACCGACGTCACCCCGTGAAAGGAGGACGGCGTCAGATTCGGGTCCCAGAAGACCTGCGCGTCGTAGTGGGTGTGGATGTCGATGAAGCCCGGGCTCACGACCTGGTCCGACGCGTCGAGCACTCGATGACCCTCCAGGCCGGGGCCGATATCGCTGATGTGGCCGCCGGTGATGGCGACGTCGGCCCGGCGACCCGGGGCACCCGTGCCGTCCACCACGGTGCCACCCCGGATGACGATGTCTGCGTTCATGGACCCCATCGTCGCAGCCCCCACGCCCCGTTGCACGCGCGATGGATGGGTCCCGCCCCAGGTCGGATACCGTGGGCACGCGGGACCTGGCTGAATTGGCGGTAGGGGAACGACGCGTCGGGTGAGCGTGGGACTGGAGGGCGCATGGCGGTTCGGTTTTTCAGATCCAAGGCGACCCCGCCTCCTGACGACTCCCTGCAGATCTCGGGAGCCATCGTCGCTCCCTCCGATGGCCCCTCTCCGGTCCAGCTGGTCGACGCGGGCCGGGCCCCGCACGGTCTCGGAGTCGTGCGTGACCAGTACGTCCGGAAGATCCGCAAGAGTCCGACCATCCGGATGGTGCCGAGCTCCATGCTCGTGGAGGGCAGGCGCCTGCGCTTCGCCGTCTCCGACAACGTCGACGCCCACGGGCCAGACGGCCCCGGCACACCGCCGATCTGGGCGGTGAACATCCACGGCTACTTCGCCGGCGGGGGCATGTACTGGCGCGAGAGCGCACGGCTGGCCGAACAGCTGGGCTGGCGGGTCATCAACCCGAGCCTGCCGGGCTTCGGGGGCAGCGACCCCCTCGACTGGTCGGACGTCTCGATGGAGAACCTGGCCAATCAGGTCATGGCGATCGCCCACAAGGTGGACGCCGGGCCCGTCGTCCTGCTCGGCCATTCCATGGGCGGCGCCGTGGCCGTGCAGTTCGCCAACGACCACCCGCGCCGGACCCTCGGCGTGATCTACCGCGACGGCATCAGCACGCCGGCCTGGAAAGAGCGGCACGGAGTCCTCCCCAAGATGCTGTCGCCGCTCCTCCCCGACGTGGCGCCCATGGTCGACATGATCGCCGCCGTCGTCTTCGACCTCCCCGACCTCTTCATCGGCCGCATGTACTCGACCGTGCGCGCCGTGCTGCCCGACATGCGCCAGAACATCCGCACCATGACCCAGACGATGCCTGTCGGCAGCATGCTCATGTCCGTGGACCAGCGCAGCGAGGTGCGCCACCTCGTGGCGCAGCAGATCCCGATTCTCAACGAATGGGGCTGCTTCGACCGCATCACGCCCGGGGGGACCGCACTCGAGTTCGCCACCATCGCGCGCTCCCCGGTGCTGTGGGTGCCGGGCGGCCACAGCTGGATGCTGGCCCGGCCCCAGGGACAGGCGGACATCCTCACGCATCTCGTCCAGGGCGTGGCCTTCCGGACGCAGGTTGACGATCGCTGGCGCCAGCTCAACCCGCGCGAGTATCCGCTGCGCGCCGTGAACTGAGCGACGCCATGAGGCCGGTCGGTCGCGGCGCCTACGCCCACACCTGGTCTGCGACGCCGGCACGGTGATCGACCGGCTTCTCCAACCACTGCTGTCGCTGCACGGTTGGCAGGCCTACACGCTCGTCGGCCTTCTCGTCTTCGCCGAGGCGGCGGTGATGCTCGGCTTCGTGTTCCCCGGCGAGACGGCCGCCATCCTCGGCGGCGTCCTTGCTTCCAAGGGCGGGGTGGACCTGACCGCCATCGTCGCCGTCGTCGTCGTCTGCGCCATCGTCGGTGACTCGGTGGGCTACGCCGTGGGAGAGAACTGGGGACCACAACTGCTGCGGCTGGGGCCGTTGCGCAAACGCCAGAAGGGCATCGACGCGGCGCTCGATCAGCTCAACCGCCGTGGTCCCGTGGCCGTATTCGTAGCCCGCTTCTCCGCCTTCCTGCGTGCCGTGGTCCCAGGCCTCGCCGGCGTGTCCTCCATGCACTACCGGACCTTCCTCGGGGCCAACGCCGCCGGCGGCCTGTGCTGGGGCGTCCTCTACACCCTGCTCGGCTACTTCGTCGGGCAGCGGGTGGAGAAGGCGACCGGCATCGCGTCGGACGTTGTGCTCGGGCTGATCGTCGTCGTCATCGTGGTGCTCCTCGTGCGCCACCACCGGAGGGACAAGGAGGAATTCCAAGGCTCGTCGGATTCCGACTCAGGATCCGAGCCGGGTCCGGAGCCGAACTCCGAGCCTGATCCGCACTCCGAGCCTGATCCGCACTCCGAGCCGGACTCGAACTCCGAGCCGGACTCGAACTCAGAGCCGGACTCGCAGTCAGAGCCGGCGGTGCCGCGCAACGACGGCTCCGGTTGATCAGGAGGGCCGGCCCAGCACGCTGCGGTCGCCGGCACGCAAGCCGGCCACGACGCGCGCGAATTCCCCAGCCGCGTCGTCGCCCACGGCATCGGTGTCCATGAAGTGCACGGCCGCGGGGTCGCTGCGGTCCACACCGAAGAGGCCGTAGCGGGGCTCGTAACTCCCCCACTCGTAGTTGTCCATGAGCGACCAGTGGAAGTAGGCCGTCACGGGAGCGCCTGCCGCCACGGCGTCCACCATGGCACCCAGGTGTTCGCGGACGTAGCGGGGTCGGTCCATCCCATCCTCACGCGGCACGGCCCGGCCGTCGACCGTCCGCGTCGCCATGCCGTTCTCCACCACCCACAGCGGGAGCCCGGGACGCAGCGCCGATTCCGTGACGCACCAGGCGCGCAGCGCGGCCGGATGTGATTCCACGTCCCAGTAGGCGCGCCCGAACGACCAGTCCCGCCCGCCGTCGGGCGTCCTCCGCCCCGGGACGCGCAGGGCGTGGCTGGCCACCGGGTCGTACCAATCGAAGCCCACTGCGTCAATGCTGCGCGGCCGCGACGACGCATAGACGGCGTCGACGACGCGGCGCGGGGCATGACGCCGCGTGACACCGCGCAGGCGGGACCAGGCCGCACTGCGGCTGAGCTCGTGCACGGCCCCGTAGGGCGACATGGCCGCGAAGTAGCGGCGGATCAGCACCTCCCCGGCGTGCCGGGGTGGGTACGCGGCGTCGTGCACCGTCCGGCGCTCGTCGATGTATCGGTCCACGTCGTCGGGATCCACGCCGGCGTCGCGCAGCTGCAGCAGGTCGAGCAGCATGCGGTCGTGTTCGTAGACCGAGGAGGAGCTCGTGTTCGCCGTCACCTCAGCCTCGGGCTGCACCGCGGTCACCACGTCCGCCGCCAACACGTGTGCCGTCAGGATGTTGTCGAGCGCGCAGAAGGCATCGGAGACGGCCATGCGCCGACCGGGCGGGCAGGATCCCTCGATCCACCCCATGAGCGTCACGATGTTGGGCTCGTTGATGGTCACCCACCGACGGCAGTACGGGCGCGAGCGCCGGCACGACCCGTTCCACATAGCGGGCGAAGATGTCGGGCGAGCCGGGCCGCAGCCAGAACTCCTCGCCGAGCCAGAACGGGTGGGTGAAATGGTGGAGCGTGACGACGGGCTCCAAGCCCCGGTCCACGCAGAGGGAGAGGATCTCTGCGTAACGCTCGAGCGCGGCGGCGTCGAAGGCACCGGGCTGGGGCTCTAGTCGCGCCCACTCCACCGAGAGTCGGAACGCATTGCAGCCGATGGCCGCGGCCCGGTCGAGTGCTTCCTCGGGGCGACGCCAGAAGTCGCAGGCCAGGCCGGAACGCGCGGCCTTGCCGGCACCCTCCCAGGCGGCCCAGTTGTTGTGGGGTTCGCCGTCGCCGTTGAAGCCGCCCTCGACTTGGTACCCCGACGTCGCCACCCCCACCGCGAAGCCCTCGCCGAGCAGACTGGCCTTCTCGCCGGGGCGAGGGGGCCGCGCCCGGGGCGGAACGGTCGGGCCGGCCGGGTCGGGCGGGGTGGGTGTCGGCATCACCTCAGCTTGGCAGGCCGAGCGATCGGCTGGGCTGGGCCCGTCGCCCTGCTGAAGCGAGGACCGTCAGTGGGGCCGGGCCGCCGAGCGCATGCTGGCGAGCGCCGTCGACACGATGTCGACCTCGTCGCGGGCCTGGCGGACCAGGGAGCGCACCTGCGGCTCGGTGGCATCGCTGCCGGCTCGCACCGCTGCCGCCTGCACATCGCGCGCCGCGCCAATGACTTCGGCCACCTGACGGCGCACACCGGCCCGGCTGGCCCCCGGTGGCAAGCGGCGCTCCAGGCGGAGCAGCCCGTCCAGCTCCTCGGCGACGACACCCAGGGAGCGGCACACCGCGGGCAGCTCGGCCACGGGCGCGTTGCGCGACTCAGCGTGGGCAACGGCGATCTCCGCATCCTCGACCGCCACGCGCAGCCGGCGGCGCACGCGGGACGCGGCACCCCGGCTCAGGTCCTCAGGAGTGGCCCGCCCGACGTAGCGCTCACGACCGGCCGCCAGGAGCGCCCCCGTGCCCAAGATGCCGCGCACGGCGACGTGCCCATGCAACAGGCGCCAGTGGCGCCGGATGTAGCTGCGCCCGATCAGGAACGTTGCCGCGAGGCCCCCCGCGACCACCAGCCCGGCGATGACGAAGAACTCGAGGACGTGGGCCACGAAGGTCACCCGACAATGCTACGCAGCACCGGCCGGATTTCCTGCGGCACCCCGCATTCCCCCGGAAATCTCTCTGGCGGGCCCGGCCATCCCGACTCCCCGGACCCGCCGGGCCAGGTTCGGTAGCCTCGGCGGCGCACCACGCCGTCCGGCGGCGGGCACCAGGGAAAGGGTAGGAGCACCATGGCAGACGAAGTGCTGCGGGAACGCCGAGGGCATGTCGAGATCCTGACCATCAACCGGCCCGAGGCCCGCAACGCCATCAACGGGGCCGTGAGCCTGGCCATGTCCGGTTTCATGGACGAGCTGACCGAGGACCCGGACTGCTGGGTGGTTGTCATCACCGGGAGCGGCGACAAGGCCTTCAGCGCGGGCATGGACCTCAAGGCCTTCAGCAGCGGCGAGGGCGGCAGCATCATGGGCGCCAGCGGAGGCTTCGGCGGACTGACCCAGCGCGACTTCCCCAAGCCGATCATTGCAGCGGTGAACGGGTCCGCCCTGGCCGGAGGTTTCGAGATCATGCTCTCGTGCGACCTCGTCGTCGCCGCCGAGCACGCCACATTCGGCATCCCAGAGGCCAAGCGGGGACTCGTCGCAGGGGCGGGGGGCCTCATCCGCATGCCCAAGCGCCTGCCCATCGCCATCGCCCTCGAGCTCGCCATGACCGGCGACTCCATCGACGCCGCCCGGGCCTTCGAGCTCGGCCTCGTCAACCGCGTCGTACCTTCCAGCGTGGTGGTGGAAGAGGCCGTGTCACTGGCCGATCGGATCGCGGCCAACGCGCCACTGGCGGTGCGCTACTCGAAGAGCGTCATGAAGCAGGCCGGCGAGGTCTCCGAGGCCGAGGGCTGGAAGATCAACGCCGAAGCCGTCCGCGTGGTGTTCAGCTCGGCCGACGCCATGGAAGGCCCGGTCGCCTTCGCAGAGAAGCGGCCACCCAACTGGCAGGGCAAGTAAGGGAAACCAAGGCACAGAGCAGAGAGCAGGAGCAAGGGGAATCGGTGCTGGCCCCGACCATCGACACCATCCGCCTGACGCTGCACGTCCTGGCGGCGACGATCTGGGTCGGCGGCCAAATCGTCATGACCGGCCTCGTGGGTCCCGCCCGCGGCCTTGGCCCGGAAGCCCCCAAGACCCTGGCCAGGGCTTTCGCCCGCCTGGCGTGGCCCGCCTACGCCGTCCTTATCGTGACCGGCATCTGGAACATCACGGCGGACGGCTACTCCAACGGAGACACGGCCTGGAAGGCAGTGCTCATGGCCAAGATCGCCGTGGTGGCCCTGGCCGGCCTGGGTGTGTTCCTGCACCAGCGCGCCACCACGCCACGCGGCTTGGCCCTCTGGGGCTCGGTCGGGGGCCTGGCCAGCGTGGCCGCGCTGGTGATGGGCATCCTGTTGGCCGGGTGACTCCGAACTGACGTCACAGACGTCGAAGGACGGCGCTGTCACAGAACCGTTGCGTGCGGGGAGCCCCGTGCGTGGGAATGGGTCTAATCTGGAAGCCAGCCCATTCCCCTGTGGACCCGGGTGAAGGAGAACCTCAACATGCTCGCTGACATTTTCGGCCCCGACCTGCTCATCGTGGTCATCGTCCTGGTGGTGCTCCTCTTCGGAGGCGCCGCCATCCCCAAGCTGGCCCGGAACCTCGGTTCGGCCAAGAACCAGTTCGAGAAGGGGCTGGAGGAGGGGAAGGGCAAGCCCGGCACGACCACAACCACGATCACGTCCACCGCTGCCGACACGCCGGCCCCCTCGACTTCGACCGAGGAGAAGGCGCCCGGCGCCTGACGTCTCGGCCGGTCACCCGCCCGGCCAACAGCTCATGAACCCTGGGGGGCCATGCCATCTGACGTCCTCGCCGTCGCCGACCGCCTCTGGAACGGCGAGGTCTCGACCTCGACGTTCCATCCCGTTGATCACATCGGCGGCTTCGTCGAGATAACCGACGGCGTCGGCTTCTGCCCCTCCTTCGCCAATGTCTCCTCCTTCGCCACCGAGGACGGCCTCGTCCTGGTCGACACCGGCAGTGCCCCGCTGGCGCAGGTCGTCCACGACGACATCCGTACCTGGAGCCCGGACCGCCTCAACACCGCCGTCTACTCCCACGGCCACATCGACCACGTCTTCGGCGTCCCGGTCTGGGAGGAGGAGGCCGCAGCTCAGGGCTGGGCCGCTCCCGAGGTCATCGCCCACCATGCCCTGCCCGCCCGCTTCGACCGCTACATCTTCACGGCCGGGTACAACACCATCATCAACCGCCGGCAGTTCGGCTTCACCGACCTGAACTGGCCCACCGAGTACCGCTACCCGGACCGGACGTACCACGAGTCGCTCGAGTTGTCGGTCGGCGGCCGGGGCTTCATGCTCAACCACGAGAAGGGCGAGACCGACGACCACACCGTCACCTGGCAGCCCGACAGCCGCGTCCTCTGCTGTGGCGACCTCTTCATCTGGGCCTCCCCCAACGCCGGCAATCCCCAGAAGGTGCAGCGCTACCCGAGGGAATGGGCCGCTGCCCTGCGTCGCATGCTGCAGCTGAATGCCGAGTTCCTTCTCCCCGGGCATGGCTTCCCCGTGATGGGAGCCGACCGGGTCCGCACTGCCCTCACCGACACGGCGGACCTCCTGGACTCCCTGGTCGATCAGACCCTGGCCATCATGAACGCGGGCGGCCGCCTCGATGACGCCATCCATGCCGTGCGCGTCCCGGCCGCCGCTGGAAGCCCGGCCCTTCCTGCAGCCGGTCTACGACGAGCCCGAATTCATCGTCCACACTGTGTGGCGCCAGTACGGGGGGTGGTGGGACGGCAACCCCGCCACCTTGAAGCCGGCCCCCGAGCGCGCCCTGGCGGTCGAGTTGGCCGCGCTGGCCGGCGGGCCCGGCGCTCTGGCCGACCGTGCGCTGGAGCTGCTGGCCGACGCCACCGACTCCCGAACCGAGGGGGCGGAAGGGGCGTTGCGCCTGGCCGGCCACCTCGCCGAGCACGCCTGGCTGGCCCAGCCCGACGACGAGGGCGTCCAGCGGGCCCGCCAGCAGGTCTTCGCCGTCCGGGCCGCCCGGGCGACCTCGACCATGGCGCGAGGCGTCTTCACCTGGGCCGCCAACGAGTCGGCGGCCCCTCCCCACGCCCACCCGCACTGACCCCTCCGGGACGGCGCGGGCAGACCTGCGATTTCCAATTTTTTTACCGCGTTCGATAGTGTCGGCGCGGTGGACTCGTCGTTGACCAGCCCGTCTTCCGACACACCAGAAACCCCAGCTCCCAGGGCCAACAGTTCACGCCGTCGGCTGGCCCTCGTGGTGATCGGCCTGGGCGCCCTGCTGCTCACCGGCTGCCAGCTCCCGACCTTCGGCGCCTACAAGGGCTCGACGACGCAGGCCCAGTCCACCTTCCACCTCTGGCAGGGCTTTTTCATCGCCGGCATCGTCGTGGGTGGGTTCACCCTGCTCCTCATCGTCTGGGCCATCTTCCGGTACCGGCGCCGCTCCGACGACATGCCGGTGCAGACCCAGTACCACACGCTGACCGAGATCATCTACACGGTCATGCCCATCCTGATTGTGCTCGGGCTCTTCTGGGCCACGGTGGTGGTGGAGAACAAGGTCACCGCGGTCACACCGAATCCCGGCACGACCATTCACGTCTACGCCTTCCAGTGGGGTTGGGAATTCGAGTACCCCAACGGCGTCAAGGTGATCGGCCAGACCACCGAGGCTCCGACCATGGTCGTGCCGACGGGCCAAACGACGCGCGTCTACCTACGCTCTTACGACGTGCTGCACGGCTTCTACGTGCCCGAGTTCAACTTCAGCCGCTACGCGAGTCCCGGGTACTGGACCAGCTTCGATCTCAACGTGCTGCACGACGGCGTCTACCGCGGCCAGTGCACCCAGCTGTGCGGGCTGTACCACTCCCTGATGTTCTTCAACGTGCGCTCGGTGTCCCCCACCGCCTACGCGACATGGCTCCGCACCACCCGTGCCTTCCAGACGGCCCATCCCTCGTCCATCGGTCAACTTCCGGCTGCCCTGCATGCCAACCAGAACGGCACGGTGCCCAACTCCTCGGGCAACAGCGGGAACACCGGTAACTCAGGAGGTGCGCTCTACGGTGACTGACGTCATCGCCCCACCAGGCGTTCAGGAGCAGCAAGAGCTCCAGGTACCGCCCTCCGTTCCGGGCGGCCACGAGCCGTCGCACGGCGGGCACGAAGACCACGGGCCCACCGGCATTCTCAAGTGGCTGACCTCGACCGACCACAAGGTCATCGGCCTCAGCTACATGATCACCGCCATCGTCATCTTCTACCTGTCGGGGATCATGGCCCTCCTCATGCGGCTGCAGCTCTCGTCGCCGCACTCGTCCCTGCTGAGCTTCTCGCAGTACAACGCGCTGTTCACCATGCACGGCAGCCTCATGCTGTACCTCTTCGCCGGCCCCTTTGCCTTCGGAGGTCTGGCCAACTACATCGTGCCGCTGCAGATCGGGGCGCCCGACATGGCGTTCCCCCGCCTAAACGCGCTGAGTTACTGGCTCTACCTGACCGGGTCCATCACCATGATGATGACCTTCTTCGTGGCGGGGGGCGCCGCGGAGTTCGGCTGGGTGGCCTACGCGCCGCTCTCGAGCGCTACCAGCTCCCCCGGTGCCGGGCCCGACCTCTGGATCATGGCGCTCGCCCTCACCGGGTTCTCGGCCATCTTCACCGGCGTCAACCTGTGCGGGACCATCTTCTACCTGCGCGCGCCCGGCATGACCATGTTCCGCATGCCGATCTTCACCTGGAACATGCTGGTGACCGGAATCCTCATCCTCATCGCGTTCCCGGTGTTGACCGCGGCGCTCATCATGCTCTTCGCCGACCGCCACTTCGGGACCCATATCTATACGGCGGTGGGTTGTCACCTCGTGAGCGGCGCGCCCATGGCGTCGTGTGGGTCACCGCTGTTATGGCAAAACCTCTTCTGGTTCTTCGGCCATCCCGAGGTCTACATCCTCGCCTTGCCGTTCTTCGGCATCGTCACCGAGATCCTGCCTGTCTTCTCCCGCAAGCCGGTATTCGGCTACAAGGGCATGGTCTTCGCCACCATGGCTATCGCAGCTCTGTCGACCGGCGTTTGGGCGCACCACATGTTCACGACAGGCGCCGTCCTGTTGCCCTTCTTCTCCTTCCTGAGCTTGCTGATCGCCGTACCGACCGGCATCAAGTTCTTCAACTGGATCGGCACCATGTGGCACGGCCAGCTCACCTTCACCACACCCATGTTGTTTTCCATAGGCTTTCTCTTCGCCTTCCTCATGGGTGGCGTCACCGGCATCATGCTGGCCTCGCCTCCGATCGACTTCGCCACCCACGACACCTACTTCGTGGTGGCCCACTTCCACCAGGTGCTGTTCGGCACGGCCGTCTTCGCCGGGTTCGCCGGGTTGTACTACTGGTATCCGAAGATGTTCGGCCGCATGCTCCGGGAGAGCCTCGGCAAGTGGCACTTCTGGCTGATGTTCATCGGCTTCTGGGTCACCTTCATGCCCCAGTACGTGGTCGGCCTGCTGGGCATGCCGCGGCGCGTGGCCAGCTACCCGTCCAACCTCGGCTGGCAGAGCTACAACATCGTCTCGACGGTGGGTGCCTTCATCATCGGGATCTCGTTCGCCTTCCTGCTGGTGAACTTCGTCGTGTCGTGGCGCAAGCCGATCCCGGCCGGGAACAACCCGTGGGACGCACAGACGCTGGAGTGGTTCACCACCTCGCCGCCGCCGCACCACAACTACACCCACCTCCCGCCCATCCGCTCGGAGCGCCCGACGTGGGACTACAACCACCCGGACCACCTCACGACGCCGCACGGTCGTAACGCGCACAGCAACGGCAACGGCAACGGGCACGGAAACGGGAAGACCGACGGCAATGGGAAGGGCAACGGAAAGGTCACGGCCGGCGTATGAAAGTCGAGTCGCTGTTCCTGCTCTTCCTCGGCGCCTTCTTCGGCATCGTCGGTCTGATCTACTGGTTCTGGGGCTACGACGACGGGGGCGGCGTCATGCTGCTCGGCGCCACGCTGCTCGGCTTCCTGCCTGGCCTGTACTACTTCTTCTGGCACCGGCGCTTCCACGGCCACAAGTACTTCTACTGGGGCAGGGTGCACGCGCCGGGCGACCGGCCGTCCGACCGCGAGGACGCTGAGCTGGCTGACGGCGCCGGGACCATCGACTCCTTCCCCGGCTCTTCCATCTGGCCCTTCGTGCTCGGCATGGGGGCCTTCACGGTGGTGCTGTCGCTGGTCTTCGGGGTCTGGTTGGCGTTCATCGGCGTCCCGCTGATCCTGACCGCGCTCACCGGCGTGACCGCCGAGAGCCGGCGCGGCGGCACCGTCTGACCCACAAGGGACCGCCGGTAGCCTGTCCCGGTGGCAGCGGCGAACACCGAAGCGAGCAAGACACAAGCGCTCCCACAGAGCCTCGTCGTACTCATCGCCGTGGCCACCGGCGCAGTGGTGGCCAACCTCTACTACGCGCAACCTGTCTTGCATCAGGTGGCACGGACGTTCCACTCGGGACCCGGTCCGACGTCGACCATCATCACGGCCACGCAGATCGGCTATGCCGCAGGCCTGCTCCTCGTCGTCCCTCTGGGGGACCTACACCCGCGCCGCGGGCTCGTCACCCGGCTCTTCTGCCTCAGCGCGGTGTCGCTGATCGGCTGCGCGCTCGCCCCTAACCTCTGGATCTTCGCTGTGGCGTCCATCCTCGTCGGCGCCTCTTCGGTGGCCGGCCAGGTGATGATCCCCTTCGCCGCCGACCTGGCGCCGGAGGAACGGCGGGGCCGCGTCGTGGCGCGCATCATGACCGGGCTTTTGCTGGGCATCCTCCTCGCCCGCACCGTGTCGGGGTTGGTGGCCCAGGCCGCCGGCTGGCGCGCCATCTATTGGCTCTCGGCTGCGCTCATGGTCGTCTTTGCCGCCGTCCTGTGGCGCGCCCTGCCCTCAGAAGCCGCACGCCCGCACCGCACCTACCCCGAGCTGGTCGGGTCGTCGCTCCGCCTGCTGATCACGGAGCCGGTGCTCCGGCGAAGAGCGTGGCACGGGGCCTGTGCCTTTGCCGCTTTCAGCGTGCTCTGGACCACCCTGGCCTTCTTGCTCTCGGGCAGCCCCTACCACTACTCCAACCTCGTCATCGGGCTCTTCGGTCTCGTGGGCGCAGGCGGGATTTTGGCCGCCAACCTCGCCGGCAAGCTGGCCGACGCGGCCCGGCACAACCTCACCACCGTCATCGCGGGTGTCCTCCTGGCCGGCTCCTTCGCGCTCCTCTGGGCCGGCCGTACCTCGCTGGCCTTCCTCATCATCGGGATCGTCGTCCTCGACATGGGGACGCAGGGCATGCAGATCACCAATCAGGCGGTGATCTACGCACTCCGGCCCGACGCCCGCAGCCGCATCAACAGCGCCTACATGGTCTGTTACTTCCTCGGAGGCGCCGCCGGCTCCCTGGCTTCAGGAGCGCTCTACGGCACTCACGGCTGGGCGGGCGTCTGCCTTCTCGGTGCGGGCCTCGGCCTCCTCACGCTGGCCATGTCGGCCTACGACCGGCTGCGCCCGCCCGCTCGCGCTCAGGCCTCGACGATCTCGAGCCCGTTGCCGTCCTGATCACGGAAGGCGAACATCGCCGGCACGCCGGGCCAGCGCAGCACGTCGTCGGCATCGACGCCGCGTGCCCGTAAGGCTGCGTTGGCGGCATCGGCATCGGCCGTGGTCAGGCGGATGCCGGTCTCCACGCCGGCGGGACGATCAGCGTGGGCGGGCTCGAGTGCCAGTGTCACGGGTGCGCCCGGAGGCGCCACCTCGATCCACCGTGCGCCCTCTCCCATCGGCACGTCGAGACGCGTCTCGAACCCCAGCGCCTCGTAGAAGGCCCGGGCGGCGTCCTGGTCCGTGACCGGCAGGCCCACCGTGTGCAGGCCGGTGATGGTCATGACATCTCCTCTCTCGTTGGTTGAAGGCGGTCTTGTTGGTTATGGAAGGCGGCCATTGCTCAGAGACAGTCGTAGCTGAGCATGAGGACGCCCGTAGTGGTCTGCTGCACGCTGGCCAGGCGGAGCGGCTGGGGTTGGTCCAGGTGGCTGAACAGACGCTTGCCGCTGCCGAGCAGCAAAGGATGCAGGAAGAGCCGGTACCCGTTGACGAGATCGAGGGCGGCGAGCTGCTGCACCAGGTTCCCGCTTCCGAGCACGGCGATGGTGCCGTCGCCCTCGGATTGCAGCTGCCGCAGTGCAGGCACCAGATCCCCTCGGAGAACCTCGGAATTCGCCCACGTCAGCTGCGCGTCATCCAGGGTGCGGGTGGCGACGTATTTCGGCGTGGCCCGGAGGTGTGCCGCCATCGGGTTGGTGTCCGGCTGCTCCGGCCAGAACGCCAGCATCTTCTCGTAGGTGCGCCGCCCGAACAGGTACGCGCTCGTCGTCTGCATGCCTTCGAGCGCGGCATCCCGCTGGACGTCGTCGCCATAGGGCGCGCCCCATCCCCCGTAGGCGAATCCGCCCTCACGATCCTCGTCGGGTGAACCGAGTCCCTGCATGACGCCGTCGAGCGTGACGAACTCGATCACGATCAGTTGCCGCATCTCGTCTCCCCCGTCATCCGTAGCGGAGCGAGCCGGGCGTGGTGAGGAGTTCACCCGACTCGAGCCAGGTCTTGAGGCCGGACAGGATCATCGGCCAGCCGCCGTAGATCTGCGAGTTGGCGCCCTCCCGCATCTGGTCGTGGGTGAGGGTCAGCTGACACGAGTCGTCGCTGACCGGCTCGATCTCCCAGGTGACCCGGGTGGTCCCCTCGGCCTTCACGTCGTCGTCCCACTGCGCAGCCATGGTGTGGACGAGGCGGCGCGGCGGGTCGAACTCGAGCACTTCGCCTTCGCCCAGATGCACGCCGTGCTGCTTGACGTCGATGCTGAGGGGCGCGCCGACCTTCCACTCCAGTAGACCGCGCCGCCGAAGTTGTACTTGGCCCGGATCTCGGGGTCGATGATCGCCTCCCAGAGCCGCTCGGGCGTGGTCTTGATGAAGATCTCGTACACCTTTTCCATCTGGCTCTCCAGTCTCTCTTTGATCTCGCTGAGCCCTGCCACCCAGGGCTCGGCGTACTTGCTGACCCAGCGGTCGTGGATGAGCCGGATCGGGACCGGGTTGAGGAAGTGGAGCTTCTCGCGGCCCCGGCGCCTGGTCACCACCAGTCCGGCCTCTTCGAGCACCTTGAGATGCTTCATGACGCCGAAACGAGTCATGGAGAACCTCTCCTCGAGCATGCCCAGGGTCTGCCCGTCCTCCCGGAACAACTCGTCGAGCAAGTCGCGCCGGGTGGGATCGGCCAGGGCCTTGAACACCTCATCCACGTCCACAAGTTATGTGACCATTGAGTCACATGTCAAGGGTCGCCTGTCCACGCTCGGCTCTGCTGGACTGCTGGGTGGGGCTGGACTGCTGGGTGGGGCTGGACTGCTGAGGGGGGCTGGACTGCTGAGGGGGGCTGGACTGCTGGGCTCGGGTGACAGCCCGGCTCAGCTGGAATGCGGTTCGAAGGATCCTCTTCCACGCGGAGAGCGCCCTCTTGGGACCGCCCGACCAGAAGGATCAGCCGGCCACCTCGGCAGGAGTCACACGCGGGGCCGCAGGGGGGCGCGGTCGGTGTCCCAGCCACTGCGGCCCCGCCTGCGCCTCCGAGACTTCCGGCTCCCAGACGGCGGCGCGGTTACGCCCGGACCGCTTGGCCACGTACAGCGCCTCGTCGGCCCGGCGCAGCAGCGGGTCCGGGCCGTCGTTCGGGCCCAACCACGTGCTGATCCCGATGCTGGCCGTGACCCAGTCCGAGCCCGTCAGATCGTGCAGTGCGCTGAGCAGCCGGGTGGCCGCGACCAGCGCCTCCTCCTCATCGGTGGCGTGCAGGAGCAGGGCGAATTCGTCGCCGCCCAGCCGCCCGACGACATCGGTCCCACGGGCCGCCTGCCGCAGGACGCTGGCCAGCAGCCGCAGGGCGCGGTCGCCGTAATGATGGCCGTTGGAGTCGTTGAGTGCTTTGAGGTCGTCGAGGTCCGCCACGACGAGGCTGAAGACCCCGCCGTGGCGTTGCGCCAGCATCGACTCGTGAACCAGGCGCTCCTGGAACGCCCCCCGGGTCAGGCATCCGGTGAGCGCGTCGACGCTGGCTGCGGCCACCAGCTGGCGCATCAGGCGGTCCCGCTGCGCCGCCGCCGCCGAGGTGATGACGCCGGCGATCACGATCGCCACGGCCAGGAAGGCGGTCGTGGACCAGCTGCGGTCAGGGGTGAGGAGGCCGACCACGAGGCTGGTGATGACACCGAAGCCGGCCAGGAAGGTCACCGTCCCGGCCGAGTACGCCAGCCCGGCGAAGAGCATCGGGAGGATCAGGAAATACGAGACCGGGCTGCGCACACCCCCGTCCAGGACGGCACCGAGGGCAATGAAGAGGAACGTAAAAGAGGCCCAGGAGGTGAAGAACAGCGTGGACCAGCGCGTCTCGGTCAGCCGCAGGCCGAGCAACCGGAAAGGCCCCACGGATGCCAGCAGGCTGGCACCGCTCAGGATCACCATCAGCCGCTGGTGCGGTTCCGGCGTGGCGAGCGAATAGCCCAGGACGGCTGCGGCGCCCATGCTGTAGGTGAGCACGCCGATGTAGACGTAGCTCCGCCAGAATCTGGTCACGTTCGAGGACATGTCGGGTGCTGGGGGTGGGCGCATGCCTGGTTCCTCGGTTGCCATTCGAACCCTGCTCATATCGGCCGATTGGCAACAGATGTTGAGGGGGAACCGAGGGTCGCCCCCAGGCCCAGGTCCGAACGGCGGAGCGGGGCGGCGCCGTCAGGCGGAGAGCGAACGTGCCGGGCGCCGGCGCCAGGTGTCGACGCAGCCCGGCGAGCAGAAGAGCACCATGGAACCGCGGACATCGTGGGCGATCTCCTGGGCGGTGTCCTCGGTCAGCGGGAGCCCGCAGATGGGGTCGTGGGCGCTCCCGGCTTCGCTGTGCGCGATGCGGATGCTCGAGGCGGGCACGGGCTTCTCGACCCCGCGCAGCGTCACCTGGGTCTCGGACAGGGCCTCGCCCCAGTTGGGGAGATGGTCCATGACGGCGGGCGTGGCGAGGGCCTCGCCGGCGACGGCCAGGTCGCACAGGCGCGAGGCGACGTTGACGCAATGGCCCACATAGTCGTCACCCTCCATGAGGATCACGTCACCCGCAGTGAGCCCGGAACGGATGGAGACGGTCTCGACCGCGCCCACCTCGCCCACGACGTAGTGCAACTCCAGAATGGTCTCGAGGAGCGGGCGGGTGTCGACGCACACCAGCATCACGCCGTCGCCCAGCCACTTGACGATGCGCACACCGCGGCGCGAGCAGATGTCGCGCAGGAGCGCCCGGAAGGCGGTCAGCACGTCGACCGCGCGCTCGTCACCCTCGAGCTCCGTCAATGCGGTGAAGCCCGAGACGTCCACGAAGGCGAAGCTGCGATGCACCCGCACACCCGAATGTTCCCATGTCAGAGGGCGTCCGGCCCAATTGCTTGCGCCCGGAGGAACGGGATGGTGGCGCCCGGGCGCTCCTCCTACGATGTGCCCATGGGGGGACAGCTCGAGGGCAAGGTCGTCCTCGTCAGCGGCGGTGCCTCCGACATCGGTCGTGCCACCGCGCTCCGGCTCGCCGGTGCCGGGGCGGCCGTGGTGGTCGGCGACGTATCCGCCGAGGGTGCGGCATCGGTGGCCGAGGAAGTGGAGAAGGCGGGAGGCCGGGCCGTCGGTGTGGCCTGCGACGTCCGGCGCGAGGAGTCGTTGGTCGCCTTCGTCGAGCGCGCCGTCACGGAGTTCGGGGGCATCCACGCCGTCGACCACAACGCGGCGTGGAGCCATCCCCGCCTCGATACCGACGCCGTCGGCGTGGATCTCGGCGTGTGGGAGCGGGCGATCGAGATCACGACGCGGGGCGCGCTGCTGCTGGCTCGCCACGCCATCCCCGTCATGGCGGCGGGAGGCGGCGGGTCGATCGTCACTATCTCGTCGGGGACGAGCACTATCGGCGAATCGACCAGGGTCGCGTACGGCGTGGCCAAGGCTGCGCTGAACCAGCTCACGCGTCACCTGGCCGTGCGCTACGGCCGCGACGGCATTCGGGCCAACGCGATCGCGCCGGGGTTCATTCTGACGGAGACGGCGGCGGCCCAGGTGCCGGTCGACGTGCAGGCGCGGCTCGCCGAGGCCAACCCCACTCGGCGTCTCGGTACCCCCGACGACATCGCCCTTGTGGTCGTGTTCCTCTGCAGCGACGACGCCGGCTATGTCAACGGACAGGTGCTCCACGTCGACGGTGGGCACCAGATCGCCGGGATGATGTGATGCCTGAGTCACGCCGGGTCGCCCTCGTGACCGGCGCCAGCCGGGGCATCGGCCGCTGCGCCGCGCTGGCGTTGGCACGGCGGGGCTTCGACGTCGTGATCACCGCCCGCACGGTGCACGAGGGCGACGGGCGCGCCCACGCGTCGAGCACGCTGGTGCGCGACGACCCCCTTCCCATTGCCGGGAGCCTCGACACCACGGCAAGCGAGATCGAGGCGCTCGGGCAGACCTGTCTGCCCGTCCCCATGGACCTGCTGGACCGCTCCTCGGTGGAACGGGTTGCCGCTGTCGCCCTGACCGAGCTGGGCCGGGTCGACGTGCTGGTCAACAACGCCATCTACCAGGGGCCGGGCACGATGGACCGCATTCTGGACCTCCCGCTCGAGCTGGCCGAGCGCTGCCTGGTGGGCGACTATCTGCACCCCTTGCTGCTGACGCAGTTGCTGCTGCCGGGCATGCTGGAGCGGGGGGACGGACGGCTGGTCAACATGCTCTCCGAGGCGGCCTTCACGACACCTCCCGCGCCCGCCGGGGCCGGCGGCTGGGGCGTGGCCTACGCCGCCGCCAAGGCGGCCTTCCACCGCGTCACCGACATGTGCCACGTGGAGTTCGCCGCACAGGGCATCTCGGCGTTCTCCATCGCCCCCGGACTGACCCTGACCGAGTCCATGCGGTCCTCCGGCATGGACCAGGTGCTCGTCGGCGCCGGTCACGTCCCGGCTCCGCCCGAAGTGGCGGGGGAGGTCGCCGCCTGGCTGGGCGACGACCCCGACGCCGTGCGCTACGCCGGCCAGATGGTGTCGTCCCGCAAGCTCTGCAAGGAGCTGGGGCTCCTGCCCGGCTGGCCGCCGGGCCGGCCGGCCTCACGCAGCTAGCGCGGCAGGGGCGGCACGGGCGGCACGGGTCGAGGCAACCCCATCGGATTGGGGAACGGGACCACTCCCGAGGCGGCCACATCGGCTGCACAGGCGGCCAGCGCACCGTGCAGGTCCTCGAGTGCCTGGTCACTGAGGCCGGCGTAGGCGGGCTCGGCCAGCTCGTCGGTCAACTCCTCGATCTGACCGTGCAGGGTGCGGCCGGCATCGGTCACGCGCCCGTCCGCGTGCAGCAGGCCCCGACGGGTGAGCGTGGCTGCGGCATCTTCCCATTCCGCCTCGCTCCAGCCCCGGTTGTCCCGCAGCAGGTCGACGGGAATCGCCTTGGTCCCCGCCGCCAGCACGTGGGCCTCCACGCCGTTGACGCCGTGCACGACGAGCGCGGCGACATGCCCGTCACCGCGGTGCTCCCGCAAGGTCGTGCAGGCCTGCCACACCTCGCCGAGACCCCCGGTTCCCAGCGCGGTCGCGATGCGGGGCCAGAGGGACCGATTGGCACCGGCCATGATCCGCCCCGCGCCGTCGCAGGCCGCCGCCGCACGCCGGAGCAGCGGCAACGAGGCCAGCAGTGCCGACCGGGCCTCTGTGCGGGACACGTCGCCGAGCGCCTCCGCGGCGGCGATGGCGCGCACCCGGCAGAGCGTCTCGGGCGCCACGGTCTCCCAGCAGGCGGGGATCGCCCTCCTCACCATGGCGGGGTGGAAATTGAAGAAGGCCGCCGTCACGGGGCTCGGACCGACACGGCCGAGAGGAGCGGCGCGTGCGGCGAAGTAACCCGACCAGAAGCCGCGCAGGCCCGCCTCGCGCAGGGCGGTGCGGCACTCCGGTGCGAAGTAGGTGACGGCGTGAATGGATTCGACGGCGACCCACAGGTCGCGTGCGGTGGCGCGGTGCCGCGCTGTGCTCAGCGGCTGACCTGTCGCGCGCCAGTGGGCGAGCTCTCGGGCTGACGGATGCCGCCGTTGCTCAACGGCTCGATGTCGATACGCACCGGCACCGGTTCGGGATCGAGCTCTTTGTGCTCGTCGTCAGGCCGGGGAGCCGCCTCGACCGTGGAGTACTCGCCCTCGGCGGAGCGCTCCACGATCAGCGCGCGCTTGCGCTTGCCGATGCCGTGCACGCCCTGCATCTCGCGGCACATCTGGTACACCACGGCTCCGGTGATCAACGGGATGATGAAGAACGCGAACCGGAAGAACCAGAGCACCTCGTTCAGCGACACCTTGAAGTAGTTCGCCAGCACGTCGGTCGAGCTCGCGGCGAACAGCGTGAACAGCATGGCGAAGAAGGCCGCACCGAAGGCCGTGCGCTTGGGTCTGTCCCTGGGGCGATCGAGCAGGTTGTGCAATTCGTTGTCCCCCGTATAGCGGCGCTCGATCATGGGCCACATGATGGCGATCTGGAACACGATGCCCGGGAAGATCACGGCGGGCAGGAAGACCTCGAGCGGGATGGTGTGCCCCCAGAAGGCCAGCTCCCAGGACGGCATGATGCGCAGAGCGCCGTCGAGCCAGCCCATGTACCAGTCGGGCTGCACCGCGTAGGAGATCTTGGACGCGTCGTAGGAGCCGAACTGCCAGATCGGGTTGATCTGCGCGAAGGCGCCGAGGAGTGCCGTCGCCGCCGTCACCATGAAGAGGAACCCGGTCGTCTTGGCCATGAAGGTCGGGAACATCGGCGAGCCGACCACGTTGTTCTCCGTGCGCCCCTCGCCCTTGAACTGGGTGTGCTTCTGGCGCACCAGGAGGCCGAGGTGCGCGGAGAGGAGGCCGATCAGGACGAGCGGAATGATCAAGACATGGATGATGAAGAAGCGCGGAATGATGATGCCGGTTCCCGGGAATTGGCCGCCCCAGAGGAACGTCACCAGGTAGCTGCCGATGAACGGGATCGACTCGGCGATGGAGTAGCCGATGCGCAACCCGGTGCCCGAGATGAGGTCGTCAGGCAGCGAGTAGCCGATGAAGCCCTCCAGGATGGCCAGGATCAGCATGGTGGTGCCGATGACCCAGTTCAGCTCGCGCGGCTTGCGGAACGCTCCCGTGAAGAAGATGCGGGCCATGTGGACGATGATCGAGCCGGTGAAGATGTCGGCCGCCCAGTGGTGCATCTGGCGAATCAGCAGGCCGCCCCGCACGTTCAGGGAGATGCTGCACCGTCGACCGGTAGGCCTCCGAGACCCACTGGCCGTCCAGCGGCTTGTAGCTGCCGTGGTAGATGACCTGCTGGCTCGAGGGGACGAAGTAGAGCGACAGGAAGACGCCGGTCGCCAGGAGCACGACGAACGAGTAGAGGGAGATCTCGCCGAGCATGAAGGACCAGTGGTCCGGGAAGATCTTGTCGAGGAAGACGCGGCCGCCCTTGGCCACGCCCAGGCGGTCGTCGAGCTCGCCGACGGCCTGGCCGACACGGCCGTAGGGGCCGAGGGCGTCCTTCCGGGTGCGCTTGGTGGGGGCGCCGTTGGTGCTCACGAGTTGCGCTCCCAGAAGCCGGGCCCGACGGGCTGGTTGTACGGTGCCATGGCGATCAGGTACCCGTCGTTGTTGTAGCCGAGGTACATCTGCGGCAGCGGCCGGGGCGCCGGCCCGAACTGCGGCACCGCGCCGTTCCGCACGTTGAACATCGACTGGTGGCACGGGCAGACCAGCAACTCGAGCTCCTGCTCGTAGAGACCCACCGGGCACCCGAGGTGTGTGCAGAGCTTGGAGTAGGCGACGTAGCCGTCAGGAGTCCAGTTCTCGCGTCCCGGCTCGGTCGTGAACGGCTGGTCCGACACTCTGATGAGCACCGTCTGGTCGACGGCCTGGCCCTGGTCGGTGATGAACCCGGTCTGGGGGTCGACCGTGTCCCGGGGGTAGACCGTCATGATGCCGCCGACGATCAGGGTGTCCCGGCGCACCGGACGGCCGGTCGAATCAACCAGGACCATGCCCTTGCGCCAGCCGGTGGTCTCCAGTGACGTCCCCGGCAGCGGGCCGAGCGAGCGGATCAGCGGGAAGGCAGCCACAATGCCGAAGACGCCTGCGCCTGCGGCGAACAGGCCACCCAGGATCTTGCGTCGCTTGACGACCACTGCGGAGCGCTCGACCAGCGCGGCCGACATGGAATCCCGCTCCTCGGGAGTCGAGGCCAGCGTGTGGCGCTCCTCGACGAACGGGCCCTGCGGCATGAGGTACTTGCCCCAGGCGGTGAGGCCGAAGCCCAACGCGAACAGGCCGGCGCCGAGCGCGCCGCCGAACGTCCACGGGCTCCAGTTCTGCACGTAGGCCGCGCCGGCGACGCCGAAGAAGACGATGCTCAGAAAGAGGATCAGCGCAATGATCTTCTCGGACCGCTCGGGATTCTTCGCCGCATCACCCATGTGCGGGTCGCTCAAGGCGGCGACCGGCATCGGCACCCTGGTG
Organism: uncultured Acidimicrobiaceae bacterium; assembly: GCA_963755655.1. GTDB lineage: Bacteria > Actinomycetota > Acidimicrobiia > Acidimicrobiales > RAAP-2 > Bog-473. Next base: position 87,168 of record CAVWKX010000018.1, read on the forward strand.
CGCGAGGGCTGGTGGTCCGTGTCGCTCACGAGCGCTCCCCGATCCAGAAGCAGATGAGGGCAAGGCCGCCCACACCGATGAGCAGGGCGACGAAGCCCTCGGCGACCGGGCCGACGCCACCGAGCGCGGCGCCCCCGGGGTTGGTCGGGTGCTGCAGCCGACCGGTGACGTACGAGACGATGTCGGTCACCTGGCGGTCGGTCAGGTTGCCCGAGAAACGCGGCATGTTGGCCGGACCAGTGCGCATCGCCTCGACGATCTGCTGCGCCGTCACCCCGCGGTTCTGCAGCGACGGAGCGTTGGTGCCGAAGGCCAGTGCATCACCGGACCCCAGAATGGTGTGGCAGGCGGCGCAGTTGAGCGAGAACAGGTCCTGTCCGGCCGACTGGTTGGCGCCGGCCAGGTGCGGGGTGGGCACTGCGGGGACGGCCGGGTCGAGCGAGTTGACCCAGGCGGCCAGCTCCAGCGCCTGCACCGGCGTCAGCCGGGACGGCTTGCGCTCGGCCTCCACCGCCTTGACGTCGGTGGCGGGCATGCGGCCCGTGCTCACCCAGAAGTCCACGGTGGCGGCGCCGACACCCTGCAGGTTCGGCCCGATGGTGGCCTCTCCCTCGGGGTTCACGCCGTTGGCCTCGCTGCCATGGCAGCTCGAGCACGTCTGCGCGAACAGCAGGCGTCCGGCGGAAATGAACGACTGGGGCGGGTTCGAATACGTGATGGCGGTGTTGCCGTAGGAGATGAGGTGGCCGTTCAGGCAGGTCTTCGAACTGCTGAGGAAGGGGTTTCCGGCGTTGGTCACCGAACTGGTGACGCCTTTGGTGTTCACCGTGCCGCAGGACGCGCGTCGTGACGTGCGTCGGTGTGATGGAGATCTGCGCCGCGTCGGCATGGCCGCTCGCGCCGGCATTGGTACCCGGGAAGAACATCGCCAGCGACGCCAGCGCGGCGACGGAGAGAAGGCCCGCCGGGAGAAGGAACCGGCTCCGGATCGTCCTCATGAGTGGTGAGCGCACGCCTCGCATGCCTACTTGAGAAGGAAAAGGCAACTGTAGAGCCCGACCCAGACGATATCGACGAAGTGCCAGTAGTAGGAGACCCCCTGCATCGCCGAGAGCTCACCGGGGTCACCGCCCTTGTCGCCGCGCATGCGACCCAGGAGGAAGACCATGGCGATCAGCCCGATGAGGACGTGCAGGCCGTGGAGGCCCGACATGATGTAGAAGAGCGAGCCGTACGAGTTGGTGTACCAGCGCGTGGTGCTGTAGAGCCACTCGTAGACCTGGTTTCCCAGGAAGGCAACCCCGAGGATGATGGTGCAGACGACCCAGATCCGGGCCGACCGCCGCTTGCGCCACTCGGCCTGGTACACGGCCCGCTGCATGGTGAAGCTCGAAGAGACGAGGACGGCGGTGAAGAAGCCGGCCCGCGCGGTGTCGAGCACCGTGCCGGCCGGGGGCCAGGGCCCCACCGTGTTGGCCCGGATGGTGAAGAAGGCGGCGAACAGACCGCTGAAGAACATCAGCTCCGAGCCGAGCCAGATCATGACGCCGATGGCCAGCATCGGAGGCCGGTCGTGGATGATCTTTCCCTGGGGAGCGGGGACCTCCGCCGAGACAGCCTGGGTCACAGGTGAATTTCTAGTCGACCCGATGCCGAACACGCCAACCAAGGGGTCGGGGGATCGGGACTGCGAATGACGGTCCGAAGACCCAGGTCAGTGCAGTTCGACCGGCAGTGGCTCCGCGTGCAGCACCGTCAGCCGGCGGGTTGGTCTCGTCAAGGCGACATAGAGCGTCCGCAAGCCCCGTGTGGTGGCCACCGGCGGCCCTTCTCCGGCGACCTCGTCGCCGACCGAGGCGATCAGGGTGGGCTCCACCACGATCACGGAGTCGAACTCGAGACCGTTCGTCTCGTCGGCCGGCAAGACCACCAGGCCCGCTGCCAGACCGTCCCCGGCGGGGTCACGCGGATCGATCGGATCGAGGCCCGCCTCGGCGAGCGCCCGCGACAGCTCGGGCAACAGGACGCTGGGGCCGAGGACGGCCACGCGGCCCGGCGCCACCGCCGCCACCTCCTCGCGGGCCAGCTCGGCCAGCCGGGCCGAGAGCCCACCACGGGTGCTGGCGACGATCCGCGGCGAGAAGCCCGACTGGCGGACCGGGCGCGGGGCGGTAATCCCGGGCGCGGCGACGGCCAGGACCTGCGCGGCCAGGGCAACGACCTCGGCCGGGGTCCGGTAGCTCACCGTGAGCTCCACGAGCCGTGGCGGTCGTTGGGGACTCAGGTAACGCGTGATGTCGTCCCACCCGGCGGGGGCCCAGGGCCCGGTGGCCTGTGCGATGTCGCCCACCACCGTCATGGAGCCCGAGAGCGAGCGGCGGGCCAGCATGCGCAGCTGCATCGGCGAAAGGTCCTGCACTTCGTCCACGACGATGTGGCCGAAGGCACGGATATCGTCCTCGGCGCCGGTCACCACGCTGGGTGCGGGCTCGGGTGAGGCCGCCAGGCCCTGGGGCCAGAATCCCAGCTCCGACGCCGTGCCCTCCTCGGGCCGCTTGGACCGCACCCGAGCCGGGCGTCCACGACGTGGACCGAGCAGTGTGCGCGCCTCGTCGATGAGCGCCGCGTCGCCCACCGTCCAGGGCACCGATTCGAGCGACGGGTTGCGAGGCCGGTACAACCGCTGTACCTCGGCCGGTCAGGATCCCCTGGCCCGCCGCCGTCAGGAGTGGCCGGGCACCAAGCAGGTCATGGAGGAACTCGTGGGGCGACAGGCGCGGCCACATGCGGTCGAGGGCCTCGCTGACTTCGGGCACCCGGCGCAGCCGCTGGGCCAGATCTCGCTGCTCCTCGGCGGTCGGGGCGTCCTCCGCCCCGTCGACGCCGCTCCGGCTCAGCCTGGCCCGGTACTCGTCCGACAGCACGCGCAGCACATTCGACTCAACGAAGCGACGGCGGGCGTTGTGCGTCCCCGGTCGGCGACGGGCCGCGCCGACGATGTCCTCGGTCGTCGCGCGCCCGCAAGCGCAACACGCCGGCGCCGAACGGGACCTCCACGTCTTGGCGGAGCGGTCGCTGGCGGGTCCGGACGGCCCGGGCCAGCACCTTGACCATGCGCACGTCACCTTTCAGCTTGGCGACGGCGGGGTCGTCGACCCCGCGCACGCGGACCTCCGGCACCAGCCCGGAGACGGTCGACAGGCTGACCCCGGTCTCGCCGAGCGAGGGGAGGACCTGCTCGATGTAGCGGAGGAACAACGGGTTGGGCCCCACGACGAGGACGCCCTGGCGCTCCAGCGGAAAGCGGTGCGTGTAGAGCAGATAGGCGGCACGGTGCAGCGCCACCGCGGTCTTTCCGGTGCCAGGGCCGCCCTGGACGACCAGCACCCCCGGCAACGGCGAGCGGATGATCTCGTCCTGCTCACGCTGAATGGTCCCGATGATGTCGCCCATCTGGCCCGTCCGCGCCTGCCCCAGCGCGGACAGGAGCGCTCCAGGCCCGCCCAGGACCAGCCCGTCCGACAGGAGGCGCTCCCCGCCGTCCCGGTACTGCGCCCCTCCGGCCCCGGCGGGGGCCGCCGCGCCCGGACGACCGTCGGGGTCGACGAAGTACTCGTCTTCGAGCCCGAGGACCGAACGGCCCCGCACGGAGAGGTGGCGGCGGCGGGCCAGGCCCTGCGGATCGAGGCCGGTCGCCCGGTAGAAGGGTTCGGCCACCGGGGCGCGCCAGTCGACGACCAGCGGCTCGTGGTCCGGGCCCGAGACGGCGAGCCGGCCGATGTGAAAGGACTCGCCGAGCACCGGGGTCGGCGCCGCTCCGTCCTCCGCCGGTTCGGGCAGGCGGTCGATGCGCCCGAAATAGAGGGCCTGGTCGCCGATGTCGAGCTGCTCCAGGCGGGCCAGGCTGGTGCGTACCACGATGTCGCGCTCGGTACGCGACTGGAAGGTACCGCCCCGGCCGAGATCGAGCACTCCCTGCAGCATCTGGCGTGCTTCGCCGCGCATGAACTCCAAGCCGTCGTACGCACGGTTGAGGAACTCCTGCTCATCCTGCAAATCGGGATGTTCGGGCACCTCTCCCCTTCCTCGCCCCGGCCCACGGGGAAACGAACGATTCTAGACGCCCCGGCACGCCAGGGAGTCCGGGGTGGTCCCGCGTACGATGAGCCCGACCGAAAGGATTGGCATGCTCATCTCGACCATGAACGACGTCCCGGGGTACAAGGTGACCTCGGTGCTCGGCGAGGTCTTCGGCCTCACCGTCCGCTCGCGCAATGTCGGCTCCCAGTTCGGCGCCGCCTTCAAGTCCCTGGCGGGCGGCGAGCTCAAGGGCATGACCAAGAACCTCCAGCTGAGCCGGGAGGACGTCACGAACCGCATGGTCGAGGAGGCCGAGGCCCGCGGCGGCAACGCCGTGCTGGCCATGCGCTTCGACACCTCGGAGATGGGCGGGAACTGGACGGAGATCTGCGCCTACGGGACGGCCGTCGTCATAGAGCCGGTCGGGTGAGCCAGGCGGCAGAAGCCCGCACGGACCTCGTGCGCGCCTGCTGGCGGGAACCGGTGTCCCGTACCCCGGTCTGGTTCATGCGCCAGGCCGGGCGTGCGCTGCCGGAATACCGGGCCGTCCGCGGCACAGGCTCCATCCTGGCCGCCATCGGCGACGCCTCCTTGTCGGCCGAGGTCACCCTCCAGCCGGTTCGCCGCTATGGCGTGGACGCCGCCATTCTCTTCTCCGACATCGTCGTACCGCTCCACGCCATCGGCTTCGGAGTCGACATCGAGCAGGGCCGGGGCCCGGTCGTGGCCGAGCCGTTCCGCCGCGAGGCTGACCTCGGCCGCCTGCGACCGTTCGAGCCGGCGTCCGACGCGCCGTACGTCGCCGAGACGATCGGCTTGGTGCGCCGGGAGCTGGCGGGGTCGGGGGTAGCGGTGATCGGTTTCGCCGGCGCGCCCTTCACCGTGGCCAGCTACGCCATTGAGGGGGGGCCGTCCCGCACGTTTGCCAAGGTCAAGGCGCTGATGCACGGCGACCCGGACCTGTGGCAGCGATTGACCGACCGCCTGAGCGACATGGCCGTGGCCTCCCTCCGGGCCCAGATCGAGGCCGGCGCCGAGGCGGTCCAGCTCTTCGACAGCTGGGCCGGCTCGCTCGCGCCCGACGAGTACGCCCGCTTCGCTCTTCCGGCCACCCGCGCCGTCCTCGCCGGGATCGCCGATCTCGGCGTGCCGACCATTCTGTACGGGGTCGGCACCGGGGAGCTCCTGCGGCTCATGGGTTCGGCGGGATCCGACGTGGTGGGCGTCGACTGGCGCGTCCCCCTCGACGAGGCGCGCCGGCGCGTGGGCGCCGGGCACGCACTGCAGGGAAACCTCGATCCTGCGCTCTGCCTGGCGCCCTGGCCCGTCGTGGCCGACGCCAGCCGAGCCGTACTCGCCGCTGCAGCCGATGGAACCGGTACCGGTCATGTGTTCAACCTGGGTCACGGCGTCCTGCCCGAGTCGGACCCAGGAATACTGGCCGCCGTCGTCGAACTGGTCCACGCGGAGACGGCGCTGGCATGACGACCGGCGTCCTGTTGATGGCGCACGGCACGCCGTCGCGCCCCAGCGAGATCGCCTCCTTCTACACGCGCATCCGTCGCGGCCGCCCGCCCTCGCCCGAACAGCTCGCCGAGCTCGAGGGGCGCTACGCAGCCATCGGCGGCGTGTCGCCACTCACGCTCCGTACCGCGGCGCAGGTCGCTGCGGTACGCGCCAGCCTCGAGGCGCGCCGCCCGGGTCACTACATGGTGTCGTTCGGCGCCAAGCACACCGACCCACTCATCGAAGAGGCCGCCGCGGGGTTGGGCGCCGCCGGGGTGGAGCGCGTCATCGGTCTCGTCCTCGCGCCCCACGGCTCCTCCCTCGGCTCACAGGAGTATCTCGACCGCGCCGCCGCCGCCCTGGGGGCGACGCCCTTCGTCCCGGTGGAGCCGTGGTACGACTCCCCCGCGCTGGTCACGCTCCTGGCCGGCCGCGTCAAGGACGCACTGCGCGCGATCCCGGGGCGGGCAACGGTGATCTTCACCGCGCACTCGCTCCCCGAGCGCATACGAGAGACCGGCGACACCTACCCCGAGCAGCTGACCGAGTCGGCCCGGCTGGTCGCCACCGCAGCCGGGCTCGACGACTGGCTGGTGGCCTGGCAGAGCGCAGGACGGACCCCCGAACCCTGGCTCGGCCCTGACGTGCGCGACGTCGTGCGCGACCTTGCAGACGAAGGCACCGACGCCGTCGTCATCTGCCCGATCGGGTTCGTGGCGGACCACCTCGAAGTGCTCTATGACCTCGATGTCGAGGCGGCGGCCATCGCCACGACGGGTGGCCTCGGCTACGCGCGGACCGCCTCACTGAATGACGACCCTGTGTTCATCGCGGCGCTGACCGATCTGATCGTCGCCGCGGACGAGGGCTTCTGAGGTGGCGGTGCGGCGGGTCGTCGTCGTCGGCGGCGGCATCAGTGGGCTCGCCGCGGCCTGGGAGCTGACCGGCGGGGCCGCCCCTCGCACCGGCGCGCCGGTGGTCACCCTCCTGGAGGCGTCCTCGGAACTCGGGGGGCCCTTGCGGAGTGCGGACATCGGAGGGCGTACGGTCGACCTGGGACCCGACGGGTTTCTCGGCCGCCGGCGCGAGGCCGTCGACCTGTGCACAGAGGTGGGGGTCGCGGCGACACTCACGCCCATCGCGGCGCGGGGTGCGTCGGTATGGTCCCGCGGTCGCTTGCGCACGCTGCCCGAAGGACATGCCCTCGGGATCCCCACCCGGTTCTGGCCGACCGCACGCTCGGGCATTGTCGGCGTCCGCGGTGCACTCGGTCTCGCCCGTGATGCCGTCCTGCCCCGGCCCGACACCCGGGGGCCGATCGGCGACCGCGCCATCGGGCCCCTCGTGGCGCGCAAGCTCGGCCAGCGCGTCGTCGACACCCTGGTGGACCCGCTCATCGGCGGAATCCATGCCGGGTCGGTCGACGACATGTCGGCTGCCGCGACGTTCCCGCCTCTCCTGGCGGCCGCCCAACGCCGTGGCGGCCTGATGCGAGCTTTACGCGCCGAGGTGGCCGCACCGCTGCCCGACGGTCCGCCGCTCTTCTGGTCCCTCGACGGAGGAATGGCGTCGCTCGTCGATACGCTGGCGACGGGCCTGCGGGGGCGCGGGGCGGACGTGTGCGTGTCCTCCCCGGCCGAACGGCTCGAACGGTCGTCCACGGGGGGGTGGGTCGTTGCGTGCGCGGGCCGGATGATGGAGGCGGACGCCGTTGTGCTGGCCACACCGGCGCCGGCGACCGCCGCGCTCCTGCGCCCTCACGACGACGAGGCGGCAGGACTCTTGGACGGCATCGACTACGCCTCCGTGGTGCTCGTGACCTTCCGCGCCAGCACGGACGACGTTCCCGCCACGCTGGACGGCACCGGATTCCTCGTTCCCCGCCGTACCCAGCACAAGGGACGCGAGCCATGGGCGGTGACGGCGTGCACCTACCTGGACCGCAAGTGGCCGCATTTCGGCGCGCGACGGAGAGATGCTGCTGCGCGCCTCGCTGGGGCGGATCGATGACACCCGCGCCGCGCAGTGGAGCGACCAGGAGGTGGCCGAGCGGGCCTGGGAGGAGCTGGGCGCGCTCGATGGGCGTGCGCGGTGCGCCCATCAGCGCGCAGGTGACGCGCTTCACCGACGCCTTCCCGCAGTACCGGGTGCACCACCTGCTGCGCACGGCCGGAGTCGAATCGGCGCTGGCCCGCATCGGGGGGGTGGCGGTGGCCGGCTCCGCCTACCGCGGCGTCGGCATCCCCGCCTGCATCGCCAGTGGGCGGGCGGCGGCGCACTCACTCTTGTGAGCCGCCCGCCGAGCCGGGGCCGCGTGGCCATTCCCTCGGTCGCGGCGGGCGTCCTGCTCGCAGTCTCCCTGCCCCCCTGGGGCTGGTGGCCGCTCGGGTTCGTGGGTGCCGGCCTGCTCTATTGGCGGCTGGCCGGGCTGCCGGTGCGCACGCGTCTGTGGTCGGGCTGGCTGGCCGGGCTGGGTTGCTATGCCATCGGACTCTTCTGGGCCCGTTCCTTCAATTGGTACGGCGCCGTCGTGCTGATCCTCGTCGAAGCGCTGTTCTTCGCGGCCGCGGCGGCGGCGACGCCACCCCGATGTGGGCGAGCCCTGGCCTTCGTCGGCGCGTGCACCCTGGCCGAGTGGATCCGCATGACGTCGCCTTTCGGCGGACTCCCCCTCGGCGGCGTGTTCCTCGGCCAGGCGCGGGGCCCGCTGGTCGAGTTGGCCCGCCTCGGCGGTCCCCTCCTCATCACGGCCGGCGTCTGGGCCGGCGGTGTCGTGCTCGCCACGCTCGCCGCCCTGGCGTGGGCGCGTCGGCGCGCGGTCGCCGGCCCCACCGTCATCGGTGCCGCCGCCCTCGCCCTGGGCATCGCGGCACTGGCCGTGGTCGGCACGGTCGCGCCGGACGGGGGGAGTCCCGTCCGCACGCTGCGGGTGGCGCTGGTGCAGGGCGGCGGGCAACGGGGACTGAGCGAGCAGGAGGTCGCGCCGGCAAACGTCCTGGCCGCGCAGCTGGCAGCGACCTATGCCGTGAGTACGGCCCGTCCCCCTCCCCGGCTTGTCGTGTGGCCCGAGGACGTGGTGGCGCTCGACGGCCCGCTGGCGGGCTCACCCCAGGCAGCCCTCCTGAGCCGTCTGGCGAGACAGTTCGACGCGACGTTGCTCGTCGGCGTCACCGAGCCGGCGTCGGCCACCACCTTCCGCAACGAGATCGTGGCCTGGGGACCCCGCGGCAACATCGTCGGCGTGTTCGAAAAGGTCCACCGGGTGCCCTTCGGGGAGTACGTGCCCTTGCGCTCCTTCTTCTCGCACTTCGCCAACCTGTCGGGCGTGCCCGTCGACGCCGTTCCCGGTCGGGGGACCGGCCTCATGCGCACACCCGCCGGTCCGCTCGGACTGCTCGTGTCCTTCGAGGTCTTCTACGCCGGACGCAGCCACGAGTCGGTCCGCGCCGGCGCCGAGTTACTGGCCGTCCCCACCAACACGTCCTCCTACAGCACGTCTCAGGTGCCCAGTCAGGAGGTCGCGGCCGCCATCGTCCAGTCGGTCGAGACCGGCCGCGACCTGGTACAGGCCGCGCCCACTGGGTTCAGCACGGTGGTCAACCAGCGTGGCGTCGTCCTTCAGCGCAGCGCGCTGGGCCGGCGGCAGGTCCTCTTTGCCACCGTGGCGCTCCGCCGCGGGCTCACGCCCTACGACCACTGGGGTGACCTCCCGGTGCTGGTGCTCGCCGGGTTGGCAGTCGTGGCCGGATGGCTCCGCCAGCTGCGCTACTCGTAATAGCCGGAGTGGATGTAGACGCACGGCACCCCGGCCGCCACGTACATGGCGTGGTTGGACGGGTCGTCCTCGAAGGCGAGCCGCAGATCGAAGCCGTGCGCCCGCAGGTCCTCCACCACGGACTGCTTGAACTCGGTCACCTGGGCGTAGTCCCCCCGGGAGCGCATCACGAGGAGATCCCAGCGCAGCCCGTAGCGCTTCAGCCAGGCCAGAGTCTGCGGCTGGACGCGTGAGGGGCGCCCGGTGAGGAGGATGACGGCGAGGGAGGCGTCGAGCAACTCCAACAACCGGGCGATCTCCTCGATCACGGGATCGTCGCCGCAGGCCTCGAAGAACGAAGCCCAGTCCCGCTTCCCCCGTTCCAAGAAATGCTGGCGACCGGCGGCGTCCGACAGGACCCCGTCGATGTCGAAGATGACGGCCGGCCCGCTGGCCCGCGCCGCGCCGTCCTCGGCGTGCCACGTCCAGTTGCTCCGGTCGCCTTCTGGCCTGGTCTCGGGCACGAAAGGGCAGCCTACCGGCGTGCCCCGCAACCCCAGGGAGGGCGAATCCGCCCAATTGCTGAGGGGTGGAGGCCCCCGAAGGTGACACGATGGACGAGGAATGGGAGCAGAAGCCGACACGGGGGTGGAAACCGGTCCGGCCGCCGAGGCCGACGTGGACCGCACGCTCCCGGTGGCCCTCGGTCGAAGGGTGGAGATCGTCGGCGACCTGCTGCTGCCCCCCGAGCCGACGGACAGCTCGCGCGCCGCCTGCCGCGGACATCGCCCAGCGCCTGGCGGAATGGCAGGGCCCGGGCATCGTCATTCTGTGCGGCCGGCTCGCGGCGCCCAGCTGTCAGGACGATGCGGCCGGCGTCGTCGAGAAGCACCCGGAGCTGCTCGTCGCCCTGGAAGCGTTCGCCGCCCGGGCCGATTCCCAGGTGATCGCCGTGATGGGACCCACCGAACGCGATCCCGCCGTGGCGAAGATGTTGGAGCGTCGCGGCGTGGCCGTACGTGGCGCGATCGACCTGGCCTGCGAAACCGGCGCCGGGACGCGCACGGTGCTCGTACGCGCCGGGACGCTGCGGCCCGACGGCAACCCCCCGATGGACGCCGCACCCGCCGACGACCGGCCCTGGCTCGCCGGCATGGATCGTTTGGACGATCCGCGGCTGGCGCGTCGCTTCGTGACCTCGCGCGTGCTGTACCGACGACTGCGGCGCTACCTCTGGGCGCCGCCGCTCGCGCTGGCCGTCGTCGCGCTGTTGCTACGCGTGGAGTTCGTGGTCGACGGCCTGGGCCGGCTGTTCCGCTCGCCACGTCAACAGAACGCGCTTCAGCGGGCGTACGACGCCACCTGGTTCTCGCGCTTCATCGCGACCCTCGTCATCGCCCTGGTGCTCCTCGCCGTGCTCGGCCTCGTGGTGGCACTCACCTCGCGCGGCATCTGGCGAGCACTCGGTGGCGAAGGTCTGCCGAAACCCTGGGCCGGCGGCCCGGCGGGCACACGACCGATCGCGCACGCACAACTCGAGATCGACGGGATCGACGCACTCGATGCTGCGCGGGCCGCCGTCGAGGCCGGGGCGTCGGGCGTCATCGTCGGCGGGGCGCTCGTGCCCGAGCTGACCCACCTCGACACCGGGTTCTTCGCCTGCCCGGGTGCCACCTCCGAGGTCGTGCACGAACACCGGGGGCGACTCGGGCTCCCGCCCACCTTCCTCCACCACCGTCAGGAGTCGACCCTCGAGATCGAGACAGGCGCAGAGCTCCACGTTCGCCTGCTGCTAGCCGAGGCCGACCTGCCGCTCGCGACCATGGGTGAGCGGCTCGTGACGGCCGACAGCGTCGTCAAGGGACGATCCAAGGCCGCGCGATGTCCACGCCGAGCTGGTCGCCAGCTGGCCGGGCGGGGCCTCGTGGCCCCCCGCGCCCGAGGTGGCGGCCGACCGCATCCGGGTCCGCCGCATCCGGCGGCTGGCCGCGGTCTCGCTGTTCGTGGCAGGCGCCATCGATCTCCTCGCCTCGGTCACCACCCCGCTGCGCGAGCACTTGCATCTCATTGCCCAGTACCTGCCCGTCACTGTGGTCCAGGCCGCCGGGGCACTGACGGCCATCGCCGGCATCGGCATGATCATGCTCTCCCGGGGCATCCTCAGAGGCCAACGGCGCTCGTGGCTGGTCGCCGTGGGGCTGCTCATCGCCTCGCTCGCCCTGCACCTTCTCCACGCGGCCGATGTCGATCACGCTCGTCGTCTGCGCCGGCGTCCTCACGCTGCTGATCGTCCAGCGGGAGCGCTTCCGTGCCCAGACCGAGCAGGGGACCGCTGTCACCGCCTTCGTCATCCTCGCCGTCGGCGGGGTGCTGGCGACCCTCGGCGGGTTCACGGCCGTGGAGGTCGCCGGCCGCGTGCACCATCATCCTCTCCCGGGTTGGCCCGAGGTCCTCCTCGGATCCGCGGAACGGCTGGTCGGCGTGGACTGGGTCGCCTTCCCCCCCACGATCGACCGCTACGCGTCCATCAGCCTCCTGGCAGTGGGCCTCAGCCTGATCGTGGTGGCGCTGTACCTGCTGACCCGGCCGGTGGTCGACCGCCGCCTGTCGTCGGGCCGCGCTGCCATCGGCCGGCGCGCCGCCGAGATCCGGGCGCGTGACATTGTGCGCCGACACGGGACCGGCACGCTCGACTACTTCGCGTTGCGCGACGACAAGCAATGGTTCTTCCATCGCGACTCGCTCGTGGCCTACGCCGTCTTCGGCGGCGTGTGCCTGGTCTCTCCCGACCCCATCGGGCCCTTCTCCGAGCGCGCGCACGTGTGGGATTCGTTCCGCAACTATGTGGACCGCAACGGGTGGGGCCTCGGCGTCATGGGTGCGGGTGAGGAATGGCTGCCGACCTACCAGGCCTCGGGGATGCGCTTCCTCTACATCGGCGACGAGGCGGTAGTGGACCCCAGGGAGTTCTCACTCCAGGGCGGGAAGATGAAGGGCCTCCGTCAGGCGGTGAATCGGGTGGCGCGCTACGGCTACACCGTCCGCTTCCTCGACCCGGCCCGGCTGGACCCGGCGGACGCCGCCCGCATGGCCGACCTCATGGCCAAGAGCCGCCGGGGCGAGCAGGAACGGGGCTTCTCCATGATGCTGGGCCGCCTCTTCGACCGGCGGGACACCGGGCTGCTGCTGACGCTGGTGGAAGGTCCGGACGGCGCGCCGGTTGCCATGTGCCAGTTCGTGCCCTCGCCCGCCATCGGCGGCTACTCGCTCGACCTCATGCGCCGCGATCCCGGTGAGCACCCCAACGGGTTGCTCGACTTCGCCCTCTGCTCGACCATCGACCATCTGAAGGAGATGGGCATGAAGGGTCTGAGCCTCAACTTCGCCGCCTTGCGGTCGGTGCTCGAGGGTGACAACGGCGACGGCGTGACCCAACGTGTCGAGCGTTGGGCGCTGCGCCGCCTCTCAGGCGTCCTCCAGATAGAGACGCTGTGGCGGTTCAACGCCAAATACGAACCGCGCTGGTTGCCCCGCTACATCGTCTTCGACTCGGCCGAGCAGTTCGTGCCCGTCGTCGTCCAGATCATGCGGGCCGAGTCCCTGACCGAGGTCCCCGTGATCGGCCGCCTCCTCACCACCAGCGCAGCGAAGCGTTCGGGGCCGGCGGTACCCGAAGAGGTGCTCGCCGCGCAGGAGCAGGCGAGTCACGACGAGGCGGGCCGGCAGGAGGCGGGCACAGCCCCCCGTCCATGACAGAACCGCGTTGCCCCCGCTGCGGTCACGCCGGCGTGCACCACAGTCGCGGCGACAACGGGTTCTGCGAGGACTGCGACTCGTGCTGGGCGGACGAGCAGCGGCGTGACCGCCCGCCGCACCATGTCGCATTCGCCCACCACCTGGCATTGGGAGGTACGCCGTGACGCTCACGATGACGAAGGCCGAACGCGAGGAATTTCTCGCTGGGCTGCACGTTGCCATCCTCAGTGTGGACGACCCTGGCCGGGGTCCGCTCGCCGTGCCGGTCTGGTACTCCTACGTGCCCGGCGGGACGGTCAACGTCGTAACCGGCGGCCACAGCGTCAAGGCGGGGCTCCTGCGCGCGGCGGGGCGGTTCTCTCTCTGCGTGCAGAACGAGTCGATGCCGTATCGCTACGTCAGCGTGGACGGGCCGATCACCGCCACGGACGAGACGGTCTCCGCCGACGAACGCCGCGCCCTGGCGCACCGCTATCTCGGTGCAGAGGGCGGCGACCTCTACGTGGCTCGACGGCGGACCAGGCCGCGGACAGCGTCGCGTTCCGCATGACACCGGAGCGCTGGCGCACCACGGACTACGGCAAGCTCGGGTAGGTCATCCGCCGGGTCGCGGATCGAACGGCCACGGATCGAACGGCCACGGATCGATCACGCGTTGTGCGGCCGTTGTGCAGGTTCATCCGAACGGCCCTACTGGCCACCCCGCCCTACCGCCACAATTGGTGCCAGGGCGGGGTGGCCGAGGTTGTCTGGGGGTTGCCCCGCCCTAAAAATCGCATGCCGCAAATGCGGGGCGCCCGGCCGAGCCGTGCTTTGTGCTGCCACCCCGCCGTCGCCCGGTCGCGGCTCAACCCGTCGGCGGTTCCTGTCGATCCATTCCGGACCCGTCCGCGTCGGCGGTGCCTTTTCGTCGGCTCGACGGGACCGGGCGCCCGCCCGGAGGGCGGCCAGCCTGGGCAATGATGAAGCCCAGAAGCAGAGGGGAGGGGAGGGACGCCGTGAGCAAGACCCAGATCCATTCCGTTCCCGCGACCGTCGCCGCCAAATACGATCTCGCGGCCACGGAGGCGGAGCGCCGCGAGACGGGTCGGCAAGCCCGGATACTGGCTCCCCGCGCTGATCTTGGGGACTGGGACGAACAGGCCCGCGGACACGATCCCGTGGACACGCTCCTGGCACAGAACCACATCCGGCTCGCCGAACTCGCCGGGCTCCGGCACCAGCGCATGGCCCTTTCGCCGTGGAACTTCTACCGCGGCGCCGCCGCGGTGATGGCGGCCGACCTCGCCTCCCGGCCTCACAGTCGCATTGAGGTCCAGCTCTGCGGTGATGCCCACGTCCTGAACTTCGGCCTGTGGGCCACCCCGGAGCGCAACCTCAACTTCGATCTGCGCGACTTCGACGAGACGTTGCCCGGGCCCTTCGAGTGGGATGTGGCCCGCCTGGCCGCCAGCCTGGTGGTGGCGGCGCGGCAGAACGGGGTGAAGCCCTCGAAGGCAGATGCCGCGGTCACGGCGGCGGTCGACGCCTATCGCAACCGGATGCGGTACTACTCCACGTTGCCCCTTCTCGACATCTGGTACGAAGGAACGCGCTTCGACCAGTTCATCGACTACTTCGAACCCGCCGACCGCGGCCAGGTGCAGGTGCAGTTCGAGAAGAACAAGGAAGCGCGGACGAGCCGCGGCGCGTTCGAGAAGTTGACCACGGAGCGGCGCGGGCGGGCACGCATCACGCCCCAGCCCCCGCTGCGCGTGACCCTCGACGACGACGAGCAGGGCGACATCGTGGAGGGGCTCCTCGGGGAGTACCGCCTGACACTCCAGGAGGACCGGCGCCGGCTCTTCGACCGCTTCACCGCGGTGGACGTCGTCCGGCAGGTGGTCGGTGTCGGCAGCGTCGGCATGGTGGTGTACCTCGTACTCCTCGAAGGGAGCGCGACCGGGGACCCGCTCTTCCTGCAGTGCAAGCAGGCCGGTCCCTCCGTCTACGAGTCGTACACCTACTCCAGCGGGCACGACAACCACGGCGCCCGGGTCATCGCCGGCAAGCGTATGGTGCAGAGCGCCACCGACATCTTCGTGGGCTGGGGCTCACTGGGCGAACGCGACTTCTACGTCCGTCAGTTCCGCGACATGAAGCTGATCCCCACCACCGAGCTCATCGCGCCCGTCCTCGTCGAGTTCGCCATCGCCTGCGGCAATTCGTTCGCCCGGGCCCACGCCCGCTCCGGCGACCCCGCTGCCATCGACGCCTACATCGGGAAGAGCGACGTGTTCACCAAGGCCATGCGTCGGTTCGCCCGTCGCTACGCGGACCAGAACGAGCGGGACCACGCGGCGCTGATCGCCGCCATCCGGAGAGGCAAGGCGGAGACCGTCCTGGACTGACTCACGGCCGGCTCGCTCTGCCGGCCCGCCTGGCCTGCCTGCTCGGCCCGCCTACTTGGGCAGGAACAGCAGGGTGGCGTGGTTGGCGAAGTCGATGAGCGGCTGCGGCCACACACCGAAGAGCACCGTCACCCCCGTGCACAGCGCGATGGCCAGACCGGCGAGCGCCGGGACCGGGACCGGCTCGGGCCCAACCTGTCGTCCGGAGCGCCCTCCGCGGTCGCGCCGGCCTCGTCTTCCAGCAGGATCTGCTCGTTGAGCGTGGTCACGGTGCCGGCGGCCGCCGCCGGGGTGGCCCACGCCAGCCCGCCCCCCGTGTCGCTCCCCTCGGCCCCGGCCACGATGATGCCGCCTCCGGCCATGCCGCCCTCGGCGCCCAGCTGGGCCGAACCGCCGGCCCCGCCCTCGGACTCGCCCAGGCCGCCACCGGCGTACATGAGGACGGCGACCCGCAGGTAGAAGTAGGCCGCCACCGCCGCGGTCACCATGGCGATGACCGCCAGGGGCACCTCGCCCGCCCCGACGGCGGCGAAGACCACCTGCAGCTTGGCCCACAGGCCGGTCGTGAAGGGCGCGCCCGCCTGGGCCAGCAGCAGGACGGCGAGCGCCAGGGCGATGACCGGCTGGCGGCCGGCCAGGCCGCGGTAGCGGGAGATGTCGTGATCGACGTCGCCCTCGCGCCCGAGCACGGTCACGATGGCGAAGCTGCCGATGGTCATGAACATGTAGGCGAAGAGGTAGTAGAGCGACGCGCTGACGCCCCGGGCCGTGCCGGCGGACACCCCCAGCAGAATGAACCCGGCATGGTTGATGGACGAGTACGCCAGCATCCGCTTCACGTCGCGCTGGCGCAGGGCCACGAAGGCACCGAGCACCAGCGACAGCACCGCCAGGCCGTAGATGATCGGTCGCCAGTCCGTCTCGATGACCCCGAAGGAGGAGAACAGGACGCGCAGCAGGGCGGCGAAGGCGCCCGCCTTGGCCACGGCCGCCATGAACCCGGTCACGGGCGACGGGGCGCCCTGGTACACGTCGGGCGTCCACATGTGGAAGGGCACCGCCGCCACCTTGAAGGAGAAGCCGACCAGCATCAGGGCCAGCCCGGCCAGCAGCAGGCCGTTGGTCAGGACGACGTTCTTGGACAGGTAGTCCGAAATCTGGGTCAGGTTCGTCGACCCGGTGGCCCCGTAGGTCAACGCGATGCCGTAGACGAAGATGGCCGAGGAGAAGCCGCCCAGGATGAGGTACTTGAGGGCCGCCTCGCCGGATGCGGCGCGCTTGTAGTTGAAGGCCGTCAGCACGTACAGCGCGAGGGAGAGGATCTCGAGGCCGAGGAAGATGATGATCAGGTCGTTGGCCATCCCCATCAACATGGCGCCGGAGGCCGAGAGCAGCGCCAGCACGTGGAACTCCGCGCCGTGCATGCCCTCCCGGCGCAGGTAGCCGTCCGCCACCAGCGCGGTGAGCAGCATGGCGATGGCGACCAGCATGGTGATGAGCACGCTGAAGCCGTCCATGACGACGGCGTGCTTGATGTAGGTGTGCGCGCCGTGCTGCTGCACGTCGTTCCACTGCCAGAGGGCGACGCCGAGCGCGCCGCCCGAGATGATCACCGTGGCGATGGTGCTCACGCGGACCCGCAGCGGCTTGCTGCACCAGCGAGGCCAGGCCGAGAAGGACGACGGCGCCGCCGATCATGATGATGGGCGGCAGGATGGCGAGCCAGCGGATGGACGGCACCGTGATGGAGTTCGAGGCGGCGTGCGTCGCGGCGCCGCATGCGGCGTGGCCGTGGCGAAGAGGGATGCGATCACTTGGTTCCCTCCACGCCTCTGACCGCCACCGGCGGCTGGTAGTGGCCGGTCGAGGACTCCACGTGCGCAATGAGCTGGTTGACCGACGGGTTGATGCGGTCCAGCACCGGCTTGGGGTAGACGCCCAGGAACACGATCAGAATGATGAGGGGCGCCATGATCAGCCGCTCAATCAGGACCAGGTCACGGGTCTTCTCGTCGGCCTCCCGCGGCTCGCCGTGGAAGACCTGCTGGTAGGCCCAGAGCAGGTAGATGGCGGCCACGATCACGCCCAGGACGGCGACCACGGCCCACCAGCGGTGGGTGATGAAGGTGCCGGAGAGCACGAGGAACTCGCTCACGAAGCCGTTGAGGCCGGGCACGCCGATGGACGCCATCATGACCACGGTGAAGACGGCGGCCATCACGGGCGCCGCCTTCTGCAGGCCGCGCAGCTCGCTCGTCTGCCAGGTGCCGCGGCGCTGGTAGATGAAGCCGATGAGGATGAACAGCCCCGCCACGATGATCCCGTGGTTGAGCATCAGCAGGACGGCGCCGGTCAGCGCCTGCGTGCTCAGCGCAAAGGTCCCGAGCGCAATGAAGCCGATCTGGGCCAGCGACGAATAGGCGACGAGGCGCTTCAGGTCGCGCTGGGCGCAGGCCACGATGGCGCCGTAGACGATGCCGATGACGGCCAGCGTCAGGAAGATCGGGGCCAGCGTCCGGGTGGCGTGGGGGAAGAGGCTGAGGTCGAAGCGGATGATGCCGTAGGTGCCCAGCTTGGCCAAAATGCCCGACAGCAGCACCGAGCCCTCCTCCGGGGCCTCGGTGTAGGCGTCGGGCGACCAGGTGTGCAGCGGGAACAGCGGCGCCTTGACCGCGAAGGCGGCCGTGAAGGACAGGAAGAGCAGGATCTCCGTCGACGAGGACAGGTGCGTCTGCATCAGCGGCCCGAGCTCGAAGGTCAGGTAGTGGTACTGCGACTCGTGGATGAAGGCCAGCGCCAGGATCCCGACGAGCAGGAAGGCCGAGCCGAGGAAGGTGTAGAGGAAGAACTTGATGGCCGCGTAGGCCCGCCGTTGGTGTCCCCAGCCGGCGATGATGAAGTAGGCCGGCACCAGGGTCAGCTCGAACATGAAGAAGAACACGATGAGGTCGAGCGACAGGAAGCTCCCCATCACCGACGCCTCCAGGAGGAGGATCCAGGCGAAGTAGGCCCGGGGGTTCTCCCGGTTGCGCCCGAGGATGATGGTGAGCGGGAAGAGCAGCGCGGTGAGCAGCACCAGGAAGATGGAGATGCCGTCGACCCCCAGGTACC
Organism: uncultured Acidimicrobiaceae bacterium; assembly: GCA_963755655.1. Classification (GTDB taxonomy): domain Bacteria; phylum Actinomycetota; class Acidimicrobiia; order Acidimicrobiales; family RAAP-2; genus Bog-473. The sequence goes on from CAVWKX010000018.1 coordinate 105,765, forward strand.
AGTGCACCCCGAGGCTCGTGCCGGTGTACTCGTGGTTCGAGACCAGCTGGAAGCCGCCGTCGTGCACCTTCATGGCGACGAAGGCGGCCACGGCGATCGCGGCCGTGGCCAGCGAGACGATCAGGGCCAGCGCGTAGACGGCCTCCTTGTGCAGCGAGCGGTCGAAGGCGAGCAGGCCGAGGGCGGCGGCCCCGATGGCCGGCAGCAGGATCAGGAGCGTCAGGAACGGGATGGAGTGGGTCATCCCCACCACGTCCGGCTCAGCAGGAAGGCGATGATGAGGGCCATGCCCAGGGCGATCCCGAGCGCGTAGTTCCGCGCGTAGCCCGTCTGCAGCTTGCGGGCCGCGTTCCCCGTGGCCTTGGCCAGCTGCGCGGTGCCGTTGACCGCCCCGTCGATGATGCGGACGTCGATCACCCAGGCGCAGAACGTGGCCAGCCGCTGGGCCGGGCGCCCGATGACGAGGTCGTAGAAGTCGTCCCAGTACCAGACCCGCTGCAGGAAGGCCGGCTCCAACTTCGGCTGGTAGACCTCGTCGCCCCGCCACAGCCACCAGGCGATGATCAGGCCGATGAACGCCGCCGCGATGTCGGCCAGCGCCAGCGCCCACTCCGGCCCCGCGCCCAGGTGGTCGTTGTAGAGCGTGCCGGCGAACACCGGGGCCAGGAAGCTCGACAGGTTGTCGGAGTGCACCCAGGGCAGGTCGAGCGCGCCGGCGAAGAAGGCGAAGAAAGACGAGGACGACGAGCGGGAGCCGCATGATCCAGGGCGACTCGTGGGGCGCGTGCAGCGCCGGCTCGCCGTTCGGGCCCCGGCTTGTCGAAGCGCTCCTTGCCGCCGAAGGCGAGGATCTCCAGCCGGCTCATGTAGTACGCCGTGAGCACGGCGGTGACCAGGCCGATGACCCACAGCCACTTGAAGTGGGCGAACGTGTTGTCGAGCACGTCGCCCTTGGCCCAGAAGCCCGAGAGCGGCGGGATGCCGGCGATGGCCAGGAAGCCGATGGTGAAGGTGACGGTGGTCCACTTCATGTAGCGGCGCAGCGCGCCCATCCGTTTGAGGTCCTGCTCGTCCTCGAGCCCGTGGATCACCGAGCCCGCCCCGAGGAAGAGCAGGCCCTTGAAGAAGGCGTGCGCCACCATCAGGAAGACGGCGGCGATGTAGGCGCCCGTGCCCACGGCGAGGATCATGTAGCCGATCTGCGAGACGGTCGAGAAGGCGAGCACCTTCTTGATGTCCTGCTGCGCGCAGGCGATGGTGGCCGCGGTGAAGGCGGTGACGGCCCCGATGGTGGCGATGATCTCGGACCCCGTGGCCGTGACGTGCAGCAGCGGGTTCATGCGGCAGAGCAGATAGACCCCGGCCGTGACCATGGTGGCGGCGTGGATGAGGGCCGAGACCGGCGTCGGGCCCTCCATGGCGTCGGGCAGCCAGTTGAACAGCGGGATCTGGGCCGACTTGCCCGCCGCGGCCAGGAAGAGGAGCAGCACGGCGGCGAGGCCGTAGCCGCCGTCGAGGTGGTGCAGCTGGCCGAAGATCCCCCCGCCCGGGCCGCTCTCGTACTGGACGGTGCCGGTCCGCTCGAAAATCAGGAAGATGGCCAGCAGGAAGCCGGCGTCACCGATGCGGTTGTAGATGAAGGCCTTCTTGCCGGCCGAGGCGGCGGCGTCGCGCTGGAACCAGAAGGACACCAGCCAGTAGGAGCAGACCCCCACGCCCTCCCACCCCACGAAGGTGAGCAGCAGGTTGTCCGCCAGCACCAGCAGCAGCATGGAGAAGACGAACAGGTTGAGGTAGATGAAGAACTTCGAGTAGTCCCGGTCGTCCTTCATGTAGCCGATGGAGTACAGGTGGATGAACGCGCTGACGAACGTGATGAACATGCACATCGTGATCGACAGCGGGTCCACCAGGAACCCGACGGGCACCGTCAGGCCGCCCGAGCTGAACCAGGTGAAGTAGTTGTCCACCACCACCCGGCCGTTGTCGGGCAGACCCAGCAGGCCGGCCAGCACGAAGCAGGCCACCACGAACGCGCCGCCGACCGCGACGGTCCCGATCCAGCCCGCCACCGGGTCGCCGAGGCGGCGACCGAAGGTCACCAGGAACAAGAAGCCCGCGAGAGGCAGCAGCAACATGAGGTACGCGAGATGGACCACGGGTCAGCCCTTCAGCGAGTCCAGGTCGTCCGCCACCGTGGTCTCGCGGCGGCGGAAGTTGGTCACCACGATCCCCAGGCCCACCACGACCTCGGCTGCGGCCACCACGAGCACGAAGAACACGATCGGCCTGCCCGCCGATGTCGTTGAGCATGCGGGCGAAGGTGACGAAGGTGAGGTTGGCCGCGTTGAGCATCAGCTCAATGCACATCAACATGATCAGGACGTTGCGCCGCACCAGCAGGCCGATGGCGCCGATGGTGAAGACGATGGCGGCCAGGCCGAGGTACCAGGATCCCGCGAGGCTCATGCCGGCAACTCGCTCTCCGTGCTTTCCTTCCTGGTCGGCGTGGATCGTCGGCGGCCGGCGGGCCAGCACGACGGCGCCGACCACCGCGATGACGAGCAGCGCGGCGGTGGCCTCGAAGGCGAACAGGTAGGTCGTGAAGAGCTGCTTGCCCAGCTGGGCCGGCTCCCCCGCCGGCGAGTTCAGGCCGGCGACGTGGCCCTGAATCGGGCCCACCACCTGCTTGGCGCCGGTGACCCAGTGCGCCGTGGCGGCCATGGCCAGGACGCCACCGAGCGTGATGAGCGAGAACACGACGGCGAGGGGGCGCTGGCCGACCAGCGGCTCCACGGTGATGTCCTCGGACCGGTCGACCCCGAGGAACATGATGACGAAGAGGAAGAGGACGACGATGGCGCCGGCGTAGACGATGATCTGCACGGCGGCCAGGAAGTCGGCCTCCTGCTCAATGAAGAGCACGGCGACGCCGAAGAGCGTCATCACCAGGCTGAGCGCGGCGTGCACGGGGTTGCGGGACGTGACGACGCCGACGGCGCCGACCAGGATCACCGCCGCGGCGGCGGCGAAGACCAGGATGTCGGGCCAGGTGGCGCGCGTGGCAGCCAGCAGCGGCACGGCGTGGAGCATGGGTCAGTCGCTCCCCTCGGCGGCGCCGTCTGACGGCGCTCGAGGTCCGACTCGCTGAGGTCGGGCTCGCACCTGGTGCGTGATGGCGGCCCGCGCCTCGACGGAGGCGTCCTTCGCCTCGTCCGCCGCCGTGTCGGCCCGCTGCGCCTTGGCATCGGCCTTGGCCGCCTTGCGCGAGGCCCGCAGGTCCTTCATGCGGCCCCGCATGGCGTCCATCTTCTTGCGGTTGGCCGCCGCCCCCTCCTTGGCCCGCCAGACGCGGCCCTGCATGCCGCGGTGGGCCAGGGGGATGTCCTCGTCGAGCAGGTGGGCCTCGAGCACCTCGCGCAGCGGCTTGGTGCCGGTGGCCTCGTCGTCCCGGTGCGCCGACTGGCCGCCCTCGGGGGCGCGCACGCCGTAGCCGAGCTCGCCCGACCACTGCACCTCGCCCTCGTAGTCCGCGCTGCCCGACGGGGACGTGGCGCGCATCCAGCCCGACGTCATCAGGTCGTCGCCCTCGCGCCAGTCCTCCCAGGGGAGCTTCTTCGGCGTGCCGTCGTCGTTCACGACGAGCTCTTCCTTGGTGTAGATGGCGTCGGAGCGGTTGGTGAAGGAGAACTCGAACAACTTGGACTCGGTGATGGCCTCGGTCGGGCAGGCCTCGACGCACATGTCGCAGTGGATGCAGCGCAGGTAGTTGATCTCGTAGACGTAGCCGTAGCGCTCACCGGGCGACACCGGGTGGTCGGGCGGGTTGTCGAGCCCGCGCACGTAAATGCAGTCGGCCGGGCACACGCCGGCGCACAGCTCGCAGCCGATGCACTTCTCCATGCCGTCCTCGTAGCGGTTGAGGACGTGGCGGCCGTGCTGGCGCGGCTGCTTGGGCTTCTTCACGTCGGGGTACTTCGTCGTGACCCGCGGCCGCGTCAGGTGCTGGAAGGTCAGCTTGAAGCCGCCCAGGAACGAGAGCTGGTCCTTCAATTCGTCGCCGACGCCCATTACGCCTTCCCTCCGGAAACGGGATCAGGGACCGGCGACAGCCGGGGGGGCCGCGTCACCCGGCGCCCGATCGCCGGAATGATGAGGTCCTCGTCGCCGCGGCCCTTGCCCAGCTTGGTGGCCCGCATGAGCAGGAAGGAGGCCAGGATGACGACGGGCACCAGGAACAGCCCGGCCCAGCCCCAGGCGACGATGGCGGCCACCAGGAGCAGCCACCCCAGCGTGAGCGGGATGAGGCGCTTCCAGCCGAGGTCCATGAGCTGGTCGTAGCGCAGGCGGGGCAGGGCGGCACGGAACCACACGTAAATGAAGCAGAACGCCACCGTCTTGAGGAGGAAGTAGATGATCGGCATGTAGATGGTGGCGCCGGGGATGTGGAAGATGTAGCCGTTGGGGCCGCCGAAGAACAGCGTCACGACGATGGCCGACATGGTGATGGTGTTCATGAACTCGGCCAGGTAGAAGAGGCCGAAGCGGATGGACGAGTACTCGGTGTGGAAGCCGCCGACCAGCTCCGTGTCCGCCTCGGTGAGGTCGAAGGGCGGCCGGGTCAGCTCGGCCGTGATGGCGATCATGAAGAAGATGAAGGGCAGGAAGCCCAGCCGGATGAGGTTCCAGTTCCAGAACCCGTCGGACTGGGAGGCCACGATGGCCCGGGTCGACAGCGAACCGGTCACCAGCACCACCATCACCGTGGTCATGCCCAGCGCGGCCTCGTAGGAGATCACCTGGGCCGACGCCCGCACCGAGCCGAGCAACGGGTACTTCGACCCCGAGGACCAGCCGGCCAGCATGACGCCGTAGACGGCGATGCCCGACATGGCGAGGACGAGCAGGATCCCCATGGGCGGGTCGGCCACCTGCAGCTCGAAGGTGTGGCTGCCGATGGTGATCACGCCCCCGACGGGGACCACGGTGAAGACCAGCACGGCGGGGATGACCGAGAGGTAGGGCGCCAGCTTGAACACGAAGGAGTCCGCCCGGTCGGGCAGCAGGTCCTCCTTGAAGATGAGCTTGGTCCCGTCGGCCAGCGTCTGCAGCAGGCCCCACGGCCCGGCCCGGTTCGGGCCCACCCGGCTCTGCATGTCCGAGATCACCTTGCGCTCGAACCAGATCATCAGCGCCGTGGCGACGAGCAGCGCCACGAAGGCGACCACGCACTTGATGATGAGGATGAGCCAGACCTCCCAGTTGAGGCCGAAGGCGAAGAGCGGGTCGCCGTTGCCGCTGTCGGCGCTGTGCGTCAGCACCTGGGAGCCGACGGACCCGGCGGAGCCGGCGGTGGAGAGGAGGGCGTCGGCGGCGATCACACCGACTCCAGTCGCACGTCGGTCACCAGCTGGCGGCTGTCGATGAGCGTGGCCACCGCGTTGGGCGGCGCACTCTCGCCGCCGGGCACGTTGAAGTCGATGGCGACGACGCCCCGGGCCACGCCCTCGTCGGACTCGGCGGCCAGGATCAGCTCGCCCCGGGCGGAGCGCACCTTCACGCGGTCGCCGGTCTTCGCACCGAGGCGGTCGAGGTCGTAGGGATTGGCGCGGGCCACCAGCGTGGGCACGAGCGGCGTGAGCGACGGCGAGCCGGTGACCGAGCTGCCGGCGTCGTAGAGGCGGCGACCCGACACCAGCCGGAGGCTGTAGCTGTCGGCCTTGGGGATCTGCAGCGGCTCGGCGCCGCCGGTACCGGTCCCGGAGAGCAGGGGCGGCGGGCTGCCCAATTCCGCGACGTGCTCCGAGGCGGGATCGCTGGCGCCGGTGCCGACGCGCGGCGGCGCGCCCTGGCGCTCCACCGACTCCACGCCGGGCAGGGCCACGGGGTCGATCGGGGACACGTCGTCGCGGTGGTCCTCGTTGCCGGTGAGCGGCACCAGGATGCCGTCGTGCGCCACGTCGGAGTGGAGGACCTGCTGCGTCAGGCCGGCGTAGGCCGGCGCGGTGCGGGCCAGCTCGTCCGAGAGGTCGTTGTCACTGGCGAGGCCGAGGTCCGACCCGAGGGCGGCGGCGAGCTCGGCGGCGATCATCCAGTCGGGCCAGGCGAAGCCGGGCGCCGAGAGCTTGGGACCGAGGCGGCTGACCCGGCCCTCGATGTTGGTCGTGGTGCCCGCCCGCTCGTGCGCCACCGCGCACGGCAGCACGACGTCGGCGTGGGCGTCGACGGACTCGGACGGGTGGCCCGTGACGGCGACGACGAAGTGGCCGGCCGCGAACGCCTTGTCGGCCACGGCGCGGTCGGGGAAGTCGTCGAGCGGGTCGGCGCCGAGGAGGACGAGCGCGCGCACGGCGGCCCCGCGCCATCGGGGTGCCCGCCGTCGTGTCTCGCCCGCCATGGAGGCGAGGATGTCGGCCGTCGAGAGGCCGGCGGCGGCGGGCACCGAGCCCCAGGCGGCGGTGAAGCGCTGGCGGCCCGCATCGAGGCTGACCCGGCCCGGCAGGATCCCGGGCGCCAGTCCCATGTCGAGCGCCCCGAAGACGTTGCCCCGGCGCAGCGCGGGCAGGAAGGTCGCCTTGGGCAGCGCGGCCGCCAGCGCGCGCACGGCCTCGGCGGCCACCTCGCCCGACTCGGCGTAGGAAGGCCGGCCGGCCACGATGACGACGCCCTCGCCGTCGGGGTGGGCCGCCAGCACGCCGCGCGCCGCCTCCAGCTCGATCCGTCGTCACGGTGGCGCCCTCCGGGTGCGTGCCCAGCGCGGTGGCGGCCGCGGCGTCGCCGGTCAGCGCACGGGCCATGAGCGGCGCGTCGCCCGGGCGGATGCGCAGCGAGGCGGCGGCCAGCGCGGTCAGGGCCGTGGGGGCCGGTGCGATCTCGAGCAGCTGCGTGGCGCCGCCGACCACGGCCTCGCGCAGGCGCAGGAAGAGCACCGGGAGCTCCTCGCGCAGGTCGCCGGCCAGGGTCAGCAGCACCGGCGCGGCGCAGGCCTCGTCGATGGTGGCCCGGGGCAGGCCCAGCACGAGCTCGGCGGGCAGGCCGTCACCCAGCTGGGCGTCGACCGAGTCGGTGCCGATGACGCCCTTGGCCAGCTTGGCCCAGGCGTAGGCGGACTCGTTGGTCAGGCGCGCCCCGCCGATGAGGGCCACCGCGCCGGCGCCGCCGGCGCTCTTGGCGGCGGAGAGACCGGCCGCCGCGGCGGCCAGGGCCTCGCCCCAGCTGACCGGGACCAGCTCGCCCTCCTTGCGGACGCGGGGCTCGACCAGGCGGCCGTGCTCGAAGCGCCCCGTCTCGCGCGCCTCGCCCAGGAACTGGCCGCGGCTCGCACCGAGGCTGACGACCTGGGACGCGGTGGCGGGCACCACGTCGACGGCCTCGTCGGCCACCTCGGTCGGCTGCTCCGGGCCGTTGTCGACCTCGTCGCCGTTGACCGACTCGAAGGAGAAGCGGCCCTTGTCGCAGAGCCAGCCGTGGTTGACCGGCTCGGAGTCGATGCCGAGCAGCCGGGTCAGGCGGTTCTGCGAGGACTGCACGGCGACCCGGCAGCCGACGGAGCAGGCGGTGCAGGTGGACTCGACCTGATCGAGGTCCCAGGGGCGGGCGGTGAAGCGGTAGGGCGTCGCCGTGAGCGCGCCCACCGGGCAGATCTGCACGGTGTTGCCGCTGAAGTAGGAGGAGAAGGGCTCCGTGGGGAAGGTGGCGACCTCCACGTTCTCGCCCCGTCCGGCGAAGTCGATCTGCGCCTCGCCGGCCACGTCGGAGGCGAAGCGGGTGCAGCGGGCGCACTGAATGCAGCGCTCGCGGTCGAGCAGGACGAGGTCGGAGATGGCGATGGGCTTCTCGAAGTGGCGCTTCTCCTCAATGAAGCGGGTCTCGCCCGGGCCGTAGGCCAGGGTCTGGTCCTGCAGCGGGCACTCGCCGCCCTTGTCGCAGACCGGGCAGTCGAGCGGGTGGTTGGCCAGCAGGAACTCGAGCACGCCGTCCTGGGCCTTCTTCACCTTCTCCGAGGTGGTGTCGACGACCATGCCCTCGCCGGCCTCGATGAAGCAGGCCGGCTGCAGCGTGGCGCCGCGCGGGCCCTCCACCTCGACCAGGCACATGCGGCACATGCCGACCGGCTCCATGCGCGGGTGGTAGCAGAAGCGCGGGATGTAGGTCCCGGCCCGCTCGGCCGCGGCAATCAGCAGCTCGCCCTTCTTGGCGGTGACCGTGCGCCCGTCGAGGGTGAAGGTGTTCGTCCCCTCCTCCTTCGCATCCGGCGCCAGCGCGTCGGTGGGCTTCGGTGACCTTCGCCGTGTCAGTCAAAGGGACACCCCCCTTCCTTCACGTGCACCAGGAACTCGTCGCGGAACATGCGGATGCCCGACGCGATGGACGACGGGATCGACGGCCCGAGCACGCAGATGGTGGTCTGCTGCGGGGGCCAGGCCACGCCGGGAGAGATGTTGTCGCACAGGTCCATGAGAAGGTCCAGATCTTCCTCGCGCCCGTCGCCGTTCTCAATTCGGTACATGATGCGCTCCAGCCAGCCCGATCCCTCGCGGCAGGGCGTGCACTGGCCGCACGACTCGCGGGAGAAGAACTTGGTGATGCGCCAGGCGGCGCGCACCATGCAGGTGGCCGAGTCCATGACGACGACCGAGCCCGAGCCGAGCATGGAGCCGGCGTTGCCCACCTCGTCCTGGCCGAGCGGCAGGTCCACCTGGTCCGGGCCGAACCACGGGGCGGACACGCCGCCGGGGATGAACGCCTTGAGCGTGTTGGAGCCGCGGATGCCGCCGCCGAGCACCGGCGCGTAAATGAGGTCGCGGAACGTGGTCTTCACCATCTCGAGCTCGTAGTTGCCCGGGTTGCGCACGTGGCCGGCCAGCGCGAACAGCCGCGTCCCGGTCGAGCGGCCGGCGCCCAGCGCGGCGAAGGCGGCGCCGCCGTTGTTCACGATCCAGGGGATGTTGGCCATGGTCTCGACGTTGTTGACCACGGTGGGCTCGCCGTAGAGGCCGATGGCGGCCGGGAAGAAGGGGGGCTTGATGCGCGGGAAGCCGCGCTTGCCCTCGAGCGACTCGAGCAGCGCCGTCTCCTCGCCGCAGATGTAGGCGCCGGCACCGGGGTGCACGACGACGTCGAGCGAGAAGCCCGAGTCGAAGATGTTGCTCCCCACCGCGCCGTGGGCGTAGGCCTCGTTCAGCGCCGTCTGCAGGCGCTCCAGGCCCAGGGCGAACTCCCCGCGCAGGTAGATGAAGGCCTGCGTGACCTGCAGCGCGTAGGCGGAGATCAGCACGCCCTCGAGGATCTGGTGCGGGTCACCCTCAATGAGCATGTGGTCCTTGAAGGTGGCCGGCTCGGATTCGTCGCCGTTGATCACCAGGTACGTCACCGGGTTCTTGCGCAGCATCGACCACTTGCGCCCGGCCGGGAAGCCGGCGCCGCCCCGGCCCAGCAGGCTGGCCGCGTCGACCTCGGCCGCCACCGCCTCGGGGGTCATGGTCAGGGCCTTGCGCAGCCCGGTGTACCCGCCGGTGGCGAGGTAGCGCTCCAGCGTGAAGGAGTCGTCGTAGCCGAGGCGCGCCGTGATGATCTTGGGGGCGTCGGTGATGGCCATCAGGCCTTCTTCTCCCCGCTCGCCGCGGCGCGGGCGGCCTGTTCGGCGGCGACCGCGGCCCGTTCGGACTCGATGGCGGCGCGGGTCGGCCTGCAGGCCGACGCTGCGGCGCACCCGCACCAGCGTGCCGTGGTTCGGGATGGTGTCCGACAGGCGGCCGGCGCGGAGGTCGCTCGACCAGCGCGTCGAAGCTCTCGGGCGTCTGCCCGCCGACGTAGCGGTGGTTGACCTGCACGCACGGCGTCTGGTCGCAGTCGGCCAGGCACTCCGCCTCGTGCAGCGTGAAGACGCCGTCGGGCGTCGTCCCGCCGGCGCGGACACCGAGGGTCGACTCGGCGTGCTCCAGCAGCTCGAGCGCGCCGCCGAGCAGGCAGGCGATGTTGGTGCACACCGCCACGGCGTAGGTGCCGACCGGCTCGGTGTGCAGCATGTCGTAGAAGGTGGCCGTGCCCCGCACCTCGGCCGCGGTCACGCCGCACAGCTCGGCGATCTCGCTCACGGCCTCGGGGACCAGCCAGCCGTCCTGCTCCTGGGCCAGGTGGCACAGCGGGATGAGGGCCGAACGCGGCTCGGGGTAGAGCGCGACCAGCTCCTCGGCCCGGCGTGCGGATGTCGGCGGTGAGGTGGCTCACCGGTCGACCTCGCCCATGACCGGGTCGACCGAGGAGATGACGGCGACGGCGTCGGCCATGGTGCCGCCGCGCAGCAGCAACGGGAGGGCCTGCAGGTTGACGAAGCTCGGCGCACGGATGTGCATGCGGAACGGCTTCGAGGTCCCGTCGGAGACCATGTAGCAGCCCAGCTCGCCCCGGGGGGACTCGATCGCCACGTAGACCTCGCCCTCGGGGACCCGGAAGCCCTCGGTGAAGATCTTGAAGTGGTGGATGAGCGCCTCCATGCTCTCGTCGATGCGGGCGCGGGGCGGCGGCGTCACCTTGCGGTCCTGCACGCGGAAGTCGCCCGGGGGCATCATCTCGGCGATCTGGCGGATCATCTTGATGGACTCGCGGATTTCGTTGAGGCGCACCGAGTAGCGGTCGAAGTTGTCGCCGTAGGTCCCCACGATGACGTCGAAGTCGAGCTTGTCGTAGGCCAGGTAGGGCATGGTCCGGCGCAGGTCCCACGGCACGCCGGTGGAGCGCAGGATGGGCCCGGTCACCGAGAGCGCCAGCGCCTCCTCGGCCGAGATGTTGCCCACCGCCTCGGTCCGCTCGCGGAAGATGGGCTGGCCCGTGATCAGCTCGTCGTACTCGTAGGTGCGGGCCAGGATGGTCTCGCAGATGATCTCGATGTCGTCCTGCCAGCCGTCGGGCAGGTCGGCGGCGACGCCGCCCGGGCGGATGTAGTTGGTGTTCATGCGCAGCCCGGTCGCCTTCTCGAAGAAGGCGAGGACCATTTCGCGCTCACGGAAGCCGTAGATCAACATGGAGGTGGAGCCGAGGTCCCCGCCGTTGGTGGCCACCCACAGCAGGTGCGACGACACCCGGTTCAGCTCGGTCATCAGCATCCGGATCCAGGTGGCGCGCGGTGGCATCTCCACGTCCAGGAGCGCCTCGGTGGCCAGGGAGAAGACCAGCTCGTTGTGGAGCGGGGACAGGTAGTCCATCCGGGTCACGTTGGTCGAGCCCTGGACGTAGGTCAGCTCCTCGCCCTGCTTCTCCATGCCGGTGTGGAGGTAGCCGATGATGGGCTTGGTGCGCAGGATCGTCTCGCCGTCCAACTCGAGCATGAGGCGCAGCACGCCGTGGGTGGACGGGTGCTGGGGCCCCATGTTGATGATCGTCGTCTCGTCGTCACGGCGCTCGATGTCGATGTCGGCCGGATCGACGTAGCCGCCCTCGGGGAGGCGGAGGACCGCGCCCACCTCCTGGCGCAGCTCGCCGGCGCTGGTGGTGGTGCGCGACCGCAGGCCCTGGACGCCCTCTGACGTCTCCGCGATCAGGGCCTGCTCCTCGGCCTCGTAGCGGGCGGCCGCCTCCTCGGGGGTCTCGCCCTCGTGGACCTCGTCGGGCCGGTGCGGTGTGGTCGTGCTCGCTCACCGCGGGCCCGGCGCTTCCTTGAACTGCACGGGCACCCGCCCGACGCCGTAGTCCTTGCGCAGGGGGTGGCCCTCCCAGTCCTCGGGCATGAGGATGCGCGTCATGTCGGGGTGGCCCTCGAAGATGATCCCGACCATGTCGAACGCCTCGCGCTCCATGGAGTCGGCGCCCGGGTAGATGTCCACCACGCTGTCCACGGTCGGGTCGGACTCGGGCACCTGCACCCTGATGCGCACGCGCCGGCGGGACGAGAGCGACAGCAGGTTGACGACGACCTCGAAGCGCTCGGCCGTCACCCCCTCGGGCAGGGAGCGGCCGGGGTGGGTCAGGTAGTCGACGGCGCACAGGTCGCTGCACAGCTCGAAGCCCGGCGTCGCGAAAGGCGGCCACCATCTGCTTGTAGGTCTCGCGGCGGGGAAAGGCGAGCTGATCGACCAGGCGGTCGGGCAGCCGCGGCACCTCGGGGAGGACACTCGCAGGGGAGGCCACCGGCGCGGTCGTCGGGGTCGTCCCGGTCACCGTGGCGTGGCCACCCGCACGGCGTCGGGCACGGTCGGCACCCAGCCACCGGTGGCCTGCTCGCCGGCCGGGACGGAGGATCCGGGCCGTCGGGTGATCTCACCGGTGCGGATCTTCTCGTGCAGCGTCAGGATGGCGTGCAGGAGCGTCTCGGGCGACGGTGGGCAACCGGGGGCGTAGACGTCCACCGGGACGATCTGGTCCACCCCCTGCACGATGGCGTAGTTGTTGAACATCCCACCCGTCGACGCGCACACGCCCATGGAGATGACCCACTTGGGCTCCATCATCTGGTCGTAGATCTGGCGCAGGACGGGAGCCATCTTCTGCGAGACCCGCCCGGCCACGATCATGAGGTCGGCCTGGCGCGGCGAGCCCCGGAAGACCTCCATGCCGAGCCGGCTGATGTCGTAGTCGGCGGCCCCGACCGAGATCATCTCAATGGCGCAGCAGGCGAGGCCGAACGTGGCCGGCCAGACGCTGTTGCGCCGGGCCCACTTGACCAGGTCCTCGATGCGACCGGTCAGGAAATTGTGCTGGAGGTCCTCGAACCCCATCGGTCAGGCCGCCTCACCGGGAGTCTTCGACGCGCTGATGCGGGTGATCGTCGACTCCGACGTGCGGCTCGGCAGGCCCGACTGCAGGGTCTTCGCCGGCCCCCAGGTCAGGGCTCCGTTGGAGATCAGGTAGAGGAAGGACACGAAGACCACGGCGGCGAAGACGATCACCTCGATCAGGCCGAACGTGGCGATCTGGTGGAACACCACCGCCCAGGGGTAGAGGAACACGATCTCGATGTCGAAGATGATGAAGATCATGGAGACCAGGTAGAAGCGCACCGGAAAGCGCTGGGGCGGATCGGCGTCGGGGACGATGCCGCACTCGTAGGGCGCCAGCTTGGCGTCGCTCGGCTTCTTGCGCGGCGCCAGCATCGCTGAGGACACCAGCGAGAAGACGGTGAACGCGAGGCCGAGCAGCCCCAGGATGAGGATCGGGAGGTACTGGACCACTGAGTTCCGTTTCTACCATGCGACCCCTTTGCCAGGCACATCCGCGCCGCTGGTCAGAGGCCCCGGCAGCGGACCTACGATGCGTTCGTGACGGCTCCCGACGAGACCCCCGGGCCCGGCGCCCCCAAGAAGGCGGCGCGGACGGCGAAAGCCCCGCCCAAGAAGCAGGCGGCGGCCAAGAAGGCGACCCCCCGGAAGGCGGCCGCCAAGAAGACGGCAACCCCCGCCGCAGAGGGCGCGGCGGCGAAGACGACCCGGGCGCCACGCCGGGCGGCGGCGGCCCGACCCGCCGCCGAGCACGTCCACGACGTGGTGATCGTCGGTGCCGGGCCCTCGGGCTCCTCGTGCGCCTACTGGCTGGCCGACGCCGGCTGGGACGTGGTCGTCGTGGAGAAGAAGGAGTTCCCCCGGGAGAAGACCTGCGGCGACGGCCTCACGCCGCGGGCCGTCCGGCAGCTGGCCGACATGGACCTCGAGGGCGCCCTGGCCGGCTCCCATCGCTACAGCGGCCTGCGCGCCTTCGGCTTCGGCCGCTCCATCGACATGCAGTGGCCGGAGCACCCCAACTTCCCGAACTACGGCTACACGATCACGCGGCACGACCTCGACGGCCTGGTGGCCGGGCACGCCGCGGCGGCGGGGGCGACCCTGCTCCAGGGCACCGAGGTGACGGCTCCCGTGGTCGACGAGGAGACCGCCGGCTCCGGCCCGCTGCCCACGCTGACCGGCGTGACCGTCAAGGAGAAGGGTTCCGCGTCGACCCGCACCATCAAGGCCCGCTACGTCGTGGTGGCCGACGGCTCCAACTCGCGCATCGGCCGCATGCTGGGGACGTCCCGGCGCCGGGACCTTCCCATGGGCATGGCGCTGCGCGGCTACTACCGGTCGGAGCGCCACGACGACCCCTTCATCGAGTCGCACCTCGACATCCGCGACGCCGAGGGGAACGTGGTGCCCGGCTACGGCTGGATCTTCCCGATGGGCGACGGCCGGGTGAACGTCGGCGTCGGCCTGCTCTCGACCGACCAGCGCTGGAAGGGCCTCAATACCAGCCATCTCATGGACGCCTTCGTGGACTTCGTGCCGGCATCGTGGGGGATCCGGCCCGAGACGAGCCTCGGGCCGCCCACCGGGGGGAAGCTCCCCATGGGGCTCTCGGTCGGGCCGCGGGCCGGCGGCAACGTCGTGATCACGGGGGACGCCGGCGGCGCCATCAACCCGTTCAACGGCGAGGGGATCGCCTACGGCTACGAGACCGGACGGTTGGCCGCAGCCGCGCTGGGCTACGCGCTGACCGGCGGGGGCGAGGGCGCCCTGCTGGAGTACGACCGCGAGCTGACCGCGGCCTACGGCCCGTACTACAAGGTGGCGCGGGCCTTCGTGCATCTCATCTCCAACCCCGAGGCGATGCGGTTGTGCGTCGGCCTCGGCATGCGCTCGGAGCTGCTCATGACCCAGCTGCTGCGCATCATGGCCAACCTGATGCGCCCCGATGCCGCCGGCCCGGCCGAGCTCGGCTTCCGGGCCATGGAGCTCGTCTCGCGCCTCCTGCCCGACGAGGACGGGCTCGAGAGCCCCGCCGCCTGAGGCACGCCGCGTCGGCGCCCCCCGCAGAGAAACCGTATGGACGACACCGAAGTGATCCGGCTGCGGTTGGGACGCGTCGAGGAGATGTTCGAGACGCCGGGATGGGACGGCGGGTTGCCACCCGAGCGCTTCGAACCGGGGATCGACGTCTGCATCAGCGAGCTCCGGAGCCGCCGCTCCCGGGGACCCGTGCGCCTGGAGCTCGCGCTCCCGGCACAGCGCGTCGATGCAGAGACCTCGACGCACCTGCGACAGGCGGTCGATCGCTATTGCACTGACCGCATCGTGCGCAACGACCGCGAACGCCGCGGCACGAGACGCGACGGATACGCCTCGCTGAAGGTGGGTATCCCCATCGCCCTCGTCGGGTTGGCCATCGCGGTGGCGACGGCGGTGGCCAACACGAACGACGACTACACGCTGCCCAACCTGGCCGGGTGGGTCCTCGCCTGGGTGGGCCTGTGGTACCCGCTCGACACAATTTTGTTCTCGTCCGTCGTCCCGAAACGCGAGAACGCCGTCCTTTCCCGGTTACGGGAAGCCGAGGTGGCAATCACCCCGTTGTGACGTCGCCGGCAACGACGTCGAGGCGTATGGGCGCAATGGGCCGGGCGGCGGACGGCGCGTCAGGCGGGCGGCGTTCCGAACAGGCGCTCCGCACCGCTCGCCACCCGCAGCAGCCAGGCGCGCTCGGCGCCCTCGAACCCCTCGGCGACACGCGCCGCGGCGACGACCCGCACCCAGGCGTCGAGGTCCTCCTCGGCCAGTCCCTGCCGCGCCCGACCCTCCTGGCGAACGGCGCGCAGGAAGTGCCCGACAGGCCCGGCGGCGCGCAGACTCCACAGCACCAGCGTGCGGGCGAGATCGGCCGCGGGCGGCCCCGCCGCCACGGTGAGCCAGTCGATGACGACCCAGCCGTCGGGCCCGACCAGCACGTTGAGCGGATGGAAGTCGCAGTGACAGACGCCGTGCGCGCCATCGTCGAGCGCGCCGAGCAGGGCCAGGAGCTCCGCGCGCAAGGCGGCCTCGGGCACGCTCGCCTCGATCTCGCCGCGGAGCCGCGGCACCAGCTCGGGCAGGCCGGCGACCACCGCTTCGTTGCAGCGTTGCTGCAGCGCCACGAAGCGGCCGGCGAGCGCGTCGAGCTCTCCGCGGGGCGCGTCGTGGAGCACCTGCAGCAGCGACGGGCCGTCGATCCGGTCCAACAGGACGCCCTCGCGGCCGTCGATCGTCACGGTGCCACGGGGACGAGCGACCGGCAGCCCGGCGTCGGCCAGCGCCTCCAGCACCGTCGCCTCGAACGTCGACAGCCCGTTCCAGTCGGGCCGGTCGAGCTTGAGCACCAGGCCTTCGCCGTAGGCGAAGACCTCTGCCGTGCGCCCCTCGCCCAGCAACTCCACGAGCGGATCCGTGCTCAGTTCGTCAGGCGGGCACGCAACGCGGCGCCCGCCGCAGCCAGCTCAGCCGGTTCGACAGGCGGAATGGCACCGAAGTCGAAGGCCTCCGTTTCGACGGGCCAGCCGGGCCGTGCGTCGTCGAGGGGGCGCGGGACCAGGTGCACGTGCAGGTGCGGCACGCCGTTGCCGAGACTGAACCAGTTCATCTTGGCCGGGCGGTACTCCTCGTCCACGGCGCGGGCGACCCGCGCCACCTCGGACCAGAACCCCGCCGCCTCCTCGGCCGAGAGCTCGGTGGGCTCGGCGACATGGCGGCCCTTCCAGATGACATAGGCGTAGCCGGGCCGCACCGGATGCCGGCCGAGGTAGCCGTCGGCCCAGGCGCCTTCGAAGACTCGCAGACCGTGCGGCGTCTCGTCGGCGCCGGGCCCGCACATGGGACAGCCAACGCCGCGGCGCTGCGCAGGAAAGTCGGGCGGCCAACCGTTCTCGGGCATGGACTTCAGTCTGCCCCCCGCCCACCGGCGCGACCAGGAGCGGACCGTCCCCTCTCGTAGCTTGGGATCCTTGCGCCTGCATCGGCCCGACCGTCGCCACTCCGTGCTGCTTGCCGCCTGCGCCGTGGTGGCCGCCACGCTTCTCTGGTGCGCAGGCCCGGACGTCACGAACACCGCGGCGCCGGCCGCGGCAGCCGCTGCGGCCGCGTCCGCCGGGCCTTCGAGCGCGGTGGCCATCGCCGCCACACCCGACGGGGGCGGCTACTGGGTCGCCTCGGGGACCGGAGGCGTCTATCCCTTCGGCGACGCGCACTCCTACGGGAGTATGAGCGGCACCGCGCTGCATGCGCCCGTGGTCGGCATGGCAGCCACGCCGACGGGGCAGGGCTACTGGTTGGTGGCCGCCGACGGTGGCATCTTCAGCTTCGGGAACGCGTCGTTCTTCGGATCGACGGGCGGCCTGCGGCTCAATGCGCCCATCGTGGGCATGGCCGCCACGCCGACGGGGCACGGCTACTGGTTGGTGGCCGCCGACGGTGGCATCTTCAGCTACGGCGACGCGTCGTTCTTCGGATCGACGGGCGGCCTGCGCCTCAATGCGCCGGTGGTGGGCATGGCGGCCACGGCGTCGGGGCACGGCTACTGGTTGGTGGCTTCGGACGGCGGGATCTTCAGCTACGGCGACGCGTCGTTCCACGGGTCGACCGGCTCCATGCACCTCAACCAGCCGATGGTCGGCTTGGCGGCCGCACCCTCGGGTGACGGCTACTGGCTCGTCGCCGCCGACGGCGGCATCTTCAGCTACGGCGACGCGTCGTTCCACGGGTCGACCGGCTCCATGCACCTCAACGAGCCCATCGACGGCATGGCCGCGGGGCCGGGCGGCGGCGGGTACTGGCTCGTGGCGGCTGACGGCGGCATCTTCAATTTCGGCTCCGCCCCGTTCGACGGGTCCGCCACCGCCGACGTCAACCCGCTCCTGGTCGACCAGCTGGCCTCGACCGGTGGCGCGCAGCAGGTCCTGATCGTCGACGCGCCCAGCGCCGCCAGCACGACGGCCACGCTGACGGCCTACGAGAACGACGGCGCCGGCTGGCACCAGGTCTTCGGCGCCATGCCGGCCGTCGACGGCGCCAATGGCTGGCTGCCCGGGCCGAGCCGCAGCGAAGGCGACGACACCACCCCCGAAGGCATGTACGCCATCGGCTCGACGATGTACGGGACGGACGCCGACCCCGGCACGCAGTTCCCCTATCACCAGCTGGTGTGCGGCGACTGGTGGGACGAGGACTCCAGCAGCCCGACCTACAACACGTTCCAGCACGTGCCCTGCGGGACCACGCCGTCCTACGCCGGCGACTCGGAGGCCTTGTGGACCGAGGGCAATGCGTACCCCTCCATAGCGGTAATCGACTACAACACGCCGCCGGCCGGGCCCCTCGGCTCGGGCATCTTCCTGCACGCCGACACCGGGTCCCCGACCCAGGGCTGTGTCTCCCTGCCGCTGAACGATCTCGACGCCGTCTTGGACTGGCTCAATCCGGCGCTGCATCCCGTCGTCGTCATGGGTCCCGACTCGGTCATCCGCTCGTTCTGAACGAGCGGGCCCGGCCGGCCGGGATCACCGACTGACGTCGGCCGCCGCCTCCCCCGCCACCTCGACCACGCGGGCGAGGACGGCGTCGTCGTGGGCCATTCCCGGGAACATGACCTCGTAGGCACCGGGCGCCAGCGCCACCCCGCGGCGGAGCATGGCGTGGAAGAACCGGGCGTACGTGTCGCCCGACGCCAGCGCCCGCGCCCCCTCGTAGTCCAGGGGTGCGGCAATCGGTCCCGCGTCGGCCGGCGCCACGAAGAGTCCGACCAGCGGGCCCACGACCGGCGCCACGACGGCCAACCCCCCGGCGGCCACCGCCGCTTCGAGGTCCTTGGCGAACAGCGCGACGCGCGACGCCAGGGCCTCGTAGTCGGCCGGTCCCACCTCGCCCAGCACCGCCAGGCCCGCCGCCGTGGCGAGGGGGTTGCCCGACAGCGTGCCCGCTTGATACACGGGACCGCCCGGCGCCAGCTCCGCCATGACGTCGCGGCGCCCCCGAAGGCACCGACCGGCAGGCCGCCGCCGATCACCTTGCCGAAGCACCACAGGTCGGGCGTCACCCCTGTCCAGCCGGTGGCTCCCGCCGGCCCGAGCCGGAAGCCGGTGATGACCTCGTCGAAGATGAGGAGGGCCCCGCTGGCGGTACAGGCGGCGCGCAGACCCTCGAGGAACCCGGGCTCGGGCGCCGCCAGGTTCATGTTGGCCGCCACCGGCTCGACGATCACGCAGGCCACCCGCTCGTCGATGTCGGGCACCACGTTGTAGGGAACGACTTCGGTGTCGGCCACGGCGCCGGCCGAGACGCCGGCCGAGCCCGGAAGCCCGAGCATGGCCACGCCGCTCCCCCCGCCGGCCAGCAGGCCGTCGGAGTGCCCGTGGTAGCAGCCGTCGAACTTGATCACCCGGTCACGACCCGTCGCGCCGCGCGCCAGGCGCACGGCGCTCATGGCGGCCTCGGTGCCCGACGAGACGAGGCGGACCTGCTCGCAGCCGGGCACCCGGGCACAGATCGCCTCGGCCAACAGCACCTCGCCCGGTGTCGGCGCGCCGAACGTCGTCCCGCCGCGCCGCCGCCCTTGTCACCGCCGCGGTGACGACGGGGTGTGCGTGCCCGAGCAACACGGCGCCGTAGGACTGGACCATGTCGAGGTAGCGGTTCCCCTCGGCGTCGACCACGAAGGCGCCCTCACCGGACACGACGGTGTACGGCGTCCCCCCGACCGAGGCGAAGGAGCGGACAGGGGAGTCGACACCGCCGGGGATCACGCGCCGGGCCCGTTCGAACCACTCGGCGTTGGTGTGGGACGCCGGGGGTACCGGCGCCGGCGCCGCCTCAGCCACCGAGCGCCTCGGCCACCTCAGCGGCGAAGTAGGTCAGGATGAAATCGGCCCCGGCCCGCTTGAGGACGGTCAGCTGCTCGAGTGCGACGGCCTCCCCGTCGATGAAGCCCGCCGCAGCCGCCGCCTTGACCATCGCGAACTCGCCGCTCACGTGGTAGGCGGCCAGGGGCACCGGGACGTCGGCCCGGACGGTGGCCAGCACGTCCAGTGACGTCAGGGCGGGCTTGACCATGATCATGTCGGCGCCCTCGGCCACGTCCTGCCGAATTTCGGCGAGCGCCTCGCGCCCGTTGCGTGGGTCCTGCTGGTAGGCCCTCCGGTCGCCTCCGCCGGCGATGGTGACGTCGACCGCGTCCCGGAACGGGCCGTAGAGGGCGGACGCGTATTTCGACGCGTAGGCCAGGATGGCGACCCCGTCATGCCCGCCGTCGTCGAGCGCCGCGCGGATGGCGGCCACCTGGCCGTCCATCATGCCGCTGGGTGCCACCACGTCGGCGCCGGCCTCGGCCTGGGCCAGGGCGATGCGCTGGTAGAGCTCGAGCGTCGGATCGTTCAGCACCTCGCCCGTCGGTCCGAGGACCCCGCAGTGGCCGTGGTCGGTGTATTCGTCGAGGCAGAGATCGGCCATGAGGACCAGCTCGTCTCCCACCGCATCGCGCACGGCGCGCAACGCGACCTGCACCACTCCCTGCGGATCCCAGGCGCCGCTGCCCCGCTCGTCCTTGCGCGCCGGCACGCCGAACAAAATGAGGCCCGGAACGCCCAGCGACACGAGGCGCTTGGCCTCGACCACCAGCGAGTCCAACGAGTGCTGCACCTGGCCGGGCATGGAGTCGATCGGGACCGGCTCCGCCGTGCCTTCCCGCACGAAGAGCGGGGCGACAAGGTCGTCCGGACCGAGACGAGCCTCGGCCACCAGGCGGCGCAACGCCGGCGTGCGGCGCAGCCGCCGCAGCCGCCGCACCGGGAAGCCACCCGCAGCGGGCGTCGACGTGGCTTCGACCATCAACCCAGCCTAGGAGCCGTCGTCAGCCCCGGCGCCCACGGCGTCGATCAACTCGTCGACGATGCCCTCGGCCGACGCATCGCGTGCCTCGTGCACGCCGTCGAACCCGGCCGCCCGGGCCGCCGCCGCCGTCGTCGCACCGATGCACACGACGTGGGCCGGCGGGGTCAGCGGCCGGCCCGCCGCTGTGCGCAGCGCCAGGAACGCCTGCACCGCCGAAGGGGCGGTGAACGTGAGGGCATCGGCTGCGGCCACCCGGTCGAGCAGTGCCGGCTCGGGGACGCGGCGGGCCACGGTCCGGTACGCCTCGACGCGCCGGACGTCCCAGCCCTTCGCGTCGAGACCCTCGCCGATGGTCCCGGGCGCGAGGTCGGCGGCGGGGAACAGCACACGGTGCCCGCCGCTCCGCACCGCATCCGGGAATGCCTCGACCAGGCCCCGCGCGCTGTGATCGGCCGGCACCAGGTCCGGCTCGACGCCGGCGCGCGCAACGCGTCGGCGGTGGCCGGCCCGACGGCGGCCACCAGGACGGAGCCGAGGGCGCGCGCGTCGCGCAGACGCGCCCACGAAACGATCCACCGCGGTCACCGAGGTCAGCACCACCCAGGCGTTCTCGCCCACGTCCGCCGCGGCGGCCCGCAGCGCGGCGCCCCCGTCCGCCGGGTCGACCTGACGGGTCAGCGGCACCTCGAGCGCCGTGGCGCCGGCCCGCTCGAGCGCGTCCACCAGGTCCCGGGCGCGCTCGCCACCGCGCGTCACCACGACGGTGCGACCGGCCAGCGGTGCCCCGGTGACGGCACCGGCCTCGTGCAGGCCGAGTGCCGCCGCGGGTCCCACGACGATGACAGCCGGTGGGCCCAGATCGACATCGGCCAGACCGGCCAACGTCGTGCGCGCCACGCGCTGGAAGGCCGTCGTCCCCTGCGCGATCACCGCGACCGGCGTGTCGGGGGCGAGACCACCCTGCACCAGTGCGGCCGCAATGGCCGCCCGCGTCGTCATGCCCATGAGGATGACGAGGGTCCCGCCAACCCGGGCCAGTGCCTCCCAGTCGTGCGCGCCGGTGCCGTCCGGTTCGCCCACCCGGCCCGTGACGACCGTGACCGACGCCGCGACGCCGCGCTGGGTGACCGGTATGCCGGCGACGGCGGGCACGCCGAAGGCGGACGTCACCCCGGGCACCACCTCCCAGGCGACGCCGGCCCGCGCGAGCGCCTCCACCTCCTCGCCGCCACGGCCGAAGAGGAACGGGTCGCCGCCCTTCAGACGGACCACGACGGCGGACGTCCGGCCGTGCTCGACCAGGAGCCGAGCGATCTCCTCCTGCCGACCCGATCCTCCCGTCGGTGTGTCGGGATCCTTGCCGACGTCGATGACGAGCGCCGACGACGGCACCAGTTCGAGGACGCCCGGGCTGACGAGACGGTCGTGCAGGACGACGTCGGCGCGGCCCAGCAGCGCGGCGCCCCGCTGGGTCAGGAGCCCGGGATCACCGGGACCGGCACCGACCAGGTAGACCGTCACGGCGCGGGGTCCACCAACCCCTCGAAACCGTCAATTGCCGCGCCACCACCTTCGAGCAGGGCGCGTGCCACCGCGGCGCCCGACCGCTTCAGGGTCGTCGCCGCGCCGGGTCAGACGGATCACCGTGTGCCCGTCCCCACTGGCGAGCAGGCCTGACACCCGAAGCCCCGGCGCCGGTCGTCGTCCGGCTCGGCGAAGGCGCCGACCGGCAGCACGCAGCTCCCGCCCAGTGTGGCCAGGACGGCGCGCTCGGCGCGCACGGCCCGGTGGCTCGGCTCGTGGTCGATGGCGGCCAGCAGCGCCCGCGTGGCGGCGTCGTCCGCCCGGCACTGCACCGCGATGGCACCCTGCCCCGCTTGCGGCAGCAGATCGACCGGGTCGAGCACGTCGCGCACCTTGCCCAGCCAACCCAGGCGCTCCATGGCGGCCACGGCGACGACGACGGCCGAGACCTCGCCCGACTCGGCGACGGCAACGCGGCGGGCCATGTTCCCCCGGAGGTCGGTGAACACGAGATCGGGCCGTAAGGCCGCCAGTTGCGCCCGGCGGCGCGCCGAGCCGGTCGCCACCAGGCCGCCCGCCGGCAGGCCGGCCAGGGTGGCACCCACCAGGCCGTCACGCGGGTCGGCCCGCTGCGGCACGGCGCCCAGCACGAGCGCAGCGGGCATCACCGAGGGCATGTCCTTGGCCGAGTGCACGGCGGCCTCGGCCCGGCCCTCGGCCACCGCCGCCTCCACCTCGGTGACGAACACGCCCTGGCCCCCGATCTGGTCCAGCGGCGACGTCGCGTCGCGATCACCCCGGGTCCGCACAATGACCGGTTCGACCTCGAGATCGGGGTGGGCCTGGCGCAGGAGCTCGGCAACCAGCTCGGTCTGGCGCAGGGCGAGCGGCGAGCCGCGGGTGGCCAGGCGGAGGGTTGCCATGGTCCGACTATCCCATGGCCGCGACTACAGGTCGAAGAGGATGCGCAACGCCTCGACCAGCCGTTCGCCGCGGGGCGTCCCCGCCGTCTCCTTCAAGAGCACGGTCGGCTCGTGCAGCATCTTGGCCAGGGCGGCCCGCGTGGCCGCATCCACGTGGTCCCACTCCTCCTCGCTGAGGTCGGCCAGCTGCGCCCGGTGCCGCTCCAGTTCGGCCACGCGCAGCGCCTCGAGGCGGGAACGCAGCGACGCGATGACCGGGGCGGCGCCACGCTGGCGGCTGGCGCTGCGGTAGCGGTCGACCTCCGCCGCCACGATGGCCCGGGCGGCCACCGACTCCTCCTGGCGATCGCCCAGGGCGCGGGCCACCGAGACGCTCAAGGTGTCCATGTCGAGCAGCGTGACGCCGTCGAGTCCGGCCACCGAGGCCTCGACGTTGCGCGGCACCCCGAGGTCGATGACGAGCAACGGACCGGCCACGCCGGCGAAATCCGTCGGTGTGCAGCACATGCGACTCGGCCGCGACGGCGGTCAGGACGACATCAGCGTCGGCCAGCTCGCCGGCCACGTGCTCCAGAGGCGCCGCCCGCATGTCGAACGGTCCGGTGGCCGCCTGGCGCACCAGGTCGCGCGCCCGCGCGGCGGAGCGGTTCACCACCACGACCCGCTGCGGCGCATCGGCCGGCGCGATGTCCGACAGGGCGCGGCACACACCGAGGCCCATGTCGCCCGCGCCGACGACGACGACGCGGGCGCCGCGCAGGCCGGCCTGGTCCTCGCCGCGGGCGACCGTCACGGCGGCGTAGGCAAACGACGTCGTGCCCTTGCTGATGCCCGTCTCGGTGCGGACCCGCTTGCCCGTCTGCAGGGCGTGGCGGAAGAGGGCGTAGAGAACGGGGCCCGACGGTGCCCTCCTCCTGGGCCCGCTCGAAGGCCCGGCGCACCTGTCCGACGACTTCGGTCTCGCCGGTGACGACAGACTCGAGGCCCGAGGTCACCGAGAACAGGTGGGAGGTGACATCGTCGTCGAAGCGGAGCGTGGCGTGGGCGGACAGCTCCTCCACCGAGCGGTGCGAGTGCTCGGACAGGACGTCGTAGATCTCCGCCACGGCGTCGTGGAAGCGGTCGACCACCGCGTACACCTCGGTGCGCAGGCAGGTGGAGAGCACGACTGACTCCTGGACGTTGCGGCGGTGGCTCAATGTGCTGAGCATCTTGTGCAGGTCGGCATCGGAGACGGCCGCCGCCTCGAGCAGCGGCAGCGGGGCCTGCGTGTGCTGGAGCCCTATGACGACGACGGACACGCGGTTCCTTCCTGGGTCGGCTCACAAGTGTGCCGGTCCCGGTCTACAGCCTGCCAGTCGCGGACCGACCTTCGGGCCGTCAGGCCAGCTCCGGACCTTGCGAGAGCCCGACCGATCGCATCAGGGGAGCACGCACCCGTTCCGCGCCGGGCTCCTCGTCACGGGCCCGGTAGAAGCCCAGGACCTGCAGCTCAATGGAGAGGTCCACGTAGCGGAGATGGACCGTGGGCGGGACGGTGAGGACCCGGGGCGCGAAATTGAGCAGCGAGGTGACCCCGGCCCGCACCAGCAGGTCGGCCACCCCCTGGGCCGCCCAGCCGGGCGTCGTGATCACCCCGATGTCGGGGCGCTCGGCGGCGCGCAACGAGGCGATCTCGTCCATGTGGCGCACCCGCATGCCGCGGATCTCCTCGCCGACCACGGCCGGATCGACATCGAAGAGCGAGGTGACCTGACAGCCCCGCGAGGCGAACCCGGCCGAGTTGGTGAGGGCCCGGCCCAGGTTGCCGATGCCCACCATGGCCACCGACCAGTTCTCGTCGACGCCGAGGGCGCGGTCGATCTGGGCGATGAGGAACTCGGGGTCGTAGCCCGAACCCCGCGTGCCGAACGAGCCCAGCAGCGACAGGTCCTTGCGCACCTTGGCCGCGTTGACGCGGGCCAGCTCGGCCAGCTGCTCCGAGGAGACCGTCCGGGAGCCCGCCGCGGACCAGCTCGGCCAAAATGCGCTGGTAGATGGGGAGCCGCAGCACCGTGGCCTCGGGGATCCGCCCGGGGGCGGACAAGTCGGAACTCCGCGGCTCGTCGTTCACTGCGTCGGATGGTACCGAGAGCACTCCCGGCGGCACCAAACGGTCCGGTCCCACCGGCGGGACCACCTCACCACGCCAGGACGAGCAACTCCCCCGCCGCCACGTTGAGCCAGCGCGCCGCCGACGCCTCGCCGGCCACCACGGCCAGATGCCCGTTGGCGTCGACGAGCAGGCCGAACTCCCCTTGCTGCAACTGGCCGAACGCGTCGACGCAGCGCAGCTGCGTCCCCTCGGGCACGAGTGAGAGCGGCAACCCGTCGGGATCCTGGCGGCCCGACTCCAGCCGGGCGGCCAACTCGACCCGCCCGTCCAACGGAATGCCGGCGACCCGGGCGTCGGCCACCGTCGCCGCCAGTTGCAGGTTGCCGAAGCGGTCGACCCAGGTCACCTCGGTGCGCAGGCAGGCGCGGCCGTCGTGCAGGCGACCCTCCTCGACCACGCCGCCGACCAGGCGGACCAGCGACACCGGGTCGACGGGCTCGCCGAGATCCTCGAGCGCGGCGCCGGTGCAGAGGGCGGCCGCGGCCGGCGCGAACAGATCACGCCCGTCGAAGGTGGAGCCCCGGTCGGGCGGCGCCGGCGGGCGGGTCAGCTCCACGACGCGGGCAACCGGAGCCTCGGCCGCCGCCTCCGCCGCGGCCACGAGCAGCCCGTTGTCGGGTCCGACGAACGACAAGGTCGATCGCCGAGGGCAGCGCCACCTGCAGGCCGATGCCACGGCGCGCCGTTCCGACCCCGGGATCGACCACGCCCAGCACGACGCCGGGACCGAGGTACGGCACCGCGCGCACCAGGCGTGTGGCTCCCCGCCCGCACGTCGAAGGGCGGAATGTGTGGGTCAGGTCGATGACGGTCGTCCCCGGTGCCCGTGCCGCGATGACCGCGTGGACCACGCCGGCGAACTCGTCCTCGGTGCCGAAGTCGGAGAGGAAGAAGACCGTGCGCGGGGACTCCCTCGTCATGGCTCCGGCGTCAGCGCTGCAGGTTGCGCGACCGCTCGGTGGCGGCCGCCACCGCTTCCATGAAGGCGGAGCGCACCGCGCGCGCCTCCAGGGTCCGGATGCCGGCGGCCGTGGTGCCCGCGGGCGAGGTCACCATGGCGCGCAGGGCCTCGGGGTCGTGGCCCGTCTCCTGCAGCAGCATGGCCGAGCCGAGCATCGTCTCGACCACCAGCGTCCGGCTCACGTCGCGGTCGAGCCCCATCTGCACGCCCGCCTCCATGAGCGCCTCGGCCACCAGGAAGAAGTAGGCCGGGCCCGAGCCCGAGAGGCCGGTCACCGCATCGAGCAGGCGCTCGGGCAGGCGCACCACCGTCCCGACCGCCGACAGCACGTCCTCGGCCCAGGCCAGGTCCTGCGACGTGGCGAAGGAGCCGCCCGAAATCGCCGTCACGCCGGCGCCGACCAGGGCGGGGGTGTTGGGCATCGCCCGCACCACCGCGGGCTCGCCGCCGAGCGCGGCCTCGAGGCGGCGCACTGGGCACGCCGGCCACGATGGAGAGCACACGGGTCACCCCGGCGACGCCGAGGGCCCGGCAGGCCCCTTCGGCCGCATCGGGCTTCACCGCCAGCACGGCCCCGGCGATCCGCTCGCCGCCGTCGCTCCAGCACGCCGGCCTCGGGGCGGCGAGGACGCGCAGTCCCGGGAATTCCTCGGTCAGCTCGTCGCGGCGCTCGGCGGCAGGCTCCACGACGGCGATGTCCGCCAACTCCGCCCACCCGGAGCGCAGCAGACCCCCCGAGGAGGGCGCCTCCCATCTTGCCGCCACCGACGATGAGCAGGTTGGCCACGGACGCGACGTTACCGACCGCCGGACCGGCTGTCAGCGCGGTGCCGTCGGCGATTGGCGTCAGCGGCGGGGCCGCCGGCGGTAGGTGGAGGGGTGGGCCAGCGTCATGGCCGTCGGGAAGTGGTCGTCGGTGTAGACGACCGACGCCCCGGCGATGCGGTCCAGCTCGTCGTCGTCGATGAGACGGGCGGGCACCCGGCCCACCAGGTAGACGGCGTCCTCGGGCCCGAGGGCGAACGCCATGCCGAAGAGCTGCATGTTGCGGCGCAGGAGATAGCGAAGCACTTCCTCCTTGTGCTCCTCGGGTGCGGGCATGAACTGGGCCTCGTGCCACAGCGTGCGCTGCTTGAGCGTGAACCACACCGTGATGAAGTCCTTCTCCTCGCCCTTGAAGCGGAGATACCACTGGAACGACGCGGTGCGGTCGGTCACCTCCTGGCGCTCGGCGGCCACCAGAGGGCCGTCCGCCGCCAGCTCACGCGCGGCCCAGTCGTCGATCGTGGCCACCGCGGCCGCCATCTCCTCGTCATCGGGAAGGTCGACGATCGGCATGGTTCGGGCAGCGGGCTCGGCGCGGTGCGCTGGGCTCGAGCCGGTCAGCTGCACTCGACGAGGCGGCCGGCGGCCAACTCGTCGTGCAGCTCTACCAAGGTGCGGGCTGCGGCGCGCCAGGTGTAGTGGCGAGCCCGCAGCACCGATGCGGTGGAGAGCCGCTCGGCCGCCAGCGGCTCGTCGAAGATCCGGCGCACGGCGTCGGCGTAGGCGGCGGGGTCCCGGTCCTCGACCAGGTAGCCGGTGCGCCCGTGGTCGACCAGCGTGGTCAGCCCGCCAACGGCGGAGGCGACGACCGGCGTCCCGCAGGCGGCGGCCTCCAGCGCGACCAGCCCGAACGACTCGGAGCGGCTGGGCACGATGCAGACGTCGGCCGCCCGGTAGTAGGACGAGAGCAGCTCGTGCGGCTGGGGCGCCACGAAGTGCACGTGCTCGCGCACGCCGCGGGCATCGGCCACGTCGTGCAGGCTCTGCAGCGACTTCTCGCCGTGCGGACCGCTCGGGCCGCCGACCACCACGAGGCGGTAGGGCTCGCTCACCGCCCGCGCGCAGCTCGGCCAGCGTCTCGATGGCCACGTCGGCACACTTGAGCGGCTGGATCCGGCCGACGAAGAGGAGGAGCCGCCCATCGACCGGCAGACCGAGGGCGCGGCGGGCTTGCGGCCGGTGGCCGGGACCGAAGAAGGCATGGTCGACGCCGGGCGGCACGATGCGGATGCGCTCGGGCTCGCCGCCGTAGAGCGAGGCGATCTGGTCGGCCTCGACGGTGCAGGAAGCCAGGACGGCGTCGGAGCAGTCGATGATGGACGCCTCGGCCTCGGCCCGGCGGTGGGGCATGTCGGCCTCGACCTCCTCGGGCATCGACTCGGCCTTGACGCGATCGAGCGTGTGGAACGTGCACACCAGCGGCAGGTTCAGCTCGTGCTTGATGACGTGGCCCGAGAGCCCCGACAGCCAGTAGTTGGCGTGCACCGAGGTGTAGGGCAGCTCGCCGGACTGCCGGCGCGGCGGCCATGCGCTCGAGCACCGCCGCCGTGAACTCGTCGACCACGGCCGGGAGGGACTCCTTGGGCAGGACGCTCGAGCGGTCCGGCGGGGACATGGTGCACCCGCAGCCCGGCTCGACGTCGACCACGGCCGGCAGATCGGGCGACCAGGCCCGGGTGAACACGTCGCAGGCGACGTCCGAGCGGGCCAGGGCGGAGGTCAGCTCCCGCACGTAGACGTTCATGCCGCCACCGTCCCCCGTGCCGGGCTGGGCCAGGGGGGATGTGTGGAGAGAGAGGACGGCGAGGCGGCGCATGGCGCTCCGAGCCTATCGGCGGCCGGGAATACCGCTCCGGCCAGGCCTCCAAGGTGCGGGGCTCACGGTGCGGGGCTCACGGTGCCGGGCTCACGGCGCCGGGCTCACGGCGCCGGGCTCAGGGGGAGGTGACGGGCTCGGCGGCGGCGGCGGCGGCGTCGGGCATGGGCACTTCGGTCGGTGCGGCGGGGTCCTCCGGGACCGGCTCGCCGCGATCGTCCTCGTGGTCGCGGCGGAAGGAGAGGTAGATCCGCACGAGGGCCTGCTTCTGCTCCTCGCTGATCGACTGGTCGGCCATGATGGCCCGGGTCAGGTCGGGCGTCCCCGACGGGGGTTCGAGGATGCCCGCCTGCACGTACAGCGTCTCGGCGGAGATGCGCAGCGCCTTGGCGATCTGCTGGAGGATCTCGGCGGAGGGGCGTCGCAGGCCGCGCTCGATCTGGCTGAGGTACGGGTTGGAGATGCCGGCCAGCTCGGACAGCCGCCGCAGCGAGAGCCGGGCCGATCCCCGCTGCTCCCGGATGAAGGAACCCAGATCGAGCCAGCGATCTTTGGGGTCCGTGCTCACTCTTGCAAGCGTACCGCCGGACGGGTTCCGCCGGAGTTGGGAGCGACGCCCGGGGGAGGTCGGCATGCAGGCCATATGGCCGGCGGGCACTCGGTTGTGATTCCGGCCCCTTCGGGTATGGTCCAGCACGCAGCACACGTCCACGCACGACGACCACCGAGGAGATTCGCCATGGCCGAGTACACCCTCCCAGACCTGCCCTACGACTACGCCGCACTGGAGCCGCACGTCTCGGCCGAGATCATGGAGCTCCACCACGACAAGCACCACGCCGCCTACGTGGCCGGGGCCAACCAGACGCTCGAGAAGCTGGCCGCCGCCCGCGACAAGGACGACTTCGGCGCCATCGTCGGCCTCGAGAAGACCCTCGCCTTCCACATCTCGGGCCACGTGCTGCACTCCATCTTCTGGAACAACCTGTCCCCCGACGGCGGCGACAAGCCCGACGGGGACCTCGGGTCGGCCGTCGACGAGAACTTCGGCTCCTTCGACGAGTTCAAGGCGCAGTTCACGCAGGCCACCTCGACCATTCAGGGCTCGGGCTGGGGCGTGCTCGCCTACGAGCCCCTCGCCGGGCGCCTCATCGTCGAGCAGGTCTACGACCACCAGGGCAACGTCGGCCAGGGCTCGGTCCCGCTCCTCGTCTTCGACGCCTGGGAGCACGCCTTCTATCTGCAGTACAAGAACGTGAAGGCCGACTTCTTCGCCGCCTGTGGAACGTCGTCAACTGGCCCGACGTGGCGAGCCGCCTCGACGCCGCCAAGAAGCTGACGATCCCCGGCTGACGCCGGGGCAGGCCGGACCGCTCAGGCCTGGGTCAGATGCTGCTCGCACACACGGCGGGTGGGGTCGCGCTCGAGGTCGGCATCGAGGATCGGCGCGCCGCAGGCCTCGCATTGCCCGTAGGTGCCGTCGCTCAGCCGGTTCAGCGCCCGGTCCACGCCGTCGAGGACGGCGGACGCCCGGCCGAGTTCCGATTCGTAGCGTTCCTCCACGAACGAGCAGGGTAGTGCCGGAATCGGGCGAGGCGACGATGCAGGGTGTGCGAACCGTACTCCCAGGCGGTTTAGGGGTTGCGCCCCCGGGCAGGAGTAGCGCAACCGGCATGCACGGCCCCAATCTTCCGGGGGGAGAGCCCACGGCCCAGATGCACGACTTCGAGACGCCCAGCCCGGTCGCGCGCGCGCCGGTTCCCGGTGGCGACGGCGTCGGTGGGCCAAGCCCGTCGATTCCTCCTCGGGCACGTGCCGAACGCCAGCGACAGCGAGGCCGACGCGCTCGTGCTGATGCTGTCCGAACTGGCCACCAATGCGGTGCAACACGCGGCGACCGAGTTCGAGGTGGGCGTGGAGGTGGCGGCCGACGGCCACAGCGTGCGGGTCGAGGTCACCGACGGCGCCGACGGCTTCCCGACGCCCCAGGAGCAGGTCGCCGATGCGCCCCACGGGCGCGGCCTGCACATCGTGCGCACGCTGGCCGACGCCTGGGGTATCGAGTTGCGGCGCGACCGGCCCGGCAAGACGGTCTGGTTCTCGTTGCCACTGGGGGCGGACGACAGCGACGGCTCGTCCGCTGGTCCGGCAGAGCGCCCCGCCATCGGGGATGCGTCCATCGACCGGGCCTCGGGGACCGCACCGGCGACGGTGGGCGAGGGGACCGAGCACGTGGACGCCCCGCTGCCGGCGAGTGCGAGCCAGTCGGCCTGGCCCGTGCAGGGAGTGCGTGTGGTGCTCGACGGGTTGCGCGACGCGGTCGTGGCGACCGACGACCAGGGCGTCATCCGTTACGTCAACGTCGCGGCCGAGGACCTGTTGGGCTGGCCCCGGGGCTCATTGGTCGGGCGCACCGTCTTCGACCTGGTGCCCGATTCGCTGACCGCCACGGTGGGGGAGGACTACGGGGAGTTCGTGCGCTCGCAGGCCGCCGATCTCGTCGGGCGCCGGCTCGATGCCGACATCAGGCGGGCCGACGGGACCGACGTCCGCACCGAGTTGGTCATCAGTATCTTCGACCATCCGCTGGCCGGCCCGGTGGTCGTGGGCATCCTCCGCCCGCGCGACGACAAGAAGCTCCAACGCTGGTCGGAGCTGACGAGCGAATTGCTCGAGATCCTCGCCGACGCGCCGATCGACGAGCCTCCGGCGGAGCGGTTGCTGTCCACGCTGGGCCGCCGCCTCGACTGGGACGTGACCACGCTGTGGACGGTCTCGGCCAACCGCGAGTTGACCTGCCGGCACGTGTGGACGCGCACGCCCACAGTGGCTCCCGCCTTCGCGCTCGAGAAGGCGGGCGACCCGACCAGCGGGAGCAGCGGTCTTCCCCGATGGGTCATGGAGCACGGCGAGCCCCTGTGGGTGCCGGACCTGATCACCGACGGCCGCTTCGTGACGGACTCGCTGGTGGAGGACGGGCTGCAGAGCGCTTACGCATTCCCGGTCCGCTACCACGGCGCGTGCGTCGGGATCGTCAAGATGCTGAGCCGTCACCCACGTGAGCGCGACCCCTCGGTGGTCGAGCTCACGGATGCGGTCGGTGGCCACCTCGGAGAGCTGCTGCACGCCTCGGCGCAGGCGACCGAGCGCCAGCAACTGGTCGAGGAGCTCCTCGAAGCCCGGCGCCACAACGAGTTCCTGTTGTTGGCCACCCAGGTGCTCTCCGAGGTCGTGGACTACCGCGACATGGTCGAGCGCCTCGCCCGGGTCTCGGTCCCTGTGATGGCGGATCTGTGCCTGATCGACATCGAGGACGAGGACGGCCAGATGCGACGGATGGCGGCGTGGCACGCCGATCCCGACAAGCAGGCGCTGACCGAGGAGCTTCGCGCCTCGTACGCGCCGGACCCGGCCGGCGTCCATCCGAGCATCGAAGTCATGCGCCACGGCCGGTCGATGTGGAGCGCGGATATGGACGACGATTTCCTCCGGAGCACCAGCCGCGACGAGCGGCACTACGAGATTCTGAAGTCGCTCGACTTCACCTCGTACGTCACGGTTCCACTCCGCCTGCGCGACCAGCAGGTCCTCGGCACGGTCACGCTGGTCTCCGCCGGCTCAGGCCGCCGCTTCTCCGAAAAGGATCTCGGGCTGGCCGAGCAACTGGCCGAACAGGTCAGCTCGGTCGTGATCCGCGCTCGCGCCTATGACCGTGAGCGCAGGATCTCGCACGAGCTGCAGCGACATCTACTGCCCGACGCCATCCCTCAGATCGTCGGGTGGGACGTGGCGGCCCGCTACCGGCCGGCCGCGGTGGGCGTCGAGGTGGGCGGCGACTGGTACGACGTGGTGCCGATCAGCGAGCACCTGGTCGCCCTCGTCGTCGGCGACGTGGAGGGCCACGACCTCGGGGCGGCGCGGATCATGAGCCGGTTGCGCCACACCCTCGGGCTCCTGCTGCTGGAGGAGCGTGCGCCGGGCAAGGCCCTGGAGCGCTTGAACCGCGTCTCCCTGGCCGGCGTCGACGGCCGCCTGGCTACCGCGCTCGTCGGCGTGCTGAACACCAGGACCGGCTCGGTCGCGTTGTCCTCCGCCGGCCACCCCTCGCCGGTCCGCGTCGAGTCGGGCTCGGCCGTCGAGCTGCCCGTCCCGCCCGGGCCGCCGCTGGGCGTCCAGCACTGTCACTACAAGGATCACCAGTTCCAGCTGGACCATGGCTGCCTGGTGATGTTCACCGACGGGTTGGTGGAGCGGCGCGGCAGTCACCTCGACGAGCGCCTCAGCCTGCTCGAGTCGTCGCTACGCGCCTCGCCCAGCAACGAGCCCAGCCTGGTGGCCGACTTCGTGATCGACGCCATGACCTCCGACGCACGGAGCTCCGACGACATCGTCGTGCTGAGCGCACGGCGGCAGGTGCTCGACCCCGCCATCATCTGAGCAGCGGGGACCCGGTCCCGGCGTGGGCCGGTGCTTCCCTATTGTGACGGCGTGCAAAGGGAGAAAGCCGTGGCGCCGCTCGTCGGCGCCCACATGCCGGTTCCCTGCCTCGACGGCCACGAGCGCCCCTACCGCGACCTCGATTGCGCCGCCTCGACACCCGCCCTGCAGTCGGTGGCCGACCGGGTCAACGAGTTCCTGCCCTGGTACTCGAGTGTCCACCGCGGGGCCGGCTACAAGTCGCGCCGTGCCACGGCTGCCTACGAGGAGGCTCGCGACAGCGTCCACCGCTTCGCGCGGCGACCCGCCGGCGGTGACGACGTGGTGGTCCTGGTACGCAACACGACGGAGGCCATCAACCAGCTGGCCTACCGGCTGGAGCTCGCGCCCGACGACGTGGTGGCGACCACCGTGGTCGAGCACCATGCCAACCTGCTCCCCTGGGCGCGGGTGGCGACAAGGCGCTGGGTGGAGTGCGGCACCAACGGAACCTTCGAGACGGACGACGTGATCCGGGTGCTCGACGACGGGCGGCGACCGGCCCTGTTGGCGCTGACGGGTGCGTCGAACGTCACAGGTTGGCTGCCCCCGGTCGAGGAGATCTGCGGCGAGGCGCACGCGCGTGGCATCCCGGTCCTCCTCGACGCAGCGCAGCTGGCGCCCCACCGTCCCCTGCCGGCGGGACCGGACTTCATGGCCTTCAGCGGCCACAAGCTGTACGCGCCCTTCGGGGCGGGCGCGCTCATCGGGCCGCGGCGGGTCTTCGAGCGCGGCGATCCCTTTCTCGCCGGCGGCGGTGCCGTCGACCTGGTGGACCTGGACGAGGTGATCTGGACCGATCCGCCCGAGCGCGAGGAGGCGGGCTCACCCAACGTCGTCGGCGCAGTGGCCTTCGGGACGGCCATGGACGAGGTGGAGCGGATCGGCTGGGACGTGGTGGCTGACCACGAGACCGTGCTGGCGACGCAGCTGTACGACGGCCTGCGGGCCATCGACGGCGTGCATGTGCTCGGACCGTCGTCGGGGCCCGGGACGCATGACGGCCTCGCCGTGGCCACGTTCACCGTGGAAGGCATGCACCACGCCCTGGTGGCGGCCCGGCTGAGCGCCGAGTTCGGGATCGGAGTCCGGCACGGTTGCTTCTGCGCCCATCCCTACCTGATCCGACTGCTCGGTGTGGGCCGCGACGGGGTGGACCAGGCGCGGGCCGCCGTGCAACGCGGCGACCGCAGCGCCATTCCCGGCGCCGTCCGGGCCAGCTGCGGCCTCGGAACCGCCGGCGACGACGTCGACGCCCTGCTCGACGCGCTGCGCGCCCTGGCGGCCGGCGAACCGGCGCCGGTGCAGTACCTGCAGGACGACGTCACCGGCGACTTCTGGCCGGGGGGCGATGCCGACGGGTGGACGATGACCGACCGACCGGCAGGCGCCGCCTGCGCGCGGGGTTGAGCGTCATCGGTGCGACGGCGTTGGGCCCTTGCTCTCGCGCTCGCCGCGCTGGTCCCGGCCTTGGCGGCGTGCGCCAACTCCGCGGGGAGCACGGCCGTGGGCGACGTGGCCTGGGTCGCCACGGATGCCTCGGTGACTCTGCCCGGCACCGCCGTGACGCCGGTCGACCTGGCCCGCCGGCACGTCGGTCCCGCGGTGTCGGTGGGCAGCCTGCCCTCTGCGCTGGCCTACACGCCCGGCGACAAGGCCCTGCTGGTCGTGGCCCGGGGTGTCGACTCGCTCTACGAGATCGACACGGCCACCCACCAGGTGCTGCACGAAGTCGGGACGGGAGTGGAGCCCGACGCCGTGGCGGTGGCCCCCGGTGGCACCGGCGGCAAGGGCGTGGCGCTCGTGGCGAACCTCGATTCGAACACCGTGACTCCGGTCGACCTCGGGACCTGGCGGGCCGGTAGGCCCATTGCCGTGGGGGCGGAGCCGGTGGCGATCGCCGTCTCGGTGGCGGCGTCGGGCGCCGCTACCGCGTTCGTCGCCGACTACGGCAGCAACACGGTCACGCCGATCGACGTTGCCACCCTGCAGCCCGGCGCGGCCATCGCTGCCGGTCCAGGACCACAGACCATTGCTGCCACGCCGGCCGAGGTGCTGGTGGGCAACTTCGGGAACCGGACGCTCACCGCCATCAACCCGCTGACCCTGCACGCGGGCGGCACCATTGCGCTGCCGCTGAACCCGTCCGGCATCGCGCTGTCAGCGTCGGGAGCGACGGCCTATGTCTGCGGGGGCGCAGCCGTGGTCCCGGTGGCCGTCGTCGGCCTGACGCTGGGTGCGCCGGTGGCCCTGCCCGACGTCGCGCAGGGCATCGCGTTGAGCGCGGACGGCACCACGGCATGGGTGACGCAACAAGCGGGCTCGCTGGTCCCCGTGACCCTGGCCACGGGCAAGGTCGGCCACCCGATCCGTGTGGGCGGCCACCCTTCGGCCATCGTCATCGGGCCGGGTTGACCGGCCTGCCCGTCGCTCTGTCGCGGCGCCGACAGCCTCAGACGCTGTAGACCGCCCGGGCCCGGAAGCGCAGGGGCCGCTCTGTCAGCTCCTCCATGTAGTGGGCGGCCCACCCGCGATGCGCGCCACGGCGAAGAGCGTGCGGCCCGTGTCGGGCGGCATGCCGGTGCCCCAGCTCAGTGCGGCGAGGGCGAGGTCACAGTTGGCGAGCGGCACGTCGTGGGCGGCGGCCAGCCTGATCACCTCGTCGAGGATCGCCCCGCGCTCCTCGCTCAAGAGCGGCCGGGCCAACGTCGAGGAGCGCGTCGAAGCGGGCGTCGCCGTTCTTGTAGACCGCGTGCCCGAAGCCGGGCAGCCGGCCCCGTTCGCGCAGCACGTCGTTCAGCGCGCGTGCCACGCCGTCGCGCTCGGCTACCACCAGGAGCTCGTAGGCCTGCTGGCTCGCCCCGCCATGCAGTGGCCCGGCCAGGGTGGCGAGACCGGCCAGCAGCGCGTCATAGGGATCGGAGTGCACCGATGCGGCCACGCGCACGGCCATCGTCGAGGTAGCGAGCTCGTGGTCCGCCATGAGGATCAGGGCGGCGTTCACGGCGGCTGTCGGCACTGCTCCGACGGCCGGGGCGAGGCGGGCGGCGAGGCGCGCCGCGATGGAGTCGCCCGACTCCTCGCCTGGTGGTGCCGTCCCCACGACGCCGGTCAACGCCGCGGTGGCTCGGCGTGCAGCGTGGGCCACCGCGAAGGGACGGAGGTCGGAACGAAGGGGATCGGTCGCCCCGCAGAGGACCAGTGCCCACCGCATGCGGTCCAAAGTCTCGGTGAGCGGGCAGACGCCGAGATCGGGTGCGGTCCAGTCACCGGGTCCCTCGGATTGCCACAGGAGCTCGGCCACGTCCTCGAAGCGAGACGTCAGCGCCAAGTCGGTGGCGGGCCGGCCGCGGTAGATCGGGCCGCGTCGCTGGTCGAGTTGCGTCACCGCCGTCGTGATGGTGGCCAGCCGGGTGGCCGTCTGGCGCCCACCCCGGCTGCGCGCCGCCAGCGCCTCGATCTCGTCGAGGTCGAAGAGGCTCCCCCGGCGGGCCTGGTCCGGGTGCGACTCGAGCAGGCCGCGGCTGACGTAGGCGTACAGGGTCGGCACCTTGACCCCGAGGCGACGGGCCGCCTCCTCGGTGCTCAGCATGCGCTCCATCTGCTGGCAGCTTACATTGACTTGATCAACGTTTACACACGCAGGGAAAGAGCGTCATAGTGGAAGCCATGGAAACCATCGTGCGTGATCTCATGACCTCACCGGCGGTGACGTGCGCCGCCACTGCCACTCTGGCCGAGGCGGCCCGCGCCATGCAGCGGGCGGACACGGGCTCGGTCGTGGTGACCGACGACGGCAAGGTGGTCGGCATCCTCACCGAGCGCGACCTGTTGCGGGCGGCTGCCGGCCGAGGCGACCCGGACCACGAGCAGGTTCGCTTGTGGATGACGTCCCGCCCGGACGTGCTCGGTCCCGACGAGCGGGCGGATGCGGCCTGGGCCAGCCTGACCTCGCACCACTATCGCCACCTGCCGGTGGTCGAAGGCGGCCGCTGCATCGGTGTCGTGTCGTTGCGCGATCTCATGGGCGTCGCCCGCATCCGTCCCGCGGGCGAGGCCAGCGGGGACGTCCCGGCCGGACTCGAGGGCGTGGTGGTGGCCGAAACGACGATCGGCGACGTGCGCGGCCAGGAGGGGTTCTTCCATTACCGGCAGTATTCGGCGGTCGAGCTGGCCGAGAAGCGCTCCCTCGAGGACGTCTGGCATCTCCTGTTCAAGGGCGAGCTCCCGGACAGGGACGCCGCCGCAGCCTTCGGTGCCGAGGTCCGGCGCCGACGTGCCCTCCCGCCGGGACTACGCGCCGTGCTGCCGGCGGTGTGCCAGCAGGGTGCACCGCTCGACGTGCTGCGCACCGCCGTCTCGCTGCTGGCGGCCGAGCTCGGGTGGCGCCCGACCCACGACATCGATGCGGGCGAGCTCTACGAGCAGGCCCTCGGGCTGTGCGCGGTCGTGCCGACGATTTTGTCGGCCGCCTACCGCCTGCGGCAGGGCCAGGAGCCCCTCGAGCCGCGCGACGACCTCGGCTTCGCCGCCAACTACCTGTACATGCTGACCGGCACCGAGCCGAGCGCGCCGCACGCCCGGGCGATTGAGCAGTACATGATCCTGACCATCGACCACGGGTTCAACGCGTCGACGTTCACCGCCCGCGTCGTGACGTCGACCGGGGCCGATCTCGGCGCCGCCATCGTGGCGGCCATCGGCGCGCTGTCCGGGCCGCTGCACGGCGGCGCCCCGAGCCGGGCCCTCGACATGCTCGACGCCATCGGGACCCCGGACCGGGCCGACGCTTATGTCCGCACCGCCGTCGAGGCGGGCGATCGGATCATGGGCTTCGGCCATCGCGTCTACAAGACCGACGACCCGCGCTCGCTGCTCCTGCGCTCGGTCACCGAGCAGCTGGGCGGGCCCCTGGTCGAGTTCTCCCAGGCGGTCGAGCGCACAACGGTGGACGTCCTGGCCGAGCTGAAGCCGGGACGCCAGCTCTACACCAACGTCGAGTTCTACGCCGGCGTGGTCATGCACACCTGCGGGATCCCGCGTGAGATGTTCACCCCGACCTTCGCCGCGGGTCGCACCATCGGATGGAGCACCCACGTGATGGAGCAGGCGGGGCACAACCGCCTCATCCGCCCCGCCGCCCGCTACGTCGGGCCGCCACCGCCCCAACCGGTCCCGCTGCCCGAGGCCTGAACCAGGCGCCCTGAAGCCGGCGGTCGGCCGCCTCCGGGCGAAAGCCGACTAATCTGGTCGGGCTTAAAGGTTCAGGACAAGGAGCAGGTCATGGGCGTCGACGGCACCGCAGCGGTGACTTCCAGTCGGGGGCGCGCCCTCTTCTCGTTCCCCAATCCGGTCAACGAGGTCTCGGCCCGACTCGTGGCGGCCGGCGTCGTCCTCATGTGTGTGCTGACCATCGCCCTCGACCTGCGCTGGGCGACCGTGGTCATCGCCTACGGCTTCGTGGCGCGGGTCCTGAGCGGACCGACCCTGAGCCCCCTGGGCCAGTTCGTCACCCGGGTCGTCACGCCCCGTCTCGGGCTGGCGCGAGCGCCCGGTGGCCGGCCCACCCAAGCGCTTCGCGCAGGCCATCGGCGTCGTTTTCTCCGTGACGGCCCTCGTCCTCACCGGGCTGGGCTTCTGGACGGCAGCCGAGGTCGTCCTCGGGCTCCTGGCCACTGCCGCGTTGTTCGAGTCGGCTCTCGGCCTCTGCCTCGGTTGCAAGGCCTTCGCCGTGCTCATGCGCGTCGGCGTGGTGCCCGAGGAGGTCTGCGAGCGCTGCAACGACATCTGGGCCACGCAGGGCACTGCCGCGTAAGCGGCTTCGACGCCGGCCCTCAGGACGCCGTCAGCTGTCGTAGATGAGCACACCCCGGATGTTCTTCCCGTCGCGCATGTCCTGATAACCCTGGTTGATATCGCCGAGCTTGTACGTATTGGTGATCATGGAGTCCAGGTCGAGCAGTCCGTTGCGGTACAGCTTCAGCAGCTTGGGGATGTCGGAGTGGATGTTGGCCGAGCCGAAGATGCTGCCCACCACCTGCTTCTCGTAGATGGTCAGCAGCATGAGGTTCATCGTCACCTCCGTCTCGTTGAACGGATGGATGTTGGTGACCACGACGCGGCCACGCTTGGAGGCCAGATTGAGGATGGAGTCCATCATTCCCCCCTGTCCGACGCCCATGGCGCAGATCACCTTGTCGCACATGTGGCCCCAGGTCTCCTGCTGAATAAGCGTGAAGGCTTCCTCAATGGACGACGCAACGTGGGTGGCGCCGAATTTGGGGGCCAGGTCGCGCTTCAGCTGCACCGGGTCGATGGCGAAGATCATTTCGGCGCCGGCGAGACGGGCCCCCTGCACGGCCGAAGCCCCGATGCCGCCGATACCGATCACGGCCACATTGTCACCGGGCTGCACGTCGGCCGCGTAGACCGAAGAGCCCCAGCCGGTGGTGACGCCACACCCGACCAGGCAGGCCTTGTCGAGCGGGATGTCGTCGAGGATCTTCACGCAGGAGGCCTGGTTGACCACGGTGTAGGGGGCGAAGGTGCCGAGGCAGACCATGGTCGAGACGTCCTGTCCCCGAGCGTGATGCCGCACCGTCCCATCGAGCTGCTTGCCGGTCATGAGAATGCCGCCGACGTCGCACAGGTTCGAGTGTCCGGTGGCGCAGGGAGGACACTTCCCGCACGCGGGAACGAAGCCGAGCACCACGTGGTCGCCCGGAGCGAGGCCCGACACGCCTGGCCCCACCTCCTCAACCACCCCGGCGCCCTCGTGTCCGCCGATCACGGGCAAAGGGACAGGCATGTCGCCGGTAAGCAGATGCTCGTCCGAGTGGCACATGCCCGAGGCCGCCAACTTGATGAGGACCTCGCCCTCCTTGGGTGGGTCGAGCTCGATGGGCTCGACGCTCCAGGCTTCACGATCCCATAGAACAGCTGCTTCGGTTTGCACGGTGCCTCCCAGGATGTGGCGTGACGACACTTCACGCTATCCGGGGCCGCCCAGTGGGGCACTCCATCTCGTGCGCCGCCGCGTCGGTAACGGGCTGCACCCTCGCCACGAGGGCTACGGGACGATCCGGAAGGCCACTCAGCTCTTCCCCGAGCGAGCCGGTCAGCTCCGCTTTCGGGCGGTCTTCTCGGCGGTGGTCGCGCGCTTCTTGGCGGTCTTCTTGGCCGCCGTGGCCTTGCGCTTCACGGCGGTGGCCCGCTTCGTGGCCGTCTTCTTGGCGCCGGTCGCCCTCTTCGTGGCCGTCTTCTTGGCAGCCGTGGCCCGCTTCGTGGCCGTCTTCTTGACGCCGGTCGCCTTCTTCTTCGCCGTCTTCCTCGCCGCAGATCCCCGCTTCTTCGCGGTCTTCTTGGTCCCGGCGACCTTGCGCTTGGCGACGGTCGCCTCTTTCTTGACCGCCTTCTGGGCTCGAGCGACCTGCTTCTTGGCCGTCTTCTTGACCCCGGTGGACTGCTTCTTGGCCGTCTTCTTGACCCCGGTGACCCGCTTCTCGCCCACCTTCTTGGCGGTGGTCGCCCTACGCTTCGCGACCGCCGCCTGCTTCTTGATCGTCTTCTTGATGCTCTTCGCCTTCTTCGCCGCCGCCTTTCGGATGGGGCGCGCCTGCTTCTCAACGCGGTCAGCCGTCTTCGAACTCCCGATCGCCGTCGCGGCATCACTGAGGCCTTGTCGCACTTTTGATCCGGCTACTGCTGCCGCCGTCTCGATGGTACCGACAGCATCTCCGACGACCTCGGCGGCTCTATCAATTTTCTCCGGCATGGGCGAGAGCGTACCGCGCGTGGCTGCGATGTCTACAGAATTTTCGGGACATCGTCGTGGTCGCGACATGCATCACGACTGCGCCAGCGGGTTGCTTGCAGCGATCGATTCATCGAGTCTTCATTCGCCACGTGCATGGTCGGTGCGGGCGGCCGGTGACCGCTCGAGAGGGCGCGACGGAGAGGGCGACGGATCGCTCCCGGCCGCCACTGGCGGTACCCTTCACCGTGGCCGAGCGATCACATCAGCATCGAATGAACCTTGAAACCGCAGGCGCCAGGGGCTTAGTTGCGGCGCTGGCCGGCGTGATCGCGGGAATGATCGCTTCTCTGTTCCTCATGTGGCCCGCTGCGATCCTGGTTGGCTGGGACGCGGCGTCCGTCTGCTATTTGGCTTGGATCTGGAAAATCGTCGGCCGTCTGGACGCCGCGGAGACGAGGCGTCACGCCAACATCGAGGATGGAAGCCGGCGTCCGGCGGAGGCCATCGTCCTGGCTGCCGGAGTGGCGCTCCTGGCCGCCGTCGGTCTGGTCCTGATCAAAGCCGGCCAATCCCATGGCGGCACGAAGGCCTACCTCATCACGATCGGGATCCTGAGCGTGATTCTTTCGTGGGCGACCATCCACACGATCTTCATGCTCCGGTACACCAGGTCCCACTACCAAAGCCCAGACGGTGCAGTGGACTTCAACGAGAAGGACCCGCCCGCCTACCTCGACTTCGCCTACCTCGCCTTCACGATCGGGATGACGTTCCAGGTCTCAGACACAAATCTGACCACGAAACCGATCCGGAGAGTTGCACTCTCACACGCCCTGATTTCCTATCTCTTCGGCGCGGTGATCGTGGCGATCGCCATCAACATCGTCGCCAGCCTGCTGAGCTGACCCGGTCGCGCTAGTCGACCGGCAGGTGCTCGCGGACCTTCGACAGGGCATCCGCGGTGCGCTCCGTTCCGGAGGCGAGGTACGGAGCGATCGCATCGAGTCCGGCATGGGTCGCGTCGCGGGCGAGAGGCTCCAGATGACGGACGGCGTCCGTGACGATTGACGCTGCCTGTTGGACCGCCTGGGTCGCCGTTCCACTCGAATCCCGGAAGGCATCGACGACTCCGTCGCGGGCGTACCGGAGCTCTTCCGGATCGGGCGCAACCTTGTGGCCCAGCTCGAGACCGGCCGTCAGCTGCTCGCCAGCTCGGCGGCGGACGCTCTTCCGGGTGCGCCGCGCCTTGGCCCGGCCCACGCCGATGGCCGTCTCGAGTTCCCGGGCTTGGCGCTTCGCCCGCCAACCCAGGGACGGCGCCCCTTCGGTGTCGAAGGCGGCGAGAATGAGTCCGCCGAGGAGGCCGAGATTCTTCAGGAAGTGCATCTTCTGCTGGGCCCGCGTGGTCGGATCGGACTCCTCCCAGAAGCGATGCCCGGCATACGTCGTCGGGACGATGGAACCGATGAGGGCCAACGCGGCGACCCGCCGGTACTTCCCGACGGCCAAGAGGACCCCGCCGCCGATCTGCACCGCCCCGTTGATGCGTACGAGCGTCTTCGCGTCGAGCTGGTCGACCCCGACGCTCTCGCTGAGGGGCTGGCTCACTGCCTCTGCCTTCTTGGCTTTGCCGTCCGGATTCCACAGGGCGTCCCATCCTCCGACCACAAAAATCGATGCGAGCAGCGGACGAGCGATTCTCGAAGAGAGTGCCATGGCCCTGTCTCTACCCGTATTTCAAAGCGTTATCCATCGAAGATCAGGCGGGGCCTGCATCTTGACCGGGACCAGGCACTGACGCCTCCCCACTTCCCGACGGTTCGGCCCCCTTCTTCTTCCGGTCCTCTGAGTCCTCGAGGATGGCTCGAGCCTGCTCTTCTGGATTGTCGCTCTCAGCCTCTTCCGGTGGCCTCCCGCTCGCCCGTGTGGCAAAGGTCCTTCGCGCAATTCCGGGCTCCGCTTCTTCTGTTGGCATGGTGTGGCTTTGCCCGTATCGCCGACACCCGAATCGCCGTGCCCTGGGGTTCATTCCAGCGCTCGTGGGTACTGTCGTCGCTGAGCCCGGAGAGGGCACGACGGACATGATCGAGGCAACATGGAAGGGTCCGAGCTCAGCTCAAGCACGGCCGATGACTCCGAAGCGGAACGGAACAATCGCAATCTGAGCGACTTGCTCCAGGAACTGCGCGTGGCCGGCCTCGGCGTGCAGGTGCTCTTCGGGTTCCTGCTCGGACTGCCGTTCACAGTTCGCTTCAGCCGCCTCGACGGACTGGGGAGAACCCTCTATCAAGTGAGCCTCATCTGCGCTGCGGTGGCCACGGCGCTGCTCGTGAGCCCTGTCGCCTACCACCGCTGGGTCTTCCGTCGACACGAAAAGGGGCGGTTGCTCCACTACGCCAACGTGCAGGCCCTTCTGGGGCTGGGCATGGTGGCCGTGGCAGCGTCTGCGGCCATCTGGATGGTGCTGCTGTTCGTCGGCTTGAGCTGGCCCGTCGGACTCTTCGCCGCCGTCGCAACCGGCAGCTTCGCTGCACTGTGGTTCGTGCTCCCGATCGTCGACCGGCTCGGTGCGCCTCACTAGCCACGTCCCACCGGATCCCTCTCCCCAGACTTCGCTCACACCGTTGTTTCGGCCAAACCGCTTCGGGTATCGGCCACAGTGCCGCCGAGGGCGGCCAGTCGTGAGTTCATGGGAGGGACACGCGGTGCCACAGCAGGCATGGAGCGCCAAACGGGAACGTCAGTACGAGCACATCAAGGGTGGCTTGAAACAGCGGGGGGACTCAGAGGAGCTGGCGGAGGAGATCGCGGCGAGGACGGTGAACAAGGAGCGGGCACGCCAGGGAGAGTCCAAGACGAAGAGCCGAAGCTCGACTGACGACATCTCCTCGGGACGTCGAGGCGGCCTGCGCTCCCATCGGGGCGCAGGTGGTCGGACGCGGGATCAGCTGTACGAAGAGGCCAAGCGCAAAGGGATCGCCGGCCGCTCCAAAATGACCAAGGCGCAGTTGGAGCGGGCCGTCGATCGCTGACCAGTGCCGACTACGCCCTGCCGTTGCGCTCGCGATGATGGCAGCCCGGCCAGCAGCAGGGCCGGCGTTGGCCCTCCTCCAGCTCTTCCTGGGTACGGCGGATGCGGCGCTCCCGAGTCGCGCCCTGCTTGGCATCCTCTACCCAACAGATGAATTCGTTCCGGGCCAGAGGCGTGATGTCCTTCCAGGCAAT
The DNA here is from genome assembly GCA_963755655.1 of uncultured Acidimicrobiaceae bacterium. Classification (GTDB taxonomy): domain Bacteria; phylum Actinomycetota; class Acidimicrobiia; order Acidimicrobiales; family RAAP-2; genus Bog-473. The sequence goes on from CAVWKX010000018.1 coordinate 150,020, forward strand.
GAGGGCGGTGGGGTTCGCCATCAGGGCGTTGCGAAGATCGCCGGGGAGCTTGTGCACAACCCCGCCGGGGAGCCGGGAATCAGCCACCGCACCACGTACACGTATCACGGGCCCCTGCACCCTCTGTCCGCCAGCTGCGGCCGCTCATTCAGGCATCCGAAACCGGCTCGCCCTTCTCGGCGCGGAGCGCATCCACTTCAGACAACAACGCGGCCGCCATCCAGGCGGGGACCCTCGTGCCGCGGATGTCAGCACCCGCCAGAGCATGGCGAATGCGAGCCTCACGGTCCGGCGTCAAGCGCGGGTTCTGCCATGTAAAGGGGTCCGTTCGGTCCCCGCTTCCCGAATCCCCGCTGCGAGCCGCGGTGTACACGTCGATCAACGTCCGGTACCGGCTGCCGATCGTCGCTATCGCCTCATCTCGACTGAGTCGACCCGCCAGGAAGTCCTGCAGCGCGGCCTCCCAGTTGGTGCGACCCACAGCGAATCCGGCGTAGCCCGGCAACGGCGCAGCGACACTGAGCCAGTGCTCCACCTGCTCGATCGGGGCGTTCCGTCCGAGCACGATGCATTCGGCCGGAGTCTCGCTCTGGGCGGCGACCGCACGGAGGACCTCTTCGGCGCCCTCGGTCGTTTCGTAGCCCTCGAGCTTCCATATAGTCGGGTGGACCCCGCCGTCACTTAAGGCGGCTATGGCCTCGGACGTCAATCCTGGACGGGCCTCTCGATCGAAGTGCAACTGATCCTCGTTCTGGGCCAGCTGTTCACGCGTCGGGGGTACGAGCAACTCGAAGAGCCATCGCCAGCCCGCTGAAGCAGCCCACGCCGACACCTTGGCCAACCGCTCGATCTGGACCTTCCGATCGCTCGCCTCATCCGACGGGTTGTAGCGAACCAGGACCTTGAAGAAGTCCGGATCGAACGAAGCGAGGTGTTCGGGGTAGTGCTCTCCGTACTCCAGCTCGAAGAGCTCAGTCCCGCTCTTTTCGATGGGCATCGCCAGGACCAGGCCATCGGCCTTCGCCCGCTTGGCGACCTCGGACCCCAATTCTTCGTCGACGAGCACGCCTGCCCGACCGACCTCGAGGTCGGAGAGAGCGGCCTTGCTCAGCCCTTCGTAGATCATGACCTTGGCATCGCGGATTTTCGCCAGCTCGGCGTCGGTCGGATCCCCCTCGATCCCGAACAACTTCTGGAAGGACGCACGCTGATCCATGGCAAGGATGAACAGCGGCTCTTGGGCCGAAGGCATGTAGCGCTGGTCAGCAGGCGTCATTCATCCGCCGCGCTTTCGTGGCGCCACCCCTGCTTGTACTCGGCGTCGTGGAGCCGGCGGACCTGGTGGGCGTAATGATCCAACCGATCGGCAGCCGTCTGCGCCTCGTGGTAGTCCCGTCCGTGATCGCGGGCCGCCGTCTTTTCCTCAGCTCTCTTCCTGACGATGTGCAGCTCTTCGCGGGCGACCTCGACGATCTTCTCCAGTGTCTCTTCCAGATTCATGGATCTCCTTTTCCGGACAAAACGCTACCGCCGATGGGGTCCATTACGACCACTCACATCGCAAAGCACTCACCCTGACCAGGGTGTCTCGGATGGTCTGCACTTCCCTGACCACGATGTGCTCCGGCCGGGAGTCAGTCGTCCCGCCCCGACCAGCTGGCAGGAGGATCGCTGGCAGGAAACGATTCCTCATCAGCTTCCTCGGGGTCTTCGTCACCACCTGAGACCTTGTCAGGCTCTGCGGGCGGGTCGTCGTCAACCATGTACACGCTCCTCGTCAGGTCCCCTCAGTGTCGCTCTAAATCGCCGGCGTTGCCACCGGAACAACCCGGACGCCAAGAGACTGACTCAGTCCCGTGGGCTACTAAAGATGCGGAGATGTGAGCCTGCACGGTAGGCAGCAGCCGCTCCGTGGTCCTTTCGAGGAGCTGGACGATGGAGTACCCGGAGACGCGGAGACGCTGGCGCCACCAGGCTAGGGAACCCGGCACCGATCAGCGCAGCCGACCTCACGCAGATCCGGCGCAGGTTGGCCATCGATCCGAACGGGAACGACACTGCGACGGGCACCAGCGAGTCGTAGACGATCTCGGCATCTTTCGGTCCGTTCCGCTCGGCACGAAAGCTCCCGCCGCACCCAGATCAGTGCGGTACGGCGAAACACTCATCGGAATGCGGGGGTCGCACCCTATGCCTGCGCTGCCGGGCTCTGGCCGCCTCTACGGTCCTGGTTCCTCATGTCAGTTTCACGTACGGAGCGCAACTCGCCCGGACTCAGGCGTCGCTACCGACTCTTTCGAGAACTTCAATGCGAGTCAACAGCGCCTGTGCCTCGCTCCGAGCGTCCTGCAATGCGGTGTGGAGATGGGACGCGCGCGCGATCGGGTACTCGACCGGGTCGACAGTGACCTCCTCGGTTTGCTGGTGCTCCTTCAGCTTGGCCTCGCGACGTTCCCAATGCTCGTGCTTGAGCGTCCCGTAAAGGACGGGAAGGACGGCTACCACGACAGCCAAGAAAAACAGCGGGATGAGTACGAACCAATAGATACCTGCCATGGCTACGGGTCGAACGCCCGTCACCTCCTTTGAGATTGATCTGATCCACCGACTATCCCAACCGGGCCTCGCGACCAGGTGGGGGTCACCTGTCCGGTTCCTGTGGAAGGTGCTACGGGATCTATACCCGCCACAGCCGAATGCAACTCTTCGGCGCCGGAGTTCGCGCTGCGTTCATCCTCGAATGCACGCAGACCCAGTTCAGGTTGCAGTCTCCGAACCTCTGTGGGTGTGATCATCATCTGCGCACCCCATTCCGCTCGATCCAGTGTCCGCCGAGACGACACGCCCATTGGGCAACTTTGGGCACGGTCATTTCGACCCATCGTCCAGTGCACGCTCGATCTACGATTCTGGACACCATGCAACGATGGCTGTCGCGACGGGCTCTGCTGCTTCATTTCGAGTTTCTGTTGGTCGTGGCCGGGTGCGCGGCGGCGACATGGTGGCAGGCCAGGAGGGCGCTCGGCGGCAACGGCCTCAGTTGGTTCTACACGTTCGAGTGGCCCATCCTCGCCGGGATTGCGATCGCTGCCTGGTGGCACCTGATCCACGAGGACCCGACCCAGCGCGCCGCGCGCAAGAGGGAAAGAGCGCTCGATTCGACCGAGCGGACGGCTGAATGGTGAGACCGAGAAGGTCTCGCCGGAGGGTGGCCTGAGCGCGACAGGCGGACCTCGGCGAACGACGGATTTTATTCCGACTGGCTAGCGTGACCGGCGTGAATGCGGGGGGAGACGCCGGGCCGATGGCGGAGAGCACGACATCCGGCGCGGTCGGCGAACTCGGCCGATCGGGCCGGCATGACAGAACGTTCAAGTGGATCGCCCTGGTGGCCGCCGCGTGCCTCGCAGGGTTCATCGCCTTCGTGATCGTGCGCGGTCCGACCCACCCCGACTCAAATGGCTCGTCGGCACTCGAGGTGGCGCCGCCGCCGGTGCTCAAGCCTGGTACCTCCGCCCCCTCCTTCTCCCTGCCGAGCCTCCACGGTGGGGACCCGGTGTCGCTTTCGTCCTTCCGCGGAATGCCCGTGATCGTCAATTTCTTTGCCTCGTGGTGTCGTGACTGCCGCGCCGAACTGGGTGCGATGGCCACCGTCGCCCGTGACAAGGCAGGGCGAGTGGCTGTGGTGGGCATCGACTCGAACGACACGTCGGAGTCGGCAGCAATCCGGCTCCTGGTCGCGGCGGGCGCTACCTACCCTGTCGCCGTCGACGCGCACGCCGCGGTGGCGACGCGGTACTTGGTACAGGCGCTGCCGATCAGCTACCTCTTGAACGCCTCGGGCCAGGTTATGGGTAGTACCCTCGGCCCGCAGACGGTCTCCTCGCTCGATCATTGGCTCGCCCGGCTCGGGGTCGCCCGATGACGGATCCCACGACGGGAACGAGTGGCACTCCCGCTCGCGAGGACGTGACACCCTCCTCGGGGCTGGTACCCGACCCCGAACCTCAGCAGGTCGACCGAGCCGCAGCACTGGAGCAAGGTGCTCCGGGCATTCCTCCCAAGTTCGTGTTCTGGGCCCTGGCGGTAGTCCTCGTCGTCAGTCTCGGGGGGCTTCTCGGAGAGCACGTATTCTCGTCGGCCGGCCTCAATCCCGTCGCCACGACCACGCCCAGATCGCCGGCGCACGTTGCTCAGAGGCTTCTCCCGCAGGCCCCGGCGCCGGCCCAGTCCATCAGCGCCCCACTCCCGTCCTTCATGAACGTGAGCACACTGCGGGCCCACCGTGCACCGCCATTCACTTTGATCGACCAGCGGGACGCTGCGACGCCCGTGCCGGCCTCGCCTCCGGATGTCGTGGTGCTGTCATTCTTCAATGCTCCCTGCAACGACATCTGCCCCGTGGAGGCTGAAGAGATCGAACAAGCCGATCACGACCTCGGAGCGGATTCCGCTCACGTCGAATTCGTCACGGTGAACACCGACCCGTCGGCACTGTCTGCGTCTGCCGAGACCCCGGTGTTCAACGACACCGGGCTGAACGCTCTTTCCAACTGGCACATGCTGACCGGTCCGCTGGCCTCGTTGAATTCGGTATGGCGATCGTACGGCGTCTCCATCACGGTCGAGGCGAAGACGGGTCTCGAGGCGCACACCGACGTCATGGACTTCATTGACGGCGCGGGGTACCTGCGCTACCGAGCAACACCGTTCGCCGACGAGAGCAGGACCGGCACATTCAGTCTGCCAGCTGCCAGCGTCGCCCGCTGGGGTCAGGGCATTGCCACCTATGCCAGTCGTATCCTCGGCCGATGAGCGAATCCACCCCGCAGAGCAACCTTCCGTTGTGGCAGCGGCACCGCGGGTTGCTCATTGCTCTCGTGATCTTTGTGGTGCTCTTGGTCACGGTGATCTCCGATCTGCCCGTGAGCACGTCCCGAGCGGACGACATCAGCGCCGAGCGCAGCGTGCTGAGCGAAGCCAACACCGACCTGGCGGGCTGCTCCCTGGCGATCAATCAGGCCATCCGCATTTGGGACCTCCAGGCCGCGCACCAGCTCACTGCTGCCGACCGTGCGCCTACACCGGGCCTCTTGAGCGACGATCAGACCGCCTGCTCCTTCACGAACGAGGACATTTTCGATCTGACCAATATCCAGGTCCCAGGGACACCAGCCGGTAAGAACCTGGGCCAGATGCTGGCGACAGCAACTCTGTGGACAACTTCGGATGCCTTACACGCGATTGAGGACGTTCAGACACTGATGAACGACCCCGGCGATGTTTCCGCGCTGCGGAACCTGTCCCACGAGGAGCAGCAGCTGGCCGCTGACCGTCGCACGGCATTGTCGCAGGAACGCGCCGCGGACAAGGACCTCGACGTCCACCTTCCCACCGTCGACCTCCCGGCGGTTCACCAGGCCACAGCCTGAGCGTCAAGCCGATACTGCTCCCGTCAGGTCGGCGTCCCCCTCCGCCGTTCGTCCCGGGCCAGCGCCAGGAGCTCGGCGTCGGGGTCCTCCTCCGTCTTGAGCCACTGGTAGGCATTCCAGAAGATCACCGGAGCGAGCGACAGCGCCGACACCAGCCACAGAATCGCTGAGGCGATTTGTTGGTCAGCAGCAGCGCTGAGGCCGCCTCCGATGTGGTGGAAATTGCCGTAGAAGTCATGGGTCGAAAGTCCAGACACATAAGCCAGAATCCACAATGTCCACATGGCGAAGGCGGCCAACACGGCGCAGCGCAGGTGACCTGAGCGCGGAGTCAGCGGCGGCGATGCGACCAGCTCCAACCACGAACCCACCCCGAAGAGCAGGAGGCATCCCGCCTCGACAACGGTCAGCCAGCCATGGCGGGTTGATGCGGCCACCGCCGCGGGGGTATGCCAGGCGACGACGACGGCGAGGTCGCAGGCGATGAAGCCGAGGGACCGCGACAACTGTCGATGGCGCATGCGTCGGTCGGCGATCTGGTCCGCAAGACCTTCGGTGGTGTCCTTCCCGGACAATCTCAACCGGCGCCAGGGTGCCCCGAGTACCAGTAGCGCGGGAACAACCAGAGCCAGAAGAGAGAATTGAAGCGCCTCTGCATACTCAGTACGTCGAGCAGCGTCGCCGAACGGCGGCACCAGGGCCGCCCCGAACACAACCAGAGCGCCAACCAGGCACCAACCGCGCCACGATGCGGGATCCTCGGTGGGCCGCACCGTGGCAGCCCCGACGCTCACCTAGTTGGTCGGCGTTGGAAGAAACCCCAGAGCAATACAGCACACAACACACCGATGGGTATGGCGAAAGTCAATGCCTGGGTGCCGGCGATGTCGGAGATCATGGGTTCACCTCTCCAGACTCAGATGACATAGAAGAGTACCCAAAAGAAGGTTGCGACGACTGCGATGAATCCCCAGAAATAGGTACACCCATTGAGGTTGGCGCGGAGGAGCCGAGCGACGGGCAGAGTCGACCCCGGTGCGCCCCCGTCCTGTGCGATGGCACGGCGCAGCCGGATCTCCCTGGCCAGGATCGTCTCGAGCCAGTAGGTGCCCGCAAGCAGCACGGTGATGTTCAGGACACTCCAGCCGATGAAACACGACGCGTAACCGCTCGAACCAGGGAAGAACGGGAGGTCAGTCAACTGCCAGATCTGGAGCCCGACAGCGAGAAGCCCGCCAAGGACGGCGGTCCATCCCGCCACTTGCCAGTCCAGGGTCTGATTGTTGCGGAAACGACGTTCGCCGAATTGGGCCAGCAGCGCAGACGCCACGGCGATCGCGAAAATGGCCGCACCGACCGCAGTGGGCGCGGTGATCCCGCCCGGACGCCAGAGATCCTCGTCGTTGGACGAGCGAAGGTAGAAGTAGGCGAACGCCAGTGCAGCAAACGCGAAGGCCCAGATCCCGATCAGGAGCCGGCCTCCCGTCCACAACGCACCTTCCTGAGCTCGCAGTTCGAACGCGATCTCCTCGGGCGTTTCCTTGAGCTGGACAAAGCTCTCGAACTGCTGGTTATCGACGGGGTCCTGTGCCATTTCCTATCGCCTCACAGTATTGGGGGACGAGGATCACCGTCGCCCTCCACGCCGGTGCCGAGTTCTTCATGGCCCACTGATCCCGCCGGTGCCCCGACAACCGACATGACCTTCCCCAGATCAGCCACCGGCGCAGCATCGGGCTCGCCATAGTGGTATGGGTCGTTGAGGATCACCGGGATGTGCTCGAAGTTGAACCACGGTACGGGTGTCGGGGTCTGCCACTCAAGGCCGAGTGAGTTCCACGGGTTGGGCGGCGCCTCGTGCGGCGTCAGGTAGATCGACCAGACGAAGTTGATGATGAAGAAGAAGAACGAGGCACCAAGAAGATAGGCACTGATGCTCGAGATGTCGTTCAAGGTCTGCAAGTTCTGGGCGTACTCGAACACCCGCCTGGGCTGCCCGAGCAGGCCCACCAGGAAGAGTGGGAAGAAGGTGCCATTGAAGAAGATGAAGAACGTCCAGAAATGCCATTTGCTGAGTTTCCGGTTCATCGTCTTGCCGGTGATCTTGGGGAACCAGTAATAGAAACCCGCGAAGAGGGCGAAGATCAGCCCTCCCATAATGGTGTAGTGGAAGTGGGCCAGCACGAAGAAACTGCCGTGGACGGTCACGTTGACGGGGACGTCAGAGAGGAAGACCCCGGTCACACCACCGATCAGGAAGTTGAACAGCATCCCGAGACAGAAGAGCATCGGCGTATCGAAGCGAATTTTCGCTTTCCAGAGTGTTCCTAGCGTGACGAGGTAGAGGAAGCCCGTCGGTATGGAGATCAGCTCAGTCGTCAGCATGAAGAGCGGTCGCATGTCGGGGTTGATGCCGCTCTGGAAGAGATGGTGTTGCCACACGAAGAAGGAGAGCAGGGCGACGCCGAGCATGCCGGCTGCTGCCACCTTGTACGCGAAGAGCGGCTTGCGAGTGAACACCGGCAAAATCTCCATCACGATCCCGAATCCCGGCAGGGCCATGATGTACACCTCTGGGTGGCCGAAGAACCAGAAGAGGTTCTGCCAGAGGAAGCTGCTGCCGCCGCGTTCGTTGACGAAGAACGCCGTCTCCGCAGTTCGATCGAGGATGCCGCACAAGCAGGCCACTATGAGCGTCGGGGTGGCCAGGGTAAGGAGCGCCGTGGTGGCGAGGACGGCCCAGACGAAGATCGGCACGCGCCCCCAGCTCATACCTGGGGCGCGGTAGTTGATGATCGTCGCCGCGAGGTTGAAACCTGCGAGGATCATGCCTATCCCTATGACCGCAAAACCCACCAGGTAGGAGTCCATGCCTCCGGCTGCCTGCGTCTGCAGGGGGGCGTAGCCGGTCCACCCCGTCGGGAACCCACCGAAGAAGAGCGCGCTGACGATGACCAGGTAACCGGCTGTGAAGATCCAGAATGAGAAGGCTTCGACCCGGGGGTACGCCATGCGTCGCGAGCCGATCATGAGCGGGATCAGCCAGTTCCCGAGAGGGCCAATGACAGCCGAGGAGGCCATCATCATCATGATCGTCCCGTGCTCGCCGACTATGGCGATGTAGGTGCCCGGGCCGAAGACATGGTTGGTGGGACTCAGGAGCTCGGTGCGGATGAGCATGGCCAAGAGTCCACCGGTGAAGAGAAACACGAGCACACCAACCGCGTACTGCCACCCGACCACCTTGTGGTCGTCGGTCATGCGGAAATAGCGGACCCAGCTCGTCTCGGGAGGTGGCGGCGAGAGCTCGATCCCGACGATTTTGGCCAACGGATAGTTCAGGGCGCCGATACCGGTCATCCAACCGGTTACGCCGAGGGTGAGACCGAGAACCGTAGCGACGTCGTTCTGACCCGTGTCCTGGACCTGCGCGTAGCCGCTGGCGATGACATTCCCCAACCAGTGGCCGATCAGATAGCCAACAACGGCACCGACGATGGCCCACAGGATGTTCGGCCGAAGCCAAAGCGAACGGCGCCACGCTGGAATCGGCCTCGAAATGGTGCCGGTGTCCTCCTCGCCCGGGTACTCGAAGCCGCTTACCGACGTCTCGATGGCCATGTCACCCGCCTCCCTTTGGCTGTGGCGCGCCGTACTGCTCCACCTTGGAGTACGGGTCGACGTTGTCCGGGTAGTAGCCGCCGTCCGCGCCGTTCGCGTCGGGGGTATAGGTCAGGGCGTAGGGCGGCAGCAGCTTCGTGTTCCGCCGCAGTTTGGCCTCGGTGAGCTTTGCCCAGCCCTCGAACTGTTGGGGAGTCACCACCTCGCCTGAGTTGTACATGGCACCGTGCCAGATGCCGCACAGCTCGGCACAGCGCACGATGAACGACCCCAGCTGTTGAGTGGAGGTGTACGCGACGTTGTTGTAGTCGGGGTTGGCATCCGCTTTGACTCCGAGTTGGTAGGCCCAGAAGCTGTGGATCACATCGAGTGAGGTGACGTTGAACTCGATGGTGGTGTCGTTGGGCACGACCAATTCGTCGGTCTCGAACCCGCCGAATGTGGGATAGCGGTAGGTGAACTTCCATTGCTGCCCGATCACCTGAATGGGCAGGACCGTCTTCGACGTCGGTGTCCAGATCGGACTGGAACCCTCGCCACCTCCGGCCCCGCCCGGCTGGACGAGCTCGTAGGTCCCGAACCCGAACAAGAACAGCACGATGACGGTGGTGGTCAGGATCCAACCCAATTGGATCCGTAGTGCCCACGTGCAGCCGGGCCGCCGACCGGTTCTGGCCCGCCCCGCGACGCCCTCCACATCACAACGGCGTAGACCATGTAGATCCAAACGGCGAGGAGGATCGGCAGCGCGATGACGAACAGCACGTTGAAGTCGAACTGCGCTCCCTGCGCCGTGTTCGTCATGGTGCCCGGCGGAATGTGTGGTCCGGCCAGGTAATAGAACAGCGGGTCACCTATGGCGGACAGCACCACCCAGATGGCGATCAACCGCCACCAGTGGTTGGTCTCTGGAGTGGAGGCCGGGACCGAGTCGGCACCCGTTGTGCCCGGGGCGTCTGAGTCGCTCACGCCACCACCTTCATGAATCCACCCATGTAGCCCACCGTTGACATGGGACCGCCGTTCCCGTAAAGGAATCCCAAGCCGCAGGGAACGAAGCACTGCCAGCGGTAACTACCCGGGCCCGGACTCGTGAAGGAGAACTTCACCACCTTGTACGGCGACTTCGTGGTGCACGGGGCGGCGGCGCAGAGGTTCGCGTTGCCGCTGTTGCCGTAGAGCGGCACGTTGATGCCGATCGAGGGCATTGAGAACGTATGAGCCACGCCGTTGCCCGCGTTCGAGTTAATGACCCGGAACGGCTTGCCGTTGAGCACGGCGACATTCCCGTAAGTGCCGCTGACCTGCCCGATCTGCTGGTTGCGCAGAGGACTTCCCGAGTCGTATTGGTAAATCGTCACGTTGATGCGAACGTGCTCGGGCACTTGAAAGAGAGTGGTGTGGACCCACTGACCGTCGGGCGACTGGACCAAGTAGGACACCCAGGTGGGATGGCTCCCGGAGCCGTAGCTGCCGACCGTCTGCATCGTCACGTTCACCTGGCCCGAGCTGTCGGCCGAGAAGTTCACGGCGGGCGGCGTCCGAGCAGATTGACGATCAGGACGACCGCCGCCACTGCGGCCACGGCGAAGAGAACGACCGTAACGGTCACCTTCCACGCCAGGCTCATGGGCCCCTCCCAAACGAAATTCGATCTACGACCTCGTTCCGTCGGTGCCCCTTCCGACGGATTCTCGGTCCGGACGTTACGTTTTGGTTTCTTCCAAGTCAACCATCTCTTCACGCGGTTGAAACAGCCGGTGCCGAACCGGTACAGCCTTAATTTCTGAGGCGCCCGCTCGGTGGTGGAGGCGCGGAACGCCTCGAGAGAGGGAGCCGGGTCCCGGTGGAAAAGCCGGTCGACCCCCAACGAGAAACCGCCCTCGCTGTCGATGGCGCGACGGATGGTCACCGCCAGTGCCGGCACAGCCCAGAAGTCCCCGCAGATCCACAGGATGGCTGCTCCGATCTGCTGGTCGGCAAAAGGCGAGAGGGTGACGCCAGGCACGTGCCCGTAGACCGAGTACCAGCTCGCCGAGGAGAAGAGTGAGAGCGACATGGCGAGGATGAACATGACAACGTTCGTCGAGATGATCGCGCCGACCTGCCAGAGCGCCGATGCTTTCAGCCGGAACGGATGCGATGGGATGATCTGCAGCCAGAAGAGGACGCCGGTCACGAAGAAGCTCGTGTGCATGAGCCCCACGTGAATCAACTGGTTTCCCTGGGCGGCATCGAAGAGTGCCGGAACGTGCCACAGGACCATGACGGCGTTGAACGATATGAGCGCCGTCCACGGGTTCACGAGGAGGCGACCCACGGGCTTTAGGTCATTCGACCAGGGGCGCAGGAGAACCGCCCGGAGCAACCGACGGCGCAGGCCCACGGGTAGCCCGTGGAGGAGTGGGAGCCAGGGCGCGCCCGCCACGATCAGGATCGGGGCGAAGAACGCGATCAATATGTGCTCGGTCATGTGCACGAAGAAATAGTCGTCGGCCCAATAATCAATGGGTGACGTCACTGCAACGAGGAGCACAGCCAAGCCGGCGTAGAAGAAGACCGAGTTGAGTCGCCGTCGACGGGTGTGGGCGATCGAAGAGCGGCGTCGCAGACTGGCCAGACCGAGTTCGTGCACCACGACGACGACGGCCACAACGACCACGAAGGGATCGAAGCTCCAGTTGTCCAGCAGATAGCTCATTGAGCCGCTCTCCTTGTCGCTGGAATGCGCCACACCGTAGCGCAGGCGATTAGCTCGACGAGCCGTAGGGGATGGCGACCTGAAGCGACTGTGCGCGCACCCAGCTGCTCCCCGACGGCGTGAGAACGTACACACCGAGAGCGCCGCCGTTCACCGTGAACACGTCGATCGAGCTCCCGTCCGTCGCCGCCGATCCGCTGGGGAGGGCGATCGCGTTTGTTCGTGCAGGTAGCCGGGCAACGCGATCCCAGAGGCCGCCAGTCTCAATGGAGTACGCCGACTCGGCGGTCCCGGAACCGACGACCACTGCGATCGCACCGTCCTCTCCAACCGCGCTCGCTCGGACTGACCTGGACGCCGGAAGGGCCAACGGCTTTGACGCCATCCACGGCGCGCCACCCGCCCGCCACAGAGCCATCAAAGACCGGCGGTCACCGCGTCGAAGGAGCACCAGCGCAGTTGTCACGGGACCGGAAGCTTCCAGCCGGATCACGTCCGTGGCGGAGCGCCCCTGGCCTTTCAGCACCGTGCCGTAGGAGGTCCAGGTTCCACCCACCTTGGCGAAGATGCCCAGCACGCCGCCGCGGCCGCACCCCGTGGCCACCAGCGGCGCACCTGTGGGCAGGACAGACACTGCATCAACGGCTGTCACCCTGCAGCGAGGGAAGCGACGGCCCAGGCCTGTCGCGGAGACGAGAGCGGACCAGTGTGACAAGGCTGCCCCCGCCTGTAGGACCCGACCGCCAGCGACCGCGGCAACGACGTTCCCGGCGGAGCCAGAAGCGAGGGAATCAGGCTCGGCTTGCAGCGCGGCTGGAACGAGCCGGGGGGTCCATACCTTGCCTCCGGAGGAGCTCTGGGCCAAAGGAGAGAAATGAAGCAGCTGGCTGGGCAGGAATCCGACGACTGCCGCGGCTGCCGCGGCGCCGGTGACCAGCCCGCCGTTGTCGGCGACCCCGGTGGGGGTGACCACCGACCAGCGCGACGTGCCTGGCACAGCGTGAAGGACCTGCCAGAAGGTATTGGTCGCGACCGACAAATCCCCCATCGGCAGATCCACCCAGGAGCCGTCCAGGGTCGACACGCTGCTCGGCAGCGGCGACCGAACGGTGGCCGCCTCGCTCGGGTTCGCCGTCAGGCCGAGGAGCAACCCGGCCACGATGGAGGGCACGGCGATCGGCCACACGACCCGACGGAGAAGCACGGCCGCTCCCCTCCTCGCAACCAAGGTCACGAAGGCAGAACTGTTTGAATCCGGCTCAGCAGGAGTGACGAGAAGGACGAGGCGAACGTCTGATCCGGCCCTGGGTCGTCGATCAGTGCGTCCCGTTCATCGCCACGCGAGTCGATCACGAAGGCAAGGTCGCTGTGCGCCACCATGGCTCCGCTGGAGACGACGTTGACCAAAATCCCGTAGGAGTTCCAGACACGTTCAAGCGCCGGAAGCGAACCGGTCAGGTAGTACCAGTTGGAAATCCCTGCCAGTCCTTCCTGGCGGTCGAACTCGTTCGTAAAGGAGATCGATCGGTAAATCGGGTTGGCCACGATCGCCACAAAGTCCACCCGCTTTGCCTCGCTGCCCAGACGTTGGTCGGTCTGGCGGAATTCCTGCGCGATGAGCGGGCAGTCAGACGTGCAGACGGGGTCGAGGAAGGTCATGGCCAGGACATGTCCCCGGAGGCTGGCCAGGCTGACCACATGGCCAGCTTGATCTGTCAGCACAAAGGCGGGCGCCGGGGTATTGAGGGTGTTGGGAGTACCGTCGAGCGCTTCGGTCAGGATCGGGTCGGCACTCTCGTTGACGGCGGCCACCGCCATCGGCGCCGTGCCAATTGCCACCACGGCGATTGCGCCGATTGCCGCGATCGAACGTGCCGCATAGGCCGGTGCGATGCGGTCCCACCACCGTGTGCCCACGGGGGCGCCATCTCCTTCCGCTGTCGCCTCGCCGGGCACGTGGGCTTCTGTTCGGGCTGGCAGGCGGAACGTGGCAGCGTACCCAGTGGCGAAGAGGACGAACATCGGCAGCATCGAGTTGGGATCGGTGCCAGTGCCCCCGAAGAAGCCCAGATCCTCGACCAGCACCCAATCGGCTGCGCACAGCACCGCGAAGGCGACAAGCCCTGCGAGAACAAGGCGGCGGCGGTTACTGATGAAGAGGCCCCCGATCACCAGCAGTGCGACGACAGCGAAGAGGTTCACTGCCCAGCCATGGGCCGTGTCGAAGTCGGCAAACGATTCCAGCCATGAGGAGAGCACTCGCGGCTGGGGTGTCTGCGCCATGGCCCGGACCATGGCCGAAAGCGTGCCGCCGCGCCCTTGCCAGTAGCCGCGCCCTGGCCAGGCCTGGAGCACTCCCATGCCGATCAGGAACGCACCGCTCAGAGTGAGCATCAGCCGTCCAAGCTTTGGCGACCAGAAGAGGCGTTCGGGAAGCGCCACCAGGAGTCCGGCAATGCAATAGAACGCCACAGCCCCCGGTGCGCCGAAGAGCCACGTAAGGCCCGGGGCGAAGATGCCGCCGAAGGCCTCGCCGAAGCTCCAGACGACGAGTCCCCACCCGATGGACGCGACGCCCGCGAGGCGCGACCAGCGTCCCCTCGGTGCGACGATCAGCCAGATGCCGATCCCTAGCTGGATCCACACCGATGCGGCCGCCGCCTGAATCGGATGGTTCGACCAGATAGTGGCGCCGCTGTTGACGAAGTGCTGGATCCATCCTGGCGAACCGGTCGCTGACGGCTGCAGCACGTTCGAGGGAAGCCCAAGCGGCATGGAGGACTGCACCTGGAGAAGTCCGTCCAGGATCCAAAAGCAGCCGAAACCGATGCGGACGACCCTCCGGGCCAGTGGCTCCACTGTCGTGGTCGTCCGGCGGCCCGGCGACGACCTCTCCCCCTGTTCTCTGAGCCGCCGGTACTGAACCGTCCTGACGACGTTGAGTCCGATGGCACACAGCGCGACGATGGCGAGCACCAGGAGAAGCTGATGGAACAACGCAGCATGGAAGGACGACACGATGACCTCGTTGCCTGTCTGCAGCGAGCGGTTCATCCCCGGCATTGGCTATTCGCCTCTCTCAAGCGCCGACGCGAGCGGGCGTGAGTCCACTACGTCTGGACACTATCGCCCGTGGCCAACGGCCTTGGAGTCGCCCCTCGCTGCGGCATCTTGCCCACAGCGTGTTTACTGTGGCCAGGCGCTCTGCCATCGTCGCCGGTCTTTGTCTCCAGGCGCGCCGTCTGCCAAACTGATTTCGGCACGCCAGCACTGGGGTCCCCGCCGACCCCCTGCACACGGGCGCCACAACCCGTTTGGCGTGCACAGCGACCCCGGCTCGGCAGTATCGGGCCGGGGTCGCCTCTTAGATAGACGGCGTTGTAACCCGATCTCTTTACGGATTTCTGAGCTTTCATGTGGCTGGATCGGCAGCCAGAGGTACGTAGTCCGAAGGTTCAGACCACTTTCAGCCGTGATTCTGGCTCCAGGTTGGATTTCAGCGGTGACCCGAGCCGGATCCTGGTTGAGAAACGGATTGAAGATGATCGCCATCCGGCTGGGCGCGGCCGCGATCGGATTCGCCATCGGGCGCCTCCTCAACGCTATGGGCACGTGAGAGCCGGCCAACACGTCAGATCCGCCGGCGACGTAGCGGCTGGCGGAAGCAAGCGCGCAGCGACAGAGTTCACCGGTCAACGAATCGCAGAACGTTTGATGCGCCGCCAACGACGTGCGACGTGCACGCACAGGTACGCCAGCAAAAGAATGGCTGCGGAGACATGCCACCCGATGTCGCGAAACGGAATACCAACTGAGCGTGGGCGAAGGATGACTTGGTTACCGGTGGCCAGGTCATAGACACCCGAGATCAGCGCGTTGAGAGTCAACAACGCCAGGGCGAGGTCTGACCATGCCATCCGACCTCGGCGTTTGACCCAATTGAACGGCCGACCGACCGCAATTGCCAACCTTGCGACCGTGTGGCGGCGTTGAACGAGATGGAGGATGACAAGACCGAAGAATGCCGAGCCCACCACCAAATGCGGCACGCCCTCCGTGACAATCGTGACCGTTGCCAACGAGGCCGCGAAGGTCGCCAGCAACAGCAGGTGGACGACAAAGCGAAACTGCACCCGGCTTGCTTGCTCGTTGGCCCTGATCGTGGTCGGGGCCTCTACATGCATACTCAGTATCATAGTGAGTATTTAGTTCGGGGACAAGAACCACCGACGAGCGCGCGCTGGCACGCAGTCTTGATCCATTTCGGTATACGAAAGAGGTTGCGACAGACGCGACAGGAGGAGGAGAGCAACCTCCATCACACGGCGGCCCAACGCAGAAAAGGGCGTCCGCGTGCCCGTGCCCTCGTCTACGGTTCGATGCAAGCACACTGCGCCGACCATGACCGACTCCGTCGAACAGAGTGTCCCGCTCTCAACCATCGCACGCGAGTGGAGCCGCATCGGAGTCATCGGCTTTGGAGGTCCGCCTGCGCACATTGCTCTTTTGCGCAAGCTTTGCGTCGAGGATCGTTCTTGGTTGAGCGCGCAAGAGTTTGAAGACGGAGTCGCGGCGACGAACTTGCTCCCTGGTCCGGCCTCGACGCAGCTGGCCATCTTCTGTGCGTGGCGGCTACGCGGGCGTCTGGGCGCTGTTGTGGGTGGCGTCTGCTTCATCATCCCCGGGCTCGCGATCATCCTCGCCCTCTCGGTTGTGTTTCTGGCCGCACATCCGCCTCTCTGGGTTCTGGGAGCCGCTGCGGGGGCTGGCGCCGCGGTTCCGGCCGTTGCTTTGAACGCCGCGTTGTTGCTCTTACCGGCCAGCTGGCGAAGGGCTGGCGATGGTCGGTCCCGAAAGGTCCGTTGGGCTTGTTACTTCTTGATCGGGGGTGCCTCTGCGGCCACGATCGGTCCGTACCTCGTGCTCGTCCTGGTGGCCTGCGGTGTCGTCGAGATCGCAGCAACAGGAGGTTTCAGGAACGCATCCCTCAATTCGGTGCTCTTTCTCTTCCCGACGGCCGCGCCGGCGGTCGGGGGTATCGCAGCCTTGTGTTGGGTCGCACTGAAGGTTGGAGCGCTGTCCTATGGCGGCGGATTTGTGATCGTCCCTCTGATGCAGCATGACGCCGTGGTCACGTACCACTGGATGACGGGGACCCAGTTTCTGAATGCAGTGGCCCTCGGTCAGATCACACCGGGACCTGTTGTCCAGACGGTCGCCGTCGTGGGCTATGCCGCCGGAGGGCTCGGCGGCGGCCTGCTCGCGGCTCTAATCGCCTTCGCGCCGTCCTTCGTGTTCATCATCGGCGGTGCCGCACACTTTGATCGACTCAGGGCTAACGCGCGAATGCAGGCCTTCTTGACTGGAGCAGGCGCAGCGGTGATCGGAGCCATCGCAGGGTCCGCCATACCGCTTGGTCGTGAATTGGCACATGTATGGCAACTCGGAATTCTCGCGCTCGCCGCCGGCTGGCTTCTCGGGTTACGACGATCGGTCGTAGCCGCTCTCCTCGCTGCGGGAGTCGCAGGCGTTGTTGCGGTCATGGCGGGCGCCCCGGCGTAAGGCGAACTACTGGGCGGGAATCCCGTCACGCGCCGAAGTGCGGTCCCGAGAGTTCCTACGTCCCACGCATTTCAGTCTCGCGCCCGACCGCACTCCGGTCTGGAGCGACAATTCGGAAGCCCGGCGACACTTTGGACGGATCATGCCGAATCCGAACCTGGGCCATGCGAACCAGTGCGTTGTAGGTCCCAACCGCGACCTCCCCTGCCGCCTATATGAAGACCGAGGTTCTCAGGCTACGGATTCGTCAGAGGTCTCGCCCCTCTTTGTGAGTCTTCCCTTGCGCGCCTGGGCCTTCCGCCACGAAACTTCCAAGCGAGCACCCCCCAGGTCCGCGGTGCCGATAGTCCATTCACCTTGGGTTGATCGAACGACCGAATCCGCTATGGCCAGGCCGAGCCCAGTCCCGGCCACCGTCACCGTGGCCCGATGGAATCGGTCGAACACAGCTTCACGCTGGCTTTCGGGGATGCCGGGACCAGAATCATCCACACGCAGGCCCACGCGGGTCCCGTAGTCGTTGACGCTCACCTCGACGCGACCACCGACGACCAGCGAATTTGCAGGCATTGTCGATGAGTACTCCCGCCAGGCGGTCGACCAGGGCCGGCTGCGCCTGCACGAGCAGACCGGCCGCTCCCCACCTGCTCGAAGGACAACTCGACTCCCTGCGCGGCGGCCAACGCTCCAAAGCGCTCGACAGCACCCCGCAACCTCCTCGCTGACATCAGTCAGACTCGTGCCGTCAGCAAGGGGCATCTCGTCGTCCGCTCGGGCCAACCAGAGCAAGTCCTCAACGATCCGCCGCAGCCGATGGCTCTCTCTGCCCACCCGCTGGAGGACTTCCCGATATTCGGCAGGTTCGCGCGGTCGATCGAGTGCAAGGCCTATTTCCGCCTCGATCACCGAGATGGGGGTACGCAGCTCATGGGACGCATCGGCTGTGAACTCTGCCTGTCGTCGTCGGACGAGCTCGGAGGGCGCGGACGCCCGCAAACCGACCACTGTCGCTCCCCCGAACACGACGACAGCCAGAATGCCTCCGAAGACCAGCTCGGCAACGAGCAGCGCCGACTGGACGTTGGAGATCGAGGCTGCGCTCTGACCGGCCACCAGCAAGGTGCCTCCCACGCGCAGCGTGTCGAAGCGGACGTTCGAGGTTCCGACGGCGAGCGTGACGGGGTTCGCATCCCAGTGGCGCTGCGGCAGAGGTGGCGCCGCCGAGGTCAGGGCCGTGACTGTCCCGGAGGGAGCGATCGACCACAGAAACTGCGGGGCGTCGTCGACATCCGTATCGTCGTCGTCTCTGTCCGGAGACCCCTGCGGTGCGGACATCTGTTGACGCGCATCGTCGAGACGATCCATCAGGCGATTGTCCGCTGTCGTGATCAAGTGATGCGTGACGACCTCGTTGAGCACGACCACAGCCACGACGTAGAAGCCCAGGACGATCAGAGTGGTCGAACCGGCGACGCGCAGGGCATGTTGGCGGTGCTTGCGTTGCGCCATCATTTCTCGATCATTCTGTACCCAGTTCCGCGGACGGTCTCGATGCGAGCGCTGCTCCCGTCCAACTTCGCGCGGAGCCGACCGATGTGGACGTCAATGGTGTTCGACCCAACGGCATCGGCCTCGTTGTCCCACACCTGCACCGCGATGCTCTGGCGGGTCAGAACGTCGGGCTTCTGCGGAGAAGCAGTTCCACAAGCGCTGACTCGATGGCGGTCAGAGCCAGTGGCTCTCCCGCATCCATCGCTTCTCGAGTCGCCGGATCGAAGCTCAGGGTTCCACATGCAAGCACCGGCCCGACCGCGAGCGGTGGTCGGCGTTGTAACGCCTGCACAGCGAGCAACGAGCTCGGCGAAGTCAAATGGCTTGACGAGATAATCGTCCGCGCCCTCGTTGAGGCCGGCAACCCGATCGGCCGGGGTGTCGCGGGCGGTGAGCATGAGAATGGGCGTTCGATTCCCGCGCGACCTCGCTTCCGCCACGACTTCGATCCCCGTACGTTCGGGCATGCGCCAATCGAGCACGGCCACGTCGTACTCATAGGCGCGCAGGTAGCGCAGCGCCGCTGCTCCGTCCGCCACCGCGTCGACGACATATCCGTTCTCACGCAGCCCACGTTCGAGGACCGACCGCAATGCGGCATCGTCCTCTGCCACCAGAATCCTCATCGATCCGGTGAACTGACGTGTGACATGGGACTTCAGGCTAGGGCGATGACGACCCAGCTCGCGATGCGACGCTTGTCATGGTTCCTTCAGGTTCGCTCCGTACCCTGTCTGGTGCGATGGACGGAATGGCGAGAGGCCCGACACTCGTCGGGTCACCTTCGTGCGGCAGCGAGCCGACGCGCCCGTCGAAGATCGCGACACTGTTTTCGGGGCCAAATGACGGCGGATCCGGAACCAAAGATGCTTCACAGTTCGTCCACAGCAGGACGCAAGGCTGGACGTATCCGCGGCTGCTTGCATCTGTCGAAGCCGACCCAAGGAAATGCTCGATGAAGTCCCCACGACACGTCTCACTCACCTGACACGCGACGGCGCGCCGCGGCGTCACTCCGCTTCCTTACTCGACTCGCCGCTGTCGCGGCCACCGGTGCCACCGTCGTCATCGGCATCGTTGTCGCCAAGGAACACCCTGGGGCGTCCGCGTCCGTCAGCGCGCCACTCCAGACCCCGAGCACCTCCACGACGGTGGCTCCGACGACAACCACCACGCCGTCCACGACGTCACCCCACCTCATCGGACCTCGGTGCAGGCTCTTCGTCATCACGACGACGACCACCTCGCCGCCAACCACGACGACCACCGCGCCACCTACTACCACGACGACTCGACCGGTTGCGACGTCAGGCGGCACACGGCGATGAGCGCATCCCTCTTGGCACCGACCCGATGCCGTCACCACCGAGCGATCCTTCCGAGCTCTGGGAACGACCGCCTCGGTCGTCGTCACGGTTGCAGCACACGCGGACGAGGCGGAACGTCATCTTGCGGGCCGAGGTGGAAGCGGTCGATCTGGCCTGCAGCCGGTTCCGTCCCGACTCAGAGCTTGCCTCCTTCCACGCCAACGCTGGACGGACCGTCGAGGTGTCCCCACTTCTTTTCGAGGCACTGGATGTCGCGTACAGGGTCGCAGAGAGAACCCACGGCGCGGTCGACCCAACGGTTGGTTCTGCCATCGTCGCACTCGGCTACGACCGGCACTTCGAAGAGATTGAGTCTCGACCGCTTCGCCTGGCTGACCTCGGTCCCGTTCCGGGATTCAGACACCTCCACCTCGATCACGCACGGCGCACGGCGCGCATTCCCGAGGGACGTTCGCCTTGACCTTGGATCGTCGGCCAAGGCCCTGCTCGCCGATCGCGCCGCGGCTCGTGTCACCGAGGCGTTGGGGTCGGGGGTGCTCATCAGCATCGGGGGCGACATCGCGGTCGCCGGCGAGCCGCCGGCCGGAGGGATGGGCCATCGGGATTGCCGTGGACTCCGCCACGGGTCCTGACGAAGTCGACCAGGTCGTCGCGATTCGCCACGGAGGGCTGGCCAGCTCGAGTACGGAGGTCCGGACCTGGCAGATGGGAACGGCGCATGTGCATCACATCGTGGACCCGATCGACGGGCTGCAGTTCGAATCCGTACTGGCGACTCGTGTCAGCGGTCGGCGCGAGTTGCGTCGACGCCAACGCACTCTCGACCGCCGCCGTGGTCTGGGGAGACGCAGGCCATGGAGCGGCTGCGCCCTTTCGGGCAGGCAGTTCGCCTTTTGCGCCACGACGGGGAGGTCTTCACCCTCGGCGGCTGGCCCGAAGAGGAACGGCGATGAGCTCCACCTCTCTCTG
Organism: uncultured Acidimicrobiaceae bacterium; assembly: GCA_963755655.1. GTDB lineage: Bacteria > Actinomycetota > Acidimicrobiia > Acidimicrobiales > RAAP-2 > Bog-473. The sequence continues at coordinate 171,184 of CAVWKX010000018.1, forward strand.
GTACGCCACCCGGGCGAGCGGCATCGTCGCCCTGGTCCTGCTCACGCTCACGATGGTCCTCGGGCTCGTCACCACGAGCCGCTCCCGGGCGAAGAACTGGCCGGGCTTTGCGCAACAGGAGATCCACCGCCGCATTTCGATCATGGCCGTCGTGTTCCTGGCTCTCCACGTGCTCACGAGCGTCCTCGACACCTACGTCAATATTGGGTGGCTTGCTGTGGTCGTGCCGTTCGCATCTCCCTACAGCCGATTCTGGGTTGGCCTGGGGACCGTCGCACTCGATCTGATGATCGCCGTCTTCGTCTCCAGTCTGCTGCGAGCACGCCTCCGACCCGGGACCTGGCGTGGCATCCACTGGTTGGCCTACGCGTCGTGGCCGATCGCCCTCGCCCATACCTTTGGCCTCGGGACCGACGCGGGAGAACAGTGGGTCATCGTCCTCGGCGCAGTGTGCGTGATGGCCGTCGGCGTCTCGCTTGGTCTGGCGCCTCCGCACCGCGGCCGGGCGGTCAACGGTGGCTCCCCCTACCCCCTTCGCAGCCGGTTCCACTCACACGGCGCGTCGCGACGAGCACGGGAGGACGTCGGGATGTCCCCTAGTCCGAGCCCGGCACCACCGCTGCAGAGAGTCCACCATCTTGCTGGGCCAGCCGGCTGACCTGCAAGGGCATCTCGACGCCCATGGCCCGCTCAACGTGGCGCGCGGGCGCAGCAATTCCTGGCAAGACGGTCTCGTGGCCAGCCTGGAGGAGTCGGGCCTCACCGGTCGTGGCGGAGGGGCATTTCCCGCCTCGGTGAAGCTGGCCGTTTCCCAATCGGCCGGCCAGGGCGGCATCGTCGTCGTCAATGCGATGGAAGGAGAGCCGGCCAGCAGCAAGGACCAGCTTCTCTTGACGCGTTCGCCTCACCTGGTGCTCGACGGGGCCCAATACCTCGCCACCTTGTGCGGCAGTGATCGCGTCGTGATCTGCGTGCCCAACGGCCGCGTCGCCGTCGTCGCCGCAGTGCGTCACGCCATGCAGGAGCGGAGAGCACACCGTTACGCCAGGGTGCGTGAGGAACTCGTCTTCCCGCCCGATCGCTTCATCGCCGGAGAAGAGTCGGCGCTGGCCAACTGGCTCGAATCGGCGCGCTCGGCTCCCGTCTTCCGCCCGGACAAAGGCATTCCACTCCGCATAAGAAGCGCCCGGCCCTGGTGCACAACGCCGAGACGTTGGCCCACATCGCCCTCATCGCCCGCTACGGTGCCGGACCGTTTCGGGCCCGCGGGATGGCTGAGGAACCCGGCACCTGCCTCGTGACCCTGAGCGGTGCTGTGACCCACTCCGGCGTCGTCGAGGTGGACAAAGGCACCCCTCTGTGGGACATCGCTCAGCGAAGCCAACCCGTCGAGCCGATACAAGCGCTCCTGGTCGGGGGATACGGGGGAACGTGGGTCGGCGCCCGAGCATTTCCGGACCCCTTACGCATCCATCCCATTACGCACCATCGGCGCCACGGCGGGAGTCGGTGTGATCGTGGCTCTCGGCGAGACGTCCTGCGGCCTCGCTGAGTCAGCCCGCATCGCTCGCTACCTCGCCGATGAGAGTGCCGGTCAATGCGGCCCGTGCGCGTTTGGACTGCCGGCGATCGCAGACGACTTGACACGACTGGCCCGCGGGCAAGGTGACGATGGACTTCTGAGCAAGACTCGAACGTCGTCTCCGCCAGGTGAACGGGCGAGGAGCCTGTCGTCATCCCGACGGCGCGGTCGCACTGGTGCGCAGCGCCCTGTCCGTCTTTGCCGCCGACGTTGCCGCTCACGGCCGAGGGGCGCCGTGCTCTTCCTGGCGCAAGCCCACCGTTCTCCGCTTTCCGCGGCCGATCGGATTGGGGGGATGAGAGACTTGCGGATCACCATCGACCCGGTCGCGTGCGACGCGTACGGCTACTGCGCCGAGATCCTGCCCGAAATGATCGGGCTCGACGAATGGGGATACCCGATCATTCGCGACGGGCCTCTGGACACAGACCTCGTCGCCTTGGCCAGACGGGCCGCCCGGGACTGTCCGAAGCGAGCCCTCACGCTCCGAGAGAAGCGGGTCAGCTAAGCCGCGTTTGGACGTGACACAGAGAGAGTACGGAGCCGGACCGGCAAGACGATCGTGGACGTGAGCGGCGCCGACAGCGCACGTAACCAGCCGCCCTCAGAGCGCTGGAATGGTCCGAAGCGGCTCGTCGGGTGACAGCTGGAGAGCTCATCCGCACGCCTTCGATGAATCGTGGCTCAATCGCAAGACGCCGAGTAGCGCCGAATCACCGACTAACTCGTTCGCCGAGGATCAGCGTTGAACTGATAGCCGATGCCGCGAAAGGTGACGACATACCGCGGATTCGCGGGATCAGGTTCGATCTTGGTGCGGATCCTTTTCACATGGGTATCCAGGGTCCGCGTGTCGAGAAGTTCTGCTCCTCGCCAGATTCGGTCGATGCACAACTCGCGAGTGACCACTTGTCCCACATGTGTCATGAAGAGATGAAGGAGCTCGAATTCTCGACGGGTGAAAGCGATCGCGTTGCCATTCACATAGACCTCGTAGGACCCAAGGTCGAGCGTAATCGGACCTTGTTTCAATACCTCAACCGGAGGTCGGGTCGCCCCCAGTCGGCGTAGGATCGCGTGCATGCGCGCAACCAGTTCGCGCATTCGGAGTGGCTTGAAGACATAATCCGCTGCTCCCACCTCGAGACTCCCTACGACGTCCACTTCGGAGTTCGACGCGCTGACGATGATGAGCGGCGTTGGCGACAACAAGTTCAGCATTTCACGCAACTCGATGCGCGGGTGGTCGGGACCGACCGCGTCAAGAAGAACGAGATCAGGCCGCATATGCCTGTGAACTTGAAGCCCTTCGCGAGCATCGGCTGCGCCTTCGACGCGGAACCCCTCGCTGCTGAGGCTGGTCGCCAAGGTTTGGCGGTAGGACGTCTGTGCGGCGATGACGAGGACAAGGGGCCACTCCGAGCGTGAGGCATTCGGCGTGTGCCTTCTGATGTCGACCGGGGCCAGAGGACGAATGCGTCCTCCAAGCACCCTTGGTTCAAATGTTGTGCTCACCGACATCGCCCGCCTTCCAATTCGCACCAATCCTATCGGATTTATACCATATCCCATCTGGTGAAACACAGATTGCGCCGTTGACCTGGGACATAACACGGTTCAGGAGGGCCCCTCGGCGCAGCCGCCATTGCGGACCCGTCTGTATCCCGCTCAGTTCAGCGAGCACGACCTTGAGATGGCGCACCACCCGGCCCACCTGTGTTGTCGGGCTATCCGAGCACGAACTCAACGAGCTGGCCTGGTTCACCTTCGCCGAACACTTGCGCCCAACCGCCCCGCGTATCCATGTATTCACGGATCCGCCAGACCTTGTCGTCGCGCACCTCGTACACGAAGCAATAGTCGTTCACGTAGGACCGACCATTCGGCAGCGTGGCCGATAGCCGGTGCTCGACGACCACAACCTCTCGCTCGGACGCAACCGTACGGAAGTTGTTGTCGGCGCCCCCAAAAAACCGGGCGAAGTTGTACGCCATGAACGCAACGATCGCCTCGCGATCGAGATCATTTGTCCCACACGGCGGACCAGCATCCTCAGCAGTACCGAGCCCGAGCGCCACCTGCGTGGCATTGCCCGCTGGCGGCCGTCCACACCACTTCGTCGTGCAGCAAATTTCTGATCTTCTCGGCATCGCCGGTGGCGTACGCGCTATACAGCGCCAAAACCGTCTGCTTGGAATCCATCACTTCGACCTTTCGTCATGCGCGTCCACCGAATCGTACGGACGCCGCCTCGCAGGTACTGGCAGAATTAGGACGCCGTTGTCTTCAGTCAGGGGGTCACATCGAAACCAACGGAGACATTGCCCGGTCGCGGCGCAGAATGCGCCCAGGAGCGGCGCACGGTGGCATCTTCGAGAGCCGAAATATGGCTCGACGAGCTTTCCGACCTCGACCCGTCGGATTCAAGACTGGCTACCACCCCCGTCGGGGATGAGACCGCCAAAAGCTGACCCGGCTCGAGCTGGGGGGCACATGGGCTGAGATTCACCGTCGCGACGAATCGAGCAAAGGGTCAGCATCGACAACGAGCCCCGCTGGAGTAAAACCGCACATCTCATCTGTTACTTTGAACATTATGGATGTGCATACCCGTCACCAGATGATCCTCGAGGAGCTCCGCCAACGCAGTCCGGTGCTCGTCGGGGAACTCGCTGTCGCACTGGATTGTTCGGAGATGACGGTGCGGCGTGACCTCGAGTCGTTGGAGCGCATTGGGGCTCTCCGACGTGTGCACGGCGGCGCGACCAGTGTCTTCCTCGGGGCGGAGGAGACCCCGTACGGCATCAGGGCACTCGAACTCACGGGCGCCAAGGCGGCGATAGGTGCCGCGGCGGCCAGCCTCTTGGCCGACAGAGAGACGGTCATCCTCGACGGAGGTACCACCGTCATGGAGGTGGCACGAGCGCTCCGGAGCCGCCAAATGACCGTCATGCCGCTGGCTTTGCGGCCAGTCTTCGAGTTACACGAATGCCCTGGCATCAAACTCCTCCTCCCGGGTGGCGAGGTCCGCCCTGGAGAGTTGTCATTGGTGGGGAGTCTTGCTGAATCTTCCTTTTCGCCATTTCGATTCGACACGTATGTGATGGGCCCGTGCGGCATCGACGCCGAGGCGGGCATGACGACCCACCATCTCGCAGAGTCTGCGATCAAGCGCGCGGCTGCCAAATCCTCGCAGCGGGTCATCGCCGTGGCCGACTCGTCGAAGCTCGGGCGAGTCGCATTCGGCCATGTGTGCGATCTCGATCAGATCGACATCCTCGTGACCGACGCCGGAGCCGACCCGCTCCGGATCGAGGAATTGCGGGCGAGGGGAGTAGACGTCCGCTGCGTTTGAGACTGACTCCGGGCTTCAACAGACGAGCGCCGACGTCGGTCGACCGCTGGCCTCGCTTGGCCGTCATAGCCGTGTTCTTCGTACACGGCTTCTTATTCGCCTCCTGGACCGCCCACATACCGCAGCTCAAACAGCACCTCGAACTCAGTGACGGCCGGCTCGGACTCGCCTTACTCGGGGCTCCCGTCGGCTCTGTCCTCGCCATAGGGGTGGCTGCTCGCATGTTGCCGAGAGTGGGAAGCGCTCGAATGGTTCGTCTGGCCTTGCTCGGTTATTGCGTCGCGGGGCCGATCATCGGGCTCACTGGTTCGTTTGGATCTTTCTTCGCCGCGTTCCTGCTCTGGGGATTCTTCCAGGGGATGCTGGACGTATCCATGAACACCCAGGCGATTGAGGTAGAGCGTTTCTCTGGCCGGGTGTTGATGCCAGGTTTCCATGGTTCGTGGAGTAGCGGCGCTCTCGTTGGTGCCCTCGTTGGTGCGATTGCGGTCGGACTGGGCGTCACGCTCAGCGAGCAGCTACTGGTCCTCGCGGTGCCGTGTTTCGTCTTTGCAGGCTGGCTCACGTCTCGCATGATCCCCGACCAACCGGTGACCGATCGCGCCGACTCCTCGGGGGCCAGGCTTCCGCAGCGCCACGGGATGCTGCAACGAGAGCTCATCGTCCTCGGAGGCATCGCCTTCGCCGACATGCTCTGCGAGGGTGCCGCGGCCGATTGGTCTGCCGTGTATCTCCGCGACTCGTTGCACACTGCCGCCGTTGTCGCGGGACTGGGCTTTGCGGTCTATGCCTTTGCCATGCTTGCCGTCCGCGTCGCCGGCAATCGGCTCTTCACCAGGTTCACCGCGCACCGTTTGCTCCCCTTGCTCGCCGTCGTCGCCACGCTCGGCTTCGCCGCCGGTCTCGTCATCGCCCACCCCGTGAGCATGCTGGTTGGATTCGGCCTGCTTGGACTCGGACTGGGATGCGTCGTCCCGATGACCCTCAGTGCGGCCGGAGCAGTGGACAATGTCCCGACTGGCAGAGCGGTCGCCTCGGTGGCCGGTTTCGGTTGGGCCGGCTTCGTCATCGGACCGGTCGTGATCGGCGCAATCGCATCAGCGACAACACTGCACACAGCGCTGTTTCTGATCCCAGTGCTCACCGCCACGGTTGCGGTGGGCACGTGGACGGCGAAGGGGCTCAGGAGCTCGAGGCCGCCCACCGGTGCAGGGACCGGCGCACCCACAAACGGAGCAGTCATTGGAGCATCTCTTACCGACATGTAGCCAGGGTCCGTTTTGGCCTCAGCTCCCGATCGGGAAACCAATGCCAGCGGGAGTAGAAGGTCCCTCTGCGCCCGACCGCCAAACGCTGGATACGCTCGTCGCTCATGTCCCCAGTCGAAGCTCGCGTGGCGAGGCAATGAACATCGTCGCGACGATCTTGGGCCTCATCGTGGTGGTGCTGACGGTGGGCGACGTTGTTCTCACGATGGTTCTCCCGCGTCGACCGTCGGGTGTCGAGCGCTTGAGCCTCCAGGTCAACCGGAGTGTCAGAGTGTGTTTCGTCCTCGCGTCGCGCCTGGCGAAGACGTATGAGGCTCAGGACGCCATTCTCGCGCCCACAGGGCCAATCGCCCTCGTCGTGCAGTTGCTCTTCTGGGCGGCTTGCCTCGTGCTCGGCTTCGGCCTTCTCCTCGTAGGCGCGGGTGCGTCCTTCGCCGATGGGTTGCTCCAGGCGCTCACGGCGCTCTTCACGGTTGGGGCTGTGCACGCCGGCGGCCCGGCCGACACGGGCATCGACATCTCGGTCGGCGCCATCTGGGTCGTGATCGTCGCTCTCCAGATCGCCTATCTGCCGGCCCTCTACAGCTCGTTCAACCGACGAGAGGGCCTCGTCGCCCTGCTCGAAAGTCGGGCCGGTGTCCCGGCGTGGGGGCCTGAACTCCTGGCACGGCACCAACTGGTGGGAATCAACGACACTCTCCCGGACCTCTACGCCGCGTGGGAGGGGTGGGCGGCCGACGTGGCCGAAAGCCATACCACGTACCCGGTGTTACTCCTCTTCCGCTCGCCTGAGCCGTGGTACTCGTGGGTTCTCGGGCTCATCGCGGTTCTCGATGCCGCGGCGATGCACTTGGCCCTCGCACCCAGCCAGGCGTCTTCCCAGGCGCGGCTCTGTCTGCGGATGGGATTCACGCTGCTCAACCGGATCGCAACCACCCTCGGATGGGAAGTGAACCTCGATCCGAACCCCGAGGGTCCAATTGACCTGACGTTCGCTGAGTTCGACCGAGCGGTGACGATGCTCGAGGGCGTGGGCTTTGCGACCGAGCGGAGTGCCGAGGAGGCGTGGGTCGACTTTCGCGGCTGGCGCGTGAACTACGAGAGTGTCGCCTACAGGCTCGCCGACCGGCTCACTGTACCGCCGGCTCCGTGGTCAGGTCAGCGGCATCACATGCGATCGGGACCGGTCGCGCCCCGGCGGCCACCGCAGCGCCGACCGGGCGGCGGTGAACCGTTCGTCTATGACCGGCCAGAAGTCGTCATCGCTCCGAGGCCTCGCCTCATTCGCCGCGGTCGATCCGGAAGCTGAAAACAGGGCCCGAAGCGGGATCTTCTCGGCTATTTCGTCGACAATGACTTCAGCTGTCGCGGCAGTCTGACGATAGATAGAGGCAGACTTCCTGTGCCCGACATCTCGAAGGGCCAACCCGTGACGGTATTCGTCGACCTCAGGCACATGTGACCGGCCGTGTGCCTCACCTCGATGCAGCCCGGCCAATTCTTGACGCTCTAGCTCAGCCAGTCGTCGTGACCGACCTTGGGGCGACGATCCTCTACTGGAACAAGGCCGCGACCGACCTCTACGGATTCAGCAGCGACGAAGCCGTGGGTCAGTCCCTTTACGGGCTCGTCCAAAGTCCACCGAGCGCGTCTGGCCACGACTCAATAGGCCCGCGCATCAAGGGCGGCCACTCGTCGACCCGTCAGCTCAAAGGCCGTTCCCGCTCAGGGAAGGAGCTGACTGTGCTCATGACGATGACGTCTCTGGACCGGGAGAACGGGGACCCGGCTGCATTGATCGGCACGGCGGTAGACGTGACTGCCGCAGCCGAAGACCACCGCGGGCTGAAACAGATGGTGGCGCTCGTCGAGGAGAAGTCTGCGCGGATCGAGGCGGAGGTCGAACTCGCCCGAGTCAGTAAGGAGGCCGAGCGATTGCGCCTCGAGGCCGAGGCTGACCGCATCACAGCCGAAGGAGAGAAGAGGGTTGCCGAAGGTGTGCGGCTCGAGGCGGAGGCTGACCGCATCACAGCAGAGCGGGAAAAGAAGGACGCCGAGAGAGTGCGTCTCGACGCCGAGGCTGACCGCATCACGGCGGAAGGTGAGAAGAGGGTTGCCGAAGGTGTACGGCTCGAGGCCGAGGCTGACCGCATCACGGCGGAAGGTGAGAAGAGGGTTGCCGAAGGTGTACGACTCGAGGATGCAGTGCACCGCAAGCAGCTCGAGGCGCAACTCCATCAGTCGCAACGCCTGGAAAGCCTTGGGCAACTCGCAGGAGGCGTGGCGCACGACTTCAACAATCTTTTGGCCGTAATTCTGAACTACGCCTCGTTCGTAGCCGAGGAGCTGTCGACCGCCACAGCAACTGATAACGGAGCGCAATGGGAAGAGCCACTCAAGGATGTCAAACAGATCCAACTCGCGGCCGAGCGCGCCAGCCTGCTCACCCACCAGCTTCTCTCTTTCGCCCGCAGAGAGGTGGTCCAGGTCCGTGCACTGAGTCTCAACAGCGCCATCACCCGGATGGAGCAGATTCTGCGTCGTACGATCGGCGAGCAGATCGAGCTCCTGATCACCCTGGCTCCAAACCTGCCGACGGTCCTCGCAGACCCAGGTCAGATAGAGCAGATCGTGCTCAATCTGGCCATCAACGCTCGGGACGCGATGCCTTCGGGAGGCACTCTGTCCATCGATACCGCCGTATTGGAAGTCCGGGAAGATGAACCATCCGTCACCGGCGTTCCATCAGGACTTTACGTCCGCTTTCGCGTGAGTGACACGGGAATGGGAATGTCTGCAGAGGTCCGCGATCGTGCCTTTGAGCCCTTCTATACGACCAAGCCCCGCGGTGAAGGCTCTGGTCTGGGATTGGCGACGGTCTATGGAATAGTGCTGCAGTCGGGTGGTTATTCGAGGATCTATTCCGATGTGGGTGTCGGAACGTCCATCTCCATCCTTCTGCCTGTATCAAGAGAGGAGGTCATTGCCGACCATGTCAACGAGTGCTCTGGTCGCAAGCTTCCTCTGGGAACTGAAACGATCCTCGTGGTTGATGACGAACAGGCACTACGTGAAGTCACAGGACGAATGCTCACGCGCAGTGGCTACACGGTCCTCACCGCGTCGAGTGGTGAGGAGGCCGTAGAACTCGCCTCGTCCGATGTTGCGTCAATCGATCTGCTTTTGACCGACGTGATCATGCCGAAGATGCCGGGCCCGACTGTTGCCACCGAGGTGAGAAAGGTGAGGCCCGATATCAAAGTCCTGTTCATGTCTGGTCACGCTCAGCCCGTGCTTCAGGCAGAAGATGTTCTTGAAACGGACTTTCTACTTTTGGAGAAGCCCTTCGACCAGGCGATATTGCTCGAGGGTATACGAAGGGTGCTCGATCGCAATGAGTGACGAGCCGGTGATCCGCGTCGTGGTAATCGACGATCACGAAATGATCCTCCAGAGCATGGTGCGACTCCTCCACGATGATCCGCAGATCGCTGTGGTCGGGGTAGCTCTGACCGCTGAACAGGGCATCCGCGTCACCCAAGAACAGAAACCCGACATCGTGATAATCGATTACAGCCTGACGGACATGGATGCTCCCGACGCGATCAAGATCCTGCGGAGGGTGCATCCCGATGTGAAGGTCGTCACCCTCTCGGGATCAGGACGCCCTGGTGCGCTCTATGCCTCCATGCGAGCAGGCAGCTCGGGATGGGTCAATAAGACCCGTGCGATTCAAGAGCTCCGTAACGCGGTGCTGAACGTTGCCGCTGGTCGGCCCGTTCCCAACGAGGAGTTCGACTCTCTCCCGATGCTCGACGAACTTGTACTGCACTATCAGCCGATTGTGGCACTAGGGAGCGGTCAAGTCGTCGGTTTCGAGGCCCTCGTCCGTTGGCAAAACCCAGAAAGGGGACTTCTCTACCCGATTTCGTTCTTGCCGCTCGCGGAGGAGACTGGCTTCATCGTCGAGATCGACCGCTGGGTCTGGAGCCGCGCAGCGCATCAATGCATGAGTGGCAGCACACGTTCCCCTCGACCCCGCATCGATTCATGAGCGTCAACATGTCAGTGACCGACCTCTCTGATCCGGGCCTCTTCGAATCCATCTCCGGGATAGTCAGACACGCGTGCATTGACCCGGCGGACCTGGTCCTCGAGATCACCGAATCCGTCTTACTCGAGGACACCGCGCAGACGATGGAGTTCCTTTCTCGGCTCAAGGATCTGGGAGTCGGACTGGCACTCGACGACTTCGGTACCGCTTTCTCATCGCTCTCGTACGTGCGGCGATTCCCGTTTGATCGCCTGAAGCTCGACATCTCATTCATTTCGGAACTGCCCCACTCGACTCGGTCGATGTTGTTGGTCGAAGAGATCTGCCATTTGTCCACGTCGATGACGATGAAGAGCATTGCCGAAGGAATCGAGCGGCAGGAGCAAGCCGACGCGCTTCGAGGCGTGGGCTGCGACTGCGGACAGGGCTACCTCTTCTCCATGCCGCTTGCAGCCGGCGACTGCGAGGACTTCCTGGTTGCGTCCCATGAATCGACCGCTCTATTAAGTTCAGTCGCAACTCAGTAGCAAACTCGCGGCGACTCTTCTGCGGCCTCCCTACCCAGTGCGGTGGGTCTGATTCCGGCGCTCGTCGACGATGGCTCCAAATGGACCGCCTTTAACCGCTGAAAGCGACGGTGCCGGTTCCGCTGATGGCTCCAGCGCCCGCGATGGGGCGAGCATTGTCGCTCTGGTTGCACGCTCCTTTGTTCTTCCCGGTCTTGTAACGCGGGCCGATCCCCACAAACTGCTCTGTGACATTCAAGGTGCCCGAAATGCCGGCGTACGCTCCTTTCCCGTTCGAAAGGGTGATGGGACCTGACGCAGAGAATGCGAAGGAGCAGGTCGACACGTCATCAAGGGTTGGTTGCTCTGAGTTGGCGTTCTGATCAAGGCCAGTGGCGTCAGCCTCGAAAGAGCCCTTCTTGAATACGATCCGCTCGTAGCTACCGTTCGGATCGACCTTGCCGTTCTTGTCGATGCTGGTGCCGACTCCAGAATCAGCGATGGCGCCGACCATGACGATTTTGCTGGTGGCTCCGGTCAGATTGGCATTCGCCCAGAGCGCAACCTTGCCTCCACTTGGTGAGCTCGCACCGGCCAGTGTCGGAGCCGCGATTGCACCGGTGACGCACGATGCCGACGGCTGCAATGGCACTCGCTCCAGCCGTCAACGCCATGAGTATTTTCCGCATTGTCTTTCCCTTCTCTCTTGAAACGGACGTCGATCTCAAACCGCTACAGCGATTTCGCCGGTGACCTTCGAGCCTCTCGATGTCGCGAGAATCGCGACGCTGGTAAGAAGCAACCACACGGCGACGGCGGGGAATCCGAGCATCGGAAGGGCAAACGATGCGACAGCGAGTACGAAGCCGACATAGGCGAGCCAACTCGGGAGTGCTTTGCTCTGCAAGATGGCAAGGCTGGTGGCGCCCAGAAGTAGAGCCGTCGCGCCGCCGGCGAAGTTGGTCACATCCATCGAGAAAATGTTCAGGGTCTGCAGCACGGTCGGCGAGGCGTGGTGAGCGACATCGGCCATGGCAAAGGCCGCTCCGGCGCTGAAGATCCCTCCGACCAGGAAGAGGATCCCTCCCGCAAATCCCAGATTGGCCAGTCGTCGACCCGGCAGAGCCGGAGCAACGACTTCACGCAAGTACCAAAGGAACGATCCTGCGATCAGCACCGCCAGCGAGGTCAAATACGCATTGAGGTAAAGACCGCCCTGGTTGGTGTGGACGAACTTCGCCACTTGTGCCGGGCCGGTGGTCGCGTCCGGCGTGTTCGGCGTGGTGAAGATCGTCACCAGCAGCACGACGACGAGGGCCAACCCTCCAAGGCCCACCCAACGTCGTTGGTGATTGTTCATGTTTGCTCCTCCTTCGTAGTGTTGGGTGGCTTCGGCGTCACGGCGAACAATGGGCCATGAGGACAGAGCCTCCACGTGGTCACTTCTCGTTGCTCACCCGATGAGTCAGGCCCCTCCGTTGCTTGCTCTTCCTTGCTCGCCGAAAGGATCCGTCGCCAGTTCCGTCGGATTGCGCGCCCAGAACTGGAGGCAGGCTTCGGTATCGAGATCTACCGTCCACAATCGGTCGCCCTTGTCGTTTGCGCCGATGCGGGTCACGTAGACGGCCAGGTTTTCGAAGGTGTCGCCTGCTGGAGTGGAACCACTCTCTTCGATCAGGCTGATGACAACCCGGTCGTCCGCATAGATGCAGCGACCACGTTGGTGAAACGTTCCATTGAAGAACGCTGCGAACGCGAGCAGAACGGTGGCGAACTCATCTCGACCTTCAGCGTGCCGCCAGGGACCAGCGCCTGGGCCGTTCTCCACGATGATGTTGTCAGCGAAGGACTCGAACGCCGGGCCGTAATCGCCTTCTTCGGCCGCATCCAAGAGTCCTTGAACGGCAGCACGATCCAATTTCGTCATCTGCGCACCTCTCTGCGGTGAGTTTCTCGGGGCGACATTTCGATGGTACGAATCGCTACCTGAGGGGATCTCAGTGGTCGCTACTGAATTTCCGGCCCGCTTCATGGAGTGGGAATCCTCGCGACCGAAGGCGTCACTGGTTGGCACGAAGGACAATGAAGCTCCGCCTGGACAGGGGCGGACGCAGCATCGGATTCACGCGATGTCACCCGTTCGGGTGAAATCTTCGCCTTCCGGATCCGAGGGGCCGAACGGGGGTCCGGCGGCAAGTTTTTGTCGTCCGATCTCGATGAGTGTTGAGACGCCCGCCGGATCTATCCCAAGGCAGTCGCCGATGAGGTCATCGTCAGCTCCCAAGTCCTGCAAACGCAAGCCGATCCGATAGGCCCTTGGGAGGCCACTGAGATCGAGAGGCGGCTCCATCTCTCCAGGGTGCTGGAGCACTGCCCAGAAGTTCTCAGTACGGACTACTGAATTCTGCGTTCAGATCGGCCAAACTACGCACCATGGACGGGTGGCCTATGGTCGGGCGGGCCGAGGAGCAACGCTTCATCTCCGATGCCATCGCGAACCCGGATCGATCTGGGGTCCTCCTCGCCGGGCGGGCGGGGGTCGGAAAAACCCGCTTGATTCGTGAGGTCCTGCGTTCGACGCCAGACCACCACGTCGAGTGGGTGACGGCCTCGGAATCGGTGCGGCCACTTCCCTTCGGGGCGTTCGCCCACCTTCTGCCGAGCAATCTGCACGACGTCGAGCAAGTGGACCTGCTGGGTGTTCTGGGCCACGGTCTGCAGCGCCGAGCCGAGGGTCGGCCGGTCGTCTTGGCGGTGGACGACGTGCACCTGCTTGATGGGCTGTCGGCCGGTTTCGTCGACTATGTCGCCGTCAGGAGATTGGCGACAGTCCTTCTGACACTTCGCAGCGGATCCGCTCTGCCCGATGCACTCGAAGACCTCTGTCGGAGCGGTGACATTCCGCGATTAGAGCTCCAAGCACTTTCGAGGTCCGAGTTCGACGAGATGCTCGAGCGCGCCCTCGACGGCATCGTGGAGGGCGTCTCCTTGGAGCGAATGTGGGACGCGACCCGCGGCAACGTCCTCTTTGCTCGGGAGCTGCTTGCCGACATTGTGGAAGCGGGCGAGCTCCGACAGATCCACGGTGTGTGGCGTTGGACCGGCGGTGTGGGTCCGGCTCCGCGCCTCCAAGGGGCTATTGCCGGACGCCTTGCTGGCCTTGCAGATTCCGGGCGCGGGTTCTTGGAGTTGCTCTCCGTTGGGGAACCACTTGCTCTCAGGGTGGCTGAACAGATGACGAGCGATGGGGTCCTGATAGACCTCGAACGGCGAGGGCTGATTGCCGTCGTCGACGAGGACGTCCCGAGCGTTCGTTTTACTCATCCTCTGTTCGGAGAGATTCTCCGAGCTGAGATGCCCGCCCTCCTCCGTCGGCAAATCAATCGGCAGCTTGCCGACGTCTTGCGATTGGAAGGCAGCCGCACGCCAGCACATCTCCTCAAGCTGGCGGTGTTGTGGCAAGGGTCGGGTGAAAGGGTGGATCCCGTCGTCCTCGCCGAATCGGCACACGTTGCCAACCAGTTGGCGGACCACACCCTCGCCGAGAAGCTTGCCGTTGCTTCGCTCGAACAGAGAAGGACGTTCTTGGCCCAGCTCGAGCTCGGATGGTCGCTTCTGCACCTGGGACAGCCTCGAGGAGGCAGCTGAGCTTCTGGCTCCCCTCGTCGGAAACGAGCCCGACGACGATGCTCGGGAACGTTTGGCCGATGCCCTGTCGCTCGCGATGGGAAGCGGTTTGGGCCGAGTTGAGGACGCTTCGGCTCTCATGGCTGACATCGAATGCTCCGCAGTCAGTCTCACAACGCGGCTGCTGATCCAGTGCCATAGGGCCCACCTTCATGCCTTCTTCAGTCAGTACTCCAAAGCGATCGAGTTGGGCATGAATGCCATGCAAGCCGTCGATGATGATCGCATCTTCGTCCGATCCTTGACCTCTGTCGCTTCGAGTCTGGTCATGATCGGAAGGATCGACGATGCACTCTCGCTGACGGAAGCCGGCCTGGAGTGCGCTTTGCGGGTGCGAGAAGAGCTTCCTCGCGCACCAAGCTGGGCCGTCAGCAGCCGCTGTACAGCCCTGGCCTTCGCCGGCCGGCCACGCGAGGCATTGGAACTTCTCGACTTTGCCTTTTCGCTCTCGAGGCTTCCCCCGGAGCAGCGACCACTCGCCAATGGCTACCGAGCTCGATTTCTCCTCTTGGAGGGCAAGGCCGCCAGTGCGGCGCGGACCCTGAACGAAGCTGCGCTTCGTATGAGAACGGATCCGGGCTACGGGTCGTGGTGTCTCGCCTTGCTCGCTGAAGCAGAGGCATTGTTGGGACATTCGACCGCTGCAGAGGAAGCCCGCAGGGAAGCGCTGTCTCTGGACGGAAATGACCGTCTCAGCGTCTTCGTCGACCAGCGACGGGCGTTGGCCTGGGTCGATGCCCAAGCGGGACGCCTGAGTGAGGCGATCGAAGAACTGTGGGCAGCGGCGGACATGGCGTTCGAGCGGAACGAGCGCTCCTTTGAACTGATCATCCTCGACGATCTCCTGCGCTTGGGAGAAGGCAATGCCGCGGCACGCGCACTGGACACTTCAACAGTTGTCGACGGACTCTTGGGAAAGGCCGTCGGCCTCCAGGCCCAGGCGATGATCTCCGGACGCGGAGTGGAATTCGAGGCGGCCGCTACATCATTCGCCCAGATGGACTCTTCGCTCATTGCGTCTGAGATCTGGGCGGCAGCTTCGGCGGCGTATCGAAGCGAAGGGCTGCAGGCTCGATCCACCAAGGCTGCCAAGAAGTCTCACGAAATGGCATACCTCTGCGAAGGGGCCAAGGTACGGCCAATGTCCTGGCCGGACCAGGTGGAACCCCTCAGCCGTCGACAGCGCGAAGTCGCACTTTTGGCGGCGCAGGGAGCGAGCAACGTAGAGATTGCCGACGCACTCTCGCTATCCGTGAGAACGGTTGAGAGCCATCTCTACGCGACATTCGCCAAGCTCGGAGTCACCGCCCGCGACGAGCTGACTACCGCCTTGTCGGCATCTCCCGACTAGGTCTTCAGATCGGCACTCACCGATGGGGTATGCGCCCGGGATCGGTCAGAGCCTCGGAACGTGCCGCGACACTTCAGAATTCAGTATCCGCTACTGAGAAGCTCAGCAGTTGCGACTCGTACGATCGCGGTGATGACGGTCGAAAACATTAAGATCATTGAGCAGATCTACGAAGCATTTGCTCATCAAGAGCTTGCCGACTTGTTGAGCCTGGTCGATCCCGATTGTGTGGTTACACAGGACGCGTCGCTTCCCTGGGGCGGCCGTTACGTCGGTCACGACGGCGTGACCACCTTCGCCATCGCCATGATCGGAGCTATCGATTCGTCCGTCACCGTGGAGTCGCTGTTCGAAGCCGACGGTCAAGTCATTCAGAGTGGACGGACCAGGGCATGGTTCGGGCCAATGGCAATGCATTCGATATACCCGAGATCCATCTGTGGGTATTGAAAAAGGGAAAGGTTGTGGCTGCCCACTTCGCCGTCGACACCACAGCCATGCTCGCGGCGTTGGCGTAGTCTTGCGCCCCGCGGCCTGAGCGGTCGAGCCTCGGTCTGGGCGCCGTCTGGAGGGGTCAGGTTTTAGGTCCACGCGATTTGCTCCGCGCTGGGAGACCCCGGGCCTCATAGCGAGCCTGATTGGAATGGATGCTCTGGCGACTGATTCCGTAAGCCTGAGCAACTTCACTGACCGTGTAGCCGTCGCGGATGACCCCGAGAACGGCGTCATAACGCTGCTCTACCTTCCTGAACTCCCTGAGCATTTGGCCACATCCTGCGCCTGAACGCAGGTTGATGAGGAAGGTGTCGGAGATCACCCGAACGGGAATGTCGGGCTTCACCCGGAATTGCACATTTACCAGTGGGCCGCCCGGGTCTCGATCCCGGCACCTTGGGATTAAAAGTCCCCTGCTCTTCCGGATGAGCTAGCGGCCCGCCCCAGCAAGATAACTGACGAACGCGGACCATCCGGGCTGACCGAGGTCAGCCGAGCGCGTGCAGCCTGGGCACGACCGGCCCCCACGTCTCCTCGAGCCACTGTGAAGGTTCGGCGCCAGCCGCACGGATCACGATCGCATGGACGCCGGCGCCATGGAGTGCCTCGGCCTCGCGCACTATGTCGTCCGGTCCGGCGTCGTCCGCCACGCCGATCAGCGCCGTCACCTCGATCTGCTCGAAATCCCGGTCGACCTCATCGCAGTGTTGCCGCAAGACACCGACCTTGTGCCGGACCGTTTCGACGTCGCCGATGATGTTGCAGGCATCGGCGTAGGTGGCGACGAGTCGCAACGTCTTGCGCTCCCCGCCGCCCCCGATGAGCACCCGCGGTCTGGGCGAGCTGACCGGCCGCGGGGAGCAGAGCGTTTCCGCCAATTGATAGTGGACACCCTCATAGGCCCCGTTGTCGTCGCTCCACATCTGGAAGCAGATCTGCAGCGTCTCTTCGAGCCGCTCGTACCGTTCGCGCAGCGACGGGAACGGTACCCCCAGCCCCAGGTGTTCACGTTCGTACCACGCGGCGCCCAGCCCCAGTTCGGCTCGGCCACCGGAGAGGACGTCGAGCGTGGTGATCGTCTTCGCCAGGAGCCCGGGGTGGCGGTAGGTCACGCCGCCCACCAGCAACCGGAACCGCAGACGCTCCGTCTTGGCTGCCGCGAAGGAGAGGGTCGAATAGCCCTCGAGCATCGGCTCTTCGGCCGGCCAGAACATCTCCATCTGGAACCAGTGATCCATCACCGACAGCGTGCGCACCCCGACTGCCTCCGCCGTCTGGGCCAGTGTCGCAAAGGTGGGCCCGATCGCCTCGGGCCCGCCCGGCCAGGTGAAGCGGGGCACATGGACGTCCAATTGCATGTCGACCTCCGGTCGCTCGTGTCGAGGGGTGTCGCTGCAAGGTCTACCCGGAGTCCCGGTCCACGGCACGCGTCACGCGTCACGGAGTGCGCCGGCGAGGGTGCGGCAGCCCACGGGGTCCCCGCCCGGCGGCAGCTGGTGACCGTAGGCTGGCCGGATGCACCTGAAGCTCCCTCACCAGGTCTCTCTCCGCACCACCGCCCTTCTCCTCGCGCTGACGGCCACCCCGATCATGGTCGGCGTTCTGTCGGGGTCAGCGGCCGCACAGGACACGACAACGACGACCGCACCGGTCACGACGACCACCTTGGCGCCGACGACCACGACCACCGTGCCGCCAACGACTGAGCCCACGACCACGACCACGGCTCCGGCCACGACGACGACCCGCGTACGTCCGACGACCACCACATCGCACCCGACCACGACCACCACCACGGTCGCCAAGACGACCTCGAGCTCCAAGACATGGGGCTGGGTCCTCCTGGCGGTCGTCATCGCCCTGGCGGCTCTCCTCGTCGGGCTCCTCATCGCCCGGACCCGCCGGCAGGGTCGTGAGGTGGACTGGGACCGTTCGGTAGGCCCTGCCCTCACCGCGGCCGAGCTGGCCCGGGAGCTCATCCTCTCCCAGACGAATGCCGACGATGCCCAGCACCGGGCCACCGTCGCCGTCCAGGTCGACGACGCGGTCGAGGGCCTCGAGCGCGCCGCCGCAGCGGCACCGGACGACACACATCGAGCGCTGTGCATGCGCTGCGCCAACAGCCTGCGTGGCCTGGCCTTCGCCGTGGAGGCGGATCACCTCATGCGCTCAGGGGGCCAGAGCCCGACCGGGGAACAGCTGGCCTCGGCCGATTCGGCCCGCCGGAGCCGCTCGGCCGAGCTGAATGCCGCGCTCGAGGAGCTCAGACTCGCGATCGTGCCCAAGAGGTAAGCCGAGGAGCTTGGGCGGACCTCATCCCTTCAGCGGTGGGGGCCCGAAGGTGGCTCAGCCGTCGAACGTACGCTGCAACAGCTCGCCGACCTGGCGCACCATGTCAGGCGAGCCCGTGGGCATGTTGAACACGAAGTAGTCGACCCCGGCAGCGGCCAGCTCCTCGAAGCGCGCCGCGAGCCCGTCGACAGTGCCGATATCGGCGGTCAAGGGGCGCTCCCCCGTGGCCTGTTCGAGGAAGTCCATGGTCGCCGCCGTCTCGTCGTCGTCGGCCGTGAGCACCACGGTGCTGAGCCTGCTCACCGTGACCTCGGACGGGTCACGCCCGATGGCCTCGCAGTGACCGCGCAAGACCTCGACCTTGTGCGCCACCGTGGCGGGGTCACCGAAGAAGTTCGCCATGTCGGCGTAGCGCGCCACCAGCTGCAGCGTCCGCTTCTCGCCGCCGCCTCCCACGAGGATCGGCGGGCCGCCGGGCTGCACCGGCGGCGGGACGTTGCGAGCCTCATGGATCCGGTAGTAGCGGCCCTCGAACGTCGGCAACTCCTCGGTGAACATGGCCCGGCAGATCTGCAGCGCCTCCTCCAGGCGGTCGAGCCGCTCGCCCGCCGGCGGGAAGTCGAAGCCCAGACCCTCGTGCTCGACGTCGTACCAGGCCGCACCGATGCCGAGGATGGCCCGCCCTGCACTGAGTATGTCGAGCGTCGTCACGATCTTGGCCAGGTGTGCCGGGTTGCGGTAGGTGACGCCCGTCACCATGGTGCCGAGCCGCACCCGTGACGTCTGCGTGGCCAGCGCGCCGAGCAGGGTGTAGGAGTCGAGCATGGGCTGGCTCGGCCCACCCAGGGGTGGCAGTTGGTAGAAGTGGTCCATCACCCACACCGAGTCGTACCCCGCCTCCTCCGCCGCGATCGCCCTGGTGACCACCTCCTCGAAGAGGACGCCCGGGGTCGGGTCAGTCGTGAAGTTGGGGATCTGCAGTCCGAAGCGCATGGGGGCGAACCTACTGGCGCACGGACTGCAATGCCCCGGGCCTCACCAACCCGTGAGGCGCCGCAGCCAGGCCAGTGCCGCCGCACCTTGCGCGGCCTGGAAAGGACGCAGCGTTGGCAGCCCCGGCGGGGGCGGGTACAGCGAGTGGCTCACGAGGAACCCGCTGAATGCCGCGACCAGCGCGACGACGACATCGTGGTCGACTTCTGAGCCCGACGATGACAGGGCGAGCAGGTCTTCCGGGGCCGGGCCTCCCTCCAACTCCACGGAGGGCGCCCAGGCGACCAGGTCGAAGACCGGAGCGCCGACACAGGCGTGCGGCCAGTCGACGAACACGACGCCGGCGCGGGTGACGAGCATGTTGTCGGAACGCACGTCGCCATGGAGGAGCGTCGATCCGGCGATCGCGTCGGGCCAACCCGACTCGAGCTCGGCCAGACGGCTGAGACGGCGGGCGCTCCATTCGTCCAGCCCTTCGGGCTGCTCCGCCAAGGCCGCCAGCTCCGCCCAGCCGCCGAAGAGGGGGCGCAGTCTCTCGGCCGCCGCCGCGGCGCGTCGGCGACGGGGGTGGGCGTGAGCGCGACATGCAGTGCATCGAGCGCGCGGACCGCCGCCTGCAGGTCAGCCCGATCCCACGGATGCGCCGGTGGCCGGCCGTCAATGGCGACGAAGGCCAGCGCCACCCAGTCGCCGTCGTCGTAGACGTCGAGCAAGCGCGGGAACTCGGGCGCGGGCGGCAGCGCTGCAGAAACCACCGCTTCGCGCCGGTGGAACACGGGCGACTCGGCATTCAGCTCAGCACCCACCGCCTTGACGAAGATGGCGCCCCGGGGGCAGTCGAGCACCGCTGTCGCGCCCGGTGAGAAACCTCCGGAGGCGTCGCGCACCGACCCCGGCGCGCCGCCACCGACTCCGGCGGCCCACGCCCGCACCGCGGCAGGCACCTCGGCCCAGGGCAGGTGGACGCCGGCCGCCGGGCCGGTGGGCGTGGTCACAAGGCGGCGGCTCCCGCAGCGGCCAGTGCCTCATTGATGCTCTCGACGAGGCGGCGCGCCGAGTCGGCGCTGAGCTCGACCGCGACCCGGGCACCAGGACCACGCTTGGGGTCGGCGAAGTCGATGTTGAGCGTGTGGTCGAACGGTGCGTGGAACGGGTGATCGAAGTACACGCTGGCCGAGGTGACCGGCATCCAGCCCTGCGCGCCCTTGGCGCTGCCGGCGATCTCGGTGGCGACGGTGAGGTAGGAGCACATGGTCAGCTCCCCGCCAGGTAGCGGCCGTACCACTCGAAGATCCGCTGCCAGCCGTCGACTGCGGCCTCGGGACGGTAGGCCGGCCGGTCCACCGAGAAGAACGCGTGCCCGGCGCCGTCGTAGCGATGGAACTCGTACGTCTTTCCGGCCGCCTTCAGCGCCGCCTCCAGCTCGTCGACCTGCTCGGGGTTGGGGAACTGGTCGTCGTTGCCGAAGAGGCCGAGCAGCGGGCAACTCAGGTCCGGCGTCCGGTCGACCAGCGGCGTCACCTTGAGCGGGAACCCGTCGGGCGGCGTCCCCACGACAAAGGCCCCGTAGCAGTCGACGGCCGCATCGACGGGCACGCTCACCGCGGTCAGGAAGGAGTGCCGGCCTCCCGAGCAGTACCCGATGACGCCGACTTTGCCGTTGGACGTGGGCAGCGCCCGCAGCGCCTCCACCGCGGCGCGCGGCGTCACCCACGAACTGGTCGTCGGGGATGCCACCGGCCTCGCGGGTGGCGGCCGCGGCATCGTCGGGATCGACATCGAGTCCCTGGCGGGCGTAGAGGTTGGGGCACAGGGCGTTGTAGCCCTCGGCGGCGAAGCGCCGCGTGATCTCCTTGGTCGTCGAGTCCCAGCCGGGCAGATGATGGATGACCAGGACCCCGGGAAAGGGCCCGTCGCCGGCGGGCAGGGCCTGGTAGGCGTTGATCTCGGCCCCTTCGTAGCCGGTGAACGTGATGTTCCCGGCGCTGAGGGCCTCTTCGGGTGCGGGCACAGCGGTCTCCTTCTCTCTTCGTTCCGTGTGGCGTCGCGCCGTGGTGCGTGCGATCGCTGCGCCGGTCCCACTATGGCCTCTCGCCAGGACCCGCTCCGTCGCAACCGGCATGATGTGCGCCGTGCGCCGACTGTCCGTGGCCCTGGCCGGGCTCGTCTCGCTGGCCGCGCGTCGTGGCGGGTCAACGGGGTGGCTGGTGCCGGGCTGCGCCGGCGGGCGGTGGTGCGCACCCTGGTCGGGTCCCGGCCAGCTCGACACCCCGGGCGGCATCGCGCTCGATGCGGCCGGGGACCTCTTCATCGCCGACACCGGTCACTGCCGCGTGGTCGTGGTGCCGGCCCGCGACCGGGACCCTCTACGGGCAGCACCTTCGTGCCGGCCACGCCACCACGCTGGCCGGACGGGCGCTGCGCGGGTGCGGGCACCATCGGTCACCCGAGCGGCGTGGCCGTCGACCGGCAGGGCGACGTCTATATCGCCGAGGCCACGGCGCAGCGGGTCCAGGTGGTGCGGCCGGCCGGCCGCGCCGTCGTGACCGTGGCCGGCACGGGACGGGCCGGCTTCAACGGGGACGGACTCGCCGGCCCGGCCAGCGCAGCTCGACCAACCGACGGGGGTGGCGGTCGACGCGGCGGGCGACCTGTTCATCGCCGACACGGCCAACTGCCGGGTGCGGGTCCTACCGGCCCGACGAGCACGCTCTTCGGGCAGGCCGGTGACGCCGGTCACCTCTCCACCGTGGCCGGCACCGGCGTCTGCGGCTCGGCCGGACAGGGTGGTCCGCTCGCGGCGGCGCAGCTGTGGAACCCGGTGGCCGTGACGGTCGACCGCGCGCGGCGACCTGCTCGTGGCCGACAGCGGCGACCAGTCCGTGCTCCTGGCGCCGGTGCGCGGCGGGACCTACTACGGCACCGCCGATCGGCGCCGGCGACATCGGCGTGGTCGTGGGCGGGACCGGGGGCTACGGGCCGTATCTCGCCGACGGTGCGCCCGCGGCCGGCGCAGACGGCCGAGCTCAACGACCCGCGGGCCTCGCCGTCGGCCCGACCGGCGCGCTCTTCGTCACCGACGGCTTCATGCACGTCATCCGGGTGGTGCCCTCGACCACCGGCACGCTGTTCGGGCGCGCCATGACAGCGGGCGACCTCTACACCGTGGCCGGCGCGCTGCCTGTCACCACCGCGGCGGGGCCGGGAACGGGACGCGTTGGGTGCTCACCCGGATGGGGACGCCGGTCGGCATCGCGGTGTCGCCGTCGGGCGCCGTGTACTACAGCGACGCAGCCTCGACACGGTGCGGGTGATCGGAGGCGGCTGACGTGAGCAGGTTCGGCCGGCGTACCTTCCTCGCCTCATCCACCGGCGTCGCCGCGGGCGCCGCCGTGGCCGGCGCGTTGCCGGCGGCGGCTGCGGTCGGCGGCGAGGACGCGGCAGCGGCCGCTGGGGCGCGCCGTCGTTGCCGCCGGGCGCAGTGGTCCGCTGCGTGCGGCCGGCGCTCACGGTCAACGGCCTCGCCGACCCCGTGGGCGTCGACCCCGACGGCTGCTCGTTCGCCTGGACCCTGCACGCATCGGGCCGTGCCGTGACGCAGACGGCCTACCGCATCGTGGTCCGCCGCACCGACCCCGGCCACCGCGGGCTCGCCTGGGACAGCGGCACGGTGGCCTCGGCCCGCCAGGCGTTCGTCGCCTACGGCGGACCGGCGCTCGCAGCCGACGCGGCCTACTAGTGGACGGTCCAGCCGCGGGGCGCGGCGGGGCGGTGGGGGCCGGTCTCGCGCTCCGGCCCGATTCACCACCGCGCTGCGGGCGGCGGACTGGCAGGCGCAGTGGCTGCAGCCCGGCCGGCGGCTCGCGGCAACCCGACCGGGTGACGTACGTGCGCACGGAGGTCACCCCGCCGGCGGGCACCCTGCCGACGGGCCACGGCGTACGTCTCGGCGGCCCACACCTACCGCCTGTTCGTCAACGGCGACGCGGTGGACGCCTGGCCGAGCTTCTCCTACCCCGACGAGCAGTACGCCGCGGGCCGTCGACCTGACCGGCGCCGCTCGGCCGGAGGCAGGACCAGCGCCATCGGCGTGCTGCACCGCTGGTACGGGCCCGGGCCAGGGCCGGCCGGCATCGGCTCCCGGGCTGCTCTTCCAGCTGTCGCTCTGGTACGACGACGGGCGACACGGTCGTCTTCGGGTCCGACGGCGACCTGGCGCGAGCTCCCGGCCGAATGGCTGCCGTCGCCGCAGCGCAACACCGACGGGGGCGACTTCGTGGAGTGGGTCGACGGGCGGGACCACCCCAGGGGTGGTCGAGCCCCGGCTACGACGACCGCGCCTGGTCGAGCCGTCACGGTCGTCGGCCCGGCCGGCACGGCGCCCTTCACCCGGACCTACGCGCAGCGGACGACATCCGCGAGACGCCGTCTCGCCGGTCAGCCTGCACACGGTGGCCGGCGGTGCGGTGGTGGCCGACTTCGGCGCCGTCTACGCGGCCCGGCCGCAGGTGGAGTTCGCCCGGGGGCAGCCGGGAGCACGATCACCATGCGGGCCGGCTACCTGCTCGATCCCGACGGGCAGGTCTCGACACTGCACGGCACGCAGGGGACCAATCTCTCCTTCTCCTACATCATGCGGGCCGGGAGACCGCCAGGCCTTCGAGGCGTTCACCTACTTCGGTTTCCGCTACCTGCAGATCGACAACCCGGAGCAGCCGCTGGGCGGGGACCAGATCGTGGCCATCACCAGGCACGCCGCCATGCCCGACGTCCCCACGGCGACGTTCTCCTCGGACAACCGCATGCTCAACGCCGTCTGGCGGCTCAACGGCCCGCTCCTGCCTCTACTGCAGCCACGAGCAGTTCGTCGACACCCCGACCCGGGAGAAGGGGCAGTTCCTCTGGGACGCGGCCAACGAGTCCGAGGCGATCATGCGCGCCTACGGCGACCAGAACATGAGCTGGCAGGGGCTGCGCGACGTGGCGCGCGGCCAGGCCCGCTACTGGCCCGACGGGCGGGTCAATGCGTCTACCCCAACGGCGACGGCGCCCGCGATCCTTCGGCACCTCCACGGCGCGCTACCCCGAGTGGCTGTGGCGCTACTACGACGTCGACCGGCGACACGGACACCGCGCGTGCCGCTCTACCCGTCGGTGTCCCGTGCGGCCGACTGGATCTGGAGCGGCGCGCCAGGCCGGCACCGGGCTCGCTCTACGGGCTGGCCGACACGCAGCGACGGTGACCCCGTCTACGGCTACGACCTCACCGTGGCGGCGGACACGGCGAGCAACGTGCTGGCGGTGAACGCCTTCAACCGCGTCGCGCAGCTGGCCGAGCTGGCCGGCGACGCGGCCGGCGGCGGCAGCCCAGCAGGCGCGGGCGGCTCAGCTGACCGCGGCGGTCAACGCCGTGCTCCGGCGGCGCCGACGGCATCTACGTCGACGGCTCGATGCCGACGGCGCGCCAGAGCCAGCACGCCTCGCAGGAGGCCAACGCGCTGGCGCTCGCCTACGGCGTGGTGCCGGCGGCCGACGTGGCGGCGGTCGGCGCCTACGTGGCCAGTCTGCGGCATCGACGTCGGGCCCAACCACGGGCTCGAGCTCCTGCGCGGCCTGGCGGCGGCGGGCATGCCCGAGGCCATGGTGCGCACGCTCACCGACACCTCCATTCCCGGGCTGGGCCCACATCGTGGCGGCGGGCGGGACCTTCACCTGGGAGGACTGGAAGCCGAGCGACCTCATCGGCGACTCGCATGTCGCACGGTTGGGGCTCCTCCGCGCTGGTCGCCATGCAGGAGACCCTTCTCGGCGTGACGCTTCGAGCCGCCCGAAGCGGACGGGACGGTCCGGGCCGTCGTTGTCGCCGCCGTCGGCCGGCCTCGACCGCGGCCGAGGGCTCGGTGCCGACCGTCGCCGGACCTGTCCAGGTGTCGTGGCAGCGGCGCGGGAAGGGCATGACCATGGCCGTGACGGTGCCGCCCAACGCGGCGGCGACGGTACGGCTACCCGCCAGCACGCCGAGCAGCGTGCGCGAGGGCGGCGTGGCCGCGGCGAGGGCTCCGGGCGTGCGCGTCGTCTCGGCGGCCGGACGGGGCGGTCGTGCTGGCGGTGGGGAGCGGGAACTACCGCTTCACCAGCACGTGACCCGCGAGCACGTCGCCGACGATCGCTACGAGGTGCAGACGCGTGCCCGCCGGAGGCGTCTGCCCGCTCACCAGGTAGGTCTGCACGTCGGCGCGGACGCAGGCGCTGTAGAAGTAGGCCACGTGGTCGTCGCCGTCGTGGGTGAGCAGCACGCCACTGTCGAGCTCCTTGGCCACGCTGACCGCCCAGGCGTACGGGGTCGCCGGGTCGTTCGTCGTGCCGACGACGAGGATGGGTGGCGCCCCGGGGGCGGCCACCGGCCCGACGGGCCGCGTCGGTGGCACGGGCCAGACGGCGCAGCCCGCCTCGCCCCAGGCCAGCAACGGCCCGAAGATCGGCGCGGACGCCTGCCAGGGATTGCGCCAGCGCGCCGTACGACGCCAGGTCGCGCGAGACGGGGTGGTCGAGGCAGTCGATGGCGGTGGCAGCGGCGTCGGCGTTGTCGGAGCCCCCGGTGTTGTACGTGTTCGACTGCGACGCGACCGGTGCCCCGTTGCCGGCTGCGTCGTCGGCGAGCGCCTGGCCGAGTTGCGGCCAGTCCGACTGGGAGTAGAGGTCCTCGAGCAACGCGTCGTAGAGCTGCCCCACACCGGCCACGCTGCCCCCGCCGGCCGGAGCCGGTGACGTCGCCGCAGCGGTGAGGAGCGCCTGCAGCGCGGGGGTGGGATCGGGGCCGGTGTGCCAGGCGCACGCCGCGCTTGCGCTGCACCAGGTGAAGAACGCGTTGAGGGTCCCCTCGAAGCCGGCCGCCTGTCCTGCCGTGATCTGGTTGAAGGAGAGCGCCGGGTCGATGGCGCTGTCGAGCACCATGGCCCTGATGTGGGTGGGGAAGAGCGAGGCGTAGGTGAGGCCGAGCAGGGTGCCGTAGGACTGCCCCACGTACGTGAGCGCGGCGTCGCCGAGCGCCTGGCGCAGCCGGTCCATGTCCCTGGCGACGTCGACCGTGCCGACATAGGGGAGCACACTGGCGCTGTTTTTCTCACACGCCGCCGCGAACTGCTTGAGACCGGCAATGGTCGCCGCCTGCTGGCTCGCTGTCACCGGCGCCGGGTCGGCCGATCCACTGGTGGCCGTCCCGCAGGTGACCGGGTCGCTCCGCTGTACGCCGCGGGGGTCGAACATGACGATGTCGAAATCGTCGAGCAGTCCGGGCGTGAGCGCGCTGAGCTCGTTAGCCATGTCGTCGATGCCGGACACGCCGGGACCCCCGGGGTCGATGACGAGCGAGCCAATGCGGGTGCCCGGGTCCTCCGCCGGGTGCCGCTCTACCGCGACGGAGATGGTCGGGCCATCGGGATGCGCGTAGTCCAACGGGACGACGAGGGAGCCGCACTGCAGATCGCCGTTGCACGGTGACCACACCATCGGAGTGACGGGCGGTTGCGTCGTGGTGGTCGTGGGGGTGGCGGCGGCGTGGTGGTGCGCCGGCCCGCCGCGGGCCACGGCGGCCGGTGAGCCGTGGGTGGTGCACCCGGCCGCCGCCAGTGCAGCGGCTAGGGCGACGAGGAGCAGGGGTGTTCGCCTCGTCACCACCGGGCCCAGCGTTGCACGTGTCTTTCGGGCCGTGGCGTCACCGTTCTCCCTGGCGGCGGGCGGTGTTCGGGCCGTTCGCCCCGGCGGCCGGGCTCATCGCCGGTCCGAGGCCCTCCGCGGAGACCTGGGCCGCGGCGGCGCCGGGGAGGTGCGCGTCGGCCACCGGCTGGACTTCGCCCGCCGTTCACTGTCGAGGGAGTGCCGGTCGGACCGGCCGAGAGGCGCCGGCCTCGACGCTGAGGCCCCTACGCTCCCGGCGGCACCTCCCACAGTCCGACGGGAGCCTCGCCCAAGCGGTAGTGGCCGGGCTGGCGCTCGCCCGACATGGCGCGCTCCATCCGCTGCTGCATGCCCGGCAGGAGTGTGCCGTCCTTGATCATCGCCATGAACACCGCGCCGGCGTTGCCCACATCGAAGAAGTCGCGCTGCCACGACCACTGGAAGTTGCCGGCGTAGCGGAACCAGCTGCCGCCGAGGCCGGCGATCTCGTAGTTGGTCCCGTCCGCCCTCTTCGCGTCGGCGACCTGCTTCCACAGGCCGAGGAATTCTCCCTGCTGCTCGTCAATGAGGACCTTCTGGTACGGGTAGGTCCAGCCTTCGAGCCCGGCCATCTCGAGGCCCAGCGCGATCTCGCGGATCTCCTCGCGCCCCACTGCCATGAACTCGTCGTTGGGCCCGACGTTCCAGCCGTAGGTGGCGTCCTCGGTGTAGAGGTCCGCCATGTGCTTCCAGTCCTTCTTGGCCTCCCCCGCCTTGTTGGCTGCGAGCCAGCGCTCGACCATCTCTTCCATCTCGGCACGCGGATAGGCGGGCATAGGCAGTCAGTCCTCTTGCGTCGTCACCCGCTCACACTACAGTCCAGTCACTTGTCCAGATCCAGAGTCCGCGGGCCGAGGGATCAGTCCAGGGCGTCACGGTGCTCTACTGCGGCGCCAGCGGGTGGGTCCCGGACTCCTCGGTCGCCGGTGAGCTCGTGCTGCCACCTGGGATCGCCCGGCGCTGGGCTCGCCGACAAGCTGGCGCGACATCTGATCACCGCCGGTAACGGAAGAGCGTCGCCGTCCAGCGCCTGGGCTGGGTAGGGTCGGCCCGGCCGGGCGTCCCGAAGACCGCGACCGAAAGGAGCGCCAGTGAGCGACCACGAAGACAGACGCGCCGCCGGCATGGCGAAGATGCAGGAGGTCTACGGGTTCACCGTCGATCCTGCGGATCTGCCGGGGCGCTATACCGAGGTGACCGTTGACCACCTCTTCGGGACGATATGGACCGACGACACCCTCGAACTGCGCGATCGGCGCATCTTGACCATCGGCGTCCTGGCGGCGCAGGACAAGCCGGAGCTCTTGGAGATCCAATTCGAGAACGCACTCCGGCGCGGTGAACTGACCGTCGAACAGGTGCGTGAGGTCGTGGTCCACCTGACCCACTACATCGGCTGGCCGCTCTCGATGGGCGTCAGCGGAGCGGCGGAGACCGTCATCCGGCGCCGCGCCGCGGCCGGCAAGTCCGAGGCCTGAGCGACCGCGATGCCGGAAAGCAAGATCGAGATCGAGGAGGCGGCACCCGGGGTCCGCGTCATCGCCTTCAACCGGCCGGAGGTCCGCAACGCCTTCGATACGGCGATGTACCACGAGGTCACCGCCGCGCTGCGCGCCGCCGACAGTGATGAGACAGTGCGGGCGGTCGTCCTCACCGGCTGCGGCACCGCCTTCACCTCAGGCCAGGACCTCGCCGAAATGGCGGCGATCGCCACCGGGACCGCCGTCGAGGGGGCGGGGCAGGGCTTCATGGGCCTGCTCGATTGCCTGGTCGATCTCTCGGTGCCGCTGCTCGCCGCCGTCAACGGCGTGGCGGTCGGACTCGGCTTCACGCTGCTCCCCCACTGCAACCTCGTGCTCGTCGACGCCGGGGCGCGTTTGCGGGTGCCGTTCGCCGAGCTCGGCGTGCCCCCCGAGGCCGCCAGCAGCTTGTTGTTCCCCGCGCTGATGGGTTGGCAACAGGCGGCCCGGGTGCTCCTCACGTCCGATTGGGTCAGCGCGCCCGAACTGGTCGACCTCGGGCTGGCCCTGAAAGTCTGCGCACCCGGCACCGTTCTCGACGAGACCGTTGCCCTGGCGGCGCGGATTGCGACACACCCCCGGGCAGCCACCCGGGCCAGCTGCTCCCTCGTGCGCGCGGCCCGGCACGACGCCGTGCTCGCGGCCAACCGCCGCGAGCAGGGAGCGTTCGCACAGCTCCTCGGGAGCGCCGTCGGCGGCGGCGCTCTGGCCGAGTTCGCCGCCCGTCCAAACGCCGGGTCCTGACGTGCGCCTCGGCATCACCGCCGCCCTGACCGACACCGACCTGGCGCCGGCCGTCCTCGGCTGCGCCGTCGAGGAACTCGGCTTCGACTCGCTCTACCTGCCCGAGCACACCCATCTCCCCGTCGTCGAGGACACGCCCCCTGCCCTCGTCGGCGGCGTGCGTCTCGACGACTACAAGCGCTGCCTCGATCCGCTGGTCGCTCTCGCCACCGCCGCCGCGGTCACCTCGCGCATCGGGCTCGGCACCGGCATCCTTCTTGCCGCGCAACACGAGCCGATCCTGCTGGCCAAGCAGGTGGCCACCCTCGACCACCTCTCCGGCGGCCGGGTGACGCTCGGGGTCGGGTTCGGCTGGAACCGCACCGAGGCCGAGGACCACGGGGTCGAGTGGCCCCGGCGTCACGACGTGGTGCGCGAACACCTGGCAGCCGCGGCCGCCATCTGGTCCACCGACCAGGCCGAGTACCACGGCGCGTTCGTCGACTTCGGGCCGACGTGGTCCTGGCCCAAGCCGGTGCAGCAGCCGCGCGTGCGCACGCTCGTCGGCGGAGGCGCCAGCGACGCGGTGTTCTCGGCGGTGGTGGGCTACGCCGACGGGTGGATCCCCATCGGCGGCAGCGGCCTGGGCACGGCCATCCCGCGCCTGCACGTGCTGGCCGAGGAGGCGGGGCGCGACCCCGCCGCGCTCTCGGTCGTTCCGTTCGGCACCGTCGCCGACAAGGGCAAGCTGGAGCACTACGCCGCGCTCGGGATCACCGAGGTGGTGTTACGGGTCCGGGCCGGGGACGAGCGGTCCGTGCGGGCAGAGCTGGAGGCGCTGGCGCCGCTCGTCCATTTCGCGGCCACACTGGAGCAACCATGACCGACCTCATCGACGACACGACGCCGCGGCTGGGCAGCAGCACGCCGCTCCCCAAGATCATCAGCGTGGACGACCACATCGTCGAGCCGCCGCACCTGTGGGACACCTGGCTGCCGGCGCGCTACCGCGACCGGGGCCCCAAGGCGGAGCGCCGGGGCATCGGCGAGATGGAGCACATCGGCGGCGGCAGCTACCGCCAGACGTTCGACCCCGACGGGCCCCAGGCCGACTGCTGGGTCTACGAGGACCTCGTCTACATCAACAAGCGCCATGTCGCCGCCGTCGGCTTCGACCGCGACGACATGACGATGTCCCCCATCACCTACGACGAAATGCGACCCGGCTGCTACGAGCCCAAGGCCCGCATCGCCGACAACGAGGCCAACTGGGTCGAAGCCAGCCTGTGCTTCCCGACCTTCCCCCGCTTCTGCGGCCAGACCTTCCTCGAGGCCAAGGACAAGGAGCTGGCCGAGGCGTGCGTCGTCGCCTACAACGACTTCATGGTCGAGGAGTGGTGCGGCGACAGCGGCGGCCGGCTGCTCCCGCTCTGCCTCATCCCGCTTGTGGGACGCCGACAAGGCGGCGGCCGAGGTGCGCCGCAACGCCGCACGCGGCGTGCGCGCCGTGTGCTTCAGCGAGATCCCGCCTCACCTCGGGCTGCCCAGCATCCACAGCGGGTACTGGGATCCCTTCTTCGCCGCCTGCGCGGAGACCGGCACGGTGGTGAGCATGCACATCGGCTCGTCGTCGAAGATGCCGGCCACGTCGGCCGACGCGCCGGTCGCCGTGGCGGCGTCTCTCAGCTTCGGCAACGCCATGTCGTCGCTGTGCGACTTCCTCTTCTCCGGCGTCCTCATCCGCTTCCCCGACCTCGTCCTCGCCTACTCGGAGGGGCAGATCGGCTGGCTGCCCTACATCCTCGAGCGGGTCGACGACGTGTGGCGCGAGCACCGCGCCTGGGGCGGCGTGAAGGACATCATCCTCGAGCCGCCGTCGACCTACTTCCACCGCCAGGTCTACGGCTGCTTCTTCCGCGACCAGCACGGGCTCGATTCGCTCGACGTCATCGGTGCCGACCGCGTCACCTTCGAGACCGACTACCCGCACACCGACTCCACCTGGCCCGACACGCGGGCCGTCGCCGAGCAGCTGGTGCGCCACCTCTCCGACGAGGAGGTGTACCGGATCATGCGGGGCAACGCGATCGCGATGCTCGGCCTCGAGGGCCCGTGAAACTCGGCGACGTCGTCAACCCCGAAGCGGCGCATTGGGGCAAGCCGCTGACCGGCGTACGGATCCTGGCCCTCGAGCAGATGCAGGCGCTGCCCTATGCCACGCAACTGCTGGGGCGTCTCGGTGCCGAGGTGGTCAAGATCGAGTCGCCCGGCACGGGTGACCTCGGGCGGACCGCGTCACCTGCCATGGCGGATCCCGCCGGCCGCGCCGTCGGGCGCCACCTTCCTGCGCAACAACCTCTCGAAGCGCTCCGTCGTCGTCGACCTCAAGCAGCCGGCCGGGCGCGATCTCGTGCTGCGGCTGGCGCCGCGCTTCGACGTCGTGGCCGAGAACTTCCGCGCCGGTGCCGTCGAGCGCCTGGGCCTGGGCTACGAGGACGTCGCGGCGGCGCATCCCGCCGTCGTCTATCTCTCGATCTCGGGCTTCGGTCACGCCGTGCCGGCGGGGACGCCCGGACTCCCCCTACGCCGACTGGCCCGCACTGGCCTCCATCGTCGAGGCCATGAGCGGCGCCTACGAGTTCAAGCGTCCGGCGGGCCAGCCGCCGATCGGATCACCAATGGGCGGGCTGGGGGACATCGTCACGGGGCTCTTCGCCGTCATCGGCACCCAGGCCGCCCTCCGCCAGCGCGACCGCACCGGACGGGGACAGCGCGTCGACGTCGCCATGCTCGACGCGCTGGTGGCTGTGCTCGACGTCGTGCCGAACTTCTGGTCCATGGGGATGCCGATGGGCACCCCGTGGCCGGGGATCCTGCACGGCTTCCGGGCCGCCGACGGCTGGTTCATGCTGCAGGTGCTGCGCCCGCACCAGTGGCCCGACCTGGCCCGCGCCATCGGCCGGCCGGAGTGGGCCGACGACGCGCGCTTCGCCACGCCCCAGGGCTGGCTCGACCACCTCGAGTCGGACATCCGGCCCGCCCTGGAGTCCTGGGCCGGAGCCCTCTCCAAACGCAGGCCTGCGACGCCCTGAACGCGGCCGGTCTCGTGGCGGGGCCGGTGGCCAACGACGAGGAGGTCGTGGCGGACCCGCACCTGGCCGGTCGCCACATGCTCGTCGAGCATCCCCGGACCGACGGCGTCGCCCAACCCGTGCTGATCCCGGGGCTCCCGGTGAAGTTCGCCGAAGTGGCCGAGGGCCCCGAGACCCGGGTGCCCTGGCTCGGCGAGCACACCGACGACGTGCTCGCCGGCGAGCTGGGCCTCGGTCCCGACGAACTGGCGGAGCTCCGGGAGGCCGGCGTCATCGCCTGAGGGGCTCGGGGGTCCGGCTCCCGTCTCGAACCGGGCCGGCGGTCCGCTCGGTCGTTCGACTCACGCCCGCCGGCGGAACAGGACACGGTCCAGCAGCACGAACTGCACCACCCACAGCGCGCCGTAGGCGGAGACGTTGGCCGCCTCCACCGCCAGCGTGTGCCAGCCGCGACTGAGGTCGACGGTGCGGGCCGAGACGACAGCGCACCGTCAGCGTCGAGAGCACCAGGCCGGCGAAGGACAGCGTGCAGAACGGCGTGACCTGGCGCAGGACGGAGCGCTGCGATTGATCGAACCAGACCCAGCGCCGGTTGAGCTCGAAGGACGGCACCGTCCCTACCGCGGTGGCGAGCACGTTGGCCAGCACCGCGTCGACGCCGAAGAGGCCGACGAGCACGCCGAGCATGGTCAGGCTGGTGACGGTGGAGATGCCCGACACGGCGGAGTAGCGCAGGAGCTGTGCCATCCGACCCGGGCGGCGCAGCAGCAGTCGAACTCGTGAGGTCATGCCCGCACAGTGCGAGGACCGACTTCGGACGCGCTGAGTGCGAGGTGGCCTGCCTACGAATCGCTGCAGCTCGGGCGTCATCGCCTTCAGCAGAGTCCAACGGGACGCACAGGCGACGTGCACCCGACGTGCAGGCTCGACCGTCACCATCGCCGGCATGACCACCGTCATCGACCCCGCCCCAGCCGCCTCGGACCTGCCCCCGCACCCTCCTGGCGGACCGGAACCCGCAACCGGAATCGGGCGCAGGAGCCCGACGGGCACCCGACTCGTGGTGGCGACGACCCGGTCGCCCCGTCTGGTCGGTGCCGGCGCGCGCCGCCATCTTCGGCATGGCGGCCCTGCTCTTCACCTGGAACCTCGCGCGCGTCGGGATGGGCAACACCTTCTACGCCGCCGCGGTGAAGAGCGGGACCGAGAGCTGGAAGGCGTTCTTCTTCGGCTCGCTCGATCCCGGGCTCCTTCATCACGGTCGACAAGCCACCGGCGGCGCTGTGGGTGATGGAGCTCTCGGGACGGATCTTCGGCTTCTCCAGCTGGAGCATGCTGCTCCCCGAGGCACTGGCCGGGGTCGCCACCGTCATGGTGCTCTATCACCTGGTGCGACGGTGGTTCGGCGAGCCTGCGGCCGTCTTCGCGTCGTTGGCACTCGCCCTCACGCCGGTCGCCGTGGTGATCTTCCGCTACAACGATCCCGACGCGTTCTTGACCCTCCTGCTTGTGCTTGGCGGCCTGGGCCTGGTGGCGCGCCATCGAGACCGGCAAGACCATCGGGCTCGTGCTGTCGGGCTGCGCTCGTCGGCCTGGCCTTCCTCACCAAGACCCTCGACGCCTTCATCGTGGTCCCGGCCCTCGGTGTCGCCTACCTGTGGTGTGGACCGCCCCGACTGGCCCGGCGGCTCGGGCAGCTCGGTTGGGCCGCCCTGGCCCTGCTCGTCTCGAGCGGGTGGTGGGTGGCCATCGTCGAACTGTGGCCGCAGAGCGCGCGCCCCTACATCGGCGGCAGCACCGACAACTCCGAGCTCAACTTGATCTTCGGCTACAACGGCTTCTCGCGAATCTTCGGCTCGGGCGGCGGAGCCGGGGCTGCCGCCGGCGCCACCGCGGGCGGCTCATCGGCCTTCGGAGGCGGCGAGGGATTGCTCCGCATGTTCGACAGCGAGCTGGGCGGTCAGATCTCGTGGCTGCTCCCCGTGGCCATCGTCGGTCTCGTCGCCGGCCTCTGGCTGACGCGCCGCCGCCCGCGCAGCGATCGCCAGCGTGCCGGGTTCGTGCTGTGGGGCGGCACGCTCCTGATGTACCTGGCGGTGTACGACTACGCCAAGGGGATCTTCCACCCGTACTACACGGTTGTGATGGCGCCGGCGGTGGCCGCGCTCGCCGGCGCCGGCGCGGTGGCGCTGTGGCGCCTCGGGCGACAGTCGCTCCGCTGGGCCTGGGTGCTGCCGGCCGCCGTCGTGGGCACCGTGCTCTGGGCCGACACCCTGTTGGCCCGGACCAGCGGCTACGACTCCTGGCTCGGGCCCACGGTCGTCGTGACCGGCGTGGTCTCCGCATTGGTCCTCTTCCTCTGCTTGGTCCGCCCGAAGGCTGCCGCGCTGGTTCGCGTCGCTGCGGGTTCCGTGGCCGCCGCCTCGGTGCTGGCCGGCCCGGCCGCGTACTCGCTGACGACGCTCGGCACGACCACGAACGCCATCGCCACCGCCGGCCCCACCTCAGGTGCGGGCGGCCTCGGTGCCGGTGGCGGTCCCGGTGGTCTGGGTGGCGGGACGGGGAGGGACGGCGCGCCGACGGGCACACACACAGGAGGGCCGCCGGGTGGCGGGACGGGTACGCGAGGCGGCCCACGGCGTGCGCACCGGAGGACAGGCCGCGGAGGCGGCGGAGGGGGCGGTGCGTCGACCGTCAACGAGGCGCTCGTGCGCTACCTCGAGCAGCACCAGGGCTCCGCCGAGTACCTGGTCGCGGTGAACGGATCGCAGACAGCCGCACCCTTCATCCTCGAGAGCGGCAAGGCCGTGATCGCCATGGGTGGGTTCGGAGGAACGGACCCGGCACCGACGCTCAGCGAGTTCGAGCATCTCGTGGCGACGGGCAAAGTCCACTACGTGTACGTCTCGAGCGGCGGGGCAAGCGGTGGTGGCACAGCTGGCGCCGCCGGCAGAGGCGGGACGCTGCCGGGTGGGGCCGTTACCGGAAGCACCGCCCGTACCGCCCGCACCGCCGACCGCGCGCGGCCCGACAGCGAAGGGCCGCAACGCCGGCCGGTTCGGCGGCACCCGCAGTGCCGGCCAGACCCAGACGAGCAGCGCCGTCGACAGCTGGGTCGAGAAGCACGGCACGGTGGTGTCGTCGAGCGCGTACGGCGGCAGCTCGGGTGGTGGAACCTTGTACTACGTCAGCAGCTCGGCGGCGACGACGTGAGCTTCCGGCCGTCGGTGATGCTCAGGCGCCTGGGGCAGCCTCGCGGCCGTACCGGTCCTCCAGGCGAACCACGTCGTCGAGCTCAGTCGTACTGGCCTCGAGCACCACGCTGTCGACCAGGGCGGTCATCCGGTGCCTCGTGCCGGGGAGGATGTGGATGGCCTCGCCCGGAAGCAATTCGAAGGACTCGAGCGGCCCCTTTGGACCTCCGACCTCGAAGAGGATCCGGCCCGTCTGGACGGCGACTGTCTCCTCTTTCTGCTCGTGGTACTGGAGCGACAGCGCGCATCCCTCCTGCACGTGCAGCGCCTTCCCGCAGTACTTGCCGGGCACGAGAGCGAAATGCTCCTCGAAGCCCCACGGCTTCTCGACCCGGTTGACTACCGAAAGCCAGTCCTCTTTCGCCACGGCAGAACTGTAGGCCGCTCAGTAGCGGGGCAACGCAATGAACGCGACGAGATACGCAAACAGCCCCGCGCCCACCAACGTGCAGGCGTGGAAGACCTCGTGGAAGCCGAAGACGCCCGGCCACGGGTCCGGACGCTTGCGCGCGTAGACCAGGGCTCCGACCGTGTACGCCAGACCCCCCGCCAGCATCAGGGCGAAGCCGGCCCAGCCCAGGCTGCGCACCAGCTGCGGCGCCACGATGATGGGGCACCAACCAACGAGGATGTAGGGGACGGCGACCACCCACTGCGGTGCGTCGAGGAAGACCTGGCGCAGCGCGATCCCGGCCGCGGCGCCGGCCCACACGAGGGTGAGGATGAGCACCTCGGCCCACCCGCGCAAGGCCAGCCCCGCCACCGCCGTGCACGTGCCGGCGATCCCGATGAAGATGGCGCTGTGATCGGCGCGTCGCATGCGCCGCCACGCCGGGGCCGACCAACGCAGCCGGTGAAACGCCGCGCTGGTGCCGAACATGGCCAGCATGCCGGCGACGTAGACGGCCAGCTCCGTCGTGGCCGCAGCATCGGGGCCGGCCGCGATCAGGAACGGCCCACCGATGAGCCAGGCGAAGAAGGCGCCGGCGTGGAGCCAGCCCCGCAGGAGCGGACGTTCGCCGCGGTTGTCGGCCGACCGGCCCTGCTCGCCTTGGGCCAGAACCGTCACATGGCCCCCTCTTCCTCCAGCCGGTCCGCCAGCTCCACCTCGCGTCGCGAGATGCCGAGCAGGAAGAGAATGGCGTCGAGATAGGGCACGCTGAGCGCGGCGTCCGCCGCCTCGCGCACGACCGGCTTGGCGTTGAAGGCGATGCCGAGGCCCGCGGCGGCGAGCATGTCGATGTCGTTGGCGCCGTCACCCACCGCGATGGTGCGCGCCGGCGGCACGCCCGCCGCCGCCGCGAACGTCGCCAGCGCCGCCGCCTTGCCTGCCCGGTCGACGATGCCCCCCGCCAGCTCGCCCGTCACGACCCCACCTTCCACGACGAGCTCGTTGGCCGCCAGGTGGTCGATGCCGAGTTCGCTCACCAGCGGCCCGATGACTTGCGTGAAGCCGCCGCTGACCACCGCCAGCTCATAGCCGAGGCGTTTGAGCGTGCGCACCAGGGTGCGGGCGCCCGCCGTCAGCACGATGGCGTCGCGCACGGCCTCGAGGTCGCTTTCCTTCAGCCCGGCCAGGAGCCGCACCCGCTGGCGCAACGCCTCGGCGAAGTCGACCTCTCCCGCCATGGCGGCCTCCGTGACCGCGGCCACCTGGGGGCCGCATCCGCAACGCTCCGCCAGCAGATCGATCATCTCTCCCTGCAGCAAGGTGGAGTCCGCGTCCAGCACGATGAGGTGCTTGGCGCGCCGGTGCAGTCCGGCCGCCTGCACCGCGACGTCGACCTGGCAACGCGCGGCCGTCTCGGCCAGTGCCCGCCGCAGGGCATCGACGTCCGCACCGGCCACCGAGAGCTCGTAGCTGTGCACCGGGTACGCCGCCAGCCGCACGATGCGTTCGATGTTGCCGCCGCAGCGCGCAATGGACCCCGCCACCATCTCGAGCGTGGCGGCGTCGATCTCCGGCGCCAGGAGAGTGACGAGATGCCCCTCGGCGATGTCGTCCATCGCCGTCTCGACGATCTGATCGACCGCCACCATCACGCCGGCGCCGACGAAGCGCTCCTCCAACAGTGCACGCACCGGCTCCACTTCCGCGGCCACCATGTCGGCCTGCGCGCACAGCAGCAGCCGCCCGTGGACGCGCACCTGCTCCACATCGTCCACCTCGACGCCGCGTTCGGCCAGCGCGCCGAAGAGCCGCGCCGAAATGCCCGGACCGTCCTGCCCACTCACCGTCACCAGGAACGGCGCGGGCGCCTCCGTCATGGGCGCGCGACGTTCTTCTCGGTGACCCAGCCGACGCCCTCCACCCAGCGCTTGACGATGCGCGCCGGCACGCCCGCCACGACGCAACGGTCCGGGACCTCGCCGCGCACGACCGCTCCGGCGGCCACCACGACGTGCTCGCCGATCTGCGCGCCGGGCAGGATGACGGCGTTGGCTCCGAGCCAGCTCCCCGAGCCGATGCGTACTGGCGCCTCGGTGGGCCACTGCCGTCCGATCGGCTCGACCGGGTCCTCATACGAGTGGTTCTGGTCGGTGATGTAGACGTACGGGCCCGTCTGAATGTCGTCGCCGATCACGATCTCCCAATGGCCCACGATGTGCGAGCCCCGCCCGATGAGGCAGCGGCTCCCGATGGAGACGACCGGGTCGGTCGGCATGACCTGTCCCGGGGCCATCCCCGCCGACAGGGATGCGCCCGGGCCGACGATCGTCTCCGACCCGACATGAATCAGGTGCTCGTTGTAGAGGGCGCCCTGGGGGAACAGCAGGCAGGCCCCCGCGCCCATCCGTCCGAAGCGCCGCCCCCGAGGGTCGTTGGGCCCGATCGCCCCCAGATCGCCGGCGCCCTCCCAGGCGGCGTGCACCAGGCGCGACAGCGGCCGTCGCAGCGGTGCAGGGAGGGAACGGGCCCAGCTCACGCCCGAATGGTAGGTGGTGCCGCCGGCCGCTCCGTCACGGCCGCTGAAGATGCGGAAGGGCACGGGGGTATCCTTCGTGCGTGCAGCCCCTCCCACCGGACGGTGGCTCCGAGCCCGTGGCGCTTCCGTCTCAGCACCCCATCGACCGCCGGCAGTTCTTGCAGCTGTCCGCGCTCGGGGCTGCCGGACTGGCCGGCGTCACCCGCCTGGGCCAGCGACATCCCAAGCTGCGGGTGCCCGCCCGGCCCAGGCGCCACCCTGCCGAGGTGCCGGCGGTGGTCGACGCACGGCTGCCCAGCGGTGTGATCGTCCCGACCGCGCCCTGGTTGATCGCGGAGAACGCGAAGCCGGGCACACTGAACTGGATCTGCAACCACGTCCAACCCGAGCACGCGCTCGAGGGTTTCGCCAGCCAGGTCAGCGCCGTACCCGGCGACGACGTCGCGCTGTTCGTCAACACCACCGCCAACGCGTGCAAGTGCAGGCCTATCGGATGGGCTACTACCAAGGCCTCGGTGGCCGTCTCTTCCTCCAGACGGATTTCGTCCCGGCCAAGGTCCAGGCTCCACCGGTGGTGACGCCGGGCATCGGCACGGTGACCTGCCCGTGGTCACCCACCCTCATGCTGACGATCACGAAGGACTGGCTGCCCGGTTGCTACCTGCTGAAGCTCGTCGGGAGCGGCGGCGAAGAGCAATTCATTCCGCTCACCATCCGCGACGACACCTCCATGGCGTCGTATGTGTTGCAGAACAGCGTCACCACCTGGCAGGCCTACAACCTCTGGGGCACCTACAGCCTCTACTACGGGCCCGATGGCAAAGGCCGGTCGCTCTTCGCCAACCGCGCCCGGGCCGTGTCCTTCGACCGGCCCTACCCGCAGACCTGGGCCTCGGGGGCAGCCGACTTCGTCGGCAACGAGTTGCCGCTGTTGTTCCACCTCGAGAGCCTCGGGTTGGATCTCACCTACTGGACCGACGTGGATCTGCACGCCCGGCCCGAGCTCCTGCTGAACCATCGCTGCCTGTTCAGCCTGGGTCACGACGAGTACTGGTCCCAACCCATGCGGCAGGGAGCGTCCACGGCCAACGCCAACGGCGTCAACCTCGCCTTCCTCGGCGCCAACGCCTGCTATCGCCAGATTCGCCTGCAACCCACATCAGTCGGCCCCAACCGCCTGCAGGTCTGTTACAAGGACGCCGGCGAGGACCCCATGGCTCTCGAAGATCCCTCGCTCACCACGGTCAACTGGATCCAGGCCCCGTTGAACAACCCCGAGTCGACACTCATCGGTGCCATGTACCAGTCGGTCGGCGCCAAGGCCGACATGGTGGTCACCGACGCGTCGTCGTGGTTCTACGACGGGTGCAACCTCAAGGACGGCCACGCCCTCCCCAACGTGATCCTCGGCGAGTACGACCGCTACGTCCCGTCGCTCCCCGGCCCGCAGAATGCTGACGTGCTGGCCCATTCCCCCGTTCCCGGGCAGCTCAACTGGTCCGACACCACCTACTTCACCGCGCCGGGAAACGGCGGCGGCGTGCTGGCCAGTGGATCGGCTTCCTTCGTGTCGTTGCTCGGGACGACGGGAGACATCCCGTCGATCGTCATGATCGGGGCCATCCCCGGCGTGACCGACGTGATCCGCCGCGCCATGGAGAACGTCTACGGCCGCTTCGGCCTGGGCCCGGCCAGCTCCTATGGCAGTTCGACGGGCAACTGGTCCGACGTCTACAAGGGTTCCGCAGCCACGGCCGGCACCGCGGCGGGAACCCCCTCCGCCTGACGGCCTCCTTCGTCGTACGGGCGGCGCACCCGGGTCTCGTCACGCTGCTGCCACCACTCGCGGGCCTGGCCCCCGTACGATCGACGCTCAGCGATGGCGAAATCCGATTCACGACGTTTCACTCTGAGGCATCCGCGCGCCTGGGGCCTGTTGGCGGCCGCCGGGCTGGCCGGGCTGCTCGTCAGTGCCTGCTCGTCCTCGCCGGCCCACAAGGCGGCGATCAAGCCCAAGCCGACCACCACGACCACGACGGCGCCGGCACCCACCTGTCCCCTGACCGGAGCGCCGGCGCCAGGTGGGTCGGTCCCGCAGCGGCCCGCCATGGCGGTGAAGATCGACAACTACCCGGCCGCCCGCCCGCAATCGGGCCTCGACAAGGCCGACATCATCTTCGAGGAGCCCGTGGAGGGCGGCATCACCCGCTTCGCCGCCGTGTTCCAGTGCCAGACCTCGGCACTGATCGGGCCCGTCCGGTCTGCCCGCAACATCGACATCGGCATCCTCGGGCAGTTGGGCACACCGCTGTTGGCACACGTCGGCGGCATCAATCCGGTGATCGCCAACATCGA
This sequence comes from uncultured Acidimicrobiaceae bacterium, assembly GCA_963755655.1. Lineage (GTDB taxonomy): Bacteria > Actinomycetota > Acidimicrobiia > Acidimicrobiales > RAAP-2 > Bog-473. The sequence goes on from CAVWKX010000018.1 coordinate 212,354, forward strand.
TGCCTCGCCCATCGTGAACGTCGACATCGGCGACAGCCAGACCCTCATGATCCACCCGCCCAACCACGTGCCACCGGACTCGGACTACACCTCGAGCGCCATTGTCTACGGCACCCACCCGTCCATGAACACGCCGCCCCAGCCGCTGTTCACCTACTCGACCGGCGCGCCGGCCGGGGGTACAGCGGTCTCCAGCGTGAACATCAACTTCTCGGGCACGTCGAACGTCACCTGGAAGTGGAACAAGGCCACCAACACGTTCCTGCGCTACTACAACGGGACGACGCCGGACATGTTGGCCGACAACGTCCAGAACCAGGCGGCCAATGTCATCGTGCAGTACGTGCAGATCAGCTACGGGCCCTGGCTCGAGAACAGCGAGGGAGGCCTGGAGGTCCAGGCCGATCTGTACCCCAACGCCAGCGGCGCGGCCGTGGTCTACCGGAACGGCGAGGCCATCCAGGGCACCTGGCACCGCTCCGCTCTGGGCTCACCCACCCAGTTCGTGAACGAATTCGGCGTGGCCATCCCGATGCAGCCGGGCCAGACCTGGGTCGAGCTGGTGCCCAACACCATCATGGCGACGACGACGCCGTAGGGCGTCCTCGTCAGTCCGCAGGTTTCCGCGCCACCACCGCCAGCAGCAGGCAGTCCTCCGCAGCGGCGAACACCCCGGGAGAGGCGCTGGCCTCGGCCTCGTCGAACACCCCGGCCGCGACGCCCCGCCGCATGAGGTTGAGCCCCTTGCACTCGGTCACCTCGAAACCGGCCCGTTCCAGCTTGGACACCAGCTCGCCCGCCGCGTACTCGATCTGATGGTCGTGGTTCATCAGTGCCTCCGAGCGCAGCCGCCACACCGGCCCGTTGGGCGTGTCGAGGCAGAACCAGCCACCCGGGGCCAGGACCCGGAACGCCTCACGCGCCACGGCGTCCCCGTCCGCCTCGTTCACGTGCTCAATCGACTGGCCGCTGTAGACGAGGTCGAAGGACGCGTCCTCGTAGCGCCCGAGGTCCACCATGGAGTGGAAAGCGAACTCCACCGGGCCGAGCTCGGAGACCACCGTCTCGCCCGACGAGCCCCCCTGGTAGATGGCGTCACGCTCGTCCACCGGGAGGTCGACGACGACCAGGCGCTCGAAGGGGTAGGGATAGCCGAGGTGCACGAGCGCGCCGTCGGGAAGGCCCTGGTGCGTCCCGCCGAGGTCGAGGATGCGTGCCGCCTGGGGTAGTCCAGCCACGAATTCGCTCCGGCTGACATGCATGGAGAGCAGCACGTTGCCGATGGGCACGCGGCGGCGGAACTCTTCGGAGTGGGCCATCGCCTCGGCCACGCCGTGGCGGGACAGCTCGCCGTCCATGAGCTTCTGCACGTAGTCGGCCTCGCCGGCCGGATCGGGCTCGCGGTCGAGCACGACGTTGAAGGCCAGCCGCACGGACTGCTTCGGTGGGAGGTAGCGGAACGGCACGGTAGGGACGAAGCGGTCGAGGATCCGATAGGTCTGTTGCTTCCAGGCGCGGGCCGGCATCGCACCATTGTGCTCCGGACGCGAAGCGCTCCGGGCGCTGCCCAGGGAGAGGGGGCAGGCCCGGAGCCTTCGGCGCCGTGTGAGAGGCGGGGTACGGCTACGAATCGATGGAGATCGGGACGTCGTCGGGGTCGACGGCGCCCTCCGGCACGAGGTCCTCTTCCTTGGGGGCCAGGCACTCGCGCACCCGGTCGTCGATTTCGGCCATCAGCTGAGGGTTCTCGATGAGGAAGGTCTTCACGTTCTCTCGGCCCTGGCCGAGCTGCTCACCCTCGTAGGTGAACCAGGCGCCCGACTTCTTGACGAACCCGAGCTCGACCGCAACATCGAGGAGCGATCCCTCGCGGCTGATGCCCTTGCCGTACATGATGTCGAACTCGGCCTGTTTGAAGGGTGCCGAGCACTTGTTCTTCACCACCTTGACCCTGGTCCGGTTACCGACCACGTCGGCCCCGTCCTTGATCGCCTCGATGCGACGGATGTCCAGCCGGATGGAGGAATAGAACTTCAGCGCACGGCCACCCGGGGTGACCTCTGGCGAGCCGTACATCACGCCGATCTTCTCCCGCAGCTGGTTGATGAAGATGGCGATGGTGCTGGACTTCGACAGCGTGCCCGTCAGCTTGCGCAACGCCTGGGACATCAGCCGCGCCTGGAGCCCGACGTGGGTGTCCCCCATCTCCCCCTCGATCTCGGCCCGCGGCGTCAAGGCTGCCACCGAGTCGATGACGAGGACGTCGAGCGCGCCGGAGCGGATCAGCATGTCGGCGATCTCGAGCGCCTGCTCGCCGGTGTCCGGCTGCGAGATGAGAAGGTCGTCCACGTTGACCCCGATGGCCCGGGCGTAGACCGGGTCCATGGCGTGCTCGGCGTCGATGTAGGCGCAGATGCCGCCGTTGCGTTGCGCCTCGGCCACCGCGTGCATGGCCAGCGTCGACTTCCCCGATGACTCGGGACCGTAGATCTCCACGATGCGCCCCCGAGGCAGGCCGCCGATGCCCAGCGCCAAGTCCAAGGAGAGCGCACCGGTCGGGATGGACTCGATGTTCATCCCGACGTTGTCGCCCATGCGCATGACCGAGCCCTTGCCGAACTGCTTCTCGATCTGCCCCAGCGCGGCGTCCAGTGCCTTTTCCCGTTCTGCTTCGGCCATCCATCTCTCCTGTTTGCCTGGGACCACCGGGGTGGTCCGATTCTCTGAGATCGTGTGGTCTTCGTGTGTCCTGGGACTTCGTTCTGTCCTGGGACCTTGGTGCGACCTGTGCCGGCCCGATCGGGCCGTTACGGCGACCCTACGGTGGGGGTGTGACGGCTCCGCGGACCCCGACCTGTTTGGAGCATAACGAACACGTGTTCGTATGTCGCGGACCCTGGTTCCCCCGGGTCAGCCCGCCGGAGAACGGTCGCCCGTCGCCGGCACGACGCCCGTCCCCGCGCCCATCGGCGACCCGACGAGGTCCCGCGTCCATGCGAAGCTGACGCCTCCCGGGCGGAAGAGCGACAGGAGGAGGGCAGGTGGTGCAGGCCAGAAGGGTCGTGACCGGCGTGCTGCTGGCTGTTGCCACCGTCGCCACCCTGGCCGTGAGCGTTGCGGTGCAGGCCGTGCAGTCTGTACCGGCAGCCGCCACGACCGGCACCAGCGCCGCGACCCTCTACCGGGACGCTCTCGCCACGACCCGGTCCTGGTCGGTCCACTACGCCTCGGACTCGACCGAAGCCAAGCAGACCCTGGTGGAGACCGGGAATGCGGGACCCGCCTCGGCCAGCCAGACCGTCGTCCTGGGAACCGGCTCCATCTCCATTCTGGTGATCGGCGGCATCTCCTACGTCAAGGGCAACGCCGGCGGACTCGAGAGCCTGGCCGGACTCAGCTCCTCCCAGGCAGCCCAGGCGGCCGGCCAGTGGATCGAATTCTCGACCACCAACACGGCCTTCGCGCCGGTGGTGGAAGGGGTCCGCTCCACCGACCTGGCGAAGGAGCTGGCTCTCAAGGCCCCGCTCACCCTCGGGCACGCTCGCACACTCAACGGCCAGGCGGTCGACGCCATCGACGGGACCCAGGCCTTCGGCAAGAAGTCCGAGCACGTCGTGCTCTATGTCCGCGCCGACGGAACCCACGTTCCCGTCGAAGAGGACTCAGTGAATTCCAAGGGTAAGCACACCGACACCGAACACATCGTCTATTCGCATTGGGGGGAGCGGGTGCGACCCGAAGCGCCCAAGGCGACCATCTCCGTCGGGCTCGATAAGCGCCGTGTAAGAAAGAGGCCCAACGACCTCGGCTCACCCCGGCGGCGTGGGAAGATGAAGACATCATCCCTGGCCAAGTCGGCGCTCGCCGCGCCACCGTGCCGGGCCTCCAGGAGAGTGAAGGTCATGCACCCCTTGCGCCAGAGCTTCGTCCGCACCGCCGCGGCTGCCGCCGGTCTCACCGCCACGGCCGCGCTGGTCCTCGCGGCCGCCCCGGCCCCGGCCGACGCGGCCAGCACGACCACGACCACCACCAGCGCGGGCAGCAGCGCGGCCACGACCGAGTACAACGCGGCCCTGAAGGCCGTCGGCACGAAGGGCGTCCACTTCTCCTCGGTCGCCAAGCAGGACGGCGCCACGCTCTATGTGTCCGGTGACGCCGGCACGACGTCGGGCGCCCAGACGCTGACAGTGAAGAGCGGCAAGGTCACGGAGCACCTGACCGCCCGTCGTGGTCGGGTCGACTGGATACGTGAACGGGAACGAAGCCGCGCTCGAAGACGTGATCGGCCTCACCAAGGCCGAGTCGACGAAGTACGCCAACCGGTGGCTGTCCTTCCCGACCTCGAACACCGGCCTGGCCGAGCTCGTCGGCGGGCTGCTCTCCTCGGAGGTGGCCAAGGAGCTCGAGATCGGTGGGCCCTACACCTTGGGCAAGTCGACGACCGTGGCGGGCAAGAAGGTGGCGGCCGTCACCGGATCGGTCGGCGACCCAGAGTGGCGGCAAGGTCACTGTCCTGCTGTACATCCCGACCAGCGGCACCCCCTTGCCGATCCAAGAGGTGACGAACCCCGGCAAGGTCGGCGGCTCGTCGGCCATCCACGGCGTCGTGACGTTCACCAATTGGGGCGAGAACAAGAGCCAGACCACTCCGTCGAACGCCTTCTCACTGTTGAAGTTGGCGCCCGCTTCCTCGTCGTCCAGCACCGCCGGGTAGCAGTCTCGTGGCGCCCCTGCTGCAGGCCGTGCAGGGCGACATCACGGCCGAGCGGGTCGACGCGGTGGTGAACGCGGCGAACCGCGGCCTCCGGGGCGGGGGCGGCGTCGACGGTGCCATCCACCGTGCCGCCGGGGTCGAGCGCCTGCAGACGGCCTGCCGGGCCATCGGCGAATGTCCGCCGGGCCACGCCGTGGTCACCGACGGGTTCGGACTGCGCGCCCGCTTCATCATCCACACGGTGGGACCGGTCTGGCGCGGCGGCACGGACGGTGAGCCGGAGACGCTCGCTGCCTGCTATCGCAGTGCGCTCGCCGTGGCCGACGAGGTGGGCGCCCGCTCCGTCGCCTTTCCTGCCATCTCGACCGGCGTCTACGGGTTCCCGTCGGGGCGGGCCGCCGAGGTCGCCGTGACCACGGCCCGGTCGGCGGACACCGACGTGACCCTGATCCGATTCGTCGCCTTCGACAGCGCGACGCTGGCGCGCTACCTCGAGCTGCTCGGCTGAGCGCGACGGCGCATTCCGCTCAGGACGAGGCGCCGGGTCAGGTCGTAGACGGTCACGCCGCCGATCGTCTCGGAGGTGAAGTGCGACTCCACCCAGGACGTGATCTGCGACGCGTCGCCGGTGCGCGCCGCCGCCACCGAAGCCGCCACCACCGAAGCCGCCGCCACCGCTGGCGATGAAGTAGTGGATCTTGCCTTCCGAGACGTACTTCTCGAACTGGGCCAGCGTCGGCGCGGGGTCGGTCCCGTTGAAACCGCCGATCGCCATGACGGGCTCACCGCTGCCCAGCTGGTAGCCGGCCGCGTTGTTCGAGTTCACCGTGGCGGCCGCCCAGGTGTACTTACTGGCGTCGGCCTGCAGCGCCTTGTTCAGTGCGGCGTTGGACTGGCTGGAGTTCAAGAAGCCTGCCCCGCCACCGGCGCCACCGGCCGAACCCGCCCCGGCGAAAGGCGCCTCCGGGGAAACCGCCTGTGCCCGTTCCGGTACCGGCGCCCGGGCCCGGGAAGCCCCCCGCAGCGCCGGTGCCGCCACCGGCGCCCCGCCGGGAATCCGCCACCGGCACCGGGGAATCCGCCCCGCAAAGGCATGGCGAAGCCCCTGCACCCGGGAACCCGCCGCCCGCCGCCCGGGAACCCGCCGCCGCCGAAGCCGCCGCCGCCCGCCGGGGTCGGTGTCACCGACGGGATCGCCCCGCTGTGCGAGGTGGCCGCGGTGGCCACGGTCGAGAAGAGCGGCGCCGCCAGCGCGGCGCCGAAGCCCAGCGTCGCCACCAGGGCGATGGCCAGCTTCGGGACGTATGCGCAGCAGGGGAAGGGCCAGGATCGCCACGACGCCGAGCGCGCCGGCCACCGCCACGAAGGGACGCAGGGCCGGGAACCAGTCGGACGTGCGCCCGAGGAGGACGTAGCTCCACACCACCGTCGCGGCCAGGCCGGCGGCCAGGCCGACGCGCCCGATCCAGCTGGCCCGGCGTTGCCACAGGCCCATGGTGGCGATGCCGACGAGCGCGCCGAGCGGCGGCGCCAGGGCCACCGTGTAGTAGGGGTGGATGATGCCCTGGGCCAGGCTGATGACGAGGCCGATGCTCACGAGCGAGCCGCCCCAGAGCAGGAGAGCGGCGCGTTCGCGGTCGGTGCGACGCGCCCGCAGCGTGACGACCAGCAGAACGGCGCCCATCACCAGCGCGCCGGGTAGCAGCCACGACATCATGTTGCCGAACTCGGCGTTGAAGAGACGGGTGATGCCCGGTCGGGCCCCACATGCTCCCGGCGACCCGCCCGCCGCCCACGCTGCCCGACTCGCTGCCCGTCGAGGCGGCCGAAGCCGTTGTAGCCGAAGATCAGGTTGAGGATGCTGTTGTTCTGCGACCCGCCGACGTAGGGCCGGTCGGCGGCCGGCGTCAGGGCGACGATGGCCACCCACCAGCCGGCGGCCACGAGCACGGAGACGCCCATCAGGAAGGTCTGCCAGACCCGGCGCCACCAACCCGTCGGCGCGGCCAGCAGGTAGACGACGGCGATGACGGGGAGGATCAGGAAGGCCTGCATCATCTTGGTGATGAAGCCGAACCCGATGAGCGCGCCGGCGAGAACGAGCCACTTGGTCTGCGCCCGCTCGAGGCCGCGCATGGTGGCGTAGGTGGCGCCGGTGAGCAGCAGCGCCAGCAGCGCGTCGGGGTTGTTGTAGCGGAACATCATGGCGGCCACCGGCGTGAGCGCCACCACCGCGCCGCCGAGCAGCGCCGCCTGCGCGCTGAACCAGCGCCGTACGGAGAGGTAGACCAGCCCGACGGTGGCCACGCCCTCGAGGGCCTGGGGCACCAGCATGCTCCACGAGTTGAGGCCGAAGATCCGCGCCGAGATCTCCATCGGCCACAGGAAGGCCGGCGGCTTGTCGACGGTGATGAAGTTGGACGAGTCGGAGGAGCCGAAGAACATGGCCTTCCAGCTCTTCGTGCCCGGCCTGGACGGCGGCCGAGTAGAAGGAGTTGGCCCACCCGCTGGCGCCGAGGCCCCAGAGGTAGAGGACGGCGGTGGCCACGAGCAGCGCGAGCAGGGCCGGGCGGACCCAGGCCGCGTCGCTCTCCTTGCCCCGCACGAAACGGGCCGGCCACACCGCGGCGCGGCCCGGGCGGCCACGGCTGGCGGTGCTCCTGTCGCCGGCCGCGACCGGCGGAGCGGCGACCGTCGATCGGGGGCTCGAGGACCCCCACCGATGCGTCCGGGGTCGGACGTCAGGTCGCTCATCGGGAAACCTCCATCGGTGCCGGCAGCCGGGCGGGCGCTCGGGCGGAAGATCCAGGCCCGCAGGACGGCGAACCGGAACGACGGCGGCGAGCAGGTTGGCCACGGTGAGGGCGATCAGCTCGGCCACGAGCAGCGGACGGGGCGATCCATTGGGCCACCACCAGCCCCAGCGTGGTGAGGGCCGAGGCTCACCAGGTACAGGCCGCCGGCCACGGCGAAGAGGCGGCCACGGCGGGCCTGGCCGTCCGTCGTGCGGGAGAGCTCGCGGTGCACCGCCGTGTTGAAGAGCGTGGCGATGGCCATGGCGACGGCGTTGGCGCCGAAGGCGCCGAGGAGCGGCCGCCAGGCGACGAACAGGAAGAGGTAGCCGAGCGTGGAGACGACACCCACGCCGGCGAAGCGCAGGAGCTGATCGGCGGCCACCTCGTTGGAGCGGGCGCGCCGCAGAGCCCTTGGGCCGCCGGACCAGCATCCGCCAGACGCCGCGCAGGTCGTCGGCGGCGGTCGAGACGATCTGGACCCGCGAGTCGGGGTCGTCGACCCAGTCCACCGGGACCTCGCCGATGCGCAGGCCCAGGCGCTCGGCCGTGACCAGCAGCTCGGTGTCGAAGAACCACTCGTTGTCCTCGACGAGCGGCAGCAGCTTCACGGCCGCGTCACGGCGCAGGGCCTTGAAGCCGCACTGGGCGTCGCTGAAGCGGCCCTGCAGCGTGAGCTTGAGCAGCAGGTTGTACGCCCGCGAGATCAGCTCGCGCTTGGGGCCGCGCACGACGTGCGCGCCCGGGGCCAGCCGCGAGCCGATGGCGACGTCGCGGTGCCCGGACAGCAGCGGGGCCACCAGCGGCAGGAGGGCGGAGAGCGAGGTCGAGAGGTCGACGTCCATGTAGGCGACGACCGGTGCGTCGCTGGTCGACCAGGCGGCGCGGAGCGCGTAGCCCCGGCCCTTGCGCGGCAGGTGCATGGCCGCCACGCCCGCGCATCGTGGCAGCCAGCTGGTGCGCCACCTTGTCGGTGTCGTCCGTGCTGGCGTTGTCGACCACGGTGACGAGGGTGCGGAAGGGGAAGGACTCGTCGAGGAACGTGCGCAGGGCGGTGATGCGCTCCGCCAGCTGCGCCGCCTCGTTGTAGACCGGGACGACGATCTCGACGTCGAGGGGGACGCGGCGGGGATCGACGTCGGCCTCGAAGCGGAGCCAGGGCTGTCATGCCAGGCATGGTGCCGCGTGCCGTCTCCGGGCTCCGTGAAGCTCGGCTGTGGCTCCGGTGTGAATCGCACGGGCCGGAGCATCGATGGCCTGGTCGAGGATCGACGGTCGCTGCAGTTCGCCTGCGTCGCGCCTCGCCGGGTCGTGAGCTGGCCGCGCTGTGCTGAGCGGGATCAGCACGGTGACCACCAGCCCTTCTCCGGGCGTCGAGACGGCCGAGACGGTCCCGCCGTGGGCCGTCACGATGGCGGCCACGATGGAGAGCCCCAGCCCGCTGCCGCCGCTAGTGCGGGCCCGGGCCGGGTCGGCCCGGTAGAAGCGCTCGAAGACCCGCCGGGCGTCCTCGTCGGGCATGCCCGGACCGGTGTCCCGCACCTCGATCTGCGCCTGGTCCCCGACCTGGTCGACGCGCACCGTGGCGGTCGTCCCCTGCGGGCGTGTGGGCCCGGACGTTGGCCAACAGGTTGTCGAGGACCTGGCGCAGGCGGTCCTTGTCGCCGGTCACCTCGACCGGGCGGGCCGCCGAGAACTGCACGGGCCACTCGGGTCCCACCGCGGCGGCGGTCCGCACGGCGTCGGAGACCAGCGCGACCAGCTCGACGGGCACCATCTCCATCGGCACGCCTTCGTCCAGCCGGGCCAGCGTGAGGAGATCGTTGACCAGCCGGTCCATGCGGGCCGTCTCGGTGCGGATGCCCGAGACGATCCGCGGCAGGTCGTCGGAGTGCTCGGCCCCGCCCCGCTCGAACAGCTCGGCGTAGGCCGACACGGCGGCGATGGGGGTGCGCAGCTCGTGCGAGGCGTCCGCCACGAACTGGCGCAGGTGCTGCTCGTTCTGCCGCAGACGCGACTCGGAGGCCACGCGCGCCGAGAAGGCCGCCTGGATCCGCTCGAGCATGACGTTGAGGGCGCGGGCCAGCCGACCGACCTCGGTGGCCTGGTCGGCGCCGGGCACGCGCTGGTCGAGGTCGCCGGCCGCGATGGAGTCGGCGGTGCGCTCCACATCCTCGAGCGGGCGCAGGCCGAGCCGGACCAGCCACCAGCCGCCGGCCAGCGCGAGCACGAGCGCGCCCGCGGTCACGGCCAGCTCGGTCAGGAAGAGCGTGTGCAGCGTGCTGTCCTGGTCGATCAGCGGCAGCGCCTGCACCTGCACGAGGTTGCCGGTGATCTTCATCGGCGCGCACCCGGAAGGCGGGGCCACCGGGGGCGACGGATCCGGTGGTGAAGTACGCGACCTGTGACCCGTCGGGCTGCGTGGTGAATCCCGTGATCGGGACGGGCAGCTGCGGTCGGTACGCATGGCCGTCGACGTAGGCGGGGCAACTTGCCGGAACCGATGCACCGGAGGCTCGACTGCGTTGACCACGGCGGTCTTCTGGCGTCACCACAGCGAAGTAGCTGATGGCGAAGACGTTGGGGAACCCGCCGGCGCCGGCGTGGGACCGTGCCGCATCCCGCTATCCCGCTATTCCCGGCGTTCGCGCCGCCCCGCTGTTGCCGTGTCGGCGTCCGCGCCACCGTCGACCGCGTCGGTTGGGGCGAGCAGCCCCGGAACACCAGGCCTACCTGCGTCCGGAGTAGGCGGCTGCCGTTCTGGGCCAGCTGCTGGTCGACCTGGTTGTACAGGGAGGTGCGCAGCGCCGAGTAGGTGGCGAAGTCGGCCACCACGAGCGCGACGATGGCGATCGCCCCGACCGCGAGCAGGAGTCGGAGCCGCAGCGACACTCAGGCCGCTCCGCTGGTCGACTCCGGCTCGCGGAGGGTGTAGCCGACGAGACGGATGGTGTGGATGAGCGGCGGCCCGAACTTCTCGAGCTTCTTGCGCAGGTAGCTGACGTAGGTCTCCACCACGTTGCCGTCGCCGCCGAAGTCGTAGTGCCAGACGTGGTCGAGGATCTGCGACTTCGACAGCACGTGGCGCGGGTTGAGCATGAAGTAGCGCAACAGGTTGAACTCGGTGGCCGTGAGGTTGATGGCGTTGCCGCCGCGGCGGACCTCGTGCGCGCTCTCGTCCAGCTCGAGGTCGGAGAAGCGGAGGATGCCGTCGTCCTCGGGCTCGTAGCCGGTGCGGCGCAGGATGGCGTGCACCCGGGCGATCACCTCGGCCAGCGCGAAGGGCTTGGTCACGTAGTCGTCACCGCCGACGGTCAGGCCGGCCAGCTTGTCCTGGAGCGTGTCGCGGGCGGTCAGGAAGAGGACGGGCACCCGCAGCCCGTCGGAGCGCAGGCGCCGGGTCACCTCGAGGCCGTCGAGGTCGGGCAGCATGACATCGAGGATGACGAGGTCGGGCGGGTCCTCCTGCGCCTGGGCCAGGGCCTTGCGGCCCGTCATCGCCTCGTCGACCGTGAACCCCTCGTAGCGCAGCGATGTCGCCACCGCATCGACGATCGAGGGCTCGTCGTCCACCACCAGCACCCGCGGTCCGTTGTCCGTCTTCACTTGGCCATACCTCCCTGGCGCACAGGGTCGCGCCACGGCTTGCCTGTCCAGTGTGACCCCCCTGTGGGCCCCCTGTGAACGCGGGCAGCTCAGGCTGAATGGGCGTCGAGGGCGCGTCGCAGCAGGTCGAGGGCCGAAATGGCCCCGTACTGGCGGACACGTTCCCGGTCGCCGGGCACCCGCAACTTCGCGGGTCTGGGCCGGCCGGCCCGGGAGGTGGAGGCCGACGAACACGGTGCCGGGCGCCACGCCCTCCTGGTCGTCGGGGCCGGCGACGCCGGTGATGCCGAGGCCGACGTCGGCCCCGGTCACCCGGGCGGCGCCCTCGGCCATGGCCGCCGCGGCCGACTCGGTCACCACCGGCCCGTCGGGTACCCCCAGGACGTCGAACTTCACCTGCGAGTCGTAGGCCACGACGCCGCCGCGGAACCACGAGGAGGCGCCGGGCACGTTGACGAGGCGCGACGCGATGAGGCCGCCGGTGAGCGACTCGGCGACGCCGAAGGTCAAGCCCCGGGCGATGAGCCGGCCGGCCACCGCGACCTCCATCGACTCGTCGTCGACGCCGAACACGATGTCGCCCAGTCGATCCTCGATGGCGCGCCGCACCTCGGCGTCCTCCTTGTCGAGCAGCGCGGTGACGTCGTCGAACGTGCGGGCCCGCGCGGTGATGCGCACCTTGATCCCCTCGATGCCCGACGCCAGGAAGGCCAGCGTGACGTCGCCGGTCGGCGTCCAGCGCGTCGATGCGGTCCTGCAGCGACTCGGCCAGACCGGACTCGCTGGCCCCCCACGTACGCAAGACGCGGCTGGCGATGACACCGCTCTCCTCGCCCGACTCGGCCATGCGGGCGCGCAGGTCGGGCAGGATGCCGCGTTCGAACATCTCGGCCATTTCGTAGGGGACGCCGGGAACGGCGTAGACCACCTTGTTCCCGACGGGGCAGATGAGGCCGGGCGCCGTGCCGGCCACCTGGGGGATGATGGTCGCCCCCTGCGGCACGTCGGCCTGGCGCGCGTTGTTGTCCGTCATGGTGCGGCCCCGGGCCTCGAAGAAGCCCGCGATGACGTCGACGATGGCCTGCTCGCGCACGAGCGGGACGTTCATGACCTCCGCGATCGCCTCACGGGTGATGTCGTCCTGCGTCGGCCCGAGCCCGCCGCACATGATGACGCCGTCGCTGCGGGCCAGCGCGGTGCGCAGGGCCAGCGTGATGCGGTCGTGGTTGTCCCCCACGGCCTGGTGGAAGTGCGACGCCACGCCGTTGGCGGCCAGGTGCTCGCCCAGCCAGGCGGAGTTGGTGTCGGCGATCTGGCCCAGCAACAGCTCGGTGCCCACCGCCACGATCTCGATTCTCACGGAGGCGACCTTACGGGGCGGCCGGGCGGGGCAGCGCCTCGCGTCCGTCGAGCAGGTACTCGGCACCCGTGTAGAGCGTGAGCGCGCAGGCGAACCAGATCGCGGCCACCTGCAACGTGTGCTGGTGGGCGAGCGGCGGAATGATGCACGGTGCCGATGGCCAGATCCTGCACCAGCGTCTTGATCTTGGCCGACTTGCGGGCCGGGATGGACACGCCGCGTCGACCAACCCAGGAGCGGTAGACCTGCATGCCGACCTCGCGGATGGTGATGAGGATCACCGGCAGCCAGGGCAGGTGACCCTCCACGCAGAGCGTGATCATGGCAGCCGAGGACGCACGCCTTGTCGGCCAGAGGGTCGAGAAAGGCGCCCGAGCGGGTCGTGCCGTGGCGGCGGGCCATGTAGCCATCGAGCCCGTCGCTGGCTGCCAGCAGGAAGCCAACGACGACGTTGATCCACGAGGCGCCCCAGGCCACGAGCATGAGCACGTAGACGGGCGCGGCGAGCAGCCGGGCGACCGTAACGGCGTTGGCCGGCGTGACCAGCGCGCTCGGGCCGAACGTGAACCCGGTGGGCGACGTGGGCTCGTGGGTCGCCTCGCTCACTCGGGTCCGCTCCCAACCCGGGTGTGGCACCAGCGGAGACGGGGATCCGGTCGACGGTAGGCAGGGCATACAGGTCGGGCCCCTCCGCTCCGGTGATGGTCATGTCGACGAGGCTGCCGACCGCAAGGTCGACGGGCACATTGACGATGCCGTCGATCTCGGGCGCTTCGTGGACGGTGCGCCCTTGCCCCGGCGCGTCGACGAGGACCTGGCGGGTGACGCCGATGAGCTCGTCGCGTTTCGCTGCCGTGATGGCGTCCTGGAGCTCGGTGCACTCGCGCAACCGCTCGAGGGCGAGCTCGGCCGGCACCTGCTCGTCGAGACCGGCGGCGTGCGTGCCGTCCTCGCGGGAGAACGGGAAGAAGCCGGCCCAGTCGAGCTGCGCCTCGGCGAGGAACTCGAGCAGCAGGTCGTGGTCACGCTCGGTCTCGCCCGGGTAGCCGAGGATGAAAGACGAGCGGAAGGTGGCGTCGGGGTCGGCCGACCTGATGTCGTCGATGCGGCGCAGGAAGCGATCGCCGTCACCCCAGCGGCGCATGCCGGCGAGCAGTGGCCGGGACACGTGCTGCAGCGACAGGTCGAAGTACGGCACGCCCGTGGCCAGCACGGTCTCGATCAGCTCGTCGGTCAAGCCGGACGGGTAGAGGTAGAGCAGGCGGGTGCGCTCGACCCGGGCCGATACGGCGCGAGTCAGCGCGGCAATGGGCGACGGGCCGTTGGCGATGCGGGTGCGTCGGCCCGGCCCCGACCGGTCGCGCCCGTAGGAAGCGAGGTCCTGGGCGACGAGGACGATCTCGCGCAGGAGGGGCGCGCCGCCGGCGGGCCGGCGCAGCGCGTCGACCTCCGCCAGGATCTCCTCGGGCGAGCGGGATCGCTGCTTGCCCCGGAACGACGGGATGGCGCAGAAGCCGCAGATCCGGTCGCAGCCCTCGGCCACCTTCACGTACGCCCACGGTGCGGTGGCAGCCGGGCGGGGCAGCTCCAGGAGGTCGAAGCCGTTCGCCGACAGGGCCGGCGCGGCGGCGCGGCGCCCGGCGTGAGGGTCACCGGAACGGCGTCCACCGCTGACGGCTCGGTGAGCTCGGCTCCGAATCCCGCCACCAGGTCGACTTCGGGCAGGGCGTCGCGCAACTCGTCGCCGTAGCGCTCGGCCATGCAGCCGGTCACGACCAGGCGGGCACCCGGGCTGCGCCGGTCGGCCAGGGCGAGGACAGTCTCGATCGACTCCTGGCGGGCGGCGTCGATGAAGGCGCAGGTGTTGACGACGACGAGATCGGCCGCCTCGGCATCCGGGGCGCGGCCGTATCCCTGCGCAGCCAGGTAGCCCTCCAGCTTGTCGGAATCGACCTGGTTCTTCGGGCACCCCAAGGTCTGCAGCCAGTAGAGGCCCACGCCGTCACACACTCCTCGCACCAGGCCGGGACCCGTCGGGGCGACGGAGCCCGGCAGACCCGCCTGTGCGGGCCAACCATCCGGATCGCCCGGCACATGGTGCCCGGCCCCCGAGCGGAGAGGGAGGGATTTGAACCCTCGGACCCGGTTACCCAGGTCAAGTCATTAGCAGTGACTCCGATTCGGCCGCTCTCGCACCTCTCCAGCAGGACTTTCGCGTTTTAGAAGGCAGGCTGTCCAGAACCTGGCCCTTCGCCGACACCGAGAAGTCCGTACAGAGCCTACGTGAAGCCTGGCCAGGGGTTTGGCAGCGGCAAGTGCACACCGGCCGCGATCACAAGAGAAAGCGAGAGCCGTAATTGCAAATGGGCGAGGCTTGCGCCCCGCCCATTTGCGCCCGCCACCGTCAAGGAGTTCAGGCGGCTGAACCGAAGAACGGCATGTTCTCGCCCGGCGGTCCGTAGGTGAAGACCCCACCGTCGGAAGCGACCAACCAGTAGCCGTCGTAGGAGTTGTTGTTGAACCCACCGACGACCGGCTTGTTGAGCGTGATGCTTCCGGCCGACCCGAAGAACGGGGCGTTGTAGGAGAACACCCCGCCGTCGGAGGCGATCAGGCGATACCCACTCCCGTCGGACACCGGGGCGATGCCCACAACCGGCTTGTTGAGGTGGATGCTCCCGGTCGACCCTCGAAGAACGGTGCGTTGTAGGAGAACACCCCACCGTCGGAGGCGACCAACCAGTAGCCACCGGTCGCCCGGTCCAGGCCCATGCCGACGACCGGCTTGTTGAGCTTGATGCTGCCGGTCGAGCCCTGGAAGGGCGCGTTGTAGGAGAACACGCCGCCATCGGAAGCCACGAGCCAGTAGCCGGTCCCGTTGAGCGTGGCCGTCATGCCGACGACCGGCTTGTTGAGGTGCATGCCACCCGTCGAGCCGAGGAACGGGGCGTTGAAGGCGAAGACGCCGCCGTCCGACGCCACCAGCCAGTAGCCACCGGTGGCCCGGTCGACGGCCATGCCGACGATGGGCTGGTTGAGCTTGACGCCGGTCAGCGAGCCGTAGCAGGTGGCGGCGCCGAAGGCCGCGACGTCGCCGGCGCATTCACCTCGTAGTAGCCGGTGCCGTCATCGAGGGCGGCCCCCCCGACCACGGTGCCCGAGGGCAGCGTCGAGACGCAGCTGGTCTGGACGGGCCCCGGCGTGGCCGGACCGGCGCCGGGCAGCGTCTGGAACCAGAGGTAGGCGTTGGTGGGCACTTCGCCGACGCCGTCGACGCCGATGCCGCTGCCGGGCTGGTTCTCCAGTGCCTTGACCGCCGAGTAGCTCTTGGCCGTCTCGACCGAGTTCAGCCCGGCGGCCGAGGTCACCGGGATGACGATGACGTTCCACCATTCGGGCTGATCCCCGTTGCGGGTGGTCAGGAGGTGGTCGTGGCCCGGCAAGCGGCACGTTGTCGAGCGACGACGCCGGCGCACCCAGGACCGACGCCAGGTGCGACAGGTCGATGGTGGCCGGGTGATCGATGCAGGTGATGGCCTCGAGCACTGGACGTAGGGCACCGCCGGGGTCGAATAGAGCGGCACCGGGAATGTAGAGCGGGATCGATCTGGCTGTTCGTTTGCGTCGGTGTCGGCGGCGTCGTGTCGGCCACGCCCGGCGGCACCGAAGTCGGGTCGGACCCCGCCTCACAGCCGGTGCTCGAATGCACCGCAGCTGACGTCGTGCCGCAGATAGAACGGCTCGGTGTAGAGCGCCTCGACGTCCTGCCCGTCGATCCAGTCGTGGCTGATGCCGACGTTCTGGCAGTTCGGAGCGGTGGCCCCGCAGTCGTTGTTCAGGTTGTTGAACGTGGTGCCCGACTCGACCTGGCTGGCCGGAGGGCCGGTCGGGGCAGTCGCGACCGCGGGCCCGGGCGGAGCGGTCGCCGTCAGGTTGGCCGCCTGGCCGGCGGGAACGGTGCCCGGGAAGGACCTGGAAGAAGAGGAATGCGTTGGTCGGCACCGGCGATCGCCGTGCCACGCGTTGACGGCGGCGTTGATGGCGGCGACGCTGGTCAGTGTGGAGAAGGTCGACGGCGCTGGTGGTGGCGACGACCTCGACGTTCCACCACTCCGGGCAGGCCGTTGTTGCGTGTGCCGACGACGTGGTCGTGAGCCGGGATCGGCACGTTCGGACACGCTCGACGGTGAGGGGTTGCCGGGCAGCGCGCTGGCGATCCGCGAGAGGTCGATCGTCGGTGGATGGTCGATGCAGGTGGCCGTCGCCGTGCACTGCGTCGGCGGGCGGGTTGGAGAACAGGGGCACGGGGATGTACAAGCGTGTCGCTGTGGGTGGTGTTCCCGAGCGACGTCCCGAGTTGCGGCCGACGTGGCGCTGGGAGTCGCCGACGGTCCGGCTCCGGCCTCGCAGCCGGTCGATGCGCGCCGAGGACACGTTGGCGTCGCAGTAGTAGTTCTCCGAGTAGAGGAGGTCGACGTTCGTCCCGTTGTAGTAGCCGTTGGACTCGCCCACCTGCCCACAGGTCGGCGCGTCGTTGCCACAGTTGTACTGCAGCGGATCGATCGTGGTCCCGTTGTTGCCCGAGGGCGGCGGAACCTGGACCGATTTTGGCGAGGCCGCGGTGGCCGCCTGCATGCCGACCACACCGGACACTCCAAGCACGACCACAAAGAGTGACGCCATCAGCGATGTCACTGCTCGAATCGAAGAGATTTCCAATCGATGCCTCACTGCCCACACCTTTCGTGAAGGGAGCCTGATCCGAGAACACCCTGCATTGGTGCCTCCAGTTCGGATTCCGTCGGGTGGCTCTGACTCCACGACAGATCAGCGGAGGGGATGGCCACGAAGGCTGTTCGGCGCCGCCATGCCAGGCGGATGCCAGTCGCTATCGGGTCGATCTACGGGGTGGAGTAGCCACGCCTCTGACACTCGGATTGCGTAAGCGCACGATCCCGTCCGACTCCAGGCGACTCACACAACCACCGCCTGCGGCGCACGCAGGAGCGTTGCCGGCTTTGACCGCGTCGCGACGAGTGCAGGCCCGATGGCGAGGAGATTTGCCACAACGAAGACCCCTGCGATGAGGGCTCCGACCACCCAGATCGGCACGACGGACACCGGGACGGCGCCCAGGTTGTTGGCGAACGTGTTCCAGATTGCCTTCCCGGCTGCCAACCCGACGGGGACGCCGATGATGACTCCAATGAGGGCGATCACAGTGGCCTGCCATGCCACCGCGGCGACCACCTGCCGATTGACGAATCCCAGCACCTTGAGGAGCCCGATCTCTCGGCCACGACGCGCAACACTCACCACGAGGAGATGGGCGAGTGTCGCCGCTCCGACCACAGCCAACATGGCGCCGAAGATGAGCGGGAAGTTGACAGCCTCCCCGAAGTTGACGAGAGAGGTAGGGGTAACGGCGAGCGTTGCAATCGATTGGTACGCCTCGAAGTAATGGTTGATCGCTGCGTTCCCTTGATGACCGGGGGCGACGCGAACGAGCATCCCACCGCCATTGCTCGTGGAAAATGCCGAAGCGATACATGCCGCTCTTTCAGAATCACCGGGGCACATGGCGTCTTCATAACCAGGCATGGTGATCAAGGCCCCGGTGCCAAGACTCACAGCTCCTCCGAGCACTGGGAAGGAGATCTGAGACACCACACGGAACGGGACTGTTCGCTTTCCACCTGATGGTGTGGTTACCGTCACATGAACCAGAGAACCCACCTGCGCGTCAGCCCGGCGCAAGGTCGTCTCGCCAAGGCCAATGTCGTGGGCAGCGACCGGGAGATGCCCGTTGACGGTTGAGAGGAGGAGCGGGCCTCGGATGGGCCTTCCGGCGACAGCGCCTACCGCAACGTGATTCACGCTGATCTCAGTGGCCAACCCTTCAGTGATCCCAGTGACCGCCTTGTTGTGTTCCAGACTCTTCAAGAGGACGGGATTCGGTCGTGCGCCGGATGGATCATTGAAATTGACCTGGAACGTGTCGCCGTACAGCCGGGGAGTGGCCGTCAGGTGCGAAAGACTGGCCCCGAAAACAACGGTCCCACAGAGCGCCGCGACAGCCAGAACCGTTCCCAGGAGGGCGCTCCCGATGGAAGGGCCGCACCGCCCGCCCTTCGCTCCAAAGCGTTGCGGACGCCGATCAGGGCACTCGGAGGTGCGCCTGTCGCCGCGAGAGCCTTCACGGCCGTCGAAGGACGGGAAGAAGCTCGATTTTCATTCGTGCGAAAGGCATCTGCTGCTCGCAAGGCAGGCCATACGCTCAGAAGAAGCACCACGGCAATCGTGGCGAACGCGCCGAGCAAGAGCACCGGAGCGTCGAACGCGATACCTGTTGCGCTCTCCGCGATCCGCGCTTCGCCAAGCGGTGCTATGGGCGAGAGCACAACGGCCACTCCCACCGCTCCGACCGCTCCGACGGCTCCGACCACGGCGCTCTGCGCCATGGTAAGCGCCAACAGCTGACGGCGACTGGCTCCAAGGACGGCCAGAGTGGAGAAGTCCTCGCTCTCGACGATCGTCTGACGGGCCAGCGCCTGGCCCACCACCGCCAATCCAACGATGGCGGCGAGGGCTGCCAGGATCCACCACCCGACAGCCTGGGGATGGATGGAGGCCTCGACTGAAAGGGCCGCGAGATCCTCATCTTCACCGCCCTCCACTCCGGCCGCACGCAGTGAGGCGGAGTCAGCGTCAAACCGGGAGAGATCAGCTTCGCCTCCGCGGAGGTTGACGAGGTACACATAGCCGGCCGACGTCTTCGGGAAGACCTTGCGCGCGAAGGCGGGGGTGGTGACGAGGTCGTACGACGGAGCCGTCCCGGAGGGGAACTCGAATTCGGTCGCTTCGAACCGATTCGGCTTCACCGATAGTGCAGTCTCACCATCGACGCGAGCTTCTCGAGGTGCCGCCTCGCCCTGCCGAATGTGCCGGCACCATGGCTACGGGCCTGCGACCAGGTACGTCCTGCCGGCGCGCTACCGTACGCTTTGGCATGGCGACCATCCGGGTGGTATTGGCGGAGGACAACGCACTTCTGAGGGAGGGCATCTGCCGGATCATCGAGGGCGAGCCCGACTTCGAGCTGGTGGGACGGGCGGCCGACCTCCCGCAGCTCCTGACGATCATTCAGGACACCGACCCGCAGGTCGTGGTCACCGACATCCGCATGCCTCCCACGGGCACCGACGAGGGGATCCAGGCGGCATCGTGGCTGCGGGAGCACAGGCCCGAGGTGGGCGTCGTGGTCCTCAGCCAGTACAAGACACCGTCCTACGCCCTGGCTCTCCTCGAGACGGGATCGGCCGGGCGGGGCTATCTGCTGAAGGAGAAGGTCGCCGGTGCGGACGAGCTGGCCCAGGCCATCCTCACGGTGGCCTCAGGCGGGTCCATGATCGACCCGCTGATCGTGGACGAGCTTATCGAGGCAAAGACCGCCCGCCGGAAATCCGACCTCTCGTGGCTCACGCCGCGGGAATCCGAAATCCTCGGCGAGATGGCGAAGGGCAAGAGCAATGCTGCCATCGCCGCCTCGCTCCAGATCTCCGAGCGGGCGGTGGAGAAGCACACCAACTCCATCTTCTCCAAGCTCAACCTGACGGAGGAGCGAGACGTCAACCGCCGGGTCAAGGCGGTCCTGGTCTATCTGAGCGATCCCCGCGGAGGGTGACAGCACCACCAGCGCACGCGTGCCACCACCACGGTCTCCCCGGCTCGGCCCGTGCGACAATGGACACGTGAGCGAGCGGCCCTCCGTCCTCATCGTCGATGACCAAGCGCCCTTCCGGGCGGCCATGAAGGCGGTGCTGAAGCGGACCGCGGAGTTCGAATTGGTCGGGGAGGCCGCGAACGGGAGCGAAGCCGTCTCGCTCGAGGAGGAACTCAGCCCGGCACTGGTATTGATGGACATCAACATGCCGGAGATGAACGGGATCGAGGCCACCCGGACGATGGTGTCACGGCACCCAGAAGTCGTGGTGATCCTGTGCTCGACCTACGACGCCGGGGATCTGCCCGCCGAGGTGGCGACGAGCGGAGCACGCGCCTACCTCAACAAGGAGCACCTCGGCGCCGACACCTTGCGGCGGTTGTGGGAGGGGCGTGACGCCCAGGAGTTCGTCTCCGCCTGAGCTACACGAGCGGGACGGAGCCGCGCACCTGCGATCCCTTGCCGATCTCCGAGTCCCATCGCACCGTCCCACCGATCGCCCCCAAGCGGTCAGCCATGTTGACGTACCCGTGGCCGCGCTGCGCCTTCGACGGGTCGAACCCGGGCCCGTCGTCCGTCACGCTGAAGAGCAGGCCACCGGACTCCTCCCAGAGGCGCACCTCCACGCGGGCGTTGGGAGCATGCTTGGCCGCGTTCTGCAACGCTTCGAGGCAGCAGAAGTAGATCGCCGCTTCGGTCTCGGATCCGTAACGGCCGATTCCGTCCGCCTCGATGTCGACGGGAAGCGGGTTCCGATGCGCCGCCGCGCGCAGCGCCTCGATCAGTCCACTGTCGACGAGCAGCGGCGGATAGATCCCGTGCGCCAGCTCGCGGAGCTCTTGAATGGTCTCTTGGACCTCGCCCGCGAGCCCGTCGAGCATCTCCAGGCCGGCCGCCTGGTCGTCAACAATGATGTCCCTGGCCAGGCGAAGGTTCACCGCCAACGCCACCAGGTGCTGCTGTGCCCCGTCGTGCAGATTGCGTTCCACCCGGCGGCGCTCCGCGTCACCACTGGCGACGATCCTCGCCCTCGACTCCCTGAGGGCGTCAGCCTGCTTGCGGACTTCGTCGAGGGTGGTCTGCAATGCGGTATCGAGCTGGGAGTTGTGGAGGGCCAGTCCGACCTGCCGGGCCAGGTCGGCCAGGACCCGGTCGTCGTCCTCGGAGAAGGAGCTGCCCATGGAGGAACGCTCCACCACGATGAGCCCCAGCAGGTCTCCCGCGTGGCTGATCGGCGCCACCCGGACCTGCTCGTTCTCGCGCCCTTCCAACAGATTCGGCAGCCAGACGGACGCCCAGGCCGTCCCCGACACCCCGGCCCGCGTCACGACCGGCCGCTCCCTCGGCGACACCACCAGGGATCGCGGGCCCAGATCGGGAACGCTCGCGGTGCGCTCCAGGACTTCACCCGTACCCGTGTAGACCTCGGCGCTGGTCAGCGCCATGGTCTTGCGCAGCGACTCGGCGAGCTGCAGGAGCAGCTCGTCCATGGGGATGGCTCGGGTGAGCCGACTGCCGAAGGTTCGCAGCACCTCATCGGGCGCCTCCCGCGACCCGTAGACCAAGCGCGTGGCGGAGTCGAGGAACCGCGTCCGCACCGGCACGTAGATGAGCGCGCCCACGCCCGACGCCACCAGGGCGAGAGCCAGCGCCTCCTTGTCGCCGGTGGTCTTGGGCGCGTGCCCGACCCCCAGCACGACCACCAGGTAGATCGCTGACACCACCACCACGAAGCCGAATACCGAGAGCACTTGGACCAGCCCGCGACTGGCGTGCGGCCCGAGCCTTCTGCTCTCGGCGGCCAGGAATCCGAGGGGGACCAGCACCGTCGCCCCCGCTGCGACGGCGCCCAGTGGCCCGGGCCAGCCCACAAGCAGGTGCAGGACCGTGGCGACCAGTGCCACGGTCGCCGCCAGCGTCACACCGATCCCGAACCACTCCATCCGCTCCCGGTGGTATCCGATGGAGGTGAGATAGCGAGCCCGAATCGGGGCCAGTGCCAGTGCCGCTGCCACGGCCCAACTGATGGCGCTGTCCACGACCGTGAAGGGGCGGTGGGTCGCGATCAACCCTGTCGCCACGCCCAGGGCGGCGATGTACGCGATGACCGCGACGCACCGACGGAAGGAGTCCTCCAACCGGCCATCGGGGAGCGCCAGAAGGAAGTGGAAGGAGATGCCTGTGACCACGACGGCGGCGACGGTCGCCACGTCGCGGGCGCTGCTCGAGGCGTGCGCGGTCTCCGCCTGGCGGCCCGCGGCGAGCGCGATCGCCGCTACCAACGCGTTCACGCCGGCCAGCAGATGGAAGGGGGAGACCTTCGAGCCGGTTCGATCTCGTGCGTGGGTGTCCACGAACCCGAGGAGCGCCCAGACGATGGTCAGCCCGAATGCCACGGAATCGACGGGTGCGATCCCTCCCGGCACCGCGATCCGTAGGCCGATCACCACCCCTGCAATCGTCAGCCCCAGGATCAGGACCTGGAGCAGCCGGAAGGAGCCGAAGGCGGTCGAGGCCCGAGCCGGCGCCGTCATGGGGGCGGCCTCACCCTCCGCCAGCTTCACCTCACCTCTGACCGTCACCGGGAACGTCCCCGCTAGGACTGGACGACGAGAGGCACGTCCGAGTCCTCCGCGACGGCGACCCTGCCGTCGCGCATGCGCACGATCCGATCGGCCGCCGCCGCCACGCCCGCGTCGTGCGTCACGAGAATGATCGTCTGGCCCCCCGCATGCAGGCGGCTCAGGAGCTCGATGACCTCCTGCCCTCCCTCGGAGTCCAGCGCGCCGGTGGGCTCGTCGGCGAGGAGCAACGTCGGCTCGTTGGCCAGGGCGCGGGCGATGGCCAGCCGCTGGCGCTGGCCGCCCGAGAGCATGCCGGGCACCGTCCCCACCTTGTCCCCGATGCCCAGCAGGTCGAGCAGATCACGGGCGCGGGTCTCGGCCTGCTTCCGTTTGCTGCCTGCGATCACCGCGGGGAGAGCGACGTTCTCGAGCACGGTCATCCCCTCCAAGAGGTTGAAGAACTGAAAGACGATGCCGATGTGACGCCGCCGCAGCTGGGACAGCTCGTCCTCGGTCCGCCCGGTCACCAGCTCCCCCGCCACGGTGATGGTGCCCTCGTCGGCGACATCGAGACCGGCGATGAGGTTGAGCAGGGTCGACTTCCCACACCCCGAGGGCCCCATCAGCGCAACGAAGTCGCCGGAAGCGACGGTCAAGCTGGCACCCCGGAGCGCCCGCACGGGCACGTTCTCCGCCTCGAACGTCTTGCGAACTTTGTCTACGACCAAGGCGTCCATCTCATCCTCTTTCGTCCCGGGATCCGCAGAAACCCTCCGACAGTTTGTATGCCACAACGGGGGTCTCGCGTCCTTTCACCAATTGGGGAGGGAGGGCCACCGTCTCGCGGGGCGTCCGCCACGCCTGGACAGTGCCCTGGGAGACCACCGTCTCACCTGCTTCCGCGAGCTGCTGGAGCCGCTGGGACATGTTCACCGTGTCGCCGACCAGCGTGTACTCGAGGCGCTCTTCCGAGCCCAGAAGTGCGGCCGCCGCCTCTCCGGTCGACAAGCCCAGCCCGAGCCCGAATGCGGGTAGACCCTCCCCCTCCCAGCGGCGGTTGATCTGCAGCTGCTTCTCGTGCATGCCGAGCGCCGCCGCGACCGCCCGGTCGGCGTGGTCCTCCTGTTCGAAGGGCGCGCCGAACACCGCCATGACCGCGTCCCCCACGAACTGCATGACCGTGCCGTTCTCGCCCAGGATCGCCTCGTTCATCGCGGCCCGGTGCACGTTCAGCTGGCCGGCCAGCTGGCTCGGATCGGCGTGTTCCGCGATGGTGGAGTAGGAGCGGATGTCGCTCATGAGCACCGTCACGACAACCCGTTCGGTCTCCCCGATGTGGCGGCCGTCGCGCCGGAGCTTCTCGGCCAGCCCTCCCGGGAGAAGGCGTGACAGCGTCTCGCCCTGCTCCTCCCGGTCCACGATCGCCTTGTGAAGCAGCCGTAGCCGCTGGAGCGCTCCCTCCATGCCGGCCGACACACCTTCGGCGAGCTTGACGAAGACCGCCTCCACCTCGGCGTCGACCGCCTCGGGTGGCAGCCCCCGGGTCACCGCGATGGCCTTGATCGGCTTGCCCTCGGCCACCATGCCGAGGAGCTCTTCCTCTGCGGGTGACAGACCGCCGTTCGACGTGACCGGTCGCACCAGTGCGTCGACGATGGCAGGGTCGAGCGCGTTGCCACCGGTCGCGACGGCGCGAATCGCGTCGACGAGCTGATCGCCCTGGGCGATGTGGTCCTTCAGCAGGTAGCCGTAGCCTGCGGAGCCTTCGGCCAGGAGCGAGACGGCGTATTCGGGGTCGTCGTATTGCGACAAGATGACGACTCCGGTCCCTGGGTGCCGCTTTCGCACCTCCTTGGCCGCGTCGATACCTTCCCGGTTGAACGAGGGGGGCATGCGGATATCGGTGACCAGGACCTGAGGCTCGAGCGAGGCCGCACCCTGCACCACCTCGTCGTAGTCGGCCGCGACCCCCACGATGCGGAGATCCTTGTGCCGCTCGATCAGGGCCCGAACGCCCTCACGGACGATGAGGTTGTCATCGGCGAGGAGCACCGTAGATCGTGACGTCGTCTGCCATCGCATGCAGTTCTCACACATCGGGCGCCCTGCGAACAGGTGGGGACCTTCCCGGCAACGGTGGTGCTAGGCACACCTTCGGAGGCCTGTCACCACACTCGTCAATGCCCGCCCGCGCGGTAGAGCCTGGACCCATGACTATCCGCCACGAAGGTCTCGTGACCTCGCTGTCGTGGATCCCGACCGAGGCGATCGAGGGCGCCCAGCGCCTTGCCTTCGACTCGGGAATCACGCACTACGACCCCCCGCCCCCGACCGACAGCATGGACGTCGAGCAGCTGCGAGACGAGGACCGGTTCCGCTTCGCCAACCAGCTCCGCGCGTTCGTGGTCGTCGACGACAGTCGGACAGATCGTCGACTGCGGCTACCTCGGGGGCGGGCTCATGGGGTCGACCATGGTCAATCTCGGCGCTCTGAAGCACCGCTTCCAGGCCGTGCAGCTGCCCGACGTGCAGCGCGAGCCCGAGCAGGGAGAGGGCTGGGTCCGCTTCGTCCAGACCTGCGGCGGGCGCACCGGTGTCCCGGCCCCCCGGCGGGTGCGCCGCCGGCCGTTCGTCCAGTGGCAGGCGCCGCTCGTCTGGACCACGCTGGCCCTGACGATCCACGCGGACGGCCGGACGGAGCAGGAGCTCATCGGCGCCAGCCGGTTCCCACGGCACTGGGTCTACGGCGCCGACAACCGGCTCTCGCACAAGTCGGGCCTGACCGACTTCAAGGACTGGTACCGCAAGTCGTTCGGCAAGCACAGTCCGTGGGGCGACGAGGACTCCGAGGCGCTCGTGTCCGCGGTCGAGTCGGCCCTCGAGACCGCGCTGTCGTCCCAGCTGATGCAGGGCAACGGCAAGCGTCGCATCGAGCGGTTTCCGGCCGGCAGCGTTCTCTTCAAGGAGGGTGAGCCCGGCACCGAGGTCCTGCTGATCCTCGACGGGATCGTCCGGGTGGAGCGGGGTGGCGAGCGCCTGGCCGAGTACGGGCCGGGCGCGCTGCTCGGCGAACGGGCCCACCTGGAGGGTGGCATGCGCACATCGAGCAACATCGCGGTGACCGCTTGCCGGGTCGCCCTGTTCGACGCCGAACTCATCGATCGTTCGCATCTGGAGGAGCTGTCCGCGGGGCATCGCCGCGAGGACCACGCGCGAGACTGAGTCTGTGCGCGTCAACTTCTGCGGGGTGCGGGGGTCGACGCCCGCCCCAGGGCCCGACTTCATCCGCTTCGGCGGGAACACCTCGTGCGTGGCGTTGTCGCATGACGGCGACGCGCCCAGCCTCCTGCTCGACGGCGGCACGGGCCTGCGCCGGCTGTCCGAGGTCCTCGGTGACCGTCCGTTCAGGGGCACCCTGCTGCTCACGCACCTGCACTGGGATCACGTGCAGGGATTGCCCTTCTTCACCGGAGGCGACCGCGACGGCGCACGGGTGACGCTCCTCATGCCGGTCCAGGACGACCACGCCGACGCCGAGGCCCTGCTGGCCCGCATGATGTCGCCGCCTTTCTTCCCGATCGAACCGCGCCAACTGCGCGGAGACTGGCGGTTCGGCCTCGTCCCCCTCGGTCCCTTCGACGCGGAGGGATTCATCGTCACGCCCTTGGAGGTTCCTCACAAGGGTGGCCGCACTCTCGGGTTCCGGGTGACCGACGGCCATTCGTCCGTCGCCTACATCCCCGACCACTGCCCGACTGCGCTCGGCGACGGGCCCGGAGGCGTCGGGGAGTACCACCCGGCGGCGCTCGAGCTGGCGCGCGACGTCGACGTGCTGATCCACGACGCCCACCTCCGTTCGGAGGAAGTGCCGGCGGAGGGATCCTTCGGCCACGCCGCGGCCGAATACGCCGTCGGGCTCGGCACTGCCGCCGGCGCAAAGCTCGTGGTGCTGTTCCACCATCGACCCGACCGCACCGACGCGGAGGTCGAGCGGACCTTGTCGCGCTTCGCCGACAGCCCCGTACCGGTGCTGGGAGCCGAGGAAGGCGACGACCCTCACGCTATGAGGCAGGCCGACGCCATTGTGGTGGGGGCCGGGCCCAACGGGCTGGTCGCCGCCCTCACCCTGGCCCGCGCCGGCCTGGCCGTCGACGTCCTCGAAGCCGCCGACGAGCCCGGAGGGGGCTGCCGCACGGCGGAGCTCACCTTGCCCGGCTACCGCCACGACATCTGCTCCGCAGTGCACCCGCTGCTGCTGGCATCCCCGGCCTTCGCCGACATCGACCTGTCCGCCCACGATGTCCGGTTGCTCACGCCTCCCGTCTCCTTCGCCCATCCCCTCGAAGGGGGCAGGGCCGTGTGCGTCGGCAGGAGCGTGGCCGAGGTCGCCGACTCGCTCGGGGCGGACGGACTCGCCTACGCGCGCCTCTTCGCCCCCCTCGTGCGGGACGTGGACAAGATCCTCCCCGCCTTCCTCGGCTCCATGCGCTCGGTCCCTGCGCATCCGTTGACGGCCGCCGGCTTCGGGCTGCGCGGGCTGGCGTCGGCGAAGCGCATGGCGGGCGGATTCAGTACCGAGGAGGGGCGGGCGCTCGTCGCGGGCACCGCCGCGCATTCCATGCTGCCCCTCACCGCGCCGCTGTCGGGTGTCTTCCCCCGGCTCTTCACCGCGCTGGCCCACCGCTTCGGCTGGCCGGTCGTGGAGGGTGGCAGCGCGGCCATCATCGACGCCCTGCTGGCCGAGCTCACCGCGCTCGGCGGTCGGGTCGAGACCGGGTGTCTGGTGAAGCGGCTCGACGAGCTGCGCCCCGCACGCGCCGTCGTGCTCGACGTCACGCCGCGCCAGCTCCTCGAACTGGCGGGCGAGACGTTGCCCTCTCGCTACGGCCGGGCCCTGTCCCGCTATCGCTACGGGCCCGGAGTCTGCAAGGTCGACTGGGCGCTCGACGGACCGGTGCCGTGGACTGCGGACGGCTGCCGCCAGACCGCCACCGTGCACGTGGGCGGGACGTTCGAGGAGATCGCCCGCGGCGAGGACGCGGTGAACGCCGGCACGCACCCCGAGCGCCCGTATTGCCTCGTGACCCAGCCCTGCGTGGTCGACCCGACGCGGGCGCCGGCGGGCCGCCACACGCTGTGGGCCTACTGCCACGTCCCCAACGGCTCGAACGTCGACATGACCGAGAGGATCGAGGCCCAGATCGAGCGGTTCGCTCCGGGCTTTCGGGACTTGATCCTGGCCCGCTCCACCTCCACCGCCGTGGGCGTGGAGCAGCACAATCCGAGCTACGTCGGCGGGGACATCAACGCGGGTGCCGCCACGCTCCGCCAAATGGTCTTCCGGCCCACGATGCGGTGGAACCCGTACCGGACCGCCCTCAAGGGCGTGTACCTGTGTTCGGCCGCCACGCCGCCCGGCGGCGGCGTCCACGGTATGTGCGGGCTGGGGGCGGCCCGGGCCGCCCTCCAAGATCTCGTTGGACATGCTGCGGGACCGACTGCGCCCTGACGGCGTCACAAAGCGACACCCACCCCGTGGAGGTGCACCGTCCGCTGAGTCCTCTCCACAACCGCGATCGGTGGTGGTGGTGGTAGCACCATCGCCGATCGTCGGGTATCACCCTTGAGGGTCCACCGCACCGGCCTTACCCTCGACAGAGAACAAAGGTAGGAGGTGGCTCAATGCCTAACGAGTCCTCGGTAACGAGGTTTGACAAAGTGTTCAGGGGTCGGAACTTGATCAAGCTGGCCGTCGTCGACGTCGTCCTGTTCCTCATCGCGAATATCGCGTATGGAGGAGGCAATCAACACGGGCTTCGGAACAACGTGTCCAATGCGACATGGGCCCTGTTCCTGATCGGCTTCCTTCTGTTGATTGTGTCCGGGATCGTCTGCCTCGCTCAGGTGATGCTCCGGCGGCGCGCGAGGGCCCAGGCATAACCACCGACGGCGCGCAGCGGCACAGGGCGTTCATTTCTCTCGTGTCTCCAATGTGCCACTTGGCCACGCATACGACCGGCGAAGAGTCAGATTCCGATGGAACCTGAAAGGCAGGGTGCAGCCGGTGTCGCCGTCCTCCTTGGCCACCGACCGATTGTGCGCGACATTGTGCATGTGATGGCGCAGGATGTCGTGAGTCGGTCATGCTGACTGTCGCCTGGTATCGATTCGGAGCCACCTTCCGGCGCCGGTGGGGTGGGTATCTGGCCATCGTCCTGCTCATCGGTTTGCTCGGCGGGATTGCCATGGGGTCGATCGCCGCGGCCCGGCGGACCCAGTCGTCGTATCCGGCCTTTCTGGCGGGCACGAACGCGTCGAACCTCACGATGTCGACGTACGGAGTCACCAGCAACTCCGCTGCGAACAACTATCTGCCGGCGCTGACGCGCAAGATCGCGCGATCTCCCGGGAGTGAAGCTGGTCCAGAGTTGGGTTGGCGTCGGGGTCGTGCCGCTCGAGCGCAACGGGGCACCGAATCTGAACCCCCCGATCAACCCGGTGGGCAGTGTCAACGGCCTCTATTTCGACGAGGACCGCGCCACCCCGGTCGTCGGTCGGATGGCAGACCCACGTCGCAGCGACGAGTTCGTCACCACCGCTGCGGGAGCGAGCGCTCTGCGCGTGCACGTAGGTCAGGTCGTTCCTATGGGGGTTTACGGGGCGACCCAGTTCGGAGAGCCGGGCTTCGGCACGCCACGCGTGCCTCCGCAGCGCAAACTCGACATGCGCACTTGTCGGAATCGTCGTCTTCAACAACCAGGTGATCCAGGACGACGCAGACCGTTACCCGACCAACGTCCTGTTCACTCCCGCCCTGACCCGCACGCTGCTCGCGTCCAGCGCCCAGGGCACCTGGTACGCGATGCAGCTCGCTCACGGCACTGCCATTCCCGCGCTCGAAGAGAGGCTTCTCCGCCTGCTGCCGAGTGGGAGCGATGCCAACTTCAGCGTCACCTCCATCACCGAGACCAAGGTGGAGCGAGCCGTCAAACCAGAGTCGATCGCACTGGGGGTGTTCGGCGCCATCGCCGCGTTGGCAGCGTTGGCCATCGGGGCCCTGACGATCTCTCGGGCAGCTGCGCTCCGACGAGGAGGATCTCAATGTGCTCCGGGCGCTCGGTGCCGGTCCCGCCACCACCATGGTCGACGGGCTGATCGGCGTGCTGGCCGCGATCGTGGCGGGTTCACTCTTGGCGGTGGCGCTCGCTGTCTCGCTCTCGCCGCTGTCTCCGCTCGGTCCCATCCGTGCCGTCTACCACCCGCCCGGAATCGCGTTCGACTGGACCGTCCTGGGCCTCGGGGCTCCTGGTGCTCATCGGAGGACTCGGCGCGATCGCGCTGGCGCTCGCCTACCGAGGTGCCCCCCACCGCCTCGCGAGCAAGACCAGCATCGAGCATCCCACCGGCTTCGGGTTGCTCCAGAAGGCGACCTCTTCGGGCATTTCGGCCCCCGGTGCGGTGGGACTCCGGTTCGCCCTCCAGCCCGGTCGTGGCCGCACCTCGGTCCCCGCCCGCTCCGTGCTCGTGGGCGCCACGTTGGCCGTGGCGCTGGTGACCACGACACTCACGTTCAGCAGCGGGCTCCATACCTTGGTGTCGCGTCCCGCGCTGTACGGGTGGAATTGGAACTACGCCCTGACCTCAGAAAATGTCGTGCCCCCGCAGGCTCTCGCCGCCCTGACCGCGACCCTGACGTTGCGGCCTGGTCCGGCTACCACATCATCTCGGTTCAGATCGACGGCCAGACCGTGCCCGCCCTCTTGGGCAACAACCACGCGACCGTTGCTCCGCCGATCCTTTCCGGACACGGGATCGATGGGAACAACCAGATCGTCTTGGGTCCCAGCACGCTTGCACTCCTGCACAAGAGTGTCGGCGACACCGTCATCGGTTCGTTCGGCACCCCGAACACCGCCCCGCTCTACATCCCTCCCTTCAAGTTGGTGATCGCCGGCACGGCCACACTCCCCGCCATCGGCGGCGCCAGCAACTTCGCCGACCACCCATCCATGGGAACCGGAGCCGTCCTCTCGGACCACGTCAGCCCAGCGTTCCTCCACGCCGCCCAGGACCCGGACCCCAATCTCGACGGACCGGGGCTGGTCTTCGTACGCCTCCGCAACCCGGTGAGCGCAGCAGCGGGCCTGGCGGACATGAACCGGATTGCCGCGTTCTCCGACAAGGTCTTCGCCGCCGACCCGAACGCGATCGGCGACATCGGTCGAAGTCTTGGGCGTCCAACACCCGGCGGAAATCGTCAACTACCAATCCACCGGAGCCACACCCGTCATCCTGGCTGCGGGACTTGCCGTCGGCGCAGTCGTCGCATTGGCCCTCACCTTGATCGCGTCTGTCCGGCGGCGACGACGAGATCTCGCCCTCTTGAAGACGCTCGGATTCACGTCCCGGCAGTTGTCCGCCACGATCGCCTGGCAGGCCTCGGTCATCGCCGCGATCGCCACGCTCATCGGAGTGCCCATCGGCATCGCTGCCGGCCGGCAACTCTGGACGCTGTTCGCTCGCAACATCAACGCCGTACCCCAACCCACGGTGCCTGCTTCCCTGATATTGGTGGCGGTTGGAACGCTCATCCTCGTCAATCTCGTTGCCGCCATTCCCGCCCGCTTCGCCGCGCGCACCCCCGCAGCGCTCGTCTTGCGATCAGA
>CAVWKX010000019.1:0-9470 GCA_963755655.1 uncultured Acidimicrobiaceae bacterium
TTCCGCATGGCGCTGCGCTGCACCACGCCCGAAGCATCCGACACCGTGCTCGGACAGGGCTGGGCCTCCCAGGGCTACTCGGCGTCCACCTTGGACCCGACCGCCCGGGGTGTGGGATTTCTTCTGGCTGAAGGCGCGGTACCTGTCAAGATCCGCACCCACTACTTGGCCGATGAGGACATTGCTGCGTTGACCAAGCGGGCCGAAGCGGGCGCCGTCATGGCGGTCCTCCATCTGCAGGGTGGTCGTGAAGACTGCCTCTGAGTGGCGCGAGATCCTGGCCGAGGTCAACCAGGCCGGTGGCTGTGCCCATCCCATCCGGTTGCAGGGCAGTCGCCTCAAGCGGGTCAACGGCGAGTTGGTGGACACCGGGATCGTGGTGCCGTGCAAGGACCGGCGGGCCGCCGTGTGCCCATCGTGCTCCCGGCTCTACCAAGCTGACACCTGGCAATTGGTAGCGGCCGGCATCCGGGGTGGAAAGGGAGTGAGCCTCGATGTCGTGGAGCACCCGCAGCTCTTCGTTACCCTCACTGCCCCCTCCTTCGGTCCGGTCCACAGCGGGTCTCGTTCTGGGACCGCTGGTCGGCCCTGTCGCCCCCGACGAGGGCGGGCTCGTGCGCTCACGGGATTTCCCTCGAATGCATCGTCCGGCATCCCGACGGTGATCCGCTCCTCGGTGAGCCCCTCTGTAGCGACTGCTTCGACTACCGGGGCGCCGTGCTGTGGAACGCCCACGTGCCGGCCCTGTGGGAGCGGACCTCCTCGGAGCTCTACCGAGCGGTGGCCAAGGTCGGTGAGCTGAGCACCAAAGAGGTGCGCTCGATGGTCCGGCTCTCCTACATGAAGGTGGTCGAGTTCCAGCGGCGGGGACTGGTGCACCTCCACGTCGTGATCCGGGCCGACGGCCGGGGTGGACCCGACGAACAGGCGCCTTCTTGGCTCGGGCTCGAAGTGCTCATCGAGGCCGCGAACGACGCCGTGGCCCGAGCGACCGTGGCCGTGCCGGGTGTCGATGGCACTTCGCTTGCCCGGGCGTCATGGGGTGCCGAGCGCGACGTGCGGGTGCTCATCCCGAACAATGCCGGCGACAGCACGGCCATCGCCGCCTACGTGGCCAAGTACGCCACCAAGACGGCCGACGGGACCCCGTGGTTGGCCCATCCCATCCGCTCGAGGGCGCAACTGGAACGTCTCGTACTCCGGCCCCACATCGTTCGTCTTGTGCGTGAGGCCTGGGTGCTCGGGCAGCACAAGAATCTGCGCTCGCTGCGTCTGCAGGCCCACGCCCACACCCTTGGCTACACCGGTCAGTTCTCCTCCAAGAGCCTGCGCTTCTCCACCACCTTCGGTGCACTCCGTCAGGCCCGGGTCCTCCACGTCAAGGGCGTCCGGAGGGCACTTCTGACTACGACGGCGAGTGGCGTTACGCCGGTCGGGGCTATGCCCACCCCGAATCCAACCAGGTGGCCGAAACGCTCCTCGAGGCGTCTCCGCAGTCCGCACAACTTCCACAGGACTTCCACAACCAGTGCTACAACGCCATGACCTGGGACGACGCCGAAAAGAAAATTTCGCTGTGGAACTGGTTGTCGCACTGGTTGAGGGGCGGTTTGTGGCACCTCGTGTCGCCTGAATGTACCTATGACATCGACCCCCAGTCCTCTTGCCCTTCTCAGCGACCACGTGGTTGGGCTCATGCGAACCGACAGCGGAACCCGGGCCATTACACGGTTCTCGGAGGCCGGGCTTGGCGCTGAGTCCGCCGGGCACCTCACGGTCTGGTTGGGTCTCGGCCACCGTGTTGCCCGGCGCCCGGGCCGCATTCACCTCATCGAGTTTCTCGCCGTCTTGGCGCCCGCCGACGAGTTCGCCGCCCTGTGTCTGGTGGCATTGCTGCGCCCCGAGCTGACGTGGATGAGCCGCATCGTGACGGGTGAACGTGTACGGGCAGACGAAGCGGAAAGCGACGCGCTCGCTGTTGCCTGGGAGGTCGTCACCGAGAGCCGCTGCGAGCCCGAGCCGATCCGCCATCCCGCCTTGATCAACAGGATCTGGACGGGGATGCGCCGCTTGTCGGGGATGCGCCGAGGCCATCTCGAGACCGTCCCTCTCGCCCACGATTTCGACCAGGAGGCTCCACCGGACGATCCGTTGGAGCGATGGCCCGGGCTGCTGGCGAGTGCCGTGGCCCGGGGAGTGTTGACGCCCCGACAGGTCGTGGTGATCGCCCAGACCCGGATGGAAAGGCGGCCGCTGATGGAGGTTGCTGCCTCCCTCGGTCGGACCTACGACTCGCTGCGCATGGAACGGGCTCGGGCCGAATCCGCCCTCCGTCAGTTCGCCCTCTCTTATTTCGAGTCGGAGGAGATGTGAGGGCCCCGACGTCACGTGGGTGGGTCGGGCTCCTCCGGCTTAGCCGGGTCCTCGGGGTCCTCCGGGTCCTCTGCGTCGGTCTCGTCGCCGATGGGGCGACCCGGATGGATCAGTCCCTCGTTGCGGGCGGCAACGGCCTGTCTCGCGCTCGCTGCAGATCGGTGTCCTCGGGACTCCCCGCAACCCGGCCTCCGCTGCCTCCTCGGCTTCTTTGAAGCGGCCGAGGGCCATGAGCTCGTTGGTCAGCCGCAGGGCGCAGGTGATCACGGCGTTGGTCAAGTAGGAGTGGAGATCCTCGGAGAAGACCCACTCGTACTGTCCGTTGCCCACACCCTTGAAGGGGACGCCCCGGACCAGCGCCAATGCCCGGGTGCGCAGCTCGATGGATCGTTGGCCATGTGATGTCGGCCTCGTCGGCGAGACGCTCAAAGACGAACCAGTCGCAGTCGATGCCGGTGACGCGATAGCCGGCCGCCCCGGAGGCGTCGGGCAGATGGTCGGCCCCGATGCACTGGCGCAGTCCCGAAAGGTAGGAGTGGAACGTCTTGCGGGCGACTTCAGGCCGGGAGCTCTCGGTCGGCCGGAGGGCCAGTTGGATCTCATCGGCGTTGTGGGAATGCGCACCGTGGAGCACCAGCCAGCACAACAGCTCTTCGGTGACCCGTCGGTCGGACACCTGGCGGTAGGAGTCGTAGGTGATCGGGCCGAGGACCCTGAGCATGGGGGCGGACGGTGCCTCGGGCGGAGAGGGTGTGGGCGGATCCGGCACCGAGAGGACCTGTTCCTCTGCCCAAGGTGCGGCCACCGCGTCGTCAACGGGTGCGTGGGTAACCGTCGCCGACACAACGACCGGAGCGGAATTTGCGACGAGGCGTCGTCGAGCGAACAGGCGCTGGCCCACAACGACGGCCGCCGCCAGGAGCACCAGCAGAATGGCGGCCGCCCAGAGCGGGAAGCCATGGCTCCGGCCGGACCGGAGGTGGAACCTGCGGCCAGTGCGGCTCCGGTGCCGGTCTTTGGCAGTGGGCCATGGACCCAGGCCGGGGTGTGTTGGGTCGCCACGACGTCTTCGGCCGGGAAGGTGACGGTGGTGCAGGGGGCGGTAATGCTGAGCGGCTCGTTTTGGTCGATGCCCTCGAAGCCGCTGTACTGCGTGCCGGTGACTGTGCCGGCGGCGACGCTGAGGGTGCCGGTGGTCGTCGTGGCCGGGACGCTGAACCAATACAGCGCATCGAAGAGGCCGTCGTCGTCGTTCCCGTTCCCCGTGGACGATGTGCGCGGAGCCGTCATCGCAGTGATGGCAGATCCGCCGCTCGGGGTGAAGGTCAACATGGCGGCGGGGAGCGGCTCGAAGGAGGCGAAGTAGTCGCCCGAGCCCGGTTGGCCGTAGGGGACGTTGGGGTAAGCGGACTGGAGGTTCACGACGAGGAAGGCCTGCGACGTCGTCGTCGGCGAAGCGGCCGAGCCATCGGGAGGGAACCAGGTCAACGCCGAACTCACCACATCGGGATCGTCGCTCGAGGTGAACCCGTCGGCGGGATTGGTGAAGGTCAGGTGCAGCGGTCCGCTGACCGAGCCGGTCACGCTGGACGAACTGGCGTCGCGGTAGAGGACCGACGGTGCGGGTGGTACACGCTTCAGTGTCCAGAGATTGAAGCTCTGGGAGAACGAGCCCTCGCTCAGCACCAGTGCGACGTCGTGTTGGTGCGCCGGGACGGCGGCGGTGAAGCTGTCGGTCCCGGTCGTCAGTGCGGTCGGGCTATCTCCTCCTTGGATTTGTCCGTCGATGGTCTCCATGGAGATCGGCGCCGAAGCCGAACCCACCTCGAGGACGCACGCACCGCTGTCGAGCCGCCGAGGAGGCCTTCGTCCTCTTGTCGTTGGGTCACGGCGAAGGTGAAGCGACCAGCCGGTTGTGCGTGCCGGCAACGAGAACAACTCCGGTCGACCCGGCGACACTTTGCGGCCAGGCCACCTTGATGAGGGCGGCCGTAAAGTCCTCGCCCCGAACCCGTCCGTCTACCGGTGTGACCCCGGCCGCTTGGACGCCGGCGCCGTTGGCTTCGACGACCCGACCCAGCCCGAGGACGTTTATCGGGGCCGCAGCACCGACGGAATCCGCCGAGGACCGGGGCGACCAGAAGCACCCCGACGGCAAGGCCGAGGAAGACCGATGACCACTTCGCGGGGACCGACAAAGAACAACCCCTCTCGCTCACTGTCTAACCCAGCTCAGGGCATGGCCCGGACGCGTACCGATTTGATCGATATCAAGGCCGTCGCCACCTGGTTGGGAGTCGAGATCGTCTTTGTCCGCCGTCTGGTGGCGGAGCGCTGGATCCCCTTCCTCAAGATCGGCAAGTTCGTCCGATTCGACCCGGACGACGTGGCGAGATGGATCGACGACCGGCGTGTGGGCATCTATAGGGAACGGTCGGCTCACCGTGGCCGCCTCTAGACTGGTTCTGTTCGCCCGACCGGAGTATTCGTCTCGCTCGGAGCAGACCCCGCAGACCTCGCCTCACCTGGATGGAGCACCAAGGGTTCTTGCGTGTAGGTGCCTCTTGTTCGCTCCGGCGCACGATCGTCGCGCCTGGTCCGCGAAGAGGTAGTTGGTCATGGGCAAATCAGGTCAGCGGCAATTCGGCAGCGTGCGAAAACTGCCGTCGGGACGTTGGCAGGCGCGCTACCAAACGGACGACGGTCGCCGACTGAAGTCGCCGAGGACGTTCGCCACCAAGACCGACGCCACGCTCTGGCTGGATGGCGCACGGACACGAGTTGGCGGCCGGACTTCGCTCGGACCCTGAACGAGGGCGTCAGACCCTCGAGGTCTACGCCCAGGGATGGCTGAAGGAGCTCGCACAGATCTCTGAACGAACCCGGGAGATTTACACCCATCAGATCGAAGATCACATACTTCCGCGCATCGACGACGACGTACCGCCGCTCGGTGTCCAGCGATTGAACGCCCTCACCTCCGAACTCATCCGCAGTTGGTATCTC
Organism: uncultured Acidimicrobiaceae bacterium; assembly: GCA_963755655.1. Classification (GTDB taxonomy): domain Bacteria; phylum Actinomycetota; class Acidimicrobiia; order Acidimicrobiales; family RAAP-2; genus Bog-473. The sequence continues at coordinate 5,380 of CAVWKX010000019.1, forward strand.
GCTCTCATGGTGAATCGGACGCCGTCCATCGCAGCGAAGGCGTACGTGAGGCTGCGCCAGATTCTGAGCCAGGCTGTCGACGACGACCGCATCTGCCAAGAATCCATGTCGCATCCGCCGGGGTGGCGTCGAGCATCACCCTGAACAACGGTTCGCGACGGTTCCAGAACTGTTGACCCTCTCCCGCAATGTCCCGCATCGCTACAAAGCAATGATTCTGACCGCCGGGCTGGCGGGACTCCGCCAGGGCGAGCTCCTTGCTCTTCGACGGGCCGATCTGGATCTCAAGGAGTCTCTCGTCTACGTACGGCGCAAGCGACAGATCCTCGATTCGGGTGCGATTTTGGAGAACGCGCCCAAATCGCAGGCGGGCAGAAGAGCGGTCTCGTTACCTGAGCCCTTGGTGGCTGAGCTACGCACCCATCTCGACCTGTACGTTGACGCGGCGAGCACGGCGTACGTCTTCACTTCCAGCGAAGGGGTCCCTATCGAACGAAACAACTTTCGCCGGCGGGTCTGGTTACCGGCAGTCGAGGCCAGTGGGTTGGACGGATTCCATTTCCACGAACTGCGGCATACGGCCGGGACGTTGGCCGAAATGAGCGATGTTGCAGTTTTTGCATCATTCCGCACGGTTCGCGATGAAGTCCCACCTGGGCATATGAATGTGAGTGGCGACGTAACCGTTGGACCATCGCGCGACGATGTCCTGGTGGGGGCTGGCATCCACCAGTCCTGATGGCTTACATGCAACATTGATGCACCTGGGCGCGTTGCATACGAGTGCACGATGTTGCATTCGATGTGACGGCCAGCGAGAGGGACGACATGGGCAGGCCGTCAGGGTCCGCAGCACTTGTGCTGGTCGATGCAACGACGCCATTGCGTGTCGAACCGGCTCTCTTCGATGCCATGTTGGAGGGTTGGCGCCGCCAGCATGTAGCCCGACGTCTTTCTCCTTCGCTCATCTCCGGCCGCGAGCGTCTGGTGCGACGCTTTAGGGAGTTTTGCGGGAGTTGGCCCTGGGAGTGGCGGTCCGAGCAGCTCGACGCCTGGGTTGCCCAGGGCCACTGGGCCCATTCGACGATCAGGTCCTATGAGGGGTCGCTGGCGTTGTTCATGGGGTTTTTGTGTGACCCGCACTACGGCTGGAGCACCGAATGCCTCGAGCGGGTCGGTGTCGCCCCGCAACAGATCGTTCACGAGTGGAACTCCGCTGTCCACGTCGCCGAGTACGAAGGCCGACCGGAGCGGCGCCCGCTCACCCGGGCCGAACTCCAGACGCTCTTCGACGTCGCTGACGCTGCGGTCGACGAGGCGGCACGTTCGCCCAGGAAGGGCTGGTTGGCGGCGTTTCGGGATGCGACGCTCTTCAAGGTCATCTATGCCTGGGGGCTCCGGCGCACCGAGGCGGCGATGCTCGACGTGGGCGACTTCGGGACCAATCCGGCCGCGGCCGAACTGGGCGCATTCGGGATGTGCCAGGTGCGCTTCGGCAAAGCCATGCGGGGCAGCCCGCCGAGGCGGCGTGCCGTGGCCACGGTGTTGCCGTGGTCGGTCGCTGTGCTGTCCCAATACGTCGAAGAGGTTCGCCCGCTCCATGGGGCACCGGCCCGCGGCCCGGCGTTGTTCTTGACCGAACGTGGGACGAGGATCTCTCCTCGGAGCATCGACGAACGCTTTGCCGCCTGGCGGGCGGTGGCCGAGCTGCCAACCGAATTATCGGTGCACTGCCTCCGGCACTCCTACATTTCACACGGCGTCGAAGACGGAATGGATCCGCTCTTCCTCCAATACCAGGCGGGCCATTCGTGGGCCTCGACGACGGCGGGCTACACCAAGGTCGGCTCAGATCACATGAACAAGATGCTGCGCGCCGCGCTGGACCGGGCCTTCAAGAGTGAGGAGCAGTGATGGCGAGCAGAAGCCGCACACCCAGTATCGATGTGCGCTGGAACCTGCGCGCCGTCATGGCTCAGAAGGGACTGTTCGCCACATCGGACCTCGTGCCGCTGTTGGCAAGTAGGGGGGTGGTGCTCTCGAGGGAGCAGGTCTACCGCCTCGTCACCAAGACCCCCCAGCGGCTGAGTCTGGTCACACTCGGCGCCCTGTGCGACATCTTCGAATGCAGCCCGAACGAGCTGATAGAGCCGCTCAAGGCGGCAGAACTCCAACCGACCAAGTCCCCGGGCCGGGCCGCCGTGGCGCCGATCCGCCCCAAGAGAGCACGGATCACACCGGAGAAAGGTCGGTGAGCCTGCCGGGGAGGTCATGCCCGCAGTGCGCTTCGCCCACCCGAGGCGCAGGCGCGTGTCGCATCTGTGAACGGTCCATGGTGATCGACGCGGTGATGACCGTCGCCGCTACGGCCACCCATGAAGTCGTGGCGGAGGTGGTCGCAGACATGACCGAGGGACCGGCCACGTTGCGCTCGATCCGACAGGCATTGACAAGCGGGCCGGGTGCACTGTTGGTCGGCGCACCCCCTTCGGTGGGTCGCCTCGTCGTCGCCCTGCGGGCGCGCGGAGTCGATCTGCCCGAACCGCTCTGCGTGCGTTGTGGACGGAGGAATCTCGGGCTGATCTCGTCGCCTGAAGGCGGGGTATGCAACAGATGCCGTCGACGACAGCTGGCCAGCGAGTGTGCTTCGTGCGGCCTGGTCAAGGTGATCTATGGGCGAGACCCCTCCGGAGGTGCCCTGTGCTCGGTGTGTGCTCCTCGGCCAAGGCGCACGTGCTCGGTGTGCGCTCGAGTGCGCAAGATCGCCCAGCGGGCCCACGGCGGACACGGCGACCTTTGTGACGTCTGCTTCAAGGGCCCGGTGGCCACGTGTCGCATCTGCAATCGGGAACGACCGTGCCACTTCGTGAGTGAGGGTCGCCCGATCTGCGTGTCGTGTTCCCCGCGCAAGAGCGCACCGTGTGCACACTGCGGTGAGGTGCGCCCACCAACGGTGCGCTGGCCTGAGGGTCCGGTGTGCGAACCCTGTTACCGCGCCGCGCTGGATCGCCGGGGAACCTGTGCGTCGTGCGGGAAACAACGGCGCCTGGTCGATCCTCCGGGCCCGGCCGCCCGCCGCTGCACGGACTGCTCGGGCCTCGCCGATCTGTTGTCGTGTCGGGCCTGCGGCGCCGAGGAGCGTCCCTATCGCCATGGACTCTGTGTCCGCTGCTCTCTCGAACTGGCGGCCCGCGAACTCGTCATCGACATCGACGGCCCACTGGCTCCCATCTACCGGGCCATCGTGAGCAACCCACAGCCCTTCAGCGCCTGCAACTGGTTGCGCCAGTCGAGCGCGGCGAAGATCCTCGGGGAGATCGCCGCCGGGACGCTTGCCCTCACCCACGATGCCCTCGATGCCCACCCCCAACGTGTCGGCGCCAACCTGGCCCGCCACATGCTGGTGGCCAACGGCGTGCTGGCAAGCCGTGATGACGCTCTGGCGCAACTCGAAACCTGGGTGAGTGCTCGACTCGATGAGGTCACCTCACCCGAGCACCGGCACTTGCTGCGCGCCTATGCCACGTGGCGGGTCTTGCGACGGACCCGTGAACGTGCCGCCGCCTCGCATCGTCCTACGACCCCAACCGCTCACGCCAAACAGTGCCTACTGGCCGCCATCGCCCTGTGCGGTTTTCTTGACGCACAGGGTGTGAATCTGAGCGAGTGCCGCCAGGGAGACATCGACCGGTGGTTCGACCAAGGCCTCCCGTCGGCGGATCGAGTGAGTGACTTCCTCGACTGGGTAAAAGAGCGCAAGCTCACCGCCGATCTGGTCGTCGCGCCTTCCCACCTACGTGCCGGCGCCACAATGGACGAGGACACCCGCTGGGCTCTCGTTCAACGGCTTCTCCATGACGAGAGCCTCGAGGTCGGAGACCGGGTCGCCGGCTGCCTGGTCCTGCTCTACGGGCAGCAGGTTTCCCGGATTGCCAGCCTCACCCGGGACCAGGTGAACATCACCGATGAACACGTCCGCCTCAAGATCGGCGCCACCAGCATCGACGTTCCCGAGCCGCTGGCCAGCCTGCTCGTCTCCCTGTTGGAGGACAGGCGTCCCTACAACGGCGTCGCGTCGCCCGCCGACTCAC
>CAVWKX010000020.1:0-76504 GCA_963755655.1 uncultured Acidimicrobiaceae bacterium
GAACCGTCGCCGCTCAGGCACCAGGCGCATGTCGCCTCACCGCGGGCGATGCGCGGCAGGTATTCCTTCGCCTGCACATCGGTCCCAGATCGGGCGATGGCATCCGCCACCACGTTGCAGGGCACGAAGGGCCCGGGGTTCAGCGCCCGTCCGAGCTCCTCGGCCAGCACGACGAGGTCGACCAGCGGCTGATCGGTGACGCTGCCGCCCTCGTACTCGGCCGGGACGAGCATCGCCGTCCAGCCGAGGTCAGCCCCCTGCCGCCAGATCGCCGCATCGAAGAGCTCGGGCTCCTCGAAGGAACGCCGGACCTCGGCCAGTGACTGATGCTCGGAGAGGAAGCGGCGCGTCGTCGAGCGGAGCAGCTCCTGGTCTTCGCCGAACCCGAAATCCATGCCTAGTGCGTGCCTCCCCGGTCCGTCACGGCGTGCATCACACCTTGCGCTCGGCGCCGGCCCAGTACTCGTCGCGCAAAATGCGCTTGTAGAGCTTGCCGCCGTCGGTACGCGGGAGCTCGTCCCGGAAATCGACGCTCCGCGGGCACTTGTAGCGGCCCATCCGTTCCTGGCAGTAGGCGACCAGCTCGTCGGCCAACTCGTCGCTCGGCGCCACTCCGTCCACCGGCTCGACGATGGCCTTGACCTGCTCACCCCATTCCGGGTCGGGGATGCCGATGACGGCGACGTCGCCCACCGAGGGGTGTCCGGACAGCACCCCCTCGACCTCCGCCGGGTAGATGTTGACGCCGCCGCTGATGATCATGTCCTTGGCCCGGTCGCGGATGAAGAGATAGCCGTCCTCGTCCATGTAGCCGATGTCGCCGAGGGTGAAGGCCTTCCCCTTGCTGACCGATGCCGTGAGCTCGGGGTCGTCCTTGTAGGCGAACGACGGCCCGCGCTCGGGCTCGAGATACACGCCGCCGACCTCGCCGCGTGGGAGCTCGTTGCCGTCCTCGTCGAGGATCTTGACGCGCATGCCGGCGACGGAGCGGCCGACCGTTCCCGGCTTCTCCAGCCAGCGGTAGGGCTTGGCGATGGTCGCCGCGCCCTCCATGCCGCCGTACGTCTCCCAGATGACCGGGCCCCACCAGTCCATCATCTGCCTCTTCACCTCGAGCGGGCATGGAGCGGCCGAATGGACGACGACCTCCAGGCTCGAGAGGTCGTACTTGTCCTTGACCTCTTGGGGGAGACGGAGGAAGCGGACGAACTGGGTCGGCACCATGTAGGCCGTCGTGACCCGGTACCGCTCGATGGCGGCCAACGTCTTCTCCGGGTCGAACTTGCCGAGGATCGCGAGCGCCTGGCCGACGTTCAGCGCGCCCAGGTAGAAGCCCTGGCAGCCGCCGTGGTGCATGCCGGCCGAGACCAGGTGCACCCCGGTGAGGGGCTGGAACTGGAACGCATGGCCGAAGCTCTTGGCCATGTCGGCGGCCACCGAGGGGTCGATCGTTGGCAGCCCGGGCCGGACGACGGCCTTGGGTTGTCCGGTGGTGCCCGACGAATAGGCGATCGGGAGTCCCAGCTGGCGGCCGGGCGGCTCCGTCGTGGGCTGGTCCTTGACGAGTGACTCCTCGGAGATGAAACCGTCGATGTCGCCACCGACCGAGACCCGGAGCTTGATCGACCCGGTGCCCGACATCTGATCCACGCGGTCGGCGAAGTCGTGGTGCAGGATCATGGCCGCTGCTTCGGAGTGGTCGACGATGCGCTGGATCTCGGCACCCGAGAGAGCGGGATTCAGGGCGATGGACTGGAAGCCGCCCTCGTTCGCCGCCAGCTGCCAGCACAGCATGTCGACGTCGTTGGGCAGGGCATAGGCGAAGATGTCTCCGGCGCCGAGGCCCTTTGCCCGCAGGGCGTGGACAAGCCGGTGGGCGCGCCCGGCGAGCTCCGAAAACGTGAGTGTGACGCCTGAGGGGCAGGCGACGACGGCCGGCTGATCTGGATACTCTTCGGCGAGCCACCAGAACCCGAGCCGCCGATCCCAAGGGTGCTTCATCGAGAATAGAGTATACCAATAATGGCCTCGACCGCCTCCCACCAGGGACGACCCAGCGGAGATGAAGCACCCGCCGGCGCCGACTGCTGGGTGTTCGACGTCGATGGCTGTCTGGTCGACTCGCTGACGGGCACGTCGCTCCGGCCGGGAGCACGGGAGCTGCTCGGCTGCCTGGCCGGGCGGGCGCGGGTCTTGCTGTGGAGTGCCGGTGGCGACTGCTACGCCCGGGCCCGGGCCGAGCAGTTCCAGGTCGAGCACCTCGTCGGGGGGTTCTTCTCGAAGGAAGGGCGCGACGCCGCCGGCTGTTACCTGACCGCGCACCTCCCGGTCGGGAGCGGCGCTGTGGTGTTCGTGGACGACCGGCCCGAAGACCTGGCCGGGGACCTCGACGTACTGGCCGTCTCCCCCTACTTGTCGGACGATCCGCACGACCGGGGTCTGCTGCCCGTGACACGGCGGGCCGGGGTCAGGACGTCGCCGACGGGATAGAGGACACTGTTCTGCTCCGGTTCGGCCTTTGGCCGGACTCGGCGTCAGGGCAGCAGTTCGTCGACCAGTCCCCAGGCGTGGGCCGTCTCCGCGTCGATGGTGCAGCCCGAAAAAGCCAGCCACGCCGTGCGCAGTCGGCCGATTCGCCGGGGGAGGCTGACCGTGCCGCCGGCGCCGGGCACCAGCCCGAGGCCGATCTCCGGAAGCGCGATCTGCGTGCCCGCCGCGGCCACGACGGTGTCCGTGAAGGCGGCGAGCTCGATGCCGGACCCCATGCACGCGCCGTGCAGGTATGTCGTCACGGGCTTCTGGAGGGTGCTCAGCACGCGCCCGACGCTTCGCTCCAGCCGGACGAGGTGTGCCGTCGCCGGATCCGGCCTGGTACCAAACTCGTCGAGGTCGCCGCCCGCGCAGAAGGCTCGGCCCTCTCCTCGCAGCTCGACCCGCGCGATCTCGGGGTCTGCAGCTGCGAGCGTGAGCGCTTCGACGAGCGCGTCCCGCATCGGTGCATCGAGCGGCATTGAGCCGACCGGGTCGCGTTGAGGGTGAGGACAAGGGAATCCCCCTCGCGATCCACTCTACACGGGAGCCTTCGTCTTCCTCGGTTCGAATGGGATGTGCGACCCGCCAGGCCGCGAACTCGGGACCCGACTGCAGGACTGAGTAGGCGGAAGACTCGGCCACCAGGCCTTGGCTGACGGACAAGTCCTCCTGCCCCCGCAGGAGCAGGGCCAGTGTCGTGGCGGTGATCGGGTGCTCCGTCACGTTCGCCTCAATCCGCTCGAGCGCATCCTCGCCATCGGCCACGGTCACATCGCACAGGTCGAGCCATCGGCTGTCGACAGCCCCGCTGATGACACCGACCACGACGAAGGGCAGGCTGGCCAGGGCGTCCTTCGTCTCAACCCTCGGGCCTGACATCCCCTCATGGAGGGGGACCTTCACCGCGCCGCTGCGCTCGGGCGTGATGTCGCTCTCCAGTTCGGCGAGCAGTGTTTCGGCGCTGAGGTATTCGAGGATCGCGAGACGTTACCCTGCCCACGATGGAGGACTTCCGGGTGACGCGCTGGGCCGACAGCGGTGCCATGGCCCTCACCGGGTCGCCCGACCACCCAATGGGTCCCCCCAAGGGCCTCATCGAAGGAATCGACCGAGTTGCCTGCTCCTTCCCAGGTTTGGACGCGCTGGCGCTGCTCGGCGAGCGCGCCGCACTCATGGGATTGTGGCGCCGCGGCGGCACGAGCTGTGGAGGGAGCTGCCGCCTGCTCCCGTCCAGCGACGGCTTCATGGCCGTGTCGCTGCCGCGAGCCGACGACATGGAATTAGTGCCCGCCTGGCTCGAGCTGGACGAGGCTCCGGAAACCGTCCCTGTGACGTGGTCCACGATTGCCTCGCACCTGCTTCGCACTGAGTCCACCCGGCTCGTGGAGAGAGCCCAACTTCTCGGACTCCCGGTCGCGCTCGTCGGCGAGTCCGCTGGATCTGCGGGTGTGCTCCGGTCATCCCTTGGCCCGGCGCCGCCGTGGACCGACCTCGCCGGACTCGTCGTCGTCGATTTGTCTGCTCTCTGGGCGGGCCCATTGTGTGGCCACCTCCTCGACCGCTCCGGCGCCACGGTCATCAAAGTCGAATCGACCGAACGACCCGACGGCGCTCGGCGGGGAGCCCCGGAGTTCTTCGACCTGTTGAACGGGCGCAAGCGGTCCGTTGCGCTCGACCTGCGGAGCCGCGATGGAATCAGGATCCTGCGTGCGCTGGTCCGGCACGCCGATGTGGTGATCGAGGCGAGCAGGCCGCGGGCGCTGGCCCAGTTCGGGTTGGACGGTCCCGATCTGGTCCGCGAGAGCGGCCCTCAAGTCTGGGTCTCCATCACCGGCTACGGGCGGTCCGGCGAAGCGGCCAACCGGGTCGCGTTCGGCGACGACGCGGCCGCGGCGGGCGGGTTGGTCGTTTGGTGGGGTGGGACCCCTCTGTTTTGCGCCGACGCCGTCGCCGACCCGCTCACCGGCCTGACCGCGGCGGATGCCTGCGTGCGCGCGCTGGCCCAGGGAGGCCGCTGGTTCCTCGATGTCTCGATGTCAGCCGTAAGTGCAGCACTTGCCGGGCCGAGCCTTCCCGTCCCCCGGGACCTGGCGGTGGCGCAACCACATGCACGCCCGGTTCAGGTACCAGCACCGCCTTTCGGGGCTGACACAACTCGCGTGCTCGCGGAGTTCGGAATCGATCCCTGAGAAATGCCGGCGGTGAGCCTCGAAGGCAATGCTTACGGCACCACGACGGGCAACGATTCCCACCCGCGCACCGTCGACGTGTGGGCCTGCACGGCAGCATCCCAGTCGACCTCCCAGTTGGGAAACCTCGCCAACACTTCTTCGAGCGCAATGCGGCCTTCGAGCCGGGCCAGGTGGCTGCCAAGGCAGAAGTGGATCCCGTAACCGAAGGCGAGGTGTTGCTGCATGCTGCGGTGGACGTCGAATCGATCGGGATCGTCGAATTTGCGCTCGTCCCGGTTGGCGGCACCCGTCATCAACAACAAGACACTGCCTGCCCGTATCGGGTGCCCGTAGTGCTCCACGTCACGGGTGACGTACCGGGCCTGCACAGGCGAAGGGGACTCGTAGCGCAGCAGCTCTTCGATCGCGTTGGGCACAAGCGCGGCATCCCTCGCCAGCTCGGCGCGCTGGTCGGGGTGCTCGGCCAACACTTTCCCGGCCCAGCCAATCAGGCGCGTCGTCGTCTCGTTGCCGGCCGCGGCGAGGAGGCCGATGTAGTTGAGGATCTCGTCACGGGTGAGCCCCCGGACCGACCCGCTCACGTCCTCGAACTGCGCGTTGAGCAACTCCGTCATGAGGTCGTCTGAGGGGTGGTCGGCTCGCCAGTCGATGTACTCGGCGAACCTGCCCCCATCCATCACGCCGAGACCTTCTGACGCAACGGGTGCCTCCCCCTCATCGAGCTTCATCCCCCCGTCGATCTGGTCGCGGATCTCCTCCTGGTCCTCTTCGGGAATGCCCAGCAACATGCCGATGACCCGCATCGGCATTTCCGCCGCCAGGTCGTGAATGAAGTCGAATCCTCCCTGGTCGACGAGCGGATCGAGAGCCCGGGCGCAGAAGGCCCGCGCCTGGGGCTCTATCTCCGCCATCCGCCGCGGCGTGAAGACGCGGCTGAGGAGGCTCCGGTGCAGGTCGTGTGCGGGAGGGTCTTCGAACAGGATGACGCCCGGTGGGATCTCCATGCCGCTTTTGATGAGTTCGAGCACCGATCCCTTGCCCGAGATGTACGTGCTCCAGTCGGTACTGCAACTCTTCACGTCGTCGAAGCGGCTCAACGCGTAGAAGTCGTGGTTCCCGTTGTAATAAAGAGGTGCCTCGTCGCGCAGGCGTTTCCACACGGGGTAGGGGTCCGTGTCGATCTCGAAGTCGTACGGGTCGTAGTAGAGCCCGCGGTCGATTGCGCTCGTCATGATGATGCTCCTTGCCGTCGTGCGTCAGCCGCCGGGGCCGTTGGGGAACTTCAGCAGCGACCCCGCGTCGACCCGGATCTGCTGACCCGTGATGTAGCGGGCCTCGTCACTGGCCAAGAAAAGGGCCAGATTGGCGATGTCCTCGGGTTCGACGTAGGGGATGGGCATGGCCTGGAAGAAGTTGAACGCCGGCTCGGCGTCTTCCCTGGTCGGCTTCTCGAGGTCGGGGCGGAAGATCTGGTAGAGGCCGTCGTTGTGGAGAAGGTGCGTATTGCAGTTGGTCGGGTGGATGGTGTTGACGCGGATGAACCGGGAGGCCAGGTGCCGGGCCATCTGCTCGCTGTAGCCGACGAGAGTCCGCTTCGACCACCCGTAGCCGTCGCCGCCCGGTCCCATGACGGGGTTGTCCGTCGTGCCCGGCATGAGACCGGCGGTTGATCCGGTGATGATGACCGAAGCGCCGTCGGGGAGGTGCGAAAGGGCGACGGCGACGGTGTTCATCACACCGAGCAGATCGACGTCGGTGGCATCGACGAAGTCCGACACGTGGGGGTCACCGAGCGCCATAGGCAAGATTCCGGCATTGGCCACGACGATGTCGAGGCGACCGAGGTCTCTGACGCCGGCTTCGAGTGCGTCGCGCAGTTCGGAGCGCTCCCGCACGTCGGCCTGGCGGGCGACGATGCGTCGATCCAGCTCCTTGACCGCTCGCTCGGTCTCGGCCAGGTCCTCGGGCGTGCCCAGGGGGTAGTTGTTCGAGTCGATCTGCGCGCAGATGTCGATGGCGATGATGTCGGCACCCTCTTGCGCCATCCGAATAGCGTGCGCTCTGCCCTGTCCGCGTGCCGCCCCGGTGATGAAGGCGACCTTGCCCTCCAAGCGTCCAGTCATGCGTCCTCCTTGGTGTCCGTTATCTGCGTGTCAGTTCAAAAGCTGCGGCAATAGACCGTGTCCATCTTCTGGTTGCGCGGACGGGTCACGACAAAGACGTGCACGTCACCCACGGATGCCGCGTCCTGTCCTCCGTTGTGGCCATACGCCTGGGCGATGAGTCCGGTCTCGGTCCAGAGGCTCATCGCCGCCGCGCCGTGCTCGGGGTCCCACTCCCAATCAGTCGATCCGCCACCGGTCCCGTTGGTCCCGCCTTGGATCACAGTCGTGACGCGGATCTCGTGATCACGGACCTCCTGCGCCAAAACGAGAGCGAACGCCTCCAGAGCCGCCTTGGTGGCCACGTACATGGACAGCATGGGGAACGGATGCAGTGTCGATTCGCTCGACGTGTTGACGATGTCGCCTCCGCCAGCGGCCCGTAACAGCGGGATGGCGGCCCGGCACGTGTAGACAGGACCTGCCAGGTTGGTGGCGATCTGCTGCTGGATGTCGAAATCACTCAACAGCTCGACCCGGCACGGCCTGTACACCGCGGCGTTATTCACCAGGATGTCGACCCTTCCGAAGCGGTCGCCGATCGCGGCGAAGGTCCGCCCGACGCTGACGGGGTCCCCGACGTCTGTCACGAACGGAATGGCGGCCTCCCCCAGGTCCTTGGCCGTCTGCTCGAGGCGTTCGCCGCCCCGGGCCAACAGCAGGGTGGTGGCACCCTCCTCGACGAAGCGACGCGCAATCCCCAGACCCGACCCACTTGACGCGCCCGTGACGACTGCAATCTTGCCCTCGAGCACCCCCACCGCCATGGCTCAGCTCCAGGCGAGATTCTTGATTTCGGTGAAGTCCTCCAGCCCGTGGCGCCCCCACTCGCGGCCGAGACCCGACTGCTTGTAGCCACCGAAGGCGCCACTCTGCCCGATGCCTTTGAACTCCGATCCCCAGCCTGGCCCCTGACCTCCGCCCGGTCCGACGTCGGCCAGCGGTTCGGTCCCGACCTTCTGCACGGTCACGAGGCCGGCGCGGATCCGGCGGGCGACGTTAAAGGCCCGGGAGTCCGACGTCGACACCACGCCCCCGCCCAAGCCGTAGATGGAGTCGTTGGCCAGCCGCACGGCGTCCTCGTCCTCACCCGAGTACGGCACCACCGTGAGGACCGGCCCGAAGATCTCCTCCTGGGCGATGCGCAGGTCATTGTTGCTCACGAACACAGTCGGCTCGTAGTAGTAGCCCTTGTCCAGACCCTCTGGGCGCTTGCCACCACAGAGCAGCTCGGCGCCCTGCTCGAGTCCCGAGGCGACGTAGCCCTCAACGCGCTCGCGCTGTTGCTCGCGGATCAAGGGGCCGAGCACCGTGCCCTCGTTGCGTGGGTCACCGATCGTGATCATGGGACGCATCGCGTCCAATCCGTCTTTGTACGCGCCGAGAAGATACTCGGGCAGCAGGAGGCGTGTGTGCAACACGCAGCCCTGACCGCAGTGCATGAGCACCTGCCCGAAGCCCACCGAGCGAACGTAGTCCTCACCGACGTCACCGAGCACCACCGTCGCACTCTTGCCACCAAGCTCTAGCTGGACCCGCTTTACCGTCCCCGACGCCGAGGCCATGATCCGGCGTCCGGTCGCCGTCGAGCCCGTGAAGGTGACCATGTCGACCATCGGGTTGGATGTGAGCTCGTCGCCTACCTCGCCGTGACCGGTGATGACGTTGAGCACGCCGGGCGGGATCCCGGCCTCGGCCGCGACCTCGGCGATCAGCATGGCGTCGAGCGGCGTCCAGGGGTGCGGCTTGAGGACCACCGTGCAGCCGACGGCCAGGGCGGGCGCCACCTTCACGATGTTGAGCATGAAGGGGAAGTTGAACGGTGTGATGGCAGCCACCACGCCGATGGGCTCGCGGACGATGGCGTTGCCGCTCAGACCAGTGGGTCCAGCGGTCGGTGCGCCGTTCTCGACCCAAGGAAACGAATGCTCGACCAAAGAGGCGTTCGACCGCAGCATCCCGATCGACCCGGCCCCCTGCACTGCGTCGGTGAGGAAACCGGTGGATCCGGTCTCGGCGATGATCAGCTCGCGGAGGTCTCCGGCTCGTGCTTCGAGGATCTCGGCCATGGCGATCAACTTGGCAGCCCGCTCCGCGGGCTTCATATAGGGCCACGGACCCTCGTCGAAAGGCGCGTCGCGCTGCCTCAATGGCCCGCACGGCCGACTTGGTTGAGGCCTCGGGAACCGATCCGATCAGCACCTCGGTGGCGGGATCGATGACGTCGATGGAACCCTCCGCACCCTCAGAGGTCCACTTGCCGTCAATGAACAACTCGTAGTTCCAGGTCATCTCGTCGTCCCCATCCTTTGCTCCACGGTCGTCAACCGCCCTCAGCCAAGCGCGCCGGATTCGCGCACCGCGGCGATGGCATCCCAATCGTGCCCCAGTTCAAGCAGAATTTCCTCAGTGTGCTGCCCGAGCTCAGGTGCAGGTCCAGCCGGTACCGGTGGGACGCCGCCGAACTGCATCGGGGGCGCGGGAAGGCGAAAGGTGGAGCCGTCGTGTGCGACCACCTCGGGCAGATAACCGTTGGCCTCAACCTGGACATGCCCGTGCACCTCGGCGGGGGTGAGGGCCGGAGCCCAGACGCCGGTGAAATCGGCAAGCTGTTTGCGCCAGTGATCGAGCGGTTCGCTCGACGAAGGTCGACTCGAGCTCCGCGACACAGGCTTCGGCGTTCTGGGCACGCACGACCATGTCGGCAGAACCGCTCGTCTGCGATCAGCTCGGAGCGGCCGATCGTCTCGCACAGCTCAGCCCAGAAGCGGTCAGCCTGGAGGCAGACGAGGTAGAGCCAGCGGCCATCGGAGGTCGGGTAACTGTTCGTGAGCGGGTTCGGGGATTTCGTCCGATCGGGAGCCGGCATGTTGCCCACGTAGGGGCCGGCCATGATGTCGGGGCTGAGCGTCCACATACCGACGCCGAGCAAAGACACGTCGACCTCGGTGGGAAGGCCGGTCCGTTCGCGCTGGAACAGTGCCGTGCCGATGGCGCCGGCAATCGTGTTCGCCCCCTGCAGGTCGAAGAATGCGGCCGGCTGGAACATCGGCTCCTGCCCCGGCCTCGTCATTTTGGCGGCCATGCCCGCCGACGCCCACCCCGCCGCGAGGTCGAAGCCGCCCGTGTTCTTCATGGGCCCGCGGGCACCCCAGCCGTGGCCGCACACGTAAATGATGTTGGGGTTGGCCGCCCGGAGGTCTTCCAGCTCAATGCCGAGCTTCTTGCGCACCGCCGGCAGGTAGCTCGTGAGGAAGACATCGGCCGTCGCAGCCACTTCCAGGAGCACGTCCCGGCCGGCGCCCGTCGCCAGGTCGATGGTCATCCCCCGCTTGCCACGGTTCGGGATCTCGACGAACGGGTTGGGCCCGGGCCGCTCGGCACTGCCCAGCAGGTTCATCAGACCCCGCTGGGGGTCGCCGTTCGGAGGTTCGACCTTAATGACGTCGGCGCCGAGATCGGCCAGGGCCGCACCCGCTGCCGGGACGAACGTCCAGGCCGCGACTTCGAGCACGCGGACACCCTCGAGTGGTCGGTTCATGTGCGACTACCTCCGGGGGAAGTTGAAGACACGACGTGCATTGTCTTCCGCGATCTTGCGCGCCTCGTCGTCGGGAACTTCGAAAAGGACGTCGGCCAGCTTCTTGCGGGACGCCGGGAAGTTGCTGTCGCTGTGTGGGTAGTCACCCTCGAACATTATGTTGTCGACGCCGATAAGTTCTCGCTCCTCGATTCCGGCGTTGTCAGCGATGAAGCATCCGAAGATGTGGTCGCGGAAGAGGTCGGAGGGCAACACATCGGGATTCACGCCCGTATACCAACGGTGGCGCTCCCACGTGTAGTCAACCCGTTCGAGGACGTAGGGAATCCACCCGATGCCTCCTTCGGAGAGTGCAACGCGGAGCTGCGGGAACTTGTGGAAGACCGGTGACAGCAGCAGGTCGACGGTCGTGAACTGCGAGTTCATGCCGAAGAGCGCGATGGCGACAGCGAAGTTGGCGTCGGGAGCGGTGACGGGCGCTCCGCCCGTGCCGAAGTGCAAGCACAGCGGCATGTCAGCCGCCTGGGCGGCGGCGAGGAAAGGGTCCCAGTGATCGCCATGGAACGACGGGAGGCCCAGGCGGTGCGGCGCTTCGGTGAAGGTGATCGACTTGGCGCCCTTGGCCGCCGTGCGCTCCACCTCGGCCACCGAGGCCGCCACGTCCCAGAACGGGACCATCATCATCGGGATGAAGCGGTCCGGCGCGGCGGCGCACCATTCGTCGAGGATGAAGTCGTTCCAGGCCACCACGCACGCGGTGGCGAGCTCCTTGTCCTCTGCGGCGAATAGCGTGTTTCCGGCAAAACCGGGGAAGGACGGGAAGCACATCTGCGCGTGGACCCCGTCGAGATCCATGTCGGCCAGTCTGGCGGTGACGTCATAACAACCCGGGAGCATCTCGTCGAAGCTGACCGGGTCGACGCCGAAATCCTTGGGGTCCTTTCCCGCCACGGCATTGAGCCCGATGGTGGGAATGATCCTGTCCTCGAACTTCCAGACCTGTGTGCCGCCGTCGATCTCCACGATGTGCGGTCCGACCTCGCGGTACTTGGCCGGCAGCCGATCGAGCCACACCCGCTCGTGCTCAATCACGTGGTCGTCGACCGAAATCACCTGAACGTCTTCGTGCAGCATGTGGAACCCCCGAAACCTGATCCCACCCCAAGGGGAAGAATCGTCATGTTCTGACAATCTAAGCCTGGATCGAGCTCGTGGCAAGGGCCGATTTCGCACGACGCCGAGAGTCAGGGGCGCCTGCCTCTCCTCTTCTGCGTCAGATTGGGAATAGCTGCCTCCGCCGCTTCGAAGAGTCTCGGAAGCCCCAGACCTGACCGACCCCAGAGCTCTATGACCGCCATCTCGGCTCCCACCACGACGCCGGCCAGGACCCGGGGTTCGGGATCCTCAGCAGCGGCATCACCCTTCGACTTGGCGCAGTAATCGGTGACCGCTTCGGTGAGGGCCTGCATCCGCTCGCCGCGGACACGGGCATGGATCTCGGGCGCGTCAGCAGCGGCTCGCCGCCACAGTGTGAGCAGCCGGACATCCTGCGGATCCTGCAGCGAATGCGTACGGATCAGCTGCCAGACGCTCCGCACGGGATCAGGGCTTGGCTCGAGTTCCGCGATCAGGTCGACGAGAGTCTGCAGCCCGCGTCGGGTGAACCCGAGGAGGAAGTCCTCCTTGATGGGGAAGTACCGGAAGAGGGTCCGCGCTGACACGCCAGCGGCTTCGGCGATCTCTTCCACCGTGACGTCTCTGAATCCATGTTTGGCAAAGAGATCCCAGGCGATTTGCTCGTATTTGGCTTGCAACAGGCTTCGGCGCCTCTCCCAGCCAGATTCGTCCACCGAGAAGGTCACAGAGAAATCCTCGCGCAATCGGGATCCGATCACGTCGTAACGGCTAGCATGATCCACGACGTGGGACGCGAGCTCTCAGCGAGTCAGCACCATGCAGCCGGCAATGGGGCCGCCGCCGTTGGAGACAACGGCCACGTCGCGCTTGCGCGACCTGCCGGGGCCCGGCCTCGCCTCTCAACTGCAGGCAGGCCTCGTGCAGCACCCAGTTCCCGTGCATTCGACCCGCCGACAGCTGACCACCGTAGGTATTGAGGGGGAGTTGGCCGTCGAGCGCAATGCGGGCGGCGCCCTCAACGAACGGTCCCGCCTCGCCGTCACCGCAGAACCCGAGCGCCTCGAGCCAGGCCAAGGTGAGAAACGTGAACCCGTCGTAGAGCTCGGCGATGTCCACGTCGGCTGGCTTGAGATCGGTGCGGCTCCACATCTCGGCGGCGGCGTCCGTCGATGCCATCTTGGGGTAGTCGGGTCGCTGGTCCCAGCCTCCGAGCCCGAGCGCCCCCCCACAGGCCTCGACACGAACCGGGTGGTCGCAGTCGGCGAGCAGCGGCCGCGGTGGAGACGACGAAAGCGACGGAGCCGTCGACGGGAACGTCGCAGTCCAAGAGCCCGAACGGGTCCGAGATCATGCGGGCCGAGAGATAGTCATCCATGGAGAGCGGATCACGGTACGTCGCACGTGGATTCAATCGCGGCGTTGCTGCGACTGTTGATGGCCAACCAGCCGAGTTGTTCCTTGGTCGTGCCGTACAGATGCATGTGACGCCTGGCATGAAGCGCGAGCCAGTTGGCGGCCGAGTACGCGTGCGCGGCGAGCAGCCGTGGCACGTCAGCCATCGGATTGTCCCGCTCCTCGACCGGGGCGGGCGACATGCGCTCTGAGGAAGGCGGCGGCGAAGCCGCAGCGTCCCCGGCTGCAGAGGGCGGAGGCAACACGGATCCCCCCATCATGTTCACCGTCCGGTAGACGAGCACGTGTCGGGCCCGTCCGGTGGCAACGGCGTGGAAGGCATTGACCACGGGGCTGAGAAGCCCCCATCGGCCGACTGGTGAGCCGGTCCAGGTGTGTTCGATGCCCAGGTGAGACGCGGCATCGGCGACGGGGGTCTCGCCCATGGTGGCGATGCCGTCGATGTCATCGGGCGAGAGTCCGGCATCGGCGATCGCCGCTCGTCGAGGACTCTACGGTCAGTTCGAGTCCGGGGATGCCCGTCTTGCGCCCGATGCGCGAAATGCCGATCCCCGAGATGATCGCGCCCCGTTCCACGATGTCGCTCACGCGGCGCACCCTACAGTGGACCCATGACCGCGATCGCTCCCCGCATCACACCGGACCTCAATGATCTCAACCGGCCGTTCTGGACGGGCGGCGCGGAGGGTGTCCTCCAGATCACCCGTTGCCGGTCCTGTCGGCGTTGGGTCTTCCCCCTGTCTGGCAGCTGTGCTGAGTGCGGCGGGTCCACCGTGTACGAGGCCACGAGCGGGAAGGGAATCGTCTTCACGCACACCACGAACGAGCATCCGTACAACCCTGCCGTCCCCGTGCCCTACAACATCTCCATCGTCGAACTGGCGGATCAAGAAGGGCTCCGCTTCACCACCAACGTGGTGGGCTGCCCTCCCGAGGACGTCCACATCGGCATGCCCGTCCGCGTGCAGTTCGAGCAGCACGGCGAGGTCTTCGTTCCGGTGTTCATTCCCGATGATCCCGGGAGTGACTGAGGAGCTCACACATCCCAGCTGAGCTCAAGCCGGTCGATGCCGTAGAGGCCGCCGCCGTGCTCGGTCACCTCCACACCATCGGTGAGCCGGTAGTCGGGGATGGCGCGGTGCCATTCCTCGAGCGCCACGCGCAGCTCACGCCGGGCGAGATGCGATCCAAGACAGCGGTGCGGGCCTGCCCCGAACGCGATGTGGTTGTTGGTCGGACGGTCGAAGCGCACCGTGGCGCCATCCTCGAACTGCGCCGGATCGCGGGTCGCACCGCTCAACGGCAGGAACACCATGTCGCCCTTCTTGAGCGGACACCCGTGGAAATCGGTGTCCTGCATCACTTTGCGTGAGGGCGCGACGAACGCGAACTGGCGGAGGAACTCCTCGACGGCGGCGGGAATCACCGCGGGATCCTCGGCGATCCGTTTGCGATCGGCCGGATGCGTGGCCAGGTGCCAGAACGCGTAGCTCAGCTGGATCGAGACGGTGTCGAGCCCGGCCATGAACATGAGAAGGCACCACGAGAGCAGGTCCTCGTGCGGAATCGGCAGTCCGTCGATTCGCCACTCGAGCGCGCTCGAGAGGAGATCGTCCGTCGGGTCTCTCCGCTTCTCCTCAATGAGTTCGGTGAAGTAGCCCATCACGGCCATCATGGCGTCGAAGGCACCCGTCTGCTCCGGGTCGTCTCCGGCGGCGGGATGCAGGATCTGGTGCTCCCAGGTCAGGAACTGGTCGAGTCCGTCGAGAGGGAGGCCCATCAGCTCCATGAAGATCGTGGTCGGGTAGCGCCAGGCGAAGTCGCGCAGGAAGTCGCAGTGTCCCGGTACCGGCGATCTCGGCGATGAGCTCCGTGCAGCGCTCCCGCACTCTGTCTTCGAGTCGCTCCATGGCCCGAGGCGCGAAATGGGGCGCCAGCAGTTGGCGCCACACGGTGTGCTCGGGCGGATCGAGCATCTCCGGGATCCACTTGTACGGGGGGTCGGGATCGTGGACGGTCACCACCGTGCTCGAAAAGACGTCGGCATGCTGCAACGCGTCCCGAATGAGCGGGGCATCGGTGAAGACCCAGAACCCGTTCCCGTAGGTGCTGCGGACGAAGGGGTGTTCCCGCCGCAGCGCGTCGATCTCCTCGGCATGCGAGAGGACGGGCCCGGTCGTGGCCTCGTTGAAGGCGAGGACCGGGTACGGGCATTCCCCCGCTTCGGTGGACACATCGGTCATCTCGGCCTCCCTGGCATTCAGTACACTCTGTTTCCTCAGTATGACCCGCCTCCGAAGCACGTCCAAGCGGGACCTGGCCGGGGTCTGCGGCCGGAGGTCCGCGATGGACTCGGCCCTTCGGCAATCACTGCCCGATTACCCCGATTACGGTGACAATGACCTCACGATTGGAGACGACATGGCCCTCGCCAACGACATCACCGCACCCCTGCGCCACACGGATCGCTTCTTCATCGGCGGCGAGTGGGTGAAGCCCTCGTCGGATGCCGTCATCGACGTCATCGACTCCGCCAACGAGCAGCTCTTCTTCAGCGTCGCCGAGGCGCAGGAGCCGACATGGCGCGCGCCGTCGGCGCCGCCCGCCAGGCGTTCGACGAGGGTCCGTGGCCCCGAATGAGCCACGAGCAGCGGGCCGAGTACCTGCGGGCGATCGCCGCCGCGTTGGAGAAGCGCGCCGAGGACATCGGCCAGATCTGGCCCCGGGAATCCGGCGTGCTCCACGTCATCGCCAACGGCGTCGGTCGCCGGCGCGGCCGGGACCTTCGACTACTACGCCGGGCTGGCCGACACGTTCCCCTTCGAGGAGGAGGCGCAGCCGAGCATGGGGGGCAAGTTCGGGCTGCTCGTCCGCGAGCCCGTCGGGGTCGTCGGCGCGATCATCCCGTGGAACGCCCCCCTCGGCCTCATCACCTACAAGATCGCCCCCGCCCTGCTCGCCGGCTGCACGGTCATCCTCAAGGCCTCACCCGAAGCTCCCGGCGAGGCCTACGTCATGGCGGAGATCGCCGAGGCGGTCGGCCTCCCGCCGGGCGTGCTCAACGTGGTGACCGCGGACCGGGAGGTGTCCGAGCTCCTGGTCCGCGACCCGCGGGTCGACAAGATCACCTTCACCGGGTCGACGGCCGCCGGCCGGCGCATCGCCTCCATCTGCGGCGAGCGGATCGCCCGCTGCACCCTCGAGCTCGGCGGCAAGTCCGCCGCGGTCATCCTCGACGACATGGACCTGGCCGCCGCGGCGACCACGCTGGCCCGCGCCGAGTGCTTCCTCGCCGGTCAGGTCTGCTCCTCCCTGACGAGGATCGTCGTCAGCCAGAGCCGCCACGACGAGCTCGTCGAGGCGCTGGCCGGCACCTTCTCCCAGGTGCGGGTGGGCGACCCCTTCGACGCCGCAGACGCAGATGGGACCGCTCGTCGCCGAGCGCCAGCGCGACCGGGTCGAGGGCTACATCGCCAAGGGGGTGGCCGAGGGCGCCACGCTGGCCACGGGCGGCGGACGGCCCAAGCACCTCGACCGGGGCTGGTTCATCGAGCCGACCGTCTTCGGCAACGTCGACAACTCCTCGACCATCGCCCAGGAGGAGATCTTCGGGCCGGTGCTGAGCGTGATCCCGGCGCAGAACGAGCAGGACGCCATCGCCATCGCCAACGACACGATCTACGGGCTCAACGCGTCGGTCTTCACCAACGACGTCGAGCGGGCCCGGGACGTGGCCCGCCAACTGCGCTCGGGCACGGTCGGCCACAACGCGTTCCGGACGGACTTCGGCATCGCGTTCGGCGGCTTCAAGCAGTCCGGCATCGGCCGCGAGGGCGGCACCGAGGGGCTGCTGCCCTTCCTCGAGACGAAGACCGTCATCCTCGAGGGCCGGCCTCGCGCATACTGACGAACCGCCGAACCTGACCTGGACTTCCGCACGGCCGGCCACCGGCCCGGTTGGCGTCGCGCGCACTGCATCAGGGAAGCTGCGTCGGTCACGTCCGCCCAGGGGAGGGATCCACGTTGTCAGACATCATGGAGGGTGTTCGCATCCTCGAGGTCGCCGAGCACACCTTCGTGCCGGCCGCGTCGGCCATCCTGGCCGACTGGGGCGCCGAGGTCATCAAGATCGAGCACCCCGAGCGGGGCGACGCCATGCGTGGACTCGCCTCCAGCGGCGTCATGCCCTCCATGGGGGCCGTGCACGTGCTGCTCGAGCACTCCAACCGGGGCAAGAAGAGCATCGGCATCGACGTCAGCAAGCCGGAAGGCCTCGACCTCATCTACCGGCTGGCGGCGACGTGCGACGTCTTCCTGACTAACAAGGTGCCCGCTGTCAGGAAGAAGCTGCACATCGAGCTCGAGGACATCAAGGCCCACAACCCCAACATCATCTACGTGGCCGGCACCGGCGCCGGCGAGCGGGGGCCCGAGGCGGACCGCGGCGGCTACGACTTCTTGAGCTACTGGTGCCGGGCGGGGAGCGCCATGGGCACGACGCCCACCGACGTCGACTATCTCGCCGGGCAACCCGGTCCCGGCTACGGGGACTCCATCGGCGGGATGACCATCGCCGGCGGCATCCTCGGCGCGCTGTTCCACCGGGAGCGCACCGGCGAGGCGCTGCCGCTCGACGTCTCCTTGCTCGGCGTCGGCATGTGGGCCATGAGCCCGGCTATCGCCCTGTCGCTCCAGCTGAACATGCCCTGGCGTCCCGGTCCCAGCAAAGGGGGCGGCGGCGGTCTCCCGAACCC
Organism: uncultured Acidimicrobiaceae bacterium; assembly: GCA_963755655.1. Taxonomy (GTDB): domain Bacteria; phylum Actinomycetota; class Acidimicrobiia; order Acidimicrobiales; family RAAP-2; genus Bog-473. The sequence goes on from CAVWKX010000020.1 coordinate 17,732, forward strand.
ACTCGTCGGCACCTACCTGACCCAGGACGACCACTTCCTCGCCTTCTCGTGCCTGCAGGGGTTCCGCTACTGGCCGAGCGCCTGCCGGGTCATCGGCCGCGAGGAACTCATCACCGACGAGCGCTTCTCCTCGCACGAGCAACTGGCCGCCAACGCCGCCGCCGCCCGCGCCATCCTCAAGGAGACCTTCGAGTCGGCGCCCTTGAGCGAATGGCGCGAGCGCCTCGCCGACTTCGAGGGCCAGTGGGCCGTGGCTCAGGACAGCATCGAGGTCACGCAGGATGTGCAGGTCGAGGCCAACGGCTACCTCGGCGAGACCCAGACAGCCGACGGGACGCCCTTCACCCTGGTCACAACGCCGGTGCAGTTCGGCGGCGCCCCTGCCGCGCCGAAACGGTCGCCCGAGTTCAACGAGCACTGCGAGGAGATCCTGGCCGGCATCGACTGCAGCGAGGAGGAGATGATCGAGCTCAAGGTGGCCGGGGTGCTCGCCTGACTCCGATGAGCGAGCCCCGCGCCACGGCGCTGCTCTTCGTCGAGTGCCAACGGGGGGTCATCGGCGATCTGTCGGTGCTCCCGGCGCTGGCCGAGGCCGCCCAGCCGGCGCTCGGAGCCATGGCCCGCCTCGCAACCGGTGCCCGCGGTGCGGGCGTGCAGGTGGTGCACCTCACCTACCTGCCGCTGGCGGGCGGACGTTCGGCCAGCCAGCGTGCGCCACTCATGCGCGCCACCGCGTCGACGGCGGCCTGGAACGAATCAGACCCCGCGCTCGAAATCGTGCCCGACATCGGTGTCGGCCCGGACGACCTGGTGCTGCCACGTCACCAGGGCATCTCCCCGGTGTCACCGCACCGAGGTGCTGACCATTCTGCGCAACATGGGCATGGAACACGTCGTCGTGGCCGGCGTCTCAACCAACCTGGCCGTCCCCTGGTCGCCGTCGGCGCCGCCGACGAGGACTTCGCCGTCACGGTGGCCACTGACGCGACGGTCGGCACGCCACCCGAGCACCACGCGTCCATGCTCCGGCACAGCCTTGCCTTCGTGGCCCGCCTCGCCAGCACCGACGAGCTGCTGGCCGACTGGTCAGCGTGACGGCGCGGACCTCAGCCCGAACCGGCGTCAGCCGGGCCAGGCGATGGCCTTGGTCTCGAGGTACTGCTCCAGACCCTCGATGCCGCACTGGCGGCCGATCCCGCTGTCCTTGTAGCCGCCGTAGGGCGAGTCGGCGCCGTACCAGAGGCCACCGTTGACGCCGATGGAGCCGGTGCGGATGCGCCGGGCGATCGCGGTGGCCCGCTCCTCCGACGCCGACACCACGCCGCCGGACAGGCCGTAGTTGCTCTCGTTGGCGATGCGGACGGCGTCGTCGTCGTCCTCGTAGGGGATCACGCACGAGGACGGGTCCGAAGATCTCCTCCTGGGCGATGGTCATGGAGTTGTCGACGTCGACGAACAGGGTCGGCTCCACGAACCAGCCCTTGGGGAACTGGTCGCCGGACGGCCGCCGCCGAAGACGAGCTTGGCGCCCTCCTCCTGCCCCTTCGCGATGTAGCCGAGCACACGGTCGCGCTGCTTGGCGCTGACCAGCGGTCCCATGACGACGGCGTCGCTCGACGGGTCGCCGTAGGGCACGCCCGCCATGCCGGCGGTGATCAGCTCGACGCCCTCGTCGTAGCGGGAGCGGGGCAGCAGGAGCCGCGTCTGCATGGCGCAGCCCTGGCCGCCGTGCACGCACACCATGGAGGCCATCGGGACGCTGGACGGCGAAGTCGGCGTCGTCGCAGCACGATCAGGGCGGACTTGCCGCCGAGCTCCAGGAAGACCCGCTTCAGCGTGGCCGCGCCCTTCTCCATGATCCGCTTGCCGGTCACGGTCGACCCCGTGAAGGAGATCAGGTCGACCTTGGGTGAGAGCGTCAGCTCCTCGCCGACCAGGTGGTCGGACGACGTGACCACGTTCACGACGCCGGCCGGGATGTCCGTCTTCTCGGCGATGAGACGGCCGAGGCGGGTGGCGTTCCAGGGCGTGTCGGGCGCCGGCTTAATGATCGTCGTGTTGCCGGTGGCCAGAATCGGGCCCAGCTTGTTGAGCGTGACCTCCAGCGGGTAGTTCCACGGCACGATGGAGCCGATCACGCCCATCGGCTCCTTGATGACGCCGCGCCGGCTCTTCATCCCCATCATCTCGGAATTGGGGAGCGACCGCTCCCACTCGAACTCGTCGATCATCTCGGTCGGCCAGCCCAGCGCTTCGTCGATCGGCCAGTCGACCTGCGCCGCGAAGGTCATCATGCGCGGCGAGCCGACCTCGGCGATGATCTCCTCGCGGTAGGCCTCCCGCTCGGCCTCCAGAGCGGCCTGCAGCTGCTCCAGGCAGCGCTTGCGCAAGCGCGTGGTTGGTCGACCAGTCGGTCTCGTCGAAGGCCCGCCGGGCGGCGTCGATGGCCCGCTGCATGTCCTCGGCCGACGCGTCGGCCACTTCGCCGAGCACCTCTTCGGTGGCCGGATTGATGTTGTCGAACCGCTTGCCCGACGCAGCCTCGACCAGCTCGCCGTCGATGAGCATGCGCACTTCGCCGGCACCGGTTTGGTTGGTCATGCTGCGCCCCTTCCTCTGGAATCCCACGGCGAGACTACGAAGCGGTGCCCCGAATGGCAAAGTGGCGACCGGCCTCGGGAATTCCGCATCCCCGACCAGCGACCGATGCGCATCGGGCCCGGCGGAATTTTGCTCCGCGTGTCGAATCTGCGGCGGTCTCGTTCGACGCCCTGCCAGAGTGAGGCGAAAGACGCCCCGCTGAGAAGAGAAGGAGCGTCGCTGTGCGATTCCTGGGCTACACGCTTGCCAACGAGACAGAGATGCCGACCGAGCCGCCCGCCCCGAGTTGTACGAGGAGATGGGGAAATTCGTCGAGGAGGCGGTCAACGCCGGAGTGATCGTCGCCACCGGCGGCATCGCACCGACCGCCGATGGCGCCAAGATCTCCTTGAAAGATGGTGAATTCACCGTCGTCGACGGTCCCTTCACCGAAGCAAAGGAGCTGGTCGGAGGATGGGCCCTCATGGAGTGCCGTGACATGGAGGAGGCCATCGTCTGGACCAAGCGCTTCCTGAGCGTGCTGGGCGAAGGCGAATCCCGAGTCCGCCCGGTCACGTGAGCCAGCCGGTCGTCTGAACGAGGCCGGTGGTTGAATCGGTGGCATGCCGGCCACCGATTCGACCGCCTCCATCGAGGCCGTCTTCCGGATGCGAATTCCCCCGGGTCGTCGCCACCCTGGCGGCTTTCGCCGGCGACATCGGGTTGGCCGAGGATCTCGCCCAGGATGCGCTCGTCGACGCGCTGCGCCAATGGCCCCGTGACGGGACCCCGCGCAACCCCGGTGCCTGGCTCACCGCGGTGGGCAAACGCCGGGCGGTCGACCTCTTCCGACGCAACCGCACGCTGCATGAGAAGTACGCCCAACTGGGCCGCGAACTCGAGCTCGCGGTGGCGCGACCCGCTGATGACGAGGTGGACTTCGATCCGGAATCGTCACAGGAGATCGCCGACGACCAGCTCCGCTTGATGTTCGTTTCGTGCCATCCGGTCCTGTCGCTTCCCGCCCGCACGGCCCTCACCCTGCGCCTGATCGGCGGGCTCACGGTGCCCGAGATCGCTCGGGCCTACCTGGTGCCCGATCCGACCATCGCGCAGCGCATCGTCCGCGCCAAAAAGACGATCGCCCAGGCGGGCGTCCTCTTCGAGGTCCCGTCAGGCCCTGATCGCGCGTGCCCGCCTGGACTCGGTGCTCCAGGTCATCTACCTGGTCTACAACGAGGGCTACTCGGCCACCGCGGGAGAGGATTGGCTGCGGCCCGAGCTCTGTGCCGAAGCCCTCCGGCTGGGCCGGGTGCTCGCCGCCCTGGCGCCCGAGGAACCCGAGGTCTGGGGCCTTCTCGCGTTGATGGAATTCCAGTCGTCGCGCCTGCGCGCCCGCGTCGGGCCGTCGGGTGCGCCCGTCCTCCTCTTCGATCAGGACCGCCGGGCCTGGGACCGCCTGCACATCGCCCGTGGCGAGAACGCCCTCGCCCGCGCCGAACGAATGGGCAGCCCCGTGGTCCCTACACGTTGCAGGCGGCAATCGCCGCGTGCCACGTGCGCGCCCTTCGCCCGGAGGAAACGGACTGGACCGAGCTCGTCGCGCTGTACGGCGAGCTGGCGCACACGGCCCCGTCGCCGATCGTCGAACTGAACCGGGCCGTCGCGGTCGGCCGGGCCTCGGGCCCGGAGGCCGCACTGCGCCTGGTCGACCAATTGGTCGAGACGCGGACTCTGGACCGGTACCACCTGCTGCCGAGCGTGCGGGGCGACCTCCTGCAACAACTGGGGCGCCACGCCGAGGCCGCTCTGGAGTTCGACCGGGCCGCTTCGCTCGCCACCAACGCGCAAGAACGGCATCTGTCTGAGGAGCGGGCGCGGAGCAACCGCACGTGGTGACCGACCGGCGCACGTCTGCCCTCATACCGGCCGGCTCGACCGGCTTCGCATCCTTCGCCGCCCCTGCGCCCACCAGGGCCGCAGCTGCAACCGCACCGGCGGCAACGATCCGTAGACCAGCACGGCGCGGCCCCGCGGCAGGCAGCGGAGGGCCTCTGGGGGCAGCAGCCGGCGCGGCGCCGTCGACGACGTCGTCGAGCGCCCGCCCGTCGGGGTCCCGCGTCACCGAGGGGTGTGCGGCCTCTTCGTCCCCGATGAGCCGGCTGGCGTACTCGAGCGTGTCGGGGTCGGCGATGCCGGGCAGGAACAGCTTGGCCCGGTGGTTGTTGAGCACCGTCGGCGCCCGGGCGCCGTAGCGAGCCGCGGACCTGGGCCAGGTCCTGCCAGACGGTAACGATCTGGATCCCGTGTGACGCGCACGTGGCCGCGAGCCCGTCGAGCTCGGCCAGGGGGGCGATGTGCGCCGCCTCGTCCAGGACGACGAGGAGCGGCGGATCGAGCGGCCGACCCGACTTCGTGGCACTGGCGAACGCGTGCGCCAGCACGGCCTGGGTCAGCGCCGTGAAGTAGCCGCGGAGCCGGCGCTGGTCGTGCGCCGGCGCGCACAGGTACAGCGTGTGGGCGCCAGTCAGGAGATGGCTGGGCTCGAACGCGCTCCTCGCCGCCAGGCCCGGAGGCTGATGGGCGAACGGGGCGAGCACCGTCTCGGCCGTGGTGTAGATGGAACTGCGGGTGCGCTCGTCACGACACCAGGTCGCCTCCGCGGCGTGCAGGACCTCGGGCGCCGCCGCCCGCTCCAGAATGGCTGGTCACCTCGCCGACCTCCTGCGTGTCGACCCACCGCACGACATCGGCCATGGTCCGCCGATCGAGCGCGGCCGCCGCGAAGAGGGGCGCCAGCAGCTTCGCCGCCGTGGCGTACCAGAAGTCCCCGTCGGCCGTCGTCCCCTCGCCCTTGGCCGCCTCGCACAGCTCGGCGGCGGCCCGGCAGGCCTCGCGCCATCGACCGCAGCCGGTCAGCGGCGACCAGGTACTGGCGCGTGCTCCCGTGGAACCGGTCGGGTCGATGCACCACACCTGGCCCAGGCGCGCCCGCGTCCCCAGGGTGTGGCGCAGGAGATCGCTCTTGACGCTGGCGGCCACGACCGGTCCGCGCCAGCCCAGAATCGCCGGGACGGCCAAGCTCGTGGTCTTCCCGCTCTGCGTCGGACCGACCACCACCAGGGACTGGGCCGGCTCCGCCGCCAGGCCCGTCGGCCGCGCCACACCGGGGAGGACGCCGAGGAGGAGGCGCCCCGGCGGAGCGCCGTCGGCCGCCACCCGCAGCGGCCGCAGGTCACGTCGCCGGGCCCAGCGCGCCCCGCGCCCCGCGCCGCGGGCGCTCCGCTCCATCCTCCCTCGCCCCGTCATGGAGATGCCGGCGAAGAGCGCGCCACCGAGGCCGAGCGGGCAGCGACGACGTCGGGCAGGCCCGCCACGACCGCCTTACCCGCGCCGTCATGGCGGCGTCGGTGTCGACGATGCGCCGCTCGGTCGCGCTGAGCCGGTGCTGCACCAGGAAGGACCGCTGACCGACCTTCCACAAGGCGATGCCCCGCCGGAGCTGCGGGAGGAGATCGGTCTCGGTGGCCGACAGGGACAGCAACTCGGCCGCGGCTTCCAGCTCGCCGGGCGACTGCGCGTAGACCACCCGGGTCTCCGAATCGGACAGCAGGCCCTGGGCCAGCGCCACCTGCTCGGAGTCCGATGCCCCCACCGAGCGCAGGTCGGACACCCGGTGCAGCACGGCCACGTTGGAGACCCCGAAGGCGCGGGAGAGCTTCCACGACGACTGCAACCAGCGGGCCACGCCCAGGTTCGACAGGATCGCCCACGCCTCGTCGACCACGAGGAAGAAGCGGCCGCGGCCCGATGACGCACCGCCCGCACTGGCGGCGGTGCGGGCCAGCGCCGCCTGCAACCAGGCGGTGGCGCACGCCATCAGGACGCCCAGCGCGGCCGACGAGTAGAGCGCGGAGAGGTCGAGCACGACGAGCGGCGAGGACAGGTCGAGACCGACCGTGGTCGGTCCGTCGAACATGCCGCGGAGGTCGCCGTGCACCAGCCGGCGCAGCTCCAGCGCGACGTCCCGTCCGTCCTCCAGGAGGTCGCGCTGCTCGGTACGCAGCGAGCGGGCGGCGTCCGTGCTCGGCGTCAGCAGCGCTTCGACGACCACGGGCACCGTGGGCACCGCGGTGGCGCGGGTGGCCTCGGCCAGCGCCGCACCCAGGGCGGCGCGCTCGCGGGGCAGCGAGCGCCCGGCCGAGACAGGCGCTGGCGAGGGAGGAGAGCAGCTCCATCCGCCGGCGGCCCGTGGCGTCCGGGCGCGGCGTCGCCGTCGACGTCGGGTCCGGGATCGAGCGGGTTGAGCCGGATGGCACCGCCCGGGCCGGAGGGCCACGGGACGGACGCCCCAGGCGTCGGCCAGATCGGCGTACTCACCCTTGGGGTCGACGACCCAGGCTCGCCGCCCGAAGACGGCCTGGCGCCACAGGAACGACTTGACGAACGCGCTCTTGCCCCGCCCGATCTGACCGAAGACGACCATGTTCGGGTTGGACACCACGCCGGCCGCGTAGAGCTCGAAGGGGTCGAAGACGAAGGAGCCGCCGAGCAGGTCGTCGCCGATGACGACGCCGCGCTGCCCCAGGCCCGCCTCGGCGATGAACGGGTAGGCCGCGCCGAGGTTCCGCGTCGTCACCTGGTGGGCCGGCATCCGCGGCATGCGCTCCCTCACGGCGGGTGAACGGTCGCCCGCGCCGCGGCGAGCGCGCTCCGTTACCTTGACGGAGGCCGTGACCGTCGCTCGGTCGCGGGGAAGGTGGAACGCAGCATGAGCGACCCGATCGTCCGACCCCTGCCTCTGGTGGTGACCCTGGCCGCCTTGACCGTCGTCAGCGGCTTCGTCGATGCCGTGAGCTTCCTCGGCCTCGGACACGTGTTCACGGCCAACATGACCGGCAACGTGGTCCTGATCGGGTTCGCCGCTGCCGGCGCGCCCGGGTTCTCCATGGCGGCCAGCCTGTGCGCACTCGGCGCCTTCCTCGCCGGCGCCGTCGTCGGGGGACGCCTGGCGCGGCAGGTCCGTCCCGTCCGCAACCTGCTCCTGGTCGCCATGGTGATCGAGGCGGCCTGCACCACCGCCGCCGCCAGTCGTCGCCGGCACCGTCCCGGCCATCGGTTCGGGCTGGCCCCGCTACACCGTCCTCGCCCTCCTGGCCGTGGCCGTGGGCCTCCGGAACTCGGCCGTCCGGCGCGTCGGGGTCCCCGACATGTCCACCACGGTGCTGACCACGACCCTGACGGGCTGGCGTCCGCTCACGCGCTGGCCGGCGGCACCAACCCGCACGCCCGGCTGGGCACGACGTCGGTCGCTCTGCATGTTCGGCGGTGCGCTGGTGGGCGCCGTCCTGGTCCTGCACGCCGGGGCGACGTGGTCGCTCGGCGTCGCCGCCGGCATCGTCACCGTGACGGCGGTGTTCTTCTTCCAGGCGGCGCCGCTCCAACTGGGTCAAACCGGTCAATCGGCCTGACGACTCGCGGCCCGGCGATGCAATCGCCGATGCCGCTCAATCGCTGAGACCGCGGGCGCCTACCAGATGAACGAGGCAGATCGCTCCGAGACCGTGACGCAGTGGTTTCTCGAAATCGATCGCGTCGAAGTTGGGGTCACCGCTGTACGTCACCTTCAGGTAGTAGGGCCCATGGAGGACCCGTCCGCCCGAAGACGCACGTCGCCGTTCCGTACTGCAGGCTCACTGCTCCGCCCCCACCGATGCACGGAATGGCTTGACCGGCTGTGCCCCAGACGGAGAAGGTCGCCGTGCCCGTCGGCGTGCTCGATGAGGCCGGCCCTCCCTTGACGGTCGCCGCCAGCAGTACCTGTTTTCCGGGCAGCAGTTTCGGGGTGACACGGAGCGTCAACACCGAGTTCGCCCTCGCCACGTGCTGGACGAGGCGTCGGCCGACGGGGCCACATCGTCGCCGCCGGAGTAGTACGCAGACACCTTGTACGGACCGGCCGCGGCGGCGATCTGCCCGGGAGGCACGGCGCACTTCGCCACCCCGTTCGCCCGTGTCGCCGGCGGTCGTCGTGGAAGGACACGGAACCCTCGCACCGGAAGCACTCAAGACCTTCCACGAGACCCGGCCCGGCGGGCCGACCGCTCCCGTCTGCGTCACGGCGATCGACTGCGGAGAAGTACAGCCTTCTTCGACGTGACCAGCGGGTCACGTTCGTGATCTGCATGGTCGACGCCACTCGCCGCCGCCCGATCCCGGACCCCCGGAGCCGCCGGAGCCGGTGTTGCCAGTGTTGCCTGTGTTGCCGCTACCCCCGGTATTCCCCGTGTTCCCCGTGTTTCCGCTGACCGTGGTGGTCGTCGTCGTGGTCGGCGGGACGGTCGTCGTGGTCGTCGTCGTGCACTCGGGCTCGTGGTCGTCGTCGTCGAGCCCGCGTCCCGATGCCGGAGCCCGACCCGGCCCGAAGTCGCTCACGAACGCGGCGAAGCTGTTGGGGTTGGAGCTGCGGCTGAGCAGACTCGATTCGTACTCCCAGTAGGTGGCTTCGTACACGTTGTTCTGGGTGATCCACTTCGCCATGTCGTTGATGAAGGTGGGATCGTCACCTCCACCGACTTCACTGCCCGGGTGCGAGACCTGTCCGCCGTCGTTGGACGACGGATCGGGGTCGAGGCCCCACTCGGGCAGCGTGATGGGCTTGCCCTCGGAGGCGGCGAACGACGCCAGCCAGTTCAGCCCGTATGGCTCGGTCAGATAGGTGTTCCATTCCGACGCGATGCCCGGGTACGTGCGCCCAGGACTGGTCGTAGAGGTCGAGGCCGATGTAGTCGACGTAGGCGCTCCCGGGGTAGAAGTCGGCGAGGTCCCCGACGCCTTGGTCGCCCGCGGTCGGATTCCACTCGAATTTGAAGTCCTGCCCGGGCACCGACCGCATCGTGTTCACGATCTGCTGCCAGTAGCCGACGAAGGCTGCCGCCTGCGCCCTTGGCCGCCCAGGGGAACCAGTTGCCGTTGAATTCCCAGCCCGGGCGGATGATGGAGCTGCCCTGACCGCCCGCCACCATCTCCTGGGCCAGCTTCAGGAAGTAGGAGTTGTAGGCACCGGCGGCCCCTTGCTCCAGTCCGTACGCGCTCCCTGACGTGTCGGACGGGTTGGAGTCGGCGTGGAACGAGTTGGGCAGAATGGGAACGCCCCAGACCATTTTGTATCCGGAGCCGCTCCAGGTCGACATGTACGTCGGAGCGGTAGTCGACCAGCGTCGACCACGAGCTCCCGTTGAGGAAGTCCATGGCGAACGCCGGTTGTTGTCCGAGGGCGCGACCGAAGGAGCTGACGGACCCCGGTGCGAGGGCGCCGGCGTAGGCGCCCAACGGACCCGAGCTGCCGCCCGTGTTGGCGCCTCCGATGGTGCTGAACCCGCCGATGCGCGGCGGCCACTGCGACCAGGACCAGGACGGGAGTGGCGCGCCTCGCCCGACTGGCCCCAGAACGGCGTGTGTGCCAGAACATGCACGAAAACCTCTCGATTGTGTTGTGAGCCCGCAGCGCTCGTGGAGAAATCGCACGCGAAGAGAGCGATTGCCCGCGAACCTACAAGCGCGGTCGACGAACGCTTGGGTAAACGTTGGTGCATTGAAGCGTGACGCCCGCGATGAACTACGGGAGCTACACAGGGCCTTTACCGCCACATTTTTTTTGTGTGTCCATTGCTCGAACAGGGCCCGATACGTGCTCAGATGGGCCGGCCGTTCTCCAGATAGAGACAGACCCCGGTGCAGCCAACACCGCGCTGACCCGTCGGCTCAACGGGCCACTGAGCAGGGCGATCGCCTCCTCGGCATCCACCAGGCGGTGCTCGGAGAGCTCTTCCACCTGCAGCGTGATCGAGTCCAGGACGGCATCGGACAGGACGCCGCAGTCGAACACGAAGCGGATCCCGCCCGGCCTCGATCGCTTCGGTCGCAGGAAGTCGACGGCCGCCAATCGGCCGTGCGCGACGTCGAGGCCGACCTCCTCCCGCACCTCCCGTCGGCAGGCTTCCCACGGGCTCTCGCCGTCGGCCTCCATGATCCCGCCCGGGATGGTCCAATGCGCCTTGTACGTCGGGTTGGCGATGAGGAGCCGGCCGCGCTCGTCGAAGATCAGCGCCCCCGACGACGCCGGACGCGCGGCAGGACGAACACGTCAGGTTCGGACTCCGGTTCCGCCCTCGGCTCGAGCTCAGGCCCGCCGGCATCGCCGGCCGCCGTCACGCGATCCCCAACCGCTCGAGCTGCTCGCCCGGGGCGTCCACCGACTGCAGGGCGTGGCGCAGCAGTTCCACCATGTCGCGCTCGACGGCGTGGCCCACGAGGTTCTCGTCCTCCTCAGGGTCTTCGGCAGGTCGAACAGGAAGTGCGCGTCGACCGCGTTGCGCCCGACCCAGAAGGGCAGACGGTCACCGGGCTCGAACGGCTGCCGGATGACCGGCACGTCGGAGCCCGGCATGAAGTCGAGGCGGGCCCGCCGGTCGGGCGGGGGCAGACGGACGGCATCCTCGAGCCCGTGCACCGGCATGGTCGACCAACGGTTGGACCACATCGACAGAGGAAAGTTGTCGCCGTCGCGCCCCGCGGGCGTACTTGCGGTGGCCGTCGGTCACTTGGACCCAGTTCCCGTAGACGCCGCCGATGGCCCACTCCCGCACCTGCGCCGACCTCGCCGCGCAGCAGGGGCGCCAACGACGTGCCGTGCGCGACCAGGCCCCGACGCCGCCGCGCCGCACACCGAACACGTCCGCCAGCGTGGCGTTGATGTCGACGTTGGTCGTCAGCGCGTCGCATGTCGTCCCGCCGGCGACGCCGGGCCAGTGCACCAGCAGCGGAATGTGGCCCAACGGCTCGTACTGCATGACTCCGGGCTTCCCCCAGATGTCCTTCTCGCCGAGATAGTGCCCATGGTCCGTGCACACCACCACCGCCGTGCTCTCCCACAGCCCGCGCTCGGTCGAGCGCGTCGAACACCTCGCCGACCCAGTGGTCGATCATGCTGAGCTTCGCCCCGTAGTTGGCCCGGATCTGCCGGCCCTCCCGCTCGCTCAAGCGGCCGGCCGCCACCGCGCCGACGTCATAGGGCGGCCAGATCAGCAACTCCCCGTCCCAGTCCGGGTCGTAGCGCCCGGCCCACGGCTCGGGCGTGTCGAAGGGCTCGTGCGGGTCGAACTCGTCGACGAAGAGCATGAAGGGCGCGCCATCCGGCCCGGGCGCGCCGTCGCGCAGCCACCCGGCGGCGGCGCGCATCGTCTTGGGTCCCGGGTAGTCCGACTCGGCCCGGAAGAACGTCCGCGAGCGGTCATAGGGACGATCCTCCGCCTCCGCCCATCCCAACCGATCGCGCCAGAACCACCCACCGCCACGCGCCGGCAGCGCGGGCGCGCCGATGAAGCTCGGGTCGGGGTACGTGCGCCAGGGATCACCCTCGTGCCCGCGCACGTAGTCCCAGGCGCTGAAGTCCGTGTGGTAGTTCTCGCCACCCACCTCGAAGAGGTGCGGGTGGTCCGACACCAGCATGGTCGTGACCCCGGCCCGCCGCAGGTGCCGCGGTGATGGGCTCCTCCCAGACCTCGATGGAGCCCCACGGCCGCCACAAGAAGTCGAGCGAGCCGCACAAGATGTCGTGACGCGCCGGCATGCACGGCAGCGAGCCGGTGACATGCGACGTGAAACGGACGGCCCGCTCGCGGGCGAAGCGGTCGAGGTGCGGCGTCTCGAACTCGGTCCCGCCGTAGCTGCCCAGCATGTGCCGGTTGAGGCTGTCGAGCAGCAGCACGACGACATTGCGCGGCCCGCCGCCCGCCGCCGCACGGCCCGGTGCCGGCGGGCTCGCATCGGGACGACCGGGCATGGCGTCATGGTAGAAGCCTCTGTCGGCGCGGCCCGCGCCTGTGTTGTACCTGTGATCGCGGTATCGGCCGGCTTCACGCCCACCGGACCGCTGGGCGGGGATGACAACCCCCGCATTGCGCCGTTGGCCTCACTAACCTGCACCGCTGTTGCAATCATTGCAACTAGAGGAGGGCCATGCGTTCGTTACTTCGTTTCGGTGTCTTCGGCTGTGCTCTCGCCCTCGACCGCCCTCCCGCTGGCGTACGGCGGCGCGGGATCGGTGGCCGGCGCCGCCTCCCCTTCCTCACCGGCCACGGTCAGCGCAGCGAACTGGAGCAACATGGCGAACTCCGTCGCCACGCCGGGCAGCAACACGCAGGCCGGCGCCGTCTCCTGTGTGAGCTCTGCGTTCTGTGTTGCGGTCACCGGAATCGGCGGTGAAGTCGACGGCCTGAACGGGGGGCAGGACTACGCGGAGCTTTGGAACGGCACGACGTGGTCGCCCATGACGCTGCCGACAGTGACCGGCGCGACATCGACGACGCTGGTCGGCGTCTCCTGTGTGACCACGTCGTTCTGCGTCGCCGTGGGTCATGCGACCGGCGTGGGCGTCCTCATCGAGCAGTGGAACGGATCCACCTGGACCGTCGCCACCACGAGCCTCGGGCAAGCAACCGATCTGCTCGGTGTGTCCTGCACGAGCGCGACCTTCTGCCAGGCCGTCGGCAACGCCAGCGGCCTCGCCCCCGTCGCCGCACAGTGGAACGGCTCGACCTGGTCTGCCCAGACGCTCAGCCTTCCGGGCGGAGATACGTCGGGAGATCTCGTCAGCCACCTCCTGCACCACGCCGACCTTCTGCATGGCCACCGGATCCGGCCTCGACCAAAGCATCGAGACACCGATCGCGTACTCATGGAACGGATCGACCTGGACATCGAGCGCGATTGCGAACGGCAGTCTCTTCTACCCCTACTCGGTGTCGTGTGCCGGACTGACCTTCTGCGCCGCCACGGCGTACAACCCGGGTCCGGTCAACGCGCTCGATGATCTGGAACGGTTCGACATGGTCGGCCGCCCAGAACGTCCCGACTCCGAGCACTGGCGGGAAGCTCTACGGCATCAGCTGCTTCAGTCCGACGAGCTGCACAGCCGTCGGGAACAGCGGGACGAACAGCGAGGCGTTGACCTGGGACGGCCAGTCGTGGACGCAGGTAAGCAACCCGCCCTCCGGGGCGACCGGATCGGCCCAAGCCCTCTTGTTCGGCGTCGACTGCCTGACCAACTGGGCGTGTGTGGCGGCCGGCTCTTCTGAGTTCTCCGCGACCTCCTTCCAGCCCTTGCTCGCCTCCGCGCCCATCGCCCGCTCCGGCTACCGCTTCGTGGGCCGGACGGCGGTATCTACAACTACGGCTCGGGCGCTCCGTTCCTCGGGTCCATGGGAGGCACCAAGCTGAACTCGCCCATCGTCGGCATGGCCACCATGCCCGCCGGCGACGGCTACTACCTCGTCGCCGCCGACGGCGGGGTCTTCAACTTCGGCTCGGCCCAGTTCTACGGGTCGATGGGCGGCAAGCCGCTGAACAAGCCCGTCGTCGGCATCGCGGTGACACCCGATGGCGGGGGCTACTGGTTGGTGGCCTCCGACGGCGGGATCTTCTCCTACGGCGATGCCCAGTTCTACGGCTCCATGGGGGGCAAGCCGCTCAACAAGCCGATCGTCGGGATTGCGCCGACTCCGAACGGCAACGGCTACTACGAGGTAGCCAGCGATGGCGGTATCTTCACCTTCCCGACCGTCGGTGGGCCGCCCTTCTTGGGCTCGGCCGGTTCACTCACCCTGAACAAGCCGGTGGTCGGCATGGCCGTCGCCTCTAACGGCGGCTACTACATGGTGGCTTCGGACGGCGGCATCTTCAGCTACCCGTCCACGTTGCCCTTCTACGGCTCGACCGGATCGATCAAGCTGAACCAGCCCGTCGTGGGACTGGCACTCGAGAGCAACGGCTACTACCTGGGCGCAGCAGACGGGGGCATCTTCTCCTTCCCGTCCACCAACGGGCCGCCGTTCCTCGGGTCGCGCGGCGGCCAGCCCATCAACGCACCGGTGGTGGGCATCTCGGGTTGACCGCTCGGTCTGCGGCCGCTCGGTCTGCGGCCGTTCAGTGGAGCCCGCGACACAGCGGCAGCGTGCAGGTGTAGGCCGAGGCCTGGTCGCCGTAGAGGCGGCGCAGCGCCAGCCGGCTCTGGCCCGCGGCGTGCTGCACGACATCGCACGCCGCCACCAGTTCCTCCTCGCTTGGCCGCCGACACTGTGACGTAACCCGAGTAGCGGAAGGAGGCGTGTCCCTCGGCGAGCTCGGCCTCGCGACGGGCCAGGACCTCCGACTCACGGGCGTGGCGGGCGGTCGAGACGAAGCCGCCGCGTCGCCGGAGCTCACTGTCCGCCAGGTCGGCGGTGCGCGACGCCTCCACCTTGCGCACGGCGGTGTCGCTGCCGAGCGGTTCCATCACGACGGCAAGTGTGGAGCGGGCCGAGCCCAGCAGAATCGGCGCCAGGAAGTCGCTGCGCACTTCGATGCGCGGCCATTCGGCCACCCAGAAGGTGGCGTGCACCATGCCGTCCACCCGCACCTCGGACCAGCTCTCCTCCATGGCCATCGGCCAGTGGTCCTGCCCCGGCGCCACGGTCGCGTGCGGCTCGTAGGTGCGCAGGAGCTGATGCGCCAGTTCGTCCACTGACAACACAGATTCGACCTGCACATCGGCGTCCGCCAGCTGGCGCGCCAGCGATCCGACTTCGCGGGCCAGCGTGGCACAGCCGACCTCGACCGACCGGGTGAGCCGTATCTGCAGGGCCAGGACGACGTCGTGGGCGCACGCGTGCGAGTCCATGTCGTGCAGCAGAGCGTCGTAGGAGGCGGTGCACGCCGACGCCGCGCCCGGCACGGCCTCCGCAGCCAGATACGAGTGCAGGCCCTCCCCATCGTCGGGAAAGGCCGCCGCAACCCACTGCACCCTGTGCACCGGCGACCCTTCCCGCGCCAACGACGCGAGCACCGAAGACCACGCGCCGACCCGACGGTCCTGCTCATCGGCCCCCAGCAGCGCAAAGCTCCCGCCGCGCAGCGAAAGGGCGGCGGTGAGCGTCCGCCCGGCGCGGTCGTGCACCACGCCCATGTCGTGCCAGCCGGCACGCAGGAGGCGCATCCCGCGCAACGGCCCGATGCGACCGGCACCCCAGAGGCCGGTCCGGCGCGCTCCCCAGCACACGACGACAGGAAGCCACTCGTCGCCCGTCCGGCCCGCCACGGGCACCGTCGCCAGCGCGCCGTAGAGGACGAGGATGCCGAACGCCGCGGCCACGCCAACCGCGTTGGGCTCCCAGCGCAGGACGATGACGCCGAAGACGAGCCCCACGGCCACGGTCACGATCTGGCCGGCGCGCCAACCCGCCAGCGCTCCTCCGCGCTCGCGGGGCCCGAACCGGTAGCGCGACCCTCGTTCCTCGCTCACGCGTCGGGACCTTCACCCGGCGGCCACGCGGGCGGCAGCCACCTGAGGGAAGTCCCTCCCTCATAGTTCATGTAGTGCCGCGTCTCTCCCGGCTTGTAGCGCCGCATCAGGCTGCCGCCCGGCGGGACGCCCTCCCACATCCAGGCGTCCTCCGCGCGTCCGGGCCGAGGCGCGCCCTGCGGCCGGAGTTCATCCGTGCCCCCACCCGGTCCGCCGGGTCCGGCTCGTAACCGGTCGCGATCGGGAGCGGTGCTGCATCCGGTGCCGCTGCATCCGGTGCCGCTGCATCCGGTGCCGCTGCGTCCGACCCCGTCCCCGTCCCTGGCACGCTCCGGATCGGCTTGGGGCCCTTGGGTCCGGGCTTGATCCCCAGGGCGACGTACTCGTCGTAGGCCCGTTGCGACTCCGGATCGCCCTCGCCCAAGGTGATGCCCGACCCGCTCCCCGCCCCGCCTCCCCCGTCCGAACCGCCGTCGCCCGCACTCGCGCCACCGCCGTCGCCACCACCGCCACCACCGCCGACCCCTCCGGCCGCGGCCGTCTGCGCCAGCAGGCGCGCGTCCCCGAGCGCCCCCAACCCTTCGTGCAGGGCATGGCTCGCCGCAGTGCGAGGAAGTCTGGTCATGCCGGCCATACCTCTCTCACGCAAGCCGTCGAGATGCGCCACCGCGCCCGCTTCGACGGCCGGGATCATGCGCAGGATCGCGAACGGCACGAAGGTGGCCATGAGAAGGAGCGCGCCTCCGGCCAGGACGGACGAGAAGCCCGAGCCGTGTGCCCCCGAGCCGGCCGTGCCCGATGCGAGGGCACCGGCGGCCAGGCTCAGCGTCGCCACGATGACGAACTTGGAGATGATCAGCGCCGCCAGCGTCTCGACCAACCGCCTGCACCAGTGCGACACCGCGGGCCACACCAACGTCGCCAGCGCCAGCGGGAGGAAGAGCACGGCGACGTAGACCGCGGCCGCACGGATGAGCAGCTCCAGCCAGAGCACGAACGCAGCCACCGCGATCAGCAACGCCACCAGCAGCAGCACGAAACTGGCGATGGATGGATCGCCCGCCGCCGACACCAGGCCCGACGTGACCCCTCCGAGCAGAGAGCTCACGTCGGCGTTGGTCCCTCCGGCCACGGCATCGCTCATGGCGTCGGTGGCGGACAGGCTCAGGACGACGATCTGGATCGCCACCACCGCCAGCAGCAAGGCCAACGGCAGCTGCACGAAGAAGGTCCGGATGAGCTGACCCGGGTTCTGCCGCACCACGGCCTGCAGGATCGAGGCCAGCAGCATGGGGAGGATGACCACGCCGGCGAGCGCCGTCATTTGGCCGTAGTGGATCCGGAACCAGCTCGCGCCCACGTCGACCGTCGTGGTGGAGCTCAGCACGTCGCCGATCTGGTCCAGCAGCCACTCGGCGCCGCTGGCGACCCACTGGCTGATCCCGCTCAACACCGACTCGAAGCCCGACGACGCGATGGAACCTCCGATGCTGCCGGCCTGGCAGATCGGGTTGAGGACGTCGAGACCGGTGCAGCCGGCAGCCAACATCGGAACGATGACTCAGGCGGATCAGTGACGAAGGCGGATCAGGAACGCGGCCGAGTCAGTGCAGGGCTGTCCCGGTGTGGAAGAAGAAGTTGATGATCGGCGGTGCAGCACCGATCAGAAGTGCCGCCAGGCCCGAGACCAGCACGGCGCGCCGTCCGACCATGGACTGCTGGAAGTTCTGGGCATGCACGCCCAGGGCCCACGCCGCGGCGCCGATCAAGAGGCCGGCCAGGGCGGCAATGAGGCACCAGGCACCCAGGCCGTTCGTGAGATCCTGCAGGGTCCCGCCGCCCGGGAGCGCGTTGACGCTCGGGTTCAACGAGACATCGGCCAGGTGCCACACGACCATGGGTGTCCTCCTGCTGCCATCAGTGGCGACCGGACCCTCCGGGACGCCGTCCGGCCGGAGAACGGTTTGCCCGGCACGCCGTTTGCCCTTTCTTCACGCGGCTCTTCACGCGGCAAAAAGAACCGCAGCCGCGCGACGAGGGCCCCTGGGGGTTGCAGAAGGGCAGCTCAGGACGCGAGTCCCGTTCGTCGCCGCCCAAAGAAGGGCACATCAGGCCGCATGACCGGCCGCATGAGTGGCCGCAACTGTTCGCAGGGCACGCTCCAGCCCTGTCATATTGGGGGCGTGCCGCTCAGTGGGCCGGGGGAAGTCAATTTGAGCATGACCCAGGAGGTCATCTTCATTGCGGTCGCCGTTGGGGTGTGCGTGCTCGTCGGCTTCATTGCCGCGCTGCTCGGACGGCGCTCGGGACGGCGGGCGATCTCGCAGCGGTTGGCCTCCCTCGGCACCCGCCTGGGGCTCGATCCGCCCAAGGACGAGTACAACGTCGAGACCTCACTCGCCTATCTGGAACAGGTGACCGGCGGCGCCGCCCAGGCGGTGACCGAGTCGAGCTCCGACGCCATCAGGTTGCGTCGTTCGCTCGACACTCTCACCCAGGGCGTCGTGCTCTGCGACGAGAACGGCACGGTGATCTACCGCAACGGGAGGGCGAACGCCCTGATGGTCAGCCGCCACGGCGACGCCCTGGCCGCCCAGGCGGTGACCGACGTCCTGGAGGACGCCTGGCACGAGGGTTCGGCCGAGCGCACCCTCGACCTCTACGGTCCACCCCGGCGCACGCTGCAGGTGCGCGCCCGCCAGATCGACGACGGGCGCCGGCCGCTCGGGGTCATCGCCCTCATTGAGGACGTCTCGGAGCGCCGTCGGCTCGAGGAGATCCGGCGCGACTTCGTGGCCAACGTCAGCCACGAGCTCAAGACCCCGATGGGCGCACTCGGGCTCCTGGCCGAGACGCTGGTCTCCGAGCCCGACCCCGACGTGGCACAGCGGCTGGCCGGTCGCATCCACAACGAGGCCTTCCGGGTCAGCAGGATCATCGACGACCTGCTGGATCTCTCGCGCATTGAGTCCGAGGAAGCGCCGCCGCGCGAGCCGGTGCTGGTCAACCTCGTCATGGCCGACGCCATCGAGCGCGTGCGCGCCACCGCCGACCAGCGCGGCCTGGAAATCGTCCTGCATGAGCCCTCGCCCCCGGTGGCCGTACTCGGGGACCGGCGTCAGCTGGTCTCGGCCATGCACGCCCTGCTCGAGAACGCCATTACCTACTCGTACGACAACTCCAAGATCGTGGTGACCGGCGTTGCACAGCGCTTCAACCCCAATCTGAGCCACCCCTCCGTGGTCGGAGAGGGCGGTGGCAGGGCCGATGATGCCTCGTCCGAGTTCCTGACGGGAGAGGTCCCGGTCGTGGCCGCCGAGACGGCCCGAGGGGACGACGCCGCCGGTGACGCCCCCGCCGAGGCCCACGAGGCCCACGAGGCCCACAAGGCCGCCGCCGGTGCCCCGGTCACGCGGGACGCCTCCGACGTGCGGCCCGTCTTCGTCCCCGAGATCCTCGACCAGTACTCCCCATTGGGCCAGTCCGCACCCGGCGCCTCCGCCGCCACCGGGACCACGGCACCGACCATGCCCGTGCCTCCGACCGTGAGCGCCGAGGGTGACACCGCCGGAACCGGTCCGGCGGAGCCCAGCGCGGCGGCCTCCCCAATTGGCGCATCGAGGAGCGGGACAACGTCCGCTTGTCGGTGCAGGACCACGGGGTCGGCATCCCCGCCCGCGACCTCGATCGGATCTTCGAGCGCTTCTACCGGGTCGACCACGGGCGCAGCCGCGACACGGGGGGTACCGGGCTCGGCCTGTCGATCGTCCGCCACGTGGCCAACAACCACCAGGGCTGGGTCGACGTCGAGTCGCGTGAGGGTGAGGGCTCGACGTTCACCCTCGTCCTGCCGATCCAGGCGGAGCGGCTGGCATGAGCAGAGCGGCGACCGGGGGCACGGGCACGGGCAAGACCGCCAAGAAGGCCGGGGGCCGGTCCACGCCGGGCGAGGGCCCGGTCAAGGTGCTGCTGGCCGAGGACGAGGAGTCATTCATTGATGCGCTGGTCATCGGCCTGACCAACGAAGGCTTCCGGGTGACCGTGGCCCGGGACGGCAACGAGGCCCTGCAGGTCTTCGACGAGATCGCCCCCGACATCATCCTGTTGGACCTCATGCTGCCCAAGCTGTCGGGCATCGACGTCTGCCGGACGATCCGCACCCGGTCGACGGTGCCGATCATCATGGTCACGGCCAAGGGCACCGAGATCGACACCGTGGTGGCGCTCGAGGTGGGGGCGGACGACTACGTCACCAAGCCCTACCGGCTGCGCGAGCTGGTGGCCCGCATGCGGGCGGTGCTCCGGCGGGCGCCGGGGGGCTCCGAGTCCGGTGACCTGGGCGGTTCCATTGAGTTCGGGAGCGACGGCATCTGGGAGTCCAACGGGATCAAGGTGGACTTCGACCAACGCCGGGTGTTCGTGCGCGGCGAGGAGGTCCACCTGCGGCGCAAGGAGTTCGAGCTCTTGCGGCTGCTGGTGGAGAACTCCGGCCGGGTGTTGACCCGTGACGTGCTCATCGACCGCGTCTGGGGCACCGACTACATCGGCGACACCAAGACGCTCGATGTGCACATCAAGCGCCTGCGCTCCCGCATCGAGGCCGATCCCTCAACCCCCGTGTTGATCACGACGGTGCGGGGTGTGGGCTACCGCTTCGCCGCCGCCTGATTTGGCGCCTGATTGCAGCCTGAGCCCGGGCCGGTGTTCACGCGTTAACGCCTGACGACGCTGGCTCGTCGCGCGCCGCAACGAGCTGACCTGGTGCGGCCAAGCCGAGTTGCTCAAGGTGGGAGACGGCTGGGACACTCAGGCCGGTCGCCGACGATTGGGGATGGTTCGATCTTGTCAGTTGTCAGAAAGGCCGCGGCGTGCGTCGTCATCGCCACCGTGGGCCTGTTTCTCCCCGTTGCCGCCCATGTGGCAGCGGGAGCCGGGATCGTTCCCCCGCAGAACCCGGGCAGCAACATCAGCCCCCCACCTGGGTATTCAGGTCCCTGCGGCAGCCTCGCCGTGCCGAACCTGTACTGCCCGAGCGGGCTGACGCTCGTTTACGGCGACCGCCAGACCGAAGGTCTGAGCCCCATGAGCCTGCCCAGCAACTACCCGTCCCTGACACCGCCCGAGCAGCTCTTCGTCCTGACCGACCTGGAGCGGGTCGATCGCGGCCTCGCCCCCATCGAGGGGCTCTCGGCCACCCTGAACGCCTACGCCCAGGCCGGCGCCGAACGCCCACACCGACCCCGGCTTTCCCCCCTACGGCACCACCAAGGGCGGGACGTGGTCCTCGTCGCCGTCGCTCGGCCAGTCCATGGCGATGTGGATGTACGACGACGGGCCCGGCGGCTCCAACCTGGCCTGCCCGGTCACCGGTGGCGGCGGCTGCTGGGGTCACCGGGACATCATCCTCGGGTCCTACGCCGCCCCCGCTCTCATGGGGGTCGGCTACGGCTCGTCGACCACGCAGGTCTTCGTCGGCGGTGACACCGTGGACACCCCGTACTTCACCTGGGCCCAGGAGGTCCCCTTGCTGCCCGTGGGCGTCTTTCCCTTCGGCGTGGACGTGTCGGTCCTGCCCGGGACGACCGACAGGTCGGCCATGGAGCTGTGGGCCTCCGGCGAGGCGATGAACGTCACGGCGACCCAGACCGGCGGCCAGGGTGTGTTCTCCATGAACACCGCGAGTTGCAGCCTGGCGGCCGGGGCGAGCTGCAGCGTCGCGGTCACCTTCACGCCCCCGGCCGTCGGTGTCTACACCGCCTCGGTCGCCGTGAGCGGCCCCAACGGCACGCAGACCGTCCAGCTGCGGGGCGTGGCGAGTCACGGCTACCACCTGGTGGGCTCCGACGGCGGTATCTTCAGCTACGGCGACGCCCCCTTCGAGGGCTCCATCGGTGGGCATCGCCTGGCACAACCCATGGTGGGGATGGCATCCACCGGCATCGGCACCGGCTACTGGACCGTGGCCGCCGACGGGGGCATCTTCAACTACGGCGGCGCCCCCTTCTACGGCTCCATGGGGGGCAAGCCCCTCGACTCCCCGATCGTGGGCATGGCGGCCACGCCGGACGGCAAGGGCTATTGGGAGGTGGCGGCCGACGGGGGGATCTTCAGCTTCGGCGACGCCCATTTCTACGGGTCCCGGGGCGGCCAGCCCGTCGACGGGCGCATCGTCGGCATGGCGGCGGACGCCACCGGCCACGGCTACTGGGAGGTGTCCTCCGACGGGGGCATCTTCAGCTTCGGCGACGCCGGGTTCTACGGCTCCGCCGGTTCGCTGCCCCTGAGAGCGCCGATCGTCGGCATGGCGGCGACTGGCAACGGGGGCGGGTACTGGCTGGCCGCCTCCGACGGCGGCGTCTTCACCTACGGCGACGCCGGCTTCCAGGGCTCCATGGGCGGGGCGGCGCTCAACGCGCCCGTGGTGAGCGTGGCCGCCACCCCCGATGGCGGCGGCTACTGGCTGGTCGCCTCCGACGGCGGAATCTTCAACTTCGGCGATGCCGGCTTCTTCGGATCCATGGGCGGGCAACCGCTGGCGTCACCCGTGGTGGGCGTGGCCGCCTACAACCCGGGCTGACCAGGCTCTGAGCCCCCCGGCTCAGACGATCACACCAGCTCAGACGATCAGACCGTCCCGTCAGACCGTCAGGCGTTCGAAGTCGTCGGGGATGGTGACCCCGCTCAGCGAAGCCGTGTCCACCTGCTGGCCCAGATGCGTCAGGACGAGCCGGGTCCCGGGGAACGCTGTCTGCAGGGCCCGGACCGAGTCCTCGTCCATGTGGGAAGACGCCACACCGGGTGGCGTGTGACGCCCGTTGCACTCCACCACGAGGACGTCGGACTCCCGGGCCAGCTCGTCGAGGCCGTCGCAGGGCGTGGTGTCACCCGAATAGCCGACGATCTGGTTCCCCGGACCGTCCGGATCCTGACCCGGGCTCTGGTCCCGGTCGAACAGGTAGCCGAAACAGCGCAGGTAGGGCACGTGCACGACCTCGACGGCCCGGAAGCGCAGCGGCCCGGCCTGCTGCCAGGTCCCGTCGACCTCAATGAAACGCAGGTCCAGCGCGGCCCGCGCCTTCGCCGTGATCGAGCCGACGGCCCCCGCCTCGTTCACGGTGGCGAGGTGGGCCTCGATGCCGGGGGGCCCCACGACGTGGAGGGTCCTGCCCCTGGCGCCCTCGGCCGCCGCCTCGAGCAGGAAGGGCCACCCGAAGCAGTGGTCGGCGTGGAAATGCGAGACCACCACCACCTCGACCGCGTCGACGGGGATCCCGCATCGGCGCAGGTGGGGCAACGCCGTGGGCGAGGGCTCCACCAACACCGACTCGTCCATGACGAAGCTGTTCCAGTAGCGGCCCGGCGGGGCGACGAAGTTGCCCGTGCCCAGGAAGGTCAGCTGGGTCATCGGGTCATCGGGTGTCGGCCAGGGAGAGCAGCGCCGCCACCAGGATCGGGTCCCCCTCCACCGCCGCGTCGGGGACCGGGAGGCGCCGGTAGAGCATGAGCACCAGGTCGGAGGCCGTGGCCCGCAGCTCCGACATGCGGGCCGCGTTCTCACCCACCCCGGCTCCCGCCACCCGCCAGCTCGCCCCGGTGTCGGTTGCGCTCAGCGTGACGGCGCCCGGCAGGGAGGCGAGGTCGGCCCCCACCATGATCTCGATGAACTCGGGCACCCCGTCGTCGGCCAACCCGGGGTGGAGCGGCGCCGACGCACGGGTCACGCCCTCGGCGTCCCAGCGGTGCACGGACACCTCCTGGGCCTGGTGCCGGCCCACGGCACCCGCGGTGTGCGGCTCGGGCCACCAGGCCCAGCACGGCGCCTCGGGGCCGGCCTCGCGCAGGGCGCCGAGCAGTGAGTACGTGCACCAGCCCAGCCAGGCCAGCAGGTCGTTGTCGTCCGGGAAGGCGGTGAGCTTGGCCCCCGAGCGTTCGCTGGCGTTCTGCGCCCGGACGTTCTCACCCCAGTACCACTGCACCTCGCCGATGTGGTGGGCCAGGTCGCGCACCACCCACTCGGGCGTGGACGGCACCCTGGCCTCGAGGTCCAGCCCCTCGATGACCTCGCTCATGCGCCGGCTCTCGGCGGCGATGATCTCGAGCCGGTCGCCGAAGCCGAAGTGCTCCGGCGGCCCGCTCCCTTCCACGTCGGTCACCGTCATGACGCGGTCACGGGGCCTTGATCAGCAGCTCGCCGCCGACATAGGGGGCCAGGCACTCCGGCAGCAGCACCGTCCCGTCCGGCTGGCGCCCCTGCTCCACCAGCGCGGCCCACATGCGGGGCCACGCCAGGGCGGAGCCGTTGACCGTGTGCACCAGCTGCAGCGGCCCGCCGCCGGCCGGCCGGAAGCGCACGTTGGCCCGGCGGGCCTGGTAGTCGCGGAACCAGCTGACCGAGCTCACCTCGAGCCAGCGGTCGACCCCGGGCGCGTAGGCCTCCAGGTCGAAGGTGCGGGCCGACGAGCCGCCGAGGTCCCCACAGCACAGGTCGAGCACGCGGTAGGAGAGCCCGAGCTCCCGGAGCATCGACTCGCCCCGCTGCAGAATGTCGGCCTGCGCCTCGAGCGCCTCCTCGGGCGTGGTGTAGGCGAACAGCTCCACCTTGTCGAACTCGTGCACCCGCAACAGGCCCCGCGTGTCGCGTCCGGCCGAGCCCGCCTCACGCCGGTAGCAGGCCGTGGCCGCGGTGAAGCGCAACGGAAGCTGGGACTCCTCCAAAATCTCGCCGCGGTGCATGGAGGTGAGGGGCACCTCGGCCGTGGGGATCAGCCACAGGTCGTCGCGCTCGAGGTGGTAGGCGTCGTCGGCGAACTTGGGGAGGTGCCCGGTGGAGGTCATGGTCTCGGTCAAGACGACCGTGGGCGGGCGGATCTCCTCGTAGACCGGCGAGTGCCGGTCGATGGCGAACGCGGTCAGCGCTCGCAACAGCCGGGCCCCGGGGCCCCGGTACAGGGGGAACATCGACCCGGCCAGCCGCGCCCCGCGCTCCATGTCCAGGATCTGCAGCGCCTCGCCGATCTCCCAGTGCGGGACTTCCTGGTGTTCCGCCCTTTCGGGTTCCGGCCGCCCGGCCTCCTGTCCCGGCCACCACCGGCGGACTTCCACGTTGTCGTCCTCGCCCATGCCGTCCGGCGCCTCGGCGGCCGGGATGTTGGGCAGGTAGAGCAGCCCGGTCTGACGCTGCTCCAGGAACGCCTCGGCCTCGGCGGCCGCGATCCGCTCGTCGTCCCCCAGCTCGCGGCTGCGCCGACTGAGATCGGCCGCCCGGGTCTCGTCGCCTTCCTTCTTGGCTTGCCCGACCAGGCGCGACAGCTCCTTGACCTCGGCCCGCATGTCCTCGGCCACCCGCAGCCGCGCGCTCCATGCCGCATCGGCCTCGAGCACGGCGTCCACCTCTGCTGCCTCGACGCCACGTCGGGCGAGCGCGGCCTTGACGGCGTCGGGGTCCTCGCGCAACACCCGGATATCGATCACTGCTGCTCAAAGTAGTCTGCGACGCCGTGCCAGCCGTCGAGGTCACCGGCCTCATTGTGCGCTACGGCCCCCCCGGCACACCGGCCGCCGTCGACGGCATCGACCTGGCCGCCGCCGCCGGCGAGGTGCTCGTCGTGCTCGGGCCCAACGGCGCCGGCAAGACCTCCACGGTCGAGACCCTCGAGGGCTACCGGCGGCCGGCCGAAGGGCAGGTGCGGGTCCTCGGGCTGCGCCCGATCGCCGACCACGCCGCGCTCAGCGGCCGCATCGGGGTCATGCTCCAGCGCGGCGGCGTGTACCCCATGCTCGGCCCGCGCCGCGTCCTGCAACTCTTCGCCGGCTACTACCCCGACCCCGTGCCGGCCGACGAGCTGCTCGAGTTGGTCGGGTTGCGCAGCGTCGCGGGGACGCCCTGGCGCCACCTCTCGGGGGGCGAGCAGCAGCGCCTCTCGCTGGCGCTGGCGCTGGTCGGTCGCCCCGAGGTGGCCTTCCTCGACGAGCCCACAGCGGGCGTCGACCCCGAGGGCCGCATCGCCGTGCGCGCCGTGGTGGCCGGACTGCGGGACCGGGGCGTGTGCGTGGTCCTCACCACCCACGAGCTGGGCGAAGCCGAGAAGATGGCGGACCGCATCGTGATCCTCGCCGCCGGACGCATCGTGCGACAGGGGACGCCGCAGGACCTGACCGCCGCCGCCTGGCCCGGGGGCGGTGGCGTCGTGACCTTCGGCGCTCCCCCGGCACTCGACGTCGTGGCCCTGGCGGCCGCAGTCGGGCCGAGGACGACGGTCAGCGAGACGGCGGCGGGCCGCTACCGGGTCGAGTCGGCGGAGGTGGAAACTCCCGCCGTCACCGCCGCCGTGGCGAACTTCCTGGCGGCGCAAGGCGCCACCCTCACCGACCTGGCCACGGGCCACTCCCTCGAAGACATCTATTTCGAGGCGGTGGGAGCGGCGGCCGAGGCCGGGCCGGACGAGGCGCCGGCGAGCGGGGCGGGAGCGGGGCGGGGTCGCCGTCGGAGCCGGAGGCAGGCCCGGTGAGCACGACCGCCCAGGCCCTCCGCCCCCTGACCGCACAGACCGTGGCCGAGGTCCACATGACGCTGCGCCGCGGCGAGACCCTGCTGCTCACCCTCGGCATCCCCGTGGTCTTCCTGCTCTTCTTCTCCAAGGTGTCGGTGGTCTCGACGCCGACCGCCACCCCGGCCAACTTCTTCGTGCCCGGGATTCTGGCGCTGGCCGTCATGTCGACCTCGATGGTCTCGCTGGGCATCGCCACCGGATTCGAGCGCGGCTACGGCGTGCTCAAGCGGCTCGGCGCCACGCCGCTCGGCCGCCCGCGCCTGCTCGGCGCCAAGATCCTCACGATCGTCGCGGTCGAGCTGGTGCAGGCCGCCGTCCTCCTCCCGGTGGGGCTCGGGCTGGGCTGGAACCCCGGAGCTGGCGGCCCGGCGGCCGTTGCCGGCGCCATCGGCGCCGTGCTGCTCGGCTCGGCCGCCTTCGCGGGCATCGGCCTGCTGATGGCCGGCACCCTGCGCGCCGAGGTGAACCTGGCCGCCGCCAACGGCCTCTATCTCATCCTCCTGCTGCTGGGCGGCATGATCGTCCCGCTGTCGAAGCTGCCGAGCGGACTGGCGAGCTTCGCCAAGCTGTTGCCGGCCGCCGCGTTGTCGTCGGGCTTGCACGCCACGCTCGGGAGCGGCGCCGCCGTGCCCACCGAGTCCTGGATCGTCCTGGCCGTCTGGGCCGCCGCCGCCCCGCTGGCGGCGGCGCTCACGTTCCGCTGGGAATGAGAGCCCGCTCGTCGGCCGTGAAGGACGACGGCGTCAGCACCGCACCACGCACGATCTTGTTGATGGTGCCGTCGCCGTTGACGAACACCGCGTAGGGGTCGCCGTCGAAGTAGAAGAGCCCGCTGGTGATGGCGGCCCCGGAGTCGGAGGCGACGGGGAAGGTGACGCCCGTCGCGTGAATGAAGGACCGGGCAGTCGAAGCCTTGTCGAAGCTGTCCACGCCGATGACGTGGATCCGCGCGAGCGCCCCGTGCGCTTCGTCCTGCCGCCGCACCGCCGCCGCCAACGGCGGGAGCTCCTCGTGGCAACTCGAGCACCAGGCCCCGAAGAACAGCAGGACCGCCGGGGTGCCGGCCCCGCCCCCGTCGCCGGGCACCGATACCTGCGACGACCCGCTCGGGCCCACGTTGGTGCCGGCGAAGGACGGCACGGGCCCACCCTCGTGCGGTGCGCCCGTTGTGCTCGAGCTCGTGCCGATGCTGGTCAACAACCCGATCAGCAAAATGATGGCGAGGCCGATGCCCAGGCCGATGAAGATGAAGCGCTTGCGGGGCGGACGCACCGGGAGCGCGCTGTCCGCCTCCGGCGCAGGCGAGGGCGCCGCGTCTGGGGGTGGGGCGTCGGTCATGCCGCGGGGACCCTAGTGAATGTGGTTGCGGATGAGTACGTCGCCCGCCATCGCCACGAAGAGCACGGTGAGGTAGGTGATGGAGTATCCGAAGACGCGCATCGCCTCGCGCCCGGTCGCCCGGTCGCTCTGTGCCAGGCCCCAGAGCCGGGTCACCAGGTAGAGGAACCCGGCACCGAGCACCGCCGCCGTGATCATGTAGATCCAGCCCAGGTGGGCCACCGGCCCGAAGACGAACGTCACGGCGACGAGCGCCACCGTGTAATAGACGATTTCGGTCGTCGTGCGCTTCATGGAGGCGACGACGGGCAGCATGGGCACGTCGGCCGCCCGGTAGTCCTCCTTGTAGCGCACGGCCAGCGACCAGAAGTGCGGCGGCGTCCAAATGAAGATGATGGCGAAGAGCACGACGGGCGCCCAGCTCAGGGAGTTGGTCACTGCGGCCCAGCCCACCAGCACCGGCACCGCCCCCGCTGCGCCCCCGATGACGATGTTCTGCGTCGAGCGGCGCTTCAGCCACAACGTGTAGACGAAGACGTAGAAGAGCGTGGCCGAGATGGCGAGCACCGCCGAGAGCAGGTTGACGGCCAGCCACAGCTCGACGAAGGCCGCCACCTCGAGGGTCAGGGCGAACACCAGGGCGGCCCTCGGGCTCATGGCGCCGGTGACCAGCGGGCGGTTCTTGGTCCGGTTCATCAACCGGTCGATGTCGCGGTCGACCACCATGTTGATGGCGTTGGCCCCGCCGGCCGCCAGCGCACCCCCGGCCAGGGTGGCGGCCATGAGCCAGACCGGCGGCACGCCGCGCTGGGCCACCACCATGGTGGGGAGCGTCGTGACCAACAGGAGCTCGATGATCCGGGGCTTGGTCAGGGCGACGTAGGCCCCGACGGTGCCCCGCGCCTTGGCCAGGGCACGCTGCTCTGGAAGGGCGGGCGCCTCGGTCGACATGTCGGTGCAGCCTACGACCAGGGGTCGCCCGGGACCAGGCGACGGGCGCCGGTAGCTTGGTCGGAGTGTCGCGGCGCCGCACCCCCACCGTCTCGCCCTCGCTCAGCCACCGGCTCGACGTCGTGGCCCTGGTCCTGACCGCCCTCATCGTGCTCAGCGGGGCCGCGGTCCGCCTGACCGGCTCGGGACTGGGCTGTGCCGACTGGCCCGAGTGCTCCGTGGGGCACCTGACCCCGGCGCTGCAGTTCCACGGCCTGGTGGAGTTCGGGAACCGCCTCGTCACCGTGGTCCTGACCGTGGCGGTGGCCGCCGCCTTCCTGGGCTCAGTCTTCCGCAGCCCGCGCCGGCGGGACCTCATATGGCTGAGCGGCGGGTTGGTGGGCGGCGTGCTGGCCCAGGCCGTCCTGGGTGGGATCGTGGTGTACACCAAGCTCAACCCCTACCTCGTCATGGTGCACTTCTTCGCCACCATGCTCCTGCTGGTCGACGCCGTCGTGCTGGTCCACCGCTCGACCCGCGAGTACGGGCCGGGCTCGGGCCGTCTGCTGGTGCCGCGGCCGCTGATCCGCCTCTTCTACGGAGCCCTGGCCCTCCTCGCGCTCGTCATCGCGGCCGGGACGGCCACCACCGGCGCCGGACCGCACGCGGGCGATGCATCGGGTCAGCAGGTGGCCAAGCGGATCCCCATTGCGTTACGCGACATGGCCGAGCTCCACTCGAGCCTGGCCCTGCTGCTGATCGGCGTCACCATCGGGCTGGTGGTGGGACTCCACATGGGCGACATACCCGAGCGGGTGCGCCGTGCCGCCCGCATCCTGATGGTGGTCATGGTGGCCCAGGCCGGCGTCGGCTACACGCAGTACTTCACCCACCTGCCGGCGCTGCTCGTCGAGGTCCATATCCTCGGCGCCACCGCGCTGGTGATCGGGGCCACGCAGACTTTCCTCGTCTGCACGTTCCATGCGCCCGAAGTGCTGCCCGCCCCCGTCGTCCTCGGCACGCCCGAGCCGAGCGTCCCGATCGGTGCCCATTAGGCTGTGTTGTCCCGTGCTCTCCGCACGGTGCCGGCCCCCATCGTCTAGCGGCCTAGGACACCGCCCTTTCACGGCGGCAGCACCGGTTCGAATCCGGTTGGGGGTGCTTGGTTGCCGATCGCTCAGACGCTGGCGGCGCGCAACCGGGCGTCGTAGTCGTCGGCCAGGGAGAGAAGCGCACCTGTCCCATCACCGGAGAAACACGAGCCGTGCATGACGGCGAGGGTCGAAGGCGAGAGATCAGCCAGACCGCGGATCGTCGATCCGGTGGTTGGCGTGAGGCAGGAGGCGCCGAACACGTCCTCGGCCTGTGAGGCCGCCTCGACGATGTCGTCGGTCGTCACGGCCGGCCCGTCGCCGAGCTGCGTGAAGAGATCACCGCACAAGAGCGTGCTCGTGGTCTCCTCGAACAGCACCCGGGCTTCCCATCCGTGCGGCACATGGGGCGTATCGATGTGGCGAACCCGATGTGCGCCCAGTTCGACGACTTGGCCGTCGGCCAGCGGCACCGGAGGGCGAAGGGCCAGATCGTTGAGAGACACCATGCATCCGGTCGCCCCGTGCGCCACCTCGGCGCGTGGTGCGACCTCGAGCAGTTCGTTCATAGAACCGTTCTCGTCCGCTTCGAGGTGGCCGAACATGACCCAGCGCAGGCTCTCGATCGGCGTCAGGGCGGCGATGGCCTTGGTGACCTCGGGGAACAGGTGGCGCAATCCGGTGTGGAACAACAGGGGCTCTTCGTCAACGATGAGGTACTGATTGAAGGTGAAGCCGGTCGGCCCAATGTCGGGGACGAAGGTGGAGAACCGGTAGATGCCATCGGCAACTTCTTGCGTGCGTATGTCCATGACTGCTCTCTTTCTTGACGTTCGGTTGGGTGATTACAGCGGCAGCGGGTGACGCAGTACTCCGTCACCGTCGGCTCGTTCGGCCAAAATCCGGCAGAACTCGACGGCATCCATGGCAACGTGTTCGCCATCGTTCCCCGAGCGGAAGCGGCCGCCCGCCGGCCCTTCGAGCAGAAGATCGAACGGCTCACCGTGGGTGGCCGCCCACTCGGCGACGATGTCGGCGATGAGGCGCCCGTCGTGGGCAGCGGTGAGATCGAGTGGCTTGCCGACTGCCCTCGCCAGATCCACCCGGTGCATCCACACATCACGGGTGAATCCCACGTCGAAGAGGTACAGGACGGGTTGGCGGCCGACCGGCGCGGGCAGATTGAGAAGCGGGAGGTGGGCGATGGGGCGGGGCAGCCGGGTGCGCGATCGGAGTGCCTTGACGGAAATTGTCTCCCATTCCGAGACGAGCTGGCCCGTGGTCAGTTCGGCGCGCTCGCGCACTTGTAATTCGTTCATCCCGTCCCACCAGTACATCGCACCGATCTCTTTGACGATGGGTCGGCCTGTTCGCACCTGACGGACGAACTCACGAGGCGAGGCTTGCCCGGCCGCCGAGCCAACGACATGTGCGGCGAGTGACCGCACGTCCCAGCGGACGCAGTCCGTCGGTTGCAGCCAGTCCTCAGGCTCCAGACTCTGCAGCAGCTCTGCAAACTTTCGATTCTCTTCGGCCGCGATCTGCATGGCCTCCTTGTGCTTGATCCTGGGGACCATGGTCACGTCGCACTCCATTGTCTGGCTCACTTCGCCTCTCCTCTCAGTTTCTGTGACTGCTTGGTTCGCTCGAGATCTCCGAGGAACATGTCGACCGATCGTTCCGCCAACCGGACCCACCGGTCACCACCGGGATCGTTCGCCACCTGCTGGTGCGCCAGTCCGTTGACCAGAGCACTGAACAGGTCGATGGACTCGGGCTCGGACGCCCCCACCGCCGCGAGGCGCTGTTGGGCAATTTCGTAGAACGTTTGGGCCACGGCGTACGAGGCCGGCGATGGCTCGAAATCCGGGATCGTCCGTTGGAACAGAAGCTGGTGACGGACGACGTCCACCGAGGAGAACAGCACGAGGCTCTGGACGAACTCGATGAGCGACTGCCGCGGATCGTCACGATAGGGGAGGTCGCCGATCCAGGCCAGAAGTTGGCGATTGCCGTCGGCGAACATCATGTCGTAGAGGTCCAGCTTGGAGTCGAAGTACGCGTAGAGGGACGGCTGGCGGAGTTCCACCCGATCCGCCAGGTCGCGCAGGGAGATGGCGGCGAGACCGTCACGGCGAGCCAACACCCATGCCTCGGCCAGAATTCGGGCCTTCTTCGCCTCTCTCCGGTCTCCCCGCCTGTCGACTCCTGTTGATTCGGTTGACACCATGCCTGCCTCCGGCGAGGGATCTATCGTCGATAGATTATCTATCAGTGATAGTTACATGGCCGGCGTGGAGTGTCAAGGCCCGATCTCCTCGATGCTGGGATCTACGACGGGGCGTTGCAACATCCCGACCAATGCGGGGTCGACGCGATGGCATTTGAGGACCGTGACCTGGTCCACTCGGCTTTCTGCGAATTCGAACGGCGTCCCGTCGGGGCTGCGAGGTGGCCTGCGGTCAGGGCAGGATCCCCGATCCCCTGGGGAATCGGGATGCGCTCCTTCGACCCTCGGCGAGTGCGAGTCCTGCGAGCAAGGCATTCCGAAGGTCGCGTGGATCGATCACCGCGTCGTAGGCCAGGCGGCTGCTGGCGCGAATCGACGAGTTGGCTTGCTCGACCGCAATCCGTTCCCGCTCTTCGGCGTCGGCAACCGCGCTCGCCTCTGACGCGGCGGGAAGAGCGCCGAGCGTGATGGAGGGGAAGGCCAGCGTGATCGTCTGCCCGTCGAAGGGATTCATGGCCATGATCGACGAGCCGAAGCCGAACGCCTTGCGCAAGGTGACGTGAAGCTTCGGGACGGCCAGGCGATGCTGGGCAGCGAACATGCGCGCCGAGTGGCGCAGGATCCCGCTTCGCTCGGCCACCGTTCCGGCGAGCACCCCGGGGTTGTCGGCCAAGAAGACACACGGAAGCCCGAACGCTCCGACGACATCGAGGAAATGCGCGACCTTGTCCGCGGCGGCGCTGTCGATGGTGCCGGCCATGACACTCGGATCGTTGGCCACGATGGCCACACTCTGGCCGCCCAGTCGGCCCAGGCTGGTGACGATGGATCGCCCGAAGGTCGGTTGGATCTCGAGCAGAGAGCCTTCGTCGACCAGCGCGTGCAGAACAGGCCCGATCGGATACGGACGCCTCGGATTGGGCGGGATCAGCTCGAGAATGGTCTCCAACGAGCGCGGGCCGGTATCGGTCCCTACGTCGCACGGCGCCGCCTCCCACGCACTGAGCGGGAAGTAGCCGAGGTAGCGCCGAGCCAAGGCGATGGCCTCCACGTCGTCGGCGACGACGTTCTGCACGACCCCGGCCGTATCGGCCGCCACCTGCGGACCCCCGAGCGTCTCCTTGGAGACCTCCTCGCCCGTCGCCGACTTCACGAGCGGGGGGCCGGCGGCGAAGATCGACGCCGATTCCGTCATCACGGCGAAATCGGACAGCGGGGCGGTCAGCGCACCGTGTCCCGGCGGAGGCCCCGAGCACCAGGCAGACCATGGGAACGACGCCTGAGAGCTCGGCCAGGCCCATGAGGTCACCGGGCCGCCGTCCACCGGAGGAATCCGTCACACGATGCCCTGCTCCCTCGAGCATCATGATCAGAGGCACCCGCTCCTGCAGGGCCAGCTGGCAGAGCCGGTAGCGCTTGTCCGAGGCGCCACTACCGATCGAACCACCGAGCACGGTGACGTCCTCCGCGCCGGCCAGCGCCGGCCTGCCGTTGATACGGCCGGAACCTGCCACGAGCGCATCACCGGGGACAGGCGGAACCTCGTCGGTGCCCACCAGTTGGCCGACCTCTGCGAACGTTCCAGCGTCGAACAGCGCGGCCATCCGTTCGCGGGCGTTCAGGCGACCCCGTTCCCTTTGCCGGTTCAGCCGAGCCTCTCCGCCCATGGCGAGCGTCTCGGATTTTCTGCGCTCGATCTCATCGAGGGCCGGACCCCACCCGCCACGATCATCACCCGGGTCCAACTCAGATCCGTCCCATCTGCATTTTCAACAAATCCGCCGAGCCCCCGCCATCGACAGCGATGACCTGTCCGGAGATGAAGCGTGCCGCCGGGCTACAGAGAAACAACGTGAGGTACGCGATGTCGGAACCGTGACCTTGCAAGCCGAGGGGGTTCTTGGGGCGATCGTCACCGCCGGTCACGGCTTCGGCAAATCGCCGTACTCCTTCAGTCCCTCCGATCGATCCGGGTGCGATCGCGTTAACCCGGATTCCGTAGGGACCCCACTCGACGGCGCACGTTCGAGTGAGCGAGTCGACGCCTGCCTTGGCCGCGGCGACGTGCGACTGGAACACGACCCCCTTCTGCTGAAACGGAGCGCTGATGTTGACGATGCTGCCGCCGTGTTCCGCCAGCCAGGCGTCGAACGCGCTGCGGGTCACGTTGTACGTCCCAAGCAGATCGATGTCGACGACGGCCTTGAACCCATTGGGAGAGATCTTCGACATCGGAGCCGGGAAATTGCCCGCGGCATCGTTGATCACGATGTCGAGCCTTCCCCGGTCACCTACAACGGACTCGACGACGGCTTGCACCGCCTGCGCGTCACGTACATCACAGACACCGAACGCAGCATCGACACCATCGGCCCGGAGCTCGTCCACCGCGGCTTCGAGATTCTCCTGCTTTCGGCTGACCAGAGTGACTCGGGCGCCATGAGCACCGAGCACACGGCAGATCTCCTTGCCGATACCGGTCGCGCCGCCCGTGACGAGAGCGACCTGACCCTCCAGGACATCCGAGGAGAACACGCTTCGGTCCATACGACCCGATTATGGTCCAGTTGCGATTAGGCGGGTCCTCGACGTCGGAGAGGCGCGAGATCACATGTGTGAAATTCCATGAAGCAGCCCTGCTTTCTCTGGGTCAGACTCAGCAGTGGAGAGCCAACAAGGGAGGGACGGAGCAGATGCGGTTCAACCATATGGAGTTGACGTTTCCGGTCGGCAGCCTGACCACGACGCTGCGTGAGGAGATCGATGCCTTCTACAGCTCGATCTTCGGTTGGGGTGCCCTCGATACGGACGTCGTCGGGCAGTCCTGCCATCTGTTGCTGCCCGACCCGGATCAGTTCATCCTCCTGGCGGAGAGCGAGCGGCCGATGAGCTCGCCCGGTTACGACCACCTCGGGCTGCTGCAGGACTCCCGTCAGGAGGTCGACGATCTGCTCGTCGCCTGCGAGCGGTACGCCGAGAAGGACGACCGGGTGTCGATCAAGCGCTACGAGGACCTGGTCTACCCGGGCCTGACGGTCCACGCCTTCTACGTGAAGTACCTCTTGCCGATCTACTTCGACGTGCAGAGCATGGAGCGCTCCTAAAAGGAACGTCCGGTCACGACGACGGGCAGGCCCCCGCCGTCACGGTGATGTACACCTGCGAGGGATGCCCGACCGTCTGCACGGTGAGGTGGGTCGCACCGGGCGAGGAGGTGATGCGACCTCCCTTGACCGCCGAACACCATCCGTTCGGGTAGTGCTCCGACGCCGCGATGGCGATGGTCGTCACCCCGTGTGCTGACTCCGTCGGGGCGTAGACCATGTTGAAGGCGCCGGTGAACGGGTTGAAGATGACGGAGTTGGGGTCACCGGCCACCGCCTGCGGATAGGTCCGCGACAGCACGGTCACGACCGGCGAATACGTCCCGTCGGGCTGCACCAGACCCTCGGCTGACGAGCCGGTGGGGTCGTCGTAGTACTTCCAGGCCCAGTAGATCCAGCTCAGCTGGTCCAGGCCGGCCCATTCCACGTCGAAGCCGGCAAGCGGGATGCTCGTCGTCGCCCCGAACTCGCTCATGAAGCCGGCGGGTCCGGCCGATTGGGAGGCCGAGGCCATGGAGAGGCGGGTGATCTCCTGTTCGGATGCGGCGGTCTCCTCCGACTGCAGGCACTTGAGGAGGTCGGTGGGATTGCCCGTGACGGGGCTGCGGTCTCCGCAGTAGACGTGGAAGTTGAACACGACGCGCTTGAAGGGCAAGGGGCCCAATTGCGACGGGATGTTCCCGCCCGTCACCCAGTAGATGTCCGGCTCGGCGAAGGTCAGATGATGGCTGTCCACCGACTGAATGGTCGGTATGACGCCGTTCTTCGGGTCCCCGGGAGGACAGGTGAGCGCGCCCGCGCCGTTGGCCAGGAAGGTTGGATGCCCCTTGCCGATGTAGAAGCACTCCAGCTGTCCCGTGAAGGTCGACTCCGAGGCCGTCTGGGTCTCCGTGGAGAAGGGCTCGTTGTAGGGGTCGTACCCGATGACCCAGCGGTTGTTCTTGAAGTACTGCGCCACCGTTTTCCAGACCAGGTCATAGTTGCCCTGGAGATTGCCGATGACGTCGTTGCTCCAGAAGTGGGCCACGGCCGTCTGCAGGGTGGGATTCGAGTAGTTGTTCGACCAACGTCCGCCCTTGGGGACGATCGGCACGTTGTCGGTGCAGACGGCCCAATTCGGTGCACCCTCGCCCCGGAAGTTCTGGTTGT
The DNA here is from genome assembly GCA_963755655.1 of uncultured Acidimicrobiaceae bacterium. Taxonomy (GTDB): domain Bacteria; phylum Actinomycetota; class Acidimicrobiia; order Acidimicrobiales; family RAAP-2; genus Bog-473. Next base: position 54,043 of record CAVWKX010000020.1, read on the forward strand.
AGACGTCCTGGTGCATGTCGAGGAGGGTGTAGATGCCGTAGTGGGCGAGCAGCTTCACGGTGGCGGCGACGTGGCTCAAGTACTGCTCCGCAATGGCTTTGTTCCACTCATGCGCGTTGCCTGGAGCGCCCGGGGTGCAGACCTGCGGTTGGTTGGGCCCGCCGGAGCCGGGCTCGAGCCCCTGCCATTCGATGCCGAGGCGCACGACGTTGAAACCAAGTTGTTGCATTTTCGCAGCATCGGTGGCGTCGAAGTTCCAGGGCTCGCCGGGATCGGGGTAGGCGATGTAGGGCGCGTGCTTGTAGACGACGTTCACCCCGTGCATCAGGACGACACGTCCCTGGCTGTCGTAGAGGTACGGCCCCCCGGGAGAGCTCAGGAAGCTCGGCACGTTCGGAGTCGCCCCAACGTTGGACACCCCGCTGCTGGCCTGGTACTGCACCCCGGCGCCGTGTAACGGCACGATGTGCGGCGTCAACGCATTGATGTTGGGTTGGTTGACGGTGTGCTGCGGCGTGGCCGTCGTGGTCGAGGTCGTCGACGGTGCAGGCGAGGTCGGCGCAGGCACGCTCGACGTGGTCGTTGCACTCGCCGGCGGCAGCGTGGTCGTCGTGGTTGTCGGTGGCTTGGCGGTCGTGGTGGTCGTGGCTGCCTTCGAGGTCGTGGTCGTCGTCGAAGGCTTCGGGGCCCGCGTCGTCGTGGTTGCGGCACCCGCCGCGCCGGTCACCGCGAGCGAAGACCCGCAGGCCATGAGCGCGACCGCTGTGACGACCGCCCGCTTTACAGAAGTGAATCTGGGGACCACTGACACCTCTCTGCCTCCGCACCGATTCCCGCCGAGCCGCCGACTGTATCCACCCCTCGCACCGAACCGCGGCACCCAGACGCATGGATTTCTTGCGTCCTCGTGCGGCCCCGCGCCTGAACCTGCCACCTGAGACTGGGCTGAGGGCCTAGATGAGGACGCCGCGGCGCCTGCCCCGCGCCAAGAGGTTCGCCGACGCATGAAGATCCTTCTGCATTTGGCTCTGGCTCTCGAGCAGTTCGTCCGCCCACAGCATCTGCAGCGTGGTCCGCACCCGGTCAGGGCGCCGCTCATCGCGGACATCCTCGAAGGCCTTCCGCAGGACCTCATTGACGACTGCGGCGGGGGGCGGCGGTTCCTCGAGCACGGCGCGCCGGTCGGCCAGGACCTCGGCGAACGCCTCGAACCAGCGGTTGCTCGATGCATAGGCATCACGCAAAACCGCTTCGGCTATCGCCACGGACTCCAACTCGGGCTGCCCTGCGGCCGGAGGGTGGACCGAGAGCGAACCGAGCGTGTAGGCCGCCAACCGGAGTCGATTCGAGCCCGTGAAGAGTCGGGACATCGTCTCCATCGACACGACCTTTGCCCCTTGTTCGGCGAAGAACTGCCGGTACGCGTCATCGAGAATGAGGTAGGCGCGATGGGCGGCTTGCTCACTGACGACGGTGTCGACGTGCCGCCTCGTCGAGGTCAACCGCTCGACCGTGTCGGCGAGATAACGCGCGCTGGTCGTGAACGCCGCCGACAGGGCGTGCCCGAGGGCCGCCGTCGCGCCGCGTGGCCACAAGAGGAATCCCACCACGATGCTGACCCCGCATCCGATCGCGACATCCTCAATGCGCGTCAGGCCGACCTTCCAGCCCACGGGCTGAATGATGTTGAACAAGATGACCACGACCAAGGTGAAAGCGGCCTGCCCGGCGGCGAAGGAGATCAAAGACGGGGCCATGCCGGAAATCAGCACGGCGATCGGAAGGAGCACCCAGAGCAGGACCGTATGGTCGGCGACGCCGATCATGATGGCCGACCCGACCACGACACCGACGGCCGTTCCCCCGACGGCGCGCAAGGCCGTGGCACCCGTCCCGAGAGCATTGGAACGCAACACCGACAGGGTTCCGAGCACCACCCAGAACCCGTGTGAGACGTTGGTGATCTCGACCACCGTCACGGCGATGGCGAGGCCCAGCCCGCCGCGCAGCGCGTTGCGGAACCATACGGAGCGAAAGGACAGGTGCGACAGGAGCCGATGGACCAAGGCCTCGGGAGCGGACTCGTCCGGCATGCCCAGGTGACGGTCGACCACCGGTTCGGCGCCAGCCGCCTCGAGTGCCGCGTCGGCCACCATCTCGGTGGCGATACCGAGTACCCACGCGTGAAAGCCAGGATCGAGCGAAGCGGCAAGCTCCTTCTCACTGGCGAGGTCATCCGGAGCGTCCCCTGCGGGCAACGGCGCGGTCTCGGCCTCGGTCAACGAGCGCACGTCGTCCCGGAGCTCTGCATTGAGCAGCTGATCGAGCGTCGTCGTGCAGTCCCGGACCGCGTTGATGCGTGCCGGATCGCGTACCGCGTGACCGCTCCCGTCGCAGATCAACCCGGCCGTCTCCCGGAGCGTCTCGCCGACTTTCTCCGTGACCTTCCGCGCCGGCGTCGGCACCCTCGACCAGTGCTCGTCTCGGATCAAGGCCGAGTTGCTGGCGACCCATTCGACCCGTCCCACCAGCTTCGAGAGGGCGACGGCGTTGGCCGCGGCACCGGTCGGAGGATATGGCGTGCCGGCGAACTGTGTGCGGAGACGACGTAACTCGGAGGTGACGTCGTCGTCGGCCGCGGCATCCTCCACGCCCTTGGCGCGCGCCTCGGCCAGTCGAGCAATGGCCGACACCGCTGCCGACAACCGGCTTCGAAGGTTGTCGTGCCAGGGAGGCGGCCACACCAGCATGCAGGCCGTGATGCAGATGACCCCCGCCAGCGTCCAGCCCACCAGCCGGGGGCCGATAGCCGAGTCCGGTTGCGCGACGGCGACGGGCAGGACGAAGGTCAGGAGAGCTGCGGTCGTCGCCGTCGCCGCCCGGGGCGCGACGATCCCGGCGAACAGCACGGCGAAGCCCACCAACCCCATGGTGACGACGGCGAGGACCTTGTTCGTCGAGACCGCAGTGCCGAGGACGGTGAAGCAGGCACCCACGAGGAACAGCCCGAGGTATGAGGTGAGGCGCGCGTGGGGCGGGCCGGTGAACTCGACGAGCAGCATGAGCGCGAACGATCCGAAGGCACCGAACAGGGCGGTCTGCGGGTTGGAAAACGCGGCGTGGGCGATGGCGAACACCCCCGTCATGACGACCGCGGCCCTGACCGAGCGCTTCGTGATCAGGAGATCGGGGTCCTTCGCTCGGAACCAGCGGACCACACTCCGGCGCGGCGGCGCCGGTGCCTGAGATTCGGTCTGCTGCGTCACGGGCGGGCGGGCGTCATGGTGGGGACAGGACTATCCCTTCGCCGGCAGCGACCGGGCCACGCCGACCCCGAGATCCACCCATTTGGAAAGCTGGTGTTTCGTGCCGAGGTCCTCGCCGGCGACCCGGAGCCAACCCGCCCGCGGGCGACCTCCCATCACCGCCACCGATGCCGCCGTGGTGGCGGCCAGCTCGTCCGACCGCTCCGGACCGACCCGGACGAGGATGCCTCCTCGACCGCTCGCCGCGATGGCCAGGTTGCCGTCGATCAGGAAGGCCACACCGCCGAACATCTTCTTCTCGTTCAGCCCCCGCTGACGGCCGACGAGTGCCCTGATGCGCTGCGCCAGGTCCTCGTCGTAGGGCACGGCCCCCAGCGTACGCAGCGTGCCTCTCCCTGTCCTCCGGGACGGGCCTAGTCCAACTCGGTCAGGAGCTCCCGGCAGCGCTGCGCGTCGCTGCGCAGCTTGGCGCGGAATCCGTCCATGCGCGCCAGCTTGACGCTGATCTGCTCCGCCAACGACTCGTTCAGCACCAGAGCTTCTTGCAGGGTCGCTTTCTGCTCGGCCAACGCCTTCTTGCTCGTGGCGTCCCTGCGTGGCGCGGTAGGACGCCCGCAGCTCGTCGAGTCGCGTCTCGAGGGCGAGGAACTCACGGATCTCGTCGAGATTCATGCCGAGCACCTCACGCAGCTCGAGGATCCGCTCCAGGTGGGCGAGGTCTTCCGGCGTGTAGCGCCGCTCGCCCCCGCGGTGTACAGCGACGGCGTCAGCAGGCCGAGCTCCTCGTAGTAGCGCAGGGTCCGGGCCGAGACGCCGACCCGGGTCGCGGCATCACTGATCCGGATGCCGGCATCGGCCCCGTCGGTGGCGTCGGACGGGACCGGTCTCCTTGCGTTGCGTGGAGACGGCCATCTCAGTCCAGCAACAACGACTCGGCGTCGGTCTCGGCCACGGCCTCCTGGGCGGGTACAACCTCGGCGATCTGGCTCGTCCGAGCTCGTCTTCCTCCACATAGTGGTACTTGCCGCCCCGGAGCAGCGACGCCACGGCTCCGAGCAGACACGCACCCGCGGCGAAGGAGAAGGCCTCGGTCAGGCCCTTGGAGAAGGCGGGCGCGATCAGATGCGGGAAGAACTGGCGGCTGGTCAGGTAGGTCGCCGTCGAATGCGGGCAGCTGCGACAGCTCGGCATGGCCGAGCAGGACCTGCATCGGGTTGTAGCCCAGGAAGGCAGCGAAGAGGCTCCCGACCGGCGGAAGGTGCGACACCTTCGTCGCCACCGCCGGGTTGACCCCCTGCGCAATGAGGCCGTGGTAGAGCGCGGACGGCAGCGTCGAGGCCAGCCCGAGGATCATCAGGCTGAAGAAGATGCCGATGGAGAGGACCTGGGCGGATGCGTTGAAGGTGCCGGCCATGCCGGCGCCGGCGCCGCGCTGGTTCGCCGGCAGGCTGTTCATGATGCCGGTCTGGTTCGGCGCGATGAACATGCCCATGCCGACCGAGTTGAAGAAGATGAGGGCGGCGAACCCGAGGTAGGAGAAGTTGACCGGCAAGCATGGTCAGCAGAATGAAGGTGAGCGGCCGCAAGCACCAACCCGCCCGTCGCGAACGGCCGGGCGCCGTAACGGTCGGCCAGCACCCCGCTCAGCGGCGCCGCCGCCAGCAACCCGACCGTCAGCGGGATCATGTAGATGCCCGCCCACAACGGCGTCGCGGAGAAGCTGTACCCGTGCAGTGGGAGCCAGATCCCCTGCAGCCAGATGATCAGCATGAACGTCAGGCCGCCTCGGCTGAGCGAGGCGAGGAAGCTGGCCGCGTTGCCCGCCGAGAAGGCGCGGATGCGGAAGAGGGAGAGGCGGAACATCGGCTGCTTCACCCTGGTCTCCACGATGCCGAAGACGATCAGCACGAGCAGGCCGCCGAAGATCTCGGCCAGCACCTTCGGGTTGGTCCAGCCCATGGAGTGCCCGCCGTAGGGCAGCAGGCCGTAGGTGATGCCGATCAGGACGAGGATGAGGCCGACGGCGAACGTGATGTTCCCGAGCCAGTCGATCTTGGCGGGCGTGCGCACTCCCCTCTCCTCGAGCTTCACGTAGGCGACGATCGTGCCGAGGATGCCGACGGGCACCGAGATCAGGAACACGAGGTGCCACTCGACGGGGGCCAGCACGCCGCCGAGGACCAGCCCGATGAACGAGCCGGCGATGGCGGCGGTGTTGTTGATGCCGAGCCCGAGGCCGCGCTGATCGGCCGGGAAGGCGTCGGTGATGATGGCCGAGGAGTTGGCGAAGAGCATGGCCCCGCCGACGCCCTGGCCGACGCGCATGCCGATGAGCCAGAGGGCGGCCGGCGTGCCGGTGAGCCAGGTCACGGCGAGGAGGAGCGAGAACGCCGTGAAGACGATGAAGCCGAGGTTGAAGATCTTGACCCGGCCGAAGATGTCCCCGACGCGGCCCAGCGTCACCACCAGCACGGCCAGCACCACGCTGAAGCCCATCAGCATCCAGAGCAGGTAGCCGGTGTTGCCCGGGCGTGAGCGGATTGAGCTGGATGCCGCGGAAGATGTCGGGGAGCGAGATGAGGACGATGGACTGGTTGATGAAGACCATCAGGGTGCCGAGCGTCACCGTCGCCAGGGCGATCCAGCGGTAGTTGGACTGTCCCCGGCGGCGGCAGACAGCGGCGCCGGCCGACGCCGTTGCCGTTGGTCAAGGTCGTCGCACTCACCCCAGGAAGTTTAACGTTAACGTCAGGGTCATGAATCCAGCGCCGGCCCGAGTCGGCCCTGGCCAGGGCCGATGCGACCGCGACCCGGTCTAGCCGGGCGTCGGTGGCGCCGTCAGCGCCGCCTCGAAGACCGCCGCCACGTCCTGGGAATAGGCCACGGCCGCCTCGCGTCCCGATCTGGGTGACCGACATCAGCACCGCCAGCATCAGGGCGATGACGCCGTTGCCGACGGCGGCCGGGTCGATGTCGGCTCGCACCGTGCCCGCCGCCTGACCCGTCGCAGCATTTCCGTGCAGGCCTTGCGCAGCTCGTTCAGCGCCGGGATCTCGAGGACACGGACCGTCACCTCGGGCTCCAGACCGGCCAGGAGCCGGCGGGCCAGCGGATGGCGCTCGACGGCGTCCACCAGGGTGAAGATCAGGGTGTCGTGCCAACGCCGGACGTCGGGCTCGTCGAGGACGGTCGCCAGGCCCTCCTGGATCACCCCGGCCGCATCCTCGTCGACCGCGGCCAGGAACAGGGCCTCCTTGTTCGGGAAGTAGGCGTAGGCGACGGTGCCGCCGACCGAGGCGTCCCGGGCGATGTCGGCCACCGAGGTGGCACGGAAGCCGTCCCGGCCGAAGCGGGCGATCGCCGCCTGCAGGATCGCCCGGCGGGTCTGGGCCCCTTCGTCTCCGGCGTCTGATCGGCGTGCAGGGCTCACACGCTGCTCCAGAGCAGAAATAGAGGATTTGAGTAAATCTCTCATTTATTCTACCATGGCGCACACGCAGCCGAGCGGGAGGCGAGAGAGATGACCGAGACGGCCACGGTGGCCCAGACCAGCAACCCCGAGCGGAAGGTCCCGACCCGGCGGATGTCCTTCGAGGAGTCCATGCAGGACCTGCCCCGCCACTTCGCCGCCGACGGCGACCTGATTTCCGGGCACGTCATCATGGCGCTGTCGTCGGTCTTCCCCGATGGCGAGGACTACTTCGTGCGGTCGGTCCGCCACTACCGCGACCAGATCACCGATCCGGCGCTCAAGCGCCAGGTCGCCGGGTTCATCGGGCAGGAAGCGGTGCACGGGCGGGAGCACCGGGTCTTCAACGACCGGCTGGCCGAGCTCGGCTACCCGACGAAGAGGTACGAGAGGTTCACCAAGGCGGGCCTGCGCTTCCGGGAGCGCATCCTTCCCGCCGATCTCGAACCTGGCCGCCACCGCCGCGCTCGAGCACTTCACCGCCACGCTGGCCGAGCTCGTGCTCACCAGCGAGGAGATCCGCGACCTCATGGGCGCCGACGCCGTCCGGGACCTGTTCGTCTGGCACGCCCTCGAGGAGTCCGAGCACAAGGCCGTGGCCTTCGACGTCTACAAGGCCGTCGGCGGCGGCGAGCGCCTCCGGGTCTGGACCATGAACTTCTTCCGGTTCGGTTTCGTCTTCGGCATGGGGCTGGCCGTCGTGCTCTCCCTGCTGGGTGACCGGGCCACCTACCGCAAGGGCAATCTGCGCCGGAGCTGGCGGCGGCTCAAGACCTCCCCGCTCGCGGACCCGGCCATCTGGGCGCAGCTGAAGGACTACAACCGTCCCGACTTCCACCCCGACGACAGCGACACGACCGAGTTGGTGGAAACCTGGAGGGCGGAGCTCTTCGGTGAGCGACGGCACCTTGAACGACAAGCTGATCGGAGCGGCCGCCTGATGGAGACAACGACGGCCGAAGCGACACGACGCACCTCGACGTCCTGATCGTCGGCGCCGGCTTGTCCGGCATCGGTGCCGGCCACTACCTGCAGACCGAGTGTCCCTGGGCCGACTACGCCATCTTCGAGGCGCGCGACGCCATCGGGGGGACGTGGGACCTCTTCCGCTATCCCGGCATCCGCTCGGACTCGGACATGCACACCCTGGGCTACTCGTTCCGGCCCTGGGACGGCGAGAAGTCGATCGCCGACGGCGACTCCATCCTGCAGTACATCAAGGACACGGCCAGGGAGTCCGGCGTCGACACCCACATCCGCTTCAATCACCGGATCACCGCGGCCGACTGGTCGACGCCCGATTCGCTCTGGCACATCACCGCCGAGCGGACGGACACCAACGAGACCGTCGAGGTCACGGCGTCGTTCCTCTTCTCCTGCAGCGGCTACTACCGCTACGACCACGGGTACCTGCCCGACTTCGCGGGCATGGCCGACTTCGCCGGCACCATCGTGCACCCGCAGGCCTGGCCCGAGGACCTCGACGTCAGCCGGAAAGAAGGATCGTGGTCATCGGCAGCGGGGCCACCGCCGTCACCCTCGTCCCCGCCCTGGCCCGAGTCGGCCTCCCACGTGACCATGCTGCAGCGCTCGCCGACCTACATCGCCTCGCTGCCCGAGAAGAGCCCCGTCGTGGCGGCTGCTGCGCAAGGTGCTCCCGGCACAGCAGGCCGGGACCGCGGCCAAGTGGTTCCACGCCATCCTCGACGCAGGCCTTCTACCAGGTGAGCCGGAAGTACCCGAAGCTGGTCCGGCGGATGCTCGCCAAGGGCCTGGAGCGCCAGCTGCCCTCCGGCTACGACATCGCCACCCACTTCACGCCCCGCTACGACCCGTGGGACCAGCGGTTCTGCGCCGTGCCGAACGGCGACCTCTTCAAGGCAATCTCCGCCGGCACGGCATCGGTCGTCACCGACACGATCGAGCGCTTCACCGAGAACGGGCCTCCTGCTCACGTCGGGCGAGGAGCTCGAGGCCGACATCATCGTCACCGCCACCGGTCTCGAGCTGCTCTTCCTGGGCGGCATCGCGCTCAGCGTCGACGGCGAGCGTCGTCGACCCGGCGAGCAGGCTCACCTACAAGGGGATGATGATCGAGGGCGTGCCGAACCTGGCCCTCGCCATCGGCTACACCAACGCCTCCTGGACGCTGAAGTGCGACCTCACGTGCGACTACGTCTGCCGCCTGCTGAACCACATGCACGAGCGCGGCGCTGACCGAGTGCGTGGCCGCGCAACCGGGACGACCTCCGCCGCGTCCGGCCCGATCCTCGGGCTGACCTCGGGCTACATCCAGCGCTCGGCCCATCTCCTGCCCAAGCAGGGGACGACGCACCCGTGGAAGGTGCACCAGAGCTACCTGCGCGACTACCGCGCCCTGAAGATGAGCGACATCGACGACTCCATCATGGAGTTCTCCGGTTCGACGGACCCAGGAAAAGGCCCTCGAGCCCGTGGCGCTCCTGAGAGCCGACACGGAGCGAGGAGACGCAATGAAGGAATTCAGCGGCCGCGTGGCCGCCATCACCGGAGCCGGTTCGGGCATCGGGCGGGCGCTCGCCCACGCGCTGGCCCGGCAGGGGGCGCACCTCGCGCTGAGCGACATCGACGACGCCGGTCTGGCCGAGACGGTGGCGCAGTGCGAGGGCTTCGGCGTCAAGATCACGTCCCAGCACCTGGACGTGGCCGACCGGGACGCCGTCTACGCCTGGGCCGACCGGGTCGTCGCCGATCACGGCCAGGTCAACCTGATCATCAACAATGCCGGCGTGGCGCTCGGCGCCACCGTCGAGTCGATGTCCTACGAGGACTTCGAATGGCTGATGAACATCAACTTCTGGGGCGTGGTCTACGGCACGAAGGCTTTCCTGCCCCACCTGAAGCAGTCCGGCGAGGGCCACATCGTGAACCTCTCCAGCGTCTTCGGGCTCATCAGCGTGCCCTCGCAGTCCGCCTACAACGCCGCCAAGTTCGCGGTCCGGGGCTTCACCGACTCGCTGCGCATGGAACTCGAGATCGAGGGCGCCAACGTCTCGGTGACGACCATCCACCCGGGCGGCATCAAGACGAACATCGCCCGCAACGCCCGCATGGACGCGAGCGTCCGTGACGTCGCCGGCGATCCCGAGAAGGCCGCCAGGGACTTCGAACGGGCCTTCATCACCAGCCCGGAGAAGGCGGCGACGCAGATCCTCACCGCCGTCCGCCGCGACCGCCGGCGCGCCCTGATCGGCCCCGACGCCAAGGCGATCGACCTCGTCTCGCGCCTGCCCGCCGCCCTCTACCAATCGTCCTGACGAGGGCGCGTCCGCCTCCGGCGGAGGTAGCCGACGCGTCACGCCACGCTGACTACGACGCGGGCCGCCGAACCCGTTGAGCGCGGTGCCGATGGCCAGTCGCCAGCGTCGCTCGATCGACTCCGTGGAGGTCCCGAGGCGACCCGCCGCCTCGGCGAAGGCCATGCCCTGGATCAGCGCGACGAGGACATGGGCGACGTCGGTCTCGTCGCCGCGCAGGCGGCCCGCCTCGATGCACCGCCGCACCCGGCCCACGATGAGGACGCGGACCGAGCTCGTCGCCGCCAGCTCGTCCGGTCCGGCGAGAAGTCGGTGAAGGGCCGGGAGAACATGACCTCGGCCAGCTCCCGGTTGGCCCGGATGAACCGGCGGTACGCGGTGGCCAGGGCTCCACAGGTCGGCGACCGGGTCGGCCGTCTCCGCGCAGCGCCGCCAGCTCGCTCGGAGAGCTGACGGAACCCCTCGAAGTACAGCTCGCGGACGACGCCCGACTTGTCCCCGAACAGCTCGTAGAGGGCGGGGGCCGACGTGTCGGCCCGGGCGGCCAACGACCGCGCGGTCAGCCCGGCCGCACCCTCCTCGGCCAGCAGGTCGACGGCGACCGCCAGCACCCGATCCCGCAGCTCCGGAGTGCGCTGCTTGGTCCGGGGCATCAGAAGTCCCTGGTCGAGAGCGACCATTTGACGGCGGGCGGTCCAATTTAGGAACACTGTTCCGAAACATTGATTCAATATAGCCAGCCCGGACATGTCCCTGGAGGACCATGACAGACATCGTCACCTACACCCGCACTGACCTGGTCAGCACGATCACCATGGACGACGGCAAGGTCAACGTCTTCTCCATTCCGATGCTGCCAAGCGCCTGCACGAGGCCTTCGACCAGGCCGAACGCGACGGGACCGTCGTCCTTCTTGAAGGGAAGACCCGGTTGCTTCTCGGCCGGCTTCGACCTCGAACACGCTCGGCGGGTCACACCAGGACGTCGTCACCCTGCTCAGGCTGGGAGCGACCCTGGCCGAGCGCATCCTCTCCTTCCCGGCGCCGGTCGTAGTCGCCTGCACCGGCCACGCCTTCCCTGCCGGCGCCTTCCTCCTGATGGCGGCCGACATGCGCCTCGGGGCCGACGGGCCGTTCCGACTGGGGCTCAACGAGGTGCGGATCGGGCTCACCCTGCCGTGGTTCGCCATCGTGCTCGCCCGGCACCGACTCACCCCGGCCCATTTCGATCACGCCGCCGTGACGGGTGACATGTTCGACCCGCGGACGGCGCCGGGAGGCCGGGCTGCTCGACGTGGTGGTCCCGCCGCCGGAGCTCGACGCGCGCGCGCCGCGGCGCCGCCCAGGACCTCGGGTCGATCGACCGCTCGGCGCCACGCCGCCACCAAGCTGCGCGTCCGCAAGCCCGTCCTCGACGAGCTGCGGCCGGCCATTGAGGCCGAGCTGGTCGATCCGCCCCGGACACCGAGGAAGGAACTGGACACCCGGCCCCATCCGACCCATGATCAAGTGTGGAGAGTCTCCGTCGTTGCTCGAAACGATGATCGGCTTCCCGGGCGCGGTGCTCCGACTTCCCTCCTCGGCCTTGGCGACGCTCGAAGCCGATCAACGAGGTCACCGAACGGATGGATCGCCTGATGACGCTGCTCGATCGGCTCGAGGGGGGCGTCAACAAGGCCGGTTCGGGCATCGACTTCGCCGCGCTCGGGCATCTCAGGCGCCGTCTCGGGGCTGGAGCAGGCCGTCGGCATGCTGGACGCGTCGCTCCCCTCGCTCTCGGAGTCCGCCTCGGCGCTCCGTGGCCTGACCGAGCGACTCAGCGGCGTCGCGATCGAATTGGCCAGCGAGCTCCCCAAGGCCACCCGGTCGCTGCAGGAGGTGTCGCCGGAGCTGGCCAGCGTCGTCGGCCTCCTCGACGATCGCTTCGCGCACCTCGACACCGTCGTGACGGACCTGGCGCGGCTCATGGAGGCCGTGGTCGGAACGATCCCGGGCATGCGACGCGTCCTGCGCTCGACGTCGTCGCTCCCGTTCGAACCGAGCTGAACCGAGGAGGGTCCCATGGGTGCCACGGAACAGGACGCCGCGCTCGCTGTCGTCAAGGCGACCTCGGTTCCCATCCACGACATCGGCACCGCGGCCTACCTCAGCCCGGACATCGCCGGCTGGGCGGCGGAGTGGGGATGGTCCAACCCCTTCGCCTTCTACTTCGCCGGGCGCGGCGGCATGCTCGGAGACGTCGGGCCAGACGTGGTCACGTCCGCCTTCGGTTGGTTCGAGCCGAATGCGGTGCAGCGCCATGTACTCCGAGGGCGTCGGCGTCGCCGGCGGCTGCCGGCGCGGCGGCCCGGATGGCCGAGGCACATGGGAAGTGGGGCGAGAAGCACTACGGCGACGTGGAAGGACTCGAGGAGATCGTCGCCGTGACGGAGGAGCTGGTCGACGGGCTCGAGGGATCCGCCATCCCTCTCTTCGTCGGGTGGCGCGACGCCGCCCGGGCCGAATCGCCCTCAGGGCGGGCGGCCCAACTGATGCAGATCCTGCGCGAGTGGCGGGGCGGGATCCATCTGGTCGCCACGACAGCCGTCGGCCTGTCCCCCCTCGAGGCGATCCTGACCAACGAGGGCCCGGGCCAGGCGAAGTTCTTCGGATGGTCAGAGCCATTCCCGGACTCGAGCCGCCATCAAGAGCAAGCACGACGAGGCCGAGGAGATCACCGACCGCCTCTGCGCGACGGCCCTGGCCGCTGCGCTGGACGCCTCCAGGTACACGGACTTCGAAGCTGGGGTCGCAGCGCTCCGTGCCGCCACCCCGTAGGCCCGCTGGAGCCCCTTTCCGGGGAGGGTCGGAATCCGGGACCGGCTACAGTGAAGGGCTGCTCAGCGACCGGGTTGATCCAGGACCGAGGAGCGGGATGGCCATTGCCACGGACCTGTGGTGCAGCTCGGAGTGCACGCCGCCCTGTCAAGGCGGAGGTCGCGGGTTCAAATCCCGTCAGGTCCGCCACCGAGCTCCGACCCGCCTTCGGGCGGTGGGAACCCGGTTACCCGGTCGGGTAGCTCAGTTGGTAGAGCGCGCGCCTGAAAAGCGTGAGGTCACCGGATCGACGCCGGTCCCGACCACCGGAGCGCCACAGTCCAGAGGGTGCTCTTGACTGGATCCTGGTCAGCTCGCCGCCCGTCAGTTCGGCTCCGGAATGCCCGGATCGTCGAGGACTGCTTGCAGACGCAGCTTGGCCGTGACGACTGCGTCTGGCATCGTCCCCGCGTCGTAGGGAATGAACAACGTGGTCTGTCGCACCACCCAGCCACGAGCCCGCCGCCTGGTCGACGTAACCAGAGTGCCACGAGCCTGCCATCCGCAAACCAGGGGTGAGGGCTACCCTCAATCGCTGATGACCGTGGCGCCGCACTGCACACGCGCACGTCGGTGACTCGGACACTGCGCCACCCGATCCGGGGCGATCGGCTGCACCCCAAGCCTTCGAAAGGGACACCGCGAGCAGCCCGGTCGGCTTCATGGCGAGAAGCTGCTCGCCAGCCCCGAATGCGACCACGCAAGTCGGTCCATGTCGCTGGACTGGTCGGTTCGCCTGAGGAAGAACCGTCGCGACCCAACGTCCGGCTTCGTGTCATCGCAGGCGTCGTCGTGGTTCTGTTCTTGGTGCTCATCCTGCGCCTCTGGACCCTTCAGGTGGTCGACGCCAAGTCGTACGTCGCCGCTGTGACCCAGAACGAGATTCGGGTTGTCAGCATTCCGGCGCCGCGAGGACAGATCGTCGACCGCAATGACACGGTGTTGGCCGGTGACGAAGTCGTCCAAGAGATCGTGCTCTCGCGGGCTGCTGCCCTCGCTGACCCGAACAGCGTCGGCGACGTGGCAAGCCTGGTCGGTGAGCCTCCGAAAGAGGTCGAGCAGGCCATCGCCGATTCCCAGTACAGCCAGTACGAGCCGGTTCCGGTGTTGGACCCGGCTCCGACAAGCGTGGTCGAGTACCTCGAGAATCACCCTTCAGAGTTTCCAGGCGCTTCCGTACAATCGGTGACCCAACGCACGTACCCACAAAACCAGGGCGCGACGGCGGTGGCCACACCGGTACTCGGATACGTCAGCCCGATTTCGTCGGCAGAGCTCAAGGCCAATCCGAACGCGGCCTACACCCAGGCCAGCGAATACGGCCAGAGCGGGTTGGAAAACGAATACGAGCAATATCTCCGCGGAAGTCCAGGCGAAGAAGCGCTCGCAGTCGATGCTCAGGGTCAGGTCGTGGGGACCTTGCACAAGGCATATCCATCTCAAGGCGACACCGTGGTGTCCAATATCGACCTCGGGCTACAGGAATACGTTCAGAACGTGTTGCAACAAACCATGGTGAACGATCGCCATACAGTCGACACCACGACAGGCAAATACCCGACCGCTAACGACGGGGCGGCCGTCGTCATGGATGCGCAGACGGGAGCTGTTTTGGCTATGGCTTCCTCACCGACCTACAACGTGGCCGAATGGGTGGGTGGGATCTCAACGGCCGATTACGACACGCTCTCTGCGGGTTGCAACACGACATCGGCCACGACCGGGTGCCCCCTCATCAACTATGCGATAGATGGCGAGTACACACCAGGCTCCACGTTCAAACTCAATACGGCCACGGCGGCGCTCGATGACGGCGTGATCAGCGCCAACACTTCGGTCAACGACACCGGCACGTACAAGATTCCCCAAACATGCACGGGCCAATGCTCGTTCAAAGATGACGAGGCGTCTGATGCCGGTCCGACTGCCATGCAGTCTGCACTCACCAGGTCGGACGACTACTACTTCTACGCTCTGGGAGACCAGTTCTATTACTCCAAGAATCCAGAAGGGATTCAAGAGGAGGCCTCCAACTACGGGCTCGGGCACCTCACCGGCATCGACATGCCCGATGAGGACGCTGGGGAGGTTGACGGTGCCCTCGAGCGGGCGGCTCTGCACAAGTCAGACCCCGGCGCGTATCCAAATACGGGCTACTACGCGGCGGACAACATCGAGACGGCCTTCGGTCAAGGCGAGACACTCGTGACGCCTATTCAACAGGCCGTGGCCTATGCAACCTTCGCCAACGGGGGCACCCGGTACCAGCCCGAGGTGGCCGCAGCCATCGTCAACCCAAGTGGCAAGGTCCTGAAGAAATTCGCCCCCAAGGTCACGGGCCACGTGAGCCTGCCCTCTTCGACGTATCAACCAATGCTGGCTGGCTTTGAAGGGGTGGTGAACTCCACCGCGGGTACGGCCAACGCGGCGTTCACTCAGTACGCCAAGTTCCCGATGAATGCATACGACATCGCGGGCAAGACGGGGACGGCTGACGTCGGGTTGAACAAGGAGCCGAATTCGTGGTTCGTGGGATTCGGTCCGACGGATTACACCCCGGGACTCCTGAATACGTCGTCGTGGTGGTCATCGACCACGGTGGCTATGGAGCCCAGGCGGCAGCGCCCGCCGTAGCCCAGATCTACAACTACCTCTACTCGAATCCGATCAAGCCAGTGCTGCTTCCGAGTTCCACCACGCAGCCCTCGAGCGCAGCACCTGCCACCATCCCGCCGGTCGGTACCCCAACCACAACCACGACGACCACGAAACCGCCGTCCGCCGTGACCAATCCACCCGCCGCCGGCTGATTCGGACACGGTCGCTGCGGGCAGCGGTCGGCGGGTTGACTCTGTCGAATAATAGAGCTAAGACAATTAGCACTATGGATCGAGTGAAGATCGACTTCGCTGAAGACACCCCGCTCTACCAGCAAGTCGCCGCCGAAATCCGTCGAGCCATTGCCGAAGGCGAAGCACGGCCCGGCGAGCGCATGCCCCTGGCCAAGGACCTGGCCACGGTCCTCGGGGTGAACACCAACACCGTTCTCCGAGCGCTCCGCGAACTGCGAGACGAAGGGATGCTGGAGTTCCGCCGCGGCCGTGGCATCACGGTCGCCGGCACTCCCGAGCGCGGCGTGGTCATGGCCCGGGTGAAGGATCTCGTCGCCTTTGCCCGCCAACAGGGCTACCAGCCCGCTGAGGTCATCGCGATGATCGAGGCCGTCTCGTGACGCTGCTGCGACCCAGGATCGATCCGCATCCGATGGAGGCAGGGATGCCGAGGCACTCATCAGGGAGGCGCGTCGCCTTCGGAGACGGCGCTGGGTCGGGGCCGCCTTCATGATTCTTGCGCAGGTTGTGCTCGTTGGAGTCGTACTCGTGGCCTTTGGAGGCACAGGCGGACACGGGCCCCCGAAGGCCGATCGGGCCGGGGTCACGACCATCTGGACCTGCCGCCCGATCCCATGTGCCGGCACAAACAGTTCCTCCAGGAAATGGGGTCATCGGACGTGGACCGACGGATATCGACTTCTCGGACCCGCAGCATGGCTGGATCGCCAGCGGCGGCAATCTGGGAATCGAGACATACAACCCAACGGTCATTCGGACAACCGACGCTGGAGCAACTTGGATCCGCACACCGGTACCGAACCTCGCGGCACAGGCCGTCGACTGGCAGACGAATCGAGGCCCTGGGGGGAGTTGTAGGCGTCCAATTCGCAACACCCGAGACGCGGGTGGTTCTATCAAGACGGCATTTCCTGGCAGACCAACGACGCCGCAAGCCAGATGGACGAGGATGAGCTTTCCGGATGCAAGGAGGTGTCGTGGCACTCGACATCCCTTGGGGACACGATGTGTGGGCACTCGTCGATAGTTGTCCAATCCATGCGGTTTCGTGCCCTACAGGACCTCGCAATGGGGACCCTTTATCATGCGAGCTCCGGCTCAGAGCCTTCGATGGCATAGAGCCGGCCGGACCCTCCCGGGAGGTTTTGGTCGAGCTGTATCCGGGCGCTGCGCATGGAGTGATCGTTGCGTTTGGCTCTTCCGTCTATCGGCGCTCCGGGAGTAATCAATCCTCGGAGACCGAAACTGAAACCTGCGAACCGGTCGGGTCATTTGGAGGTGGCACCCTGGCGGGAGTGTGCGGAGGAAGCGGAGGGGGCAACGCTTCACTTAGCGCTATCGGCGTCTCCGGCGATGGAGGTTCGACGTGGCATACGTTGGTCACAGGACCGCCTAGTACGCGGTACATGGGATCGCTCAGTACGGATGGATCCAACACGATCTTTTATGTAACCGGCGGACAGATCTTGTGGCGTACGAATATGGCGGATACGCAGTGGCGCCCTGTATTGCAAGTCTCCGCCGGTTCGACCGACGAGATCTATCCAGTCTTCGTGAATGGATCCCATGGCTATGCCTTAGAGAGCGACGGGCAGAAGCCGCACTGGTTCATGACAAACGACGACGGCGTCACATGGCAGCCGACGACACTCCCTTAATACGCAACGAGTGCGGCGAGATGAGTCCCATCGACCACCGGAGGGCATGATTGGCGTGATGACGTCATGTGGTCGCGGCGTCACTCGACGGGCAAGCAGCCCAAGCGGTCATCGCCATGACGGAGCAGTGCCATGACGCTGCTGCGACCCAGGATCGATCCACCTCCGGTGCATGCACGCGACGCCGAGGCACTCATCAGGGAGGCGCGTCGCCTACGGAGACGGCGCTGGATCGTCGGCCTTGTCGTCAGTGCCATGGTGGTGGCAGGTATCGGCTGGGCTCTGGCTGGCAATGCACATGGGCCGACCGCCCCGACAACGCATGCGACCAAGCACAACGTAACCAGAGACAACTTCCGGCCTGGGTTACCGGTAGGTCCCTACGCCAACCTCACGGTTGCCGGGCCACTCGCTGTCGCAGCCACCGGCGCCCTCTACGTGGCTGACGTCGATCGCGAGCAGATACTGGTACGTCTCCCGACGGGCGCTTTCGAGTGATCGCCGGCGAGGGGAAGAAGGGTGTCTCGGGTGACGGTGGGCCGGCAGTTGATGCGGAGTTCCTGGACATCGTGGACATGGCGGTCGGACCTGATGGGAGTGTCTACGTCGTCGACGGGGACCGAGTCCGGGTCGTGAGCCCCAACGGCGTGATCTCGACCATCGCCGGGATCGCGGGCATGGGCACTTCTCCGCCGTGCTGCTCGGGCACCACGCTTCCACCACCCATCGCCAATGGCACGCCGGCCCGCTCGGTATCGATCGACCAGCTCAACTCGGCGGCTCTCGCTCTGAGCGAACAGGGTGTCTTGTACATCTCGACCGGGATGCAATTGCTCCGCCTCGACGCCGGCACACTCGACGTCATCGCGACCAGCGCTATCGGTCCCCCCTACAACGGCCAGCCGCTGCCCGATCTGGGACAGATTGCGGTCGATGCGCAGGGCAACGTCGACGTTTCGGGCGGCAACGGCTGGGCCATCTGGCAGGTGGCGCCGAACGGAGTCGCCACTGAAATCGGCGCGCCCAGCGACCGGCGTAGTGGCGGCGACACCTCAGTCCTCGAACGGGCCCCCGACGGAGTGGTCTACGGCGAGTCTGGGCCCACATTCCTGAAGCTCCAAGGCGGCCGGGCGATACCCGGCTACTCCTTCCCCCAGAGGCCGCGCTCAGGCTTTTGGCTCACCTACTTCGCCTTCGGGTCGAACGGGACGATCTACGCCGACGAGATTCCGGGCTTTGGAGCTTGGGAGAAGTATCAACAGCTGCGAGTCGTTCGCGACAACCGATCGTCTGTGCTCTGGCAACAGACATCTGCCACGGTGGCTCCGACGACGTCCTGACCCGACTGGTTGGGGCACTGCATGTCGTTCATCGAGGAGTTCGGAAACGAGTGGTCGTGGCCCCGGCACGATCAGGTGGCGGTCCGAATCGTGATTTGACTCAGAATCTGTGCCAGCGCCTCAGGCCTACTGTTCTGGGGACAATGTCCGGTATCCAGTTCCATCGGGGGTTGCCCTAAGCGAGCAGTCACGGCGGGACGCGCCCATGCTTGGTTGATGATCCGGTCCTTGGTTCCCAAGACATAGGTCGACGGTATCTCCGGCCACGCCTCCAACGGCGTGACTTCGTCGTACGCGGGCTGCGGCATCCACAGCCGGACCGTTGTAAGTGCCCAGTCCAGCGTCGCGCCGTCGCAGTCGTTGAACATGAACACCTTTGCAGCATCCTCACTGTCGGGTGCGCCCGGATAGGCCACCCAATCCTCATGCAGCAGTCCGTCACCGAAGATCTGGTCGGTTGCGGATCTGCCAATGTCGGGAAGACCGGCGCAAACGAACACGAGATGCTCGATGGGGCGGAGCATCGACACCACCGGAATGATCAGGCCAGTGCACGAAGTGCCGACGAGGATGACACGTTCGAGATCTCCCAGGACATCGGCGATGTAGGAGGAACATTCACGAGCGTTTGCGCCGTCGAAGTCCTCTGGATGCAGGTCGACGAGCACAGATCGCACATCAGCTTCGGACAAGACTCGCGCACCCGATCCCAACTTCGAGGACCCTGAGTGCAACCGTGTACCAACGCGACGGTGGGAGCCTCGCTGGACACACGCCAAGGCTACTGAAGCACTGAGCGTCACTGGCGTTGATGTGTGGTCTCTGATCCGCCCACCCACGAGCTTCTCCATCACGTGCGAACCTGTCGGATGCCATCATTCACGTCGACCCGCGTCAGGGTGGGAAGCGATCCACACGCCGCAACTGCGCTCTCGGAGCTCGAAGTAGCCGATCGGACCGACTCACTTCGATCAACCCGAAGAGCGCCGGTCGCGTCGAATCCGGTAGTCCGGTTGACGGTATATCGGTTACCGATATAGAGTCGCAGACATGGCGCGAGCCAAAGAGACTGAAGCAGCAACAAAGGGCGGCGGGGGCTTCTCCGGATTCGGCCGTTCCGCCGGTCCCGCCACGCTGATCCTCGCCAGCTTGGCCGAGGGCCCGAAGCACGGTTATGCCTTGACCAAGGACATCGAACGCTTCGCCGAGGTGCGGCTGGCGCCGGGCACCTTGTACGAGGCGCTGAGCCGCCTCGAAGGTCAGGGTCTCATTGCATCCGTCGAGAGCGACGACCGCCGTCGCCCATACCGGCTGACGGCGATCGGGGCCGAGACCCTTCGCACTCACCTCGCGGCTCAGCGCAGGGTCGCCGACGTCGGTCTCCGACGCCTTGCCGGTACCTGGGGGACGCCGTGACAGCGGACCTGCGGCAACGAGCGGCACTGCTCCGCGGTGGTACCCGCGTGAATGGAGGGCCCGCTACGGAGATGAGTTCGTCGAGCTCTTGGTGGACGACCTGGCGGAACGACCGCAATCGCTCAGTCGGACTCTCGACGTGGCCCGCGGTGGTCTCATGGCTCGCTTCGCCGTGGCCGGGCTTGGGGGTCAATCCCTCTGTCCCGACGAGGATGGACGCCGTTCGCTGGCGGCTTTCGCCTGCGCAGCATCACTGTTCGTGACCGTCGCCGTTGCCATTTGGGCGCAGCTCACAATCGGTTGGCAATGGTCCACGCCAAACACGGTCGCCACCACCATGGCCATGTTCATCATGACGGCTGGCGTTGCCGTCATTGGCGCGGCGAGCATTGCATGCGCCGTGCCGGTGGCCTACCTCGCGCTACGAAACCTTGCGGGCGGTCGGCGCTGGGCCACGCTGCGCCCGCTGAGCCTGGTCATCGTCGGTCTCATGGCGTTGACGTTGGGTACACATCATTTCGCCAACGGATGGCCGGGGACTGGTGGGCACCCGTGGACCCATCAGGGCGTCGTCCCCGGTGGAGTTGCTGCCTACGCCTGGGCCTCCACCCTCTTCCTGAGCTCCTACTGGCTTCACCCGGCTGCGCTGAGCACCTTCCCAGGAGCGGAGGTGATGTGGATGTTCGCCTGCCCGCTCGCGCTGGGTGCCGTCGTCGTGGGCGTGGCCAAGCTCGTCCGCAGACTCGAGTTTTCCGACCGAGTCCTCCGATTCGAGCGAGCGATGGGATTCGTCGTCGCTAGCACGATGGCTCTGTTTCTGATCGGTGCGGCTCTGTGGATCGTCGATGGCGGGCCAGGTCCTCGGGACCTGTTCCACATTGGAGCGATTGATGTCATTGAGTTAGCGGTCCTGGTCGCTTCACTCGCTCTTGCCGGCCGAGCAGTGGAGTGCACCGGGGACACAACCCGAGCATTCGCTCGTCGCTAACAACCTCTCGAGTGAACGGCTACCGCGCCGCGAGCTGGCCGGTCCTTTCTCATCGGACACGGTCTGGGGGTATCCCGAAGTGAAGCCTCCGGAAGTCACAGGAAGGACAGGAGGCAGATGGTCGCGGCGGCGCGTCCTCACCGTCGGAGCAGCCGGTGTCGCCGCCGTGTTCGCCGGCGGAGCGCTGGGTGTCGAACTCGTGTCGCATGGCATCCTCCCCGGCCAACAAGAGCTCGATGAAATCGACGCCGCGTGTTCGGTCGTGGCAGCTCCGTTGCGATTCTCCCCGACTGGGGTGTCGAGATCCGGGCGCTTCTACTCCCGCGCTCGTGGGCGCAACGTCGGATACACCATCGCCTGGCCGCCGGACCACGAGCCTGGCACCGCCGTTCCTCTCATTGTCATGCTGCACGGCGAGGGTGCGAATCATGCGAACGCCCTCACCGGAATGACTCCGGCTCAAGCGGTCGCTCTCGAAATGAACGGCGCACCACTGCCGCCCATGGCGATGGTCACGGTTGACGGCGGCACCGGCTACTGGAACCCCCATCCCGGCGACGATCCGATGGCGATGGTCATTGCCGGCTTGCGCGGGTTGCCGGATCCAGGCCCCCGATAGCTCCGGAAATGAGCGCGGCAGCGTGCTGCTCGGCCTCCTGGGCTACCTCCAACGCCCGCTCTGGCGTGCTGAAGGTGCCTGCGGACCGGTACCGCCCGTCTGCCCCCTTGTACATGCCCCGGTAGCGCGTGCCTTTGTTGCGTTCCCGTTGTTCGACGTAGGCCATGCCCAGCTCTCGTTCTGGGGAGAATTTTGGGTAGAGGGACTGGTCTCCACCAGCCTCCACAGTCCGCCAAATGGCGGCCCTGATATGGCATCTGACTAGGCAAAACACTACTTTAGACGACGCTGGCGAGCAATCGACGGCGAAGATGTCAGAGATAATCGAACGAGAATCCGAATAACAATTATGAGCAGGAAATATGAGAGCGGATGACGGGAATCGAACCCGCATGACCAGCTTGGAAGGCTGGGGCTCTACCATTGAGCTACATCCGCGCGGCCTGCTCGCACAGGCCGGCAGGCATCCCCAGTAGCGTACCGGCTCGCGCCGGTTTCCCGCACGCCAGGCCACGGCCACCCACGGCGAAACCCCAAGGCTTATCTCGAACGGTCGCGTGTTCCACGCCCGCCGTCCGAGCTCCGCGCCACCGTCGGCCACGCCCCTGGACGCCCTCGTGGCACGCCTGAGCCCGTCGCCTCCGCACGCCGCCCGATGATCCCAGGAGCGACGCTCGGAAGGTGCATTGTCCGTCTAGCGGAC
>CAVWKX010000021.1:0-244632 GCA_963755655.1 uncultured Acidimicrobiaceae bacterium
ACGCCGGGAATCGGCGTGAAGATGTTGGCCCGACTGGCCGAGCGCCTGGCCGACGCGGACGCGGACTACAGCAACTAGCCATTCGGCGCTCGAGACGAGCAATCAGGCAGCGCCCTCCAGGATCTCCTTCATCAACCGGAGCTCCTCGCTGATCGACTGCAGGCTGCCGGCGGCGGCCGCGGCGACCACGTCCTCGGAGAGGCCGTCGGGCAGCGTGACCCAGAGCGTGAGCGTCGCCTCACACCCGCCCTCGGGGTGCGGCGTCACGAGGAACTCCTCGTAGGCCTCGCTGCCGCCCGACATGCCGGCGGCGACCAGCGTCGGTGCCACCGCGTCCACCATCCACAGCTCAATCGGTTGGTAGCGGCCGGGCCGGCGGGGGTCCGCCAATTCGAAGGTGTAGCGGGCGCCGGGCCCGCACACACCGCCCACGGCGTCGCTCGCCCCGTCGGCGACGCGGGTCACGTCACGCACGTCGGGGTTGTAGCCGGGCAGGTTGGCGAAGTCGAGACGGTAGGCCCACACGGTCTCGGCCGGCACGGCGAAGACGGCGGAGGCGACGGCGGTCGGCGCGCTGGTCGGCGTGGCGTCGGGCACGGCGTCAGTGTGTGCCGGAGCGGAGGCTGCGGGCAAGTGGCGTCGGGTCAGCCCGGCGGCCGGAGTATGGACGCCGCCTCGCGGGCCCGGTCCAGGGACAGGGCGGTGAGGTCATCCCCTTCCTCGCCGAGCACGTCGGCGGCGTGCTGAATGAAGATCCCGACCACCATGGCGCTGAGGAGCCGGGCGACCGCGGCGGCACCCGGTCCCTCATTGAGATCGGGCCGGTTGCTCTTGACCCAGTCCTCGATGCTCGACTCGAAGGAGGCGAAGAGGTCCACCCCCACGGCACGGGCGGTCGCCTCGCCCCGCATCGCCTCGCCCACCATGAGGCGCACGAAATCCTCGACCTCGAACATGGAGGTCATGATCTCGGCCAGGAGCTGAGCCAGCGTGACCGGCTCGGCATCGGGGGCCTCGAGCGACACGTCCGCGTGCTCCGGCCGGATCGGGAGGAACCCCTGCTCGATGAGGACCGACTCCAGCAGGTCGCGCTTGCTCGGGAAGTAGTGGTACAGCGAGGCCACGTTGAGGCCGGCGGCGGAGGCCAGGTCCCGCATGCTCGTCCCGTCGACGCCCCGCTGGGCCATGAGGGTCAGGGCGATCTGCAGGATCCGCCGCCGGGTCGCCGAGCCTTCTCCGGGGGCGGCCCCTCCTCGCGCTGCGTCGGCGTCGCCCCGGGGGGGCGGGCCAGCGCTCATTCTCGGTCCCATTTCTCCGCTCTCCGACCCCGAATCGAGGTCTCCTCAGTACTGCGTACTCCCACCAGGGCCTTCTCCGCTCCCGTGGGCCTTACCCTGGTTCTACCTGATCCGGCCCTGGTCCGACGCACACACCAGGCACAACACCTGGCAGTTGGAGTCGGCGTCCAAGCAGGCACCGACAACCCCGGTGCTGGACTCCCGAACGATCGTTTGCTATACATGACCAAACGTTCGTTTAACGTACATGACACCGGAGTCAGATCCGACCCCGGTGGCCACTCGAAATCTAGGGGGTCGTGGAGCGACATGCCAGGCATTGGTGCAACCACTGAGTCAAACATTGTCCCCTTCGACCCCTACGAGCTGAAGGACGTGGTGGGCGGCACTGTCCGCGACCCGTATCCGGCGATCCACGCGCTGCGTCGCATCAGCCCCGTGCACTCGGGGCCGGTCGACCTCGGCGAAGGGGCCGAGCCCGCCGACCCGACCAAGCCAGCCCCCGTCACCGTGCTCGGCTACGACGAGGTCGTGACGGTGCTGCGTGACAACGAAACGTACTCCTCGACCATCTACGAGGAAGTGATGGGCATGGTCATGGGCCGGACCATCCTGCAGATGGACGAGCCCGAGCACCGCAGCATCCGCACACTGGTGGCGTCGAGCTTCCGCTCCAAGATGCTGGAGCGCTGGGAAGAGGAGCTGGTGGCGCGGGTCGTCAACGAGCTGATCGACACCTTCATCGACGAGGGCCGCACCGACCTCGTGCGCTCGGTGACCTTCAACTTCCCCGTCCAGGTGATCGCCCGCATCCTGGGCCTGCCCCGCGAGGACTACCCGATGTTCCAGCGCTGGACGCTCGAGCTCACGAGCGTCGCCGCCAACTGGGACCGCGGCGTCGCGGCGTCGGCGGCCTTGCGCGACTACTTCGCCGACGTCATGGAGGAGCGCCGGGCCCACCCGGGCGACGACCTCATCAGCGAGCTGGTGCGTACCGAGATAGAGGGGCGGCGCCTGACCGACGAGGAGATCTTCTCCTTCCTGCGGCTGATCCTGCCGGCCGGGGTGGAGACGACCTACCGCGCCACGGGGAGCCTGCTCTTTGCGCTGCTGCACGACCGGACCCAGTTCGACGCCCTCGCCAACGACCGGTCGCTGTTCGCCCCCGCCTTCGAGGAAGTGGTGCGCTGGGAGCCGCCCGTGTGCGTCATTCTGCGCCGGGCCACCCGCGAGGCCGAGCTGGCCGGCGTCAAGATCGAGAACGGGGCCGACCTCGCCCTCCTGATCGGCGCGGCCAACCGGGACGAGCGAAAGTACCCCCACCCCGACCGCTACGACATGTTCCGCGAGCAGCGCCAGCATGTCGGCTTCGGCTTCGGCGTCCACGTGTGCCTGGGCATGCATCTCGCCCGGATGGAGTCGCGCATCGCCGTCAATACCCTCCTCGACCGCCTGGGCCCTTTCACGCTCGACCCCGATGCCGAACCGCCGCACATTGAGGGGTTGGCCTTCCGTTCTCCGCTCTCCCTGCCGGTGGTGTTCACCCCTGGGGGCTAGTTTCAGGCGATGGGCGGTGACGGGCGAGCCGTTGCCGTTGGAACCCAGGATCGACTGGGATCAGTGCATGGGGTCGGGCAATTGCGTCTTCTGGGCGCCCGAGACCTTCGACCTCAGCGACGACGGTCATGCCGTGGTCCTCGATGCTGCGCCCACCGACGAGGCCCGGCTACGCGCCGCGGCGCAGGGCTGCCCCGTCGGCGCCATCTCCCTCTGGCGCGACGGCGCCGAGGTCCCTTTGGAGGAGAACACGTAATGCCGATCGCCGTCACCGAGGACCACGAGTCGCTGCGCGCCACCGCGCTGCGCTGGGCCCAGACGCATTGCCCGGCCAGCGTGCCGCGGCAGGCGGCCGAGACGCCGCCGGGTGCCGCCGCGGAGCTGCCGGCGGCCTGGGAGAAGATGGCGGCCCAGGGCTGGCTGGGCCTGCACCTGAGCGAGGAGCAAGGCGGGCAGGGCTTCACCCTGGCCGAGCTGGCCATCGTGCTCGAGGAGCTCGGTCACGCCCTCTTCCCCGGGCCGGTGCTGCCCACGGTGCTGGTCTCCGCCGCCCTGGCCCGCGGGTCGCGAGGCCCGGCGGCCGCGCCCCGGAGTGGCTGCGGGGGCTGGCCGACGGTTCCATCACGGCCGCAGTAGCGATGGGTGCAGCTCCCCTGCCCCGGAGCGGCGGGGAGGACGGAGCGGTGGCACTCGACGGGACGGTGCGCCCGGTGCTCGGGCTGCCCACGGCCCGCCTGGTCCTGATCCCGCTCGACGACGGCATGGGGACGAAGACCAGCTGGCTCATGCTCGATCGGGAGGCCTGGGGCGACACGGTGTCCGTGGAGGCGCTGCCGGCGCTCGACGCCACCCGCGCCCTGGGGCAGCTCACCATCGCCGGCGAGGGCGGGATCTCTGTGCCGCCGGGCCAGCAGGTGCTGCTGTCCGACGACGAGGTGCGCGGCCTCGCACTGACGCTGGCCGCGGCCGAGAGCGCGGGGATCGCCCGCTGGTGCCTGCACACGGCGTCGGAGTACGCCAAGGTGCGCGTGCAGTTCGGCCGGCCCATCGGCCAGTTCCAGGCGGTCAAGCACACGCTGGCGGACATGCTGGTCGCGGTCGAGCAAGCGGCTGCGGTGGCCTGGGACGCCGCAGCGGCCTGGAGCGAGGACGGCGACGGCGCTTCGGACTCGGACTCAGACGGGTCGGGGGGTCGCCACCTCAGCGCGCGCATCGCCGGCGCGGTGGCGCTCGGGGCGGCCGCGCACTGCGCCAAGGAGTGCATTCAGCTCCTGGGCGGCATCGGCTTCACGTGGGAGCACGAGGCGCACTTCTACCTGAAGCGGGCCATGGCCAACCTGCAGCTGGTAGCCGGGGGCGATGTGGGCGCGCTCGTGCACGAGGTGGCGGCGCTGGCCATAGACGGGTCCCGGCGCAACCTGGCGGCCGATCTGCCAGCCGAAGCGGAGTCGAGCCGCGAGGAGATCCGGGCCGTCGTGGCAGAGGTCGCGGCGGCCGGGGAGGTTGACCGGCGTGCCGCCTTCGCCGAGGCGGGGCTGATCATGCCCCACTGGCCCGCGCCCTGGGGCAGGGGCGCCTCGCCCGTGGAGCAGCTCGTCATCGACGAGGAACTGGCCGCCGCCGGCCTGCCGCGACCGCACTTGGCGGTCGGGGCGTGGGCGCTGCCGACACTCATCGCCCACGGCACCCCCGAACAGCAGGAGCGCTGGGTGCGCCCGACACTGCACGGCCTGCTCAATTGGTGCCAGCTCTTCAGCGAGCCCGGGGCGGGTTCCGACCTGGCCGCCCTGAGCACCCGGGCCGCGCGCGTCGAGGGCGGCTGGGTCCTCAACGGGCAGAAGGTGTGGACGTCGCTGGCCCAGACGGCCGACTTCGGCATCTGCCTGGCCCGCTCGGACCCCGACGCCGGCAAGCACGCCGGCATCACGTACTTCATCGTCGACATGCACGCCGACGGCATCGACATCCGGCCGCTGCGCGAGCTGACCGGTGCCGCCATGTTCAACGAGGTCTTCTTCAACGACGTCTTCGTCCCTGACGATGCCGTCGTCGGCGCGCCGGGGGACGGCTGGCGCATCGGGCGGACGACGCTGGCCAACGAGCGCGTGTCGATGTCGAAGGGCGCGTCCTTCGGTCCGGGCGTGGAGTCGCTGACGCGCACCATGGCGCGCCGGAGCGAGCGGGGCGAGACCAACCCGCCCAGCCTTGAGGAGCGGCTCGGCCACCTGATCGCCGAGGCGCAGTCGCTGGCGCTGCTCGGCCACCGGGCCACGTTGCGGACGCTGTCGGGCGTGGACCCGGGCAGTGGGAGCAGCGTGCGCAAGCTCCTCGGCGTCGAGCACGAGCAGCGCGTGCAGGAGATGGGGATGGCGCTCTACGGCGCCAACGGCGCTGTCCTCGACGGCACGGCGCAGCGCTGGGAGGAGGGCTTCCTCTCCACCCGCTGCCTCACCATCGCCGGTGGCACGAGCGAGGTGCAGCGCAACGTGATTGCCGAGCGGATCCTCGGCCAGCCCCGCGACCCCGAGCCCGGAGCCTGAGGCGGATGCCGCGCCCGTACGATGACGAGGCGATGACACCGGGCGACGACGACACCGACGAGGGGTTCGACATCGACGTGGAGGGGGACGTCTGGCCCTTCCCGTCGGAACGTTTCCTGAAGGAGTTGGCTCCGGGCGTCCTGCAGGCTCAGAACGCGTGGATGGCCTCCATCGACTCGCTCCGCGAGCCCGACCGCAAGACGCACGAGCTGATCCGCATGGTGTGCACCGTGATCGCCCGGCAGCCCGGTGGCGTGCAACGCCACACGCGGCTGGCCGCGGAGGTGGGGGCCACCTGGGACGAGATCGCGGGGTCGATCCTCCTCACCCAGCCGGCCTTCGGGATCGTGCTGGCCATTCAGGCCTTTCCCGCGGCCCGACGCGGCTACTCGCAGGGCGTGGCGGACGCGTACGAGGAGGACGGCGGCGACTCGCTCGCCGAATGACGCCCGTGTCATAGTTGCCCATGCGCCTCGCTCCCGACGACACGCTGACGCAATTCCGCCGCTGAGTTCGAGGCCTGGCTGGACGAGCATCTGCCGCCGCCCGAGGCGATGGCCGCACAACAGCGCCGTTCCTCGGCGCACCTGCCGGACTGGGCCCGCACCTTCCAGCGCGAGCTCTTCGAAGCGGGCTACCTGGTGCCGGGCTGGCCACCCGAGCTGGGCGGGCGCAACGCCACCCCCAACGAGCAGATGGTCTACTTCGAGGTCATCACCGAGCGCACGGCGCCCCGCTCGCTCAACCCGCAGGGGCTCTCCATCTGCGCCGCGTCCATCGTCGAGTACGGCACCGACGACCAGAAGGAGCGCTTCGTCCTCCCGACGTTGAAGGGGGAGATCACGTGGTGCCTGGGCATGAGCGAGCCCAACGCGGGGAGCGATCTCGCCTCGCTGACGACGCGGGCCGAAGAGCGCGACGGCGTCTTCGTGGTGAACGGGCAGAAGGTGTGGACCTCAGGCGCCCACGATGCCGACTACTGCATGTGCTACGTGCGGACCGATCCCGAGGCGCCGAAACACCGCGGCATCAGCGTCCTCATCTTGGACATGCGGACGCCCGGCATCACCTGCCGGCCGCTGCCCGAGCTGACGGACCCGCATCACGCCGACTTCAACGAGGTCTTCTTCACCGACGTGGAAGTGCCGGTGGAGAACCTGCTCGGTGAGCGCAATCACGGGTGGGCGGTGAGCCAAGGCTCGCTCCGTCATGAGCGCGGGATGCTCTGGATCATGTACGTGTCGAAGATGGAGCGCACGCTGAAGGGACTGGTGCGCATGGCCGAGCGCCCCGACGGCCACGGCGGGACCCTGGGCGACGACCCGCGCCTGGCCGAGGCCATCGGACGGCTGGCGACCGACACCTCGGCCATGCGTTGCCTCGGCTACCGCGGCTTCGCCAAGGCGACCCGCGGCGAGATGTCGCCGGAGCACATGGTGCTGAAGCTGTTCACCAGCGAAGCCGAGCAGCGGGCCTGCCTGCTGGCCCAGGAGGCGCTGGGCCTCGAAGGCCTCGACGTCGACGGCCCGGGCCCGAACCGATTCACCGAGTGGGACCTCGAGCACTTCGACCCGGCCCGGTCGAACGAGAGCGCGATCGGCTCCTTCTACGACGGTGCCTGGTCCCTGCAGTACCTGCGTTCCTTCTCCGGCACCATCGCCGGCGGGACGTCGGAGATTCAGCGCAACATCGTCGCCGAGCGCGTCCTCGGCCTACCCCGGGGCTGAGGGGCGGCACACCGGCAGTCGCGCGACGCGACCGCGCCGCGTCGCCCGTGTGAACATCCGGGTCGCGACGAGTTGCGATCGGGGTGCATCGTTCGTGCTGCCACCGCCACCGCCACGGGCACGTGCTGCCGGTTGCCGGCGCGTGGCCGGCCCGTTGCGGGGTGCTGCACAGGCACGCCTTTCCTGCTGGACACCGGCTACGCAGGCACCCGCACGCCTCGGTTGCGACAACGCCGGAACAACGCCCGTGTGGGCGTGGCTCGCAGGCCGTCGACCTGCGGCAATAGTTCATATCTAGTGGAAAAGTCCGCTTCGGATTCTCCACTTCGTTCCGATAACCCCTTCACCGAAGAGAGGCCACGAGGGGGATTATCAACGTGCAGTGCAGAGCTCGTCGTCGTATCACGACTCTTCTGCTTCCGATTGCGGCCATGGTCCTGAGCCTTGTCACCGCCGGGTTGACCGGCGGCGCGCCTGCAGGCGCAGCGGGCATTCTGCCGCCCGGCAACCCCTCGGCCAACATTCCGCCGCAAAGCTCCGACTGGCTCACGTCGATCGACGACGCGCGCAGCCAGGAGGGCGTCGGCGACATGGACCTGTCCGAGGCGGCCTTCGACGCCCTGCCGCTCGACCAGCAGGTCTTCACGGCGGTCAACGACGAGCGCGTCGACCGCGGCCTCCCACCCATTCAGTACATCACCTCGCAACTCGACGGGTACGCCCAGGGCGGCGCCAACGCCGGCGGCGACCCCAGCTTCCCGACCGCGGTCACGGGCGGCGCGCCGATCACGTACGGCGGCTCCATCTGGGCCGGCGGCCTCACCTCGGTGCTCGAGGCTGACTACTACTGGATGTACGACGACGGCTACAGCGGATCGTCGACGACCAACTCGGCCTGCAGCCTGTCGGACCCCTCCGGATGCTGGGGTCACCGCGACATCATTCTGCACGGGTTCGCCAACTGCCCGAGCGGCCCTCCGATCCTGTCGATGGGCGCGGCTTCCTCCACCGCGGACTCCGGCTCCATCGCGGCCATCTTCGTCAGCTCGTGCTCGCCACCGACGGACATCACCGACAGCTGGAGCCAGCTGGCCAGCGCGGTCCAGTCGGGCTCGGTGACGGTGGCCATCTCACCCGCCCCCAACGGCACCGGCTACTGGGAGACCCAGGCCAACGGCACGGTGGCGGCCTTCGGATCGGCCCAGAACTACGGCTCGCTGAGCGGTCAGATCAACTCGCCCATCGTGGGCATGGCCTCGACGCCCGACGGCAAGGGCTACTGGCTGGTCGGCTCCGACGGCGGCATCTTCAGCTTCGGCGACGCCAGCTTCTACGGGTCGACCGGTTCGCTCCACCTCAACAAGCCCATCGTCGGCATCGCTCCCACCCCCAACGGCAAGGGCTACTGGATGGTCGCCTCCGACGGCGGCATCTTCAGCTTCGGCAACGCCCAGTTCTATGGGTCCATGGGCGGGAAGCCCCTGAACCAGCCCATCGTCGGACTGGCGGCCGACCCGACAACCGGCGGCTACTGGGAAGTCGCCTCCGACGGCGGCGTCTTCAGCTACCACGCGCCGTTCTACGGCAGTACCGGCAGCATCCACCTGAACAAGCCCATCGTGGGCATGGAGGCGTCACCGAGCGGACAGGGCTACCGCTTCGTGGCCTCCGACGGCGGCATCTTCACCTACGGGCAGGCGCCCTTCGAGGGCAGCACCGGGAGCATCAGCCTGGCCGCACCGGTGGTGGGCATGGCCGCCGACAACGCCACCAACGGCTACTGGATGGCGGCGGCCGACGGCGGCATCTTCACCTTCGGCGGCGCCACCTACTTCGGCCGGGTCGTCAGCACACCGGGCTGAGGAACGGGGGAGCGGGGCTCAGTCGCCCTGACCCTGATGCTCCTCCCGCCCGCTAGCTCCGATGCACAGCGTGGATCTCGTCGACCGAGATCTGGCTGGTGACGTGACTGCCACACTGCTGGCAGTCATGCGTGTGGCGCCATGATTGGATCAGCCGCGTGCCGGCAGGATTGAGCAGCACCACGAAGGCTTCGGAGTCTTCCTTGAGCTCCACGCCGTAGTACGGGCGCCATTCCGTCGTGACGGCACGTCGGTCCGCGTCGCCGCCCTTCAAAATGCGATGGAACCGCCGATGTTCGAGGTCGAACACCCAGGTGCTGTGGCAGGACTCCACGACAAACCGATCCACGTTCTTCACTCTGCCCCTCTGACTTCAGAGCGCCCTAAGGGTTTCATTGCTGTTGTGTGACGATCGGTGACACCGGCCGAGCGGAGTGCCGTCGGACGCCTACACGTCGGGGATCATGGTGGTCAGGCAGAACGGATGCCCGGCCGGATCGTGCAGCACCCGCCACACGTCGGGATTGGGTTGCGTGTCCGACTTCACGGCGCCCAGCTCGATCGCCCGCCCCTCGACGGCGTCGAGGTCGGTCACCGCCAGCTCGAAATGGATCTGCTTGGGAATCCTCGTGCCGGGCCAATCCGGGGATCGGTGATCGACGACCCGTTGCGTGGTGATGAGCACGCCGGCTCCCTTGAGCGCGACGAAGTCCTCCGACTCGAACATGACCTCGAGCTCCAGGAGGTCGCACCAGAATGCGGCCAGGGACTGGGGGTCGTCGCTGTCGAGCGATACTCCGCCCAAGCGCGAGGGGTGCCATGGGGCGAATCTACGTCGGCCGGTCAGAAAGCGGCAAGCGCTTGCGCGCCGTCCCGGCTTGCATCACTCCCGCCGTCGATCGGTAGGACAGCAGCGACCGGCCGGACCGTGCCGAGAGCACGGAGAGGGCGGAACCGGCCGACCCGATGGAGCCAATGGAGAAGAAGGAACCGACGGAGGCGATGGAGCACGCCGAGCCGACCGACCCGATGGAGAGCACCGATCCCTTGGAGCCGATCGACAGGAAGGAGTCCTCGGACCACAACGACCACCCGGACGGCATCTGCCCAGTATGCAGCACAGGCCTGGCGATGGCCGTCGGGCCTACCCGGGCGGTTCTTCCCAGGACCAACTGGGGACCTCGCGAATTGGGTGGAGGTCGGCCTCACCCTCCGCCCACGAGTTCTGTTGCGCCACCTCGGAGCCGAACTGCAGATGTGCATGCAGCGCCGCCCGGAACGGCCCGTCGTCGGGCAAACCCGCCTCGTCGACGGACTCCATGTAGAGGGCCACGAACCGCTCTCGCTGCTCGTCGGTGATCTGCAGATGACGGTGCACGTCGATGAGGTACTGAAAACCGACCTCGCGAGTGAAGCGGTCGGGGCCACCGAACGACTCGGCCGTGAACCAGGTCAGATGGTCGACGTGTGTCGGTACCCGCTCCGTGAACAACGAGCGCAATACGGGGTCGGCCAGAACCTTGTCGTAGAAGAGCTCCTCGAGATGGTGCAGTGCGGCCTCTCCGCCGGCGTGCTCGTACAGCGTCTCCATCGTCACCTCCGGTTCGCGATGCCGATGGTCAGATTACGGCGCGCAGTCCCGGGATGATCCCTAGCGGGCCGGTAGCGCCACGAAGACCAGGAGCGAAAGAAAACCGAGCAGGCTCCCGATGACCTCCGCCCGCTGCAGACGGCGAGGTCGCGGGACCCCGGCACGCCGGTCGCCCCGCCAGATCAGGGAGGTCACGACGGGCGCGCCGAGCGCGCCCAACGCGGCAACCAGTGCGCCGCTCCAGATCGGCGGCGGCCGCACCATGGTGACGGCCCGGGCGACCCAGAGCCAGGTCGAGAGCAGGAGTAGCAGTCCGGCCGCGATACCACCGACGATGAGTGCACTCCGGTGGAGCGCGGAAACGGGCCCCGGCTGCCCGGTCGTCCTCGGAATGAAGTTCCGGGTGATGAACCAGGGGTGCGCCTGTGTCGTGATGGCGCTGCTGGCCTCCCTCCGTCTGAGTTCCGCCAGCGATGGCATCGTCTCGGCTTCGGCGGCGTCGGCGCGCAGGGTGTCCGCCGCGGTCGCCGTGCCGGGTAGGGGAGTGATCGGCAACCAGGCCTGACTCGGCGGGGAGTCAGGCGGTGCATCGTACGATTCGGTGTCTCCGTCACGGCACAATTTCGTGGGTACGCCACCGGACATCCAGCGTGCCTCATGACGGCCGTAGGGGTCGGTGTACCAGCCCTCTTGTTCGGGTTTGCCGCTCATCGTTCGCCCTGTCGCCCTACGACTCCTCAGACCACGCCCCGGGCCCCGAGGTCGGCCAACTCATCGTCGCTGAGGCCGACCAGGTCGCACCACACCTCGCGGTTGTGCTCGCCCAGACGCGGGGCGCCCCTCGGCACGGACGCCGGGCTCTTGGCGAGACGGGGGAACGGGGCCTGCTGGCGCACCGGGCCGATGACCGGATCGTCGACCGCCACCAGGTCGTTGCGGGCCGCCATGTGCGGGTCGGCGAAGATGTCGGCCGCGCTGTAGGCCGTGCCGACCGGGACGTCGTACTCGACGCAGCGTGCCGTGATCTCCTCGGCCCGAAGCTTCGAGGTCCAGTCGGCCACCATGCCGTTGATCTCGCCGCCCCGCGCCGCCCGTTCGGCCAGCGTGGCGTAGCCGGGGTCCTCGGCCAGGTCGGGCCGCTCCATCGCCTTGCAGAGGCGGGCGAAGTTGGCGTCGGAGCCCGCCACGATGCAGATGAAGAAGCCGTCGGCCGTCGGGTAGTTGTCGAGCGGGGCAGACGTGGAGAGGCGGTTGCCCTCGCGCTGGCGGACAATGCCCAACTTGTCGTAGCCCGCCAGTGTCCACTCGAGGATGCGCAGGACGGAGCCGTACAGCGGCGCGTCGATCACGTCGCCGCCCAGGGCGGACTGGTCGCGCCCGTACAGCGCGGACACCGCCGCGAAGGCGGCGAAGGTGCCCGTGAGGTAGTCCGAGACGGTCACGCCGGGCCGCACGGGCGGGCGGTCGGGCTCGCCGGTGAGGTTGAGGAGCCCGCCGAACGCGATGCCGAGCCGATCGAGCCCAGGACGCGGCGCGTAGGGCCCGCTCTGCCCGAAGACGCTGATGCGCACGTAGACGAGGTCGTCGGGCAGGTCGGCCGGGCCGAGACCCCAGCGCTCCATGGTGCCGGGGCGGAAGTTCTCGCACAGCACGTCGGCGGTGGCCACGAGCCGGTTGAAGAGCTCCTTGCCCTCGGGCTTGCGCAGGTCGCAGGTCACGCCCCGCCGGCCCCGCCCCTCGACCGCCCAGAACAGCGAGTAGTCAGGGCCGTCCTCCATGGGGACGAAGGGGCCGATGGTGCGCATGAAGTCGCCCTCGCCGGGCAGCTCGACCTTGATCACGTCGGCCCCGAGCTCGCCGAGCAGCCCGGCGCAGAAGGGGGCGGAGATCCGGGTGCCCACGTCGATGACCCGAATGCCGGCCAGCGGCCCCGGGGACGCCTCGCTCATTCCGGGTGGCCCTGATCCCGCTCCGCCATGACCTCGCGCATGGAGCCCTTGGCCTTGCGGGCGGCCAATGCGTTCAGCGCTGTGGCTGAGTTGTGCACCCAGTGGTGGGCCATGAAGTGGTACTTGAGCGCGTCGCGCTTGCCCATCAGGGTGCCGGTCTGGTTGAGGGTGTCCTTGACCGTCTGGGCCGTGACCGGCGGGACGAGGGCGATCCGGTCGGCCAGCTCCCGCGTTCGGGTCTCGAGCTCGTCCCGGGGGACGACCCGGTTGACCAGGCCGAGGCGCCAGGCCTCCTGGGCGTCGATCGTGTCGCCGGTGAGGAGGAACTCCTTCGCCTTGCGGATGCCGAGCTCCCACGGTTCGACCAGGAGCTCGACGCCGGCCCCGGTGAGACGCAGCACCGGATTGGAGAAGACGGCGTCGTCGGCGGCCACGATCAGGTCGCACATGGCGGCCAGCATGAGGCCGGCCGCGACGCAGCTGCCCTGCACGGCGGCGATGGTGGGCTTGCGGAAGTCGTGGATCCGCATGCAGCGGTCGTAGTACATGGTCTTCTCGTGGTGGAACTTGCCCTCGGGCGTCTCGCGCAGGGCGACCCAGGGATCGGACCCGTCCCCGCTGACCAGAGCCTTGAGGTCGTGACCCGAGGAGAAGTGCTTCCCGGCCCCGGCCAGGATCACGACCCGGACGGCGTCGTCGGCGTCGGCCAGGTCGAAGGCCGCATCGAGCTCGTCGATGAGGGTGGAGTCCTGCGCGTTGGCCATGTCCGGCCGGTTCATGGTGATGGTGGCCACGGCACCATCGACCTCGTAGAGGATCGTTTCGAAGTTCTCTGCCATCTCACCCATCCTCTCGCTCATCCTGTGGCGCCGCCGGCCCGCCTGGGAACTCTCAACCGCGGGGAGCCCCAGCACGCGCTCGCCCACCAGCGTGCGCTGGATCTCGTTGGTCCCGGCGAAGATGGAGGACGCCTGGTAGTACAGCCACGAACGCTGCCAGGCGCCGTCGGCCGGGTTGCCCTCGGCCCCCTGCCACAGCGGGGAGGCCGAGCCGAGCACGTCGAGGGCCGTCTGGTGCAGCCGCTTGGACATCTCACTCCAGTACAGCTTGAGCGCGCTGCCTTCGGGGCCGGGCGCCTCCCCCTTGGAGAGGCGGGTCAGCGAGCGCCAGTTGTGCAGCTGGAACAGCCGGACCTCGGTGGCGGCCTGGGCCAGTGACTGGCGCAGCCGCCAGTCGTCGAAGCTCGCCGTTGGCCTCGGCCAGGCGGAGCAGCTCCTCGATGAGCTGCGTGTGGATGACGAGCTGGCGCGGGTTGATGCCGCGTTCGTGGGCCAGGGTGGAGCCGGCGACGCCCCACCCCTCGCCCTCGGGCCCGACCCGCCGATCGGTCGGCACGAAGACGTCGTCCAGCTCGACCTCGTTGAACTCGGCCTCGCCGGTGGACTGCACGAGCGGGTGCACCACGACGCCCTCGGCGTGCATGTCGATGATGAGGGCGGTGATGCCCTGCTGGCGCTTCGGCGCGTCGGGATCGCTCCGGGTCAGGCAGAGACCCCAGTCGGCGAACTGGGCGTAGGAGGTCCAGACCTTGCGGCCGCGTGACCCGGTAGCCGCCCTCGACCGGTACGGCGCGGGTGGTCAGCGAGGCCAGGTCGCTCCCGGCGTCGGGCTCGCTGAAGAGCTGGCACCACAGCTCGTCGGCCGAGAGGATCTGCGGGAGGAAGCGCTCCTTCTGCTCGGGCGTCCCGTGGGCCAGCAGCGTGGGGCCCACCAGGTTGATGCCGATGCGGCCCACCAGCTCGGGGGCCCGGGCCCGGGCCAGCTCCTCAATGACCACGTAGTTCTCGAGCGCGCCCAGGCCGCGGCCGCCGTACTCCTCGGGCCAGGTCACGCCGACCCAGCCGTCGGCCGCCAGCTCGGCCTGCCAGCGCCGCCCGAAGGCGACCGTCTCGGCCAGGTCGTCGAAGCGGGGCGGGAGCCCGACGCCGTAGGGCCAGGGCAGGTGCTCCATCAGCCAGCTCCGGAACGACGCCCGCAGCGACTCCTGCTCAGCCGTGGCGTGCAGATCCATCCGCCGCAGCATGGCACAGCGCGCCGCGCGAGGTGACACCCGTGTCAGCGGCCACCGTAGACTGCGCCGCCGTGGACTTCGACCTCTCAGCCGACCAGCAGGCCCTGCGCGACGCCGCGGCGTCGCTCCTCGACGGCATGGCCGGTCCCGACGCGCTGCGGGCCCGGGTCGGGACGGGGTCGGTCGTCGGCACGCTTCCCGGGCGCGGGCGCACTGCGCCGCGACGGCGCGGCCGATGCGCCGCACGGGCTACGACGGCGCCGTCTGGTCGGCCATGGCGGACCAGGGGTGGCTGGCGATCGAGCTGCCCGAGGACGAGGGCGGCCTGGGGCTGGGCATGGTCGAGCTGGCCGTGCTGTGCGAGGAGATCGGGCGCCGGCTGGTGGCGGCGCCGTTCCTGCCCACCATCGTGGCGCTGGGTGCGCTGTGCGGCGACGAGGCGCGGGCCGACGCCGGGACCAAGGACTGGCGCGAGGCGCTCAGCGAGGGTGCCGCGGTGGGCTGCGTCGCCGCCGCGCCCGGGAACAATGGCCTGACCGTCTCGGGGCCGAGGGACCAGGTGCGCCTCAGCGGGCAGACGCCCCCGGTCGCCTACGCGCCCTCGGCCGACGTGGCCGTGGTCCAGACTGGCGGTGGCGGTCTACGGCGTCGACCTGCGCGCGCAGGGCCGGCCGGCGCCGCTGTCGGCCATGGACCGCACACGCGAGCTCGGGGTGCTGGCCTTCGACGGCACGCCGGCCCGTGTTCCTCGGTGGCGACGAGGCCGCCGCGCTGCTCGTCGACCGGGCGGCCACGCTGGCCAGCGCCGAGATGCTCGGGTGCGGCCGACCATGTCCTCGCCGCTCACCGTCCAGTACGCCAAGGACCGGGTGCAGTTCGGCAAGCCCATCGGCTCGTTCCAGGCGGTCAAGCACATGCTGGCCGACGCGCTGGTCGACGTGGAGGGGATGCGCTCCACCGTCGTACTACGCGGCCTGGTGCGCCGCCGCCGACGACCCGGAGCGCTCGCTGTCGGCCAGCATGGCCAAGGCCTGGTGCTCGGACGCGTCACGGCGGGTCATGGCGGCCGGGCTGCAGGTGCACGGCGGCATCGGGTTCACCTGGGAGCACGACATGCACCTCTACTTGAAGCGGGCGCAGCTCGATCAGGTGAGCTACGGCGACGCCGCGGCGCACCGCGACCGCATCGCCACGCTGCTGCGGGCCCGGCTCGAAGCGGGCCAGGACCTCTCCTGACGCTCGCCGGCGCTACGACGAACTCGAGCGCGGCCGTGCGGGTGCCGTTGATCTGCAGCAGGACCAGCGCCTGGTTCTCGATCCCGTTGGCCGCCGTGTTGGCCGTTGGCCAGCG
This sequence comes from uncultured Acidimicrobiaceae bacterium, assembly GCA_963755655.1. Taxonomy (GTDB): domain Bacteria; phylum Actinomycetota; class Acidimicrobiia; order Acidimicrobiales; family RAAP-2; genus Bog-473. The sequence goes on from CAVWKX010000021.1 coordinate 15,947, forward strand.
TCTGCGGCGGCACGACGACGGTCAGGCGGACGCCCACGAGATACCCGGCGCGCACGGCGGCCCGCTCGTGGACCGTGCCCTGCACGGTGGACGCCCGCGGCGCGCACGTGGTGCTCGTCGCGAGCGGGCACCCGGGCGTCGTAGGTCGACAGGCTCTCCGTCCGCACGAAGGTTGTTCCGTTCGCCGTCCACGGCGTGGACCCCCGACGATGGCGGTGTAGGTGCTGAGGCTGCAGGCGATGGCCGGCGGGGTGAGCACCGCGATCAGCTTCGAGCTGGAGCCGGACTCCTGGTACACGCGTCATGCGATCCGGAGGCCGGTAGTCGACCTGGCGTACCTGGCTGATGGTGCCCTTCGAGCCGCCTGCGGAGATGGTGTTGACGAGGTCCATGGCGAAGGACGTCGAGCCGGTTGGCGTGCCGAAGGTGCGGACCGAGGCGTTCTGCACCGTGAGCGTCGCTCCGCTGGGGGCCGACGACGCGCCGAGCACGGCGAAGGCCAGCGCGCCCAGCACCGAGGACGGCGAGCAGCACCAGGGGAATCAGGTTGCGGCGGGGCACGGGCCAAAGCTAGTGCGGCCTCGGCCGCGTGCGTCATGCGGGACGACGGGCAACGGCGGTCCGGGTCAGCCGGCGGCGGCCCGTCGCTGCAGAGCGGCCCGGTCGGGCTTGCCCGAGCCGAGCAACGGCAGGTGGTCGAGCCGCTCGACCTTCTCCGGCGTCTTGAAGTTGGCCATGCCCCGTCCGGCGAACCAGCGCCGGCACTCCTCGAGGTCGAACGGCGCGGCGGACTCCACGAAGGCGGCGACCCGCTCACCCATGCAGCGGGTCCGGATAGCCGACTGCGACCGCGTGGTGGATGTCCGGATGTGCCTCCAGCGCGGCCTCGACCTCGGAGGCCGAGATGTTCTCGCCGCCGCGGATGATCACGTCCTTGAGGCGCCCGACGATGCGCACCCATCCGTCGCCGTCGACCGTCGCCAGGTCGCCCGTGCGGAACCAGCCGCCGTGCGCAATGACCGTGGCCGGTCTGCTGCCGGGTCGGCGTAGCCGGCGAACATCTCGGGCCCGCGCACCCACAGCTCTCCCGGCGCTCCCGTGGCGCAGCGCGCGCCCGTCTCGGGGTCCGCGACGCGGAGCTCGACCGCGCCCACGGCACGGCCGTCGGTGTCGCGGGCCTTCTCGAACGGATCGTCGTCGGTGCTGGTGGTCACCGTCGGCGCCTCGGTCGAGCCGTACGTGCGCTTCACGCGGCAGTCGAAGGTGCGCGCCGTGTCCTCCACGAAGGCGGGCGTGACCGATGCGCCGCCGCTCGACACCAGCCGAACCGAGGACACGTCGGCTGCCGGGCCGCTCCGCCAGGGCGCGCGCCATGGCGATGAAGAAGGTGGGCGGGCCGGCCAGGAACGAGATGCGCTCGCGCTCGACCAGCGCCAACGCCTGCTCGGGGTCGAAGCGACGGACGAGCACCGAGCGCAGGCCGGCGGCGCCCGGCACCAGGACCCCGTTGAGCAGCCCCGAGATGTGGGCCATCGGTGCCGGCATCAGGACGGCGTCGCCCGTGACCGAGTCCGTGGACCCGGGCCATCAGCGAGGCCTTCCAGCTCAGGCCGCGCTGCGTGTGCAGGACGGCCTTGGGGACTCCGGTCGAGCCCGACGTGAAGAGAACCAGCGCGACGTCCGAAGGCCGGCTCGGGAAGGTCCCGGTCCGCACCGGCTCGCCCCCCACTGCGTCGGCCAGCGCGGCGGGGTCGGAGAAGGCCTCGGTGTCGAGCTCGAGGACGAGCGCAGGGTCGATCTGTCCGAGCGCCGCCTCGACGTCCGCCGCGCCGAAGGAATGCAGGACCGGCGCGGCCACGGCGCCGATCCGCCAGCAGGCCCGGGTCAGGACTGCAGCCGCCAGGCTGTTGGGGACCTGCCAGGCCACGGCCTCGCCCCGGCGGACACCGCGCTGTCGCAGGCCCCCGGCCACCGTCGCCACCAGCGCGTCGGCCTCACCGGCCGACAGCCGGGTCGCGCCGTCGACGACCTCTCCGCCGTGCGTGGTCAGCAGGGTGTCCAGCGTGGGCACGTCCCATGGGCCGCCGGGCTGCCGGTAGCGCCGGGCCTGTTCCGGCACCCAGGTCGGTCGGAGGCGGGCCGTCACGGCAGGGCACCATACCCGGGTCCCGGTAACGTGACGCCGATGTCAGCGTGGTGGACGGAGCCGGCGTGGATCTCGCGCTCGAAGCAGGAGGACGAGGAGTTCGCCGCCTCCTTCCGGGCCTGGCTGGGCGAGCACCTGCGTCATCCGCCGGCCTTCGTGGACCTGGCCGACGAGGTGGCCTGGGGTCGGGAGTGGCAGGCCACGCTGGCCGCCGACCGCTGGGTCGGCGTGCACTGGCCCAGTGCCTACGGCGGGCGCAGCGCCACGCCGGTGCAGGTGGCGCTGTACCAGAGCGAGTACGCCCGGGCCCAGGCGCCCCAGCCGGTGAACCGCGTGGGCATCAACCTGGTGGGCCCGACGCTGCTGGCGCACGGCACCGAGGACCAGCGCCTGCGCTACCTGCCGGCCATCCTCTCGGCCACGGAGATCTGGTGCCAGCTTTTCAGCGAGCCTGACGCGGGGAGCGACCTGGCGTCCCTGTCGACGCGGGCCACGCCGGTCGAGGGGGGCTTCGAGGTGACCGGCCGCAAGGTCTGGACGTCCTACGCCCAGTTCGCCTCGTGGGGCTTGTGCCTGGCGCGCACCGATGCGGACGCGCCTCGTCCCCAACAAGGGATCACCGCGTTGATCGTCGACATGTCCGACCCCGGCGTCGATGTGCGTCCGCTCGTGCAGATGACCGGCGACACGGAATTCAACGAGGTCTTCCTGACCGACGTGTTCGTGCCGGCGGAGCACGTGGTGGGGATCGAGGGGCAGGGGTGGACGGTGGCCGGCTCGACGCTGGCGCACGAGCGCGGCACCAATTTCCCGTTCAAGGAACAGCTCGTCCACGAGGCCTATCTGGCGCGGCTGTACGAGGAGGCGCGCCGCAACGGTTCGTTGGACGATCCGCTGGTGGCCGACGCGCTGGCGCAGGCGTACATCGACCTCAACGTGCTGCGCCTGCACAACCTGCGTACCCTGACCCGATTGGCCCGGGGCGAGGAACCGGGTCCCGAGTCGAGCTGGGTCAAGCTCACGTGGACGACCATGACGCAGCGGCTGTCGGACGCCGCGCTGCTCGTGACCGGACGCGACGCGACGTCCGCCGAGGCCGGGCCGTGGGCGCGACAGTGGCTGTGGAGCAAGGCGGCCAGCATCGCGGGTGGGACGTCACAGGTGCAGCGCGACATCATCGCCGGGCGGATCCTGGGCCTGCCGCGCTGACGCGCGCGCGTCAGCGTCGCGCACCGGGTGCTGATATGCCCGAAGCGGGCGCGGGTGCGGCCTAACCTGTCGCATGCGCGGAAACGAGTTGTTGGCGCGTCGGGCGGCCAATAACCTCGCCGCGGCGCAAATGGATCTCGCCGCCGCGACCGAGGAGGACGACGAGGATCGGGTCACATTGCTCGAGACGATCCTGTCGTCCGGGGCCGAGATACTCGTGTACCGCCCGCAGCTGCAGCATTACGCGCTCCTCTTCGGTGATCTCGAAACGGCCGAGCACGTCGCCGTGTTCGTTCCCGGTGTCGGTGACGGGTCGAACCTCTGCGAGGACTGGATCCCCGACGCACGCAACCTTTACCGGGCCAGCACCTCGACGGCGGTCGTCCTGTGGAAGGGCTACGACAACCCGGCCGACGTCCTGGCCGCGGCCACCGGGTCGATCGAATGTGGAGAGGAACTGGCAACGGCCGCGCGCGACCTGACCGAATTCGTCGGCTCGCTGGCCCTGGCGCCCGAGCAGTCCCTGACCGTGATCGCGCACAGCTTCGGCTCCATCGTCGTCGGGGCGGCTTTGGCCGATGCCGGCCTGGAGGTGACGGACGTCGTGGTGGCCGGCAGCCCCGGCATGACGGTGGACGAGCTGCGCCAGCTCCACCTCCAACAGGCGCACTTCTTCGCCGAGCAGGCACCGGGCGACGCCATTGCCGAGCTGGGCGTCTTCGGGACGGCCCCGGCCTCGCCGAGATTCGGCGGCACCCGCATGAGCACGAACGCGCCGGATCATCCTCCGGTGGTGGCGCACTCGGGCTACTTCGAGCCGGGTTCGGCTGCCCTGGAGAACATGGCCGATGTCGTCACAGGGCAGTACTCGGACATCCTGCAGCACCGGGCCGCCTTCCCCGAGATCGCCGGCGGCCTGGTGGCCTGGGCACTGCGCATGCCCGTCGTCCCCTTACGCGTGGCCGGACGCCACTACCGGGGCCCGGGGTTCCGGGTCTTGACCAACTGGACCCGCCTGATCGAGCTCGGGGCCAGCGAGACGGGCAATATCGTCACCGAGGTCCTCGACGAGAGCGAGCGCGCGCTGCTCTGGTTCGCCCACCGGGTCGGTGCGGTGCCGCGCCCGGACCACGAGCTCGACGTCGATCTGGAGCCTGACTCCCACGAGCCCCCGGGCGGCCCGGAACCGGCCTGAGTCCGGGCCGCGCCCAGGGGCCGACTGACCCCGAAACGAACCTGACATCAGCGTCAGCGAACGGGGCCTGACCCACGCTACGTTTGCCCGATGCCCGTTTGGCTCAGTGACCAGGAGTACGCCACGCTGCGGGCCGCCTGCGCCCAAATGCTGCCCTCGGGGGAGGGCACGCCCGGAGCGGAGGAGGCCGGCGTGGCCGACTACATCGATGGCTTCCTCGGCGCCTTCGCCTTCGACCCGCCGCGCATCTGGGCCGGCGGCCCGAGCTCGGGGCGCCATGGAGGCGTGGACGGTTTCTCCACTTTCATCCCTCTGTCCCCTCTGGACGAGCTGGCCTGGCGCATGCGCATCGAGGGCTCCCAGGGCCGCGCTGAGCGCGAGTTCAACGGGCCGGTCGTCGGCCTCCAGGAGCGCTACCGGGAGGGATTGGCAACGCTGGGCTCCGACTTCACGGAGGTGGACGGCCACGAACAACGGCGCCGGCTGCGTGACGACGAGGCCTTCTGCGAGCTTCTGTGGGGGCACTGCTGCGAGGGGATGTACGGGGCGCCCGAGTACGGCGGCAATCGCGACACCGTCGGATGGGAGTACATCGACTTCGAGGGCGACGTGCAGCCGCGGGGCTACACCGACGCCGAGGTCTCGCAGCCGTGAGCCCCGAAGCCATCATCATCGGCTCAGGCCCCGGGGGCTCCACGGCCGCCGAGGTGCTGACGCGCGCCGGCTGGTCGGTCGTCATCATGGAGAAGGGCCGCAACCATCTGCTCGATCCCGACGACCCGACGAAGCCCGCCGGCGACTACTCCAACGACGAGATCAAGTTCATCTCGCGCTACTTCCTCGGGCCGGACCCGCTCGTAGAGCCACGTGCCTTCCGCCGGTCGGCGGACGAGGGCGAGCACACCCATGTCGGCGAGGTGAACTCCATCCCTACGACAGTGGGCGGCGGCGGGACCCACGCCGACGGCAAGGTGCCGCGCTTCCGGGAGGAGGACTTCGGTCTCTTCTCCACCTACGGTCCGCAGGACGGTGCTGCGGTCGGCGACTGGCCCCTCGACTACGACGAGCTCGAGCCGTACTACGCGGAGGTCGAGCGGGCCATCGGCGTGTCGGGCCGGGCGGGCGCCAACCCCTTTGCGGCCTGGCGATCAGGGCCGTATCCCATGCCGCCGGGGGCGCCGATGTACGGGGCGGTGTTGTCGTCGGCGGCCGCCGAGAAGGTGGGACTGCACCCCTACGAGGCGCCGACAGCGGCCAACAGCATCGCCTACGACGGTCGCCCGGCCTGTAACAACTGCGGCTTCTGTGCCTTCTTCGGCTGCCCCATCCATGCCAAGGGCGACCCGGTGGCGCTGCTGACGAAGACGATGGCCACAGGCCGTGCGGAGTTGATGGCCGAGACCTATGTGAGCCGCATCGTCACCGACGGCCGGCGGGCGACCGGCGTCGAATACGTCGATCGGAACGGCGACACTCACGTCCGAAAGGCCGAGCTCGTCGTGGTGGCGGGCGGTGCCATTGAGACGCCACGCCTCCTTCTGCTGTCCGGCCTCGACCACCCGGCACTCGGGAAGTACCTCATGGTGCACTTCCAGACCATCGTCGTGGGTCACTTCCCGACTATGCGGCTGCATCCCCAGAAGGGCCGTTCCGTCACCCACGTGCACGACGACGCCATGGTGCAGGACGACCGTACGCGGCAGGCGGCGCTCGGAGCCGGGCTCCCGTGGTTCCGCGGCGGACTGGTGGAGCACAGCGGGGGAGGCGCGCCGATCATGGAGGCCCTGCACTCGCCCTGGGGCCGGGATCATGCTCGCGTCATCCGCGAGGCGAACCTGCGCGAGCGCATGTGGGCCTTCATCATGCAGGGCGAGGACCTGCCCTACGCCACCAACACGGTCGACTTGAGCCCGTCCATCCGTGATGCCCGCGGCTTCCCGGTCGCCCGGGTGACGTACAACCCCGGACACCACGAACTGGCGGCCTCGAAGTATCACGGCAAGATCCTGCAGAACGTCCTGGAGGAGATGGGCGCCGAATGGGTGATCCACACGTCCTCGCCGGGCGTGTCGTACCACGGGCTGGGAACCACGCCGATCCCCGAGAGCCGCCACGTCATGGGCACGGTGCGCATGGGGGACGACCCGGAGACCTCGGTGGTGGACCGCTGGGGCAGGGTGCACTCACTCGACAACGTCGTCGTCGCCGACTCCTCGGTCTTCGTCACCTCGAGCGGCTACGGGCCGACGCTCACCCTGGTGGCCCTGGCGGCACGGGCGGCCCACCACCTGGCGGGGACCACACCCGAGGGTCCGTCGGGAGACTGAGTCCCTCACTCTCAACCTCAGGTTGACTGCTCGAGCGAGCCGTGAACTCTCGACCTCTTCCTCTTGTACAGATTGAGACTGCTTCGAGGAGCCCAGGTCAGAGCCCTGAGGTCAGCGGACGCCGCGCGTGAGCAACATGGTGCCGGCGATCGGGCCTCCGCCGTTGGCCACGGCGGCCACCTCGGGGCTCCGGCCACCCGGGCGCACGACCTGACGCGGCCCGCCCTCGCCGCGGAGCTGCACACAGGCCTCGTGGATGAGGGAGAAGCCGTGCAGGCGGCCGCCCGAGAGCTGGCCCCCCGCCGTATTGAGTGGCAGGAGCCCGTCGCGGGCGATGTTGGCCCCGCCCTCAATGAACGGCCCGCTCTCGCCCCGTCCGCAGAAGCCCATGGCCTCGAGCCAGACGATGGTGAGCACGCTGAAGCCGTCGTAGAGCTGCGCGGTGTCCACGTCGGTCGGCTTCAGATCGGTGCGCTCCCACATGGAGGCTGCGGCGTCACGCGCCGCCATCGTCGTCATGTCGTCGAACTGGTCCCAGCTGGGCCGGCCACGTAAGGCGGTGCCCAACGCGTTGATCTGCACGGCGGGATGGTCGAGGTCGTCGGCGACGTCGCGGTGCGACACGATGACGGCAGTCGAGCCGTCGCACGGCGCGTCGCAGTCGAACAGGCAGAGCGGCGTCGTGATGATGCGCGCTGCCAAGTAGTCGTCCATCGACATCGGGTCCGTGTAGACGGCCTTGGGGTTGAGTGCGGCGTTGCGTCGCCCGTTGATGGCGATCTGGCCGAGTTGCTCGCGCGTCAGCCCGAACTCATGCACACGTCGCTGACCCACCATGGCGATCCAGTTGGCGGCCGACACGGCGCCGTAGGGGAGCGACCACTGCATGAAGCTGCCGAAGCGGGGGACCGAGCCACCGCCGCCGGTTCCACCCATCGGTTGCCGGCCGCCGGTCCCCTGGGCGGAGCCTTCGGTGACCGTGCGGTAGACGAGCACGTGCTTGGCCAGACCGGCTGCGACCGCCAGCGCGGCTGCCATGACGGCGCGCATCTGCGCCGGTCCTTCGCCGCCGCCGTCGTGCCAATTCAGCGACAGGCCGAGCGCGTCCTGGACCTCGGGCGTCGGCGGGCCACCGAAACCCGGCGTCCCGGCACCCATGCCAGGGTAGGTCGAGATCCCGTCGATGTCGTCGCGGGTCAACCCGGCGTCGGCAATGGCGGCCAATGCCGCGTCCACTGTGAGCTCGAGTTCGGGGCGCCCCAGTCGTCGACCTACGTCCGATTGCCCGATGCCCGAGATGATGGCCCGCCGTTCCAGCGGCTCCTCGACCGGCCGGGGGCTCACGACGCCTCCTCCGCCGGCGTGAAGAGCGGGAGCCATACGTCCTCGGCCTGCTCGAAGAGCACGCGCACCGGCATGCCGATCCACACGTCGTCGGGTTCGACGCCGACCAGGTTGGTCGTCAGCCGGACGTCGGGCTGCTCGTCGATCGACACCCAGGCGATGATGTAGGGGTCGCTGCCCGGGATCCACTGCTGGTAGTTGACGGTGAATGTCTCGACGTGGCCCCGCCCACTGACCGCCTCGGGCTCCACGTTGCCAGAGAGGCAACGGGGACACACCGGGCCCGGCGGGTGGATGTAGAACCCGCAGTCGTTGCAGCGCAGGAAGCGCAGCACGCCGTCCTCGCCGGAGGTCCAGAAGAAGGCGACGTCGTCGGTGAGGCGCGGCAGAAGACGCAACAGGGGGCCGTTGGCAACCATGGGCGGCATGTTGGCACAGCGGAGGTGAGGGGCCCCAACCCGTGCTGCGGCGGGCCGGCGACCCTCACGCCATGAGCACTCCGGTCTCGACGAGCGCTTCCCGGGCCGCCAGCACGCCGCGCACGTGACGGGCGGCGAAGCCGGTCGCGGTCGCCGCGTCCACGTTGACGGCGTTGTCATCCAGGAAGAGGACCTGGTGGCGGGGGACAGGGAGCCGGGCGGCCACGGCCTCGAAGACGGCGGCGTCCGGCTTGACCAAGCCCAGCTCGAAGGAGAGGAAGCGGAAGGCGAAGGCGTCGGTCAGCGGGATCCCCTCGTAGTTGGCCGCCCATTGGAAGGAGTTCATGTTCGAGAGGAACCCCGCAGGGACCGTCGCCTGGACCGCCTCGACGAGCTCCAATGCGCCCTCGAAGGGAGGCTCGGGCCAGCCGGCGAAGGCCTCGAGGAACGCGGCCGGCTCCAGGTCGAGCTCCCAGTCGGCCACGACCCCGCCGGCGAACTCCTCGGGCGTGCAGCGCCCGGCCTCGAAGCGTTGGACCCACCGGCAGGCGAGCCACCGGCTCCACAGCGCCTCGTCGGTCTGAATGCCGGACAAGGCGCGCATGGAGGCCACCCCGCCGGGCTGAATCAGCACGCCGCCCAGATCGAAGAGGACGAGCTCAATCCGGTCCGCCGCCATGGCCGCGATGCTACGGGGCGCCGGTGCGAGAGTTGAGTACACTCTTTTCTCGCGGCAGGATGGCCCCAACCGAGACGAACGGCGCCGGGCAGACGCCCCGCACCCAGACCGAGGAAGAGGAGGACCGCGTGAAGCTGTCCATGACGTTGAACTACGCCGGGGGGTTCGCCGAATCGGCCAAGCAGGCGGTGGCGCTCGAGAAGGTCGGGCTCGATGTCGTCTGGGTGGCCGAGGCGTACAGCTTCGACGCGCCGAGCTTCATGGGGTTCCTGGCCGCCAAGACCGAGCGTCTCGAGATCGGCTCGGCCATCCTGCCCATCTACAGCCGCACGCCCACGCTGATCGCCATGACCGCCGCAGGTGTCGACGCCGTGTCGGGCGGACGCTGCATCCTCGGTCTCGGCGCCTCGGGTCCCCAGGTGATCGAGGGCTTCCACGGGGTGCCCTATGACCGGCCGCTCGGCCGCACCCGCGAGATCATCGAGATCTGCCGCGACGTGTGGGCCCGCGAGGCGCCGCTGACCCACGACGGCGCGTCCTACCACATCCCCCTGCCGGCTGGTGAGGGCACGGGGCTGGGCAAGGCTCTCAAGCTGATCAACCACCCGGTGCGGCCCCGCATCCCGATCTGGGTCGCCGCGCTCGGTGAGAAGAACGTCGCCATGACGGCGGAGATGGCCGACGGGTGGCTGCCCATCTTCTTCGTGCCCGAGAAGGCCAAGGAGGTCTTCGGTCCCTCCCTCGCAGCCGGCACGGCCAAGCGCGACGCGTCGCTCGACACGCTGCAGATCGCGGCCGGCGGGATCTTCGCCATCGGCGAGGAGTCCGAGGTGGCACCGATCCGCGAGCTCGGCCGGGGCGCCGCCGCGCTGTACATCGGCGGCATGGGCGCCAAGGGGAAGAACTTCTACAACGCGCTCGCCTGCCGTTACGGCTACGAGAAGGAGGCGGCCGAGATCCAGGACCTCTACCTCTCGGGCCAGAAGAAGGAGGCGGCGGCGCTGGTGCCGGCCGAGCTCCTCGAGGCGACGTCGCTCTGCGGCCCGGAGTCCTACATCAAAGAGCGCGTGGCCGCCCTGGGCGAGGTCGGGGTGACCCATCTCAACGTGACGCCGGTGGGGGAGGACCCCGTCGCCATGGTCGAAAAGCTGCGAAACTGGGTGTAGCCGGCGCCTCCGGGCGTCCAGGGGAGGAGTTCGCATGCACGACCTGATCATCCGCGGCGGGACCATCGCCGACGGTTCGGGACAACCGACCCGGACCGGTGACGTCGCCATTGACGGCAGCATCGTCACCGCCGTGGGCGAGGTCGAGGGACCGGCCCGACGCGTCGTGGACGCCGAGGGCCTCCTCGTCACGCCGGGCTGGGTCGACATCCATACGCACTACGACGGCCAGGCCACCTGGGACCCCGAGGTCTCGCCCTCCGGCTGGCACGGGGTGACCACCGTCGTCATGGGCAACTGCGGCGTCGGCTTTGCGCCGGCCCGTGCGGCCGACCGCTCCTGGCTGATCCAGTTGATGGAGGGCGTGGAGGACATCCCGGGGGCCGCGCTGACCGAGGGCATGAATTGGAATTGGGAGACCTTCGGCGAGTACCTGGACGAGCTGGAGCGCACGGACCGTGTGCTCGACGTGGCGTCCCTCGTCCCGCACGGTGCGCTGCGCGCCTACGTCATGGGTGAAGGCCGGGCCAACCACGTGGCCAACGGCCAGGAGATCGCCGAGATGGCGGCATTGGTGCGCGAGGCCGTCCAGGCCGGTGCCATCGGTGCATCGACGACGCGCACCATCCTGCATCGGGCCAAGGACGGCGAGCTGGCGGCGGGGACGACCGCCGCGGCCGACGAGCTCATCGCCATCGGCGAAGCGCTGGGCAAGGCGGGCCACCGGGTCTTCTCGCTGGCCAGCGACATGCGTGATCTCGACTACGAGTTCGCCTGGATGTCGGAGATCTCCATCCGGGCCGGCGTGCCGGTCACCTACCAGGTGCTGCAGGCCGACTTTGCGCCGGAGTTATGGCGTGAATGGATCGATCGTGGCGTGGCCGCCAACCGCCGCGGGGCCTGGCTGGTGCCCCAGGTCGCCGGCAAGCCGACCTCGCTCATGGTCGGTTTCCAGTCGACCACGCATCCCTTCGCGCATCACCGTACCTATCAGGAGATCGCGCACCTCCAGCTGTCCGAGCGCGTGGCCCGCTTGCGCAGTCCGGAGGTGCGCGCCGCCATGCTGGCGGAGGAGGCGCGCCCGGGTGGCTTCGTCGAGCTCCTGCGCGCCAACCTGCACAAGTTGTTCCCGCTGGGTGACCCGCCCGACTACGAGCCGCCGCCCGAACGCAGCGTGACGGCACTGGCTGCCGCGCAGGGGCGGACGACCGACGAGGTCCTCTACGACCTCATGCTGGAACGCGACGGGAAGGAGCTCCTCTACCTGCCGCTGCTCGACTACGCCGCGTGCAACCTCGATGCCGTGCGCGAGATGCTCGTGCACCCGGCCACGGTCCTCGGGTTGGGGGACGGGGGAGCGCATTGTGGCGTGCTGTGCGACGCCAGCCTGCCGACCTTCATGCTGTCCCACTGGGCCCGTGACCGCAGCCGGGGTGAGGGGCTGCCGGTCGAGACCGTCGTGCACCTCCAGACCCGCCGCACCGCCGAGCTCTACGGCTTCCGCGACCGGGGCCTGCTCGCGCCCGGTTATCTGGCCGACGTGAACGTCATCGACCACGATGCGCTGGCGCTGTGTCCCCCCGAAATGGTCTACGACCTCCCGGCCTCGGGGAAGCGGCTCATTCAGCGGGCCCGGGGTTATGCGGCAACGGTCAAGTCGGGCGTGGTGGTGCGGGAGCAGGACGAGGCGACGGGAGAGCGGCCCGGCCGGCTCCTCCGCGGCCCGCAGCCCTTGCCGGTCTGACCGACACCAGACGCGACAGCGGCGTCAGTGCCAAAGGCGAATGTGCAGAACAATTCCGTGGACAGAGTTCGCTGGGATGTCTTTTCGGGCGGCGCCCGATCGTCGTGACCGTATGGCGGCGACCGTCGCCATGAGTTCACGAGGACTCACGCCGGAAAGAAACGAGAAGACACGATGAGCAACACCAACCGAGCCAGCACGATCATCGACGATGACCAGGCGGTCCTCGACGTGATCAAGGCGAGTTACGACGCCTGGGCCGCCAATGACGCCAACCTTTTCGCCGCGCTGTATCTGGATGACGCCACGGTGGTCCAACCCGGCGTCTACAAGAAGAACAACGACGATATCCGGACGTCCATGGCAGCACTCTTCGCGGGGCCTCTCAAGGGCTCGACGGTGGTCGATGCTCCCCAGAGCGTCAGGTATCTCGGTGAGGACGCGGCCGTGGTGATCAGCGAAGGCGCCATCGTGATGGCGGGGCACACCGAGCCTGCCGCCGGGGGTCGTGTGCGAGCCACGTGGGTCCTGGCCAAGCGCGCCGGGCAGTGGTGGGTCGCCGCCTACCACAACAGTCCGGCCGATTGACCCGGACCCACGACGAAGTGTCCCGCGGACGTCGTGCGTGCTTACTGGGTGTCGGCGTGGAGACGCCACAACTCCTTCAGCTCAGCGCGGCGCTCCGCAGGGCCTCTTCGAAGCCGCTGACCCGCAACGCGGTGATGCGTCTGCCGTCGGTCTCGAACACGTCGTGCACCGAGTTGTCGGCGCCGCCCAGGTGCACGTCGATGTCCACCTCCATCCGCGTCCCCTCGAAGGTCGGCGTCCCCGGCGCGGGCCGGAAGTCCTCGTAGGTGAACGTCTTGTTCAGGTAGTAGCCGCAGATGGCATCGAGGCCCCGCAGCCGGATGTCCCCGCTCTCGAACACGGCGTCGTCTGCGAAGAGCGCCCGTACGAGGTCGATCTCCTGCGCCGTGACCGCCGTGAAGTAGTCGTCGAGGAGCCCGGGCAGTCCGTCGCGCCGCGACGGCAGCCCGTAGAGCCGGCGCGCGTTGAGCCCGAGCAGGTGCACCTGTGTGGCGGTGCTGCAGGGGGCCACGGTTGAGCGGATGGCCGCCAGCGCGCCGGGGAAGGTCGCGTCGCGGTGCGGGTGGCCGCTGGCCCAGACGATGCGGCTCTGGCCCACGAACGGCACCAGTGCGGGCAGTGTCCGCTCGTCAACCCCGATGCTGATGGCGCACTGCTCGGCGAAGTACTCCGAGGGGTGCCTGGTCGTATCGGGACCGAAGTCGCCGACCGACGTTGCCTGCTCGTCCAACCGTTCCCTCCAGAGGGCCGCCCAGCCTCCGGACGACTCCAGGAAGAGCAGACGCAGCCCCGGATGTCGGACGAGCGGGTTGAACGGGCGGTCCGAGCCGACGGTCGGGACGTCCGAGCCGCCCGGGTGGACGGCGATCGGCACCGCGAGCTCCTGGGCCACCTCCCAGACGACGTCGTAGGCGCGGTCGGAGAGCGAGCGGCCCAGGCAGGAGCCGGGCCGGACGAAGCCAACCGCCAGTCCGAGCTCGCCGACAGCCCGCCGGAGCTCGCGCGCCGCGGCCGCCGGGTCCTGCAGGGGGAGCACGGCCGCTCCGAACAACCGGAGCGGGTCGGCGGCGCAGTACCCCGCGGTCCACTCGTTGGAGGCGGCGGCCAGGGCCACCGCGGCGGCCGGGTCTGCCAGCAGAGAGAAGTTCAGCCCGATGGTCGGATACAGCACGGCCTGGTCGATGCTCTCGCTGTCCATGCCGCGCAGCCGGGCCACCGGATCCGACCCACCCGGTCCGGCGTTCGACAGTGGGACCGCCAGCAACTCGGTGTCGCCGACCACGACACGCTCGGCGCCGGCGCGGTCCGTGCTGGTGCGAGGCCGGTACCGGTCGGGCAGGGCGCCCCAGGCCGCTTCCGGCTCCACCACGTGGCTGACGGCGTCGACGATGGGGCCGGCGCAGGGTGGGAGCGGAAGGACCCCGCGCCCGCTCACGTGGTCGGGATGCGCCAGTCGTCGACCAGCGGCAGCCGATGGCGGAAGAGGCGGCTGGCGTTGCCGCCGGCCACCGCCCGCAGCTCGTCGTCGGGCAGCGAGCCCCATGTCGTCGCCAGCACGGCCTGCGTGTCGGGCCACGACGAGTCGGCGTGCGGGTAGTCGCTCTCCACCATGATGTGGTCGACGCCGATGATGTGGCGCTGGGCCACGGCGGACGGGTCGTCGATGGAGCAGAACCAGAAGTTGCGCCGGAGCACCTCGCTGGGCAGCAGGTCCGAAGGCCAGGCCGCGCTCTCCGTCCCAGAAGCCGAATGGCGCAGGACGTAGTCGGCCCGGTCCATCAGCATCGGAACCCAGCCGATGCCGCCCTCGGAAAGCGCCACCTGCAGGTCCGGGAACCGCAGCGGCACGCCGGACCAGACCCATTCGCCGGCAGCCAGGAGGGCGTTCACCGGGAACACCGTGGGCAACAGTTCGAACGGCGGATCCGGTGAGGGCAGGGGGGCCCAGGACGACGCGCCGGTATGCAGGCAGACGACCGTCTGCGTCTCCTCGCAGGCGGCGAAGAACGGATCCCAGGCGCCACTGAAGATGGAGGGCAGCTGCAATTGGGCCGGGAACTCCGGGAAGCTGACTGCCTTGAAGCCACGCGCCGCGTTGGCCCGCACCTCGGACGCGGCGATCTCGATGTCGGCCAACCAGGGCAGCTGCAGGGGGATGATGCGGTCGGGGTGCGTCCCGGCCCAGACCTCCAGGTGCCAGTCGTTGAAGGCACGGAGACTGGCGAGGCCGAGCTCCTTATCGGCTGCCCGCGAGTAGACGGCACCGCAGAAACCCGACACAAGCGATGGAAAGCACAGAGAGGCCCAGATGCCGGCGCGGTCCATGTCGAGAATGCGGGCGTCGATGTCGAAGCAGCCGGGCCGCATTTCGTCGAAGCGGGCCGGCTCCATGCTCCACTCGGCTCGGGGGCGCCCCACGACGGCGTTGAGGCCGACGTTGGGATAGTGCTTCCCCTCGAAGACCCAGCTCTGCGTCCCGTCCTTCAGCTCGACGACACGGGGCGACGCCAGGGGCCAGGCCAGCGGGCAGGCGGTGCACAAAGAGGTCCGGGGGCTCAATCAGGTGGTCATCGACCGAGATCACGGGCATCCGGATGGACCGGGGCTCAGGGTCGGGGAGCAGGGTGGCCCGCCCTGCGGAGGGGCCTGGATCGACGGTTCCCACGAGAAGGTGACACTATCGTCAGCAACGGTTGTCCAGCCCCGGGGGTGTGCATGACCACATACGTCGATGACGTCAGCACCCGCCTGGGCCTGCTGATCGACGGCGAGGTCGTCGCCGGCGACGACGGCACCTATCCGGTGACGAACCCCGCCCGGCCGGGCGAGGTCGTGCTCCACGCGCCGTCCACCTCACCGGCCCAGCTGGACCTGGCCGTGGCCGCCGCCGGCCGCACGCAGCGGGCCTGGGCGGCACGTGCACCCGAGGAACGCGCCGCGCTGGTCATCGCCGCCGCGCTGGCGGGAGTCGCCGCCGTCGAGCGCGACGACCTGGCCCGGCTGCTCACCAGGGAGCACGGCAAGACGTACCTCGAGGCGATCTTCGACACCGCCACCATGGGGGGCATGGCGGGAGCCTTCGCCCCGCTGGTGGGCGAGGCCCTCGCGCCGCGTGACGTGAGCGGGGGGGCGACCCGCATCGAATGGGTCCCGCACGGGGTCGCCGCCGCCGTCCTGCCCTTCAACTGGCCGGTGTCCGTCATGGGCAACAAGGTGCTGCCCGCCCTCTTGGCGGGCAACAGTGTGGTGGTCAAGGCTCCGCCCACGTGCCCGGGCACCGTCTTGCTGGTGGCCGCGGCGATGGCGGAGGTGCTGCCGCCCGGCGTGCTCAACGTCGTCAACGGTCCCTCGGCTGCGCTGGGTGCTGCGCTCGTCGGCCACCCGGGCGTGGACATGGTCTCCTTCACCGGCGGGGTCGGCACCGGCCAGGCGGTCATGGCCGCGGCGGCCGCGACCACGCGACCCGTCGTGCTCGAGCTCGGCGGCAACGACGCGGCCATCCTCGCTCCCGACATTGCCGGCGACGCTGCGCTGGCGGATCGCATCGTCGAGGCGGCCTTCGTCACGAGCGGACAGGTCTGCATGGCGATCAAGCGCCTCTACGTGCACCGCGATCGGCTCGAGGAGACCGTGGACGCGCTGGCGGGCCGCCTGGCGACCGAGCTGGTCGGCGACGGCCTGGCGGACGGCGTGACCATGGGCCCGGTGCATACGGCAGCCGCACGCGACCGAGTCGAGGCGCTGCTTTCCGAGGCAGCCGCGGCGGGGGCTGTGCTGGTGCGGCCGGCGCGGATGCGGGCCGAGGACGAGGAGTCGGGGGGCTACTTCGTGTCCCCGGCGCTGGCGGTCGGGCCGCCCGACGAGGCGGGCATCGTGCGCCAGGAGCAGTTCGCCCCGGCGCTGCCGGTGATCCCGTACGACGACATCGACCGGGCGGTCGACGCGTCGAACGACACCACATTCGGCCTCTGTGCCTCCATCTGGAGCAACGACGACGGGCTGGCGGCAGACGTTGCGTCACGGCTGTCGGCAGGGACCGTGTTCGTCAACGCCCACGGCATGTCGGCCATCGACATGTACGCACCGATGGGCGGGTGGAAGCAGTCGGGGTTCGGCGTCGAGCTCGGAGCCGAGGGGATGCAGGCCTTCGCCCGCCAACGGGTGCGGGTGTACCGGCCGGGACCCGGTGAACAAGGAGGGCCGGTATGACGGTGACCATCCGTGGCGGGACAGTGGTGGACGGGACCGGCGCGCCGCCGCTCCGGGCCGACGTCGTGATGGAGGGTGAGCGCATCGCCGCCATCGGGCACGATGCCGGGCGCGCCGGGGCCGACACCGTCATTGACGCCACCGGCATGCTCGTCACCCCCGGCTTCGTCGACCTGCACACGCACTACGACGCCCAGCTCTTCTGGGATGCCAATGCCAGCCCCTCGCCCCTGCACGGCGTCACCACCGTGCTCGGTGGCAACTGCGGCTTCTCGCTCGCGCCCATGGCGCCGGAGCACGTCGACTACATCTCGCGGATGATGGCGCGGGTCGAGGGCATGCCGCTGGCCGCGCTCCGGGCCGGCGTGCCGTGGGATTGGACCTCGTTCGGTGACTGGTTGGGTCGGCTCGACGGCCGCATCGCGGTGAACGCCGGGTTCCTCGTGGGCCATTCCACGCTGCGGCGGCTGGTGATGGGCGAGCGCGCCGTCGGGGGCTCCGCCACGGCGCACGACATCGACGCCATGGAGGCTGCGCTGCACGCAGCGCTCGCCGAGGGGGCGCTCGGCTTCTCGACCTCCCAGGTGCACACCCACAACGACGGTGACGGCCAGCCGGTCCCGTCGCGCGCGGCGGCCCGCGAGGAGATGGAGCGTCTGGCGGCGGGCGTGCGACAACACGAGGGAACGACCGTCGAGCTCATCGTCGCCGGCTGTCTGAACGGGTTCAGTGCGGAGGACATCGACTTCCTGGCCGGGATGTCCCTCCTGGCCGATCGACCGGTCAACTGGAACGTCCTGGGGGTCTCGGCCATGAATGCCGAGGGTGCTTGGAGCCAGTTGGCGGCGGGCAGCGCCGCTGCGGCGCGTGGAGCGACGGTGGTGGCGCTGACCCTGCCGCACACCATGCAGCTCCGGCTCAGTTTCGAGCACGGTGCCATCCTCGACGGCCTCCCGGGGTGGCGTGAGGTCTTCGCGCTCGCGCCACCGGAGCGCATGGTGGCACTGTCGGACCCCGAGACCCGGCGCCGGCTCGAAGCCGGGGCCCAGTCCGACGAGGCGGGCATACTGCGCCACCTCGCCGTCTGGGAGCGCCTGATCATCGACGAGACCTTCGCCCCGGAGAACGCGGGCATCGAGGGGCGCAGCGTGGGGGAGGTGGCGCGCGCACGCGGGCTGGCCCCCTTCGACGTGCTCCTCGACGTCGTGGTCGCCGACGGATTGCGCACCGGCCTGCGCCCGCCCATACCCGAGTCCGAGGAGGACTGGGTGCTCCGGGCGGAGGTCTGGCAAGACCCGCGGGCGATCGTGGGTGGGTCCGACGCCGGTGCCCACCTCGACACCATGTGCGGCGCCATCTACTCCACGTCCCTGCTGGGCGACGGGGTGCGGGCGCGCGGCCTGCTGAGTTGGGAGGAGGCGGTGCGCCTGCTGACCGACGTCCCGGCCCGGCTCTACGGCCTGCGCGACCGCGGCCGCCTGCAGGTAGGGGGCTTCGCCGACGTCGTGGTCCTCGACCCGACGACCATCGGCCATGGCGTCGTGCGGACCCGCGCTGACCTGCCTGGAGGAGCCAGCCGCCTCTATGCCGACGCGGTCGGTGTCGGGCACGTGCTGGTGAACGGGACCGAGATCGTCCGCGACGGCGAGTTCACGGGCGCCGTCCCCGGCCGGGTGCTGCGCTCGGGCGCCGACACCGACACGGTGCATGCCGGGTCGGACTGGGCCGGGTCGCTGGCGTCGTAGGGACCGCCCGGGGCGGCTGGTCGCTCAGAGAAGCCGCGTCTCGAGCGCGGTCTCGCGGGTCACCGCTCCCTCCCGGGTGAGCGAGTAGGCCAGCTTGCCCTCGACCTCGGTGAAGGCATCCACCAGCTCGGTGCCGAAGAAGACGATCCCGCTGCCGTTCTCGGTCGCGTAGCCGTCGGGCAAGGTGCCGTCGGCGATCAGGCGATGGATCAGCGGGCGTCGCTGCTCCTCGGCGTCGTGGTGCGGGCTGTTGGAGTAGGGGAGGAACGCCAGCGCGTTGGTGACCGGGACCAGGTCGGGGCCGAAGGAGTCGGTGGTGCCGCCCACGTGCCAGCACAGCGAGCCGGCCGAGACCCCCTTCAGCACGACGCCGGCCTCCCAGCACTCGCGGAGGATGACGTCGAGCCCGTGCAGCCGCCACAGGGCGAGCAGGTTGGCGGTGCTGCCTCCGCCCACCCAGATGACGTCCTGCGCCAGCAGGTGGGCGCGTATGTCGGGCACGTTCGGCATCGGGAAGAGGGCCAGGTGTGAGCTGATGAAGCCAAGCTTGGAGAACGCGTTGTGCATTGAGGCCAGCCAATAGTCATTGTCGCCGCCCGCGGTGGCGATGATGCACAAGCGTGGATGCTCTCCGGCCTGCGCCAGGTCGGCCGCCAACTGGTACGACGGGCCCGGGCGCTTGTTCGCCGGATCGGGCCCGTCGAGCTGGAAACCGATGGAGGTGGCGATGATGGTCGGTTGGCGCGCCGCCATGTCAGGAGGGGAGAACTTCGGGGTTCACGATGTTGAGGGGCCGCGCCCCGGCCATGAGCCGGCAGAGGTCCTCGGCGATCATGGAGGTGTGGTTGGACTCGGTGTCGTAGGTGGCGCCACCGATGTGGGGCGTCAGGACGACCTTGGGGAAAGTCGTCAGCGGATGGTCCGTAGCCAGATGCTCGCCCTCGAAGTGGTCGAGGCCCGCGGCGCGGACCTTGCCCGAGGCCAGCGCGGCGACCAATGCGTCGGTGTCGTGGATCTTGGCCCGCGCGGTGTTCAGGTAGACGACGCCGTCGCGCATTTTGGCGAACGCATCGGCGTCGATCATCCCGGTCGTCTCGGCCGTCACCGGGGCGTGGACCGAGATCACGTCGGATTTCGCCAGCAACTCGTCGAAGGAGCTCGTGGCGTCGGGGGCGTACGGGTCGTAGGCGAGGACGTCCATGCCGAGGCCGCGCAGGCGCCAGCGCAGCGCGCGTCCGACCGCTCCGAGACCCACCAGGCCGACGGTCTGGCCGGCCAGCTCCCACGCGCGGTAGCGCTGGTACGGAATCTTCCCGTCCCGGTAGATCTCGCCTTCGCGCACGTCGCGGTCGGCGGGGACCACGCCGCGGGTGGCGGCGAAGAGCAGGGCCACGGCCAGCTCGGCCACGGCGTTGGCGTTGCGTCCGGGCGCGCGGAACACGGGGACCCCGGCTGCGGTCGCGGCCGCCACGTCGACGTTGGTGGGATCACCGCGGCAGCTGCAGACGGCCAGAATGGGCTGCTCGTAGAGATCGGCTCCGCACACGTCGCTCTCCACGATCACGATGTTGGCGCCCTCGGCGGCCGCCCGCTCGGCCAGCTGGGCGGCGTTGTAGATGCGGAGAGAAGGCTGGTCAAGCCATGAATCGAGGACGAGATCCGCAAGCTGATGCAGCAGGTCGAGGCCGGGACCGCTCACAGCGGCGGTCACCAGAGCCTTCGGACGGGAACCGGTCATGTCGGGTGAACTCTCCTTCGGGGGCGGACGTCGTCCATAATGGCCGGACCATGACACCCGTGTCAGATTCATGAAGTCCTCCGGGGGGCCGGTTACGGTCGGCGTCGACGTGGGGACGACGTCGGTCAAGGCACTGGCCGTCGACGAAAAAGGTCAGGTCGTGGCGCGCAGCAGGGTGGCCCACGGCATCGTGGCGCCCGAGCCCGACGTGCTGCGGCATGACGCCAAGAAGGCCTGGCGTGCCGGTCCGCGCAAGGCCTTCGAGCAGGTAACCGAGCAGTTGGCCGCCGAGGGGAACTCCCTCGCCGGCGTGGCGGTGGCCTCCATGGTCCCGTCCATGACCGCCGTCGGGCGACAGGGCGTGCCCGTGTTGCCCGGCCTTCTCTACGGGGACCGCGAGGGACGGCCCGCCGCCGACGACGCCGACGACGCCGACGACGCCGTCATCCCACTGGGCGCCATGCCGGACGCCGAGGGTTTCCTCCGCTGGGCCTCGACCGAGGTGCCCGGCGCGCGGGGCTACTGGCCCTGCCAGGCCGTGGCGACCAATGCCATTTCGGGACTGCCCGCCATCGACACGGGCGTCACCGCCTCGCTCGGGATGCTCCACACGCACAAGGGCTGGAACACCGAACTCCTCGGATCCATGGGCATCGCGGAGAAGCAGATGCCGATGGTCGTCCCGATGGGCGAGGCCGCCGGCACACTGCCCGACAGTGATGTCGTCATCACGGGCGGGACCATTGACGCCTTCTGCGACCAGATCGTGTCGGGCGCAATCCACAAGGGCGACGTCCTGGTCATCTTCGGCGCCACCCTGATCTGCTGGGTGATCTGCGACGAGTGGCTGACCATCGACGGGCTGATCAGTTACCCCAGCACCACGCCGGACCGGTTCCTCGTCGGGGGTCCGAGCAACGCCGGCGCACTCTTCGTCGACTGGGCCCGGCACCTGCTGCGGGACACGCCACGCCCGGGACCGCAACGCGAGCAGCTCGAGCCTCGGCTCGGGACACCCGGTCGGGTGCCGGTCTGGTTGCCCTACGTGCGCGGGGAGCGGACACCCTTCGAGGACCACACGCTGCGCTCCAACATCTACGGGCTCGACATCGGGTCGGGCGCGGAAGCGATGGAGCGGGCGGCCTACGAGGCGAGCGGTTTCGTGGTGCGGCGCATGATCGAGCGTGCGGGCATCAAGACCACGCGCATCGTGGCCAGCGGTGGTGGCTCGCGGGTGACCGCCTGGATGGCCGCGGTGGCCGACGCCACCAATCTGCCGGTGGACACGGTCGCCGTGCCCGAGGGTGCCGCACTGGGCGCGGCGTATTTCGCCCGCCTGGCCGCCGGCCTCGAGGTGTCCTTGGACGATTCGACGCGCTGGTCGGCTGTCGGTCGGACGATCGAGCCGGACCCGGCCTGGGTGCGCGCCGCCGAAGGGCGCTACGAGAAGTTCAGCAACCTCGGCACGGGCGCGTAGTCGGGCCGGGCGCGCTCTCGGCCGAGTCGCGCCTGGCAGCGTCGGATCCCGTAGGGCGGAAGCCACTTCGCCGAATTGAGTTTCGGAAACGACATGGGTGTAGTCCGCCGGCGCCGGCGTCGGACGTCACAACCCGTGTTGACAGGCCTGCCGTTTGGAACCACAGTGTCACTTGTTGTTCGCGCTTTGTTCGCGCATTGTTCGCGCTTTGTTCGAACGTTGCTTGGTGATGCTACGGCCGGGTTGGGGGACCGGGATCTCATAGGAGGCGGCGGTTGGCGATGGGAACACCCGTTCAGGTTCGCCCGAAATCAGACTTTCCCCGTCTCTCCGTGGGTCCGCGTCGAGAGACGTCGACTCGGAGGCTCGTTCCACGGTGACGATCACCGCTCCGCGATCGGACCAGGCGCTCTCCTCGGAAACGGCCAGCGCCGGCGCGGTGGTCCTGGCGCCAGCAGCCGCCGAGTTCGTCGACACCGAAGTCGCTGTGCAACAGAGCGTCCGTCGGGAGGCGTCCGTCCCCCTTGCGTCCGATGTCGTTGCCGCGCCGAGGCTCGATGTCTTGAGCGAAGTGACCAACGGTTTCGTGGGCCTGGCGGCACTGTTGTCCACCCTGACGGCGGTGAACTACTACCAGGGTTCATCGGGGACGATCGAGGCGCTGCGTCCAGCGGAACCCTTCCTCCCGGGCGTGAGGGATCCGTGGTCCGAACGGCCGACGGTCACCACTCCGAAGCTTCCCCCGGCCCTTCGTCTCATACCCACCCACGCCACGCAACTCAAGCGCCGGCTGGTGCGTCGCAAAACGCCGAAGATCAACCTTTTCGTCTTCCTTCTCCTGTTCGTCTGCATCCTCGTCGTCTTTGCGAGGATCAGCTCCGACGAACGAACGCCTCTCAACTATTTTCTTTCGGTCGTGTGGTCGGTCTACGCCCCTCTCATCGTCATCGGTTTGATCGGTGCAATGTCCCTCCGGAGACAGCAGCGGCGTGGTCGCAAGGGAGCGTTCGACAACGCGAACGAGGCGCCGATGACACCGGCCACCGAGCTGCACCTCCGCCGCAAGCGGAACAAGCCCCTCCGGTCCGAATACAAGGGCCGGTCAGACCGACTCCTGGTGGTCACCGTACCGACGCTGTTGGCCAACGGTAACCTGCCCGCCCTCGAGCGGGTCCTCCATTCACTGCTCCTCAACCTTCCGGAGTATTTCGACCGGTTCCATGTTGACGTGATCACGGAGGGGGACGTTGACACCGGAGCCCTCCAGAACTGGATCGGGCGTTGCGGACGCATGGCCCAGCCCGTCCGCGTGATAAACGTCCCCTCCGGCTACTCGACCCCTCTCGGCGCTCGATTCAAGACGCGGGCCAACCAGTTCGCCATGGAGGTTCGAAGGGAAGCGGGGGAGAATACCGAGGGATGCTACGTCTACCATCTCGATGACGACACCCACATAGGAAGGGACACGGCGGCCTCACTCGCCGAGTTCATTGAGCTCGACGGAGACCGTTTCCTCATGGCGCAGGGGATCCTGACCTTCCCCCACGAACTGACTCCGTCCAAGTTCTGCCGATTGGCCGACTCGGTCCGCCCAGCGGACGACGTGACCAGGTTCGCCTTCTTCACCGGGGTGATGGGCACTCCCCTCGGAGGTTTGCACGGAGAGCACCTGGTGATCCGGGCCGACATCGAGGACGAAATCGGCTGGGACTTCCCGGACACCGTCATTGAGGATGCGTATTTCGCCATTCAGTTCGCCACCAAGTACCCGAAGCGGTCCACCACCCTGAATTCCTACTCCTACGGGGCGTCTCCGGCTTCGGTGCGGGACCTGGTGCGGCAGCGGCGCCGCTGGATGGAAGGCCTCCTCCACCTGGCCTTCAACCGACGACTTCCACTGGTACCGAAGCTCCCACTGCTCTACTCGATCTTTACGTGGACGCTGGCGCCGTTCCAGTTCGTCGGACTCGCCCTGCTCATCTCCTATCTCTCGGGAATCGATAACACGTCGCCGGTCAGCCCGGTGTTCCTGCCCCTCTGGGCCCTCAGCTTGGCCGGCGTCTTCTGGTTCTATCTCGAGGGTCTGAAAGTCAACCTTTCCGCATCGGATCGTCCGCGGCCGCACCTCTTGCTCTCTTTGGCGATCATTCCGGGCATCTACCTCATCACCATCATTGAGACGGTGGGCGTGGTCCTGGGTATCGTCCGGTTCATGGGATTCGGAAGCCAGAAGGTGTCCGAAGTGATCACGAAGCCAATCTGAGAAAGCCTCGGCTGCGTTCAGCGGCCATCGTCGTGACGCTGCTGTCGGTCGCGGCTGTGTCTGCGGGGTGTTCTGCCTCCGAGGCCACCGGGCTGTCGCGCGCCCAGTCAGTGCACACGATCGGCCCGCTGGCCCTGGGTGTCAACGTCGCCGCCTGGGACAGCCTCTCGGAGCACGTTGGCACCTCCATCATCACCGAACTGCTCACGTCAGCAGGCCTCGGACTCCTTCGCTACCCCGGGGGCAGCTGGGCCGACGAGTACGACTGGAGCGCGAACACCGACTCGTCGCACTGCGCCGGTGCCATCACCGCATTTTGCAGCGCGGCGGACGCACTGAGTTTCGCCCAGCTCTCGGCTCAGGCACGTGCGGCCAATGCGTCGACCTTCGTGACCGTCAACTACGGCTCGGGAACGCCGAGCGAGGCAGCTGCGTGGGTGACACGTGCCTCGACCACCAAAGGCGAAGCCGTTCCGTTGTGGGAAGTGGGCAACGAGACGTACAGCTGTCAGGAGACCAACGACCACTTGGCCGGCGCTCCGACTTTTATCAAGGGATACGCACCAGGCGGTCCGGTGTGCCCTTCCATGAAGGCAATGGCGACGTCGTATGCGGCAAACGTGGTCCCCTATCTCAAAGCAATGAAGAAGGCGGATCCCGCCATCAAGATCGGAGTGCCGTGGGCGTTCGACGGAGCCCAGAGCGCCGGGTCGGGCGTCAAGAACGCTTCCATCTGGAATGCCAAGGTGCTCCCGGCCGTCAAGACTGACGTCAGCTTCGTCGACGCCCACTGGTATCCCTTCGATCAGGTCGCCAGGGTGAGCGACCAGCAGATTGTCCTGTCGACCCGGCGGATCCCGGCCGCCGCGGCACAGATCCGTTCGACGCTGCACCGTGACGCGCCCGGTGCGGGCTTCCTCGTCGGCGAGACAAATGTCTCGGAGCGTGAGACCACGCTCGATTTCCAGCCGGTGTCAGCCCTCTTCGCGGCCGCCACCTCCCTCGCATGGTTGTCGCAGGGCGCCGAGAGCGTCGACTGGTGGGACCTCAATAATTTCGGTTCGGCTACCGGTGGCGACTACGGCTTGGTGTCCTCGGGGAGTCCTGAGAGCGAGGCTGCCGGAACACCTCTTGCCCCCTATTACGGCGAACAGTTGGCATCGAACCTCACGAGCAGCGGCAGCCATGTCGAGACGGTGGAAACAGGTTCGAGCAACGTGCTGGCCTTCAAGTCCGACCAGGGTCACCAGTTGCGGATCCTGTTGATAAACACGGAACCCTCGAATGCCGTGTCCGTTGCCGATCGCTGGTTCCCCTCGGGCTCCGTCCTCGACTCCCTCACCTACAGCGCGTCGACGGCCGCCACTGCGAATCCGATCGTGCATTCGACGACAACGGCCGGACGCTCACTCGCCCTGCCCCCCGAGTCCATCGTGGTGGTCGGCGGAACAACCGGATCCTGATTCCGGCGTCCGCCCGGCGCCTCACCCGTTGGGGGTGAAGGCCACCTTGAGGGCCCCGCTGTCGCCCTGACGGGCGAGCGCCTTGAGGGCTGGCCACCATTCCTCGAGCTCGAAGCGGTGCGTGAGCATGGGCGTGATGTCGAGCCGGCCCTCACGCACCAGCTCGAGATAGAGCGCGATGGCGTGGAGGCGACGGCCCTCGAAGTCCTCCATGCCGAAGGCGTTGGACCCGGCGATGGTGATCTCCTTGAAGTAGATGGGGGTGGACTCCCACCGCTCGGGCGTGGCTACGCCGGTGTAGACGAGCCGGCCCCGCTCGGCCAGGACGCGGACACCCACCTCGAGGGTCTCGGCCTTGGCGATGGAGTCGTAGACGACATCGATGTGTCCCGGATGGGTGACGGGTAGCCCGTCCAGAGGATTGTGCAGCACCGCCCCCGACCAGGCGGCGAGCTCCTCGACCAGCTGGAGCCGCGGCTCGTGAGCGAAGACGGCGTCGGCCCCGAAGCGCAGGGCCATCTCGCGCTGCGCTTCGAAGCGGGCCACGACGCCGACCTCGACGCCCGGGTAGAGCCCCTTGAGGATGGCCACGCTGGTGAGGCCGAGGGCGCCGGCGCCGTAGACGAGCACCCGGCCCCCGGGCGGCGGCGGGTGCCGCACGATGGCGTGAAAGGACACCGAGAACGGATCCGCCAACACGGCCGCCTCGTCGGAGATGCCGTCTGGGACCGGGATCAGCATGGAGTCGTGCGCGGCCAACTGCTCGGCCCAGGCGCCCGGCGCGCCGGTGATGACGCCGAGGTGCACGCCCGGTCCCAGGTCACCCTTCGTGAAGCTCCAGCACAGACTGAGATCGCCGGCCTGGCAGGACGGGCACAGCGGCGTGATTCCTCGCGGCGCGCAGGTCAGCCACGGGTTGAGGACGACACGCTGGCCGACGTCGAGCCCGCGCGCCTCGGGTCCGAGAGCAACGACCTCGGCCACGACCTCGTGCCCGGGCACGTGGGGCAGCGAGGAGAAGGCGGCCATGGGGTTGTCGATGTCGCCCGTGTTGAAGTCGCCCAGCACGAGCTTGGCGTCGGAGCCGCAGATGCCCGAGAGGATCGGCTTGGTCACGACCCAGTCAGGCCGGACGAGGCGCGCGTCGTCGATGTCGTGGAGGCCGAAGGGGATGCCGGCGAGCATCGTCTCGAGTTCGTCCGCGGGAGTGGGGCGGACCTCATCTTCGTCCGGTGGTGCGCCGAAGAGCAACGCCTTCATTGTTCCATTCCTTCCGGGCCGCCCAACCCGCGCATGCCCACGATGAAACTGTCGATGTCGGATGTCTTGGCTTCGATGATCGCCTTCATGTCGGGCAGATAGTGCTCGAAGGTGTCGCTCTCGATTGCGTCGACGATACCGGCCGCGATCGCCTCCGGCGGCTCCTTGGGCCCGTCGTAGAGGGGCGCGTCGTTGTCGGGCTGGTCCCAGATTTCGGTGTCGATGGCGCCCGGGATGATGAGCTTGACCGAGACACCCGTGCCGTCGAGGTCCACCACCATGGATTCGCTCCAACCGGCCAGTGCGAACTTCGACCCCGAATAGGCCGCCTCGGCCGTGATGCCCAGCCGCCCGCCGAGGCTCGAGACGTTCACGATCATGCCGGAGCTGCGCTCGAGCATCCGCGGCAGGACGGCCAGGGACATGGCGACGGGGGAGAAGTAATTGATGCGCATCGTGCGCTCGACTTCGGCCATGGTCAGTCGGGTCACGTGCCGGCGCATGGGCACGGCGGCGTTGTTGACGAGCACGTCGACGCCGCCGTAATGATCCCAGACCTGCAGGGCCAGGTGCGCCGCTGCTTCCGGTTCCGATAGGTCGGCCGCCCAGACTTCGGTGGCGGGGGAGGTGGGGATGCAGTCGTAGCGCACCGCCTCGAGCCGGTCTGCCCGCCGGGCCACCAGTGCGACAGTGTCGCCCCGAGCGGCGAGGGCGCGGGCCAGCGCGGCACCGATCCCCGACGACGCGCCCGTCACGAGGACCGTCCGGCCCCCTTGCGCAGCACTCACCATCCGAACCTCCCTGGCCGCGCCGACGTCTGCTGCCGTACCCCCTCCACAGGAGGGAATGCGACCTCTTGGGGGTGAGCGAGGGGTCTCGAACCCCCGACCTCCAGGACCACAACCTGGCGCTCTAACCGACTGAGCTACGCCCACCGAGGGGCACAAGTGTGGCACACCTCCCGGGTGGTCTTCGGCACGCCTCTTGGGGCTGGGGTTACCGTGGCGGCTGATGCTCGCGTGCGTCGAACCGGCTATGTCAGGCTGTGTTGCGCTGCCCGCCCCCGTAGCTCAGCGGAAAGAGCAGTGGACTTCTAATCCAATGGTCGCAGGTTCGAGTCCTGCCGGGGGCGCTTTCGAAACGGGCGATCTGTCCCGTTTCGATAACACCGGTTCTGCAACACGGCAACGGCTGATCTTTGACGTCGTAACGGCTGATCTTGACGCCCGCCCCCCGCCTGGCCTGCGCTCTGGAGCGCAAGGGAGGTGGGGCCACGTGCTCGTGCCCGCACCAGTGCTCTTTGCGTTCGACAAAGCGGTTTTTAAAGCCTGTAATTGGCTCCGGCGTTGCGATACCGGAGTGCGGGAGAAGAAGATGCGAGGTGACTGAGACCCCTGGATGGCACGAAGATCCTTTCGGGCAGCACCGGGAGCGGTTTTTCAATGAGAGCGGCGAGCCGACTCGTCTGGTGCGGACGGGCAACGTCTACACCCTGAGCTCGGAGTCTGCGTCGTCGCGCGCCGATGGCGCTGAAACGCCGGCGGTGGCAACCAATGCTGAAACAGCCGGACCATCAGCCGAGGATCCGAAAAGGGCTGACCTTTCCATGGCCTCGACCGAGTTGGACGAGCCCAATGCTGGCCATGCCCGCGAGGAGAGCGGCTCTCGGAGCGACTCTTCTCACGGCACTCCTGAGTCAGGCACTCCAGTCGGATCTCCCACGCGGAGGAATCGGACGCGGCGGACCATCCTGGCCAGTATTTTGATCCTTGTCATCGGCGCCGCCACCATTGCTGCAGTGGAGATCAGCTCCCGTGGCTCCCCGATGGGCAGTGGTAGCAGAACCGAAAACCGGAGCAGGGGGACACCGGCGAGCACAGCGAAGATTCCGTTGAAGGCCTTCTTGGTTGACAATCAAGCTTGTTTGTCGCTGGTGCGAGACATGAAGCAGACCGCCAGCGGCGGTGTCGATCGTGCGGAGGCGGCGTCGTTCGCGGAGGCAGCCAATTCGGCTGGAGGTCACGGCAAGGGCTCTGGTCCTTCCGCTTCGTTGGCCCGTAGCGCGTCCGCTTTTCTGCGGCTGTATCAGGACAATGCCCTTCGATCGAAGGTCGTGAACGTGTACCCGACTTCAGCAATCGTGAGAGGTTGTGCCGATGTCAAGGTCGTCGTGAGAGGCTGAGTCCGACGGGGTCGACCCACGACCCCATCGCAGGTCCGCTGCAACTACACGGCAGCCCTGCGGACAGGCCGACACCAGCGCCTCGCCGTCGGCACTGCCGACGTTGGGCGAGCAATTTTCGAATCGGTGTCCTGTCTGAGACCGAAATGGCCGTCCTCGGACTATGCAGCGGCTCAAGGTGTCGGGTGATGCCCGAGGTGAATCGCTGCGGAAATCTTGAAACGTCCATGAGTCATCCGGGAGCCGACGACTGGCGCGCCAGGAGTGCGGCCAGGTTGTCCACCGACTTCTCCAGCATGGACAGCGGGACGATCGGGAAGTGCGGTCGGGCGAATTCGGGGATGTCGGGCCATTCGCAGTAGTTGGTCACCGTCGTCTCACCCGGGCTGACCGCCGTAATCTGCCACCCGTAGACGTGGCCGAACGGGCCGTGATCGGGCAAACCGACGTTCCACTCGAGAAGCTGGTCGGGAACGATCCGGGTCACCGTGTTGACCGACTTGTACTTGCCCATCGGCTGGTCACCCAGCGACTCCCGGTCCATATCCATGACGAAGGTGTCACCGGGCGCTTCGAGGCGCCGCGCCCCGGGAGCGGCTTCCAGCATGCCCGAGCCGTCGATCTCGACATGCATGGCGGGGTCGGTGACGATCAGGAAGACCTCGGCCGGGCTGGCCGGAACGGTCCGGCTCGCCGCGATTCGCTCTTCACTCGACATGGCGCTTCCTCCGTTGCCTGGGTGCAGGACGACACTAGCGACCAGGCCTTTCGCCCAGCGGATACCGTTCCCGAAATGGCCGAGGCGCACGAGAGCTGGGAGCACGCCGTCAAGGAGCAGCTGAAGCCGCTGCGCGACCGCGTCGTCCGTGGGCTGGGCGGGACCATGCCGGAGCCGCCTCCAAGGGGTCTCACCTACGACCAGCTCGTCCAGTTGCTCTACCCGACGCTGCCCGACGACCTCCGGCCGAGTGTCGACCAGGCGGCCGCAGGTGACCTGGCCCGGGTCTCGACCATCCGCCGCATGCTCGGGACGATTGAGCATCAGGTGGCACCGACCGCGTTCATGGTCCAGCTGGCGGAGGAGGACGCCGTGCGTTGCACCGTCGGCGGCGTGGAGCTGTTCTGCGACGCGGCTGACGCCGCTGTGACTCCCGGACTGCTCTCGGGCCACTACGAGCCGCATCTTTCCGCCGTCTTCGAGAAGTACTGCACGAGCGGCATGACCGTGGTCGACGTCGGGGCCAACCTCGGCTACTACTCGCTGCTGGCCTCCCGGTTGGTCGGCCCCTCCGGTCGGGTCGTCGCCCTGGAGCCGAACTCCGAGAATTGCCGTCTCCTGCTGTCCTCGCTGCGGCTCAACGGCAGCAGCAACGTGCAGCTGCTGCCCGTGGCGGCGGACAGAGCGCGGGGTGGGCCTACTACTCGACGCACGTCGGTTCCAACGGTGGCTTGATCGACGACGGGGAACTCCTGTCGCACCCCGGCACCGTCGTCCCCACCTTCCGCCTCGACGACCTGGTCGAGGGCCCGGTGGGCTTCTTGAAGATGGACGTCGAAGGGGCGGAGGGCCGCGTCGCCGAGGGCGCCACGGGCCTCATTGCGCGTGACCGACCCATCGTCACAACCGAGCTGAAGGACGAGATGCTCCGCCGTGTGTCGGGCACGACGGTCGCCGAGTACCTGGGATCCTTCGAGAAGCTGGGCTACACGCCGTCGCTCCTGGAGAAGGCCACGGGCGCGGAGAAGCCGTACGCCTCGGTGGCCGCGTTACTGGCCGACTGGGGCGAGAACGACGAGCTCCGCGACGTGCTGTTGCTTCCTGGTCCGGCCTGACGCACCCATGCGTCCGTCCTAGCCGGTCGTGATCTGATCGCGGGTCGAGCCGGCCAGCGCGTTGAGCAAGTCGTCGACGTCGTCCGAGATCACCAGCGCCTCGACTTGCCGGGCCTTGATGAAGCCCTGCGCGACGGCGTGGTGCACGAAGCCGAGCAGGTCGTCGAAGAAGCCGTCCACGTTGAGGATGCCGCATGCCTTGTCGTGAATGCCCAGCTGCGCCCACGTGACGGACTCCATGAACTCCTCATAGGTCCCGAACCCGCCCGGGAGCATGACGAAGGCGTCGGACAGCTCCGACATGAGCGCCTTGCGTTCGTGCATGCTGCTCACGACGTGCAGGTCGCTCAAGGTCTCGTGGGCGATCTCGTGGCCGGCCAGGGACTCGGTGATCACGCCGGTCGCCCGGCCACCGGCGGCCAACGCAGCATCGGCGAGCACGCCCATCAGGCCGACCGAGGCGCCCCCGTAGACGAGCTCGATGCCGCGCCGGGCCAACGTGGCGCCGAACCGCTCGGCGGCCGCGGTGAAGACCGGATCGGTGCCGGGGCTCGAGCCGCAGAAGACACAGAGCGTCTCGACGGTCGTCACGCCGGACTGCCCTCGGGGACGGGGATCTCCTGGCGTCGCACGGCGGGTCGCCGGACACGACGGACGATGGTCTCCGCCGCGTCGCTGTCGTGAATGGTGAGCGAGAAGGCTGCCGCAGCCAGGGCGAAGATCGCTGCGACCAGGAAGGCGAAGCGGTAGCCCGTGATGTCGGGTGAGGCCGTGCTGGCGTTGCCGTGCGTCGTGCCGGCGCTGATCAAGACGGTGGAGAGGACGGCGACGCCCGTCGCGCTCCCGACCTGGCGCATGGTGTTGAAGAAGGTCGAGGCCCGTCCCATGGAGTCCGGCGTGATCATGGCAAAGGCCGCTGCCTGGTTCGGCACCATGACCTGGGCCATCATCCAACCCAACACGAACATGAGACCGCGGATGAACCAGAGATTGGTCGTCACGGTGATCTGGGTGAGCACCAGCATGCAGAGGGCCAGCCCGAGGAGCCCGCCGGTGATGTGACGACGGGGCCCGATGCGCGGATAGATGAAGCGGCTGGCGAACTGGGCACCGATCATGACGCCGAAGGCCTCGGGGAAGGTGGAGAGACCGGACTGCAGTGCGGACAGTCCCCGCGCATCCTGGAAGTAGAGGGGAATGAGGTAGAGCAATCCCAGGAACGCGGCGGCGGCGAGGAACATGACGCAGTTGGTCGAGCGGAACAGGCGCTCACGGAGCAGGTGGAGGTCCACCATCGGCCGGGTTGTGCGCAGCTCCACCAGGACGAACGCCAGCAACAGCGCGACGCCGCTCAGGCAGGACGCGATCACCCCCACCGACGACCACCCCTGGAGCGGGCCTTCCGAGACGCCGTACATCAAGAGACCCAACCCGGCGCCGCCGAGGATGAAGCCCGGCACGTCGAAGCGGCCGGCGTCGATCGCATCGACCTTCTCGAGGACGAGCGCGCCGAAGACGACCGCCACAATGCCGATCGGTACGTTGACGAAGAACACCCAGCGCCAGGAGAAGTTGGTGACCAGGAAGCCGCCCAGGACCGGTCCGACCGCGGGAGCCACCGTGGTGCCGAGAGTCAGGATGCTGGCGGCCCGCACCCGTTCGGCCGGCGGGAAGACCCGGTACAGCATGGCCATCCCGACCGGGGCCATCATGCCGCCGCCCGCACCCTGAATGACGCGGAAGAGCACCAGTTCGGTCATGTTCTGGGCCACACCGCAGAGCGCCGAGCCCACGGTGAAGACGACGATGGCGGTGAGGAGGACCCGTTTCCCGCCGAAGCGGTCGCCCAACCAGCCCGACGCCGGAATGAAGACGGCCAGGCTCACGAGATAGGCGATCACGACCCCGTCGACGGCGGTGGGCGGGATATTGAAGTCGCGGCCGATGGTGGGCAGCGCGACGTTCACGATCGTGATGTCCATGATGTTCATGAACATGGCCGACACGAACACGATGCCCACGGCGATCTTCTGATTCATGCGGACGACGGCCACGTGTCTCTTTCGGCTCTCGATCTGACTGGCGCAGCGGCCGCGGGGCGACGTCGGATCACCAACCGGGATCTGCTGCGCTCCTCGACCCTATGCGCTGGGTCGGCCGGCATCCGGGCCGCCTCGCCCCATGCCCGTCGGGCGTGCGCCCGGGTCTCTAGGCTCGTTCGGCTCATGGGGAGCCGCATGGCACGCAGGTTCGGGGTGGCCACGCTCGCCGTCGTCATCGGCGCCGGCACGGTGATGGCGTCGGTCCCACGCCCGGCGGATGCTGCGGTGCACTCGCTGCACGCCGCTTCGGACCCGTCGCGTCGGACACGGTGTGGCTGTGCCGTCCCGGCGGGACCCCCGATCCGTGCGCATCGGAACCGGGCCGCCACCGTCGGTGGCGGGGAGCGGCGCCACCCGGGCCATGGCAGCCCGGACCTCGCCGAACGCACGCCGGTTCGATTGCTTCTACGTGTATCCGACGGTCTCGACCGAGCCCGGGACCAACGCGGACCTCGACATCCAGCCGGCCGAGCGGGCGGCGGCGGTCGTCCAGGCGTCGCGGTTCTCCCAGCAGTGCAACGTCTGGGCTCCGATGTACCGCCAGGTCACGGTGGCGGGCTTGGGGCACGCGGGGAGGACGGCGTTGGTCATCGCGTACACGAGCCTGCTCTCGGCCTGGAAGGACTATCTGGCCCACGACAACCACGGCCGGCCCATCATCTTCATCGGGCATTCGCAGGGCTCGGCCATGCTCATCAAGCTGCTGCAGACCCAGGTCGACCCCTCGCCGAGCCTGCGCCGCCGGATGGTGTCCGCCATTTTGCTCGGGGGGAACGTGCAGGTCCCGACGGGCCGGCTCGTCGGCGGCACCTTCCGCAACATCCCGGCCTGCGGCGGCCGCAGCGCAGACCGCGCTGCGTCATCGCCTATTCGTCCTTCGGGTCACCCCCGCCGGCGAACTAGCCTCTTCGGCCGGGCGGGGCGCGGGGTGAGCCTGCTCTCGGGCCAGGGCGGCGCCGGGTCCCAGCAGGTGGTGTGCGTCAACCCCGTCACATTCTCGTCCCGGGCGGGCAGCCTGCAGCCCTACTTCCTCAGCGCCACCACGCCGACCACCGGCGTCCGGGTCCTGACGCCGTGGGTGACCTTTCCCGGCCTCTACACGGCGCAGTGCCGGCAGAGCGGCGGCGCATCCTGGTTGCAGGTGACGGCCACCCCGGTCGCTGCCGACCCCCGCCCGACCGTCTCGGCCTCCCTCGGGCCGCACTGGGGGTACCACCTGGACGACGTCAACCTGGCCCTGGGCAATCTCGTGACCGATGTGGGGCTCCAGGAGGCGGCCTACCGCTGATCCACCGGGCGCCCGAGATTCCCCCTGGGAAATCCGGGCGGGTCGGTCCTAGACTCCGACGATGCTCAAGGTCATTGCCGTCGCCAATCAGAAGGGCGGCGTGGCCAAGACGACGACCGTGCAGTCACTGGGCGTGGCGCTGGCGCAGCAGGGGCGTCGCGTGCTCGTGGTGGATCTCGATCCGCAGGCCTGCCTCACGTACTCGCTCGGCTTCGACCCCGACGAGCTCGACTCGTCGTTGCACGATGTCTTCGTCCGGCGGGCCCGGCTCAACGAGGTCGTCAAGCCGGTGCCCGGGGTGCCGAACCTCGATCTGGCGCCGGCCACGATCGATCTGGCCGGGGCCGAGGTGCATCTGCTGACCCGGACGGGCCGCGAACACGTGCTGGCCCAGGCCCTCGCTCCCGTGCTCGACGACTACCGCGCCGTCCTCATCGATTGCCCGCCGTCCCTCGGCGTGCTGACGATCAACGGCCTGACCGCGGCCGAGGCCGTCATCGTGCCGCTCCAGTGCGAGGCGCTGAGTCATCGGGGCGTCGGGCAGCTGCTCGAGACGATTGAGGACGTGCGTCAGTTCGCCAACGAGAAGCTCCAGGTACTCGGCGTCATCCCGACGATGTTCGACGCACGCACGACCCATTCTCGCCAGGTGCTCTCGGAGGTCGAGGAGCGCTACGGCCTGCCGATGTTTCAGCCTTCCGTCCCGAAGTCGGTGCGTTTCGCGGAGGCGCCGGGCCTCGGGCAGTCGGTGCTGCAACACGCGCCGACGTCGCCGGGAGCCGTGGCGTACCGCGCGCTCTCGACGCGCGTCTACGACGCCATGCAGACCGCCTGAGGCACATGGCCGCTTCGCGGAGCGACAGGGCGCCCGATCCCTCTGGGCAAGCGGGCGTTGTTCGGAGTCCCGTCGGTGGGGGAGCCGGGATCGATCGACGCTGGCCTTTCTGCGGCCCTGCCTCTCGGCAAACGGGCGCTCTATTCGGGCGCGCTGCCCGAGCCCGACAGCCTGGTGACGACCTCGGGCAATCCCTTGACGAGCGGGGCAACTTCACCGTGGAGTGCGCCCGCTGCCGCCAGATCTCGCACATCGGGGTGCTGGACCTCCTGATCTTCCAGCTGCCTCTCGGCGGTGTGGCGGCCGCTCCGACGCTTCGACCACCGCATGACCTGCCCCTCGTGCCGCAAGCGGAGCTGGTGCAGCGTCACGTTGCGTCGAAGCTGAACCCGTGTCGGGAGCCCGCGGCTCAGGCCGGGGCCGGTTCGAGCTCCCCGTCGTCATGCCGGTCGTCACCGGGTTGGACGGTGGGGAGGCGTCGGGTCAGCGCCAGGGCGATGAGCGCGATGAGGGCGAGCACGGCCAGGGCGGCCCGCAGCCCGTTGATCCGGCTCTGCGCGTTCTCGTCCACGATGGCGTCCGCCGTCGGCCGGCGGTACGTCGGCCTTCTGAAGGACCGGGTACAGGTCGGCGTCGCTCACGAAGGGTATGCCGGCTCGACAATTCGACCTGCGCCTTCGATGCCAGCTCCTTGGGGATCGCGGGGTTGGAGGCGACGGATCCGAAGAAGGTCGTGGTGAGCACGGCGATGAGGATGGCGCCCGAGAGGGCGGTACCGATGGAGGCGCCGAGATTCGTGACGGTGTTCTGCACCCCGCCGACTTCGCCGCTCTGCGAGTCGGGTACCGCCGAGACCGTGACGGCCCCGAGCTGCGAGGCCAGGGTGCCGATGCCGAGTCCGGCCAGGAGGAGCGGCCCGGTGACGATGTCCGCGCCCGGCTCCGGAGTCCAGCGCCGCCAGGAGCACGACGATGCCGAGGAACAACAGGCCGAAGCCGACCCGCACGATCCGCCGCGGCGAGCCGTGCGGGAAGAGCTTCGGCACGCCGACGGCACTCAGCAGGAGGGTGATCGACAGAGGAAGGAGGCGCACTCCCGTCGCCACGGCCGAGAGCCCCAGGGCAACCGACAAGAACAGGGGGATCACGAAGAAGAGCCCTGCCTGCAGCGTGAACTGGAAGAAGAACGCCGTCAGGCCTCCTTGGAGACGCCGTACCTTGAGCATCTGCGGGTCG
Organism: uncultured Acidimicrobiaceae bacterium; assembly: GCA_963755655.1. GTDB lineage: Bacteria > Actinomycetota > Acidimicrobiia > Acidimicrobiales > RAAP-2 > Bog-473. The sequence goes on from CAVWKX010000021.1 coordinate 52,394, forward strand.
AGGAGGGCGCCCTGCTGGCGTCGCAGTCGCCTGTTCTCCCACAGCACGAAGAGCACGAGGATGGCGCCACCCCCGAGCAGCAACCAGACGACCGGGGACATCCCGAACCACTGCGGTGCGTCCGGTTTGGGCTGTACGAAGCCCCAGGTGCCGGACCGGATGACGCCGTAGACGATGGCGCCCAGGCCGGCGGCGGAGAGCAGTGTCCCCACCGGGTCGAGGCGCACGCCGGGAACGGCCGGCGAGTCGGCCATGCGGCGCGTCAGGAGAAGAATGCCGAGCACCATGATCACCTCGCCCACGAAGACCCAGCGCCAGCTGGCGTAGGTCGTGAACAGCCCGCCGACCAACGGGCCGACCGCCACGGCGACGGCGCCTGCCGAGGCGACGAGGCCGTAGGCCCGCGGCCGCTCGGCGCGGCCGAAGTTCGTCGCCACCAGCGCCACCACGGCCGGCATGATCAGCGCGGCACCGAGCCCTTCGAGCACCGACCACCCGATGATCAGCACCGGGAGGGACTTGGCCAGCGCGGTGGTGGCCGAGCCGCACCCGTAGACCACGCAGCCGATCATGAAGGCCCGCTTGCGCCCGATGATCTGCCCGATCTTGCCGCCCGTGATCATGAACGCCGCCATGACCAGCGTGTAGAGGGTGATGGCGAACTGGATCCCGGTGACCGTGGTCCCGACGTCCTTGGCCACGGTGGCGATGGCGACATTCATGACCGAGGTGTCCAGGGTCATGAGGAACTGGGCCGCTGCCAGCGTCAACAGGACGATCTGCCCGCCGGATGATCGGCTCGGTGCTGCCCCTCCGGTATCGGCCACGCCGCATTGTGTCCGGAATCACGACCGGGGACCCAACCGGGCACTGCAAGTCTGGCGGTCCGAATCGAATCGCGGGTCAGGCCCACACCGAGTCGGGATGCGGGGATTTGAACCCCGGACCTCCTGCTCCCAAAGCAGGCGCGCTGCCAAGCTGCGCTACATCCCGTTTTGCTACCACTGAAGGTCGAAGAATTCTAGCCGTCTGACCAGGCCTTTTTGGGACCAATCGTCAGCCTGGCTTTCGAGGCCTCCCGCCCGCCTCTCCCGTTCCAGGTCGAGTTCCGGGGAGTTTCGGGGAGGCCGACTCAACGTAGCCCGGCACACGGACGCGCTTTGACCAGCGCCCAGCCTGTGGGGGCCGTGGGGAGAGACGTGAACGGTGTGGCTGCCGCCATGACCCCTGTGAGCAACAACCTCGCGACGATTGACCTCGAGGCCGACGATATCGACGCTCGGGTTCGAGGAACAGTGTGGTTTCGAGAGTATGCGGCGGTTCGGGAGCGGTGAGCCCATCTGTACCGAGCACTTAGCCTTCATGCGATCAGCAGCGATCGAGAGGAGGGGATGATGACGACATCATCTCGGTTTGGCGAGTCGGTACCAGTGCAGACCCTCGCCGATGGGCACGAGATTCCCACGCTCGGCCTCGGTGTCTGGCAGACGCCCGAGGGCAGCCAGACGAAGGACGCCGTCCGTTGGGCTCTCGAGCTGGGTTACCGCCACATCGATACGGCTCAGGGTTATGGGAACGAGGAAAGCGTCGGGGAGGGCTTTCGGCAAAGTGGTCTCGATCGCAGCGACGTCTTCATCACGACGAAGTTCTACCCGGGCTCCGAGGACCCGGTTCGTGAGATCGAAACGAGCCTGCGGCGCCTGCGCCTCGAGTACGTCGATCTCTACCTGGTGCATTGGCCTCAGGGTGGAGCGACCTGGGCCTGGCCAGGCATGGAGCAGGCGCAGAGCCTCGGCTATGCGCGCTCAATCGGCGTGTCGAACTTCGACGTGACCGAGCTGCATCAGGTTTTCGACGTCGCGACCTCGCCTCCTGTCGCCAACCAGATCAATCTCAACCCCTTCAGCTACAGAAGGGAGCTGGTCGAAGAGGATCGACGCCGAAACCTCGTGACCGAGGCCTACAGTCCGCTCGGCACAGGCCGTCATCTCTCGAATTCCGATGTGAAGGCGATTGCCGACCGAGTCGGCCGATCCTCGTCGCAGGTTCTGATCCGCTGGGGGATCCAACACGACTTCGTGGTGTTGGCCAAGTCTGCCCATCGAGAAAGGATCGCCGAGAACGCCGGTGCCCTCGAGTTCACTCTGTCAAAAGCCGACATGGCCGAGCTCGACCGTCTCGATGCGGGTTCGCGGCGGGGGGCGGCACTCGAACGAAAGTGGTGGTGACGCAATGAGGCACACCCTTGGGGCGGGCTTCGCGGAGAAGAGAGGGCGCTGAGGTGAAAATCACGATCGCTGGCGGACACGGCAAGATTTCCCTCCGGCTGACGCGGCTGCTGGTCTCCGGTGGAAACGACGTGGTCGGTCTCATTCGCAATCCGGCTCACGCGGTCGATGTCAGAGCTGCCGGAGGATCTGCGACGGTCTGTGACCTCGAGGCGGCCGAGGTCGGGGAGATCGCTGCTGCGATCGAGGGCTCCCACGCCGTGGTCTTCGCTGCGGGCGCTGGTCCCGGAAGTGGGGCGGAACGCAAGCTGACGATGGATCGCGATGGAGCGATCAAACTGCTCCGCGCCGCGACGTCGTCGAGAGTCCCGCGCTGATCTCATGGTGAGTGGCGCAGGCGTCGAGAATCCGCCTGGTGGCGATGACGTCTTCGAGGTCTACCTGCGAGCCAAGGCGGAGGCAGACGCCGCGGTACAAGCCAGCGATCTGGAATGGACGATTTTGCGGCCCGGCGGGCTGACCGACGACCCCGGGACCGGGAATGTCCGTATCGACGTGATCCCTTTCAGCGATCCCGTCCCGCGTGACGATGTCGCTGCCGTCCTCGCCGCCCTGCTCGCGGACCGAGGAAGTATCGGCCAGGTTCTCTACCTGAGCTCCGGGCTGTCTCCGATCAACGAGGCGCTCAATGATGTGCTCCCTTGAGGGCCTGCAAGGGGCGGACCTCATGTCGCGAGGCACTCCGCCAGCGACACCTCGTGACTGCCGTCCCGGTGTTGGGGGAGATGCCGTGACGAGTACGCGTCGGCGTTGATCCGTACCAACTCGGCTGTCACCCCGCCCTCCCGGATACGGGCGGGAACCCCGAGCGCCATGGCGCCGGCCGGCACCTCGGTGCCGGGGGAGACGACGGCCCCCGCCCCGACGAGGGAGCCCGAGCGGCAGATCGCGCCCTCCAGGACGACAGAGCCCGAACCGATCAGCACCGCGTCCTCAATGACACAGCCCTCTAGGTGGACGAGGTGCCCGATCACGCAGTCGTCGCCGATCCGTGTCTGCTTGATCAGTTGGGTGTGGATGACGGCGCCGTCCTGAATCGATGTCCGGGCGCCGACCACGATCGTGCCGTTGTCGGCCCGGATGACTGCGCCGGGCCACACACTCGAGCCCGGGCCGATACGGACCTCGCCGATGAGCACCGCTTCGGGGTGGATGTAGGCATCAGGATGAATCTGCGGACGTAGCTCGTCGAGGGCATAGAGGGTCATGGCGCCATTCAAACAGCGCGCGCGACTGACGAACAGCTACGCCCGCTCGACCGCCAGCACCTGCCACTCGTCGGGGAGGCCCTTCAGGTTGTGCCGCCCGCGGTCGTCGAAGACGATGCCCGAGCCGACGACCAGGTCGCGCACCGTCCCGGTGACCAGGACCTCGCTCGGCCCGGCCAGGGCGCTCACCCTGGAGGCGATGTGCACGGCGAGGCCGCCGATGTCGTCGCCCCGCACCTCCACCTCGCCCGCGTGCAGGCCGGCCCGCAACGGCAGGCCGAAGCTGTCGGCCGTCGCCACCATCGCCGCCGCGCAGCGCACCGCCTGGGCGGGCGCGGCGAAGCGGGCGAGGATCCCGTCACCGGTCGACTTGACGAGGACGCCATCGTGGCGGGCCAGCAGCCGCTCGACGTTGACGTCGAACTCGTCGAGGACGCCCCGCCAGCGCTGGTCACCCACCTCGGCGGCGCGCACGGTCGAGTCCACGATGTCCGTGAAGAGCACCGCGGCCAGCAGGCGTGTCGCCGCGTGCACCCCGCGCGACCCGGTCACGAATTCCTCCATCTGGTCGACGATGGAGTCGAACTCTCCGGCCCAGGGGAGGATGTCCGGCCCGCTGTGCGTGGTGAGGCGTGCGCCCCTGATGTGCTCGGACAGGTAGCGGCCGTGCTCGCTCAGTTGGGCGTAGCTGTCCAGGCGTGCGAACACGAGCGTCGGGCAGGTGATCGACGGGAGGGTCCAGCGCACGTCGGCCGAGAACGTCACGAGGTTGAAGGCCATCGCCGTCGCCGGGCTGGCGCCGCGCCGCGCCGCCCGGCCCCACCACTCCCGGAAGCCCACCCGGTGGGCCAGGCTGGGGGCGAAGATGGAGATGTCCCGTGGGATGCCGTCCTCGGTGATGGAGCCCTCGATGCCCTGCCCGGCCGCCACCTCTTCGTCCGAGGCGCCGAAGCCGTAGTCCTCGGCGTGACCGACCCGGGCCGTCCCGTTGACGATGACCAGGGAGATGACGCGCTCGGGGTGGGTCGCCGCCAGCCAGAGGGCGGGCATGGCCCCGCCGGCCGAGGCGAGGATGACGACGCGGTCGCAGCGGGCTGCGTCCATGACGGCCAGGGCGTCGCGTCCCCAGCCTTCGATGGAGGGTTGCGTGCCCGTGGGCAGGGGATCGGACAGCCCGAGCCCCCCGGCGTCGAAGCGGATCAGGCGGGAGAACTCCGCCACCCGCTCGGTGTAGCGCAGCCAGTTCGGCTCGTCGACGGTCTCGTCGATGGAGATCATGAGCCCGCTGTTGAACTCGAGCACGTCGACCCCGCCGCCGTGCTCCTCCACGCCGCCCCAGACCTGGTAGCCGACGTGGATGCCGTCCCGGAGCGCGTACTGGGTCAGGGGCGCTTCCATACCGGGTGCAGTTTGCCGTGCCGCGGCCCTGGACGGCGCGGTGCGGGTGGGGAGGTGGGGGGAGTGCCGGGTGTGGTTTTGGGCCGGGGGTCAGCGGGCGCCGCGCACCAGGCGGCCCGGCAGGGCGCCGGTCGGCTCGCCGTGCTCGAAGGTGACCGTCCCCGCTTTCACCGTCGCGACGTACCCCGAGGCCTTCTGCAGCAGCCGCCGCCCGCCCGCCGGCAGGTCGTTGGTCACGTACGGGGCACCGAGGGTCAGGGCGTCGTAGTCGATGAGATTGCAGTCGGCCAGCGCACCCGGCTCCACCGTGCCGCGGTCCGCCAGCCCGTAGAGGCGCGCCGTGTCGTGCGTCTGCTTCTTCACCACGTACTCGAGCGGGAGCAGGTCGCCCCGGCTGCGGTCGCGGGTCCAGTGCGTGAGCATGAACGTGGGCATCGAGGCGTCGCAGATGGTCCCGGTGTGGGCGCCCCCGTCGGCCAGCCCGAGGAGGCCCTGCGGGTGCAGCATCATCTCGCGCACGTGGTCGAGATCGCCGGTGGCGTAGTTCAGGATCGGGATGTAGAGCAGGCCCTGCCCGCCGTCGCGGGCCATCTCGTCGTAGGCCACCTCCAACGGCGTCCGGCCGGTGGCCGCCGCGACGCCGGCCAGTGACCGCTCGGGGCCCGGCTCGTAGTCGGGCGGGTTCCCGAGGATGAAGGTGCGCTCGTAGGCCTTGGCCATCGCCTCCGCTTCGGCCGGGGACGATGGCGTCCACGACACCACCGAGCGGCGCATCTCGGGGTCGGCCAGGGCCGTCGCCAGCTCGGCCGGCGAGCCGCCGCGGGCCCGCAACTCCATGTAGGCGGGGAACTCGGCGAAGAGGCACAGCGTCGTGTGGTGCCCCGACAGGATCCCGGTCGGGCGCCCAGCGATCTGGGGGAACAAACGTGCCCCCTCGGCACAGGCCTCGAGGGACGCCGCCAGCTGCTTGCGCCACAGCTCGGGATCGTCGTCGGCCTGGAGGAGCACGTAGGACACAGGGCGGTCGATGGCGGCCGAGAGCCGGCGCATCCAGTCGACCTCCTGCCAGGCGTCCTCGAGCATCTCGCCGGCCGAGCCCAGCGGGGCCAGCTCGAAGACGCCGGCGCCGGCCTCGCCCAGGGCGGAACCGATGCCGAACAACTCGTCTTCGGCGGCGAACGTCCCCGGCACCAGCTCGCCGTCGCTGGCGCGGTGTCCCATGGTGCGAGAGGTCGAGAAACCGAGGGCGCCGGCGCGGATGGCGTCGAGCACGATGGCCCGCATGGCCGCGATGTCCTCTGTCGTGGCGGCCTCGTTGCGGGCGCCCCGCTCACCCATGACGTAGGCGCGTACCGCCGCGTGCGGAACCTGGGTGCCGACGTCGACCGTCCAGCGCCGCTTCTCCAGCGCGTCGAGATATTGGGGGAAGGTCTCCCACTCCCACTCGATCCCCTCGGCCAGTGCCGTGCCGGGGATGTCCTCGACCCCTTCCATCAGGCCGATGAGCCAGTCGTGACGGTCGGGCTGGGCCGGCGCGAACCCCACACCGCAGTTGCCCATCACGAGCGTGGTCACGCCGTGCCACGACGAGGGGGCCAACTCGGTGTCCCACGTCACTTGCCCGTCGTAGTGGGTGTGGACGTCGACCCACCCCGGGGTCACCAGCAGACCGTCCGCATCGATGATCTGGGTGGCACCGCCCTGGACCGTGCCCACCTCGGTGATGCGGCCGGAATCGATCGCGACGTCGGCCACCCGTGCTGCCACGCCGGTCCCGTCGACCAGCGTCCCGCCCCTGATGATCAGATCGTGCACGTCAACCATCGTTCCACGCCAGCACGCGGCCCGCTCACCGCGACTGGCGTGCCCCCTCACAGGGAGGGGCTCAGACCTTGGCTTTGCCCAAAATCCGGTTCATCTTGGTGCCGCACGTCGGGCAGGTGCCCTGTGCGGCGCGGCGCCCGTTGGCCAACTCGACTTCCTGGCCGTCGAACTCCCGCTTCTCTCGGCACTTCACGCAGTACCCCTCGTAGTTAGCCATGGCAACTCCTTCGGTCGGTGATGGCCTTGGACGGGAGTCGAACGTAGCGGCGGGCTTCCCGACATTGGGGGATGGTCAGGCGGATCCAGGCACGATCCGGGGCTAGGGTCGGCCCCATGGGCGACAACGGTGCAGGTCAGGAGGGTGACTGGCTCCGGGACGGGCTGCGAGCCAGAAATGCGTTGGGTGAGACCTGGGGAGGGCTGGCCGAGGTGTGCGGGGATCTCTCCGCCACCGAGTGGGCCTTGCCCACCGAGTGTCCCGGATGGGACGTCAAGGATCAGATCTCCCATCTGATCGGGATCGAGCTGGCGATCATGGGAGAGCCGGTTCCGGAGTGGAGCGGGACGCTTGGCGACCACGTGAAGAACGACTTCGCGGCCACGAACGAGCCCTTCGTCGCTGTGCGCAGGGCCACCCCGGGGGCCTCGGTGCTGGCGGAATTCGTGGAAGTGACCAGCACACGCTTGGCGCAGCTGGACGCATTGACGGCCGCGGAGTGGGGTGCGCTCGGCTACAGCCCCATGGGCCAGGTGCCGCACGCCGAGTTCATGCGGGTGCGCGTCTTCGACAGCTGGGTGCACGAGCAGGACATACGGCGCGCCCTCGGCCGCCCGGGTGGTGATGGGAACGCCGCCTCGGAGATCTCCCTGGATCACGTCCAACGTGCCATGCCCTTCGTGGTCGGCAAGAAGGCGGGCTGCGCCGACGGTACCGCCGTCCGCTTCGACGTGGCCGGTCCCGGGCACGACGGGCGCGCCTTCACGATCGCCGTGGAGGGTGGGCGCGCCCGACTCGTGGGTGACGCAGTGGCGCCGACCGTGATCCTCTCCCTCTCGAGCATCGACTTCGAACGCCTCGGCTGCGGCCGGGCGACATACGAACCATTAGTGGCAGAGGGCGCCATCACGGTGGAGGGGGACACCCCGGCGGGCCAGTCCGTGCTGGCCGCCATGAACTTCATGTTCTGACCGTTGCCGCCCGTCCGGCCGGCCGTGTGCCTGGCCCGCGGGGCGACCGGTAGAGTGATCCGCTCGTGATGCGTGCCACAGCAGAGCCAATGGAGGGAAACCTCGTCCGCCTCAGCGTCGAGGTCGACGAGCCCGAATTCGACCGGGCGCTCGGCGATGTCGTGCGCACACTGGCGCAACAGGTGCGGGTACCGGGCTTCCGGCCCGGCAAGGTGCCGCGCAAGGTCCTCGAGGCCCGCATGGGTGGCTCCGGCGCACTGCGCGCCGAGGCGCTGCGGGAGTCGCTGCCGGACTTCTACGCCCGCGCCGTGGTCGACACCGAGCTCGACCCGATCGCCCAACCCGAGATCGACATCACCGGCGGTGAGGACGGCGGTGCCGTGTCGTTCGACGCCGTGGTGCAGGTGCGCCCGGTCGTCGCCATCCCCGGCTACGACGGGCTGCAGGTGACGCTGCCGGGACTCTCCGTCAGCGACGACGAGGTGCAGAGCCAGCTCGACCGGTTGCGCGAGAACGATGCCGAGCTCGAGGTGGTGGACCGTCCGGCGATCGACGGCGACTTCGTGACGATCGACCTTCACGCCAACGACGCCTCGGGGGCCGAGGTCGTCGGCGTCGACGACTACCTCTACGAGGTCGGGTCGGCCTCGGTCGTCCCCGAGCTCGATGCCGAGCTCCACGGCTCCAAGGCCGGCGCCATCCTCGCCTTCGACACCGCCAACCCCGACGTGCCTGACGAGAACGTGGCGTTCCGCGTGCTGGTGAAAGAGGTCAAGGTCAAGAAGCTGCCCGAGGCCACCGACGAGTGGGCCGCCGAGAGCTCCGAGTTCGACACCGTGGCCGACTTGCGCGCCGACATCGCGACCCGCATCGGCCGGGTGAAGCTGCTGCAGAGTCAGATGGCACTGCGCCAGAAGAGCATCGAGGCACTGGCGGATCTGGTCACCGACGACGTGGTCCCCGAGGTCCTCGTCGACGCCGAGGTCAACGAGCGCCTCCACGACCTCCAACACCGCTTGGAGGCCCAGAAGCTGGGGTTGGCCGAGTACTTCCAGGCCACCGGCACCAGCCCGGATGAGCTCTTGGGCGCCGTCCGGACCGATGCGCTGGCAGCGGTCAAGGCCGACCTGGCGCTGAGAGCCCTGGTCGAGGCCGAGGAGGTGGCCCTCAGTGACGAGGAGCTCCTTGCCGAGATAGTCACGATGGCGGAGCGCATGGGCACCACCCCGACAGAACTTCGGCGGCAACTCGACACGGCCGGGCGGACGGGCGCGGTACGCTCGGAACTGCGTAAAGGCAAGGCACTGGAGTGGCTGCTGGACCACGTGGAGCTCGTCGACGAGGAGGGCAACCCGATGTCACGGGATGACCTCAAGGTTGATGCGTCGGGCGAGACGGAAGTCGAGCAGAACGAGGAGAGCGAGTGAAGATGCAGAGTTCGGGGACCCGATGAAGGCCTACAACTATCTGGTTCCGACCGTGATCGAGTCGTCCAACCGGGGCGAGCGCGCCTACGACCTCTACTCGAGGTTGCTTCGTGAGCGCATCATCTTCTTGGGCACACCCGTCGACGACGCGGTGGCCAATCTGGTCTGCGCGCAAATGCTTTTCCTCGAGTCGGAGGAGCCGGACAAGGACATCCACCTGTACATCAACTCTCCCGGCGGTGAGATCACAGCATTGTTCGCCATCTACGACACGCTGAAGTTCATCAAGGCCGACGTATCGACGTTCTGCTTCGGACAGGCTGCCTCGGCAGCAGCCGTGTTGCTGGCGGCCGGGGCCAAGGGGAAGCGCTTCGCGCTGCCCCATGCCCGTGTGCTGCTCCACCAGCCGTGGGGCGGCGTGGAGGGCCAGGCGAGCGACATCGAGCTCCAGGCCAGGGAGATCCTTCGCATGCGAGACCTCCTTTCGGGGATGTTGGCCGAGGACACCGGCCAGACGCAGGAGAAGGTGGCCCGGGACACCGACCGTGACTTCATCATGACGGCGGAAGAAGCGGTGACCTACGGCGTGATCGACGAAGTCATCACAGCGCGGACGGTGGCGCCTCTCGAGGCCATCGGCGCCGCGTAGGACGAACGAGCACGGACGGGAGAGGCGATCTGGTGGCGAAGTTCGGAGAGGGCGGGGATCTCGTCAAGTGCAGTTTCTGCGGCAAGACGCAGAAACAGGTCAAGAAGTTGATCGCCGGCCCAGGTGTCTACATCTGTGACGAGTGCATCGACCTGTGCAACGACATCATCGCCGAGGAGCGCGACGAGTCGACCGAGCTGAGCTTCGAGGATCTGCCCAAGCCGCGCGAGATATTCGATTTCCTCAATGACTACGTCGTCGGGCAGGAATACGCCAAGAAGATCCTGTCTGTCGCCGTGTACAACCACTACAAGCGCGTCCAGGCCGGTCCGGCCACCGCAGAGGACGGCGTCGAGCTGGCGAAGTCCAACATCCTGCTTCTCGGCCCCACGGGGTGCGGCAAGACCCTGTTGGCCCAGACGCTGGCTCGCATGCTCAACGTGCCCTTCGCCATCGCCGATGCCACCGCGCTGACCGAAGCCGGTTACGTCGGTGAGGATGTGGAGAACATCCTCCTCAAGCTGATCCAGGCCGCCGACTACGACGTGAAGCGGGCCGAGACCGGCATCATCTACATCGACGAGATCGACAAGATCGCCCGCAAGAGCGAGAACCCATCGATCACCCGCGACGTGTCGGGCGAGGGTGTGCAGCAGGCGCTGTTGAAGATCCTGGAGGGCACCACCGCCTCCGTGCCTCCCCAGGGCGGGCGCAAGCACCCACACCAGGAGTTCATCCAGATCGATACGACCAACATCCTGTTCATCTGCGGAGGGGCCTTCGCCGGGCTCGACAAGGTGATCGAGTCCCGCATCGGCAAGCGTGGCATCGGTTTCCGCGCCGAGGTGCACCGCAAGGACCGGGACGACGGCGAGATCCTCCGGCATGTCCTCCCCGAGGACCTCATCAAGTTCGGTCTCATTCCTGAGTTCATCGGACGCCTGCCCGTCGTCAGTGCCGTGTCGCCACTGTTCAAGGACGCGCTGGTGCAGATCCTCGTCGAGCCGAAGAACGCGTTGACACGCCAGTACGAGCGGGTGTTCGCGCTCGACAACGTGGAGCTCGAGTTCACACCCGACGCGCTCGAGGCCGTGGCCGAGCAGGCCCTGTTGCGGGGCACGGGGGCCCGGGGACTGCGCGCCATCCTCGAAGAGGTCCTCCTCGACGTCATGTACGACCTGCCGAGCCGCACCGACGTCGGCAAGTGCGTGGTGGATCGTTCCGTGGTGCTCGACCGTGTCGCGCCGACGCTCGTGCCCCTCGGGGCGCGCCGGTCAAGGCGACCCGCTCGCGCCGCGCCGCGTCCTGACCGAACCGGAGCCCGTCCCCTTGGACGCACCGGTGCCCGCCCTTCGAAGGGCTGGAGGACGCGTTGGCGTGGCTCGACAGCCACGTCGACTTCGAGTCGAACATGCCGCGACGTCGCGCCGTGCCGACCCTCGACCGCATGCGTGCGCTGACCGCGCTGCTCGGTGAGCCCCAGGAGTCCATCCCGTCCATCCACGTCACCGGCACGAACGGCAAGGGGTCGACGTCGGCCATGGCGACGTCGCTCCTGATGGCCAAAGGCCTGACCGTCGGGACCTACACGAGCCCGAACCTGCACGTCGTGGCCGAGCGCCTGGCGCACAACGGGGAGCCCATCGACGACGAGTCCCTGACGAACGTGCTCACGGAGCTGGCCCTGCTCGAGCCGCTGCTGCCCGAGCGTCCGACCCGCTTTGAGCTGCTCACGGCCGCCGCCCTCTCCTGGTTCTCGACCGAGGCGGTCGACGCCATGGTGGTCGAGGTCGGACTCGGCGGGACGTGGGACTGCACCAATGTCGTGCACGGCGACGTGGCGGTGCTGACCAATGTGAGCTTCGACCACACCGACGTCCTCGGTCCCACGCTCGAGGGGATCGCGACCGACAAGGCGGGCATCATCGAGCCCGGGAGCAGGGTGGTGGTGGGGGAGATGGCCCCGGAGCTGGCCGACATCATCACGAGCCGGGCCCACGAGGTCGGGGCCGCGTCGGTCTGGGTGGCCGGCCGTGACTTCGGCGTGCGAGTCCAACCAGGTCGCCGTCGGCGGACGGGTGGTGACGTTGTGGACCCCGGGCGGCCGCTACGAGGACATCCTCGTCCCGCTGCACGGAGCCCACCAAGGCGTGAACGCGTCGGTGGCACTGGCGGCGGTGGAGGCCTTCTTCGGGGATCCACTCGATGCCGACGTCGTGGAGGAAGGACTGGCCGCCGTCCGCGTGCCCGGACGCCTCGAGGTGCTTGGGCCGGCGTCCGCTGCTGCTCGTCGACGGCGCGCACAACGCCGCGGGCATGGCGGCATTGGCCGACGCGTTGGCCGAGGAGTTCGCAGTCGACGGCGTGTCCGTCGCCGTGGTGGGAATGCTGTCGGGTCGCGATCCGTCGGCGATGCTCGCGCCGTTGGCGGCCGTCGGCGTCGCCGCCATCGTCGCCTGCGAACCGGATTCGCCGCGCGCCATGCCGGTCGCCGCGGTGTCCGAGGCGGGCCGCGCCCTCGGGCTGACCGTCTACGAGGAGCCCGACGTCAGCGACGCGCTGCGCGTGGCGCGCGGCATGGTCGACGCCGACGGGCTGGTGGTGGTGGCGGGGTCGCTCTACGTCGTGGGCACCGCCCGCGCCGACGCGCTGGCCGCGTCCGTCCCGTGGGAGGAAGCCGGCCGCTGAGGGCGGGTCGGACCGGTCCTCGGGGTTTGTGTAGTGTCCACCCCTCGTGGACCGCACCCTTGTCATTGTGAAGCCCGACGGCGTCGAGCGGGGCCTGGCCGGCGAGGTGCTCAGCCGCCTGGAGCGCAAGAAGTTGCGCCTGGTGGCCGCCGAGCTCCGGACCATCACCAAGGAGATCGCCGAGACCCACTACGCCGAGCACGCCGAGCGGCCGTTCTTCGGCGACCTGGTCGCCTTCATCACCCGCTCGCCGGCGCTCATCATGGTGGTCGAGGGCCCCAAGGACACCTTCGCCGTTGTGCGTCTGATGATGGGCACGACGAACCCGGCCGAGGCGGCCCCGGGCACCATCCGCGGTGACTTCGGGATCGAGACGACCGAGAACCTCGTGCACGGTTCCGACTCGCACGAGTCGGCCGCTCGGGAGATCGCACTCTTCTTCCCCGGAGCTGGCGACCGACGTAACGCCCCAGGACGGCCGCCGGCGCGGCCAACGCCGGTGTAATTGCAGGCCGGATGGGCGGTTTGGTGCGTCCGCCTTGTGGACCCCCTCGCAGTCCCATAGCCTGTGGGCGCACCATCACGGGTACCGGCCCTCGCCGGCGCCCATCCGGAATTTCTCGGGAGAGCTCCAACTATGGCCGAAAATCGTCTTTCCCTCCTTGGTCGTGACATGGCTGTCGACCTCGGAACCGCCAACACGCTGGTGTACGTCCGCGGCCGTGGCATCGTGCTGAACGAGCCGTCCGTCGTCGCCGTCGACATCAAGGACGGGCGGCCGCTGGCCGTGGGGGCCGAGGCGAAGCGGATGATCGGCCGCACGCCGTCGAACATCCAGGCCATCCGGCCGCTGAAGGACGGCGTCATCGCCGACTTCGAGATCTGCGAGAAGATGCTGCGCTACTTCATCCACCGGGTGCACCAGCGCCGCTTCGCCAAGCCGCGCATGGTGATCTGCGTGCCGTCGGGGATCACCGGCGTCGAGCGCCGCGCCGTGATGGAGGCGGCCGAGTACGCCGGGGCGCGCCGCGCCTACATCATCGAGGAGCCGATGGCGGCGGCCATCGGCGCCGGCCTCCCCGTGCACGAGCCGACCGGCAACATGGTCGTCGACATCGGCGGCGGGACGACCGAGGTCGCCGTCATCTCCCTCGGCGGCATCGTCACGAGCCAGTCGGTGCGCATCGGTGGCGACGAGCTCGACGAGGCGATCGTCTCCTTCGTGAAGAAGGAGTTCAGCCTCGCGCTCGGAGAGCGCACCGCAGAAGAGATCAAGATCACGCTCGGCTCGGCCTACCCGCTGGAGCAGGAGCTGCACGCGGAGATCCGCGGCCGCGACCTCGTGAGCGGGCTCCCGAAGACGATCGTCGTCTCCACCGAGGAGATCCGCCGGGCCATTGAGGAGCCGGTGTCCGCCATCATCGACGCCGTCAAGGTCACGTTGGACCGGACGCCGCCGGAACTGGCGGCGGACATCATGGAGCAGGGGATCGTGCTGACCGGCGGGGGAGCGCTGCTGCACGGGCTCGAGTCCCGCCTGCAGCACGAGACCGGCATGCCCATCGTCGTGGCCCGGGACCCCCTGAACTGCGTCGCCATCGGCAGCGGCCAGTGCCTGGAAGAGTTCGAAGCGCTGAAGCGGGTGCTGATCACCACTTCCACTCGCTGATCGATCGACCGGTTTCTCCTGGGTGGCCCGGTCCCGGCGGTCTCGCCGCACCCTGACGGTCATCGTCCTCGTCGTTCTCTCGCTGTCCCTCATCTCGCTCGACCAGAACGGGCGGACCCACAGCCTGACGTCCGGGGTCAAGTCGGTCGCCAACGACGTGTACGCGCCGCTTGCGCCAGGGCGTGCTCGACATCATCAGCCCCATCGGCAACTTCTTCGCCGGCGCCTTCAACTACGGATCGGTCCAGTCGCAGAACGAGCGGCTTGCAGCGGACGATCGGCCAGCTGCGCGCGGCGCAGCTCGAGCAGGGCTTCGAGAAGAACCAGCTGCGCGAGATCACGGCGCTGCAGAACCTGCCCTTCCTGCAGTCGCTGCCGACGGTCACCGCGCAGACCCAGGACGAGTACTCGTCCAACTTCACCGCGACCATCACGCTGGACAAGGGCCGGGACGACGGTGTCGACGTCGGCTACCCGGTCGTCGGCGCGGGGGGACTGGTGGGCCAGGTGATCCAGTCCTTCCACCACACCTCCGTCGTCCAGCTCGTCACCGACGGGCAGTCGAAGGTCGGCGTGACGTTCGGGAACCAGAATCAGTACCGGGGATCGTCGACGGCCAGGGTCCGTCGAACTCCATGACGGCCGACCTCGTGGCGCCGCACACGCCGCTGACACAAGGGCGAGCTCATGTACACCAGCAGTCTCGACGCCGCGGCCTTCCCGCCGGGGATCCCCGTGGCCACGGTGCGGACGTTCCACACCTCGGCCGGGGCCAGCCAGGAGACGATCGACGTCGACCCGGCGGCCGACCTGAGCCAGCTGGCCTACGTCGACGTCGTGCAGTGGGTGCCCTCCACGTGACCGGCGCGCTCCATGCTCCGGGTGGCGCTGGTGATCTTCATCGTGCTGATGGTCCAGCAGACCGTCATGGTGGCGCTGCGGATCGGCGGGGCCCATCCGGACCTGCTCTGGCTGCTGCCCATCACGGCCGCGCTGCTCGACGGGCCCGAAACGGGCGCCATCGTCGGGTTCTGGGCGGGGTTGGCCTTCGATCTGGTGCTCCCGACGCCCTTCGGGCTGTCGGCCCTGGTCGGATGCGTGCTCGGCTACGCCGTCGGGTCCCTGACGACGGCGGCGGACCCCCGGCCGACCTGGCTCAAGCCGGTGGCCGCGGTCGCGGGGAGCGTCGGAGCGGACATGCTGTTCGCCGTGCTCGGAGCAATTCTCGGACAGGGCCAGATGGTGCAGGTGGACTTCCTCGCCCTGTTCCTGGTGGTCGGCGATCTCGAGCGTGGTGCTGGTGCTCCCGGTCAGCCGGCTGATGCGGTGGGCCCTGGCCGGGGAGAGCCACCGCCGCTCACTGGTCTCCGCCCAGGCCGACAGCAGGGTCTGGTGAAGCGGACCCTTCGCCACCCGATCCGCGGCGACCGGCTGCACCCCAAGCCCTCCACGCGCCCGGCGAAGCACGCGCTCCTGGCGGGGCAACGCCCGCGGGCCGCGCATGCGGCCCCGCAAGAGCGTCAACGTCGCCTCCATCGTCGGCTCGCCCGAGGAAGAGGAGGCACGGCCGAATCTCCGCCTGCGCATCGTCGGCATCGTCGTCCTGCTCCTCTTCGGCGTCCTCGTCCTCCGGCTGTGGACGCTGCAGGTGGTCGAGGGGAAGAGCTACGCCGCCGCCGTGACGCGCAACCAGGTGCGCGTGGTCAGCGTGGCCGCGCCCCGGGGCGAGATCGTCGATCGCGACGGCACGGTCCTGGTGTCCAACACGCCGCAGGAGGAGATCCTGCTCTCGCGGGCCGAGGCGACGCAGAACCCGACCATCGTGGGCATGGTGGCGGCGCTCGTCGGCCAGACGCCGAAGCAGGTGCAGGCGTCCATCAACAACAACCAGTACAGCCCCTACGAGCCGGTGCCCGTCGCGATCGGCGTGTCGCAGGACACCGTGCAGTTCCTCCAGACGCACCAGTCGGAGTACCCCGGCGTCAGCGTGCAGACGGTCGCCCAGCGCACCTACCCCCAGGGCGGGACGACGGCCACGCATATCCTCGGCTACGTCGGCGACATCACGCAGCAGCTACCTGGCCGCCCACCCCAACGACGGCTACACCCAGGGCAGCCAGATCGGCGTCTCGGGGATCGAGGCCCAGTACGAGCCCTACCTGAAGGGCGTGGCGGGCCGCCAGGCCCTCTCGGTCGACGCCAGCGGCAACGTCGTCGGCACCCTGAGCTCCACCGCGCCGCAGATCGGCGACACCGTGGTGCTCAACATCGACACCGGGCTGCAGCAGGCGGTCCAGAACGACCTGCAGGCGCAGATCCTGGCCGACCGCAAGACGCCCGACCAGGTCGACGGGGCGAGGCTCCCGCCGGCGCCCAACGGCGCCGCCATCGTGATGAACCCCCAGAACGGCCAGGTCCTCGCCCTGGCCTCGTACCCGACCTACGACCTCAACGAGTGGGTCGGCGGGATCTCGTCGGCCAACTTCACCGCGCTGCAGGCAGAGCGGCGCCGAGAACGACAACGCCATCGAGGGCCAGTACACGCCGGGCTCGACCTTCAAGCTGGTCACGGCGACTGCGGCGCTCCAGGACGGCCTCATCTCGCCGACGACGCCGTACGACGACACCGGGACCTTCAAGATCCAGGGCTGTCCCGCCGCCCGGGGTCAACAACGACACCGGGTGCACGTTGCACGACGACCCGGGCGACAGCGGGGGCGCCTACAACGTCTCCGGCGCGCTGACGGTGTCGAGCGACTCGTTCTTCTACAACCTGGGCGAGATGTTCTGGGAGCAGCAGTCGAAGTTCGGGACGACGCCGATTCAGAACGAGGCGACCGCCTACGGCGAGGGGACGATCACCGGCATCGACCTCCCCGGCGAGGCCCAGGGGCGGGTCGACAGCTACCTGACCCGGGCCAAGCTGCACGCCGAGGCACCCAAGGCCTTCCCCTACGCGGCCTCGTGGTTCACCGGCGACAACATCGAGATGGCGTTCGGTCAGGGCGAGACGGTGCTGACGCCGATCGAGCAGGCGGTCGCCTACTCGACCTTCGCCAACGGCGGCACCCGCTACGCCCCGCAGGTGGCCTCCGAGATCGTCGACCCGGTGACGGGCAAGGTCATCAAGAAGCTGGAGCCGCAGGTGACCGGGCACGTGGCCATCTCGCCGGCCAACTACAGCGCCATGCTGCAGGGCTTCGAGGGCGTGATCTCGAACCGGAACGGGACGGCGTACGCGGATTTCCAGGGTTTCCCGGCCTCGTGGAACCTGGCCGGCAAGACGGGCACCGCCTCGAACCAGGCGGGGCAGGAGCCCAACAGCTGGTTCGTGGCCTTCGGGCCCAACCCGAACCCCCAGTACCTCGTGCTGGCCGTCATCGACCAGGGTGGGTACGGCGCCGAGGCCGCGGCCCCGCTGGTGCGCAACATCTTCAACTACATCCTGGCCAACCCGACGGTCAACGGCGCCGTCAAGACGCCGACGCCGGCCAGCCCGGCCAGTCAGACGGCGCCGGCGCCGCAACCCTCCGCTGGGGACGCCGACGACCACCACGACCACGACGCCGCCAGCCGGCAGCGCCGGCACGACGACCTCGACCACGACGGGCGGAGGCTGAGCGTCCCGTAGGGTTGATGCGAATGGAGACCCTCTGGCCGCAGATCGAGCGCATCCTGCCCACGGTGTCCAAGCCGGCCCGCTACATCGGGGGCGAGCAGGGTGCGGTCTACCCCGAGCACGCCCCGGGCACCGTCGCCTGGCTGCTGCTCTATCCCGACACCTACGAGATCGGGCTGCCCAACCAGGGGCTGCAGATCCTCTACGAGATCCTCAACGAGCGTCCCGACGCGCTGGCCGAGCGCGCCTACGCGCCCTGGGTCGACATGGAGGCGGCCATGCGGGCGGCGGCGTGCCGCTCTTCAGCGTGGAACAGCACCTGCCGGCGGCCGCCTTCGACGTGCTGGCGTTCAACCTCTCGGCCGAGCTCGTCTACACGAACCTCCTCAACCTGCTCGACCTGGCCGGCCTCCCGCTGCACGGGGCGGACCGCGGCGGCGCCGACGCCCTCGTCGTGGCGGGCGGCCACTGCGTGTACAACCCCGAGCCCCTGGCCGACTTCGTCGACGCCTTCGTCCTGGGCGACGGCGAGGAGGTGGTCGGGCGAGATCAACGAGGTGATGGGCGCCTGGCTGGATGCGTCGCCGCCCGAGGCGCGCGACCGCGCGGCGCTGCTGCACGCGCTGGCGGGACTGGAGGGGGTGTACGTGCCCGCGCTGTACCGAGCCTCGTACGAGGACGGGCGTCTGGTCTCGACCGCTGCCCATCGCGCCCGGCGTGCCGGCCGAGGTGTCCAAGCGGACGATCAGCGACCTGGCCGACTGGCCCTACCCGTCCCGCCCGCTCGTGCCGCTGACCGAGGTGGTCCACGACCGTCTCAACGTCGAGGTGTTCCGCGGCTGCACGCGCGGGCTGCCGCTTCTGCCAGGCGGGCATGATCACCCGGCCCGGTGCGCGAGCGGCCCGCGGCCCAGGTGCGCGAGATGGTGCAGCGCGGCCTGGAGTGGAGCGGGCACGACGAGGTGGCGCTGACCTCGCTCTCGTCGGCGGACTTCTCGGGCATTGAGGACACCGTGCGCGACATCGTCGACGACCCCGATCACGGGGGTCGGGTCTCGGTGAGCCTGCCGTCCCTGCGGGTGGACGCCTTCACCGTGGGCACGGCGGCCGAGATCCAGAAGGTGCGCCGCACCGGCCTCACCTTCGCCCCCGAGGGCGGGCACCTGGCGGATGCGCACGGTGATCAACAAGCTGATCACCGAGGAGGACCTCTACAGCGCCGTCGACGCCGCCTTCAGCCAGGGCTGGCGCCGGGTCAAGCTCTACTTCCTGATCGGTCTGCCGACCGAGCTCGACGAGGACGTGCTCGGGATCGCCGCAGCTCGGGGCCCGCTGCGTCGAGATCGGCCGGAAGTACCAGAAGGGGGTGACGGTGGTCGCCTCCGTCGGGGGTTTCGTGCCCAAGCCCCACACGCCGTTCCAGTGGTTCGGCCAGGACACGGTGGCCGAGCTCGAGCGCAAGGTGGCCCTGCTCCGTGAGGAGGCTCGACGCACCCGCGGCCTGACGATCCGCTGGCACGAGCCGGCGGCCTCGGTGGCGGAGGGACTGGCCAGCCGCGGCGACCGGCGGATGGGTGCGGTGATCGAGCGCGTCTGGCGGGCAGGCGGAACCTTCCAGGAGTGGTCCGAGCGCTTCGACCTGTCGCTGTGGGAGGCCGCGCTGGCCGCCGAGGGGCTCAGCGTCGAGGAGGTGTGCCACCGGGACCGTGGCGCCGACGAGGCCCTGCCGTGGGACCACATCTCGGCCGGGCTGCACCGCGACTTCCTCTGGGGGGACTGGCAGGACGCGTTGGCCAGGGTGGCCGTCGAGGACTGCCGCTGGACGCCCGTGCTACGACTGCGGCGCCTGCACCGGCTTCGGGCTCGAGCACGTGGTGGCGTCGGCGGTCCCGCCGGCCGGAGGGAGCCAGGGCACGGGCCAGGACCTCAGCGTCGGGGACCGCATCCCGGTGCGCCTGGTCAGCCGTGTCCCCTGAGGCTCAGCGCCGGCTCCGCCTGCGCTTCACCAAGACGGGGAAGGTCCGGTTCACCAGCCACCGGGACGTCGCCCGCATGTGGGAGCGGGCGTTGCGCCGCAGCCGGCTGCCGATGGCCTACTCCCAGGGGTTCGTGCCGCACCCGCTGGTCAGCTTCGGTCTCGCCCTTCCCACGGGGTGCGAGTCGTTCGGCGAGTACCTCGACCTGCGACTCGAGCCTGCCGGCCCGGGCGAGATTCCCCTTGCGGAGCTTCCAGGGGCTCTGAGCGCGCTGTTGCCCGAGGGGATCGCCGTCCAGGCGGCAGCCCTGATCGCAGAAGCGGAGGGTTCGCTTCAGCAGGAGGTAGCATCGTGCGATTGGGAGCTGGAGGTGCTCGGAGTGCGGGATGAGGAGCTGCAGGAGCGGGTGGAGAAGATGCTCGCTGCTCCCATGCTTCCCGTCATGCGGGAGCGGAAGGGTCGTCAAATCGAGGACGACATCCGCCCGGCTATCCGGACACTGTCCCTGACCAGCCCCAACGGCCACCTCAGGGCGGAATTGTCCACGCACCCGCGTGGTGTCCGCCCAGGCGACCTGGTAGCGGCCCTGGGCACCCCCGCGGTGCCCGGACGGGCCTGTCGAACGCATCAATGGATCGAACGCGATGGCGCTCGGTTCGAGCCGCTCAAGGTGAGCGAGCCCGGGACCGATGGCGACGCGACACAGCACGCGAGGAGGGCTTTCCCTCATGTCCGAGACGGAATTCAACCAGAGCCCGGAGGGTCACCCCCCGGAGCAACCGGGGGGCAGCGGTAGCGCCAGCCCTCCCGATGGGCCACGCGCCGCGCCCCGGCCCAAGCCGAAGATCGGAGACACCAGGCCGGCGCGGGCTGTTCCTGCACCCCCACCGCCCAGCGCGGCGGTCCAGGTGGTGCCGCTGAAGCGACCCGAGGTGGTTGCGCGCAAGGAGAGCGGGCCCGATGTGGAGGAGCCCGAGGTGTCCACCGGCGACGGCGACGGCAAACGCTCTCGAAGCCGGCGTCGCCCCGCACGGGACCGCAAGTCGAAGCAGGTAGGGCGCTATCTGGTCTGCGTCCACGTCCAGCCCGATATGACGCAGATCGCCATGCTCGAGGGGCGATCGCTGGTGGAGCATTACGTCTCCCGGTCGGCCGATGACACCAACCAGATCGACGGCAACGTCTACAGGGGACGGGTCCAGAACGTCCTGCCGGGCATGGAAGCTGCCTTCATCGATATCGGAATCCCCAAGAACGCCGTTCTCTATCGGGGTGACGTGCGCTACGACAGGGAGGACATCGAGGGCGGCGCTTCGCAGCAGCCGCGGATCGAAGACGTCCTCAAGGCCGGCCAGACCATTCTGTGCCAGGTCACCAAGAACCCCATCGGCGCCAAGGGGGCCCGCCTCACCCAGGAGGTCTCGCTGCCCGGGCGCTTCGCCGTCCTCGTTCCCAACTCGAGCGCCTTCGGCATCTCCAAGCGCCTCGGCGACAACGAGCGGCGCCGGCTACGCCGCATCATCGACGAGGTGAAGCCTGCCGGGCACGGCATGATCGTGCGTACGGCCGCCGAGGGCGTCTCCGCCGAGGAACTGCAGCGTGACGTCACCAGCCTGCTCGAGCAGTGGAACATCATCGAGGCCGAGGCCAAGCGGTCCGACGCCCCGGGCCTGCTCTACCGGGAGCCGGAGCTGTCGGTGCGCATCCTGCGCGAGGAGCTCAACCCGGAATACCGGGGCGTGGTGATCGACGACCTGGCGCTCTTCGAGCAGGTACGCGACTACGTCCGGGCGGTGAGCCCCGAGCTCTCCGACCGGGTCGAGTACTACGACCCCGAGGTCGAGGGGCTCCCGATCTTCGAGCGCTATCACGTGCACGAGCAGCTCCACAAGGCGCTCGACCGCAAGGTATGGCTGCCCTCGGGTGGCTCGTTGATCATCGAGCGCACGGAGGCGCTCACAGTGATCGACGTCAATACCGGGAAGAACGTCGGGAAGACCAATCTGGAGGAGACGGTCTACCGGAACAACCTCGAGGCCGCCGAAGAGGTGGCTCGCCAGCTCCGTCTGCGGGACATCGGAGGCATCATCGTCATCGACTTCATCGACATGGAGATCCGGGAGAACCGGGACAAGGTTGCCGCCGCCCTGCGCAACGCCCTGGCCCGGGACAAGACCCGGACCCAGGTCTTCGACATCTCCGAGCTGGGCCTGGTGGAGATGACCCGGAAGAGGGTCTCGGAGGGCCTGCTCGAGACGCTGTCGACCGAATGCGCCGTCTGCGGCGGCCGGGGCGTAACCCTGGACGACTCGGTCCTGCGCTAGGATCTCGCCCTTATGTATGCCGTCATCAGGTCCGGAGGAAAGCAGGAGCGTGTGGCCGAGGGCCAGCGCGTCCGCGTGGAGCTGCTGGGTCAGCCCGTCGGCGCGGAGGTGTCGCTCGAGCCCGTCCTCGTCGTCGACGGCGCGACCGTGCTGGCCACCCCGGCGCAGCTGGCCGGCGCCACGGTCACGGCCAAGGTCGTGGGCTCCGAGACGGGCCCCAAAATCAACGCCATGACCTACAAGAACAAGTCCAACCAGCGTCGCCGGTGGGGTCACCGCCAGCACTACGCCACGCTGGAGATCACCGCCATCACGGCGGCTGGCTGAGATTCGGGAGTTCGAGACATGTCAAAGACCAAGGGCGGCGGGTCCACCCGCAACGGCCGCGACTCCAACGCACAGCGCCTCGGCGTGAAGTGCTTCGACGGCACTGCGGTGACCGCCGGCTCCATCCTGGTCCGCCAGCGGGGGACGAAGGTCTACCCGGGCGTGAACGTAGGACGCGGTGGCGACGACACGCTTTTCGCCACCGCTGAGGGCGTCGTGAAGTTCGGCGAGCGCCGTGGCCGCAAGCACGTGAGCGTGCTCACCGACTAGCCAGTCGGTCTCGGCGGGGCCTGACTCAGGCGCGCTGATGCAACTCGATGGCGTTGCCAAACGGGTCGAGCGCGAATGCCTGCTGGCGTCCGGTCGGCCCCACGTCTGACGGATCCGACACCTTCAGGCCCCGGTTCCGCAGCTCGGCGACCGCCGCACCCAGATCGTCGAACGTGAGGGCAAAGTGCTGCCCCACGTTGTTCGGCACCGTGGCTTCGATGAGATGGACCTGTTGGCCGTTGGCGGTGTCCAGCCACGCACCCGGGAATCCGAAGTCGGGACGGGTGTGGTTCTGCACCAGGCCCATCGTCTCGGTGTAAAAGGCGATGCCGGCAGGCACGTCGCTGACGTTGATGGCGACGTGGTCGACGCCGGTCGGCGCTGACGGGATCGCTCATGCCAGCGAGCCTACGACGTGGCGGACGATGGCGGCCACGGCGGGCACGGCGGCGGCGCCCACGTCGGCGATAGCGGCGAAGTCGATGGTCGCATCGGCCGCCGCGGCCGGGTTGGTGATCAGGGCCAGGCCCAGGACCTCGGCCCCGGCCTGGCGGGCGGCGATGGTCTCGAGCGCCATCGACATGCCCACGACGTCGGCGCCGGCGGTGCGGAGCATGCGGATTTCGGCCGGGGTCTCGAACTGCGGGCCCGGGAGCTGGGCGTAGACACCGGGCCGGGCGGCCAGCACCGGCGGCGGCCGGGTCCGGCGTCGCCAGAGCGAGGGCGCGGAGGCGGGGGGCGTAGGCGTCGGCCATGTCGACGAAGTCGGGGCCGACCAGGGGGCTGCGCCCGGTCAGGTTCAGGTGGTCCTCCACGACCATGACCGAGCCCGGTGCCGAGATCGTCGCGGATGCCCCCGGCGGCGGCCGTGAGGATGACGGTGCGGCACCCGGCGGCGATGCCGGTGCGCAGCGGGATGGACCACCTCGACCGGCGGTCAGGCCCTCGTACAGGTGGCACCGGCCGCCCAGGACGAGGAGCCGCACGCCCGCTGTGCTCGACCGACCAGGCGTGGGCCCGGTGGCCGCCCGCCGTGTAGGGCGGGAAGAAGGGCAGCGTGTCGAGCGGGACGGAGTCCTCGCCTGCGCCCAGGACCTCGGCCGTGCCGGACAACCCGCTGCCCAGGAGCACGAGCACGTCGTGGTGGTCGATCCCCAGGCGGCGGGCCAGTTCCCGGGCGCTGTGCGCCGCCCGGTCGGCGGCGTCCTCCATGGGGGGATCGTAGAGGGTGCACCGCCGGTGCGGCGCGTAACATCAGCCCGGCATGCCCTCCTCGCCCGCCGCTCCCACCCTCCACCCGCTGGCACCCGTCACGCGGGGACGAGATCATCGCCGCCCGCGAGATCGTCTTCGCCAGCGGCCGGGCCGAGGTGCCCAACGAAGCCCTGCGCTTCGCCTACATCGGCCTGTGCGACCCCCCCAAGGAAATGGTGCGCGCCGTGGACGCCGGGCGAGGACGTGGCGGTCGACCGTCGGCTGCGGCGTCGTCCTGCTGCAAGGCCCCGAGGCCGACGTGGTGGAGGTCATCGTGTCGGTGACCCGGGGCGAGATCGACCGCTGGGAGATCGTCCGCGACGTCCGCCCGCCGCTCCAGATGGAAGAGTCGATCATGGTCCTCGCTGCGCTGCACGACCATCCCGACTGGAATGCGGCCCTGGACCGCCGCGGCATCGTCGACAGGTCGCTGGTGCAGATCGACCCCTGGCCGGCCGGCACCTTCGGGCTGGGCCACGAGGAGGGTCGGCGCATCACCCGCTGCCTGGCCTACCTGCGCGAGTCCAAGGAGGACAACGGCTACGCCCGGCCGCTCGAGGGGCTGCTCGCCTTCGTCGACATGGGCCGGGGCGAGGTGCTCGAGGTGGTGGACCACGGGGTCGTGCCCGCTGCCCGCCGAAGCACGGGAGCTACTACCCCGAGCACAACGGGCCACTGCGCACGGATCTCAAGCCGCTGGAGATCGTCCAGCCCGAGGGACCGAGCTTCGAGGTGGACGGCAATCTCGTGCGGTGGCAGAAGTGGTCGCTGCGGATCGGTATGGACCCGCTGGAAGGCCTCGTGCTGTGGACCGTCGGGTACGAGGACGGCGGTCGGATCCGTCCCATCGTCTACCGCGCCTCGGTGAGCGAGATGGTCGTGCCCTACGGGCACCCGGGCCCGATGCACGCGTGGAAGAGCGCCTTCGACGCCGGCGAATGGGGTCTCGGGCCGCATGGCCAACTCGCTGACGCTCGGCTGCGACTGCCTCGGCGAGATCCGCTACTTCGACGACGTCTTCGCCGACGAGCGGGGCAAGCCGCACACACGTCCAATGCCATCTGCATGCACGAGGAGGACTACGGCATCCTCTGGAAGCACGTCGACATGGTCTCGGGTCGGACCGAGGTGCGGCGGTCACGCCGGCTGGTGGTGAGCTCCATCGCCACGGTGGGCAACTACGAGTACGGCTTCTACTGGTACTTCTATCTCGACGGCACCATGCAGCTCGAGGTGAAACTGTCGGGCATCATGTCCACGATGGCCGTGGCTGGCGGCGACCCGGGGGACCACGCCAGCATGATCGCCCCCGGCCTGGCGGCGCCCTTCCATCAGCACCTGTTCAACGTCCGGCTCGACATGCAGGTCGACGGGGCCGACAACGAGGTCTACGAGGTCGACGCGGTGCCCACGGGTGGCCGGGGAGCCCCGAGAACCCATGGGGGAACGCGTTCGGCACAACGGCGACGCTGTTGGAGAGCGAACTGGACGCGCAGCGTGACGTTGATGCATCGCGCAGCCGCGTCTGGCGCATAGCCAACCGGTCCCACCGCAACGGGTTGGGCCAGCCGACCGCGTACAAACTCTTGCCGGGCGCGACGCCGACGGCTGCTGGCCGACCCCACCTCGAGTGTCGGTCGCCGCGCCGCCTTCGCGTCACACAACCTCTGGGTCACGCCGTTCGATCCGGAGCAGCGCCGCGCTGCGGGCGATTACCCCAATCAGCACCACGGTCACGCCGGCTTGCCGACCTGGACGGCGGAGGATCGTCCCATCGTCGACACCGATATCGTGCTGTGGCACTCTTTCGGCGTCACGCACATTCCGCGGCCGGAGGATTGGCCGGTCATGCCGGTCGAGTACATCGGGTTCACCCTGCTGCCCTTCGGGTTCTTCGACCGCAACCCCGCGCTCGACGTGCCGCCTTCCTCCGACCATTGCCATGACTGAGCGGAGCGCCGCCGCTCACGAGCCCCAGGAATATCACCCGCCCGTCGAGGAATACCTCGAGACCATGCTGTCGATGCTCGGAGGAGGGCATGCCTGTGATTCAGGCCCGCATCGCGGAACGACTGGGGCGGTCCGCCCCGTCGGTCTCCGAGATGCTGGACCGCTTACGCGAGGACGGGTATGTCGACGCGGGAGGGCCGACGCCTGTCGCTGACCGAGAGCGGGCAGGCTCTGGCCGAAAAAGTCGTCCGCAAGCACCGCCTGGCCGAGCGCCTCCTGGTCGATGTCATCGGGCTCGAGTGGCACAAGGTGCACCGCGAGGCGGGCCGTTGGGAGCACGTGATCTCCGACGCTGTCGAAGCGCGCCTGGTGGAGCTGCTGGGTGACCCCGCGACCTGTCCGCACGGCAACCCGATCCCGGGTTCCCGTTCACCGGCGCCTTCTGTTCCCGTGCGTCCCTTGGCCGAGGTGGATCCGGGGGAGCGGGTGCGGCTCTTGCGAATCAGCGAAGAGGTCGAGTCGAACCTCGGTTCGCTGACCCTGCTCGACCAGGGTGGCTTCATTCCGGGCGTCGTGGCCGAGGTGAAGGCTCGGGATCCCAGAGGCACCGTGGAAGTGACGGTGGAGGGTGGCGACGTGGCCATGCAGGTCTCGCGCGACCTCTCCGACCGGTTGTACGTCGGCGCACCGTGACCGTACGGCTCGAGGCCGACGCCGTATTCACCGTCGACCACGGTGACACGGTGTTGGCGCCGGGCGCCGTCGAGATCGATGACGGCCTCATCTCATGGGTGGGGGATCCCTGGCAGGTCCCGCCTGCGGACGGGACCGAGGTGCGGCGGCTCGGGGGACTGCTCATGCCCGGTCTCGTCAACTGCCACGGGCACTCGCCGATGACGCTCCTGCGCAGCGCCGGCGACGGGCTCCCGCTCAATCGCTGGTTGCGAGAGGCCGTGTGGCCGCGCGAGGCGCGCCTCGCGGACGAGGACGTGTACTGGGGCATGGTGCTCGGAGCGTCCGAGCTTCTGGGTAATGGGGTCACTACCACATGTGAGCAGTACCGGCACCCGACCGCCGTGGTGGACGCCGTGGTCGATGCCGGCATACGCACCGTGTACACGCCGGCCATCTTCGACGTGCCCGACGCCGGCCCGGGGAGCACCTGGGAAGCGCTGTTGACCGAAGCGTGCACCGTGGTCGACGCCATGCGTGGGAAACACGAACTCGTCCAGATGGGTTTCGGACCACACGCCGCCTACACGGTCCCCCCAGAAGGGCTGCGGGCCATCGCAGTCGAGGCCCAGGCGCGCAATGCGCTGTTGCAGATCCACCTGTCCGAGACGTTCGCGGAGTGCCAGGAGGTGCAGGAGCGTTACGGCAAGACTGCACCGGCGTTGCTGGCATCCGAGGGCGTTCTGGGGGGCAGGGTTTTGGCTGCACATGCCGTGTGGCTCGACGATGCGGATCTGACGGTGCTGGCCGAGCACGATGTCGCCGTGGCGCACTGCCCGGGCTCCAACGGGAAGTTGGGCTCGGGCATCGCCAAGTTGCGGCAACTGCTCGACCGGGGGGTGCGGGTGGGCCTCGGCACCGATGGCCCCGCCTCCAACGACGACCTCCATCTGTGGGACGAAATGAGGCTGGCCCCACTCCTCGCCGGGCGGTCGCAGGCGATCCTGACGTACTCAGCTCAGCGGCGGCGCTCCGCCTGGCCACCCGTGGCGGCGGCGAGGCGCTAGGTCTCCCGGTTGGCGCACTCGAGGTCGGACGGCCGGCGGACCTCATCAGACTGCGTACGGACGACGAGCGTTTCGCCCCGGCATTGAGCGACACCGAGCTCCTGGGCCACTTGGTGTGGGCGGGAGCCGGCTACCTGGTGACCGACGTGTGGGTGGGTGGCACACAGGTTGTCAAAGCGGGACAGTGCACCACGATCGATGGAGCACAGGCCCGAGCCGAAGTGGGCCAGCGCGCCCGCCGGCTTCTTGCGTCGTCAGACTGAAGCGCGAGAACTCCGGCATATCTCACCGGTGCATGCCGGGTGCAACGGACATGTGTTGTCTACATGGGCATTGCGCGTTCAGGCATGTGCGGAAGTTGTTTCATTTCGCGTGTCCGCTTTTGATCCGGCGGGAAAGTGCACGACTTCCACGAAGTTGAGCGGGGTGCGAAATGACTACGTTGATCCGTCCGACGCGCGGCGCACTAAGACAGTCGCTTGTGTGTGGAGGCTCCGGTAGCGCTGTCACGCGCCACGATGGAGGTTCGAGGCGACGCCGACGGAGGGTGTTCCTCGTCGCGTTCTCGTCACTGATGGCGCTGGGAATCGGCCTGGCGATGTTCAAGTCCGCTGCGGCGGCACCTGTCGGCCTGTCGACCCCCACTGTGTTGCAGAGTGGCTCGCATTCGACGACGCAGGGGCTGGGCTACTGGATGGTGGCTTCCGACGGCGGCATCTTCAGCGAGGGTGGCGCGCCCTTCGATGGCTCGGCCGGCGGCCTGCCCCTGGACAAGCCCATCGTGGGCATGGCAGGCACCCCCGACGGCAATGGCTATTGGCTGGTGGCCTCAGATGGCGGCATCTTCAGCTACGGCAACGCCGTTTTCGATGGCTCGGCCGGCGGCTTGCACCTGGACAAACCCATCGTGGGCATGGCGGCCACCCCCGACGGCAAGGGCTACTGGCTGGTGGCCTCGGACGGCGGCATCTTCTCGTACGGTGACGCGCAGTTCTACGGGTCGGCCGGCGGCCTGCCGCTGCACAAGCCCATCGTGGGCATGGCGGCCACCCCCGACGGCAAGGGCTACTGGCTGGTGGCCTCTGACGGCGGCATCTTCTCGTACGGTGACGCGCTGTTCTACGGGTCAACCGGCGGTACCCCGATCAACAAGCCCATCGTGGGTATGGCGTCGAGCCCGGACGGCAAGGGCTACTGGTTGGTCGCCTCCGACGGCGGCATCTTCAACTACGGCGACACCGCCTTCTATGGATCGACCGGGGGTGCGCAGACCAACACGGCCATCGTGGGTATGGCGTGAGCCCGGACGGCAAGGGCTACTGGCTTGTGGCCTCCGACGGCGGCATCTTCAATTACGGCGACGCGGCCTTCGACGGCTCGGCCGGTGCCATGCCCCTCAACAAGCCCATCGTGGGCATGGCATTGAGCGGTGTCTCGAGCCCTGCCACCAAGTTGGTCTTCTCGACCGAGCCCGGCGGAGCCAGTGGGGGAACACCATTTGCCACGCAACCCGTCGTGACGGTCGAAGGCGCCGGGGGAGTTCCCGTCACGACCGACAGCTCGAGTGTCACCATTGGCATCGAATCCGGGTCCGGCGGCGAACCGGAGACGCTCCACGGGTGCACCTCCACAGGCGAAGAGAACGGCGTCTTCAGATTCAGCGGCTGCACGATCGACACCGCAGGCGTGGGCTATCAGCTCGTCGCCAGCGACGGCCAATTGTCCGCCGCCACGAGTACCCCATTCACCGTCAGCACCGGTCCGGCCACGCACATCGTCTTCACGACTGAGCCAGGCAACGCCGTTGGAGGCGGCGCCTTCGTGACCCAGCCGACAGTGACAATCGAGGACGCCGGCGGTAACACCGTCACCACCGACACCAATGCCATCTCCCTGGCCATCGAGTCGGGACCGGGCGGCAGCGCCCTTGCGGGCTGTTCGGCAACGAACATCGGAGGAGTGGCCGGCTTCAACGGCTGCTCCGTCAACACCGAGGGGACGTACGCCCTCGGTGCCACCGACGCCGATGACGCCTTGACTGCGACGAGCAGTCCGTTTGACGTCGGCAGCGGCGTGCCGAGCCACCTCGTCTTTACCTCCGAACCCGCAGGGGCTGCCGGAGGCACCGCCTTCTCGACCCAGCCGACCGTGACCATCGAGGACGCCGGGGGCAACACGATCACCTCCGACACCAACGTCGTTACCTTGGCGCGGACGGCGGGCGCAGGCACCCTCTCGGGCTGCACGTCGACAACGGCCGGCGGTGTGGCTTCGTTCAGCGGTTGCTCCATAGACACCGCCGCGTCCGGTGACGTCCTGACCGCTACCGACACTAGTGATGCCTTGAGTGCCCAGAGTGCGGCGTTCGTTGTCGCCGTCGGCCCGGCTCAC
The DNA here is from genome assembly GCA_963755655.1 of uncultured Acidimicrobiaceae bacterium. Lineage (GTDB taxonomy): Bacteria > Actinomycetota > Acidimicrobiia > Acidimicrobiales > RAAP-2 > Bog-473. Next base: position 82,583 of record CAVWKX010000021.1, read on the forward strand.
CAGCTCGTCTTCACCACAGAGCCCGCCGGAGCGAGCGGCGGCACCGCCTTCGGCACGCAGCCCACGGTCACCATCGAAGATGCCGGGGGGAACGCGGTCACCTCGGACAGCAATGCCATCACCTTGGCGCGGGCAGGGGGCGCAGGCACCCTCTCGGGCTGCACGTCGACAACGACGAGCGGCGTGGCCGCGTTCAGTGGATGCACGATCAGTACGGCGGGGGCAGGGGATGTCCTCACTGCCACCGACAACGGTGACGCGATGAGCACCCAGAGCACAGCATTCGGTGTCACCGTCGGTCCGGCTCAGCAGCTCGTCTTCAGTGCCGAGCCCGCTGGCGCGAATGGTGGCAGCATTTTCGGCACGCAGCCCACAGTGACCATCGAGGATGCTGGCGGCAATACGGTCACCACCGATACCAACGCCATCACTCTGGCGTTGACCACGGGTTCCGGCACCCTGTCCGGGTGCACAGCGACGACCACGGCCGGGGTGGCCCCCTTCAGCGGGTGCACCATCAACACGTCCGGAACTGGCGACGTCCTCACCGCCACCGACGCAGGGGACACACTGACTGGCTCCAGTGCCCCGTTCGCAGTCACGGTCGGACTCCCAGCGCAGCTGGTATTCACCACTGAGCCGGCGGGCGCCACCGGCGGCACCGCGTTCGGCACACAGCCCACGGTCGCCATCGAAGACGCCGGGGGGAACACGGTCACCAGCGACGCCAACGCCATCACCCTGGCGCTGACGACGGGCACGGGAACCCTCTCGGGATGTACGTCGACGACCACGAGCGGGGTGGCCTCTTTTAGCGGCTGCACCATCGACGCCACTGGGACGACAGACGCCCTCACGGCGAGCGACACGGGAGACACGTTGAGCGCCCCCAGCGGCACATTCGCCGTCGCTGTTGGTGCGCCCGCCCAACTCGTTTTCACGACGCAGCCCGGGGATGCCGTCGCCGGGAGTCCCTTTGGCATCCAACCAGTTGTCACTATCGAGGACGCTGGGGGCAATACGGTCACCACTGACACGAGTGCCATCACGTTGGCAATTGGCAGCTGGTTCGGGCACGCTCTCGGGATGCGCGTCGACAACCACAGCCGGGGTAGCTGCCTTCAGCGGGTGCTCGATCGACACGAGCGCCGAGGAAAGACTCCGGGCAAACGATGTGACTGATTCCGATAGCGGTGCTAGCGCCCAGTTCGACGTGGCGTCTTAGCGGAGCGACCGGAGCGAACAGGCACGAGAGCACAGGGTCTAACTGAAGCTCTGGGACTGTCGGCCTCTGGGTCCGGGAGTCGGCCCTGGACTCGTAAGCTGGGCGACTATGCCCGGCTTCGTTGACCAGGCCCAACTGCATGCGCGCGCTGGTGATGGGGGAGCCGGGGCTGTGTCGTGGCGCAGGGAGGCCCATGTGGACCGTGGTGGCCCCGATGGGGGCGACGGCGGTCACGGTGGCGACGTATGGCTCGTGGCCTCGGTGAACGAGGCGTCGCTGCTCGGTTTCCGGGACCACCCGTTCCGCCGCGCCACCGATGGCGTGCACGGGTCGGGATCCAAGAAGCACGGGGCCCGGGGCAAAGATCTGGTGGTACCCGTCCCGGTCGGCACGGTCGTACGCGAGCGCAGCGGCTCCGTCGTGTGTGACCTCGACGTCGAAGGCGCGCGCTTCATGGTGGCCGAGGGCGGACAGGGTGGTCGGGGGAATGCCCGCTTCCTCTCGAACCGCCGCCGCGCTCCTGCATTTGCCGAACAGGCCGAGAAGGGCCAGGAGTTCTGGCTGGACATGGAGCTCAAGCTCATGGCCGACGTAGCCCTGGTCGGCTTCCCTAACGCCGGCAAGTCGACGCTGATCTCGACCGTCTCGGCGGCCAAGCCGAAGATCGCCGACTATCCGTTCACCACGCTGGAGCCGCATCTCGGAGTCGTCCGGGTCGGTGGTGTGCGCGACGGGACGGAGTTCGTCATGGCCGACATCCCCGGCTTGGTGGAAGGAGCGGCGGAGGGCAAGGGCCTCGGGCATCAGTTCCTGCGCCACATCGAGCGTGCCCGGGTGCTGGTCGTGTTACTCGACCTCGGTGCGCACGAGGCCGGCGGCGTGTCCCCCGCCGAGCAGCGCCGGATTCTGCTCTCGGAGCTCGGTTCGTATCGACCCGAGCTTCTCGAGCGTCCCAGGATCGTCGTGGGGAGCAAGGGCGATGTGGGTAGCGACGACGAAGGCGTAAGCGACATGGTCATCTCGGTCGCGGCCAGGACAGGTGTACAGGAATTGGTGGAACGCCTGGCGCCACTGGTCCAACAGGCACGCGCCGACGCGACGGTGGATTCCTCCAGCGAGATCGTGGTGCACCGACCACTCCCGGAAGGTGTCGCCGTGCACAAAGCCGGAGCGGGGGAGTGGGTGGTGCACGGGCGCGCGCGGCGGAACGGGCCGTGGCGCTGTCCGATCTCAACGACGAGGGAGCCCAGGCCGAGGTGGTGCGGCGATTGCGGCGCCTCGGAGTGGACCGTGCCCTGGCGCGGGCGGGCGCCCACGATGGCGACGAGATCACAGTCGGCTCCATGACCTTCACCTGGGGCGACGACCGATGATCGCCGTCGTCAAGATCGGCTCCTCCTCGGTCACCAGCGAGACAGTCGGCCGGTTGTGCGGTGAGGTGGCTGCGGCGCACGCTCACGGACACACCGTCGTGGTGGTCACATCGGGTGCCATCTCGGCGGGGTGGGACGCGCTCGACCGCGGCAAACAGCGGCCTTCGGATCCGGCCGTCCTTCAGGCCGTCTCAGCGGTGGGCCAACACCGCCTGATGCGGATGTGGCAGGACGGCTTCGAGCCCCACGGGCTGTTGGCCGGCCAGGTGCTGTTGGCACCGCTCGACTTCGTCCATCGCACGCAGTACGTGCACGCGCGAGGCACGCTGCGCCACCTCGTCGATCTGGGTGTGGTGCCGGTGGTCAACGAGAACGACGCCGTCGCCGACGAGGAGATCCGGTTCGGCGACAACGATCGGCTGGCTGCCCTGGTGGCGCACCTGGTCGGCGCGCAACTCCTGATTCTGCTGACCGACGCGCCGGGATTGCTCACGGCCGACCCCCGCCGCGACACGGATGCGTCGCTCATCGAAGAGGTCGTCGAGATCGACCAGCAGCTCGAGCGCCTGGCCGGTGGCCCCGGGAGCGCCGTGGGCAGCGGAGGCATGGCGTCGAAGCTGGCCGCCGCGAAGATCGCCACCTGGTCGGGAGTGCAGACGGTGATCGCCGACGCCGCCCGTCCTGGGGTGGTGCGGGATGCCCTGGCGGACGAGCCCGGCGTTGGGACGGTGTTCCGGGCCCGGGAGAGTCGTCTTTCGGCCCGCAAGCTGTGGATCGCCTTCGCACTCGGATCGAGTGGGCGTCTCACCGTCGACGACGGCGCCCAGTCTGCCCTCATGGGCCGCGGGCGGTCGCTGTTGGCGGCGGGCGTGACCGGCGTCGCCGGCACCTTCCGCCCTGAGGATGCGGTGGAGATCGCGGGCACCGACGGCGTGATCTTCGCCAAGGGCCTGGTCCGGGTGGACGCGGAGCGGGCCACCGAGTGGATGGGCCGTCGCAGCCAGGTCGTCGTCCATCGTGACGATCTCGTCCTTGTATCCTGAAGGGATGACCCCCCCGGCGTTGCAGCAGCTCGCGGGCCGCGTCCGGTCGGCCGCCCGCTTGGTGGCGAAGGCCCCGAGCTCGGTCCGTGACGATGCGCTGCGGCTGGCCGCCGACCTCCTCGAGGAGGAAGGGGAGACCCTGGTCGAGGCCAACCGGACGGACCTGGCGCGGGCCGAGGCAGCCGGCATGGTCGAGGCGGCCCGGGACCGGTTGCGGCTGACAGAGGAGCGGGTGCGGGGCATGGCTGCCGGCCTGCGCAAGGTGGCGGCGCTGCCCGACCCGGTAGGCGAGGTGACCGAGGGCTGGGTGCGGCCCAACGGGCTGCGGGTCTCACGGGTCCGGGTCCCCCTCGGCGTGGTCGGGGTGATCTACGAGAACCGGCCCAACGTCACGAGCGACGCCGCCGGGCTCTGCCTCAAGGCCGGGAACGCCGCCTTCTTGCGCGGCTCGTCCTCGGCCATCGAGTCGAACCGGGCGGTCGTGGCGTTGCTGCGCCGGGCCGCGGTGAAGGCCGGCCTGCCCGAGGATTCGGTGACGCTGGTGGAGGACACCTCGCACGAGACGGCCACCGCGTTCATGCAGTTGCGTGGCTTCATCGACTGCCTGATCCCGCGCGGCGGGCAGGCGCTCATTGCGTCGCTGATCGAGCACGCCACCGTGCCGTACGTCCTCGACGGCGACGGCAACTGCCACATCTACATCGACGGCGCCGCCGACCTGGGCATGGCGCACGAGCTGGCGATCAACGCCAAGACGCATCGCTTCGGTGTCTGCAACGCCGTCGAGACGATCCTGGTGCACTCCGGCGTGGCGGCCGAATTCCTGCCACGCCTGGCGGATTCGCTGGCATCGGCCGGTGTCGAGATCCGCGGCGACGAGCGGGTGCAGGCCCTGGTGCCCACTGCCGTGGCGGCGCTGGAGAGCGACTTCTCCACTGAGTTCCTGGGCCCGGTGGTGGCGATCGGGATGGTCGACGACGTGGGGGAGGCCATCGAGCACATCGCGCAGTACAGCTCCGGCCACTCCGAGGCGATCGTGACGTCCGACGTCGCCGTGGCCGACCGCTTCGTGGCCGAGGTGGACGGGGCGGCAGTGCTGGTGAACGCGTCGACGCGCTTTGTCGACGGTGAGGAGCTGGGTCTCGGGGCCGAGGTGGGCATCTCCACCCAGAAATTGCATGCTCGCGGACCAATGGGAGTGAAGGAGCTGACGACGTTGAAGTGGATCGTGCGTGGTGACGGGCAGGTACGACGGTGAGCGACGCCAACGCGGCGCTGGGCCTGCCGGAAGGCGGTCCCCCCGGTTCGAGTCCTTGGACGCCGTGCGGGGCGGCCTCGCCCAGGTGGGTTACCTGGCCGACGAGTCGATCAGCGGAGTGGTGTTCCTGGCCGACCGGCTGGCGAAGCCGGTGCTGGTGGAGGGGCCGGCCGGGACCGGCAAGACGCAGCTGGCCAAGTCGGTGGCGGAGCTCACCGGCGCCCGGCTCATCCGCCTGCAGTGCTACGAGGGGCTGGACGAGTCCAAGGCGCTCTACGAGTGGAACTATCGCAAGCAGTTGTTGCGGATTCAGGCCGGGGAGCACGGGAAGGGCGAGGAGGAAGGCCCGAGCTGGTCCGAGCTCGAGGAGGACATCTTCTCTGAGGACTTCTTGCTGACGCGGCCGCTGCTCGAGGCCATCCGGGCCACCGAGCCCGTCGTGCTGCTGGTCGACGAGGTCGATCGCGTCGAGCTCGAAACGGAGGCGCTGCTGCTCGAGATCCTCTCTGAGTACCAGGTGTCGATCCCCGAGCTCGGCACGGTGCGGGCGACCCAGCTGCCCATGGTGTTCCTCACGTCGAACAACACCCGGGAGCTCTCCGAGGCGCTCAAGCGCCGCTGCCTCTACCTGCACATCGACTACCCGGACCTGGAGCGCGAGCGCGAGATCGTGCGGACCAAGGTGCCGGGCATCAGTGAGGAACTCGCCGACCAGGTGGCGCGGATCGTGCGTTCGTTGCGCACCCTCGAGCTGCGCAAGGCGCCGTCGGTCTCCGAGACGATCGACTGGGCCCGCACGCTCGTGTTGCTCGGGGTGGAGACGATCGACGCCGCCGGGACGAAGGACACGTTGCACGTCCTCTTGAAGTATCAAGCCGACATCGAGCGGGCCTCCAAGGAGCTGCTGTCGGCTTCGCCGGGCTGAGACCGTGCTCGACCTTCTCTCCGGGTTCGTCACCGAGCTGCGTCGCTCCGGGCTGCCCGTCTCGCTCACCGAGCACCTCGACGCCGCCGAGGCGGTCAAGCACATCCCGCTCGAAGACCGTGAGGCGCTGAAGTACGCGCTGGCCGCCACGCTGGTGAAGTCGTCCTCGCACTGGCGGGCCTTCGAGACGGCCTTCGAGGTCTATTTCGCCGTGCGGACCGGCGGGCGCGGCGGGGCCGAGGGTGAGGAAGGTGAGCTCGAGGGCGAGGAGTCCGACGGCGAGCAGGCCTCGGGACAGGGCGGCGCACAGGGGCAGCGACGTTCGTGGCAGAGCGGTGGGGGCGGCGAGGGCATGACGCCCGAGGAGCTGGCCGAGATGCTCTTCAAGTCGCTGGTGTCGGCCGACTCCGGCCTGATGAACATGGTGGCCCGCAACGCGGTGGACCGCTACGCCGGCATGGAGCCGGGACGCCCGGTGGGCGGCACCTACTACCTGTACCGCACCCTGCGGAACCTCGACCTGGACGCGGTGCTGGAACGCCTGATGAGCCAGGCCCAGGCCGGCGCGGCCGGCGGGTCGCTCACCGACCTGGAGGAGCGCTTGGCTGCCGACGAGTTCAAGGCGCGCATCGAGAAGTTCCGCCGCTCCGTCGAGACGGAGATCCGCCGGCGCCTGGTCGAGGACCGCGGGGCGGAGGCCTTGGCCCGCTCGGTGCGCAAGCCGTTGCCTGAGGACATCGACGTCATGCACGCCACGCGCGAGGAGCTGGCCATGCTGCACCGGGTGCTGCAGCCTTTGTCGCGGAAGCTTGCGGTCCGGCTCGCCCGCAAGCGCCGTCACGGGCGCAAGGGTCCTTTGGATTTCCGCGCCACCGTCCGGCGGTCGCTGTCCACCGGCGGCGTGCCCATTGAGCCGCGGTTCCGGCACCCGCGGCCGTCCAAGCCGGAGATCTTCGTCATCGCGGACATCTCCGGGTCGGTGGCGAGTTTCGCCCGCTTCACGCTGCACCTCGTGTACGCCATTTCGTCCCAGTTCTCCAAGGTGCGCAGCTTCGTCTTCGTCGACGGGATCGACGAGGTCACGCGGTTCTTCGAGGGCGTGGTCGACCCGGCCGAGGCCGTGGCCCGCATCAATCTGGAGGCGGATGTCATCTGGGTGGACGGGCACTCCGATTACGGGCATGCGTTGACCGAGTTCCACCGGCGCTGGGGCGACCAGGTGACCTCGCGCTCGAGTGTCCTGTTGCTCGGTGACGCCCGCAACAACTACCACGCGTCGGCGTCATGGGTGATCGAGGACCTGCAGGCCCGGGCGCGCCACGTCTACTGGCTCAACCCCGAGCCACGCGACTACTGGGGCTCGGGCGACTCCATCGTCGGGGAGTATGCGGCCCACTGCGACGACGTGGTGGAGTGCCGGACGCTGCGCCAGCTGGAGCACTTCGTGGGGAACCTGGCGTGAGTGAGGACGGCGGCGAGGTCGGGGGTGCCGGCGCCGGGGGAGACGAACGCGCCGAGGCGGGCGTGTTGCGCATCTTCCCTCCCGAAGAGGGCGCCACCCGGATTGTGCTGGTGCGCCACGGCGAGGCGGAGTGCAACCTGAACCGGGTCATCGGAGGCGTCAAGGGCTGCACGGGCCTGACCGCCATGGGACGCCATCAAGTGGCGGCGCTGGCGGACCGGTTGTACGAGAGCGGCGAGCTGCGTCAGGCGACCGCCCTGTACTCCTCGGTGCTGCCCCGGGCGACCGAGACGGCCGAACGGTTGCGGCCTGTGGTCGGGCCCGGACCGGCCGCCCTCGGCCCGGTGCGGGAACGCTGTGATCTCTGCGAGTTGCATCCCGGCGAAGCCGACGGGATGGAGTGGAGCGAGCTGGTCGAGACCTTCGGGGTACCCGACTGGGACAAGGACCCCACCGTGCCCATCGCGCCGGGTGGCGAGAGCTGGTCGGAGTTCGTGGCACGGGCCTCGGGCGCCGTGCGGGAGGTGGTGCGACAGCACCCGGGTGAGCTGGTGGTGGCCGCCGTCCATGCCGGGGTGATCGAGGCCACCATGATTGCCTTCCTCGGCGTGTCGCCCGAGGTCTACCGGCGGGGCTGGGTGCGCATCGTCCATGCCTCCATGACCGAGTGGGAGTGGATTCCGTCGGAGGACCGGTTTGTCCTCCTGCGCTTCAACGACTCGTGCGGGGTGCCCCGGAGGGTGGAGGGGGAGTCAACCCTCGCCGAGGTGGGCGCGGGCCAGGGCCTCGGGCGCGCAGGCAAGCCAGGCATCCTCGATCGCCTCACGCAGGGGCTTCTTGGAGGCCGCCCGTAGCTGCACCAGGACGGCGGCGAAACCGTCGAAGTGGGGAATGGTGAAGAACCCTTTGGTGCCCGTGGCGAGGAGGGCCTCTTTCTCGTCCAGATCAGCCGTGCGGACGGCGAGGATCGGGCCGGCCGGCGGGGGCGTGTCGCCGAAGCGCTTGAGGTCGGCTTTGGAGAAGGGGCGCTCCCAGGCGAAGGCCTTGCCGCGGACGAACCACGTTCGATTGCCGTGGCGTGCCGCCTCGGTCACCTCGGGGAGCGCGGCCACCATCCGCTCGACGTCTTCGAGAGTCGGCACGGCGGCACGTTACCGCCCATCGTTGCCGTCCCTGCGCTGCCCGCTACGGTGTCCGGCGTGAGTGCGGGTCTGGACGCCGCCGGGCTGCGGCGCCTGCACGAACGCTTGGCCGTCCACACCGACAGTGGGGAAGTCCCCGGGTTGGCGGCGTTGTTGGCCCGCGGTGGACGACGTGCACGTGGAGGTCCTCGGGCATGCCGCGTTGGACGATCCGGCCCCCTTGCAGCGAGATGCGATCTTCCGTATCGCCTCCCTCACCAAGCCGATAAGCGCCGCCGGTGCCATGGTCCTGGTCGATGACGGTGTGCTGTCGCTGTCCGACCCCGTCGACGCGCTGTTGCCCGAGCTGGCGGGGCGACGCGTGCTGCGCAGCCTGGAAAGCGGGCTCGACGACACGGTCCCCGCCGAGCGTCCGATCACGGTGGAGGACCTTTTGACCTTCCGTCTGGGCTTCGGCGTCATCATGGTGCCGCCCGGCACGTACCCGATTCAGGGCGCCGAGGCCAGCTCGGGGACGGCCTACGACGCCTTGGCCGTTTGAGCGGGGAAAATCCGGGCGCCCGGAGTACGCTGACGCTGCCGGCGAGGAGAGGTGGAAGCGATGTACAAGACACTGGTGGTCGGTACGGACGGCTCGCAGACAGCTGACGAGGCTGTGAAAGCCGCGGCCGACCTGGCACGTTCGTGGGGTTCGGAGCTGCACATCGTGACGGCCTTCCGCACGCCCCGCTCCGGCATGGGCGCCGCCACGGGAGCCGACCTGGCCGACAGCGGTGCCGGGCAGGCCCTGGCCGAGGAGGGGGCGCGGAAGGTGGGCCTCGCCGCCATTGAGAAGTTCGGGGAGGGCGTCGCGGCCGAGGCGCATGCGGCACAGGGGAACGCGGACGACGTGATCCTCGCCACGGCGGCCGAGGTGGGGGCGGACCTCATCGTCGTGGGGAGCAAGGGGATGCAGGGCGCTCGCCGCTATCTCGGCAGCGTGCCCAATTCGGTGGCGCACGGTGCCGACTGCGCCGTGCTGGTGGCCAAGACGACCTGACCCGCGGGATCCGGCCGATTCGGGCTGGCTTCCTGCGTTCTAGCTCGCGGCGATCAACGCTCCTGTGGTGATGGAGCGGCCGCCTTGTTGCGTCGCGGTGGGGAGACGCCGGAAGAGACACTCGGGTCGTAGATGTAGAGGTTTTTTGCGACGCCAATTTCACTTGCTCGTTCCCTCTACTTCGCAACTGCCCAGGGGTTGGAAGAAGGCCAACGAGATCAGAGTTTGCGAGACGGCCTGCTAGTCATGCCCCAGGCATTTGGCGCGAGACGTCGTACGGAAGGAGTTCGCCATGCTCGTCGTCCTGGTCACCGGCCTGCCGGGTTCGGGCAAGTCGACCATTGCCGAAGTAGCTGCTCGGGCCCTCGGAGCTCCCGTCCTGGGTCACGACTGGGCGATGAGCGGCTTGCGGCCCTTTCCCGAGATGCAGGCCGCCCTCGACGGCATGGGCATCCGTGGTCACCGTGGCGTCGGGTGGTCGTTGCTCTGGGCCCTGGCACGCTCCCAGCTCCGTTCGGGCTCCTCGGTCGTGCTCGACGGGGTGGCGCGTGAGCCGGAGGTGCAGGAGACCCGCTCTGTGGCGGCCGAGGAAGGCGCTGCGTCCCTCGTCGTCATGACCTCATGTCTCGACGCCGGGCTGCACCGCCAGCGCGTCGAGGGTCGGCAGCGCCACATCCCGGACTGGTACGAGCTGGACTGGGACCACGTCGAACGGGCGCGGTCGTCGTGGGTTCCTCCGACAGGGCTCGATCTCGTCCTCGAGGCCGCGACGCCGGTCGAGGAGAACGCCGAGCGGTTGCGTGGCCTGCTGGCTGAGAGCATGTGACCCCGCTGCGCCCGCTCGTCGGCCGGACCCGGTCGATCCTCAGCGCAGCGCGATGAGGCCGGCCGGCGTGGGGCTGAAGCCACAGGCGCCGACGTAGAAGGCGCCCAGCTCCTCCTCGAAGTCGACGTGCAGCCACTCGCAGCCGGCGGCGCGACTCTCCCGCTCGGCCACCTCCACCAGCGCCCGCCCGATGCCGGCGTGCCGCCGGTCAGGCGCGACCAGGGTGTCGAGGAGGAAGGCGTGCGCCCCACCGTCCCAGGCCACGTTCACGAACCCGATCAGGCGTGTTCCCTCGTAGGCGCAGACCCAACCCATGCTGTGGCGCTCGACCTGGCCGAGCCAGTCGGCGTCATGCACGCCGTGGCCGAAGCCTTCGGCGTGGAGAGCATTGACGTCGCCGTTGGCGAAGGACGCCCGCCATTCGTAACGCACCGATGGGTGCCGCAGCAGGCGTAGTCCTCGTCGTATTGTTGGCTGTTGTACTGCACGAGTTGGGGAGGGCCCGGCAACTGGGCGCCCTGCGCAGCCCATCTCGAGTAGTCCGCACAGGTCCCGGGACCGCTCGGCGAGGGCAGGTAGTCGGCCATCCAGTAGGGCACGTCGGGCGTGTAGTCGCCGACAATGTTGTTCCAGACGCCGGGGCTGGCGTAGATCCCGACGTCGGCGATGCCCTCGGTCTCGTGCAGCGCGTTGAGCGCCCCCTCCACGAACTGGGCGTTCTCGCTCAGATTGGTGGACCAGTTCGCGTTCGCCGTCTCGACGTCGAGCCACCATGGCGTGGCGGGGGAGCCGGCGCCGGCATTGAATGCATCGTTGTAGGCGTACACCCCGGCCTGATAGCCGGCATTGCAGGAGGTATCGCCGTTACATTCGGGTTCGGGGGTGGGAGACGTCGTGTAGGTGAGGTAGGTGTAGAGGTTGAGCCCGTTGCCGGCCCAGGCCAGCTCCTGACCCAGGCACGGGTTGGTGTTGCCCGACGAGCTCCCGTCCACCTGCACGATGCCGATCTGGTGGTCTCCCCCCGGCAGGCTGTTGCACTGGTACTTGCTGATGTCGTAGCCATAGGAACCGGAGGGATACGTCGAGCCGATGAAGGCGCCGGTGCTGCCGGGAGCCTCGGCCATGCCCACGATCGGCCTGAAGAGGGGTGAGGGAGCGGACCCGTAATAACCAGCGGATCCGAAATTGGACACCAGTCCCACGGAGTCGGTGAACCAGTAGCCGTTCCCGCTCGGCGTGACCGCCGCCCCCACGATCGGGTGCTTGATCGGCAGGCCGCCGAGCGAGCCGAAGAAGGGGGCCGAGCCGAAGCTGAAGATGCCGCCGTCCGAGGCGACCAGGAAGTACCCGGCACCGGATGGCCCGGTGATCATGCCGATGATCGGCTTGTTGAGACGAATGGAGCCCGTCGAACCGTAGAACGACGCGTTGCCGTAGCTGAAGATGCCCCCGTCGGCCGCCACCAGCCAATAGCCACCACCACCGGGTGTGGCCGCCATGCCGACCACCGGTTGGTTGAGGTGCATGCCGCCGGTGCTGCCGTAGAAGGTGGCGTCGCCGTAGCTGAAGATCCCGCCGTCGGCTGCGACGAGCCAGTAGCCGCCGCCACCCGGCACGACCGCCATGCCGACCACGGGCTGGTTGAGGTGGATGCTGCCCGTGCTGCCGTAGAAGACAGCGTCGCCGTAACTGAAGACGCCGCCGTCGGAGGCCACCTCGTAGTACCCGCCCCCGTCGGAAGTGGCCGCGATGCCGACCACGGGCTTGTTGAGGACCATGCCGCCGGTCGACCCGTAGTACTGCGCACCGCCGAAGCTGAAGATGCCGCCGTCGGAGGCCGCCAGCCAATAGGCCGGTGTGCTCTGGCTGGCGGCCGCGGCCGGTGGCGCGGAGGCCGTGACGGCGGCGCCGAGGAGGGCCAGCAACGGCAAGGCCGTCACGAGCAGCGCGAACGTGAGGCGGCGGATCAAGCTCTGAGGAATTCCGCCACGCGGAAGGCCAGGTCGAGCGACTGCCGGGCGTTCAGCCTGGGGTCGCACGTCGTCGTGTAGCGGGCGTCGAGGTCCACCTCGAAGATCTCCTCGGCGCCGCCCAGGCATTCCGTCACGTCGTCCCCGGTCAGCTCGACGTGGACCCCACCGGGCCAGGTGCCTTCGTCACGGTGGACGTCGAAGAAGGAGCGGAGCTCCGAGAGGATGTCGTCGAAACGCCTGGTCTTGCGGCCGCCCTCGCTGGTGAAGGTGTTCCCGTGCATGGGGTCGCAGGCCCACACCACGGCGTGGCCCTCGGCCTCCACCGCCCGCACCATCGCCGGGAGTAGGTCGGTGATCCGCTCGGAGCCCAAGCGGGTGATCAGCGTCAGTCGGCCCGGCAGGCGATCGGGGTTGAGGAGCTCGCACAGCGCCACCACCTCTCGCGGGGAGCAGTCGGGCCCGACCTTGACACCCACCGGGTTGTTGATGCCGGTCACGAATTCGAGGTGGGCCCCGTCGAGCTGGCGCGTGCGGTCACCGACCCAGACCATGTGGGCCGAGCAGTCGTACCAATCCCCTGTGAGCGAGTCCACGCGGGTGAGGCACTCTTCGTAGGGCAGGATGAGCGCTTCGTGGCTCGTGAAGAAGTCGACCTGGTGCAGGCTCTTCTCGGCCCCGAGGTCGATGCCGCACGCGGCCATGAAGCGCAGGGCACGGTCGATCTCCGAGGCGATGCGCTCGTAGCGCTGGCCCTCGCCCGACGACGCGACGAACTGCTGGTTCCACAGGTGGACCTGCGACAGGTCGGCGAACCCACCCTTGGTGAAGGCCCGCAGCAGGTTGAGGGTCGACGCCGACTGCTGGTACGCCGCCACCATGCGGTCGGGGTCGGGCGTGCGTGCCTCGTCGTCGAAGGCCTCGTCGTTGACCATATGGCCGCGGAAGGACGGCAGCTCCACGTCGCCGATCCGCTCGGTGTCGGCCGAGCGCGGCTTGGCGAACTGCCCGGCGATGCGTCCCACCTTCACCACCGGCACCCCGGCGGCATAGGTCAGCGCGACCGCCATCTGCAGAATGATCTTGAGCTTGTCCCGTATGGCGTCCGCGCTGAACTCGGCGAAGGACTCCGCGCAGTCGCCCGCCTGCAGGAGGAACGCCTCGCCGTTGGCGACCTGGGCCAGCTGACCCGTCAGGTAGCGCGCCTCACCGGCGAACACCAGCGGTGGCACCGCCGCCAGCCGCGTCTCCGCCCGCTTCAACGCGTCGGCATCGGGCCACACGGGCTGCTGCGCGGCGGGGAACTTGCGCCAGGACGCGGGGCGCCAGGAAGAGGGTGCAGCGGCGCTCGTCACCGCAACAGGTTAACGCCGTAGGATCGCCCGTCATGGCCGCCTTCCGTTTTGCCCTTCAGGCGTCCAGTGCGGCCACCCCCACTGCCTGGCGCGATCTGGCCCACAAGGCGGAGGACCTGGGGTACTCGACGCTCTACGTGCCGGACCATCTCGACGACCAGTGGGCGCCCATGGTCGCGGTCACCGTGGCGGCGGAGGCCACGACGACCCTGCGGGTGGGCACCCTGGTCCTCGACAACGACTTCCGTCACCCGGTTCTCGTGGCGAAGGAGGCGGCGACCCTCGACATCGTGACCGGCGGCCGCTTCGAGTTCGGCCTCGGTGCCGGCTGGATGACCACCGACTACGAGCAGTCGGGCATCCCGATGGACAAGCCCTCGGTGCGCGTGGCCCGCCTCGCCGAGAGCCTCGCCATCATCCGCGCCATGTGGCGTGACGGCACTGCCACCTTCAGCGGCGAGCACTACAGCGTCACCGGCGTCGCCGGGACGCCGGTGCCGACGACGCCGGGCGGCCCGCCGCTGGTGATCGGCGGCGGGAGTCGGCGCGTCCTCGCGTTGGCCGGGGAGTTCGCCGACATCGTGAGCATCGTCCCGAGCCTGAACGCCGGTCACATCGGTGCCGAGGTGGCCGCGGAGTCCGTCGTCGAGAAGTACACCGACCGCGTGCGGTGGGCCCGCGAGGCGGCGGGGAGCGCGCCGGCGAGCTCGAGCTGCAGTGCTGGACGGTCGCGGTGCAGGTCGTCCCGAACGCCGCCGAGGTCATCGCCTCGCTGGCGCCGCTGTTCGACCTGACGCCGGAGCAGCTCCGGTCCGCGCCGCTCGCACTCATCGGCACGGTGGAGGAGATCACCGACCTGCTGCGGGCCCGCCGCGAGGAGCTGGGGTTCAGCTACATCGTCGTGCACGAGGCGGAGATGGACGCGCTGGCGCCGGTGATTGCCGAACTTGCCGGCACCTGAGATCCCGGGGTCGGCCGCCACCCCGACCCGCATCGGGATCTTCGGCGGCACCTTCGACCCGCCCCACGCCGGGCACGTTGCCGCGGCGCGCGCCGTGACCGAGCAGTTGGGGCTCGACCGCCTCCTGCTCGTGGTCGCCAACGACCCCTGGCAGAAGTCGGGACAACGCGCCGTCTCGCCGGCGGAGGACCGCTACGCGCTGGTCGAGGCCCTGGCCCCGGAGATCCCGCGGGCCGAGGCGAGCCGCCTCGAGATCGACCGCGGTGGCCCCAGCTACTCGGTGGACACGGCCGAGGAGATCCTGGCCCGGGCCGGCGAGCATCCCGTCGAGCTGTACCTCGTCGTGGGGGCCGATCTGGTCCCCGAGCTCGGCTCCTGGCACCGTGCCCAGGATCTCCAGCGTCTGGTCACCCTGGCCGTCGTGTCCCGGCCGACCGGACCGGCGCCCGACATTCCCCCTGGTTGGCGGGCCGAGCGGGTCGACGGCCCCCAGGTGCCCGTCTCGAGCTCGGAGGTCCGTGACCTCCTGGCCGAGGGCCGGCCCGTCGAGGGCCTGGTCCCCGAACCGGTCATCCGTTGCATCCGCCGCCGCGCTCTGTACGCTGTGCCTTGAATGAGCGCCATGCCGGCCGGGTGGACGGAGTTGTCGGAAAGTCCGAGTCCCCGCGTCAGCGCGTTGCCCGCCCCGGCAACGCGCCGGGCGGACCGCCGAGCCGGGCTCAAGGTGCAACGTCGCTCCCGCCGCCGTTGGGCGGTGGCTGCCGGCTCCATCCTCGTCGTCTTCTTCGGGTTCACCGTGGGGATCCTGGAGTTGCTGCATTGACCCCAGGCGTGGACGTGCACGTGCAGCTCCCACCGGCCGTCGCCATCGCCGCCGAGTCGGCGGACGCCAAGCTCGGACGCGACACGGTGGTGTTGGGGATGGCAGAGCTCTTCGGGGTCGTCGACGCCTTCGTCATCACCAGCGCGCAGAACACGCGCCACGTGCGGACGCTGGTCGAGGAGATCGAGCGCGGCGTCAAGGAGTCACACGGCATCACGCCGGTGCGCGTCGAGGGCCTGCAAGATGCCACCTGGGTGCTCATGGACTACGGCGACTTCATCGCCCACGTGTTCCTGCAGGAGACGCGTGAGTACTACGACCTCGAGCACCTCTGGTCCGGCGCGCCCCGGGTGGCGTGGCGCAACGACGTCGAGGACGCCGGCTGACGCACCGGGCGTACTGACGCCGGCGGCCCGCAGCGGCCGCTACAGGAAGTCGAGGATGTAGACGGGGCCGTTCACCTGCGAGCCGTTGGCGATCGGGACGCTCGTGCGCTGGCCCTCCACCTCGAAGACGACGCCCGTCTCGTACCCCGTCTGCGCGGCGACGGTGGCGACGATCTGCCCGACGGCCAGCTCGATGCTGTTGCCGGTGATCGCATCGAAGGCGGCGTTCAGGTTCACCGTCACGATCCCCTCCTGCTCCGCCGCGGTCGAGATCACCGCCACGTTGCTCGGGATGGCGGTCGTGATCCCCTGGCCGGTCTCGGACCTTGTGGGCCCCGCCAGCATGGAGGTGATGACCGCGGTGAGCGGTGCCGGCGCCGCCACGACGCGGGGCTCCGGTGTCAGCTGATTGCTCCCGTTGAGGAAGAAGACCTTGACCGGAACGAGTGACGTGGGCTTCGGCTGGGTGCTGGTGGTCGTGGACGGATGGGGATTGAGGAGGTCGAAGGGCACTTTCGACGGCGGCATGGCGCTCGGGGCGCTCTGCGTCGGAATGGCACAGCCGGCGCCGAGGACCGCGACGAGGAGCACTCCCAGCACCGCGGCGCGGCGCCTCACGCCCCCCCGTCCTGGTGCTCGTCCGCGTCGTCGTCTCCGTCTGGTTCGGGCAACACCGGAAGGGTGAGGACGAAGCGGGCCCCGCCCGCGGGCGAGGACTCCACCCGGACCGATCCGTGCATGACGTGCATGTGCTCGGCCACCAGGGCCAGCCCGAGTCCGGACCCGGTACCGGTGCCGCGGCGGCCCGACGCCGAGCCCCGGTAGAAGCGCTCGAACACCTTGGAGCGCTCCAGGGGATCGATGCCCGGTCCCTCGTCGTCGACGATGACCTCGACCCGGGCGCTGTCGGAGGGATCGGGCCGGACCGCGATGCCCGTCACCCCGCCCCCGTAGTGGTGCGCATTCTCCATGAGGTTGACCATGACACGCTCGAAGCGGCGTTTGTCGACGCCCACCCGCCACGAGCCGACGGCCGCATCCACCTCGACCTCGGGGGGCCCTCCCGGCCCGTGGGCCACCATGTGCCCGAACCCGGTCTCGACGGAGCGTCGCACCAGCTCGGAGACGTTCACCTCCTCGAGGAAGATGTCGACCGAGCCGGCCTCGGCCCGTGACATCTCGAGCAGGTCGCCGACCATGCGCTGGAAGCGCCGCAGGTCGTCGCCGAGGAGTTGGAGGGCGCGCTGGGAGCGGGGCGACAGCTCGTCCCGGTCGGCCTCGAGGACCTCCATGGCGGCGGCCAGCGTGGTCAGGGGGGAGCGCAGTTCGTGGCTGACGTCGGAATTGAAGCGCGCCTCGCGTTCGATGCGCTCCTGGAGCTGGTCGACCATGGCGTTGAAGGAGATGGTGAAGCCTTCGAGGTCGGGGTCGGCCGCCTCGAGGTCGAGCCGGGTGTCGAGCTCACCCCCGGCGATGGCGCCCGCCGCCCGCGACACGACGGCCAGGGGGCGCAGCGAGCGCGTGCTGGCGAAGCGGCCGAGGGCGATGCCCAAGACCGTGGTGATGCCACCGGCCACGAACAGCGCCAGCGCGAGCACGCGCAGGGTGTGGTCGAGGTCGGACAGGTCGAAGACGTCGAAGTAATCGGCCCGCACGGAGGGGATCGGGACCCCGATCACGATCTCGGCCGTGCCCTGCGGGGTGCGGTAGGTCTGCGAGGCCG
Organism: uncultured Acidimicrobiaceae bacterium; assembly: GCA_963755655.1. GTDB lineage: Bacteria > Actinomycetota > Acidimicrobiia > Acidimicrobiales > RAAP-2 > Bog-473. Next base: position 100,094 of record CAVWKX010000021.1, read on the forward strand.
CCGTGCCGTCGAGGACGACCTTGCGCAACTCGTGGGGGATGGCCGCCGCGGTCACCGTCAGAGAGGAGTCGTAGGTCTTGGCGCGGTGGAAGAGCACGGAGTGCGCGTCCGTCCCCGCGTCAATGTTGCTCAGCAACACCACGTATTTCTTGTTGCCGCCCTCGATGTAGGTGCGGACCAGGTTGGCGTTGGTGAAGGCCTGGTGCTGGGCCGCCGACTCCCGGCCGGCCAGCAGGAAGTGGCGCACCGTGAAGTAGGACAGCCCGCCCATCAGGATGGAGAGGATCAGCGCCCCGAGCCCGAAGACGGCCGTGATGCGGGCACCGATGCCCAGCTTCACGTCAGGGCACCAGCTTGTAGCCCATGCCCCTCACGGTCAGTATGTGCTGGGGCACCGCGGGATCCACCTCCACCTTGGTGCGCAAGCGCCGGATGTGCACGTCGACCAGGCGCCCGTCGCCGAAGTAGTCGTAGCCCCAGACCCGGTCGAGCAGCTGCTCGCGGCTGAGGACCTTGTTGGGGCTCGCCGCCAGCTCGCACAGCAGGCGGAACTCGGTCCGGGTGCAGTGCACCTCCTCCCCGTTCAGGTGGCGCAGGACACCCTGCTCGGGGAGCAGCTGGAGGTCGCCGAAGGTGAGCGCGGCGGGGTCTTCCTCGGCGGGCCGGGCCCGCCGTAACAGGGCGCGGATCCGGGCGGCCAGCTCCTTGGCCACGAAGGGCTTGGTGACGTAGTCGTCCGCCCCCGCCTCCAGCCCGGCCACCACGTCATGGGTGTCCGAACGCGCCGTCACGATGATGATCGGCACGGCGCTGCTGCGGCGCAGGGCGCGGCAGCACTCGAAGCCGTCCATGCCGGGCAGCATGAGATCGATGAGCGCGACGTCGGGCGGCGCCTCGGCGAACATGTCGAGGCCCTCTTCGCCGCTGGCGGCGTCCCTTACCTCGTAGCCTTCGCCCTCCAGGGCGAGCCGCATGGAGGATCTGATGCGCTCATCGTCCTCGACGACCAGAATGCGCCCGCTCATTTGCCTCCGGCTCAGCTGATCCAGATCTGGGTGGGCCAAATGGAGCCCCCGATCATGCCGAAGGCCGCCTGACCCTGCGGCGTGGTCGGGTTGTTGAAGTTCTGCACCGTCGGATCGCCGATGACGGCCCAGACCGCCCGGTCGGTCCACAGGTAGGGCAGGTCGAGAGCGAGGCGCTTGTTGACCGTCTTGTAGGCGGTCTCACGCACCTCCTTGTCGGCGCTGGCGCGACCCTGCTGGAGTGCGGCCTCGATCTGCGGGTCCACGTTGCGCGCCATGTTGATGGAGAGGGAACCCGAGCTCACGGTGGTAGTACTCCAGAAGATGTAGTTGAGATCGGGGTCGACCGCGCCGAACTGCCGCCAACCCAGAGCCTGGTACTTGCCGGCCAGCGCGTTGTTGATGGTGTCGTTCTGCTGCACGATGTTGGTCTTGACCTGGAAGCCGACCTGCCCCCAGGCCTGCTCCAGGTACTCGGCGGCCCGGATGGCGGCCGGCGAGTTCGTCGAGCCGTAGGAGAAGGAGATCGGCCCGCCGTTGGTCTTGGCGGCCGCCTTGACCAGCTTGGAGGCCTCGCTCGGGTTGTAGGCCGGGTACGGAGTCTTCGAGTAGTACTGCGAGCCGGAGACGAAGAGCCCGTTGCTCACCGGGAGGACGCCCTCGTCGATCACCTTGGCGTACTGCTGGCGGTTGATGGCCATGGCGGCCGCCCGGCGGACGTTGGCGTCGTTGAACGGCGCGGCCAGGCAGTTCAGCTGCACGCAGTTCATGTCGGGCTCACCGGCCACGTGGGTGCTGTCGTCGATGTAGGAGTAGCTCTTGTTGCCCCGGAACTGGGTGATGATCTGCGGGGTGTCGGTGATCATCAGGTCGATGGTCCCCGACTTGAGCGCCTCGGCGCGCGCCGACTCGTCGGGGATCGGCTTGAAGGTGATCGAGTTGAGGTAGGGCATGCCCTTGCGCCAGTAGTTCGGGTTGGCCGTGGCGGTGAAGTGGTCGTTGGGGATCCACTCCTTGAAGATAAAGGGACCGGTGCCGACCGGGTGCGTGGTCCCGTTGGGGTTGGCCAGCATGGAGGGCGCCGCCATGTAGGCGATCTGGCCCCCGATGCCGCCGGCCAGGTAGTACGGGAACGGGATCCACGGAGACTTGAAGGTGATGGTCACCGCCAGCGGGCCGGTCTGGGTGATCGACACCAGGGTCGGGCTGAGGACGATGCCGGTCAGCAGCGACTTGGCCTGGGCCTGGAAGTTGGTGAGCAGCGCCGCGCCGTTGCAGGGCGTGCCGTCGTGGAAGACCAGGCCGGGCCGCAGCGTCACCGTCCACGACGTGTAGGCGGCATTGGGCACGACGGTCTGAGCCAGGTAGGGCGCCCAATCCCCGTTGGCCAGAATGATGGTGAGCGGGTCGAAGACGGTGCGGGCGTACATGACGCCGACCTCGTCGTAACGGGCGGTGGTCGGGTCGAAGCCCGACTCCTCGGCGTCCACCCCGAAGGTCAGCGAGCCCCCGTGCTTGGGGGTCTTGGTGCTGACCCCGTTGCGGCCCGGTCCATTGGTGGTGGCACCGGCGAGGTCGTCGAGCCCCACGCCGAGCGCGCCTGCGCCCGCCACCCCGGCGGCCGCAGCGGCACCCCCCAACAGCACTTGGCGACGATCAAATCTCGAGACCATCGGTCCTCCATTTCACCGAACGCAACGGACCCCCCGTAGGTTCCCGGGCGACGTTAGTGCCCAGGAAGCCCTGCGTGGGGGCGGTACGGTTGCCTGCGTGTCGGGCGATTGGGATCTGCCGGGGTTTTCCGCCTGGCTGGGCGGGCGCGCCGCCGCTACCCGGAGGGCGTACCTGAGCGACCTCACCGCCTTCGCCGACTTCATGTCCCGCAGCGACGTCCACGGTCCCCAGGGCGTCGACCGCATGCACCTGCGGCGCTACCTCGCCTCCCTCGGGACGCGCAAGCTGGCCCGCGCCACCATCGCCCGCAAGGCGGCTGCACTGCGCTGCTACTTCTCCTGGCAGGTGCGGCAGGGTCACCTCCCTTCCGATCCGGCTCGGGCCTTGCGTGCCCCGTCCGGTGGGGGCCGCCTCCCGCGCGTGCTCTCGAGCGGGGAGATGACGTCGCTCCTCGACGTGCCGGCCGAGAGCCCCGTGGACCGGCGCGACCTGGCCGTGCTCGAGTTGCTCTACGCCGCCGGGCTGCGTGTGTCCGAGCTCTGCGGCCTGGACCGGGGCGACGTCGACCTGCGCGACCGCACCGTCACGGTGCTGGGCAAGGGCGGCAAGCAGAGGCGGGTCCCGGTGCACACCGCGGCCGTGGACGCCCTGCGGGCGTGGTTCGAAGACGGGCGGGAGACCATGGACGGCCCGCCGGAGGCCGTCTTCGTGAACCGCCGGGGCGCCCGGCTCGGGCCCCGGGACGTGCGGCGCATTCTGGACCGGCGTTCGGCCTCGCCCACGCATCCGCACGCCCTGCGCCACACCTACGCCACCCACCTCCTCGACGGCGGCGCCGACCTGCGGGTCGTCCAGGAGCTCCTCGGGCATGCCAGCCTGGCCACGACGCAGGTGTACACCCACGTCAGCAAGGAGCGCCTGCGCGCCGTCTACGACGAGACCCACCCCCGATCCTGACGTTCTCCGAGGCTGCCGGAGGTTTTTCCTGGTCTGAAGGCCCGCTGAGCGGCTAACATGGTTCGGCCCACCAGAGGGTGGGCGGCGACACCGACCAACATCACCTGCGCGCCTTGCACGGTCGCCGCCATCGCGCGGCGCTGCGCCCAGGGGAGCAACCGACTGGAGGAATCACACATATGGCCGTCGTTTCCATGCGACAGCTTCTGGAAGCCGGGGTCCACTTCGGCCACCAGACGCGCCGATGGAACCCGAAGATGAAGCGCTTCATTCTTGGTGAGCGCAACGGGATCTATCTGATTGACCTGCGCAAGACGCTGACCGGCGTCGAGTCCGCCTATTCGTTCGTGCGGGACCTCGTCGCCGACGGCGGCACGATTTTGTTCGTGGGGACCAAGAAGCAGACCCAGGGCCCGGTGGCCGAATACGCCGAGGCCTGCAACATGCCCTTCGTCAACCAGCGTTGGCTCGGCGGCATGCTCACCAACTTCGCCACGGTCTCGGGCCGGGTGAAGCGCATGCAGGAGTTGCGGGCCATGCAGGCCGCCGGCGACTTCGAGGGCATGCCCAAGCGGGAGGCGCTGCAGCACACGCGCGAGCTCGAGAAGCTGAGCCGCAACCTCGGCGGTATCGCCAACCTGGAGCGGCTCCCCAACGCGGTGTTCGTCATCGACACCAAGAAGGAGCACATCGCGGTGACCGAGGCTCGCAAGCTCGGGCTCCCGGTCGTGGCCGTCGTCGACACCAACTGCGACCCCGACGTCATCGACTACGTGATCCCCGGCAACGACGACGCCATCCGCTCGGGCTCGCTCATGTGCCGTGTCATCGCCGACGCCGTCGTGGAGGGCCGCTTCATCGCGGAGCACCGTCGCAAGAACGCACCCCCGGCCCCCGAGGAGAGCGGTCCGTCGTCGGCCCCGCGTCCGCGCCGGGCCGCCCAGGCTGCAGCCGCTGCCGCCCGTCACGCGCCCCGTCACCAGCCGCCCCGTCAGCACCAGCCGCACCCGCCGCACCGGCGTCCGCCGCCCCAGCTGCGGCCCCGGCCCCCGAGCCGGCCGAGGTGGCCTGATCGTGGCCAGCTACACCGCCAAGGACGTGTCGACACTGCGCCAGATGACCGGCGCCGGCATCCTCGATTGCCGTAACGCGCTCGAGGAGACCGGCGGCGACATCGAGGAGGCCGCCAAGCTGCTGCGCGAGCGGGGCCTGGCCGGGGCCGCCAAGCGGAGTGACCGTGAGGCCTCCGAGGGCGCCGTCGCCGTGGCCCGCTCCGGCGACGCCGCCGCCGTCGTCGAGCTGCGCTGCGAGACCGACTTCGTGGCCAAGGCCGACGAGTTCGTGAAGCTGACGGACGAGCTCGCCGGACTGGTGGCCGCCAAGGGCGAGGACGCTGCGTCCGAGCTCGAAGGTGCCATCGACGGCCTGCGCTCCACGCTCAAGGAGAACATCTCGATCGGGCGGGTCCGCCGCCTGGTGGCAGAGTCGGGACAGGTGCTCGACACCTACCTGCACCAGCAGGCCGGGCGGGGCGTCAACGGCGTGATCGTCGTGATCGAGGGCGGGACCGACGAGTTGGCCCATGACATCGCCGTGCACATCGCCTTCACCAAGCCGGCCTACCTGAGCCGCGACGAGATCCCGGCGGACGAGGTCGCGGCCGAGCGGGAGACGCTCACCACGATCTCGCGCAACGAGGGCAAGCCCGAGGCCGCCATGGAGAAGATCGTCGAGGGCCGCATGAACGGCTGGTTCAAGGAACGGGTGCTGCTCGACCAGTCCTACGTGCGGGACGAGAAGCAGACGATCGCGGGCATGCTCGGTTCCGCCCGCATCGTGTCGTTCGCGCAGGTCGTCATCGGCGCCTGAGCGCTGCTGCCCGTGGGAGAACCGCGTCGGATCGTGCTCAAGATGTCGGGGGAGGCTCTCGCCTCTGCCGCGTCGGACGAGACCATCGATGCCGCCACCGTCGAACGTATGGCCAAGGAGATGGCCCGTGCCATGGACGGCGGCGGGCTCGAGCTGGCCGTCGTGGTCGGCGGCGGCAACATCTGGCGCGGCACCACGGGCGAGAGCGGCGGCATGGACCGCGCCACCTCCGACACCATGGGCATGCTCGGCACGGTGATCAACGCGCTGGCTCTGCAGGACGCGCTCGAGCAGCAGGGCCAGGAGACCCGCGTCCTGAGCGCGCTCAACATGGCCGAGGTGGCCGAGCCCTACATCCGGCGCCGGGCCATCCGGCACCTCGAGAAGGGCCGCATCGTCGTCTTCGCCGCCGGCATGGGGAACCCGTTCTTCACCACGGACACGCCGGCGGCACTCCGGGCCGCCGAGATAGGCGCCGAGCTCCTCTGCAAGGGCACGCACTCCGGCGTCGACGGCGTCTACAGCGCCGACCCCAAGCTCGACCCGACGGCCACCCGCTACGACGAGATCTCCTTCATGGAGGTCATCAACCGGGACCTGCGGGTGATGGATCTCACCGCCATCACCTTCTGTAAGGACAACAATCTGCCGATCCGGGTCTTCGACCTCATGATCCACGACAACATCCCTCGTGCGCTCAGCGGTGAAGAGATCGGTACGCTGGTCCATTGATGGACGAGGACCTCGCCGCCCTGGTCAAGGATGACACCAGGGACAAGATGGCCAAGGCCATCGATCACGTCCGCCACGAAATGAGCAATGTGCGCACGGGTCGTGCCTCGTCGGCTCTCCTCGAGCCCCTCATGGTCGACTACTACGGGACGCTCACGCCGTTACGCCAGCTGGCCGGCTTCAGCGTCCCTGATGCCATGCTCCTGGTGATCTCGCCCTACGACAAAGGCTCGCTTGGCGCGATCGAGAAGGCCATCATGGGTTCTGACCTGGGAATCAATCCCACGAATGATGGCACCGTGATCCGGCTGGCCTTTCCACCGTTGACAGAAGAGCGGCGTAAAGAGCTGGTGAAGGTCGTCCGGCACAAGGCCGAGGAGGGGAAAGTGGCTGTGCGCAACCTGCGGAGGGCGGGGAGACACGATCTGGAGGCGCTGCAGAAGGACGGCGACCTCTCGACGGACGAGCTCGAGCGCGTGGAGAAGGATCTCGACAAGATCACCCAGGATCAAGTGGCGGCGATCGACCAACTGCTTGCTCACAAAGAGCAAGAGCTGCTGCAAGTCTGAGGGGGAGCGAGCCATGCCGGACGACACCGACGATTTCGACGACTTCGCCAGCTTCATGGACGGCGGGAACGACAGCGACCGCGACCGCGAACGCGGTGCACACCGCGGCAGCCACGCCGCCGGTGGTGACCGCCTCGACGATGCCGCCGAAGCCGGCGCGGAGGGAATCGAAGAGGAGCCGACGAGCTACCACTCGGGGCGGGTGCGCATCATCGGCGCCGAGCCGGCGGGCGACACGGTTCGCGAAGTGACGGGACCTGTCGTGGACGAGCATCCCGAGATCCCGCACTGGAACGACGCGCCGACCGGGCAGGTGCCGGCGATCCTCGACTCCACCAACGGCGAGGAGTCGGCGGTGGCTCCCCCCATGTGGCGCGAGGAGGAGAACGACTGGGAGGCCCAGGAAGAAGTCTTCGAGCCGTCGATGCTCTCCGACGACCTCCCCGCCGTCGGCGCGCTCCTGGGCGAGCAGCACGACGACCTCGAGGACGTGGAGCGCCGCCCCTGGCACTTCGAGTCCGACGACACGCTCGTGATCCCGCCCGAGCCCGGCTTCGGAGCCGAGCCCGGTTTCGACGAGCCCGGAGGCTCGGGGGGTTCGGGAGGTTTCGGTACCGACTCGCCGCTCGAGCCCGAGCCCATCCTGGTGGAAGAGACCGTCTACGAGGCCGACTTCGAACCGGTCGAGGTGCCGGACCGCACCGCCGTCCCCGTCAACGCGGCCGCATCGGCCGCCGCGTCGCGCCTCTCGCCGCCCCAAGCCCCCGAGCCCAAGACACGGGCGGCCCGGACCAGCCGGAGCAACGGGAACGTCCGCACCGGCAACGTGAACACGGCGGGCACCGCCGGCCGCGACATGCGGGTGGCCATCGGCTCGGGCGTCCTGCTCGGTGCGATCGGGCTGGCCTGCTTCGCCGCCGGCACCGTGGCCAGCATGGTGATCGTCTGCGTGGTCGTCCTGCTGGCGACCGCCGAGGCCTACGCCGCCTTCCGGCGCGCCCAGTACCACCCGGCCACGCTGCTCGGGCTGGTGGCCGTCCTGTCCCTGCTGATCGAGACGTACAACAAGGGCGTGGCGGCCTTGCCGCTCGTGCTCGTGCTGCTGGTGGCCGGCTCCTTCGTCTGGTACCTGGCCCGGGTCGAGCCCGCCGCCGAACCGGTGTCGGGCATCTCCTCGACCGTGTTCGTCTTCGTGTGGGTGGGCGCCTTCGGCTCCTTCGCCGCGCTGCTGCTGAATCCCAACCTGTTCCCCGACCGCCACGGCATCGCCTTCGTCCTGGCCGCCGTCATCGTCACGGTGGCCGACGACGTGGGCTCGCTCTTAATCGGCGCGGCCATGGGACGCCATCAGCTCGCTCCCTCCGTCAGCCCCAACAAGAGCTGGGAGGGAGCGATCGGCGGTGCCGTCGTCGCCATCCTGGTGTCGGTCATCGTCGTCCACTTCATCCATCCGTGGACGTTGAGCAAGGCCGCGCTCTACGGCGTGGTGGTGGCGATCGTCGCCCCGCTCGGAGATCTGAGCCAGTCGATGATCAAGCGCCACCTGGGACTCAAGGACATGGGAAGGCTGCTGCCCGGCCACGGCGGCATCCTGGACCGGGTCGACGGACTGCTCTTCGTCATGCCCGCCACGTACTTCGTGGTCAAGGCGTTGCACCTCGGGTGAGCTGACCCCTCGTGCGCACGGTCAGCCTGATGGGCTCCACCGGGTCCGTCGGTACCCAGGCGCTCGACGTCATCCGCACGGAGCCCGAGCGGTTCCGCGTGCACACGCTGGCGGCCTGGCGCTCCGTGGAGGAGCTGCTGGCCCAGGTGGCGGCGTTCGGGCCCGAGCTCGTCGTGATCGGCGACCCGGCCCGCTACGCCGAGGTCCGTGACGGCGTCCCGGCCGGGACCGAGGTCATGGTGGGGGAGGAGGGCATGGTCGCCGCGGCGCAGAGCGCCGACGTCGTGCTCAACGCGGTGGTGGGTTTCGCCGGCCTGCCCGTCACGATGGCCGCCCTCGAGTCGGGCAAGCGGCTGGCCCTGGCCAACAAGGAGTCGCTCATCGCCGGCGCCCCCGTGGTGCAGAAGGCGCGCCGCACCCCCGGGGCCGAGATCGTCCCGGTGGACTCCGAGCACTGCGCCGTGCACCAGTGCCTGGCCGCCGTCCACGCCGCCACTGACGTGGCGCGCCTCCTCCTCACAGCCTCGGGCGGCCCCTTCCGCGGCTGGTCGGCCGAGCGGCTCGGCAGCGTCACCGTGGCCGATGCCCTGGCCCACCCGACCTGGTCGATGGGTCCGAAGATCACCATCGACTCCTCCACGCTCATGAACAAGGGGCTCGAGGTGATCGAGGCGCACGAGCTCTTCGGCATCGCCTACGACCGGATCGACATCGTCGTGCACCCCCAGTCGATCGTGCACTCCATGGTCGAGCTGCGGGACGGTTCGACGCTGGCCCAGCTCTCCAACCCCGACATGCGCCTGCCGATCGGGTACGCCCTCGGCTGGCCCGACCGCGTGGCCACCCCGTTCGGGGCCCTCGACTGGTCGGGCACCCTGAGCCTGACCTTCGAGCCGCCCGACCGCACCGTCTTCCGCTGCATCGACCTGGCCTACGAGGCCGGGCGCCACGGGGGCTCCGCCCCGGCCTGGCTCAGCGCCGCCAACGAGGTGGCCGTCGAGGCCTTCTTGGGCAACGGGCTGCCGTGGGGTGGCATCGCCGACGTGGTGGCCGAGACGATGGAGGGGTGGGTGGACGACCAGGTGGACGAGGTCGATGCGGTGCTGGCGGCCGACGCCGAAGCCAGGGCCCGGGCCCGCCTGGCCCTGGACCGACGCCTGGGCCTGGGTGGCGGCCAGTAGCCTTGGAGCTGCGATGACGCTCACCGATAAGGAAGCGCCGGCGGCGCAGTTGCCCCCCGAAGTGGACGAGGCGCCGGAAGCCGGCAACCCCTCGCGGGTGATCCAGCTCCTGGTGGCGCTGGTCGTGATCACCGCCGTCTTCATCGCCCTGGGCTGGGGCTACCTGCTGCTGTTCATCGCCATCCTGTTCGCCATCGTCATGCTGCACGAGTTCGGGCACTTCATCACGGCCAAGCGGGCCGGCATGAAGGTGACCGAGTACTTCGTCGGCTTCGGCCCCCGGCTGTGGTCGGTCCGGCGCGGTGAGACGGAGTACGGCGTGAAGGCAATCCCCGCCGGCGGGTACGTCCGGATCGTCGGGTTCACCTCCACCGAAGAGGTCTCGGAGGACGACGAGCCCCGGGCCTACCGCAATCAGCCCTTCCATCAGCGCATCATCGTGGCTTCGGCCGGCTCGGCCATGCATCTCCTGATCGCCCTCGTCCTGGCACTCATCCTGGTCTTCAGCTTCGGGCGGGCGACGAACAACTACAACGTGGCCGCCTTGGAACACTGGACCGGGAAGACGACGCCGGCGGCCCTGGCCGGCCTGCGGGTCGGCGACACCATCGTCTCGGTCAACGGCAAGAGCTTCACCAACCCCAACTCCATGACCAATGCCATCAAGGATGCCTCCGGCACGCCCCTCCGACTCGGGGTCGAGCGCGACGGCAAGCTCATCCACCTCACCGCCACACCGGAGAACGGCAAGGGCATCACCGTCGACGGCACGAAGCTCGAGAACCGCGGCTACCTGGGGGTGGACATCACCACCGCCACCGCGCCCATCAGCGTGGTCGACGCGCCCTACGCCGCGGTGGACACCATGTGGCAACTGACCGACGTCGAGGCGCGGGGCATCGGGCAGATCTTCTCGCCGTCGGGTATCTCCGACTTGTGGCGCCAGCTCACCAATCCCAGGTACGCCCAGGCCGTCGCCAACAATCCCAACCTTGCCCCGCGCCTCGTCGATCGTGGGCATCGCCAACGTGGGGGCGCAGGCCGAACAGGCGGGACTGGCGAGCACCCTGCTGCTGCTCATTGCCATCAACATCATCTTCGGGATCCTGAACATGCTGCCGATGATCCCGCTCGATGGTGGCCACGTCGCCATAGCGAGTTACGAGTGGATCCGGACCAAACGGGGCCAGGCGTACTACCGCGCCGACATCACCAAGCTGTTCCCCGTGGCGGCGGTCTTCATCGCCGTCCTGGCGCTCGTCTCCCTGTCCGCCATCTTCCTCGACATCACCCATCCGCTACACCTGACGCACTGAGGCCCTGACGCCATGGACCTCTCCTCGTCGCTCCTGACCCCCCGCCGCCCCACCCGCCGCATCACCTTGGGCGGCGTGCCCATCGGCGACGGCGCGCCCGTCTCGGTGCAATCGATGACCACGACCAAGACGGCGGACGTCGACGGCACGCTGGCCCAGATCTACGCGCTGGCGGCGGCAGGAGCCGACATCGTGCGCTGCACCTGCAACGAGGAGGCGGCGGCCGAGGGCCTGGCCCACATCGTGCCGCGGTCTCCGGTGCCGATCATCGCCGACATCCACTTCCACCACGAGATGGCCCTGGCCGCGCTCGAGGCGGGGGTGCAGGGTCTGCGTCTCAACCCGGGCAACCTGCGCAAGGAGGCCGAGATCAAGCAGGTGGCCGCCGAGGCGCGTGACCGCGGCGTGCCCATCCGCATCGGCGTCAACGCCGGGTCGCTGCACCCCGACCTCTACAAGAAGTACGGCGGCGCCACCCCGGAGGCCCTGGTCGAGTCCGCCCGCAACGAGCTCGCCTTCTTCGAGGAGGTCGACTTCACCGACGTCAAGATCTCCGTGAAGGCGTCCTCGGTGGCCCTGATGATCGCGGCCTACCGGCTGGCCTCGGAGACCTTCGACCACCCCTTGCACCTCGGCGTGACCGAGGCGGGTCCGCCGCCCGCCGGCTTGGTCAAGGGCACCGCCGGCATCGGCACGCTCCTGGCCGAAGGCATCGGGGACACCATCCGCTTCTCGCTGACCGCCGACCCGGTGGAGGAGGCCCGTGCCGGGCGCCAGCTCCTCGAATCCCTCGGCCTGCGGGAGCGCAAGGGCGTCGACCTCATCGCCTGCCCGTCCTGCGGCCGGGCCCAGGTCGACGTCATCGCCGTGGCCAAGGAGGCCCAGGAGGCGCTCGAGAAGCTCAACCTGCCCATCCAAGTGGCGGTGATGGGGTGCGTCGTCAACGGCCCGGGCGAGGCGCGCGAGGCCGACATCGGCATCGCGGCCGGCAAGCAGAAGGGCCACTTGTTCATCCGCGGCAAAATCGTCCGCGTCGTCCCCGAGGCGGACATGGTGCGGGCATTGGTCGACGAGGCCGAGCGTCTCGTGGCCGAGGGTGTCGAGGCGCGCCTGGCGCAGGCCGACTCCAACGCCGAGGCGGAAGCGGAAGCCGACCGTCGCGCCCTGCTCGACGCGACGGGCGCCGATCCCAACCACTCCGCCGCCAAGGTCGACCTCATCCGTCGTCACAGCGAGGGCGACACCGGCCAGTAGCCTGCGCACCCATGGCCAAGGGTGCGATCGTCACGCGCGAGCAGGACTTCCCGCGCTGGTACCAAGAGGTGATCGCCGGTGCCGAGATGGCCGACAACGGCCCCGCCCGCGGCACCATGGTCATCCGCCCCTGGGGCTATGGCATTTGGGAGCTGATGCAGGCGGAGCTCGACCGGCGCATCAAGGAGGCCGGCGCGGAGAACGCGTACTTCCCGCTCTTCATCCCCGAGGCCTTCCTGAAACTCGAGGCCGAGCACGTCGAAGGCTTCGCGCCCGAGCTGGCCGTCGTCACCCATGGCGGCGGCAAGGAGCTCGAGGAGCCCCTCGTCGTGCGCCCGACGAGCGAGACGGTGATCAACAGCTTCTTCTCCAAGTGGGTGCAGAGCCACCGCGATCTCCCGCTCCTCGTCAACCAGTGGGCCAACGTCGTGCGCTGGGAGCTGCGGCCTCGGCTGTTCCTGCGCACGACCGAGTTCCTGTGGCAGGAGGGGCACACGGCGCACGCCACCGAAGCGGACGCCCGCGGCTACGCGCTGCGGATCCTCAACGACGTGTACCTCGCCACCATGGTCGACGCGCTGAGCATGCCGGTGCTGACGGGCCACAAGACGGCGCGCGAGCGCTTCGCCGGGGCCAACCGCACCTGGACGACCGAGGGGATGATGGGCGACGGCAAGGCGCTGCAGATGGGCACCAGCCACGAGTTGGGTCAGAACTTCGCCAAGCCCTTCGACATCACCTTCGCCAGCGCCGAGGGCACGAACGAATACGTGTGGCAGACCTCGTGGGGCGCCTCCACCCGGCTGATCGGCGCGCTGATCATGGGGCACGGCGACGACTTCGGGCTCCGCCTCCCCCCGGTCCTGGCGCCCTCGCAGGTGGTGGTCCTGGTGGTCAAGGACAGCGCGGAGGTGGGGACGGCGGCCGAGGCGCTGGTGGCCGAGCTCATGGCCGCCGGGCACCGGGTCCGCCTCGATACCCGCACCGACACCAGCTTCGGCCGGCGCAGCGTGGCCTGGGAGCTCAAAGGCGTCCCGGTCCGGGTCGAGGTCGGCCCCCGGGACCTGGCCGAGGGCAACGTGACCGTCGTCACCCGCCATACCCGGGACAAGCAGAACGTCCCCCTGGGCGCCGTCGCGGCCACGGTCGCCACCATCCTCGGTGCCGTCGGCGCCGACCTCCTGGCGGAGGCCACGGCGGCCCGCGACGCCAGGACGGTGGATGCCGCGTCACTCGAGGAGGCCGCCGAGGGGGCCTCCGTCGGCTTCGCCCGGGTTCGTCTCGGGGCCCTCGGGCCCGACGGCGAGGACCGTCTGGCCCAGCACGCGCTCTCCATCCGATGCCTCCAGCGGCCCGACGGCTCGCTGGCCGAGCCCGGGGACGTCGAGGACGATCTCGTGGCGGTCGTAGCCCGGTCCTACTAGTCCGGATTGGTCCGGAAATTGCTATAATCCCTTTTGCTGTCCATTTTTGAAGATCAGTACCTCGTTGAAGCGTGGGCTGCGGCCCACGCTTTCGCTTTGCGGGGACATGTCAGGACGATGACCAGGACCACGACCAGGAGAGGAGGTATGGGCGATGAGCACGAGTACGGACACGTTGACCACTGCGCTGTCGCCGATCCTCTTGGCCCGCGGGCTCGATCTCGTCGACCTGGAGGTGCACGGGGCCCAGCTGACGGTCTTCGTCGACCGCGAGGGGGGCATCAACCTCGACGAGCTGGGTGAGGCCACCCGTGAGGTCTCGGCCGCCCTGGACGAGATCGACCCCTTCCCGGGCCGGTACACGCTGTCGGTGTCGAGCCCGGGCCTCGAGCGGCGCCTCCGCACCCCCGCGCATTTTGCCCGGGCGGTAGGGGAGAAGATCACGGTCAGGGTCGATGGCGGCACGGCGGACGTCAAGCGCGTCACGGGCACGCTGCAGAGCGCGGACGAGTCGGGGTGCACCCTGACCGGTCCCGACGTGCCGGACGGCGAATTGCGCATCGCCTACGACAAGATCGAGCGGGCGCGCACAGTTTTTGAGTGGGGGCCGGAGCCCCGGAAAACGAAGAGTGAGAGGGTGAAGCGGCAATGAGCAAGACCAATTTCGAGTTCCTGGACGCGCTGGGCCAGATCGCCCGCGACAAGGGGATCTCGGTCGAGACGCTGCTCGACGCCCTGGCCAACGCGCTGGTGGCGGCGTACAAGCGCCGTCCCGACGCCGCCGAGGAGGCTGTCGTCACCATCGACCCCGACTCGGGCGAGATCCGCGTCTACGGGCAGGAGTTGAACGAGGAGGGTGAGGTCGTCCGCGAATGGGACGACACGCCGGACGACTTCGGGCGCATTGCCGCGCAGACGGCCAAGCAGGTGATCCTGCAGCGCATCCGCGAGGTCGAGCGCGACATGAAGTACGAGGAGTACGCCGGCCGCGAGGGCGACATCGTCACCGGGATCGTGCAGCAGACCGACAACCGGTACACCTTGCTCGACCTGGGCAAGGTCGAGGCGCTGCTGCCCCAGGCCGAGCAGGTCTCCTACGAGCGCTACGAGCACGGGGCGCGTCTGAAGGCGTACATCGTCGAGGTGCGCAAGACGACGAAGGGCCCGCAGATCGTCGTGAGCCGTACCCACCCCGGGTTGATCAAGCGGCTCTTCGAGCTCGAGGTGCCCGAGATCGGCTCCGGCGTGGTGGAGATCAAGGCGGCCGCCCGCGAGCCGGGCCACCGCACCAAGATCGCGGTCTGGTCCAACGACCCCAACGTCGACCCCGTCGGCGCCTGTGTCGGCGCCGCGGCTCGCGGGTGCGCATGGTCACCAACGAGTTGCGCGGTGAGCGCGTCGACGTCGTCCCCTTCTCGGACGACCCGGTCGAGCTCATTCAGAACACGCTGGCCCCGGCGCGCGTCCGCGAGGTGCGGCTCGACGAGGAGACCGGCACGGCCACCGTCATCGTGAGCGACTTCCAGCTCTCCCTCGCCATCGGCAAGGAAGGGCAGAACGCCCGGCTGGCCGCCCGCCTCACCGGCTGGCGCATCGACATCAAGAGCGAGACGCAGCTGGCCGAGGAAGAGGCCGGCGGCTACGGCGAGCAGGACTGGGCCGAGGGCGAGTGGATCGAGGACGAGAAGGGCGAGATGGTCTGGAAGCCGGCCGAGGGCGGCGAGGCCATGTCGGCCGAGGAGTGGACCCACCAGGCGGAGGATCCGGCCGAGGAGGTCGTCGTGGTGTCGGAGTCCGCCGACGGGGCCGTTACCGTCGAAGATGTCGTGGTCACGGAGAGCCCCGACGGGGAAGTCGTCGTCGATGACGTCGTGGTGACCGAATCGGCCGATGGGGAGGTCACAGTCGACGAGGTCGTGGTGGTTTCCGAGGTGACGGAAGAGGCCGAGGCATAGCGCCGACACGGACCTGTGTCGGTTGCCGGAATGCCCTGCCGGCCGACCAGCTGATCCGAATCGTCCGGCTGCCGGGCGGGGCCCTGTCGGTGGACAGGCATGCGTCAGGCCGAGGGGCCTGGCTGTGCCGGGACTCCGCCGGCTGCCTGGACGAGGCGGTGCGCAAACACGGCTTCGAGCGGGCCTTCAAGGCGTCCATCGACGCCCAGGGCCTGCAGCAGTTGCAGACACATCTGGGGAGGGCGTGGGAGCGCCCCGCACCTGATGTGCGAGGATAGGGGGCTGGGTTGACGCCGCGCCCCAACACAAAACAAGGACAAAGAGAACCACTTGCCGAAGAAGATCCGCGTCTATGAGCTGGCCAAAGAGCTAGGCCTCACCAATAAGGAGGGGCTGGAGCTGGCCCTTTCCCTCGGGATCGGGGTCAAGAGCCACTCGTCCTCTATTGAGGACGCGCAAGCCGACCGCGTCCGCCGCAAGGCCGATGCCGAGGGATTGCGGCGGCCGGTCCAGCCCGACGAGCCCGCCCCGGCGAAGAAGGCGGCCAAGGCCACCAAGGCCGCGAAGTCCGCCGGCCCCGCCGCGGGAGGCGGACGGGGGCGGCGCCGGCGTGGAGACGCGGCGGCCCCTCACGTCTGTATCGAGCAGCTCGGCGGCGAGCAGCGCCCCGGTCAAGAAGGCCCCGGCCCGGCCGCTGTCGGCACCCGCCGCCTCCGCCGCGCCCGCTGCAGCCCCCCCGTCCGCCGGATCTGGCGCGCGGGGACCGATGTCCCGGCCCGCTCATCGCGCCTGATCAGCAGCAGCCGCCCCACCCCGCCACCGGCCGCGCCTTCGGCGCCGGCGCAGGCGCCGGCCGCCGCCCGACCGGCGCAGGCTCCCGCAGCGGCCCGGCCGGCTACGGCACCGGCTGCCGCAACCGCCGCCGCTCCACCCCCGGCCGCCCCAGCGACAGCACCTGCTCCCACCGCGGCACCGTCGCCCGCCTCGCCCGCCCCAGCGGCCCAATCGCCGGCCGCGGCGTCAGCGCCAGCCGACACCGCGACGCCGACCGCGCCCGACCGCTCCCGCCCGGCCACCCGGCCGCCGCTCAGCCCGTCAGGCAAGCCCGTGCCCCCGCCGCCGGGGTCACGCCCGCCGCTCGGCCCCAGTGGCCGCCCCATTCCACCCCCGCCCGGCATGGGCGGGCGCAAGCCCAGCGCGGCGCCGTCGCGCCCGGGAGGTTCCTACCCGCAGCGCACCGGAGGCCGTCCGGCCGGTGGCGCCGGGCGTCCCGCCGGAACCGGTGGCCCGTCCGGTGGTGGCTACGGAGGCCGTCCCGCCGGTGGCGGTGGCTTCGGTGGCCGACCCGGTGGCGGAGCGCCGACCGGTGCACCCCCGCCCGGTGGTCGTGGCGGCATGCCGGGGCGGCGACCCCCCCAACGACGCGCCCGCCGACGCCGGCGCAACCTCGAAGAGTTGGAGCCGACGCAGCTCACCACGTACCAGCCCTCGACGGCTCCCGTCCCCGAGGGCGAGATCATCATCGAGCGCGGCTCGACGGCCCGCGACCTCGGGCCCAAGCTGAATCGCAGCGCCGGCGACATCGTGCGTTTCTTGCTCCTGCAGGGCGAGATGGTCATGGCCACGCAGTCGCTGACCGACGACATGATCGAACTGTTCGGTGCCGAGATCGGCGCCGAGATCCGCCTGGTCGATCCCGGTGAGGAGCAGGAAGCGGAGCTGCTCGCCCGCTACTTCGAAGACGAGGACGAAGAGGACGACTCCGACCAGCGGCCCCGGCCGCCTGTCGTCACGGTCATGGGCCACGTCGACCACGGGAAGACCCTGCTGCTCGACCGCATCCGTTCGACCGACGTCGTGGCGGGGGAGGCCGGTGGCATCACGCAGCACATCGGCGCCTACCAGGTCGTCTGGAACGACCACCGCATCACATTCATCGACACGCCGGGCCACGCCGCGTTCACCGCCATGCGGGCCCGCGGCGCCGAGGCCACCGACATCGTCATCCTCGTGGTGGCGGCCGACGACGGCGTGATGCCCCAGACGATCGAGGCCATCGACCACGCCAAGGCGGCCGACGTGCCGATCATCGTGGCCGTCAACAAGATGGACCGGCCCGACGCCGACTCGACACGCGTGCTGCAGCAGCTGTCCGAGCGCGAGCTCGTGCCCGAGGCGTGGGGCGGCGACACCATCGTCGTCGAGGTCTCTGCGCTACAGGGAACCGGAATCGAGAGCCTGCTGGAGCAGATCGTCCTGGTGGCCGAGGTCGAAGAGCTGACCGCACGGGTCGAGGGCGAGGCCCGCGGCGTCGTGCTCGAGGCCAATTTGGAAGCCGGCCGTGGGCCGGTGGCCACCGTCATCGTCGAGCAGGGCACCCTCCGGGTCGGCGATCCCGTCGTGGCCGGCCCCGCCTGGGGCAAGGTCAAGGCGCTGGTGGACGACAGGGGCGACCACATCAAGGAGGCGCTGCCCTCGACGCCGGTGCAGGTGCTGGGCTTCTCGGAGCCGCCGCACGCCGGGGACGAGGTGCGTGGTGCCAAGGACCTGGCCCGGGCCCGTACCTTGGGCGAGGCGCGGGTCCAGCGCTTCCGGTTGTCGGGCCACAAGCCCGTGGCGGGGGCGGGGGCCAAGCTCGAGGACCTCTTCGAGCAGATCTCGCGGGGCGAGACGGCGACCTTGAACATCGTGTTGAAGGCCGACGTCCAGGGCTCATTGGAGGCCGTGACGGACTCGCTGAAGCGCCTGGAGCGCGACGACGTGAAGCTGAGCTTCGTCCTGCGCGGCATCGGTGGCATCACGGAGAACGACGTGCAGCTGGCGGCGGCCTCCAACGCGACGATCATCGGGTTCAACGTGCGCCCCGACAAGCGCTCGCGCGAGCTGGCCGAGTCGTCCGATGTCGAGATCCGGACCTACGAGATCATCTACAAGCTGCTGGAGGACATCGAGGCCGCCATGCTCGGACTGCTCTCCCCGGTGTACGAGGAGGTCGTCACGGGCGAGGCCGAGGTGCGCGAGGTGTTCCGGGTGCCGCGGATCGGTGCCGTGGCCGGCTGCTACGTCCGCGACGGCAAGATCACCCGTGGCTCCAAGGTCCGCTTCCTGCGCGAGGGCACCGTCATTTGGAAGGGTGCGATCAACTCGCTGCGCCGCTTCAAGGACGACGTGCGCGAAGTCGCAGCGGGCTTCGAGTGCGGTATCGGGCTCTCCGACTTCCAGGACCTCAAGGATGGGGACATCATCGAGACCTACGACGAGCGGGAGATCGCCAGGACCTGAGTCGGGGCTGGCGGCGAGGCGTTTGGCCTGGGCCTGGTTGGGCCTGGGGCCTCGCAGGTCACGGCCGGGTCTGCGTAGAGTCGAGTTTCGAGTTTCGAGTTTAGTTTCAGTTTGAGTCGAGTCGAGTTGTTTCCAGTGTTTCCAGTTGTTCCAGTGAGGAGCTGAAGCGGTGAAACGACGGACGGCGACATACCCGCGTACGTTGCGGGTCAATCAGGTGTTGCGGCAGGTGCTGGCCGACGAGCTCGAGCGGCTGGCCGACGCCGACGAGCTGCCCATGGTGACCGTGACCTCGGTCGACACGGCGCCGGACATGCGGACGGCCACGGTGTATCTGGCCACCCTCGACGAGGCGACGACGCTGGTCCTCGAAGAGCGGCGGGTGCATTTGCAGCGCACCGTGGGGTCGCAGATGACGATGAAGCGCACGCCCCGCCTGACCTTCAAGGCCGATCCCGCCATCGCCGCGGGATCCCGGGTCGAGGAGTTGCTCCGCGGGCTGCACGAGGGGGAGTCCCCGGCCGAAGAGTCGTGAGCCGGGGCGAGAACCCGGGCGGCGGCGGTGCCGGGACCGAGCCGGGCATCACCGGCCTGGTGGTCGTCGACAAGGAGGCGGCCTGGACGTCCCACGATGTGGTGGCCCGCTGTCGCCGGATCTTCGGCCAGCGCCGGGTCGGCCACGCCGGCACCCTCGACCCCGACGCCACCGGCGTGCTGCTGGTCGGGCTGGGCCGGGCCACTCGGCTGATGCGGTTCCTGACCGCGCTGCCCAAGACGTACACGACGGACATCGTGCTCGGGACGGCGACCTCCACACTCGATGCCTCCGGTGAGGTCCTCGCCACCTACGACATGTCGCACGTCACGCCCGAGGCGGTGGCGGCCGCCGCGGCCGAGCTGACCGGGGAGATCGAGCAGGTGCCGCCCATGGTGTCGGCGGTGAAGGTCGGGGGGCGGCGGCTGCACGAGCTGGCCCGCGAGGGCATCGAGGTCGAGCGCCCCGCCCGCCGGGTCACCGTGTACCGCTTCGACACCACGCCGGACCCGGCGCTGCCGGGGGTGTACCGGGCCGTGGTGGAGTGCTCCTCGGGCACCTACATCCGGGTGCTGGCGGACGACCTGGGGCGCGCCCTGGGGGGCGGCGCGCACGTGACGAATCTGCGGCGCACCCGCATCGGCTCGTTCGGCCCCGGCGACATGCATCCGCTCGACGCCATCGGGCCGGAGCAGGTCCTGACCCCGGCCCAGGCCATCCGCGATCTCGACGCCGTGACGGTGGATGACGTCGCCGCCGCGTCCATTCGCACCGGGCTGCCTCTCGACCGGGTCCCCCTGGGCGCGGTGGGCGACGGGCCCTGGGCCATGCTCGACGAGGCGGGGATTCTGCTCGCCGTCTACGAGGCGACGGGCAGCGACCGCATCCGGCCCGCCGTGGTGCTGGCCGGGGCGGACAACCCGACCAGGCCCGCCAATCCGGCCAAGCAATGACGGACACCGGACTACCCTCAACCTCGATGCCGACGCAGCCGCCTCCAGCCAGGGGACTCAGGGGACCGCCGTCACGATCGGGGCCTACGACGGGGTCCACCTCGGGCACCGCGCCCTCTTGCGGGACCTGTCACAGCGGGCGGATGCCGCCGGCCTCTCCACCGTCGTGGTCACCTTCGACCGTCACCCCGCCGCCGTCGTGCGCCCGGAGTCGGCCCCCAAGCAGCTGACCGGCCTCGAGCAGAAGCTCGAGCTCCTGGCCGACTGTGGCATCGACCGCACCGTCGTGGTGCCCTTCGACAAGGCCCGGGCCGAGGAGTCGGCCGAGGATTTCGTCAAGGAGGTCCTGGTCCACCAGCTGGCCGCCCGCCTGGTCGTGGTGGGGGAGGACTTCCACTTCGGCCACGCCCGCCGGGGCAACGTCGAGCTGTTGCGCCGCATGGGCGCCGACTACGGCTTCGAGGTGGTCGGGGTCGGGCTGACGGGCGACGGCCGGGACGCCGTGTCCTCGACCCGCATCCGCGCCCTGCTCGCAGAGGGCGACGTGGAGGGGGCGGCCCGCCTCCTCGGTCGCCCCCACGAGGTGCGGGGCCCGGTGGTCCACGGTGACGGGCGCGGTGGCCCTGAGCTGGGGTTCCCGACCGCCAACCTGGCCGTGCCCGACGATATTGCTCTGCCCGCCGACGCTGTCTACGCCGGGCACTACCGGCGGGCTGACGGTTCGCTCCACCAGGCGGCCATCAACGTCGGGCGCCGCCCGACCTTCTACGAGCCGGGCACCGCCGATGTCCTGGTGGAGGCCTACCTGCTGCATTTCGACGGCGATCTGTACGGAGAGCCCGCCGCCGTGTCCTTCGCCCACCGCCTGCGGGGCGAGCAGCGCTTCGAGTCCGTCGAGGCCCTCATCAAGCAGATGCAGGCCGACGTCGAGGCCACGGAGCGGGTCCTGGCCACGGCCGATCACCCCTGATCAGCGGGCGGCTGCTACGCTAGAGGGCGGCTGGGGAAGGTTCCCGCCGTACTCCGACAAGCTCTTCGAGGTTCTTTCTTCATGCCCGACACGCAGGCCACCATCTCCGAGTACCGGTTGCACGAGAGTGACACCGGCTCACCCGAGGTGCAGATAGCCCTGTTGTCGGGCCGGATCAACCACCTGACAGAGCACCTGAAGGAGCACAAGGGGGACCATCACACCCGGCGCGGCCTGATGAAGCTCATCGGCCAGCGTCGCCGGCTTCTCGACTACGTCCGCAAGAACGACGTCGAGCGCTACCGCTCCATCATCAGCCGACTCGGCATCAGAAGGTAGCGGCAGCAGCAGCACCAAAGAATCGGGCGTCTTCAGCCACCTGGCTGCCAGTCGCCGCTCACTTCGGGTGCGAGGTGGTCGACTACTGGGAACCAGACACGGAGATGCCCCCGAGACACGAGGAGCATCATGGCTGACGCCATTTCCGTGTCGGCCCCGATCAGCGGGACCGACCGAACCATGTCATTCGAGGCGGGGAAACTCGCCCAACTGGCCGACGGGGCCGTAGAGGCCCGCATCGGCGACACCATCCTGCTGGCCACCGCCACGGCGGCCCGCAACGTGCGGGAGGGGACGGACTTCTTCCCTCTCACCGTCGACATCGAGGAGCGGACGTACGCCGCCGGCAAGATCCCCGGCTCGTTCTTCCGCCGGGAAGGCAAGAGCTCGGACCAGGCCATCCTGACCGACCGGCTCATCGACCGCCCCCTGCGCCCGTCCTTCCCCGAGGGTTTCCGCAACGAGGTCCACGTCGTCGGGACCATCCTCGGCGCCGACCAGGAGAACCCGCACGACGTACTGGCCATCAACGGCGCCTCGGCGGCGCTCATGATCTCGGGCATCCCGTTCGACGGCCCCATCGGTGCGGTGCGGGTGGCCTTCACGACCGAGGGCGAGTGGATTCCGCACCCGACCTTCGAGGAGGGCGAGGAGTCGACCTTCGAGCTCGTCGTGGCCGGCCGGGCCCTGACCGAGGACGCCGACACCGACATCGCCATCATGATGGTCGAGGCCGGCGGGACCGAGAAGTCGTGGTCGTACTACGACGAGGGCGCCCCCAAGGTGACCGAAGAGGTCCTGGCGTCGGGCCTCGAGGCGGCCAAGACGTGGATCCGTGAGTCCATCAACCTGCAACGCCGCCTGGTCGAGGACTACACGGCAGCGCGCGGCCCTATCCAGACCATCCCGTTCACGACGTTCACCGACTACCAGGACGACGTCTGGGCCCGGGTGGAGGCGGTCGGGACCGAGCCCATCGCCAAGGCCAACCTGGTGCGGAGCAAGGCCGAGCGCAACGCCGCGCTCGACGCTGCCGGCGAGGAGATCCGTACCGCTCTCGGCGACGAGTTCGCCGACCGGCCGGGCGAGGTCAAGGCGGCCATCCGCTCGCTCACCAAGAAGCTGGTGCGCAAGAGCATCGTCGAGGAAGGCGTGCGCGTCGACGGCCGCGGCACCGCCGACATCCGGCCACTGTCGGCAGAGATCGACCTGTTGCCGACCGCGCACGGCTCGGCGCTCTTCCAGCGCGGCGAGACCCAGGTGCTGAACGTCACGACGCTGGGCATGCCCCGCATGAACCAGCTGCTCGACACGATCACCCCGGTCGACCACAAGCGCTACATGCACCACTACAACTTCCCGCCCTTCTCCACCGGTGAGACCGGCTTCATGCGCGGTCCGAAGCGCCGGGAGATCGGGCACGGGCTGCTGGCCGAGCGCGCGTTGCTGCCGGTCGTGCCGCCCGCCGAGGAGTTCCCCTACACCCTGCGCGTCGTCTCCGACGTGCTGGCGTCGAACGGGTCGACCTCCATGGCCTCGGTCTGCGGTTCGACGCTTTCGCTGATGGCCGCCGGTGTTCCGCTCCGGGCCCCCGTGGCGGGCATCGCCATGGGCCTCGTCTACGACGAGGGCAAGTACGTGACGCTGACCGACATCCTCGGTTCCGAGGACGCCTTCGGCGACATGGACTTCAAGGTGGCGGGCACGGCCGACGCCGTGACGGCACTCCAGCTCGACACCAAGATCGCCGGTCTGCCGGCCGACGTGTTGGCCAAGGCGCTCCTGCAGGCCAAGGAGGCACGGCTCATCATTCTGGGTGTCATGGCCGAGGCCATCCCCGAGCCGCGTGACCACGTGGCGACCAGCGCGCCGAAGATCGTCTCCATGGAGATCCCGATCGACAAGATCGGTGAGGTCATCGGCCCCAAGGGCAAGGTCATCAACACCCTGCAGCAGGAGACCGGTGCGGACATCGCCGTCGACGACGACGGTGTGGTCGGCACGGTGACGATCGGTGCGAAGGACGGCAATGCGGTCGAAGAGGCCCGGCGCCGTATCTCGCTGATTTTGGATCCGCCGACCGCCGAGGTGGGCGTCGTCTACGCGGGCAAGGTGGTCAACATCACCAAGTTCGGTGCCTTCGTGAACGTGCTGCCGGGGCGGGACGGCCTGCTGCACATCTCGAAGCTGTCGTCCTTGGCCGGAGGCAAGCGCATCAACAACGTCGAGGACGTGTTGTCGCTGGGCCAGCCGGTCGAGGTGCGGGTGGACGACATCGACCCGCAGGGCAAGGTGTCCCTGTCGCTGGCGTCGGCCCCCGAGGGTGGCGGTTCGTCCTCCTCGGAGGGGAACGGCTCCGGGTCGGGTTCGCGGAATGGCGACCGTGACTCTGGGTCGTCGGGCTCTGGGTCTTCGGGCTCTGGCTCGTCGTCCTCGTCTTCTTCGTCGTCCCCCGCCCCGGCCCGCACGGCCGACGGGTCGTCCTTCGAGGACGCCTTCGAGGCCGAGCTGGTGGCGGACCTCGGCGACCTCGGCCCGGGTGCGGCCGACGCCGGGAACGACCGTGGTGACCGCGGCGACCGGGGCGGCGACCGTCGTCCCTCGCGTGGGCGCTCGCGCCGTCGTTGATCGAAACATCTGAGCTGCCGTGCGGCATCCGTCTGGTCACCGAGACCATGGCGGATGTCCGCTCGGTGGCGATCGCCTACTGGGTCGGCACCGGCTCGCGTGACGAGCCCGGCGAGCTCGCCGGGGCGTCGCACTTCCTGGAGCACCTCCTCTTCAAGGGCACCGAGCAGCGCTCGGCCGCGGCCATCGCCGAGCAGCTCGACGAGGTGGGCGGCGACTGCAACGCCTTCACCACGAAGGAATACACCACGTTCTACGTGCGGCTGCTCTCCGAGCACCTGCCGCTCGGGCTCGACATCCTGAGCGACATCATGTGGGCGCCGGCGCTGCGTCCCGACGACATCGAGGCCGAGCGCACGGTCATCCTCGACGAGATCCTGATGCACGCCGACGAGCCCGCCGACCTGGCGGGGGAGCGGTGGCAAGCGGCGCTCTTTCCCGACCACGCCCTCGGACGGGACACCCTCGGTACCGCGTCGTCGGTGCAGCGCACCACGCGCGACGACATTCGCGCCTTCTTCGATCTGCACTACCGGCCGGCGAACATGGTCGTCTCGGTCGCCGGCGACTGCACGCATGAGGCCGTGGCAGCCGATCTGCAGCGGCGTTTTGCCGGCGCCTCGGGTGGCGCCGCTCCGGTGCGCACCCCGCCGGGGCCGGACACGGTGGCGCTCGACGTGGTGCGTCGGTCCACCGAGCAGGCACACCTGATCTACGGGGCCCGCTCCGTGTCGCGCTTCGACGAGCGGCGCTGGTCGCTGGCCGTGCTGAACCACGTCTTGGGCGGTGGTCTCTCGAGCCGGCTCTTCCAGAAGGTGCGCGAGCAGCGCGGGTTGGCCTACTCGGTGTGGTCAGAGCGCTCGGCCTACCAGGACAGCGGGTCGCTGGCCGTGGTCGTGGGCACGGCTCCCGAGCACGTCGACGAGGTGCTGCGGATTGTGAGCGCGGAGTTCGACCTGCTGGCCGCCGACGGGATCACGGAACGGGAGCTGGCGGTGGCCAAGGGAAATCTGCGCGCCGAGATGCTCCTCTCCGGCGAGGACTCAGGTGCCCGCATGAGCCGCCTCGGCGCGTCCATGTTGCTGCACGGTGAGGTGCTCTCGGTCGACGAGGTGCTGCGTCACATCGACCAGATCGAGCGAGCCGACGTCCAGGAGGTGGCGGCGGAGTTGGCGCAGTCGCCCCGCACCTTGTGTGCCGTCGGCCCCTTCGACGAACGGGACTTCGAGTCCCACCAGGCAGCACTGGCAGCCCAGTAGCCTGCAGGCCATGCAGAAGGTCGGTGTGGTCGGTGCCGGCGGCCGCATGGGCCAGGAGGTCTGTCGAGCTGTCTCGGAGGCACCCGATCTCGAGCTGGTGGCCGCCATCGACCCGGGCCACGTCGGCGCCGACGTCTGTGGCCGCACCGTCGTTGGCGAAGTGAACGCGCTCTCGGACTTCGGGACCGAGGTCGTGGTCGACTTCACCATCGCCGAAGCTGTGCGCCATAACGTGACGCACTACGCGCACCAGGGCATCCACGCCGTGATCGGGACGAGCGGATTGTCCGACGACGACATGGCCGCACTGGACGAGCTCTTTCCGGCAACCGGGAGCGGCGCCAACGCCGTCGTCGTGCCCAACTTCGCCATCGGGGCGGTGCTGCTGCTGCATCTGAGCCGCATTGCCGCGCCGCTCATGGACGGCGTCGAGATCATCGAGCTGCACCACAACGCCAAGCGGGACGCGCCGTCGGGGACCGCCATGCACACGGCGGCCGTGATCGCGGCGGCACGCCGTGAGGCGGGGAGCGGTCCGCTGCCGGCGGATCCGACGACTGACGTGGTGCTGGAGGGCGCCCGCGGTGCCGAGGCCCCGGACGGCGTGCACGTGCACTCGGTACGGCTGCCAGGCTTGGTGGCGCACGAGGAGGTCATCTTCGGCGCGCCCGGCCAGAGCCTGAGCATCCGCCACGACTCCTATGACCGTCGCTCGTTCATGCCGGGCGTGCTGCTCGCCGTCCGTGCCGTTCCCGGGCGACCGGGAGTCACGGTGGGCCTCGAGGCGTTGCTGGGGCTGTGAACCCCGACGTCCGAGAGCGGCTCCTGCAGGCGACCTACGACTGTGTGGCCCGCTGGGGCTTCGCCAAGACGACGGTCGAGGATGCCGCCCGTGAGGCCGGGGTTTCCCGGGCGACGGTGTACCGCTACTTCCCGGGCGGGCGTGACGAGCTCTTCTCCGCCGTCGTGGGATGGGAGTTCTCCCGCTTCTTCCTCCGCCTCTATGCCGAGGTCTCCGACGCCGACACCCTGGAGGAGGTGATGGAGCGCGGACTGATGTTCGCTCACCGCGCCCTGGTCGAGCACGAGGTGCTGCAGCGGGTCCTCGTGACCGAGCCCGACACCCTCCTGCCCCGTCTGTCCACGGAGGCGGACCAGACCCACACGCTGGTCGCCGCCTTCCTGGCGCCGTACCTGGTGCGCCACGGGATGGAACAGGGTCCCGACGTCGACGTCGCGGCCGACTTCCTGGCCCGCATGGTGCTCTCCTACATCAGCTCACCGGGCCGCTGGGACCTCAACGACCCGGATCAGGTCGCGCTGCTGGTGCGCTCCGAGCTCCTCGCCGGCATCCGGTGAGCGGCTCGGATCTGCAGCCGCAGCCGCCCCAGCCCGTCCCGCCGCCGCCGTGCTACCGGCACCCCGACCGGCCGGCCTCGGTGCTGTGTGCGCACTGCGATCAGCCCATCTGCACCGATTGCATGGTTCAGGCGCAGGTCGGGTGGCAATGCCCCCAATGCACCTCCGAAGGTGCCAAGCGCTCCCGGCAGGTCCCGGCCTTCACCCGCACCAGCCGGGGCCGGACGGGCGTCGTCGGCTCGACGAACCCGACGCCGGTCGTCCTGACGATCATCGCCATCAACGTGGTGGTCTTCTTCCTCGAAGGGTTCGGCACCAACAACCGCGTCATCAACCGTTACGGCCTGTGGCCCGACGGGATCCACTTCTACCACCAGTACTACCGGGCCTTCACGGCCATGTGGCTGCACGCCAGCTTCGAGCACATCTTCTTCAACATGATCACCCTGCTCATCGTCGGGCCCGCGCTCGAGGTGCTCCTGGGCAAGGTCCGCTTCGTCGCCCTGTACCTGTTGGCGGGGTTGGGCGGGAGCGTCGGCTCGTACCTCCTCGGCCCGCACAATGAGCTCGGCATCGGAGCGTCGGGCGCCATCATGGGTGTGCTGGGGGCCTACATCGTGGTCGGGCTGCGTCGGCGGCTGCCGGTGGCGCCCGTGGCCATCCTGCTGGTCTTCAATCTCGCGCTGGGCTTCACCGGCAACACCGACTGGCGGGCCCACTTCGGCGGCCTGGTGGTCGGTGGCCTCCTGGGCTTGCTGTACGACTACGCCGGCGATCTCCGGGATGCCAACACGGGGTTGGTGCTCACCGTCGGGGGGAGCGTGGCCATGCTGGCGATCTTGGCCCTGCTCATCACCTCGATTGCTCCAGGCCACCTCAATCTCAATTGAGTCCTCTGGGGCCGGACCGCGCGGGCACACCAGGTCGGGTTGGTTGACAGTGAGACAAAAATCGCCATACTGTTTCATGAGTGAGCGCGAGCGCGGCACAGCCTGAAGCTGTCGAGACCGGAGCGACCGGGGTACGGGACAGCGTCGTACGGCACCTGGGGGCGGACGACCGCTCGTCGACCCGGGTCCGGCTCGTCGACGGGGCGCTGGAATGCCTGGCCCGCCAGGGCATCGCCAAGACCACGGTGGACGACATCGCCAAGGCCGCCGGCCTTTCGCGGGCGACGGCCTACCGGACCTTCCCGCGCGGCAAAGAAGGGATCCTGGCCGGCGTCGTCGAGACCGAAGTGGCCCGGCTGTTCTCGTCTCTCGCCGTGGCCATGGGTGAGGCGAGCGACCTCGAGGACGTGCTGGTCGCCGGCATGGTCGAGTCGGCCCGCTGGCTGCGCTGGCACGCGCCGCTGACCTACCTCCTCGAGCACGAGCCCGGCGCCGTGCTGCCCTACGTCACGTTCAGCGGATTCGACGAGGTGATGCGGGTCGCCAGCGACCTGGCCGCTCCGTTCTTCGCCCGCTGGCTCGAGCCCGAGCAGTCCTCCCGGGCCGCCGAGTGGGCCGTGCGCATCGTCATGGCCTATTGCTCGGACCCGTCGCCCCACGCCGACCTGACCGACCCGGCCGACACGCGTGCGCTGGTACGGACGTTCGTCCTGCCCGGCATCCTCGCCCTGCGCCTCGAGGCTGCGAGCTCGGCAGGCACCGCCACCTCAACAGGCCCGACTTCGGCTTCGACGATCTCTAGTTCCGACCACAACCACAACCACAGCCACAACCAGAGCCACAGCCACAACAAAGACCGAGCACCACGTACCACCAGAGCTACCACCAAGGGGGCGGCACAATGACCACACTCGACGAGAACACCGAGGCCGAGCAGCTGAGGTCCAACCTCGAGCTCATCGGGCGGGAGAACATCGACGACCTCGAGTCCGTCCTGAGCTTCGTCGGCCAGTACGACGTGGAGGGGTTCCATCGCGTCCCTGACAACTGTCCGGCCGAGTTCACCTGGGACTACGAGAAGGGCGCCAAGCCCCAGCTCGACAAGCTCTACGAGAAGGCGAAGAAGGCGCAGTGGAACGGGCAGACCGACCTGGACTGGTCGATCGAGGTCGACCAGGAGCGCGTGGTCATCGCCAACGCCGAGGCCAACCCGGCCCAGATGCAGTGGGACGAGGCCGCCATCGCCGGCACCGTCCTCGAGAAGTGGGACGACCAGCGCTTCATTCAGTTCGGCATCGAGAACCAGAACTGGCTCCTGTCGCAGTTCATGCACGGTGAGCAGGGTGCGCTGCTGTGCACCGCCAAGATCGTCGAGACGGTCCCCTGGATCGACGCCAAGTACTACGCCGCCACGCAGGTCATGGACGAGGCCCGCCACGTCGAGGTGTTCTCGAAGTACCTCGACACGAAGCTCTCAGGCCACTACCCGATGAACGCACACCTCGGCCTGCTGCTCGACGACATCGTCGGCGACGCCCGTTGGGACATGACGTACCTCGGCATGCAGATCATGGTCGAGGGCCTGGCGCTGGCTGCTTTCGGCTTCATTCACGCCATGACGACCGAGCCGCTGTTGAAGAAGCTGCTGCGTTACGTCATGGCCGACGAGGCCCGACACGTGGCGTTCGGCGTACTGAGCCTGCAGGAGTACTACAAGGAGCTCAGCGCGGCCGAACTGCGGGAGCGCCAGGAGTTCGCCTTCGAGGCTGCCATCCGCATGAAGGACCGTCTGGTCATGCAGGAAGTGTGGGAGCGCATGGAGGTGCCCACCGCCGACGTGATCAAGGTGATGCAGGCCGCGCCGGAGCGCGACGAGTTCCAGATTCTGCTGTTCTCGAAGATCGTCCCGAACCTCAAGAAGCTGGGTCTCCTCGATGCAGCCGATGGCTGGCTCCGCACCAAATTCACCGAAATGGGAGCCATCGCGTTCGAAAACCTCACCGACTCCACCGAGGACGAGGACGCGTTCGCCGACGGCTCGCCGGCCGAGCGCCAGGTCGCCTGAGTTCCACTCTGGGCACCTGAGCGCCAAGCATCGCTGGTAGCGTGAGGGGGCGATGAGCCCCGCGTTGCATGACTCGCCCCGCTTCGGGCGGGTGGTCACGGCCATGGTGACCCCGTTCGACGACGACGGGGCGCTCGACGTCAGCGCGGCGGCCGACCTGGCCCGCTGGCTGGCCGCGCACGGCAGCGACGGCCTCGTCCTCAGCGGCTCCACCGGCGAGAGCTCGGTCCTCACCGACGACGAGAAGGTCGCGCTCTGGCGTGCCGTCGCCGAGGCCGTGACGATCCCCGTGATCGCCGGCACCGGCTCCAACGACACGGCCCACTCCATCGCCATGACGAAGGAGGCCGCGCGGTCCGGCGTCGACGGGGTGCTGGTCGTGACGCCGTACTACAACCGACCCTCTCAGTCCGGCCTCTTCGAGCACTTCCGCGCCGTCGCCGAGGCCGCCGGCGACCTGCCCGTCGTCCTCTACGACATTCCGGTCAGGAGCGGGCGGCGCATCGCCACGTCCACCATGCTCCGCCTGGCCCGCGAGGTGCCGTCGATCGTCGCCCTCAAGGACGCGGCCGGCGACGCCCCCACAACGGCCCATCTGGCGGCGCAAGCACCGAGGGGCTTCGAGATCTACAGCGGTGACGACGTCATGACGCTGCCGCTGATGGCGGTGGGCGCGCTCGGCGTCATCAGCGTCGCCGCGCACTGGGTGGCACCGCAGCTCCGGCAGGTCATCGACGCCTTCTTGGCGGGCGACCTCGCTGGCGCCATCAAGGGCAATGCGGAGCTGCTCGACTCGTTCGACTTCGAGTCCACCGAGGACTACCCCAACCCGTTACCGGCCAAGGCGATGTTGCGCGCCATGGGCCTGCGGGTCGGTCAATGCCGCCTGCCCATGGGGGCGTGCACCCCCGAGCTCGATACCCAGGCGCAGAAGATTCTGGCCGCCGTCGGGCCCCCCGCAGTCACGGTCGCCCCGCTTGCCTGAGCGCAACGTCCGGCCTGAGCGCAACAAGCGCGACGAACGCAACGAGCGCGGCAACCAGCCGAATCTCAAGCCCACGCCACAACCGGTCCGGGTCGTCTTCCTGGGCGGCCTCGGCGAGATCGGGCGCAACTGCGCCTGCATCGAGATCGACGGACGCATCCTCATCCTCGACTGCGGGATCATGTTCCCCGATCCGGACATGCCCGGCATCGACCTGGTGCTGCCCGAGTTCACGTACCTCTACGACCGCAAGGACCGCGTGGACGGGATCGTTCTCACCCACGGCCACGAGGACCACACGGGCGGTCTCGCCTTCCTGCTGCGCGAGATCCAAGCGCCGATCTACGGTTCCGAGCTGACCGTCGGCCTGGCCCGCCACCGGGTCGACGAGGCCGGCCTGGCCGGCAAGACCACGTTCGTCTCCGTCGCCGACGGGGAGCGCCTGCGCATCGGCCCCTGCGACGTCGAGTTCATCCCGGTGACGCACTCGGTGCCCGAAGCCATGGCCATCGCGTTCCACACGCCCCAGGGCGTGATCCTGCACTCGGGCGACTTCAAGATCGATCTGCAGCCGGTGGACGGCCGCCGCACAGACATGTCCCGCATGGGGGAGCTCGCCAAGACGGAGGGTATCCGCCTCCTCTTGTCGGATTCCACCAACGCGGAGGAGCCCGGATTTACCGAATCGGAATCGACGGTCGGTGTGACGCTGCGCCGGGTCTTCGCCGCCCAGTCGGGCAAGCGCATCGTGGTCGCCTGCTTCGCCAGCCACATGCACCGCGTGCAGCAGATCATCGATGCCGCGGTGGCCAACGGGCGCAAGGTCGCCACGCTCGGCCGCTCCATGGGCAAGAACGTCGAGCTCGGCACGCGCCTCGGCATCATCAGCATCCCCGACGGGTCGCTGATCGACATCGAAGCCGTGGACAGCGTCCCTCCCGAAGAGGTGTGCGTGATCTCGACGGGCTCCCAAGGTGAGCCCATGTCCGCCCTGTCACTCATGGCCACCGGACAGAACAAGTGGCTGAAGATCACCGACGACGACGTCGTGATCATCAGCGCCCATCCGATCCCGGGCAACGAGTGGTCGGTGGGGCAGGTCATCGACGACCTGTACCGCCGGGGCGCCGAGGTCGTGCACTCGGGTGCGGAGAAGGTCCACGTCAGCGGTCACGCCCGCCAGGGGGAGCTGCGCACGCTGATCTCGGTGACCGAGCCGGAATGCTTCGTGCCGGTGCACGGTGAGTTCCGCCACATGGTGCACCACGCCCGCCTGGCCCTCTCCATGGGCATCGACCCCGCCAAGGTGATCCTCTGCGAGGACGGCGACGTGATCCAGCTCGATGCGAAGGGCATCTCCCGCGACGGCAAGGTTCCGGGTGGCTACGTCTACGTGGACGGAACGGTGGGCGATATCGAGCACGGGGTGCTGCGGGACAGGAAGAAGCTGTCCGAAGAGGGAGTGATCATGGCGGTGGTGACGGTCGACCACCAGCAGAACAAGCTCAGTTGCCCGCCGGTGATCGAGACCAGGGGCTGGGTCTACGCACCCGAAGCCGAGGAGCTGCTCGAAGAGGCCAGCGAGGTCGTCTCTGCTGCGGTGACGCAGGCGCTGCGCGACGGGGCGCACGATATCGAGGTGCTCAGCCGCCATACCCGCAAGGCCCTGGGCAAGTTCGTCGGCGACCGCACGAAGCGCCGCCCGATGATCGTGCCCGTCGTCCTCATGGTCTGAGGCGTCTGACCTATCTGATTTGTCTGACTCGTCTGACTCGTCTGGGAGGGGGTGCTCTCACATCGAGAAGTCGCCGAATCCCGCGGCGAGCAGGATCCCTGCTCCCAGTGCCGTGAGCGTGAGCACGGCGATCGCGGCGATCTGGGCCCGGGTGACCTGCCTGTCCGCCGTCGCCATGTTCATCGCCATGTCCGTGTCTGCGGCCGCGGCCGCCGCCGCCCTCGTCACCGGGAGCGGCTCGCCACCCTCACCCAACGCCCGCACGGTGCCCATGCCGTGCTTCAGATGGTTCCGGACGAGCCACACGTTCACCGGGTAGGCGACGACGAGCCCGACGAGGACGGCCAGCGAGAGCACGATCCAGAAGCGCACGGAGCCGATCTGGTTGGTGCCGGCGAAATCGGTGCGCAGAATGACCATCACCGGGATCATGCCCGCCATGACGCAGTTCATCGAGAGCCACTCCGGCGTCACGGTCGAGGTCACCGCCCGCGGATAGCTCCCGCCGAGCATGTCGCGCATGAAGAGAGCCTGGAAGATGAAGAGACCGAACGCGAACCCGAACACGTACTCGATGATGGTGTCGCCCCACATGGGGAGGCCTGCCGCCGTGGTCACGACCGAAGCGACGATGATGCCCGTCGCATCCCCGGCGACGCAGTGGATGGTCGATCCGAGTGACTGCTTCCACAACGGAGCCACGAAGACCTCGTGGGTCCCCGGGCTCGGCTCCTTGCACGAGAGCACGTAGAGCGCCGCACCGATGGGACCGATGTAGAGGGTCACCAGCACCCAGCCCCACTTCATGACGGTCAATTCCGGGTTCCGGGTGAAGGCGTCGTACGCGACGTAGCCCGCGGAGACAACGGCCAGCACGATCCAGGTGGCCCAGATCGCGTCTGCCGTAGACCCGCCCAGGGCGGCCACCAGGTTCGGCATCACCACCGTTCAGACGGTAACAGCCGAACTTCTCCGTGCGGACCGATGCAGCCCAATGCAGCCCTGTCACAGAACGGTCTGCGCGCCCACGCGGAAATGTCACGGATTCTGCAGGGCTACTGCTCGGCGCGGGTCCACTCCGGATTCGACCGACCAGCGAGGTGACCGACCGCGGCCACCACGACCACGATGGCGAGCGCGAGCACGAGCGGGATTGCAACACGCACATGCAAGATGAGCGCCGCCCCCACCACGGCGCCGAGGAACATGGCGGCGATCGAAATCAGACGCCGGCCCGACTTCGAGCCTTTCCCTCCGCCGAGCGCACTGTCGGCACCGATCCCGGTCACCGTCAACGTCAGGACCGTGGTGGTCAGGTCGGGAACGGCCAGCCGGCGCACGCTCGAGTTCTGCAGGCCCATCGCCAGGGCGAGGAGAACGATGAGTGGATAGCGGAATCCGGAACCGAAGGGTTGCGAGCCGACCAGGGCGAGCACCATCGCCACCGCAACGAGCAGCGCCTGCGTCCCGGTGGCCACGGCGACGTGATGACCCCGGTGATGGCCGAACCGCTGCACGATCCGCCCTCCGAGCACGGACCCCAGTCCGAATGCCACCAGCGCCACCACCGAGGCCATGATCGAGAATCCGGGGGCGCCGACGACGGCGAAAGCGAGGAAGACCACGTTGCCCGTCATATTGGCGACGAAGACGTGCCCCAGGAGGAGGTAGCTGAACGAGTCGACCAGCCCGGTGACCACGGTCATGGCGACCAGGAGGGGCGGCAGCGGGCCGAAGCGGTCGGTCCGGCCCGGAACCAGCGTCTCGCGGACCTCGTTGATGAACGTGTGCATGTCCAGGACTCCTCTCGACAATGCGGCTCTCTGTCCACCGGACATCCAAGCGCCTCGAGCGGCGTTCCGTCGACACCGAAACCCGAAACACTAGGGTTCAGCGCCATGAACTACTGGGTGACGTATCCGATGACCACGCATCCGTACAACCCCGAGCTGACGACCAAGGATGCGTTGACCCGCTTCTGCCAGGTCGCCGAAGCAGCTGGATTCGCCGGCGTCGGCTTCACCGACCACCCCGCTCCGACGCACCGGTGGCTGAACGCCGGCGGCCACGACGCCCTCGACCCGTTCACCGCGCTCTCCTTCTGCGCCGCCGTCACCGACACGATGCGCCTGATCCCCAACATCGTCGTGCTGCCCTACCGCAACCCGTTCCTGGTGGCGAAGGCGTCGGCCACGCTGGACGTGCTGTCCGGCGGGCGCTTCACGCTCGCGGTCGCCACCGGCTACATGCGCGGTGAGTACAAGGCGCTGGGCGTCGACTTCGAACAACGCAACGCCCTGTTCGACGAGGCCATCGAGGTGATCCGCGGGGTCTGGAGCCAGGACGACTTCGCCCACGAGGGCTCGACCTTCAGCGCGAAGGGGCAGACGGCCAACCCGAAGCCCACGCCGCACCCACCCATCTGGATCGGAGGGAACAGCCGCCTCTCTCGCCAACGCGTGGCCCGCTACGGCGACGGCTGGAGCCCCTTTCCCGCCCCGAGGACCCTCGCCTCCACCGCCAAGACCCGGCCTCTCGAGTCCGTCGACGACCTCCGCCCGATGCTCGATGAGCTCTGGCTGTTCATGGAGGAAGCCGGCCGCGACCCCGCCAGCATCGACGTGTCGTTCGGCACCGGCGCCGGCGGCAACCCGGGCGACGACAGCTTCAATCCCGACGCCACGCTCGCCGCCGCCGAAGAACTGACCGCGCTCGGCGTCACGTGGTCGGGCGCCGGCGTGCCTGGCGATTCGCTGGCCCATGCGCTCGAGTCGCTGGAGCGCTTCGGCTCCAGCGTGATCAGCGCCGGTCGCTGAAGCGCCGCCCGCCGCCGGCCCGCCGCCGCCGGCCACCCGCCGCCGCCCGCCCGATCCCCGCCCCCCGGCCCGCCCCCGCCCTAGATTGACTCCGTCCCGTCCGCAGCAGCACCGACGGAAGACGCAGCAGAACCAAAGGGGGCCCGAATGAGGAATCGCACGTTCGACCGCATCGGAGCGTCGAGCGGCATCGCCTTCGTTGCGCTGGCCGCGCTCTCCGGCTTCATCTACCCCCAACAGCCAAGGGTGGACTCGAGCCCGGCCAAGACGCTGGCCTGGGTCCACGACCACCACACGGCGCTGCAAGCCGGCATGATCTTCGACTGCTTCGCCGCCGGCGTCCTGCTCTGGTTCGTCGGCTACCTGCATCGCGTCCTCCGCCGTTCCGAAGGCGACGTCGAGTGGCTGTCGCCGGTCGTCTTGGCCGGAGGCATCGGCGTGTCCATCACCACCGCGGTCGCGGCACTGCCCACCGTGCTGCTCGCGTTCATGGACGCACAGCCCGGCGGCCTCAACGATCTGTCACTCGTGCGCGCGCTCGGCGATCTGAACACGATCTTCTTCTCGCTCACGTCCGTCATGACCGCCGTCTTCCTCGGCGCCCTCGGGTGGGCGATGCTGCGCGGCGACGCCGGCACCATCTGGCTCGGCTGGCTCATGATCCTGGTCGCGGCCTTCAACTGCGTCGCCGTCTGGATCGGCGTCACGTTCAGCAGCTACCACGGCCACGCCTGGCTGATCATCGGCTGGGGCGCCTATGTCGGCTTCCTGATCGTGATGCTCATCGCCAGCGTGTCACTGCTGCGCCATCCAGCCGACGACCCCGCCCCCTGCGTCCCTGACCGCCGCGCGCACGTCGTCGACGTGGACCGTTCGTCTGCATGGCAACCGCCGCCCGCGTGCTTCGGATCCGGCCGTACAGGCGGCCGGACGCCTTCCCGCCGGACCCGACCCCTCAGCCGGGACTACGGCGGCGATCCTCGCTCGGCCGAGCTGGCGGAGAGCATCGGGCGGCACCAACGCGTCATCTCCGAGCACGAAGGGGCGATGCTCCGCGAGATCGCCGAGTTCGATCGCACGGAGGCGTGGCGCGGGGACGGGTCGCTGTCCATGCGCGACTGGCTGATCGCCCGCTGCCACGTCGGCCGCGCCCGTGCTCGGACCCTGGTCGAGTCCGCGTCGAAGGTGAAGGATCTACCGGCGCTCGCGGGTGCCCTCTCCGACGGGAGGCTGACCCTCGACGTGTTCGCCCCGTTGGCCGCGGTGGCCACGCCCGAGACCGACGCGGACCTGGCCGAGGCGTCGGAGCACTGGACGCCGAGGCAGGCTCGTCAACTGGTCGTCGGAGGTCAAGGGCGCCACGGATGCCGACGCGGCGGCGCGGTTCCAACGCCGTTTCGTCCGTTTCGACGACGAGCGCTGCCTGCTGTGGGCCCAGCTGACCCGGGATACGTTCGCCGTGGTCAAGTCGGCCGTCCTCGGCCGGGCCCGCCGCCACGACCACCCGAGCGCCAACGATCCTGACTACGTCCGCTTCGAGAGCCGGTGCGCCGATGCGCTGGTCGAGATCTGCCTCGAGCAGGGGCGCCGGAAGCGCCCGACCCGCACCACCTCCGCCGCCCCCGAACCTGACTCCACCCCTGGCGCCAACCCCGAACAGACACCGGTCCACGGTGGCGCCCGCACGACCATGATCGTGCACACCGACCTCGATCGCCTCCTCTATGGCGACGGCTACGGCCACGCCTCCATCGAAGGTGCGGTCCGATCTCCGCCGAGGTGGCGCGCCGGCTCGCCTGCAACGCGCACATCACGCTGTCGTTCGACGCGCCCGACGGCACCATGCTCGACCAGAAGCAACTGGAGCGTGATCCCACCGAAGCCCAGCGGATCGAGATCCGACGTCGCGACAAGGGATGCCGGTTCCCGGGTTGCGGCTTGCAAAAACGTGACCGACGTCCATCACATCGTGTGGGCCTCCAAGCAGGGACCCACGGTGCATGTCGAATCTCCTCACGCTTTGCGTGGGCCACCACAGCCGGGTGCACGAACTGGGTTGGAAGCTGGATGGTGACGCCCAAGCCAAGGTTCGGTTCACCAGCCCGCACGGAAGGGTGTTCGTCTCCACCCCTTCGCCGACCTGGCGCCGGCCGCGGAAATGAGCGCCTGACGGGTCCCTGAGTCTTACCCCTTGACCGCCCGCACGATCTCGTCGGTGACCGCGTCAGGGTCCTCGAGTGGAAGCATGTGCCCCCTGTTCTGCAGGGTAACCAGTCGCGCCCCGGGAACGGTCGCCACAATCTGATCTGCTTTCTTGGGCAACGTCAGGGTGTCGCGCGTGCCCACCATGACGGTCGTCGGCACGGCGATCGTGGCCAGACCCTCGAGCAGGTCCATCGTCGACATCGACAACAAGAAGTCGCCCCGCACGGCTCCGTGGCAGCCTCCGAAGAGGTCTCGGGTCAGATCCATGTGCGACGCGGACCGGGTTCTCGCCGAAGGCGCCCGCGGACGAAGACGTGCCCGTTCTTCGACTGCATCGCCCGCGTGACGAACCGGCGAGGCCACCAGCGCGTTGGCGACCCGTGCCCCCTGCGCCGAGCCGCCGCCCAGACTGGTGGCCGCCGTCGCCACGAGCACGGTCGCTTTGGCCCGGTCCTTGAGCACGTCGGGCCGGTGGGTGGCCAGCGACATGATCGTCATGCCGCCCATGGAATGCCCCGCCAGCACGGCGTCGTGCACGTCGGTCGCGTCGAGAACCGCCGTCAGGTCGTGCGCCAGCGTCTCGACCGTCAGCGGCGCCGTGCCCCGCGTGCTCGCCCCATGCCCGCGCTGGTCGTAGAGCACCACCCGGGACCCCTGCTCCCGGAGCCGGCGGGCGACGGGCAGCCAGATCTCGTGGCTGCAGCCCCAGCAGTGGGGGAGTACGACGACCGGCGCGTCAGGGCCGTCGCCCTCGAGGTCCCACACGGCCAGCTGCGCCCCGTCCGGCGTCCGCACCACGACGTGCTCGGGCCGTTCACGCCCTCGCCCCAGCCGAGGGCGAGACGCCCGTCGTCGACCTGATCACTCGTCGGCGCCCTGGGCCGCCCAGTCGCTTGTAGGCCACGCCGGCGACTCCGACCGCCGCGATTGCGGCCCCCACGAGCAGCACCCGGCGACCGCGGGCGCCGAGCGCCGCCCCGCGGAGTCACGACGCGGCAGCTGACGGGGAATCCGAGGCAGTCGGAGGCAGGGAACTCATAGCCCTCGAGCGTATGTGGCCGCATTTGCAGCGAGGCGACCCCACCGACATTGCAGCCCGCGGTGACCTCCTCCCAAACCCGCCACCTCCGCCGAGCCCCGCCCGAGCCCCGACCCATCCACGCGCAGCCCAGGAAATCAGTATTTGACCCAAATGCTTAGATCCAGAAGAATCCGGGCATGGCTTCAATCATGACGACAACCGACACCACGACGCAGCACGGCGACGGCGCCCCGCCCCGTGGACCAGCGCATCGAGCGCCTCTCGACCGCCTCGCTGAAGCGCATCGTGGAGCCCGACACCGAGGTCCCCGGCACCGTCGGCGACGGCCAGGTCCTCCCCGACGAGCTCATCAGCCTGGCCAACGTCCCCGAGCTCTTCGACCGGCTCACCGACGAACAGAAGCGCACCCTGGCCCGGGAGGAGTTCGCCTCCATCGTGGACACCGGCGTCCGCTTCGAATCGGTCCTCCTGGCTGGATTCAGCATCGACATCCTCTCCCGCCCCGACCTCACCGACCCCCGCGTGACGTACCTGCTGCACGAGATGGGCGAGGAGACCCGCCACTCCCGCCTCTTCGTGCGCCTCCTCGCAGGTCAAGCCCCAAGCGAAGAACCCCCTCGACAACCGCGTCGGCCGCTTCGCCATGCAAGCGGTCATGCCGTTCCTCACCGGCATGCGGTCGCTCTTCTGTCTGCTCGTGCTCAGCGGCGAAGAGGTCCCCGACCTCTTGCAGAAGCTCGCCAGCGAGCACCCCGACACCGACCCGATGATCAAGGCGGTCTCGAAGTACCACCGCCAGGAGGAGGCCCGCCACCTCGCCTTCGGCGCGCATGCTCTTCCCCGAGCAGTGGGCCGCCGCCGGCCCGATCGAGCGCTTCCTGGTGCGCTACCTCGGCTCCCGCATCGCCGTCGCCATGTTCGACACCATCGTCCACCCGGGCGTCTACGGCTCCGTCGGCCTCCCCACGTGGGCCACCTGGAGGGCCGTCAACCGCTCCGCCGGCCGCACGGCCATGCGCCATCGAGCCCTGCGCCCGCTCCTCACCCCGCTGCTCGAGGCGGGCGTCTTCCGCGGCGGCCGTGTCCCCAAGGGTTGGCGGGTCGCCTGCGGCGTCGACCGCGCCGGACGCAACATCGACCCGGCTGCGGCGGCCTGACCCGGTGCCGCCAGACACCGCGCAGTCCGAAGGGCGACCGCACCCGCCAAGCCCTCCTCGATGCAGCCATCGTCCGCTTCGCCCGTGAGGGGCACCGCGGCACCTCGGTGGCCGACGTCTGCCGCGACGCAGGGCTGTCGACCACGGCGTCATACCCCTACTTCGCCAACAAGGAGGCGCTCTTCGTCGCCGCGGTCGACGAGGATGTCGCCGGGCTGATCGAAGACGCCGTGTCCTTCGTCACCATCGACGAGGATCCGGAGCAGTGGGGGCGCATGATCATGCGTGCGCTCGTGGCGCACGTGGACGCACACCCATTGGCGGGCCGGATCCTGCGCGGCCTCGAGCCCGATTTCACCATGCGGTTGCTGCACATCCCGGCTCTCCAGGAGTTGCGCAAGACGGTCACCGAGCTCATCCGGGCCCAGCAGATCGAAGGCGGGGTGCGCCAGGACATCGACCCGGGGCAGACCGCCAATGGCATGGTCGTCATCGTGATCTCGCTCCTGATGGCCACCATGCAGACCGGCGCCGACGGCGGGGGCTATGAGCTCGTGGCGGCCGACGTGGAGTCGGTGCTCCACGCCGCCACGCGACCCCCGAGCTGAGCGCACGCCTCACCGAACCGAAACAACCCACGTAGCGTCTCTCTCTGTATGGGGCGCCGTCAGGGCCGTTGTCGCTGCCGGTGCAGCCCCCCTCGCCGTCGCCGCCTGCGCCCTGCCGCCGCCGCTCCGACCGCCGCCACGCAGCCGCCGCCACGCGGCCACCGCCGCCGCCCCGACGATCACCCGCTCCGCCCATGTCGCATTCGAGAACTGCAACGCGCAGCACGTCGGTCTTGAGCGTCACCGCTCCTAGGCACGCCTTCCGGCTCAGCGAACCGGTCACGGTCCAGGTCCGGCTCAGCAACACGGGGAGCACAACGTGCGGCACCCCGCTGGCCCGGCACGTCCCCGAGGCGCGCAGTGCGCTGACCGTCGGCCCCTGCGGCGCCCTCCCGCTCACCGTCCGTACCCCGGCGGCGTCGATGTCTACCCCGGACCGGTGGCCTACTTCTGCACCGATGAGGCTGGGCTCCGGCTGGGACCGCACAGCACGGCCCAGGCGACCGCTCACTGGAGCCAGACCGCCTATCTCGGAACACCGCCTAAGCCCCAACACGCTCCGCCCGGGACCTATCGCCTGACCGTCGACCGGGCCGTCACGGTCCCCGTCGTCCTGACCTCAGGCTGAACCCTGACCAGGCTCGATACAATCGTTGTTCCCCACTGCAGCAGCCGCCCAGCTGCGACATGCAGCGCGCCATCCGCAGGAGCACCAGGGAACCGCAAGGCCGAGAACCAGAGAACCAGAGAAGGAACGAGGGCAACACATGTCGGGTCACTCGAAGTGGGCGACCACCAAGTACCGCAAGGGCGCCCAGGACAAGGCCCGCGCAAAGATCTTCGCCAAGTGCATCCGCCTCGTCGAGGTCGCGGCCCGCGAAGGCGGCGGCGACATCGAGGCCAACGCCACCCTGCGCACCGCCTACCAGAAGGCGAGAGCGGCCAGCGTCCCGCTCGACACGATCGAGAAGGCCATCAAGCGGGGGACCGGCGACCTCGACGGCGTGCGCTACGAGGCCATCAACTACGAGGGCTACGGCCCCGGCGGCGTGGCCATCATGGTCGAGACGCTGAGCGACAACCGCAACCGCACCGGCGCCGAGATGCGCAACCTCTTCAGCCGCAACGGCGGCAACATGGCCGAGCCGGGCGCGGTCGGCTGGCAGTTCGAGCGCAAGGGCATCGTGACCGTCGGCCTCAGCAACGACGAGGACAAGGTCATGGAGATCGCCATGGAGGGCGGGGCCGAGGACATGACGAGCAACGGCGCCGCCTGGGTCGTGACCAGCGCGCCGGCCGACGTCGAGTCGGTGCGCCAGGCCCTCGACGACGCCGGCATCACGCCCGAGTCGGTCGACCTCAGCCTGGAGCCCACGCAGCTGGTCCCGGTCCCCGACGAGGGTGAGGCCAAGAAGGTC
Organism: uncultured Acidimicrobiaceae bacterium; assembly: GCA_963755655.1. GTDB lineage: Bacteria > Actinomycetota > Acidimicrobiia > Acidimicrobiales > RAAP-2 > Bog-473. The sequence continues at coordinate 141,962 of CAVWKX010000021.1, forward strand.
CTGCGCCTCCTCGAGGCCATCGACGACCACGATGACGTCCAGGCCGTCCACTCCAACGCCGACATCTCCGACGAGGTCCTCGCCACCTTCGAAGGCTGAGCACTCGGGTCCGGCGGTCCGGCCGCCGCCCCGGTTCGGCGCACGCGCGGCGGCCTCAGCCGGATCCGCCCCCTGCGCAGCACCCCCGACTATCCTGCGAACGCATGTTCGTATTGGGCATCGACCCCGGGCTGTCGCGCTGCGGCTACGGGCTGGTGGCCCGGGCCGAGGGCACGTCGGCGCTGCGGGCGCACGCGGCCGGGGTGGTCGAGACGGACCCGGCGGCGCCGCTGGCCGAGCGGCTGCTGATCCTGCACACGGAGCTGCGGGCGCTGGTCCAGGAGCTGCGGCCGGCCGCGGTCGTGGTCGAGCGGGTCTTCTTCCAGGTCAACGCCAAGACGGCCATGTCGGTCGGGCCAGGCCAGCGGGCTGGCGCTGCTGGTCGCCGCCGAGGCCGGGTGCGAGGTCGTCCAGTACACGGCCAACGAGGTGAAGCTCGGCCTGGTCGGCTACGGGGCGGCCACCAAGGACCAGGTGCAGCGCATGGTGGCCCAGGTGCTCGGGCTGCCGGCGGTCGACGGGCCGCCGGACGTGGCCGACGCGCTGGCCCTGGCGGTCTGCCACCTGACCACCGTGCCCCTGCGGCGGGCCATGGATGCCGCGCTCGTGAAGGAGGGCGGGGTCCGGGCTGGAGAAGACGACACGGGAGCCGGACTGGCGAAGGTGAAGGAGGGAACGAGGTGATCGGACTGCTGCGTGGAGCGGTGGTGGTGCGGACCGGCGAGGGCGAGGTGATCATCGACGTCGGGGGCGTGGGCTACCGGGTGGCGGTGACGCCCGCGACGGCGGCTGCGTTGGTCGTGGCGGGGAGTGCGCAGCCGAGGCCACGCTGTACGTGCACACGCACGTGCGCGAGGACGCCATCGTCCTGTACGGGTTCGTGCACGACGACGAGCGGCGTTGCTTCGAGGTGCTGCTGGGCTCGCACGGGGTCGGGCCCGCGCTGGCGCTGGCCATCATGGCGGCTCTGTCGCCGGCGGCGCTGTCCACGGCGGTGCTCGAGGAGGACCTGGACACGCTGTGCACGGTGCCGGGCGTGGGGCGCAAGACGGCGGCCCGCCTGCTGATCGAGTTGAAGAGCCGGCTGGACCTGCCCGACCTGTCCTTGTCGATGCGGGCCGGCGTCGGTGCTCGGGCTGCATCGGGAGTGGCAGGTGACGGCGAGCACCCGGACGTCGCGGGCCGAGGCCCGGGCCGCTCTGAGCGAGCTCGGCTACGCCCCCGACGAGATCCGCGGTGCGCTCGACGGCCTACGCGACGATGTCGGGGTGGAAGAGATGCTCCGCCTGGCGTTGCGCGAGCTGGCCTCGCGGTGAGCCGGTGAGCCGCCGTGCCCGGCGGGAGGTCCTGGCCGTCGACCCGGAGTCGCGAGCTGGTCCGGCGATCGGCGCGATTCCGGCGCGGAGCCGGCGACGACGGCGTCGGTCGATCCGGTGGCGTCGAACGGCGCCGAAGAGGCCGAGGAGGTCGGGCTCCGGCCCCGGTCGCTGTCCGAGTTCCTGGGGCAGCCGGAGCTGGTCGAGCATCTCGGGATCGTGCTGCAGGCGGCGCGCCAGCGGCGCCAGCCGGTCGACCACATCCTCTTCGCCGGGCCGCCGGGACTGGGCAAGACGTCCCTGGCCGGGATCGTGGCGACGGAGATGGGCGCCGGGCTTCCGCATCACCGCCGGCCCCGTCCTGACCCGGGCCGGCGACCTGGCCGCACTGCTGACCGACCTGCAGGACGGCGACGTGCTGTTCATCGACGAGATCCACCGGCTGCACCGCTCCGTCGAGGAGATGCTCTATTCCGCCATGGAGGACGGCCGCCTCGACATCCTGATCGGCAAGGGCCCCACCGCCCGTTCCATCCGCCTGGAGCTCCCGAGCTTCACGCTGGTCGGCGCCACGACGCGGACCGGTCTGGTGGCCGGGCCGCTGCGGGACCGCTTCGGCTTCGTCGGCCGTCTGGACCTCTACGAGCCGGCCGACCTGCGCGCCATCGTGGAGCGCTCGGCCCGGATCTTGAAGGTGCACATCGACGCCGAGGGTGCCATCCGGATTTCGGAGCGGTCCCGGGGCACGCCGCGGGTGGCCAACCGGCTGCTGCGCCGGGTGCGGGACTTCGCCGAGGTGCGCGGCGAGGGCATCATCGACGGCGCCATCGCCAGCGACGGCCTGGAGCTCTTCGGGGTGGACGAGCTGGGCCTGGACAAGGTCGACCGGGCCATCCTGGCCACGCTGTGCGGCCGCTTCGGCGGGCAGCCGGTGGGCCTGACCACGCTGGCGCAGTGCGTGGGCGAGGAGACGGACACGATCGAGGACGCGTACGAGCCCTTCCTGCTGCAGAGCGGCCTGATCCAGCGGACGTCGCGGGGCCGCGTGGCCACGCAGCGCGCCTGGGACCACCTCGGCCTGGAACGGCCCGCGTCGGCCGCCGACGCAATGAACACGCCTCCACTCTTCTGACGGAGCCCCTCGTCGGTGCGCCGCGGGCGCGTCAATTCACATTTCTTGCGCCATTTCGCCGCTGCCATGGGCTACGGTTTCGGGGTTGCACCACAAGACGGAAGCGAGGTGACCACATGGCAGGAATGACGACTGCGCTCGACGCGGACGATGCGCGCGAGCGGCTGATCCCGTTTGCCATCGTGGCCCGGCCGCCCCTCTTGCCCACTGGTGCCGTTGGAGGGAGGTCCCGGATGACCGGGCCCACCCTCTGCCCCGCTGGTCACTGACGCCGACCACGACACCGCCGGGCTGACCGCCCGGACGCAATCCGAGGTCCACCGCTGCGCACCACGCGGTGCGCCTGTTGCCTCGACCCGCTTCGCTTCACCTCCCACTTGGAGATACCCATGGGTGAACGCACCCTCTTTCCCAATGCTTCGACCAAAGACACGCTGGCGTACTGCTGGCGCCAGATGCAGCCCGACCGCGCCGCCTTCACTGGCGCCTGCACCGCCATCGTGCTCGGCACGCTGGCCAACGCCGTCGCGGCGCCGCTGATCTTCGCCGTCGCTGTTGAGCCGCATATCGCAGCTCGGACCGCACGCGCACGAGGGCCTGTGGCACGTCCTTCGGCCCTCTGCTCGTGGCCTACGCGATCGTGCTGGCCGCCGCCACGCTCTTCGGGCGCATCGGCGGCTGGATGAACTGGGGCGCCACGCTGCGCTCGTTCGGCCGCGCCATCACCAGCGGCTACGACCACCTGATGACGGCTGAGCCACTCGTGGCACACGGACAGGCCCTCGGGCGAGGTCATCGCCACGCTGGAGACGTCGACCTGGGCCTTCGCCGACATGATCGACGCCACGGTCTGGGGCATCCTGCGCATCTCCGTGACGACGCTCGGGGCCATCGTGGTCCTCGGCATCGTGGCCTGGCCGGTCGCGCTCGTGATGGCGGCGCTCGTGGGCGTGTTCGTCCTGGTGCTGCACCGCCGCATGGGCCGGGTCGTCGCGGCCGAGAAGGAGTTCTCCGACGCCCACTCCCGGGCCACCGGGGTGATCGCCGACACGATCGCCAACCTCACCACCGTGCGCTCGCAGGCGGCGGAGGGCCGCGAGATGGAGCACGTGGGCGCGCTGGTGGCCGATTCGATCAGCGCGGACCTGCGGGCACGCAAGGTCTTCACCGACGACGCGGATCCAGATGGAGTCGGCCATGGCCTTCTTCAACTGGGCCGCCATCGTGGTCGGGGTCGTGCTGGCGCTGCACCACGTGGCCGCGGCGGGCGCGGTGTACCTGATCCTCTTCTACGCGACCTTTGTCGGCACCAGCCTCGAGGAGTCCTTCGAGTTCATCCGTCTGATCTCGCGCGCCATCGGCCGCTGCGCCAAGTTCGCCGGCATCGCCGCCACCGAAGCCCGACATCGTCGACCTTCCGGGCGCGCCGGACATGGTGGTGCCGCACGGGTCGCGTCGAGTTCCGGGACCTGCGGTTCGCCTACCGGGCCGGGGCCCCGCTGTTCGAGGGGCTGGACCTGCGCATCGAGCCGGGGGAGCACGTCGGCCTGGTCGGACCCTCGGGTTCGGGCAAGACGACGCTGACCAAGCTGCTGTTGCGCTACGCCGACCGCGACGGCGGGGTGATCGAGATCGACGGCCAGGACATCGCGTGCGTCACCCAGCACTCGTTGCGCGGCCACATCGCCTACGTCCCCCAGGACCCCCAGATGCTGCACCGCACCATCGCCGAGAACATCTGTTACGGCATGGAGGGACGCGGCATCGACGGCAGCGGAGGGGTTGTCGACATGGACCTCGTGCCGGTCCGTGGGTCGCGCCGCCTACGTGGACGAGTTCGTGGAGCGCCTCCCCGACGGCTACGAAACCATGGTGGGGGAGCGCGGCATGAAGCTCTCGGGTGGGCAGCGCCAGCGGGTCGCCATCGCGCAGGCCATGGCCAAGGGGGCCAAGGTGCTCGTCCTGGACGAGGCCACCTCGGCGTTGGACTCCGAGTCGGAGTCGCTCGTGCAAGAGGCGCTGTGGCACCTCATGCAGGGCACGACGGCGCTGGTGGTGGCGCACCGGCTGGCCACCATCGCCCGGCTCGACCGGATCGTGGTGCTCGACCGCGGGCGGGTCGTCGAGCAGGGCACGCATGCCGAGCTCCTCGCCGCCGGGCGGGCCGGCGTCTACGGGCGCCTGTGGGCGCACCAGTCGGGTGGCTTCCTGGCCGCGTGGGGCTGATCGGCTGCTGGCGTCGAGGTGGCGGCCGCTGGCTGGTCGCCGGGTCCAGCGTCAGCGGGTCGTGGAGCCGGAGCCTGGAGCGCCTGGCCGGCGGCTTACCCGGTCCGGACGACCGAGGCGACCGACGCGCCCAGAGGGAGGTAGACCCTGAAGGTGGTCGACCAGCCGGGCGTGTCGACGATGTCGACGAAGCCCTCGTGGGCCTCGGCCACCGACTTGGCGATGGCCAGGCCCAGCCCCGTGCCGGGCACGCCCATCTCGGTGGAGGAGGCCAGCCGGTAGAAGCGCTCGAAGAGCTGGTCGCGCTCGCTCTCGGGGATGCCCGGGCCCTTCGTCGAGCACCTGCACCCGGGCGTAGGAGTCGACGTTGTCGACGATGACGTGCACCCGGCCGCCCCGCGGGCGAGAACTTGATGGCGTTGGAGAGGAGGTTGCCCAGCAGCTGGTGCAGGCGGGTGGGGTCGCCGAAGATCGGTACCTCTTCGCCGGGGTCGATGGTCAGTACGACGCCCGGCGACCGTGGCCGAGGTCTGGATGGCGTGCACGGCGTCCTCGGCCAGACGGCTCAGGTCCAGCTCGGTGAAGGCGACCCGGAGGCCGCGGCCGGCGCCCGGGTCGGCCAGCAGGTCCTCGGCCACTCGCTGGAGGTGCTCGGCGTTGCGCTCGATGGTCTGCAGCATGCGCATCTGGCTCTCGGTCAGGTCCGCCGTGGCGTCGAGGAGCAATTCGACGAAGCCCCTGATGGAGGTGATCGGCGTGCGCAGCTCGTGGGAGACCGTCGCCACCACGTCGTCCTTCATCTGGGTCAGCTCCCGCAAGCGGTTGTTCTGCTCAATCAGGGACTGCGTCACCTCTTTCTGAATCGCATAGAGGCGCTCCCGATCAGCCGCCAGCTCCTCGCGCTCGGTCACATCGATGGCGACGACGACATAGCCGCCGTTCGTGGGCGCCAGCCCCTCGCTCTGGGGAACCCAGCCGGTCGGATTGTCGGCGCCGTCCGTCTCCGCCAAGTCGGCTTCGTCGCCCGATTCCTTCTCGACCCCGGGAACGGGCAGTGCCCGCACGCGGACGACGCAACGTCGTTGTTGGCCGTCCTTGCGTGTGGCCGTCCACGGGACTTCGGCAGCCGTCTCCGCGTCAACGGGCTCTAGCGCAGTGCGCATGGCGTCGATCGTCTGGCGACGCTCGTCGATCTGGGCCGGGTCGATGAAATCGGCGATGGAGTGCAAGCCCACGACCTCCGCCGCCCGGTAGCCCAGCAGCTGCTCGGCGCCGGCCGAGAAGAACGTCACGGTGCCCGCAGGGTCGACACCCAGGATGGCGCTTCCCGTGGCGGCCCGCAGCAGGGTCTCGAGGCGGTCGCGGGCGTAGTCCGCCTCGCGGGCGTTTCGGCGGGCCATACGGGACTGCTGGGCCAGATCCGTCAGGATCGCCCGGTCCCGCGAGACCATCGTGTACACGGTGGACGCGACCAGTGTGGTGACGGTCGCCATCACGGCCACCTGCCGCCACTCGATGGTGGGGTAGTCCGGCGGCCCGATGAGCAGGAGGGGAATGAGCAGGGCCAGGTCCATACAGAAGAGCCCGACGAGCAAGTGCAGGCGCCGCCCGTAGAGCGAGAGCCAGACGATGGGGAGGAGGTACACCACCACCAGGCCCGAATCGGCGCCGCCCTGGGCGTCACGGATGATGGCGATCACCGCGATGTAGCCGATCGGGATGATCAGCCAGGCCCAATCGGGCAGTCGCTCCCAGGGCAACAGGAACGCGGCGGCGACGAGGACGAAGAAGATGACACCGGCGATCGAGATCTCGCGGCGGGCGTCGTGGGGGAACGGGACCAGGGCGACCAGGATGGTGCCGATGGCCACCAGGGCGAAGACGGGCAGTCGCACCCGCATGGAGCCAGAGAATCCGATCGGGAGCGTTGACCCCGGCAGTTGTGGATCGCGTCGCCGATCAGGGTCGGGTTGGGGCTGGGACGACTTGCTCACCGGGTCCGCGAGCGGTAGCGGTATCCGAAGCCCCGGACGGTCTCGATCGGGCCCTCGTCGCCTTCGTCCCAACCGAGCTTCCGGCGGAGCCGGAGCACGGCGTACTTGACCCGCGAGGGGGCCAATCCGCTGGGATCGTCCCAGGCCAGCTCAATGAGCTGATCCGACGAGAGGACTTGTCCCTGGTGCCGGGCCAGCGTGGCGAGCAGGCGATACTCCGTCGGGGTCAGGATGATCGCCTCGCCGTCGACCGTCACCTCTTGGTGGGCGAAGTCGATGTGGAGGGTGCCGTCGTCGAACGTGGTCACGGGCTCGCCCTTGGAGACCTGTCGCCGGCCAACCGCCTGCAGGCGGGCCAGGAGTTCCACCCGGCTGAAGGGCTTGGTCAGGTAGTCGTCGGCGCCGGAATTGAGCCCCCGCACCTTGTCTCTCTCGGTCCCGAGGGCGGTGAGCATGAGGACCGGGACGTCGCTCATGTCCCGGATGCGCTCCAGGACCTGCCAACCGTCCAGGTCCGGGAGCCCCACGTCGAGGATGACGATGTCGGGATGGCTCTGGTGGAACTGGCGCACTCCGTCGCGTCCCTCGAGCGCCTCCGCGACCGTGTACCCCTCCCGCTCGAGGAGTGTGCGAAGGAGTTGGCGAATGTCCGCCTCATCCTCAATGACAAGCACTGAGATATGACCATCTCGCATTTGGCTGCAACTGTACTGGTCAGACGGTCAATCTGAGTGAATGAGCGACCTTCGGGGGCAATTGAAACCACCTGGTCAGGCCTGCAATTGGGCCTCAGATCAACAAAAAGGGGCGCCTCGGAGGCCATCGACGGTCGCCGCAGGACCCAAAAGGCCAGCTCATGACGGCATTCGGCCAACCCGATGGTCCAGGCACCTCAAGGGAGCGAAAGGTGCGCCGGCCCAGGTCGGCGGTTCCCCGGCCGACGGCCTCAAGAGGCCGGCGCACCTGTTCGCTGCTCCTTGTCCTCACGGTGTTCCCCCTCGTGAAAGTCCGCTCCCCTCCGTCGGACTCTCACCGGTCGCCCCCCCCTCCGAAACGACCTTCACCGTGAGGTTGCTGTACTGATGATCCGGTACTTTGCAGAAGCGTCGTCGCAACCGGGGCCCCATCGGGTTGCAGTCGGGTTGCCCGGCGAGAGTGGTCGCCAGACACTCCCCGCTGAGCCGTTTATCCCGCCGGGAGGCGACTGCGAAGGCGCCCGCCCGTTCCGCCTCTTCCGCCGGAATGCGACTGCAAAGCCGGGTCCGTTTCGTGGTGACGGTGGCCAACGCCGGATCGCGGGGGAGAGACAACCGCCGCCTCGACCTTCGGGCACCAGGTCACCGACGTGCCTGGGATCGACGGAGCGGGGATGCCGACTGCCCAGGAGACCCGGAAACCACGCACTAGGGTGGCGCGTCGCAGCCAATTCCGGTCCAAGGATCCCTCATGACACCAACCCTCGCGGTCGCCCAATTCGTCGTGGCCGCAGCCTCCAAGTCCAGTTCAAGCTCATTGCTCACCCTGCTTCCCCTGGTGGCGATCGGGCTGCTGGGCTATTTCTTCTTCATCCGGCCCCAGCAGCGCAAGGCGCAAGCGGCCCGGGCGGGCGCCCAGGGCTCGGGATTCGAGGTGGGGGACGAGGTGCAGACCGTCGGCGGCGTCATCGGGACGGTGCTCGAGGTCCACGGCGACCGCTACACACTGCTGACGGGCGCCCTGGGCGACGACGGCAACCTCGACGGCCCCCAGCCGACCCGGATCGTCTTCGTTCGCCAGGCCATCGCCAAGAAGATCGAGCCGATCGAGGACGTGCGGATCGAGGACGAGCCCGTGCAGGACGTCAGGCCGGCGCAGCCGTCGGGTAATGGCAAGGCCAAGCGCAACGGCACCAGCGACGCCACGAGTGCCGCTCACGCAGATGACATCGACGATGTAGGTGGGGACGGTGCCGCCAGCAGCGGCGACCTCGGTGGGGAGGCCGAAGAGGCGTGAGCCCGAAGTCGGGCGGCAGGGCCCAACGGCGTCAACGGCGCAACTTGTGGATCAGTGTGCTCGTGGTGGTGGCGATCTCTCTGGGTTCGTTCGCGGCCGTGTTCGGCGCCAGATGGTCGCCCCGGTTGGGACTGGACCTGGCGGGCGGAGTAGCAGTCGTCTACACCGCTGAGGGGAACCACGTCTCGCAGTCGGATCTCAACGAGACCGTCAACATCTTGAACCTCCGCGTGAACGGACTCGGTGTCTCGGGCGCGCAGGTGCAGACGACCGGGAAGAACCAGATCTCCGTTTCCATTCCAGGCGTCACCAACGCGCAGCAAGTGCTCGACCAGATCGGGCAGACGGCACGCATGTACTTCCGCCCGGTCGAGTGTTACGCGTATCCCCAGGCCGTGCCGAAGGGCTCGAAGGCAAAAGGTGTGCAGAGAGGCATCGGGACGATTCCCGCCTGTCCGGCGTCCTCCGAGCTCACCGCGGCCAACCTCGACATCAATACCAGTACCGGTGAGCCGAGCAACAACATCCCGCCGGCCCAGCAATACGAGGCGTATCCGTCGACGAGCGTCGAGAAGCCCAACTACGCCAACAGCACCGTCCTGCTGCCGGGCATCGATGGTGCGTGCGACGGGGCTGACGTGCGCTGCGTGCTCGGCCCTTCGGAGATGTCGGGTCATTCGATCGCGAGCGCCCAGGCCACGCAGAACCAGACCGGCGCCTGGGTCGTCGACTACACGCTGGCGGGCGCGGCCGGCTCCGCGCTGTGGGACAAGGTGGCCCAGGAGAACTTCCACCAGTTGCTCGGGATCGAGCTGGACGGCGACGTGTACTCGGCGCCCATCATCCAGCCCACCCAGACAACCTTCTCGTCGTTCGACGGCAAGGGCGAGATCTCGGGCGGCGGCACGAACGGCTTGTCGGAAACGGACGCGCAGAACCTGGCGCAGGCCATGAATTTCGGTGCGCTGCCGATCACGCTGAAAGCGGCGACGTCGCAGACGGTCTCGGCCACGCTGGGGCACTCGGCACTGGTGGCCGGGCTCGGCGCCGGCATCGCCGGACTGATCCTCGTGCTCTTGTACGTGCTCTTCTACTACCGCGGCCTGGGATTGGTGGTCATCTCCGGGTTGTTGCTCACGGCGTTGATGCTCTGGGCCATCATCTCGGCGCTGGGCCATACATCCGTGGCGCCCAGCTTCGACCTGGCGGGCATCACGGGTTTGATCGTCTCGATCGGCATCACCGTCGACTCGTACATCGTCTATTTCGAGCGACTGAAGGACGAGACCAGATCGGGCCGATCGGTCCGCACGTCCGTCGACCGCGGCTTCAAGAGCGCGTGGCGGACGGTGTGGGCCGCTGACTTCGTGTCGCTGCTGGCGGCGATCGTGCTCTACCTGGTCGCGGTCGGGGACGTGAAGGGCTTCGCCTTCTTCCTCGGGCTCTCGACCATCATGGACATGGCCGTGACCTGGTTCTACACGCGGCCGCTGGTCATCATTCTGGGTCAGAGCCCTCGGCTGCAGGGGTCGGGTGCGTTCAGTATCGCGACCGGGCTCGGGGCGGGACCGCAGACGACGATGCCCGGTGCCGGCGCGGGTGCGGGTGTGCCGGTGGGTGCCGGCGCCGGCGGCGGGGGTGGGTCGTGAGCGACGACGACCGGTCGACGTCCAACGGCGACGGCAGCTCTCTCGACGACGTCCCCGAAGAAGAGGTCGAAGAGCTCGAGAAGAGCGTTGACACGAGCAGTCTCGACGAAGAGGAGCTCGTCAGCCTCGATGACGCCGCCCGCGCCCTCCTCGCTCGTCCCCGGCGGGGTCACGGCCCTCTCTCGCGCCTCTACCGGGGTGAGACGCGCTTCGACTTCGTCGGCAAGCGCAAGATCTGGTTCAGCCTCTCGGCGGCGATCATCGCACTCGGGATCATCTCGATCGTCCTGCGGGGCGGGCTGAATCTCGGGATCGACTTCAAGGGCGGGTACGAGTGGACGATTCAGGCGCCGGGCGTCACTCAGAGCCAGGCGACCAACGCACTGAGCAACACCGGAGTCATCGACCCCACCGTGCAACTACTCGGCCGCGGGGGCCAGCAGACGATCAACGTGCAGTCCGATCTCAACAAGCTGAGTCAGGACCAGCAGGACGAGGTGAGCAAGAAGGTCCAGGCGGCTCTGGTGGCAGTCGCCGACGCCCACGCACCAAAGGGTTCCGAAACGGCGCACACGGCGACCACCACCACAACCGCCAAGGCCTCGACGACCACGACGGCCAAGGCGAGCGCTGCGGCGGGGGCCACGACGACAACGACGTCGCCGGCCAACACCGTGCCCCAGGGTCAGGCCGACAGGGTCAGCGTGACCAACGTCGGACCGACGTGGGGCTCCTCCATCACCGATAAGGCGATCGAGGCACTGATCATCTTCTTCATCGTCGTGGCGATCTACATCAGCATCCGCTTCGAGCCCAAGATGGCGCTGGCGGCCTTCATCGCGATGATCCACGACGTCCTGGTGGCCATCGGCATCTACTCGATCTTCAACTTCCAGGTGACGCCGGACACCGTCGTGGCCATCCTGACCATCCTCGGGTACTCCCTCTACGACACCGTCGTGGTGTTCGACCGCGTGCGAGACAACACGAAGGGCATCGGGAGCAGCGGACGCCTGACCTATCCGCAGCTCATCAACCTGTCCATGAACCAGACGCTGGCGCGTTCGATCAACACGTCGATGGTCGCCATCCTGCCGGTGCTCGCAGTGCTCCTGATCGGCGCGCAGCTCCTGGGCGCCACGACGTTGCAGTCCTACGGCCTGGCCCTCTTCGTCGGTCTGCTCTCGGGGGCGTACTCGTCGATCTTCATCGCCTCCCCGGTCCTGTGCATGATGAAGGAGCGCGAGGACCGGTGGGTGCAGATCGCGAGCCGCCTGGCCAAGCGGGGCGACGCCAAGGGGTTCTACTCCGCCACCGACGCTGCCAGCATGAGCACCGCGATAAGCGTCGCCGCCTCGGGCCAGCTGAACCGGGGTGGGGGTGCCGCGGCGCCGAAGCCGAAGAAGGCGAACACCAAGCGCAGCGGGCCGATCCGGCCGGGCTCCGGCGGGGGTGGCGCTGGCGCTGGCGGGGGCGGGGGCGGCACGACGGGGATGAACGGGCAGTCGGGTTCGAAGCCGTCTTCGTCTTCGCCACCGGCAGCGGCAACTGCCGCGTCGGCCGGCAAATCCTCGGGCTCGGCCTCGACCTCGGCGACGGTGTCGTCGCCCGGTGGGTCGGCAGCGCAGGGCGGCCGCCCCTTGCCGGCGCAGGGTCCACGGCCTCGCAAGGGCAAGCGCAAGCGAAAGCGCTGACCTCGGGTCGGCAGGGTGCAGCCGAACCGGCCCGGCCCGGCCGGTTGCACTCCATACGCAGCGCCAAGCGCGTTCCCGCATTTCCCCTGGCGGGTAGCCTGTATGGATGGTGGCCCTGACGCGGGTGACTCCATCATCCGGCACCGACACGAACGCTCGAGACCTCGAGCTCGAGGAGAACCACGAACGGGTGGTGCGCGACCTTTTGGCCCCGCTCCTGGCCGAGTTCGCCCGCCACCGCCCCGAGGACGACACCTCCATGATCGTGGCGGCCGGCCTGACCGCCGCCGGGGCCCACGAGGGCCAGTTCCGGCGCTCGGGCGAGCCCTACATCACCCACCCGGTCGCCGTGGCCACCATCGTGGCCGAGCTCGGCCTGGACGACCAGACCGTGGCCGCCGCCCTCCTGCACGACGCCGTGGAGGACACCGGGCTGACGCTCGAGACGATTCAGGAGACCTTCGGCGAGGGCGTGGCCCGCGTGGTCGACGGCGTGACCAAGCTGGACCGGCTCCAGTTCAACTCCAAGGAGGCCCAACAGGCGGCCACCATCCGCAAGATGCTCGTCGCCATGGCCGACGACTGGCGCGTCCTGCTGATCAAGCTCGCCGACCGGCTGCACAACATGCGCACCCTGGCCGTCATGCCCGAGTGGAAGCAGCGGCGCACGGCCCAGGAGACCTTCGACGTCTACGCGCCGCTGGCCCACCGCCTCGGCGTGCAGCAGGTCAGATGGCAGCTGGAGGACCTCGCCTTCGCGACCCTGCACCCGAAGCGCTACGCCGAGATCGAGCAGATGGTGGCGGCCCGGGCGCCCCAGCGCGAGGAGTATCTCGAGCGCGTGCTCGTCCACGTGCGCCAGCAGATGAACGACATGGGCGTGGTGGCCGACGTCACCGGACGGCCGAAGCACCTCTGGTCCATCTACGAGAAGATGGTGGTGCGGGGCAAGGAGTTCGACGACATCAACGACCTGGTCGCCATCCGGGTCGTCGTCGAGTCAGAGAAGGACTGCTGGGCCGCGCTGGGCGCCATCCACGCCATCTGGGCGCCGGTGCAGGGGCGCTTCAAGGACTACATCAACACGCCCAAGTTCAACATGTACCAGTCGCTGCACACGACGGTGATCGGGCTCGACGGCAAGCCCGTCGAGGTGCAGATCCGCACCTCCGAGATGCACCACCGGGCCGAGTACGGCATCGCCGCCCACTGGGGCTACAAGTCCAAGGAGGACCACTCCTCGGAGATGGCGTGGTTGCAGCGCATCGCCGACGTCGACCGCCAGACCGACGACCCGATCGAATTCCTCGAGGCGCTGAAGCTCGACCTGGAGCAGGACGAGGTCTACGTCTTCACGCCCAAGGGCAAGGTCATCGCGCTGCCGGCCCGCTCCACGCCGGTCGACTTCGCCTACGCCATCCACACCGAGGTCGGGCACCGCTGCATCGGCGCCCGGGTCAACGGCCGCCTCGTCCCCCTCGAGACCCAGCTGAGCAGCGCCGACACGGTCGAGATCTTCACCTCGAAGTCGCCGACCGCCGGTCCTTCGCGCGACTGGCTGCAGATCGTCGCCTCCACCCGTGCCCGCAACAAAATCAGGCAGTGGTTCTCGCGGGAGCGCCGCGAGGACGCCATCGAGAACGGCCGCGAGGAGCTGGCCCGGGCGCTGCGGCGCGACGGCCTCCCGCTGCACAAGCTGCTCGGGTCGAGCGCCCTGCAGCAGGTGGCCGACGGCATGAACCTGGCCGACCTCGATGCGCTCTACGCCTCCATCGGCGAGAACCAGGTCTCGGCCCAGTCCATCGTGCAGCGCCTCACCAAGGCCCTGCGCGGCGGCGGCGAGGCCGACGAGCAGCTGCCGACGATCGCCCTCCCCGGCTCGGGCCGCCAACGCCAGGGCCACCGCACCGGCACGGGCGTCTACGTCGAGGGGCTCGACGACGTCATGATCCACCTCGCCCGTTGCTGCACCCCGGTGCCGGGCGACCAGATCGTGGGCTTCGTGACCCAGGGCCGCGGCGTCTCGGTGCACCGGGCCGATTGCGCCAACGCGGCAGCGCTGGCCGACCGCTCGCGCGAACGCCTCATGGAGGTCGAGTGGGACCGGGGCAACGACGGCGTCTTCGTGGCCACGATCGAGGTGCAGGCCTTCGACCGGGCGCGCCTGCTGGCCGACGTGTCCCGTGTCGTCTCCGAGCACCACCTCAACATCGTCGCCGCCCGCACCGCCACCACGCCGGACCGCGTCAGCCGCATGGCCTTCGACGTCGAGCTGGCCGACCCGACGCACCTGCACTCACTGATCAGTGCGTTGAAGCATCTCGACGGGGTCTTCGACGCCTATCGTCAGCTGCCTGGCAAGAAAGTCTGACCCCCGAGCCGTGAGGAGCCTTCTGTGAGCCGGGGTACGTCCGCGCCTGCATCCGGTTTGGAAGCGGGTGAGGCCGCCGCGCCGGTTCCCGGCCGCACCTTTCCGGCGGCCCCCAAATAGATGCCCAACAATCTGCAGACACCGAAGGGCATGCACGACGTGCTCTGGCCCGAGTCGGCCCGTTGGGAGGACGCCGTCGCCCGCTTCGCCGCGCTCGCCGAGGGCGCCGGCTACGGGCTGACGATCACGCCGATCCTCGAGCACGCCGGCGTGTTCCTCCGCGGCATCGGCGAGGGCAGCGAGGTCGTCGGCAAGGAGATGTACGTCTTCGAGGACCGCGACGGGCAGCTGATGGCGCTGCGCCCCGAGGGGACGGCGCCCATCGCCCGGGCCTTCGTGCAGCATCACCCCGTGCCGCCGTGGAAGGCCTGGTACGTGGCGCCGTCGTTCCGCCACGAGAACCCGCAGCACGGCCGCTACCGCCAGCACCACCAGCTGGGGGTAGAGGCGCTGGGGCCGGCCGACGCCGACCTCGATGTGGAGGTCGTCTCGCTGGCGCACGACTTCTTCGCGGGGCTCGGCCTGCGCCGGGTGACGTTGCGGTTGAACTCCATGGGCGACGACGTCTGCCGGCCCGGCTACGTCGCGCTGCTCGAGCGCGTTCCTGGCCGAGCGGGCCGACCAGCTGTGCCCGGCGCACCGGGAGCGCCACCTGGAGAACCCGCTGCGCGTGCTCGACTGCAAGTCGGAGGAGTGCCGGGCCGCCACCGCGGACGCGCCGCACTTCCTCGACCACCTGTGCGACCCGTGCCGGGAGCACTTCGCCCGGGTGCGGGCCGGGCTCGACTCGCTGGGCGTCGCCGTACACGATCGACCACCGCTTGGTGCGGGGCTTCGACTACTACACGCGCACCACGTTCGAGTTCGCGGCGGAGGCCTTGGACGCGGCCCAGAACGGCGTGGGCGGCGGCGGCCGCTACGACGGGCTGGTCGAGCTGCTGGGGGGTGACCCGACGCCGGGCATCGGGTTCGGGATCGGGGTGGAGCGGGTGCTGCTGGCCTGTGACGCCGAGGGCGTGTTCACGCATCGAGTCCGTGCTGGCGGCGCGCCCGCTGCACGCCTACGTGATCGACACGGCGGGCGGGGAGTCGGCCGTGGCGTTGACGGCGGAGCTGCGCCGGGCCGGCCTGCGGGCCGACCGGGCCTTCGACGGGCGCTCCATGAAGTCCCAGATCAAGTCGGCCGACCGCTCGGGCGCCCTGGTGGCGCTGGTGGTCGGCGAGCGGGAGCTGGCGGCGGGCACCGTCGGCCTGCGGCCTCTGCGCAGCGACGCGGAGCAGCGGAGCGTGCCGCGGGCTGCCATTGTGGAGGAGTTCGAAGGCGTTCCTGGCCGAGACCGGGGCAGCTTCGGCGGGGGCACCGGATGCGGCGGCGGCGGAGCCCTGAGCCCCGCCGGACCGTCTGCCCCGCACCGACCCGCACCGACCCGCACCGACCGACGTGATCGCCCCGCCGCACCGCCCGCACCGACCAGACTGAGCCCCGAGACCCTCCCATCATGACGACTGACCCGAACCAGACCACCGACAACCGGCCCACCGCCCTGCGCACCCATCTCTGCGGCGTGCTGCGCCCGGCCGACGTCGGCCAGACCGTGACGGTCTGCGGCTGGGTGGCCCGGCGGCGCGAGCACGGCGAGCATCTCGCCTTCGTGGACCTGCGGGACCACACCGGCATCATCCAGTGCGTGATCGACCACGCCACCGACGTGCGCTCCGAGTGGGTCATCGCCGTCACCGGCACCGTGCGCCACCGGCCCGAGGGCACCGTCAACCCCGGCATCGGGACAGGCGAGGTCGAGATCGGGGACTGCGTCGTCGAGGTCCTCAACGAGGCCGAGCCGCCGCCGTTCTCCGTCGACGACCGCGACGAGTCCGACGAGCCCGTCCGCCTGCGCCACCGCTACGTCGACCTGCGGCGGCCGCGTATGCAGCGCAACCTGCGCCTGCGGGCCCGGGTCAACGCCGCGCTGCGGGCCGCCATGGACCGCCAGGGCTTCGCCGAGATCGAGACGCCGCTGCTCTGGGCGCCCACCCCCGAGGGCTCCCGGGAGTTCTCCGTGCCGTCCCGCCTGCACCACGGCTCGTTCTACGCGCTGCCCCAGAGCCCGCAGCTGGCCAAGCAGCTCCTCATGGTGGGCGGCTTCGACCGCTACTTCCAGATCGCCCGCTGCCTGCGGGACGAGGACCTCCGGGCCGACCGCCAGTTCGAGTTCATGCAGCTCGATATGGAGTGCTCCTTCGCCTCCCAGGACGACGTCATGGCGCTACGTCTCCGAAGCCGTGCTCGATGCCGCCGAGGCGGCCACGGGGGAGCGGCCGCCGCCGATTGAGCGCATGACGTGGGCCGAGGCGCGGGACCGCTTCGGCACCGACAAGCCCGACCTGCGCTTCGGCATGGAGCTGATCGACCTCACCGAGGTCTTCGCCGACACCGAGGTCAAGGCCTTCTCGTCGCCGCACGGTCAAGGCGATCGTCGTCCCCGAGGGCGCCGTCTTCCCCCGCAAGCAGCTCGACGACCTCACCGAGCAGGCCAAGAAGGCGGGCGCCGCCGGCCTGGCCTGGTTCCGTGTCGTGGCGGACGAGGACGGGAACGGCCGCGCCCTCGACGGGCCCCTGGCCCGCCACCTCTCGGAGCAGGAGACAGCGACGCGTCCTGGAACTGACGGAGGCGGAACCAGGCGACCTCATCCTCGGCCGTCTCGGACGAGTACGCCACGGCCTGCGCGGTGCTGGGCACGCTGCGCGTGGCGATCGGGGGCCCGCCCGTGGGCGAGGGCCCGCATCGATACGTGTGGGTCGTCGACTTCCCCATGTTCGACGGCGTCGGGGCCGACGGCCACCCGCAGCCGGCGCACCACCCGTTCACCATGCCGTACCCCGAGGACCTGCCGCTGCTGGCGACCGACCCCTTGGCCGTGCGCTCCCAGGCCTACGACCTGGTGCTCAACGGGTGGGAGCTGGGCTCGGGGAGCGTCCGTATCCACAACCGGCGGCATTCAGGAGCAGGTCTTCGCCGCGCTGGGCATCGGCCCCGAGGAGGCCGAATCCCGCTTCGGGTTCCTGCTGGGCGCCTTCCGCTACGGGGCGCCGCCGCACGCCGGGTTCGCTGTCGGGGTCGACCGGCTGGTGGCGATCCTGGCCGGGGAGGAGAACATCAGGGAGGTCATCGCCTACCCGAAGACCCAGTCCGGTGCCGACCTGCTGACGGGCGCTCCCACACCGCTGCCCGCCGCCGCGCTGGCCGAGCTGGGGATCCGGGTCGTGGTGCCGCCGACCGCCGTGCAGCCAGCACCGTCCACGCCGCCGGCCGGGGCACCCGCTGAGCCTGTTCGCCGACGCCGCCGGCCGCCGCCTCGAGCGCCAGGCGCCCCTCGCCGCCCGGCTCCGCCCCCGCACCCTCGATGAGGTCGTGGGCCAGGAGCACCTCGTCGGCCCCGGTGCCCCCTTACGCCTGCTGGCCGAGTCCGACCGGGTCGGGTCGTCGATCCTGTGGGGCCCCGCCGGCACGGGAAAGACGACCCTCGCCCGCCTCCTGGCCGCCACCACGGCCAAGCACCTGACCACGCTCTCGGCCACCGCCGCCGGCGTCAAGGACGTGCGCGAGGCCCTGGCCGAGGCGCAGCGCCGCCTGGGCGAGCAGGGCCAGGGCACCATGCTCTTCATCGACGAGGTGCACCGCTTCAGCAAGTCGCAACAGGACGTGCTGCTCCCCGCCGTCGAGGACGGGCTGGTCGTGCTCATCGGCGCCACCACGGAGAACCCTTTCTTCGAGGTCAATCCGCCCCTGTTGAGCCGGACCTCACTGTGGCGGCTGCACGCCTTGTCGCCGGACAACCTGCGCACGCTGATCCGGCGGGGCCTGGACCTCGAGGGGGCGGACGCCGAGGACGACGCCATCGACGCCGTGGTGGCGGCCTGCGAGGGTGACGCCCGCGCCGCGCTGACCACAGTGGAGACGGCGGTGGCCCTGGCCCGGGGCGCCGCCGGCGCTGACGGCGCTGGCGCCCGGGTCGTGCTGACCATGGACGACATGGCCCGGGCCCGCGACGGCCGGCTCTTCCATCAGGGCGCCGACGAGCACTACGACCAGATCAGCGCCCTGATCAAGAGCGTGCGGGGCTCGGACCCCGACGCCGGTCTCTACTGGATGGCCCGCATGATCGAGGCCGGGAGGATCCCCGGTTCCTGGCCCGCCGCATGGTCATCCTGGCCAGCGAGGACATCGGGCTGGCCGATCCGCAGGCGCTGCTCGTGGCCGAGGCGGCCGCCCGGGCCGTCGAGTACGTGGGCCTGCCCGAGGCTGCGCTCAACCTGGCCGAGGCGGTGATCTACCTGGCCCGGGCCCCCAAGTCGAACTCCGTCGTGGTGGCGTTGGGCCGGGCCCAGGAGGACGTGCGTTCCAGCGTGAGCCAGGAGGTCCCGACCCACCTGCGCGACGCGCACTACAAGGGCGCGGCGAGCCTGGGTCACGGCGACGGCTACGTCTATCCCCACGACGACCCCTCCGGGGTGGTCCCCCAGCAGTATCGTCCTGACGCGCTCGAGGGTCGGGTGTACTACGAGCCCACGCCACGCGACGCGGCGGAGGGCCGGAGCGGGGAGGCCGATTCGTGAAGCGGGGGGTGCGGCGAGGCGGCCGGGTTGTGGTGGCCGCCGCCCTCGGGTCCGCCGCACTCACGCTCGGCGTGCTGGCCCCCGCGGTCCTCGGCGCCGGCGCCGGCGCCGGCGCGCGCCACCTTCGCCGGCCAGGTCGTCCTGCCCCAGGCCGTACCGCCCGTACCGGCCGGCTCGACCCAGGACGGCACGGCGCCCGCCGGCCAGGTGCTCGACCTCGATGTGGTCCTGGCCGGCCAAAATCCGACCGGCCTGGCGGCGGCGGTCGCCGCCGTCTCGACGCCCGGATCGCCCGACTATCGGCGCTACCTGACGGCAGCGCAATATGCAGCGCAATACGGCCCGACGGCGTCCGAGGTGGCGCAGGTCTCCACCGCGCTGCGCGGCGAGGGGCTCACGGTCGGCACCCCCGCACCGGGCAGCACGTTGTTGCCGGTCAGCGGATCGGCGGCCGTGGTCTCCTCCGCGCTCGGCACCCCGTTGGAGTCCGTGCAGGCGCCGGGGGAGTCCGCCCCGGCGATCGTCAACACCGCATCGCCGCAGGTGCCCGCGTCCTTGGCCGGCGTGGTCACCGGGGTGGTGGGTCTCGACGGGCTGTTCCGGGAGCACGACATGCTCGAGCAGGGCCATCCGCCGAGCGCCGCCGCGACCGAGGCGCCAGAGTCCTCTCCGAGCAGCCGGACCCCCTCGGCCGGCGCCAGCCACGCCAGCGCCGTCGCAGGTGCCATCAACGGCGCCCCCCAGGCCTGCGCCGACGCCCAGAGCCAGGCCTACGGCGGCACCTACACCTCCTCGGAGCTCGCCTCGCTCTTCGGGCTCAACCAGCTGTTCGCGCAGGGCCGCACCGGTATCGGGCAGACCATCGCCATCGTGGAGTTCGAGCAGTACGCGGCGAGCGACTTCGCCGCCTTCGAGGCGTGTTACGGGCTGTCCAACCCCATCCGCAACGTGCTGGTCGACGGAGGGGCCGGCGGCCCGGGCCAGGGCGCCGGCGAGGCCGCGCTCGACACAGAGCTCGCCGCTGTCAACGCCCCCTCCTCCTCGCTCGTCGTCTACGAGGCGCCCAACGGCAGCGATGCGCAGGCCTTCGACCTCTTCGATCGGATCGCCAGTGACGACAGCGCGCAGGTCGTCACGACCAGCTGGGGCGTGTGCGAGGCGAACATGCCTGCCAGCGATCGTCAGACCGAGAACGGCATCTTCGAACGGATGGCCCTGCAGGGGCAGACGGTGATCGCCGCCTCGGGCGACGACGGCTCCGAGGACTGCCTCCCGACGAACGGCTCGACCCAGCTCGCGGTGGACGATCCCGGTTCCCAGCCCGACGTGGTCAGCGCGGGCGGCACCTCTCTGCCCAACGGCTCGGTTGCGTCCCAAACGGTCTGGAACGACTGCATCGCCGGGGGCGGTGGGCAGTCGGACTGCGCCGTGGAGGTGAACAAGGGCGCCGGCGGCGGGGGGTACTCCCTCCAATGGCCCGCCAATCCGGGACAACCCGCCCCTACGGGGCTCGCCACCGACCCCTGCGGCCTCGGTGCGTGCCGGGCGGTCCCCGACTTCTCCTATCCGTCGGATCCGACCGCCGGGGGAGTGGCCGCCTTCTGGAACGGCGGCTGGACGGCCTTCGGCGGTACCAGCGCCGCCGCGCCGAGCAACGCCGGCCTGTTCTCGGACACCAATCAGGGCTGTTTCGACCCGCTGGGCCGCGTCGGGCCCGCGCTCTACGCGGCGCAACAGGCCAACAGCGGCACCTTCACCGACATCACGCAGGGGAACAACGACTTCACCGACAGCCACGCCGGGCTCTTCACCGCCGCCCCCGGCTTCGATACGGCCAGCGGCCTCGGCACACCCGTCGACCAGAACCTGGCTCTCGCACTCCAGGGCGGGGACGGGTGCCCTTCGGTCGCCGGCGTCAGCCCCGACACGGGACCGGTGACCGGCAGCGGCCCCGTCACGATCGACGGGGGCGGGTTCGGCAACGCCACCTCGGTCACGTTCGGCGCGGTGGGCGGCGGCCGCATTGTGTCGCAGACGGCCACATCCATCACCGTCATCCCGCCCAACGCGGCCTACGCCCAGTGCGTCGACGTCACGGTCGGCAGCGCGCAGGGCGTCTCGGCCCAATCCTCCGCCGATCACTACGGGTTCGGCGGGGACCTCGACTGCGGCGACGGGTACCGCTTCGTGGCGTCCGACGGCGGCATCTTCAGCTTCGGGACCGCCGGCTTCTACGGGAGCACCGGCGGCATGCACCTCAACGCACCGGTGGTGGGCATGGCCGACACGCCCAGCACGAACGGCTACTGGCTGGTGGCGTCCGACGGCGGCATCTTCAACTACGGCGACGCCCGCTTCTTCGGCTCCATGGGCGGGCGGCATCTCAACAAGCCCATCGTGGGCATGGCCGCCGCGCCCGCCGGCGGCGGCTACTGGCTGGTGGCGTCCGACGGCGGCATCTTCAGCTTCGGGAACGCCCCCTTCTTCGGCTCCACGGGCGGCACCCACCTCAACCAGCCGATCGTGGGGATGGCCGCCACGCCGGACGGCCGTGGCTACTGGCTGGTGGCGTCCGACGGCGGCATCTTCGCCTACGGCGACGCCCAGTTCTACGGGTCGACCGGCTCCCTCAGGCTCAACTCGCCGATCGTGGGCATGACCGCCACGCCGGACGGCCGCGGCTACTGGCTTGTGGCCGCCGACGGCGGCATCTTCGCCTACGGCGATGCGCAGTTCTACGGCTCCGCCGGCTCGCTGCACCTGAACCAGCCGGTGGTCGGCATGGCCGCCGGCCCGAAGTCGGGGGGCTACTGGCTCGTGGCGGCCGACGGCGGCATCTTCAGCTACGGCAATGCGCTGTTCTACGGGTCGACCGGCAGCATCTCCCTGAACAAGCCCATCGTGGGGATGTCGTCGACCTGAGCGACCTGAGCGACCTGAGCGACCTGCGACCTGGACTGCGCAGACCGGCCTCGGATCCGTTTTTGCCCCCGGTAAGCTGCCCTCATGGACGCCAACGGACTGCGGGCGGCCTTTACGCGCTTCTTTGCGGACCGGGGCCACACCACCGTCCCCTCCGCCAGCCTGATCCCGCACGACCCTTCGGTCCTCTTCACCATCGCCGGGATGGTGCCCTTCAAGCCCTATTTCCTGGGCGAGGAGCCGGCGCCGTGGCCCCGTGCCACCTCCATTCAGAAGTGCTTCCGCACCCCCGATATCGAGATCATCGGCACCGACACCTACCACTGCACCTTCTTCGAGATGCTGGGCAACTTCAGCTTCGGGGACTACTTCAAGGCGGAGGCCATCCCGATGGCCTGGGAGCTCCTCACCGAGGTCTTCGGCCTCGACGGTGATCGCCTCTGGATCACGGTGCACGAGGGCGACGACGAGGCCGCGCAGGTCTGGATCGACGAGATCGGCATCAAGCCGGAGCGCGTCCAGCGCATGGGTGACGCGGACAACTTCTGGGCCATGGGCGACACCGGGCCCTGCGGTCCCGACTCGGAGATCTTCATGGACCTCGGTGCGTCCTATGGCGACGACGGCGGACCGAAGCACGGCGGCGACGCCCGCTTCGTCGAGATCTGGAACCTCGTCTTCATGCAGTACAACCGCGACGCCCAGGGCACGCTGAGCGACCTTCCCCGCAAGAACATCGACACCGGAATGGGCCTGGAACGGGTCCTCCCCGTGGTGCAGGGTCTCGATTCTGTTTTTGACACCGACCTGTTCCTGCCGATCATCGACGCGGCGGCCTCCATCCTGGGCAAGGGCTACGGGGCAGACCCGATCACCGATGTCGCGCTGCGCGTCCTGGCCGACCACGGTCGCGCCTTCTCCATGCTCGTGGCCGACGGCGTGCTGCCCGCCAACGAGGGACGCGGCTACGTGCTGCGCCGCGTCGTGCGCCGCGCCGTCCTGGCGGCCCGGCGCGCCGGCGTGGACAAGCCCATCGCGCCGCGGCTGGTCGAGGCGGCCACCGAGGTGCTGGGCGACGCCTACCCGGCGCTGCGGGCCCAGCAGGACCTGATCGTCAACGTGGTGGCGCGTGAGGAGGCGGGCTTCGACCGAACATTGCGGGCGGGGTTGACCCGCTTGGAAGAGGCGTTCGCCACCGGGACGAAGGTGCTCGAGGGCGACGTGGCCTTCACCCTGCACGACACCCATGGCTTCCCGGTGGAGCTGACCGAGGAGCTGGCGCGCGATGCCGGCGTGGAGGTGGACCGGGCCGGTTTCGATGCCGCCATGGCGGCCCAGCGGGAGCGGGCCCGCGCCGCCGCCAAGTCGTCGCGTGCGGGTGACGAGGCGGTCTACCGCGCGCTGCTCGATGCCGAGGGACCGACCTCGTTCGTCGGACGGGGCCGGGAGAACTACGAGGTGCCGGCGCGCATCGTGGCCGTGCTCGAGGCCGACCCGGGGGCCGGCGACAACGACGACGGCTCTCGGGTGGTCGAGATCTTCTTGGACCGTACGCCGTTCTACGCCGAGAGCGGCGGGCAGGTGGGCGACACCGGCACCATCGTGACCGAGTCGGGCGTGGCCGAGGTCGAGGACACGGTCAACGCCGTACCCGGGCTGGTGGCGCACCGGGCGCTCGTGACTGGCGAGGTGCGGGCGGGACAGGACGCGCTGGCCACCATCGACGGCGAGCGCCGCGAGGCCATCCGGCGCAACCACACCGCGACGCACCTGCTCCACGCGTCCCTGCGGGCCGTGCTGGGCGACCACGTGCGCCAGCAGGGGTCGCTCGTCGGGCCCGACTATCTGCGCTTCGACTTCTCGCATCACGCGGCCCCGACCACCGAAGAGCTCGACGAGGTCTTCGCCCGGGCCAACAGGGCGGTGCTGACCGGCATCGACGTGGACACCACCGAGACCTCCCGCGAGGAGGCCGAGGACATGGGGGCCATCGCCTTCTTCGGCGACAAGTACGGCTCCTCGGTGCGCGTCGTGCGGGCGGGGACGACCTCGCTCGAGTTCTGCGGCGGTACGCACGTGGACTCGCTGGGACAGATCGGCATGATCACGCTGTTGTCCGAGAGCTCCATCGGCTCGAACACGCGGCGCCTGTTCGCGGTGACCGGGTTCGTGTCGATTGCGCGCGCCCTCGAGCGCGAGCGTCTCGTGCAGGCGGCGGCGGACCTGCTGCGGACCGAGCCCGACGACCTGCTGGCCGCCATCGGCCGCCTGGCCGAGCGCCAGCGTGAGACGGAGAAGGAGCTGGCGCGGCTGCGTCAGCAATCGAGCGAGGCGGAGGCCACGACGTTGGCCGAAGCGGCGGCCGCCGACGGCGGCGTGGTGGTGGCGCGCCGCGACAAGGTGGATCGCGACGCGCTGCGCAGTCTGGCCCAGTCGATCCTGCGCCACGACGGGGTGCGCGCCGTGGTGCTCGCCGGGTCGCCCGACGGGTCGACGGCGGCGATCGTCGCCGCCACCGGAGGGACGCCCGACGCCAGCCAGCTCGTGCGGGCGCTCGGCCCCATGGTCGGCGGCGGGGGCGGCGGTTCGCCCGAGGTCGCCGCGGCGGGAGGGAAGGATCCCTCCGGCATCGAGGCGGCGTTGGCCGAGGCGCAGCGACTTCTGAACGCGTGAACGGCGACGGGGCGTCCGGGCGCGGCCCGGGCCGGGTGGCCGCGCTGGACCTGGGGGCGCGCCGTATCGGCGTCGCCTACAGCGACAGCCGGCGCAGCCTGGCCAGCCCCTGGGGCACCATTGTGCGCAGCGGCGACGCGGCGCGCGACCGGAGTGCCGTGGTCGAGGCCGTGCGCGAAGTGGAGGCGTCGACCGTCGTCGTCGGGCTGCCCCTCAGCCTCTCCGGCCAGGTGGGGCCGGCGGCCCGGTCGGCGCTCGACGAGGCGGCGGCGCTGCGCGAGATGCTCGAGCCCCTCGGGGTGACGGTCGAGACGGCCGACGAGCGCTTCACCACGGTGGAGGCGGAGCGATCCCTGCGGGCGGCGGGCCGGACCGGGAAGGCGGCACGCAAGGTCGTCGACAGTGCGGCCGCCATGGTCCTGCTGCAAGCCTGGCTGGACAACGCATGAGCGGGCCCGGCGACGGTGGCGACGAGGAACTGCCGTGGCCGCAGCCCGGACTCGGGGCTGACGCCGCACCCGACCACGAGGAGTCCGAGAGCCGGACCGCCCGCCGGGCGGTCCGCTCGGCCCGGGTGCGCCGCCGGCGCCGGATCGTCCTCGGCATCGGCGGGGGACTGCTCGTCCTCGTCCTGGCCTTCGTGTTCTGGTACGAGCTGGAGGCCCACGCCCTGGGCGCACCCGGGCCACAGGTGGTGGTCACCGTGCACCAAGGGGAGCCCACCAGCGACGTCGTTTCCGCCCTGAGCAAGCAGGGCGTGATCGGGAGCTCGCTGGCCTTCCAGGTCTCGGAGGTCTTCCACGGGACGCCATCGGTCCTTCCCGGGAGTTACGCATTGCACCAGAACCTGGCCTTCTCGGAGGTGCGGGCGATCCTGGCGGCCGGGCCGAACATCTACCCGGTCGACGTCCGGCCCGGCTACACCTTCTCCGAGGTGGCGCAGCAGGTGGACAGCCTGCCCGGACATGCCGAGGGAGGTTTGGCCAAGGCCGAGGAGAGCGGTGCCGTGCACTCGACGATCGCGGCAACCGATCCCAACAACCTGGAGGGCATGCTCGGCACCGGGAGCTATCTCATCCTGCCCGGCGAGAGCGACACCACCATCCTCACCGACATGGTGCAGCGCTTCGACCACGACATCGCGGCGGCCGGCCTCACCACGAGCTCGGCCAACGCGTTGGGCCTGACGCAGTACCAGGTGCTCACTGCGGCGTCGATCGTGGAGAAGGAGGGGTACATCCCCGTCAACATGCCGGACACCGCCCGGGTCATCTACAACCGCCTGGCGAGGGGCACGCCGCTGCAGATGGACTCGACCGTCCTGTACGCGCTGGGTCAGGACGGCGGACCGGTCACATCCCAGGACCTCAAGACCCAGTCCCCGTACAACACGTACCTCAACACCGGCCTGACTCCGACACCCATCTGCATGCCCTCCATGGATGCCCTCCGCGCTGCGGTCGACCCGCCACCCGGCGGCTGGTTGTACTTCGTACTGGTGCAGAAGAATGGCGTCATGGCCTTTTCGGACACTTACGCCCAGCAACTGGCCAACGAGCAGATCGCCAAGGCCCGTGGCCTCCCCTGACCCGTTCCTGACCATGGAACGGGCGCGGGCCGACGCCGGCCCGGACATGCGTCTGGTCGGCGTCATCGGAAGCCCGATTGCGCACTCACTGTCGCCCCTGCTGCACAATGCGGCGTTCGCCGCGCTCGGATTGGGTGAGACGTGGCGCTCATCGGCCTTCGAGGTGGCGCCCGGGGCGGCGGCCGAGGCCCTCGCCGCCATGCGCCAGTCGGACATCAGCGGGCTCTCGGTCACCATGCCCCACAAAGCCGACGTGGCGAACCTGGTCGACGAGCGCACCGAGGTGGCGCAGCGGCTCGGGGCGGTGAACTGTGTCGCCAACACGGAAGGGGTCCTTCTCGGCACCAACACCGACGGTGAGGGATTCGTGGCGTCGCTGGCCCGGGCCGCTGCGTTCACGCCGGCCGGGCGCCGGTGCGTCGTGATCGGTGCCGGTGGAGCCGCCCGGGCCGTCGTGTTGGCCCTGGCCGAGGCGGAAGCGGGCCGGGTGGAGGTCCTCAACCGCACGCCTGAACGGGCTGTCGCCGCCGCCGCGCTCGCCGGCTCGGCGGGGTCGGTCGTGGCGTTCGAGTCGCGGGCGCTGGCCAAGGCGATCGAGGCAGCTGACCTGGTGGTCAACGCCACGCCGCTCGGCATGGCGGGTCCTACCGCTACGGCTGCGGAGGGGGACACCCCGTGGCTGGTGGACCCGCAGCTGCTCCACGCCGGCCAGGTTGCAGCCGACCTCGTCTATGCGCCGCGGCCGACGCGGTGGCTCGCCGCGGCCGCCGCAGCGGGTGCCCGCAGTGTCGACGGGCTCGGCATGCTGGTGCACCAGGCGGCGGCGCAACTCGTGCTGTGGACGGGATTGGCCGCTCCGGTCGAGGCCATGTGGCAGGCGGCGGAGGACGCCGATCCCCGGACCTGAGGAGGATCAGGCCACCGGCGTGGCGGGTGGTTCGTCGACCACGCCGGGCCAGAGGGATGCCTTCGCCAACGCTTCGAGTGTGGCCTCGCGCAGCGCGCGCGTCAGCGGGTCGCGCTGGGACGGGATGGTGAGCAGGGTGACGCGCATGGTGATCGTCGTCGCGTCGGCGCTTTGCAGCCCGACCACGACGGGCGGCTCGGTGCAGTGGCCCGCGAAGGCGGGGCTCGTGGCCACCTCGTGTGCCGCCGCGGCAATCAGGGTGCGCAGCGTGTCCAGGTCGGCGGCAGCTGCACCGGGCAGGGTGAGGTCGACGATGGCGCGCGCCCAGCCGCGCGACAGGTTGCCGATCAGGCGGATGTCGCCGTTGGGGATGATGAAGATGGTGCCGTCGACGCCGCGGAAACGGGTGAGGCGCATGGTGACCTCCTCCACCACTCCGGTGACCTGACCGACGAGGAGCGAGTCACCGACGTTGTACTGGTCCTCCACGGTCATGAGGATCCCCGAGAAGTAGTCGCGGATGATCTGTTGCGCCCCGAAGCCGAGGGTGGCACCGATGATGGTGGCGCTGGCGAGCAGCGGCGTGAGGTTGATGCCCAGCATGCCCAGCACGATGGCGCCCGCGACGATGAACACGAAGAAGCGCCAGACGTTGGCCACCAGGCCGGTCATGGTGGCGACGCGGGCCGACGCCCGCGAGGAGCCGGACCGGGTGGCGGCCTGGTGTCCCACCCGCTCCAGGACCCGCCGGATCACGCGGGTGCCCAGCCGGGCCACGATGAAGGCGATCAGGACGACCAGCAGGATGGCGAGCGGGCGGACGATCAGGTCCGTGACCGTCGAGGCCGTGTCCGGGCTGACGCCGAGCTTGGTCAGCAGGTGGTACAGCCAGCCCCCGCCCTGGTCCACCTGATTGGTGCTGGTGGTCGAGCTCAAGGTGCCCACCAGGGCAGGGAGCGGCGCCAGGGAGGGTGAGGTCACTGCCGGTATTCTGTCCGCAAATCCGCGTTATGACCCAACTCTCCCGAACACACGTTGCCACCCGGCGCAACGTCCCCCCGTTCGACCTCATCCTTGTCATCGCCACCCTGCTGGTGTCGATCATCGGCGTCGTGATGGTCTATACGGCCACCCGGGGCTCCTTGCTGGCCCAGGGCGAGGATCCCAAGACCTTCTTGAAGAAGCAGGGTCTCTTCGTCGTGCTGGGGTTCATCGTCATGGTCGTGGTGGCCCTGATCGACTACCGGCGGCTCGAACCGATCGCCAACATCCTGTACTGGCTGATCATCCTCTCTCTGCTGGGCGTATTCGCGGTCGGCAGCAGCGCCCAGGGCGCGGCGCGCTGGTTCAGCCTGGGTCCGTTGCAATTGCAGCCGTCGGAGTTCGCCGTGCTCGCCCTGATCCTGGCCGTCTCCGCGTATTGCGCGCGCCGCGAGGCGGACGGCTTGGCCTGGCGCGACGTCTTCCGGCTGCTGGTCATGGCCGCCATCCCGATCGCCCTGGTGCTGCTCCAGCCGGACCTCGGGACCGCGATGATCATGATCATCGTGACGCTCGTCCTGTTGGCGGTGGCGGGCCTGCCCATCAGGATTCTGGTCATGCTGCTCGTGGGCACGGCGCTCTTCGCCGTGGTGGCGGTTGAATCCGGGCTGCTGCACCACTACCAGATCGCCCGCCTGACCACGTTCTTGAACCCCAACTCGCACAGCACGAACCCGTACGTCCAGTCGGCGATCTACAACGAGGACCAGGCCAAGAACGCCATCGGGTCGGGCGGTGTGTTCGGGTCGGGGATCGGACACGGGGTGGAGACGAACCTCGGCTACGTGCCCGAGCAGCAGACCGACTTCATCTTCACCGCCGTCGCCGAGCAGCTGGGCTTCGTGGGCTCCGTTTTCGTGTTGGCGCTCGAGGGCGTGATCGCGTGGCGGGTGCTGCACGCCGCCGTGGTGGCCCGGGACACGTTCGGCCGCCTGATCTGCAGCGGCCTCTTCGCCTTCATCGCGTTCAGCGTCTTCCAGAACGCCGGGATGACGATGGGGATCATGCCGATCACGGGTATCCCGCTCCCGTTCGTGAGCTACGGCGGGACGGCCGTGCTGGTGTTCTTCGGCGCCGTGGGCCTGGCCCTGAGCGTCGGAGCCCGCAGGAAATTCCGATGACCGACGTGCAGCCGGAGGCGGAGGCAGAGCCGGAGGTCGAGGCGGCGGTCCAGCCCGATCCACTGCCAGCCGCCGCACCCGAGCGGCCGCGTCCGTCCTTCCCGGCCTTCCGGGTCATGGACGTCGAGGACGTCTCCATGGATCTGCCATCGCCCTACCCGTCCGTCACCCTGGTCGAGTCGGAACCCCCGATGCGGTCGTTGGTCTTCCCGGTGGGCCTGCCTGAGGGAACCGCCATGGCCCAGGCCCTGCGCCGCATGGACTCGCGCCGACCCATGACCCATGAGCTCTTCATGCACGTGATGCAGCAGGCGCGCATCGACGTGATCGCCCTGCGTCTGGTCGGGCGAGACGAGGGAAATCTCCTGGCCGAACTCGATCTCATGACACCGGCCGGCCGCGTACGGGTGGACTGCCGGCCTTCCGACGGCATCGTCTTGGCCTTGCGCATGCCGGTCCCGGCGCCGATCCTCGTCGACGAGCGTCTCCTCGAGGAGGCGGGCGACGTCGTGCCCGTAACCGACGACGTGACAGAGTCGGACGAACCCACCCGGCCGTAGGCGGAGCGCCGCGCCGGCGACAACTCGGCCGGTTCGGCGCCGGCGCCGGCGCCGGCGGGTACAGAGCGCTACGGCGACGCACGGCCAGCTCCGTTCTCTCCTTCTCTCGCTTGCCGAGGGCACCTAGGCTCGAAGGAACACCCGCACCCTGACCTGGAAGGACGACTCCATGGCTGACGGTGAACCACGCGCCGTAATCAAGATCAACGCCATCACCGTGCCCGAGAACTCGGGTGACGAACTGGCCCAGCGTTTCGCCGCCGCGGGCCGGAGCCGTCGACGATCAGGACGGCTTCGAAGGCTTCGAGCTGCTGCGCCCGACCGACGATCGCCTGCAGTGGCTCGTGGTCACCCGCTGGCGTGACGAGGATGCGTTCAACAAGTGGGTCTCCTCGCCGGCCTTCGCCCACGGTCACGCCGGCGCCGATCGGCCCTCGCCCCACGGCGGCCCGGTCTCGGTGTCGTCGGAGCTGTGGTCCTACGAGGTGGCCGGCGGCTCCGTCGGAAAGGAAGGCGATCCGGGACGGACGGCGTGACCACGACTCCGGGCGGCGGCAGCGCCAGCCCCGGCCCGGGCGCCGGCGCCCCGGCCACCGCGCCCACAGCGCCGGCCCAGCCCGCCCGCTCCAGCGCACCGGTCACGACGAAGGAGGTCGACCTCGAGAAGGACTCGATGCTGGGCGATCGCTTCATGATCCGCTTCAGCGAGGACACGCTCAGGCTCCGTCCGCTCGGCATCCGCCTGATCGTCGAGTTCATCGGCACCTTCATCCTCGTCACGGTGGCCGCCGGAGCGGGCGTGATCAACCACTACGTCGGCGGCGGTCCCATCAGCCGTACGGCCGCAGTGGTCGCACCCGGCGCCGTCGTCATGGCCATGATCTACGCGCTGGGCCCGCTGTCGGGGCTGCACATCAACCCCGCCGTCACGCTCGCCTTCACGGCCCGCCGCGTCTTCAAGGCCGTCTGGGCCGTCCCCTACATCGCCGTCCAATTGGCCGGCGCGCTCGCCGCCGCGCTCGTCCTCCAGTTGATGTACGGCCACGTGGCCTCGGGGAGCAACTACCCGATCGCCAAGCCGGGCGGAGAGTGGCGCTCGCTCGTCATGGAGGTCATCCTCACCGCAATCCTCGTCACCGTGATCCTCAACACGGCCACCGGCTACCGCAGCATCGGCCACAACGCCGCGCTCGCGGTCGGGGCGACGGTGGCACTGCTCGGCCTCTTCGCCAGCCCGATCAGCGGCGCCTCCATGAACCCGGTCCGCACCCTCGGCCCCGACATCGTGTCGTGGGACTTCACCGGCTGGTGGATCTACATCGTCGGGCCGCTGGCCGGCGCGACCCTCGCCGTCCTGCTGATCGGTCTCGTGCGGGGTCGGCCGGGCAAGGACGACGAACGGGAGTCGGCCGAGGGAGGCGCCATACCGGTGTGAACACCGACGGGGTCGGCTCGCCTCGCCTGGCGCGCCGGACCGGTTCCGGAGGCGGAAGCGGTTCAGCCCGCCGGGACCATCGGGCGTTCACCCGGCCCGGCGGCCGCCCCGGCGGCCAGCATCTCGGCCTGGGCTTCGGCGCCCTCGGCGGAGATACGCAGCATCAGGGCGATGAGGACGTAGTTGGCCAACAGCGAAGACCCGCCGTAGGCCACGAAGGGCAACGTGATGCCGGTGAAGGGCAAGATCCGCACCACCCCGGCCATGATGAAGAAGGCCTGGAATCCCAGGATCAAGGTCAGGCCCGTCGCCATCAGGCGTGAGAAGTCCGAGCGTGCCGTCTGGGCCACCCGGAAGCCGGCACCGACCAGCAGGATGAAGGCCATCACGACGGCGGCACAGCCGATCAGGCCCATCTCGGTCCCGATCGCCGCGAAGATCATGTCGCTCGTCAGCTCGGGGACGGCCCCGACGTAATGCGGGGCCAGGCCGAGACCCGTCCCGCCGACGCCTCCGTCGCCGAGGCTGAACCAGGCCTCGCTGAGTTGGGTGTTGCCCGGGTTCTTCGTCGTCGGCCACGGGTTCTGCCATTGCTCGACGCGCAGATGCACCTGGCCGAAGTATCGTGCCGCGATATAGGCGCCCACGCCGAAGAGCACCAGTCCGAGGACGAGATAGCCGACGCGTCCGGTGGCGACCCAGAGCAGGCCGATGAAGAGGACGAAGAGCAGGGCGGCGAAGCCGATGTCGTCCTCGAGTCCGATGATGGCCATGGCGGCGCCCCAGGCCACCAATATCGGGATCAAGGGGCGGGGGTCGAGGTAGAGGCGGTTGCCGATCTGCGCCGTCGGGATCGAGAGCATCTCCTTGTTCTCCGCGAAGTAGGAGGCGAAGAAGATGCACAGCAGGATCTTGGAGAACTCGATCGGCTGGAACTCCAGGCTGCCGACGTGCACCCAGAGGCGGGCGCCGTAGATGGGCGAGAAGAACAGCGGCGCCACCAGGAAGATTCCGGCCACGAGCAACAGCAGATAGCGATAACGCTCCAAGTCCCGTGAGTAGCGCACCACGAGGAGCGTGACGACGTAGAGCAGCACGCCCAGCGCGGCCCAGGCCGCCTGGCCCTGGGCCTGCCCGGGGTCCCAGCGCGCGATGACCACGTAGCCGATCCCGTTGAGCAGCACGGCGAGCGGGAGGATGACCGCGTTGGCGTTGGGGGCCAGCCAGCGGTTGGCCAGGTGTGCCGCCAGGGCCAGCCCGATCACGATGCCGAGGAAGGCGCCGATGTTGTCCGGGATCTTCGACTTCTGACCCAGGGCGGCAATCACGTAGAGCGCGACGATCAGCAGCGCGCCGAAGAGGAGCAGGCCCAACTCCGTCCGCCGCTTGGGCTTGGGACCGAAGACGTAGCGCGGAAACGGCGTGCGGCGGGGTCGGCGGGCA
The DNA here is from genome assembly GCA_963755655.1 of uncultured Acidimicrobiaceae bacterium. GTDB lineage: Bacteria > Actinomycetota > Acidimicrobiia > Acidimicrobiales > RAAP-2 > Bog-473. The sequence goes on from CAVWKX010000021.1 coordinate 174,803, forward strand.
ACGGACGGCACCGGGCGAATCGTAGTGGTGAGGGGTAGGATCCAGGGTGACACTGCACGCCGGGCGTGCCGTGGCGCACCCCTTCCCATGACCCAGACCCAGCCCCAGCACCAACCCCAGGCGCAGCCGGAGCCCCAGGTCACGGGGGGTGGACCGACCGGATCGACCGGGCAGGCCGTATCGACGGAGCAGACCGGAGCGACCGAACCGACCTCCGACGAGCCGATCGGGCTGTCGGTCGAGATCGAGCGGCCCACCCCGCCGACGTATCAGCAGATCGAGGCGTTCGGGTACCAGCGCTTCACCAACCGTGAGCAGTCGCGGCTCGATTTCGGCTCCCGCCTGCTCGACCTGGCCGAGGACGACGGCGTGCCGTTGCTGGAGCGCGTCAAGTTCCTCGCCATCTTCTCCGAGCTCCTCGACGAGTTCTACCAAATACGGGTCGCCGCGCTCGAGGACCAGGTGGCGGCCGGCGTGCGCACCCGCTCCGTCGACGGGCTGCGCCCCGGCGAGCAGCTGACCATGATCAGGGCCCGGGTCGAGGAACTGGTCCGGCGCCAGGACCACATCTTCTTGGATCTCATCGTGCCGGGCCTGGCCGAGGCGGGCGTCCGCTTCGCCAGCTGGTCTTCGCTGAACGACGATGACCGCCAGCACCTGGTCGAGGTGTTCCAGCGCCAGATCTACCCCGTGCTGACCCCGCTGGCGGTCGATCCGGGCCATCCCTTCCCGTACATCTCGAACCTCTCGCTCAACCTGGTCGTCGAGGTGCAGGACCCCTCCTCGGGCGAGGGCCGCATCGCGCGGGTCAAGGTCCCGCCGGCCCTGCCGCGTTTCATCGTGATGCCCGACGGCGAGCGCTTCGTCCCGCTGGAACAGGTCATCGCCGCCCACCTCGACTCGCTGTTCCCCGGCATGAGCATCGGCCACCACCACGCCTTCCGGGTGACCCGCAACGCCGACCTGGCGCTCGAGGAGGACGAGGCCGACGACCTGCTGGTCGCCATCGAGATGGAGCTGCGCCGCCGCCGCTTCGGCAAGGCCCTCCGGCTCGAGGTCGAGGCCGACATGGGCCAGGACCTGGCCAACTTCCTAGCCACCGAGCTCGAGGTCGGTCCCGACGGCGTCTTCCGCGTCGGGGCGCCGCTGGACCTGAGCGGGTTGTGGGGCGTCTATGCGCTCGACCGTCCCGACCTGCACGGTGAGACCTGGACGCCGATGACGCCGCCCCGCCTGGCCCAGGCGGCGCACGATCCCAGCGAGTTCTTCGCCATGTTGCGTGAGCGCGACGTGCTGGTCCACCACCCCTACGACTCGTTCGCCACTTCAGTGGAGGCGTTCGTCGCCATGGCCGCGGAGGACCCGGCCGTGCTCGGGATCAAGCAGACGCTCTACCGCACCGGTGGCGACAGCCCGATCGTGGCGGCCCTGATCCGGGCCGCCGAGAACGGCAAGCAGGTGGCGGCCATCGTCGAGCTCAAGGCGCGCTTCGACGAGGAGGCCAACATCGGGTGGGCCCGCGCGCTCGAAGAAGTGGGAGTCCACGTCGTCTACGGGATCGTCGGCCTCAAGACGCACTCCAAGACCGCCTTGGTGCTCCGGCGCGAGGACGAGGGCGTGCGTCCGTACTGTCACGTCGGCACCGGCAACTACAACTCCAAGACCGCCCGCATCTACGAGGACCTCGGGCTGCTGACCTCGGACCCCGAGATCGGCGCCGACGTCGGCGAGCTCTTCAACTACCTGACCGGTTTCTCGCGCCACGCCGACTACCGCCAGATCCTCGTGTCGCCGGTCACGGTGCGCAAGCGCATCATGGCCATGATCGAGGAGCAGGCCGAGGCGGGACCGTCGGGCCGTATCGTGCTGAAGCTCAACGGCCTGACCGATGCCGCCATGATCGACGCGCTCTACCGGGCGTCGGGCGCCGGCGTCCAGATCGATCTCGCCATACGCGGCCTGTGCCGGCTCCGCCCGGGCATCCCCGAGCTGTCCGAGAACATCCGGGTGCGTTCCATCGTGGGCAGCTTCCTCGAGCATTCGAGGATCTACCGCTTCGGCGGCATCCCCGTCGATCCGGCGGCCGGACCCGGTCTGCCCCTGAAGATCTTCATCGGTTCGGCCGACCTGATGGGCCGCAACCTCGACCGCCGCATCGAGGTGGTCGTCCCGGTGCACGACACCGAGCTGCAGTCACGGCTCTTCGAGATACTGGACCTCGTCTTCGCCGACGAGACCAACGCGTGGGAGCTCGGTTCGGACCGGCGCTGGCGCCGGGTGACGAACCGCCACGGGGTGAGCTCGCAGGAACGCCTCAAGGAGCTGGCGCGGGAGCGGGCCCGTCGGCGACTCGACACGGATCTCCGCGTCGGAGAGGGTGACGAGGCCAGGCCGCCCGCGTAGCGAGGCCGAGATGCAGCACCGTCGCGACTCGACGGGACAAGCCGGCGGGGGGGCCGGTGATGCACTGGCGCTGCGCATGGCAGCGATCGCGTCCGGCCGTGGTTGGGGCTGGCCCGCCTTCGCCGCCGCGGTCGCGTTCGTGGGGGCCACCCTCCTGGCCTACTTCCACCAGCAGCTCGATCTGAGCACCTACCTGTTGGGCGGGGCACATGCCTCGTCGAACAACCTCTTCACCGTTACCTACCCGACCGATCATCTGGGCTTCACCTACCCGCCGTTCTCAGCCCTGCTCTTCGCACCGTTCGCCCACTTCCCACTGCGGGTCTGCGAGGTGGCGTTCTCCTGGCTCAACCTCGCCGCCCTCTTCGGGATGATCGCCGTCAGCCTGCGCGCCGTGTGCCGCGCCCTCGACAAGCGCACGGTGCTCTGGTGGGCACTCGCGCTGGTGCTGCCCGTGCTGCTCTTCGACCCGGTGCGGCAGACCTTCCTGCTCGGTCAGGTCAACATCATCCTGGCCCTCATGATCGTGGCCGACCTGACGATGGACCTGCGCATTCCCCGGGGGATCCTGGTGGGCTTGGCGGCGGCCATCAAGGTGACGCCCGTCATCCTGATCCCGTATCTCTTCCTCACCCGGCAGGGCCGCGCCGGCATCCGTGCTTCAGCCTCCTTCGTGGCGGCCGCGCTGTTGGCGGTGGCGTTCAACGCGTCGACCTCGTGGTCCTACTGGACGCACTACATCCGTGACCCGCAGCGCGCCGGCATGCTGTCGTGGATCGGCAACCAGGGGGTCCTCGGCGCCACCGAGCGCCTGCTCGGTCACACCGTGACGACGCCGACCACCTTCGTGATCGTGGTCACGGTGGGCGTGCTGGGCCTCCTGATCGCCGCCGGCGCCTATCGCCGGTCCTCACCGGTCCTCGGATTGCTCGTGGTCGAGGCGACGGAGTCGTTGGCCAGCCCGGTCTCCTGGTCGCACCACTTCATCTGGATGATCCTCCTGGTGGCCTGGTTGGCGCTGGCCCCGGATCGGCCCCGCGCCGGCGAGTGGTGGGCGCTGGCCGTGGCGATCCTGATGTGGGCCGCGCCCTACTGGTGGGTCCCGCACGGCCCCTCGGTGCGCTTTGCCGGCCGGGGCTGGCTGCTGCCGGTGGGCAACGCCTATGTGCTGCTCTTCATCGTGCTGCTGGTCGGAGCGGCGGTGCGCGTCGTGCGCACGAGGCAGGGCCATCCCCTCCGCGTGCGCTTGCGCCCGGGCCGGCGGACGATGGCGCCGACGGGCGCCGGTTCCTGAGGCCTGCGGATCAGCCGCCGCGAGCCGGGTCGGGCTCGGCGACGAGAATGAGCGCGTGAGCGCCGGGGTCGAGGCGCCGCTCGGGAGACGACTCGGCGTGGGTGACCCGCCAGCCGGTGACCACCATGAGCTTCTGTGGGTCGCCGGGGCGGAATTCGTTGCGCCGCGGCTCGTCCGTCACGCGGCGCAGCAGCCCGGTGGCGGAGCGCAGTCCCCGAACGAGCTCACCGCCTTCGGGCGTCACCGAGAAGGTGGCCACCAGCACGCTGCCCGGAGCCGCTCGGGCCCGTAGCGCGCCGCAAAGCGACGCCGTCGCCTCCAACGTCAACGTGTCGGAGAGCCCTTCGGCCACGAACAGCGAGGGGGCGCCGGCGTCGTGCCCCGCCGCGTGGAGCGCGGGCTCCAGGTCATCGGCCAGCAGGTCGAGCGCGATGAACGTGGTGCCCGTCGTGGCGACGTCCAACGCGCGCAGGCGGTTGCGCTTGTCCGCCTGCGCAGCCCGGCGGTCGACCTCGAACCAATGCACCGCGCCTCCGCCGAAGCGCAGGGCGCGGCCGTCGAGGCCCGCACCGAGCAGGACGATCTGGTTCGTGCCACGGCCGATGGCGCGTGCCACCTCGGCGTCGATCACCCGCGTGCGCTGCGCCAGCACCGACGACCGTCCGATCGGGACGCTCACCGAGCCGGCGACGGCGCGGTAGAGGCGCCGTTCCGCGTCGATGTCGCCCCCGGGCGTGGACGGGCGCGTCCGTTCCAGGCGCAGCCGCTGTGCCGCCACCCAGCGCGCGCCGAGCGATGCATGTCCGTGTCCGGCTCCGCCTTCATTGCCGTTGCCGTTGCCGTCGCCGCCGCCGTCGCCGTCGCTCATCGGTGGTGCAGTGCTCAGGAGGGGATCGCCTTGGCCGTCGCCGTTCGCGGATGCCCGAAGCGCAGCGACAGGTAGGAGGCCCCGCCGAAGGGGATGGGCAGCCAGAAGTTCACCAGGCGCCAGCTCAGGACGCCCGCCGCCGCCACATCACCGGGCACGCCGAAGCCCTTGAGGATGGCGATGACGGTGAGCTCGATCACGCCCAGGCCGCTGGGCGTGATCGGGATGACGGCCAGGATGTTGGCCAGCCCGTAGGCGACCAGGACGTCGATCGGCGAGACGTGCGCGCCGAAGGCGAGCAGGAAGACGTAGAGCGACCCGCAGTCGAGCAGCCAGTTGGCCGCGGCCCAGCTGCCCGCCTTCCTCAGCAGATCCGAGCTCGAGAAGAGGATCTTCATGCGGTCGGCCACCTTCTGCACAAGCGAGGTCACGGTCTCGGCCCGTACGAAAGGCAGCCGGTCCGCCACCTTCTTCAAGAAGACGCTCGCGTGCTTCTCGCCCCGCGTGAGGAAGAAGATCACGGCTGCGAAGATCGCCAGCAGGAGCACGCCCAGAATGGCGGCGAAGCCGTAGAGCGGGTTGTACCCCTGCAGGGGGATGGAGATGAGCAGGGACAGCCAGAAGATCACGTTGAGCACGACGGCCGAACCGATGCCCTGGGTCGCCAGGCCGAAGGCGGCCGTGCTGCCCGGGACGTCGGCGTCCGTCAGCAGCTTGTAGCTGGCGGCCGTTCCTGGCACCTGGCCGCCGGGCAGCGTGTGGCTGATCGCCAACGCCCACATGTTGATGCGAAAGATGCGCCAGCGGTCGGGCGCACCGGGGGAGAGGACCGTGTGCGTCAGCTCGGCGTAGGCCGCCAGCGCCGCCACCTCGAGCAGGGCGCCGAGGATCAGCCAGAAGACATTGATCTGGGACAGCTGGTGCGCCTCGCGGCGGGCGCTGGCGAGCTCGGGGAGCAGGATGTACTCACCGACGAAGAAGAGGAACAGGACCATCAAGGTGATCTTCACGTTGCGCGGAAGGAACTTGCGCCGGACCCGGGGTTGCAGGACGGCCGCCTCCTCGGGCTCCTCTTGGGGCGATGGTTCGGGCGGCTCCGGCTCAGTGGCCGGCGGCGGTGGCTCCCGCGTCGCGGCGAGTGGCGGCTGCGGCGGCTCCGGCGGCTGCTCCTCCGCCGGTACCGCCTGTGCCTCACTGCCCATCCGAGTCATGCTTGCACGTGGGCTGCCTTTGGAAGCGCCTTTCGGGAGCCCACAGCTGCCAAGCTGGGCCCCATGCCCTCCGATCCGGCCGAGCCCCGGGAGACCTGGCGTGCGAAATTCTCGGGGAGCGCGGACCGACGCGGCATCCCGCTCGGCACCATCGTGGTCTCGGTCGGCACCATCATTCTGCTGCTCGACCTCAACGCCGCGCTCATCCTCGGGCTCTGGGTCCTCCGCACGATCCTGGTCTACGTGGTCATCGCCTTTTTCGTCACGCTCCTGCTGACCCCGGCCACACGCTTCCTGAAACGGCGAGGGCTCAGTCACGGAGGCGCGACCCTCCTGGTCTTCGTGCTCGGCGTCCTGGTCCTCGGTGGCCTCATCTACCTCTTCGCCGAGCCCCTGGTCACGGCGGCGATCAACTTCGGCAAACAGGTGCCGCATCTGGTCACCCAGACCAAGAAGGGCCGCGGCCCGATCGGGCGTCTGGTCTACCGGTTGCACCTGCAGAAGTACCTGTCGGAGGATTCGAGCAAGCTCACCTCGCAGATCACCAAGGTGCTGAAGCCGGCCACGGCGTTGTCGGTGGGCGCCGCCGCCGCGTCGACCGTCGTCGCGCTCGTGACCATCGGCATCCTGACCTTCTTCACCATGCTGGAGGCTCCCCGCATGTGGCGCGGCTTCCTCAGTCTGTTCCAGCCCTCGACGGCGCAACGCCTGCACCGTGTCGTCGACGACTCTCGATCCGCTCGGTGACGGGCTACATGCTGGGCAACGCGGCCACCTCGGTGATCGCCGGCATCATCGTCGGCGTCACGCTCGAGATCTTCGGCGTGCCCTTCGCCCTGCTGCTCGGCGTCTTCGTGGCCCTGGTCGACCTGCTCCCCCTGGTGGGTGGGCTGCTGGCCGGCGTCCCGGTGGTGATCATCGCCGCCATCCACTCCGTCCCTGCGGGCATCACGATGCTGATCGTCTTCCTCGTCTACCAGCAGGTGGAGAACCACGTCCTCAACCCGGTCATCATGAGCCGGACCGTGCAGCTCAACCCGTTCTGGGTGCTGGTCGCCGTGCTGGTCGGGGCCACCCTCGGCGGGCGGGTGGCCGGCGGGCTGGGCACCTTCGTCGGCGCCCTGGTGGGCATCCCTGTCGGCGGTGCCATCCAAGTGATTGTGCGGGAATTCGCGCCGGGGACCCGATGTGCCCGAGGACGAAGTCCTGCAGGAGCCGCAGGGGCCGGATGCGGAGCCCGCCGACGTCTGAGGCAGCCTCTGGCCGCCCCCTGCCCGGAGTGCGGCTGGCCGCGGCGGCGTGAACGGGCAGGCCAAGGGCAGAAGCAGGTCCGGCCGCCACTCCGGCGCCGAAGGGCTTGGCTCGGCAACCTCACCTAGAATGCTTCATGCGCCCGCTGGTGGTCATCCCGACGTACAACGAGTCGGAGAACATCGAGCGGATGCTGCACCGCATCCACGAGTGCCTGCCCGGCGCCGGGGTGCTGGTGGTCGACGACGGCAGTCCCGACGGTACGGCCGACCTGGTCAAGGGCGTGGCGGCCGTGCTGCCCGACGTGCACCTCCTGTCGCGGACGTCCAAGTCGGGGCTGGGCAGCGCCTACCGCGCCGGTTTCGCCTGGGGGCTCGAGCGTGGCTACGACGCCTGCATCGAGATCGACGCCGACTTCTCGCACGACCCCGCCGCGCTGCCGACGTTGGTGGCGCCGCTCGACGAGGGCTTCGACGTCGTCGATCGGCTCGCGCTACGTCGAGGGTGGCTCCATCCCCAACTGGGCCTGGCACCGCCATCTGCTCTCGCGCGGCGGCAACGCCTATGCATCGGCCGTGCTCGGTCTCGGCGTGGCCGACTCCACGGCGGGGTACCGGGCCTACTCGGCCGGGATCCTGCACCGGCTCGACCTCAGCCACATCCGGGCCGAGGGCTACGGCTTCCAGATCGAGATGACCTACCGGGCGCGCCAGCGCGGCGCCGCCATCACCGAGGTGCCGATCAAGTTCGTCGACCGCGAAGCCGGCGAGTCCAAGATGTCGTCGTTCATCGTCGTCGAGGCGTTGGGCCTGGTGACGTGGTGGGGCCTGGGCCGGATCGTGCACGGGGTGCGCGGGGTGGCCACGGGCGGCCGCGGCAAGGCGGGTCGTCGTGGCGGCGCGAGCGCTGAGGCCGGCGCCGGCCAGTCGGGCCAATCGGCACAGGCCGCACAGTCGGGCCAATCGGGCCAGTCGGGCAACGGCGCCGCCACGGGCCAGACCAACGGCGACAGCCCCAACGCCACCGACACCGAAGACCCGATCCGGTCGGTATGAGCTCGGACCGACCGACATGACGCTCGAAGCGCCCCAGTCGCGCATCCTCGTCGTCGACGACGAGCCGAACATCGCCGAGCTCCTGTCCGCCGCGCTCACGTTCGAGGGTTATCAAGTGGGCGTGGCTGCCACCGGGGCCGAGGCGCTCGAGCAGGTGCGCACCTTCCGGCCCCACCTCGTCATGCTCGACGTCATGCTGCCCGACTTCGACGGCAACGAGGTGTGCCGCCGGCTGCGCTACCAGGGCGAGCAGATGCCGATCGTCTTCCTGACGGCGCGCGACACCACCGCAGGACAAGGTCGAAGGCCTCAGCATGGGCGACGACTACGTCACCAAGCCCTTCAGCATCGAGGAGCTCATGGCGCGTGTCGGGGCGATCCTGCGGCGCGCCGGCGAGATGGCCGCCGCCGACACCTCCATCCTGCAGTTCGCCGACCTGACGATGAACGTCGACACCCACGAGGTGTGGCGCGACGAGCTGGCGATCGAGCTCACGGCGACGGAGTTCAATCTCCTGCGCTACCTGCTCGAGAACGCCCGCCGTGTGATCTCCAAGTCCGAACTGCTCGACAACGTGTGGGGCTACGACTTCCACGGCGACCCCAACATCGTCGAGACCTACATCAGCTACTTGCGCAAGAAGATCGATGACCGCGAACCGGCGCTCATCCACACGATCCGACGCGTCGGCTACACCCTCCGGCTGCCCCGGGACGGATGAGCCTCCAGAAGCGGCTCGTCGCCGTCGTGGCGCTGCTGCTCGTGGTCGGCCTCCTGGTCGCCGACGTCGTCATCTACGCCGTCGGTCCGGTCCTTCCTCTACGGCCAGGCCGACAGCACGCTGGCCCAGAACGAGTCCCTCGGCTTCAAGTACCTGACCTACGCCGCCGACCGCGGCATGCCGGTGACCAGGGCCGACCTGTCGCACCGCATCTCGTCCGACGTCTACGTGCAGCTGCTGGACCGCTCGCGGGAAGGTCATCGCTGCCGCGGCCCTCGGGGCCGCCGGCCCGGCCCGACCCGGCGCCGATCCTGACCAAGGACATCCCGGTGCAGCAGGTGCCCGACATCGACGCCCGCGTACGGGTCGGCCGCTACGCCGGCACGTTCCGGCCCGACCCCGACGCCGTCGTGCTGGGGAGCACGGGCGATCCCGACGGCGCGCTACCGCACCGTCGCCGTGACGGTGCCCCAGGGGACGCTGGTCACCTCCATTTCGCTCAACCCCACCAACGACACGCTGGCCTCCCTGCGCAAGCGTGGAGCTGATCGCCAGCCTGGCCGTGCTGCTGGCCATGGGCGTGCTGGTCTTCCTGGTGGTGCGCCGCGGGCTGCGGCCGCTGCGCCAGATGGCGGGCACGGCCGACGCCATCGCCTCGGGCGACCTGACCCGCCGTGTGCCCGGAGGGCAGCCCCGGCACCGAGGTCGGCCGCCTGGGCTCGGCGCTGAACGAGATGCTGGCCCAGATCGAAGGGGCCTTCGCCGAGAAGTCGGCCTCCGAGGAGCGCCTGCGCCAATTCGTGGCCGACGCCTCCCACGAGCTGCGGACGCCCCTGACCTCCATCCGGGGCTACGCCGAGCTGCTGGGCCGGGGCGGCTTCTCCGACGAGGCCGGCCGGCACAAGGCCCTCAAGCGCATTGAGGAGGAGGCGACCCGGATGGGTGGCCTGGTCGAGGACCTCCTGCTGCTGGCCGAGCTGGACCGGGGCCGGCCGCTGCGGGCGGAGCCGGTCGACCTGCACCGCATCTGCGCCGACGCCGTCGGCGACTCCAACGCCGTGCCGCACGACCACCAGCTCACGCTGGAGCCGGGGCCGCCGGTCGTGGTGGTGGGGGACGGCGAGCGCCTGGCCCAGGTGGCGCACAACCTCGTGCGCAACGCCCTGGCCCACACGCCGCCCGGGCACCGAGGTGACGGTGTCGACCGGCGTGGCCCAGACGATGGGCTACATCCGGGTGTCCGACAACGGGCCCGGGATCCCGCGCGGCGAGGCCGGCCGGGTCTTCGACCGCTTCTACCAGGGCGACCCTCTCGCTCGGCGGCGGGGACCGGGCTGGGGCTGGCCATCGTGCGGGCCATCGCCGAGGCGCTGCACGGGACGGCCGAGGTGGCCACGTCGCCCGCGGGCGGGGCGACCATCGTGGTCAAGATCCCGCTGGCCGCCACCGCATGTCGGCGCGGCCAAAGCCGACGCCCGCGCCGGCCATGCGCTCACCGCAGCTGCACTGAGGCCCCGGGCACCACGGCGTCGAGCACGGTGGCCAGCTTGACGTTGGTCTCGGCCGCCTCGGCGTCGGGATCCGAGTCGGCCACGATGCCCCCAGCCGGCCCGCAGCGTGAGGGTCGTCCCCGTCGGCGTCGAGCCGGGCGCTGCGGATGCCGATCATCCACTCCCCGTCGCCGTCGGCGCCGACCCAACCCACCGGGCCGGCCCAGTGGCCCCGCCCGCCCGCCTCGTGGGCGGCGATGAAGGCCAGGGCCTCGGCGCGTGGCGTGCCGCCCACGGCCGGCGTGGGATGGAGCCGCTCGAGCAGCTCGAGCACGCCGGCCGGCCGGGGCCCGGCCAAGCGGCCCTCGATCCGCGTGCCCGAGGTGGGCCACCGAGCGGAAGGCGACCACGGAGGGCTCGGCCGGGACCGACAGCTCCTGCGCAGAAGGGCCGCAGGGTGGCCGCGATGTCGTCGACCACGTAGCGGTGCTCCGCGCGGTTCTTGGCCGAGCCGGCCAGGTCGCGCTGGGCGTCGGCGTCGGTCCGGGCGGTGTCGCCCCGGGGCACCGTGCCGGCCAGGGGGTGGCACGACACCCGGGTCCCGTGGCGGGCCACCAGGAGCTCGGGGCTGGCGCCGAAGAAGGAGCCGTCGGGCACCGGCATGGAGAAGATGGTGCAGTTCGGCTCGCCGGCCCGCAGCCGGCGCAGGACGGCCGACAGGGGGAGCGGCCCGCTCAGGCGGACCTCGACCGGGCGGGACAGCACCACCTTGCGCAGGGCGGCCCCGGGCTCGGCCATGACGGCGACGGCGTCGGCGACCATGGCGGCGTAGCCGCCGAGGTCATGGCGGTGGTCACGCCGGCGACACCCGGGTGACCGGCGTCGGCCGGCTGCGCCGGCGCGGTGCCGTACTGCCAGATGACGGCGTCGAAGAGCTCGTCGGTGTTCGGCAGCGGCACGTCGGCCGGCCCGACCGCGGTGGCCCAGCGCCGGGTGACGCCGTCGGCGTCGCGCGAGGTGCCCATGGTGAAGCGGGGAATGACGAGCATGGCCGCCGATGGCGCCGTTGAACGGGAGCGCGCCCAGGGCCACGGGCCCGAGCCCAGAGCGCCGACGTGCGTCGTCGCACGGGATGGCGGCCAGGGCCGCCGCCGCCTCGGCGGCCGGGACGAGCTGCGCCGTGCCCCAGCCGACCAGGGTCAGCCCGGGCCGGTCGAAGAGCACGGTGGGGCTGCCGTCGAACTCGCAGCGCGTCGGGCCCGTACTCGAGCGGGACGGTGCGGGCGTGCGAGCGCCCGGTCGCCGTCGCTGTCGCGTGCCGCCGTCGTCACGGCGTGCCGGCGCGGGTGGCCACCACCATCTGGCTCAGGCCGCCGGCCAGGGGCGGATCCCCACGGCGGAGAAGCCGGCCTCGCGCAGCATGGCGCGCAGGACCGGGCGTGGGAGGCAGGTAGGCGACCGACTGGGGCAGGTAGCGGTAGGCCTCCTTGTCGGAGAGGGCGGCGCCGAGGGCGGGGACGGCCTTGGTGAACCAGAGCGTCGTAGCCGGCGCGCCAGAGCGGCGCGGTGGGGGTGTCGACCTCGAGCACGGCCAGGCGCCCGCCCGGGCCGCAGGACCCGGGCCGACTCGGCCAGCGTGGCGGCCAGGTCGGTGAAGTTGCGCAGGGCGTAGCCGCAGACCAGGCCGTCGAAGGCGCCGTCGACGAAGGGGAGGCGGCTGCCGTCCGCCTCGACCAGCGGGCGTGGCCGCGCCGTTGGCGCCGAGCATGCCGGCGCTCAGGTCGGTGCCCACCACCCGGTAGCCGCGGCGCAGGGCGAGGCGCGAGAGGTCGCCGGTGCCGCAGGCGAGGTCGAGGACCAGGCGCCCGGCGGGCAGCGCCAGCGCGGCCACGGTGCCGCGGCGCCAGGCCTGGTCGAGCCCGAACGTCATCAGGCGGTTGATCAGGTCGTAGCGCGGCGCGATGGTGTCGAACATGGCGCGCACGCGCGCCGTCTTCTCGTCCCCGGTGGGCAGCGGCGGCGGTGATGCCCGGAGCCGGGCGTCGGCGCGCCATGGCGTCGGCCGGCGTCAGCGGTAGTAGCGGTAGACGACTTGGGCCACGCAGGCGGGCTTGGGCGCGTCCTTGACCTCCATGACGAGGTCGTAGGTGACCTGCACGCCGCCGTCGGTCTCGTCGACCGCGGCGACCGTGACGCCCATGCGGAGCTCGGAGCCGACCGGGACGGGGGAGGGGAAGCGGACCTTGTTGCAGCCGTAGTTGACGCCGAACTTCATGTTGTCGACCCGGATGACCTTGTTCAGCAGGACGGGCGCCAGCGAGAGCGTCAGGTAGCCGTGGGCGATGGCCACGCCGAAGGGGCCGTCCTTGGCCCGCTCGGGGTCGACGTGGATCCACTGGTGGTCGTCGGTGGCGTCGGCGAAGAGGTTCACCCGCTCCTGGGTGATCGGCTGCCATTCCGAATGGCCGAGCTCCTTGCCGACGAGCTCGTGGAAGGCGTCGACGCCGTCGACGATGGTGGTCATGGTGCGCTCCTCGCTGGTCAGGGTCTGATTCCGCTGCAGGACGCTACCCGCGTGGGAGCGCCTCACTACGCTGACGCGGTGAGCTCCGCGCACGAGCACGATGCGACGCCGCCGCACCACCACCGGGACTTCCGGGGTGGCGGGGCCCGGGCGGCCGTCTTCGGGGTGAGCGACGGCCTGGTGACCAACGTCTCCCTGGTCCTGGGCATGGCCGGGGCCAACCCGGGTGGCTCGATCGTGCGCCTGGCCGGGGTGGCCGGCCTGATCGCGGGCTCCTTCTCCATGGCGGCCGGCGAATACCTCTCCATGACCGCCCAGCGCGAGCTGATGGAGCGCGAGCTCGAGGTGGAGCGCCGGTCGCTCAGTCACAGCCCCGAGGGCGAGGCGGCCGAGCTGCGCGGCATGTACGTGCGCCGGGGCATCGACCCGACCGTGGCCACGCGACATGGTCAACGAGGTCATGCAGGATCCCGAGCTCGCGCTCGAGACGCACGCCCGCGAGGAGCTCGGGATCACGCCGCAGAGCCTGGGGTCGCCCTGGCAGGCCGCCGCCGCCTCCTTCGTCACCTTCGCCCTGGGCGCCTTCATCCCGCTGGCGCCGTGGCTCTTCACCTCGGGGACGACGGCCATCGTGCTGTCCATCGTCCTGGGCGCGGTGGCCTCGCTGGTCGTCGGCGTCGTGCTGGCCCGCTTCACCGAGCGGCCCGTGCTGGTCTCGGCCCTGCGCCAGCTGGCGGTGACGGTGGTGGCCGCCGGCGTCACCTTCGGGGTGGGCAAGGCCATCGGCACCGGCGTCAGCTGAGCCGACGCCCGTGGCGTCAAGCGGTCGGGTCGCGCCGGTAGGAGCGGTCGATGTGGTCGACCGTGAAGCCGAGCGAGCGGTAGAGCGCCACGGCGGCCTCGTTGGAGGCATCGGTGTAGAGCATGCCGACCGTGATGCCGCGCCCGGCCAGGTAGACCAGCCCGGCCACGGTGAGGGAGCGGCCCCAGCCCTGTCCGTGGTGGCGGGGGTCGACGTCGATCACGTAGATCTCGCCCAGGACCGGGTGCGGTCGCGGTGGATCTTGGTCCAGCAGGCCCCGATGAGGCCGGGCCCGTCCGGGTCGTCGGCCACCAGGAAGCCGTCGAGCTCGACCCAGTCGGCCGCCATGCGCTCGCGAGCTCGGCGACGGTCCACCCGCCCTGCTCGGGGTGGCCGGCGAAGGCCCGGTTGTTGGTCTCGACCCACGCCTCCTCGTCGCGGCCCGGCGACGAAGGGCCGGGTCGCCAGCGGCCGGGTCGCGGCGACCACGTCGTCGGGCAGCGGGAGGGCGACGCGCATCTGGAGCAGGTCGCGCTCGGGGACGAAGCCGGCCGCCCGGACCCGGCCGTCGTCGGCCGCGCGTGGCCTGCATGACCCAGAGGTGGACCGGGGACGCCGGGGGCACCTCGTGCACGGCCCGCTGCAGCAGGGCCTGCCGAGGGCGGGCGACGGCCCGCCGGCGTGGCCGGGTCGACCACCACGTGCACGCACGGTCGAGCCGTCGCGGGCGGGGGAGAGCACGGCGAACCCGGCCAGCTGCCTCCCGTGCCGGGCCAGCACGATGCGCTCGCCGTCCGGCGCTGCCTCGGCGTGCGGTGACCGCCAGCTGCTGCGGCTCGGGCAGCGGCGGGTGGTCGTTCGCCGCCGTGGCCCGGTCGAGCAACGTCGACGAGCGCCACCGATCGGGCGCGGGCAGCTCGCGCAGGTCGACCACCGTCATGTCCGGAGTCCAGGGCGTCCACTGCGGCCAACGTAACCCGGTACCGTGAACCGGTGGCGAAGCCCAGGACAGCGAAGGGCCGGGCCCGCCTGACGGTCGAGCGCCTGGCCGAGGTCTACCCCGGCACGGCCGCCGAGCTGTGCGCATTGGATTTCAAGGATCCGTTCCAGTTGCTGGCGGCCACCATCCTGTCGGCCCAGAGCACCGACGTCCGGGTCAACATGGTGACGCCCGCGCTCTTCGCGGCCTATCCCGACGCCGCGTCGCTCGCCGCGGCCAACCCCGAGCACGTGGAGGAGCTCGTCCGCTCCACCGGGTTCTTCCGGGCCAAGACCAGGAGCCTCATCGGCATGGCGAGCGCGGTGGCCGAACGCTTCGGCGGCGAGGTGCCGACCGACCTCGAGGATCTGGTGACCATTCCCGGGGTCGGCCGCAAGACGGGCAACGTCGTGCGCAGCGTGGCTTTCGGGCTGCCGGGGCTCCCCGTCGACACCCATGTGCTGCGGGTGAGCGAGCGCCTGCACCTCACCGAGGCCCTGCCCGCGCCGGCCCGGCGGGACGCCGTGAAGGTCGAACTCGAGCTGAACGCCTTCATTCCGGCGGCCGAGCGGGGCGCCTTCAGCCTCCGGGTGATTCTGCACGGCCGGAACACGTGTGTTGCCCGGAAACCCCGATTGCGACGCATGCTCTTTGGCCGATTTCTGCCCTTCGGTACGGATAATCGGCGTAGGCGGGGGGATTCACCCCCTTTTTGGGCAATTCGTTGTACTCAAGGTGAAATCGGAAAATCCAGGCGCTACCATTGTTGCTGGAACCGGTTCCCGCCACCTGGTTCCAAAAGAGTCGGTGCTGGGATCCGCCTCCCGGCCGACTCGCCCAATGCCGGCCTTCGGGCCGGCATTGGTGTTTCCGGGGCAGGTGGGACGGGGTGGCGGCCGGTGGTACTACTCCAGGTGCTACCCTCGGGGCATGGTCACCAAGCGCTCGGTTTCGCTCGATGACGAGGTGGCGTCGTCGGTCGAGGAGGCCGCCAAGCAGGACGGGGTCTCCTTCAGCGCCTGGCTCTCCTCGGCCGCTGAGAAGCAGCTGAGGGTGCGCCAGGGCCTGCGCGGCGTGGCGGCCTGGGAGGGCGAGACGGGGTCCCTGAGCGCCGAGGAGCTGGCCGCCGGTGAGGCGTTGCTGGCCCGCCTGCGCTCGGGCGTGTCCGGAGTCGCCTCGCGCGTCCGGCGCCGGTGAGCACGGCGCGCCGCGAGGGCCTCGTCTACGGGCTGGGCGCGCTCCACGCGGCGGCCCGGGGCGACCGCATGATGTGGGCCCTGCACCGCGCCGCGCTGTCCAACGGCATCGTGCCGGTGGTCCCCGCCGTGACGGTGGCCGAGGGCTACCGGACCGAGGCGCGCAGCGACCGGATCGGTGAGCTGCTGGCCGGGACCGAGGTCGAGCCGTTCAGCGGCGAGGCGGCCCGCCGCTCGGGTGAGATCGCGGCGCGCTGCGACACGTCGGACCTGAGCGTCGTGGCGGTGGTCGAGGTGGCCGAGCGGCGCAACTGCGCGGTGGTGGCGCAGCGCCAGGCCGTGCTGCGGACGGCGGCGTCGCTGCTCGGCCACGAGCTCGTCCTCTACGCGGTCTGACCTGCGAACGCTGACGTAGCAGCCGCCGGCCGCGTGGGCGCTCAGCGGCGTGAGCCCTGACCCTGGCCCTGTCGAAGCGACGCAGGCGCCGCAGCGCGCCAGCCGAGGGCGCGCTCGACGGCGATGAGCTCGTGCGCCATGTCCTCGTCGCCCGCTGGCCAGCGAGCTCTCGGCCAGGGCGGTGACCCGGTCGTGCAATTCGGACAGGGTGGAGGAGAGCGAGGAGATCTCGGCGGCGGAAGTCATGCCCCGATGATGGCCCATCCGGCGCCGACCGGGCACGACCATCCTCGGGCCTCCTCGTGGCCCGAGGCAGCCGCGGGAAAGGCCCTCGGGGCCCGCCGGTAGCCTTGTGGCCTCATGTCCCTCCGTACCCTGGACCTCCGCGGCACGCCCGCCGCCGTTCGAGGCGGCCCTGCCGCGCCCGTCGGCCCCGGGGTCCGACGTCCACGAGGTGGTGGCCGAGATTCTGCGCCAGGTCCGGGCCGAGGGCGACGAGGCGGTCGTCCGCTACACCGCCGAGCTGGACCGGGTCGACGTGTCCGACGGCCTGCGGGTCCCCGCGGACGAGATCGAGAAGGCCTGCGCCGACGCCGACCCCGACCTCTGGCGGGCGCTCGAGGTGGCCTTCGGCCGCATCCTGGCCTACCACGCCCACGAGGGGACGCCCCCGGCGACCTGGTCGAGGGCGGCATCACGGTGCGGCACCTGACGCGGCCGGTGGAGCGGGCCGGGCTGTACGCGCCGGGCGGGCGCGCCCGCTATCCCTCGACCGTCCTCATGTGCGCCGCGCCGGCCCGGGTGGCCGGCGTGGGGAGCATCGCGCTGTGCGTGCCGCCGGCCGCCGACGGGCAGGTCGACACCGCCACGCTGTGCGCCGCCGCCATCGCCGGCGTGGACGAGGTGTACCGGATCGGCGGGGCGCAGGCCATCGCCGCCATGGCCTACGGGACGCGCCAGCGTGCCCGCCGTCGACGTCATCGCCGGTCCGGGCAACGCCTACGTGGCCGAGGCCAAGCGCCAGCTGTCCGGCGTCGTCGGCGTGGCGTCGGCCTTCGCCGGCCCCTCCGAGATCGTCGTCGTCGCCGGCCCCGACGCGCCCGCCGTCGTTCGCCGCCATCGACCTGGTCGTGCAGGCCGAGCACGGGCCCGACGGGCTGGCCTGGCTGGTGACCTGGGACGCCGAGCAGGCCGAGGAGATCTCGGCCGAGGTGGACCGCATCGTGGCCGCGTCGAGCCGGCGGGCCGACCTGGAGGCGACCCTGGCCACGGCGGGGATCGTCTGCCTGGTCGACGGGCCGGAGCAGGCGATGGCCGTCGCCAACGCCATCGCACCCGAGCACCTGCAGCTGATGGTGCCCGAGGAGGAGGGGCTGGCCCTGCTCGGCCTCGTGCAGAACGCCGGCGCCGTCTTCATCGGGCCGTGGTCGCCGGCCAGCATGGGGGACTACATCGCCGGACCCAACCACGTGCTGCCGACCAACCGGACGGCGCGCTTCGCGTCCGCGCTGCGGGCGGACGACTTCCGCAAGCACGTGCACGCGGTGCGGGTGACGCCCGACGCGCTGCGCGCGCTCGGCCCGCTCGTCGTCACGCTGGCCGAGACCGAGGGGCTGCCGGCCCACGCCGACTCGGTGCGGCGCCGCCTCGAGGCCTCGACGCGCTCGACGAGCTGACGCAGGGTCCGACCATGAGCGCCGTCCCGCCCGTGCGGCCCGACCTGCAGCTGACCGAGGGCTACCACTCGCCCCAGGTCGACGCCGAGGTGCGCCTCAACACCAACGAGTCGCCCTTCGCGCCGCCCGACGCCTGGCGCGAGGAGCTGCTGGCCGCGCTGGCCGAGGTCTCGTTCCACCGCTACCCCGACCGGCCGGCCACCGAGCTGCGGCAGGCCGTGGCCGACCTGCACGGCGTCACGCCGGACGAGGTGTTCTGTGCCAACGGCTCGAACGAGGTGCTGCAGAGCCTGCTCCTGGCCTTCGGGGGCCCGGGCCGCCGCGCCCTGGTGTTCGAGCCGACCTACGCGCTGCACTCCCACATCGCCCGGATCACCGGGACCGAGGTCGTCGAGGGCGCCGCGACGACGACTTCCGGATCGACCCCCGGCCACGCCGTGGAGCTGCTGGCGACGCAGCGCCCCGACGTCACCTTCCTCTGCTCGCCCAACAACCCGACCGGCCGGGCCGAGCCGCCCGAGACCGTGGCCGCCGTGAGCGGCGCCGCGCCCGGCCTGGTGATCGTGGACGAGGCCTACGGGCAGTTCTCCCCGTGGTCGGCCCTGACGCTGCGCGGCCCGGCGCAACCGGGGCTCGTCGTGACCCGCACCTTCTCCAAGACGTGGGCCATGGCCGGGGCACGCCTGGGCTACCTGGTGGCGGATCCGGCCGTCGTCGCGGCCTGCGAGTCCGTGGTGCTGCCGTACCACCTGTCGGCGCAGACGCAGGCGGCCGGCCTGATCGCCCTGCGGCACGTGCCCGAGATGGAGGCCCGGGTGGCGCTGCATCTCCGAGGAGCGGGGCAGGGTGGCGGCCGCACTGGGCGACCTGCCGGTGGACAGCTGGCCCTCCGACGCCAATTTCATTCTGTTCCGGCCCCGTGACCGCGACGCCAACGAGGTGTGGGCAGGCCTTCTGGACCACTCGGTCCTGATCCGCAACTGCGCCAGCTGGGACGGCCTCCGCGGCTGCCTGCGTGTCACCATCGGCACGGCCGAGGAGAACGACCGCTTCCTCCACGCCTTGAAGGAGAGCCTGTGACCACCGATGCCCGCCGCGCCACCAAGGAGCGCGCCACCAAGGAGACGACGATTGAGGCCGAGCTGCTGCTCGACGGCACGCGGCCGCACCGAGGTCTCGACCGGCCTGCCGTTCTTCGACCACATGGTGGAGCAGCTGGGGAAGCACGCCGGCTTCGACCTCACGCGTGCAGGCCACGGGCGACCTGCACGTGGACGCGCACCACACCGTGGAGGACGTCGGCATCGTCGCTCGGCGCCCTGCCTGGCCGAGGCCCTGGGCGACAAGGCCGGCGTGCGGCGCTTCGCCTCCATGCTGCTGCCGCTCGACGAGGCCCTCATCGAGGTGGCGCTGGACCTGTCGGGCCGGCCCTACCTGGCCTACTCGCTCGAGTTCGCGCCGGACACGCCCGGACTGGGCACGCCGCCCTTCGACCCGCAGCTGGCCGAGGAGTTCTGGCGCGCCTTCGCCACCGCGGCCAACCTGACGCTGCACATCCGCCGCCTCGAGGGCAAGAACACGCACCACATGCTGGAGGCCAGCTTCAAGGGGGTGGCCCGTTGCCTGCGCGACGCCGTGCGCGTCGAGGGGGGTGGCATCCCCTCCACCAAGGGCAGCCTGTGACGGCAGGGCCGCGCATCGCCGTCCTGGACTACGGCATCGGCAACCTGCGCTCGGCCGAGAAGGCGCTGCAGCACGTCGGTGCGGCGGCGCGCCTGGTCGACGACGCCGCGAGCGTGGCGGCGGCCGATGCCGTCGTGCTCCCCGGCGTGGGCGCGTTCGGCGCCTGCGCGCGGGCGCTGCACGACAGCGGGCTGGAAGACGCGGCCCGCGCCGCCGTGGCCGCCGGCGTGCCCTTCTTCGGGGTGTGCGTCGGGTTCCAGTTGCTCTACGAGGGCTCGGTCGAGAGCCCGGGCGCCGTGGGCCTCGGGATCTTCCCCGGCGAGGTGGCGCCGTTGCCGCCGGACGTGAAGCACCCGCAGATGCAGTGGAACACCCTCGAGGTGCGGGGCGCGGTGAAGGAGCCCGAGCCGTTGCGCGGGCTGGGCCCGCGGCCCTGGGTCTACTTCGTGCACTCGTTCGCGCCGCCGGTGGGGCCCGAGACGACGGCGGTGTGCGACTACGGCGGCGACGTGGCGGCGCTGGCCACGCGCGGCACCCTCTGGGGCGCGCAGTTCCACCCGGAGAAGTCGGGCGCCACGGGCCTGGCGCTGCTGGCCAACTTCGTGCGCCTCGCCGAACAGGCGGCGTGATGGAGCTGTTGCCGGCCATCGACCTGCGCGCCGGCACGCGCGGTGCGGCTCACCCAGGGCGACTTCGGCCGCGAGGAGCGCTACGGCGACCCCACTGCGCTCGCTGCGGACTACATCGCCGCCGGGGCCCGCTGGATCCACGTCGTCGACCTCGACGGCGCCCGCACCGGGGTGGCGCATCGAGCGCGATGTGCTGCGCACGATCCTCGAGCTGACCCGTGCCGCGGACGTCAGCGTGGAATTCGGCGGCGGCATCCGTTCCGAGGACGATGCGGCCGAGGTGCTCGAGTCCGGGGTGACGAGAGTCGTGCTCGGCACGGCGGCACTGCGAGGAGCCTGCGTTGGCGGGCCGCTGCGCCCGCCGCTGGCCGGGACGCGTCGCCGTCGGGCTCGACTACCGGGTCGGCGACGACGGTGTGGCCGAAGCCCAGGCGCAGGGCTGGCTCGCCGGCTCGGGTCTCGCCGTCACCGAACTCCTCGAACTGTGGGAGAAGGAGCCCATCGGTGCCGTCGTCGCGACGTCGGTGGCGCGCGACGGCATGCTCTCGGGACCCGACCTGGCCGGGCTGGGGGCGCTGCTGGCGGCGACGTCGTTGCCCGTGGTGGCCTCGGGTGGCGTGGCCGGCGTGGCCGACCTGGTCGCGCTGGCCGGCCTGGAGGTGTCGGGTCGCCGTCTGGCCGGCGCCATCGTGGGCAAGGCGATCGTGGAGGGCCGCCTGCGCGTGGAAGAGGGGATCGCCGCGTGCGCAGCGTCCGCCTGATCCCCTGCCTCGACGTCACCGGCGGCCGTGTGGTCAAGGGCGTGCGATTCGTCGACCTGACCGACGAGGGCGACCCGGTGGAGCTGGCCGCCCGCTACGACGCCGAGGGCGCCGACGAGGTGACGTTCCTCGACATCACCGCCTCGTCGGACGAGCGCGACACGATGGTCGACGTCGTGGCGCGCACGGCCGAGCAGGTGTTCATCCCCCTGACGGTCGGTGGTGGGGTCCGGGCGGCGGAGGATGCACGCCGCCTCCTCCGGGCCGGGGCGGACAAGGTCGCGGTGAACACCGCCGCGGTGGAACGACCGGCGTTGGTGCGCGACATCGCGGACGAGTTCGGCGGCCAGTGCGCCGTCGTGGCCATCGACGCCCGGGCCCGCAGGGATGGATCGGGTGGGTGGGAGGTGCACACGCACGGTGGACGGACACCGGTGGGTCGGGACGTCGTGGCGTGGGCGGAGGAGTGCGCGGCCAACGGCGCCGGCGAGATCCTGCTCACGTCCATGGATCGCGACGGCACGCGGGACGGGTTCGACCTGGCGCTGACGCGCGCCGTCGTCGACGCCGTGGACATCCCCGTAGTGGCCTCGGGTGGCGTGGGCGTGCTGCAGGACCTGGTCGACGGCGCGCTCGACGGCGGTGCCGATGCCGTCCTGGCGGCGTCGATCTTCCACCGGCGCGAGTTCACCATCGGCGAGGCCAAGGCCTACATGGCGGCGCACGGGGTCACCGTCCGGCCGGCATGAGGCGTGCCCTGACCTGGGAGGGCGCCCTCGTGCGGTACCGTGCCTAGGTGCCCACGTCGACGACCAAGGACGTGTCCAGCCGCACCAGGACCGAGAACCAAGGGGTGAGCGAGGACAAGCAGCCCATCTCGGTGCTCTTCGACCGGGTCATGGTGCAGATCTCGCAGAGCGACGGTGAGCGGCGCTCGCGCGCCGGCATCCTCATTCCGGCCACGGCCCAGATCAGCCGGCGCCTGACCTGGGCGGAGGCGGTGGCGGTCGGTCCGCACGTGCGCACCATCAAGGTCGGGGACACCGTGCTGTTCAACCCCGAGGACCGCTTCGAGGTCGAGGTGCACGGCGAGGAGTACGTCATTCTGCGCGAGCGCGACATCCACGCCATCGCGTCGCCCCGCAACGACAGCGGGACGGGGCTCTACCTGTGAGCGCGCCCGAGGCCGACGTCGAGGCCCAAGCCGTTGCTGCCGCGGCGCCCGAGGGCGTGCCGTTGACGTTCGACGAGGCGCTGGCGCGCCTGGTCGACTTCGACAAGGAGGGCGGCCTGGTGCCGGCCATCGTGCAGGATGCCACGGACGGCACCGTGCTCACCGTGGCCTACATGGATCCCGAGGCGCTCCGCCGCACCCTCGAGACCGGTCGCAGCTGGTTCTACAGCCGCAGCCGTCAGGAGTACTGGCAGAAGGGCGAGACCTCGGGGGACCGCCAGTACGTGCGCGAGGTGCGCATGGACTGCGACGGTGACGCCCTCGTCGTCCTCGTCGATCAGCACGGTCGCGGCGCCTGTCACACCGGGGAGCGGTCGTGCTTCTTCCGGACCATCGGCACCGGCCCGGGAGTGCCCGCGCCGTGACCGCCGGAGGTGCCGGGGGCCACCAGCCGTCGTCGGGTGCCCTGGACTTCCACCCCGACCTCGCCGAGTTCACCGCTCTGGCCAAGGACCATTCGATCGTGCCGGTCTCCTGCGAGGTGGTCGCCGACACCCTGACGCCCGTCACCTGCTTCGCCAACGTGGTGGGGGAGGGGGAGGGCTTCCTCTTCGAGTCCGTCGAGGGCGGCGAACGGTGGGGCCGCTACTCCTTCGTCGGGCGCCGGCCGTTGGCCACGCTCACGGCGCGGGGCCGGCGCGTCGAGGCGGCCGGGCGCCTGGGGCTGCACAGCTCCGACGAGGGCATCCTGGCCGCGGTGGAGGAACTGGTGGCGCGCTTTCAGTCGCCGGCGCTGCCCGGGCTGCCGCCTTTGCACGGCGGGCTGGTCGGGTATCTCGGCTACGACGTGGTGCGCGAGGTCGAGCGCCTCCCCGACGTGCCCGACGACGACCTCGGCCATCCCGACGCCGCGCTCGTCGTCATCGGCCAGTTCTGCGCCTTCGACCACTGGCGCCAGCGCATCGTCCTCGTCGACAACGTGGTGGTGCCCGTCCTCTCCGACGGCCCCGACGCCGAGGCCGATCCCGCCGGGGCCGTGCGCGCCGCCTACGAGGCCGCCTGCGCGCGTCTCGTCGAGCTGGCGGCCGACTGCGCCCGGCCCGCCGACGGCTCCGCACCGGCGCCGATGGTGGCGGCACCGCCTGCCGGGCTCGGCAAGGCCGAGGCGCTGCGGACGGTCAGCCCGGAGGACTACAAGGCCGCCATCGGCGCGGCCAAGGAGTACATCCGGGCCGGCGACATCTTCCAGGTCGTGTTGTCGCAGCGCTTCGACCTGGAGCTGGACGCCGACCCCTACGACGTCTACCGGGCGCTGCGCCTGCTCAACCCGAGCCCCTACATGTACTTCCTGCGCTTCCCGGAGGTCACCGTCGTCGGCGCCTCGCCCGAACCGATGGTGCGGCTGCGCGACGGCGTGGTCATCTCACGGCCCATCGCCGGTTCGCGGCCCGTGCGGCGAGAGCGAGCACCACGACCGCCTGCTCGAGGGCGAGCTGGCGGAGGACCCCAAGGAACTGGCCGAGCACATCATGCTCGTGGACCTGGCCCGCAACGACGTGGGGCGCGTCGTCCGCTTCGGGACCGAGAAAGTCGACGAACTGATGACGATCGAGCGCTACAGCCACATCATGCACATCACGTCGCAGGTGTCGGGGGAGCTGGCCGAGGGCAAGGGCCCCATCGACGTGCTGCGGGCGACGCTCCCCGCCGGGACGCTGTCGGGCGCACCCAAGGTCCGCGCCATGGAGATCATCGACGAGCTCGAGCGCACCAAGCGCGGCGTCTACGGGGGCGTCGTCGGCTACATCGACTTCTCGGGCAACGTCGACACCGCCATCGCCATCCGCACCATGGTGGTGACGCCCGGCGGGAAGGCGAGCGTGCAGGCCGGGGCCGGCATCGTGGCGGACAGCGACCCCCAGAGCGAGGACGAGGAGTGCGCGGACAAGGCGGGCGCGCTGCTGGTGGCGGTCACGGCGGCGCGACGCATGACCGCAGCGCGCAGCAGCGGTCGGGGCTCGGACGCGTCGTGACGGCGACCCCGCCGGATTCGCTCGAGCTCGACGCCGAGACCGCGGCACTGCGCCACGGTGCCGGGGCGTTCCGCGCCGGCCGTGACGTGCTGGCGGTGCGGGGACCGGACGCCGAGAGCTACCTGCAGGGCCAGCTGAGCCAGGACGTGCTGGCGCTGGCCGTCGGCGCGTCGGCGGACACCCTCCTCCTGGAACCGGACGGCAAGCTGTCGGCACTCCTGCGGGTGACCCGCACGGACGGCCAGGGCTTCGTGCTCGATGTCGACCGGGGCTACGGCGATGCCGTGCTGGCCCGCCTGCGCCGCTTCCTGCTGCGCTCGAAGGTCGAGCTGGAGCACCTGCCCTGGCGCGACCTGTCCCTCCGGGGTGCGGGGGTCGCCGAGGCGGCGCAGGGGCTGCTGACGGTGCTGGCCGAACGCGGCGTGCTCGCCCTGCCCTTCGAGTGGAACGGCTGGACCGGGATCGATCTGCTCGGCCCCGAGGACGTGGTGCTCGGGCCGGGCGATGCGGCGCTCCCGGACGGCATCACGGCGTGTGGGCCCGACGCGGTCGAGGCGTGCCGGATCGTCTCGGGGATTCCCGCCATGGGCACGGAGCTGACGGCCAAGACCATCGCGGCCGAGGCCGGTCTGGTGGAGCGCACGGTGAGCTTCACCAAGGGCTGCTACACCGGCCAGGAGCTGGTGGCGCGCCTCGACGCGCGGGGCTCGAACGTGGCGCGGCGCCTCGTCGGCGTCGTGGCCCCGGCCCCGGCCCCGGCCTCGGCCGGCGGGGAGGCCCCGTTGGCGTTGACCCGCGGCATGACTCTGCACGCCGGGGAGGCGCCTGCCGGCGACTCGCCCGCCGAGGACAAGGTCGTGGGGACGCTCACCTCGGCGGCCTGGAGTGCCGAGCTCGGGAGCTGGGTCGCCCTCGGCTACCTGCACCGCAGTGTGGAGGCGCCCGGCCCGGTCCGCGTGCGCTCGGGCGACGGCGTGGGCGGCTCACAGCCGGCCCGGGCGACGTTGCTGCCGATGACGGCGGTCCCGACCCCGCCGCCCACGGGCGCCACCGTCACAGGCTGAGAGAAACGGCCGCCCCGGTGCCCGCAGAGCAGGACCCGGCGGGCCACGAGCCGCAGCGAGACCGAAACACGCTCCGCCAGCGCACAGGGCTGGTGCTGGTGGTGGTCATGGTGGCGTATGCCCTGTGGGCGGCGAGCACCACGGCCTTCACCCGCTCCGCCAATATCGCCACGGCGATCCCCATCGTCGTCGTCGTGGTCCTGGTGATCGTGCGCTGGCCCCTGCGGGCCCGCCCGCTGAAGCTGGGGCCGGACGCTGGCCATCCCTGGCGTGCCTGGGTGGCCGTCTTCTGCGCCGTCGTGGCGTGGGAGGTGTTCGAGTACGCCGCCCGAGGCAGCCGGGCGGACCACCCCACGCTGAGCTCGATGCTCGATGCGGTGAATCGCTTCTACGGCCTCAAGGTGATCGTGTTCTTCCTCTGGCTGTACCTCGGCGCCGCCATCGTGCGCCGAGGTGGGCGTCAGCAGCGGCGAGCCCGGAGCAGGAGCGAGGTCCGATGACGTCAGCGCTCTCCTACGCGGTGTGGGCCCTCCTCGGCCTGGCCCTGCTCGGCGTCTGGGTGCGGTCCTCGATCCCGGGATCCTCGCTGGCCCGGCCCGGTGTGGTGCTGGAGCGTCTGGCCACCGGACCGTTCCTCCGCATCGCGCTGGTCCTGGCCTGGGGCTGGATGGGCTGGCACCTGTTCGCTCGCTGATCGGGCCGGCGGAGCGACGCCCGGGGCCGGTGGCGCCGGCTGGCACCGCAACTGCAACCGGACGCCAACGAACCTGAGACAACAGAGGCGCAACCTGTCTGCATGCAGGCCAACTGGGGCGACAGGGGCATCCGCGGCGACACGGCGACGGGGAAGGAGCCGGCGACTCTGGTTTCCGACGTCCCCCCGGCGCTGCCGGACCTCAAGCCCTGGAACCAAGCGGGCTGGATCTTCCTCGACGGCGACTGCGTGGCGATTGCGCGCCAGGACGACGAAGTAGAAGAGCCGGATCGCACGGCACGGATTCTGGGGGACTGATGATTCGGGTGACGCATTTCGCCGACGACGGGACCGAGATCGCCACGGTGGACTTCGACGACTTCACCATCGAGGTCATCTACTCGGGTCTGGCCGAAAGGATGCGCGAGGCGGCGGAGACGCAACTGCCGGTCGCCGGGCTGTCCCTCGAGCTGACGCACCAGGCGCGCCGCCGCCGCCAGAGGGTCCTCAGCCGCATCCGCGCCTGATCCGGGCGGGGTCCGGACCGGGGCCGAAAGGTCACGCCGCTACGCTGAAGCGTCATGCCCACCTACCTGGCGGACATTCTCGCTGCTCACCGGGCCCGCGCCGAGGCTGATGGCCGCGCGCTTCCGGACCTGGTCGAACAGGCGGCAGGCACGCCGGCGCCCCGGGACTTCATGGGAGCGCTCCGGGGCGACGGCCTCTCGTGCATCGCCGAGATCAAGCGCCGTTCCCCCTCCAAGGGCGATCTGGACCCCGGACTGCAGGCCGATCTCGTGGCCAAGGACTACGTCACGGGTGGCGCCGCCTGCCTGTCGGTCCTGACTGACGTCGACTTCTTCGGCGGTTCGCCCGCCGACCTGGCGGCGGCCCGGGAGGCGTCGGGGCTGCCCGTGCTGCGCAAGGACTTCACGGTGCAGGAGGCGGACGTGGCCGACGCTCGCCTCATGGGGGCGGACGCCGTGCTGCTCATCGCCGCCGCGCTGTCCGATGCCGAACTGGCGGCCTGCGCCGCCCTGGCCGACGAGCTCGGTCTGGCCGCGCTGGTCGAGGTGCACGACGAGGAAGAGCTGGCCCGTGCGCTCGGCACCGGCGCGGGACTCGTCGGGGTGAACCAGCGGGACCTGCGCACGTTCCAGGTCGATCACGAGCGCGCCTGCGCGCTGGCGGCGCGCATCCCGCCGGGCGTGGTCGCCGTGGCCGAGTCGGGCATCCGCGACGCGGCGGACGCCCGGCGACTGGCCGAGGCGGGGTACGACGCCATCCTGGTCGGGGAGACGCTCATGCGGGCGGCCGACCGACCCGCCCAGCTCCGCGAGCTGGTCGGGCACCCGGTCGGGACACGATGACCGAAGGCCTGTTCGTCAAGATCTGCGGCATCACGTCGGAGGCCGACGCCCTGCTCTCGGTGAGCCTCGGAGCCTCGGCGCGTCGGGTTTCATGTTCGCCCCGTCGCCCCGCCAGGTCTCGGTGCACCTGGCCGGTGACATCGCCAAGCGCCTGCCCGAGCACGTGCTGACCGTGGGCGTGTTCCGCGACGAGGCGCCTCAGCGCATCGTCGAGGCGGTCCGGGTCGCCGGACTCGGCGCGGCGCAGATGCACGGGCACGAGACGGCCGAGGAGACGAAGTGGGTGCGGGCCCGGGTGCCGACCGTGATCAAGGCGTTCCCGGCCGGCGACCGACCATTCTGCGCTTCGAGGACTTCGGCGCGGACTACCTGCTCGTCGACGGGGCCGAACCCCGGCTCGGGCCAGGTGTTCGACTGGCGCCTGGCCGAGGGGGTGTCCGACCACCACGGCTCATCGTCTCGGGCGGCCTGCGCCCCGACAACGTGGCGGAGGCCGTCACCCATCTCCGCCCCGGCGGCGTCGACGTGGCCAGCGGGGTGGAGGACGTCCCCGGGCCGCAAGGACCCGCTGCTGCTGCGCAGTTCATCGCCAACGCGCGGCAGGCCGACGCCGCCGTGGCGACCCGCGACCCGCTGGAGCGACGCCGTCGCCGAGGAGCCCTACGACTGGAGGGACGCGTGAGCGACGAGACCGGGAGCCTGATGGGCCGCCCGGGCGCCGACGGCCGCTTCGGCGAGTTCGGCGGTCGCTTCGTGCCCGAGTCCCTGATGCCGGCCTGCCTCGAGCTCGAGAAGTGGTTCGACGACGCCTGGGCCGACCCGGCGTTCCGGGCCGAGCTGGACGGGCTGCTGCGCCACTACGGGGGCCGGCCCACGCCGGTGACCGAATGCACGCGCCTGTCGGAGCGCCTGGGTGTGCGCGTCCTCCTCAAGCGGGAGGACCTGGCGCACACGGGCTCGCACAAGCTCAACAACGTGGTGGGGCAGGCGCTCCTGACCAAGCGGATGGGCAAGGCCCGGATGATCGCCGAGACGGGGGCGGGCCAGCACGGTGTGGCTCCGCCACGGCGGCGGCGCTCTTCGGCCTCGAATGCACCGTCTTCATGGGCGAGGTGGACACGCAGCGCCAGGAGCTCAACGTCTTCCGTATGGAGCTGCTGGGCGCGGAGGTGCGGACGGTGACGTCGGGCAGCCGGACGCTCAAGGACGCGGTGAACGAGGCCATGCGGGAGTGGGTGGCGACGGTGGACACCACGCACTACTGCCTCGGTTCGGTCATGGGGCCGCATCCCTTCCCCTACATGGTGCGCCAACTGCAGCGCGTCGTCGGCGACGAGGCGCGCCGGCAGTGCGGCGATCTGCTGGACGGGGCCGCGCCCGACGTCGTCGTCGCCTGCATCGGCGGCGGCTCCAACGCGGCGGGGACGTTCGCCGGCTTCGTCGACACGCCGGCCCGGCTGGTCGGCGTGGAAGCGGCAGGCGGCGCGGCGGTCACCAACGGCATTCCGGGGGTCCTCCACGGCATGCATTCGCGGCTGCTGCAGGACGAGGCCGGGCAGATCCAAGAGGCCGAATCGATCTCGGCGGGCCTGGACTACCCGGGTCTGGGGCCCGAGCACGCGCACCTGGCCGCCACCGGCCGGGCCGAGTACTCCATGGCATCGGACGACGAGGTGCTCGACGCCTTCCGGCTGCTCAGCCACACCGAGGGCATCATTCCTGCGCTGGAGTCGGCCCATGCCGTCGCCTGGGTGGCCCGCAGCGCCGGCACCGAGGCGCTGCCGGCGGGGTCCACGGTGCTCGTGACGCTCTCGGGCCGCGGCGACAAGGACGTGGCGCAGGTGCGCGAGATCTTCGGTCGCCGACGCGATGCCTGATCTCGAGAAGGAGCTGCGGGCCGGCCGCGACCGCGGGCGCAAGCTGTTGATCCCCTATCTCATGGGGGGCATGACCGAGGACTGGACGCAGTCGCTGGCCGCGGTGATCGCGGCCGGAGCGGACGCGGTGGAGGTCGGTATCCCCTTCTCGGATCCGATGATGGACGGGCCGGTGATTCAGGAGGCGGCGCTGCGCGCGCTCGCACGGGGCACGGTGCCCGACCAGGTCATCGACGGCATCGCACGGGCGGAGGCGCCCGTGCCGATTGCGGTGATGACGTACTACAACCTGGTGTTCCGGGCCGGGCACAAGCGCATGGCGCGGTCGTTGGCGGAGGCCGGCGTCAGCGGCGCCATCATCGCCGACCTTCCCATCGAAGAGATCGCCCCGTGGGCCACCGAGGCCGACGCGGCGGGCATCGACACCGTGCTGTTGGTGGCACCGTCCTCGCCGCCCGATCGGGTGGCGCGCGTCTGCGCCCGGGCGCGCGGCTTCGTCTACGCCGTCGCCCGCATGGGGGTCACCGGCGAGCGCGTGGACCTCGGGTCTGACGTGACGAAGGTCGTGGAGCGCATCCGGGCCTGCACCGACATGCCCGTCTGCGTCGGCGTGGGCGTCTCGACGCCGGATCAGGCGGCGCAGGTGTGCGAGGTGGCCGACGGCGTGGTGGTGGGGTCGGCGCTGGTCCGGCGCCTGCTCGCAGGGCGAGGGGCCCGACGGGGCGGCCGCCTTCATCGGGTCGTTCCGGGACGCCATCGACTAGACCCGCCCGCTCGAGCTGCCGTTCCACCGCGGCAGCAATGGCGCGTTGCCCGGCCGCTGTCGGGATGTGCGGCGCGCCACACGTAGTCCTCGCAGGCCGTCCTCGGCCGCCAGCGCGGACGCGCGTCAGGCCGGCACAGCTCGTCGACCGGTGCAGGATCGTCGGTCCCGGAGCAGGCCTTGGCGGCCACGATGTGCTCCGCGTCGGCGGCCAGAGTCGTGTCGGGCACGGGCTCGCCCGAGAAGACCCACGGCTGCGCCGTGCAGATCCCGTGGCCGTCGAAGGCGCCCGACAGGTCGACCAGGGTCACGTTCTTGCACGTGGTGCAGCGCGGGCGTCGGCCACGGCGCCGGCCACGGCCTTGTTCAGCGCGCGCAGCACGATCTGCGCTGCCGCGTAGGTGCTGCCCGCATTGGGCTTGAGGCCGCTGCAGACCAGGTTCGTGTGGTCGCCCGATGTCGCCGTGCCTTTGGCGATCTGCGACGGCTCCGGGATCGGCTGGTAGTAGTCGAGCACGGCGACGGTCGCCGCGTGGGGCGCCACCGTCTCAATGGCCCGGGCCAGGTCCATGCGGACGTTGGCCAGGTCCGCCGCGATCTTCGGCGTGACGGAGCCGTCGGCGACGCAGGAGTGTGCCGAGTCCGATGCCGATCCCGAAGACGCGGGCCAGCTGGTACTCGAGGCAGGCGCTGAAGTCGATGTCGTCGGCCCCGTCCTGCAGGAGGACGAGCCGGGCCGGATGCCGCACCAGGCCGGTCGCGGCCAGCTCGTCGGTCAGGTTCCGGGCCTGCTGCGGCGGCACCGGGCACTGGCCGTCCCGGCTGGTGTTGTCGCTGCCGTCGGCCACGGCGCCGCTGATGGCCAGCTGGTCGCCGGTCAGGTGGCAGTTGGTCGGCCGCACGGTCATCGGTGAGCCCCAGATCCCGCGCCACCAGGGTCGGGTAGGCCTGCGGCGAAGGGCCCTGCGAGACGGCATCCGGCGGGGAGGCCGATCTGCGGCGTCAGGTACGGATTGGCCAGCCCGTGCCCGTAGGGGACCGAGTCCCCGAGGGCGACGGCCCGGGTGGACAGCGCGGGGGAGGGGGCCGTCGTCGGTGCCGGCGGGCTGCTGCGGGTCGCCAGCACGACGCCACCGGCCACCAGGGCCAGGACCACCACGGCGCGACCGCACCTGGAACCCGCGGGAGCGGCGCGCCGCGGCACCCCAGGTTTGCAGCCTTCCCATGGACGGACCTCACGAGTCGCTGCCCGGGCGGCAGCGGAGGTGCGACCTTACCGGCTGGTCTCAGCCAGGAGGCAGCAGGACCAGGCAGCCGTTGTGGCCGCCGAAGCCGAAGGAATTCGAGAGGACGGCGGCCGGTTCCCACGGGCGCGGCTCGCCGTGCACGATCGGAATCGTGATCTCGGGGTCGGGCTCGGCGTAGCCGGCCGTCGGAGGGATGGTGGCGCGGTCGATCGTGAGCACGGCGGCGACGGCCTCGATGGCGCCGGCCGCGGCCAACCCGTGACCCGTCACGCCCTTGGTGGAGGTGACGAGCGGGCCGGGCGTCGCCGAAGACCTTGGCGATGGCGCGTGCCTCGGCCAGGTCGTTGAGGGGTGTCGAGGTCCCGTGGGCGTTGATGTGCCCGACGTCGGACGGCCCGATGCCGGCGTCGACCAACGCCAGCTCCATGCAGGCCACGGCGCCGGCACCGTCCGGGGCGGGTGCGGTGATGTGATGGGCGTCGGCGGTGCTGGCCGCCCCGGCCACCTCGGCATAGATCGTCGCCCCGCGGGCGACGGCGCGGTCCCAGTCCTCGAGCACGAGCGCGGCGGCGCCTTCGGTCATGACGAAGCCGTCGCGCCGGACGTCGAAGGGGCGCGAGTGACCCGAGGACGACAGCGCCGTCATGTTGGAGAAGGCAGCCATCGCCACCGGGTGCATGCTCGGCCTCGGAGCCCCCGCCGATGGCCACGTCGCAGCGACCGCGAGGCCACCAGCCGCGCCGCGGCGGCAATGGCGTGGGTGCCGGCCGCGCAGGCCGTGCAGATCACTTCGGAGGGCCCGCGCCATCCGAGGCGCATGGAGATGCCCGCCGCGCCGGCGTTGGCCATCATCATCGGCACGAGCCGGGGCGAGACCCGGTCGGGCCCCTTCTCGTTGTAGACGCCGACCTGGGTGGCCAACGTCTCGAACCCGCCCACGCCGGTGGCGAAGACGACGCCCGCCTTGGCCGGGTCGACCGCAAGGTCGCCGGCCGCGCTGACGGCCTGGTCGGCCGCCACCATGGAGAGTTGGGCGAAGCGGTCGAGCTGGCGCACTTCCTTGGGGCCGAACCAGTCGGTCGGGCTCGTAGTCGCGCACCACGCCGCCGACCACCTTCGGATGGAGCAAGCCCGTCCCACAAGGCGTCGACGCCGACACCGCAGCACGTGACGGCACCCAGACCGGTGACGGCGACACGCCGCCCCCGGATCGGGCCCTCGGCGCCGATCCCGATCTGCATCAGAGCTTGGTGGAGATCAGGTCGAACGCCTGCCCAATGGTGGTGATGTCCTCGAGCTCGGTCTCCTCGACCGTGACGTCGAACGCCTCTTCCAGTGCCATGACGAGCTCGACCAGGTCGAGGCTGTCGGCGTCGAGGTCGTCGGCGAACTTGGCTTCCTTGGTGATCTTGTCCGCCGGCACCTGCAGTACTTCCACGGCGCACTCGCGAAACTTCTCGAACGCTGCGTCGCTGTCCACAATCTGCTCCTTTGTCGTCGGTCCCCTGAACGCTACAGGCCCATGCCCAGGCCGCCGTCGACCGGCACGACGGCACCGGTCACATAGGCCGCGGAATCCGAGGCCAGGAAGCCCACCACGGCGGCCACGTCAGCCGGGCTGCCGGCGCCGCCCGAGCGGGACCTGGCCGGTCATGAGGGCCACCCGGTCCGCGCCGAGGGCGGCGGTCATGTCGGTGTCGATCAGGCCCGGGGCCACGACGTTCACCGTGATCTGCCGGCTGCCCACCTCACGGGCGATGGCCCGGGCCATGCCGACCAGGCCCGCCTTGGAGGCGGCGTAGTTCGCCTGCCCGGGCAGTCCGACGAAGGCGCCGACCGAGGAGACGAAGACGATGCGACCGGTGTGGAGCCGCAGCATCTTGGCCACGGCGCGCTTGGCCACCCGGAAAGAACCGGTGAGGTTGGCGTCGATCACGTCGTGGAAGGCCTGGTCGCTCATGCGCAGCATCAACGAGTCCAAGGTGATGCCCGCGTTGGCCACCAGCACCTGCACCGGGCCCCAGCGCTCCTCAATGGCGGCGAAGGCCGACTCGACCTCCTCCGAGTTGCGCACGTCGCAGCGCACGGCCAGGAAGCGTTCGGGGTCGGCTCCGACGGGTGGCGCCGGGGGGTCGTCGGAGCGATAGGTGGTCGCCACCTGGTCCCCGTTGGCCAGGAACCACGCGACACAGGCGGCGCCGATGCCGCGGGTCCCACCGGTGACGAGGACGACGGCCATCAGCGGGCGTCGGGCACTCTGAGCCAGACCAGCGGCTGGCCCTCCTGGACCCGCTCGCCGTCGGCCGCCAGCCAACCGATCACCTGTCCGGCGAACGGCGTCCGCACCTCGGAGACGCCCACGCGGCCGACGAGCTCTCCGACGTCGACCGCCGAGGACGGTTCGGAGCCGACGTCGGTCCCGGGCAGCAGTCCGGTCCCGGGCGCCTGCAGCGACGCTTCGGGACTGAAGATGCCGCTCGAGGGACTCACGACCACCCGCTCGGACATGTAGAGATGCTCACCCTGGTGCAGCGCCGGTTCGGCCCGCCAGGTCCCGGCGGCGCCGATCTGGTCCATCAGGGTGTCGAGGTCCTCGGGCTTGGAGACGGCCAGGGACTGGATCTCGGGCAGGCTGCGCTTGGCGAGCCCGCTCAGCACCCCGCCGGGCCCGAGCTCCACCAACGAGGTCAGACCGAGGCCGGCAAACGTCTCGAGCGTCTGACGCCAGCGCACCGGACTGCAGAGCTGGGCCGAGAGCAAGCCCGGCCAATCGGCCGGGTCGTCGTGGACGTGCGCGTCGACGTTGGCGACCACACGCACCTCGGGTGTCAGGAAGGTCACCTCGGCCAGCGCCTTGCGGAGGTCGGCGCGTGCGCCCTGCATCAGTGGCGTGTGGAAGGCGCCGGAGACCGGGATCGGCATGACGCGCTTGGCGCCGAGGGCCTTGGCCAATTCGCCGGCTTTGGCGACCGCTTCGGCGGTGCCGGCGATGACGACCTGGCCCGGTGCGTTGTAGTTGGCGACCCAGACGTCGCCTTCGGCGCGCATGCAGGCCGCCTCGGCGTCGTCGTCGGCGATGCCCAGTAGGGCGGCCATGGTCCCGGGCGCCTCCTCGCCGGCCCGCGCCATGGCCTCGCCTCGGGCCACGACGAGCTGGATCCCGTGGTCAAAGCCGAGGGAGCCGCTGGCGACCAGCGCCGTGTATTCGCCCAGACTGTGCCCGGCGCACGCGGCCGGCGTGAGACCGATGCGTTCCACCGCGTCGAGCACCACCAGGCTGAGGACGGTGGTGGCCAGCTGAGCGTTCTCTGTCCGGGTGAGCTCCTCGATGGGCGCGTGCAGGAGCAGGTGGGCCAGGTCCCGGTCGGCGGCGTTCGACGCTTCTTCGACGACTTCCCACGAGGGGTGATCGACCCATGGTTCACCCATTCCGGCGCGCTCGTGATCCCTGTCCGGGGAAGGTGAAAACCAACACGTGTCCGACGGCTCCAATCGACGGCGGGCTGAAGAACTCACAGTGTGGCATGTCGGCGCGCCACCGGCCCGCGTCCGGACCCAAGATCGCACCGCTGGTGCGATCCCCGACGCGGCGGGGCAGCGCAGTGCTGGTTACCCACCGGAAACCCGGTACGACGAGCGGTGCGACCCTGGGGCAGGGACAGCGCCGCGCCGGCTCCGAAGCCCGAGTTTTTCGTGCCCGGGCGACAGAGGGCACACCGCAGGTCCGTTCCCTTGGTGCCCGCGCGGCACGGTTTGCCGCGGTCCGGGACAGAACGACGTCTCGGGGGTGAGGTGCACCGACTCCAAGAGCAAGGTGAACAACCGCCATTACCTCCGCGGCCGGCGAGAACAGGGCGATGGCGCGCCAAGGGGAACGCCGGCCACGGGCTGATCGTCGGTGTCGGGCTGGCGAGCGTGATCGTGCTGACCGCGGTCCTGGCCGGCGGCACGGCGCCGACGGGATCCACCGGACAGCGCGCGCCGACGGACAGCGTGCCGGCGTCGCAGAGCACGCCGACCATGGTGCCCAGCACGGCTCCTGCCCCGTCGACCACGCTGCCGGGGACGTCATCACCGGCAGTGCGCGCCACGCCACCCCGGCCCGTCGCGCCGCCCACCGCCACGCCTGTTCCGACGAGCACCACGGTGCCCCCGGCTCCCGCTTCTGCCGCGGCCGCCGGCGGCGACGCGGACCCTTCGGCTTGCGGCGGTCAACCGACGGTCACCGTGGACGGCCAACAGTGGCGGTGCACCTTCGACGACGAGTTCAACGGGACGACACTCGACACGAGCAACTGGGCGGTCGAGCAGACGGCCGACGGCGGCTACCACTCTGGGATCGAGTGCGACGAGGACAGCCCGGGCAACGTGTCAGTGTCCGGCGGCACCTTGAACCTGACGGCGGAGCAGGCGCGCTCACCCTTCCTGTGTCCCGGCGATCCTCCCTACGAGACGGACTACACGAGCGGCATGGTCTCGACCTACCAACGGTTCGACCAGACCGACGGCCTGTTCGAAATCAACGCCAAGATCTCGGGTGCGAAGACGCAGGGGCTGCAGACCTCCTTCTGGCTGTACCCGGCCCAGTTGACCTACGGCCCCTGGCCGGCGTCCGGTGAGATCGACATCGCAGAGCTCTTCAGCCAGTACCCCACGCTGGCCATCCCGTTCGTGCACTACAACCCTTCCGCCACTGACCCCGACGACACGAACGACGACTGCGTGATCGGGGATCCGAGCCAGTTCCACACGTACGCCGTGGAATGGACGACGGACTCGCTGACCTTCCTGTACGACGGACAGACATGTCTGGTCGACCACTGGAACGCGGCCTCGCCACTGGTCGATCCTGCTCCGTTCAATCAGCCCTTCTACATCTGCCTGACGCAAGCGCTCGGCATCGGGACCAACGAGTTCGTTCCCGGCACCACGCCGCTGCCGGCAACGACGTCAGTCGACTGGGTGCGGGTCTGGGGCGTGCCCGCATCGGGGAACTGAAGCGGCCTAAGGCCGCGACGCCTGCGTGCCGACGCCGATGAACAACGGAGGTAAACGCCCGTTGGACGCGCCGCTGACAGCTGTCGAGGCGCGGCCAAGTGGCCCTGGTGAGGAGCATTAGCCTTCCCGAGCCGGGGGGCACCTGTGGAGGACGCACAGATGAAGGTGGATCGACGTGGCGGTGGTCGGCTGCACCGCGTCGGCTCGCTGCCTCCTCGGCGATCACCGTCGTCCTGGCCTTCACGGTGGCCTTCGGCGCGCCGCCGACGTCGAGCGCTGCTCGCGGCCGGAGGCGGACGCGAGAAGCTGCCCGGCCACCAGGGGCTCGTTCCTCCAGGGGCCACTCTCGTCGGGCCGGCGCCGACGTCGACCTCCTTGCCGCTCACCGTCACGCTCAAGCCGCGTGATCCCGCCGCGTTGGCCGCCGAGGCGCAGGCGGTGTCCGATCCGCAGTTCGCCCGAGTACCACCACTTCCTGACGCCGGCGCAGTTCGCGCAGGAGTTCGGGCCGACGCGGGCCACCATCGCCCAGGTCAGTTCCAGCCTCCGGCAGGAGGGGCTGACGGTCGGGCACGCCCTCGGCGACCGGCTTGTCGTTGCCGGTGTCGGGCACGCGTGGCGCAGGTCCAGTCGGCCTTCTCGACGCCGATCTCGAAGTACCGGCTGTCTTCGGGAAAGACGGGATACGACAACGCGACGGCACCCGAGGTGGACGACCTCGGTGGCGCCGCAGATCGAGGGCATCCTCGGGCTCGACACGCTCAGCCCCCCGCAACCGTCGACGAGCGTTCCCGAGGCGAGCCAGGCCTTGGCGCACGCCGACAGCCGACGCGGCCACGCCGACGCTGGCGCCAGGGCAGCCCAGCCCGACCGGAACCGGCTGCACCGACAGCATCACGCGGAGTCATCGAGCAGCACGGGAGCGCTCGATGCACCCGAGCTGGCCCAGGCCTACGCGTTCGATCCCCTGTACTCGTCGGGCGACTACGGGGCGGGCAGCACCGTGGCCCTCGTCGAGATGTCGGGGGCGGGTTACTCCGCGAGTGACATCGAGCAACTTCGCCGGTTGTTACGGGATCACGCTCGGGCAACAACCAGATCACGCAGGTGACAGTCGGCGGCGGCGGCGCGCACGGGAGCCGGCACGGCCGAGGCCGAGCTCGACATCGAGACGGTGCTCTCGCCTGGCGCCGAAGGCCGACATCGAGGTCTACGAAGGCGGCGCCTCGGACAGCCTCTACAACGTCTTCAGCCAGATCGTCAACGACGACACGGCCAAGATCGTGAGCGCCAGCTGGACGAACGGCTGCGAGGCCTATGTCGGCCAGTCGATCCAGAACTCGGAGAACACGCTGTTCCAGGCGGCGGCGGCAGAGGGGCAGTCGGTCTTCGTCGCGTCGGGCGACCAGGGCGCGCAGGGCTGCAACATCAACGGGGAGATCGACGCCGCGACAGGCTCGGACCCCGTTGCGCAGGCGGTCGACCCTTCCACCGGGACCCTCTACGTCGCCAACAAGTCGAGCAACACGGTCAGCGTGGACAGCGAGGGGAGTGCCGAGCAACCCGGCGAACTTCGTCACGGCAGGCACGTGTCACGGCGGGATCGGGCCCCGACGCCGTCGCCTTCGATGCGAGCGGCGGACCGAAGGTGTTCGTGGCGAATGCCGGACAGCACGCTGACCGCGTTCTCGACCAGCGCGTGCAACCAGGTCGACGACGAGCGGTTGCGGCTCGCCGACGCAGATCGCCTCGGGTGGCCATCTCAACGCCCCGGCCGCGCTCGCCGTTAACGGCTCCACGCTCTACGTGGGTAACAGCAACGGCACGGTGGCCGTGTACAACGCCACCAGCACCACCACGACCTACGTGGCCACGGTCACGCTCCCGTCTGGCTCCGTGCCGACCGCTCTGGCCGTCGATACCGTCGAACGGCTTCGTGTACGTCGCGGACGGCGCCAACAGCAGGATCGAGTACTTCAATGCCGCGACCTGCAACGCCACGACCACGAGCGGCTGCTCGACCACGCCGGCGACCGTCACCGTCGGCAACGATCCCGTGGCACTGGCCGTCGCCGGTAGCGCCGGCGACCTGTACGTCGCCAACGGCGGCACCGGGGGAGGGATCTCGGTGGTGAGCTTGAGCACCCACGCCGTGGTCAAGACCATCGCGACGACGCCAGACCGCCAACGGCACGGGCGTGGTCCAATCGATCGGTATGTCACCGAACGGCAACGAGGTCCTGGCCGTCCTCAACGGCCTGAGCTTTCCGGGCGACGTCATGGCGACGATCAGCACGTCGAGCAAGACCATCACCTCGACGGTCTCGCTCGAGACGGGTACTGACTCCATGGGCCAACTCGTCAGCGACGGCACCCTCGACTACGTCTGGGTCACGGACGAGACGAACGGTGGGGATGTCATTCAGAACCTGAATCTCGCCGTCTCGGATCCCGCCAGCCAGCCCGTACGTCACCTCAGTCGGGGGAACGTCGCTCGGGCACGGGACGCAGACGCTCGGGCCTCCGCCGACGGAGACGGTCTGGAACGACGCTCTCTACTACTCCGAAGGCGCCGGCGGCGGAGGGATCTCCGCGCACCTTCGCCATGCCCTCGTACCAGCAGGCGCTGGGCGTGGTGAGCGGCAGCAGTGGCACGCCCTGCGCCAATTCGGGTGGCGACTGCCGCGAGGTGCCCGATGTGTCGGCCGATGCCGATCCGAGCAGCGGCTACATCATCTACGACAGCGTCAACGGGCTGGGCTGGACCGCACTGGGCGGGACCAGCGGTGCGACGCCGCTGTGGGCGGCCGTGCTCGCCGTGGTCGCCTCGGCGAACGGCAACACCGCCGGGTACGGCGCGTTGAACCCTGCGCTCTACCTGTTGGCCAAGCAGTCTCCCGGCACGTACCTCAACGACGTCACGTCGGGGAACAACGACTACAACGCCACCGCTGCCGGCCAGTATCCGGCCATGACCGGGTACGACATGGCGACGGGGCTCGGCACGCCCGTTGCCTCCTCCCTGGCCGCCGGGCTTACCGCCATTCCGCTGACGGTCGTCGTGTCGGGCAGCCAGGGCTACGGCGGATCTCCGACCTTCAGCGCCACGGCCAACTACGCGGGCTCCGGGACGACGCCCTTCGGCGTGACGCTCGACACGACCAGTCTCAGCTGCACGACCGTCGGATCTTCCACGACCATCAGTCCCTCCCTGGCCATTGGCCAGTACACGGTGCTGCCCTCCTCATGCAGCGGTCTCACCTTCTCCGGTGCTGACGGGGGCGACTACTCGCCCGTGTACACCAGTACGACCAACGACTTCACCGTCACGACCGGCCCCATCGACGTCGCGGTCTCGGGCAGCCAGATCTACGGGGGGACACCGACCTTCGACGGCACGGACAACCCCCCGAGCGGCGTCACGGTGAACACGGCACCGCTGAGCTGCACCGAGGAGGGGACTTCGACGATCGACCCGACCTTGCCTGCCGGCAGCTACGAGCTGGCGGCGTCTTCCTGCGGCGGAGCCAGTCTCTCCGGGCCCAACGCGTCGAACTACTCCCTCGCCTACACCAGCGTGGCGGGGGACTTCGTAGTCGCTCAGGCGCCGTTGATCATCACTGCGTCGAGCGGATCCATGGCGTACGGCACCGGCTCACTCCCGACGATCACTGCCGGCTACTCCGGCTTCGTCAACGGCGACAACGTCTCCTCGCTGACGACCCGCGCCACGTGTTCGCCCGGCGTGACGAGCTTGAGCCCCGTGGCCGGGTCGCCCTATGCCTCCTCGTGCTCCGGGGCATCGGACCCGAACTACTCCATCAGCTACGTCGCCGGTTCGGTAGCGTCAGCGCCGTCCCGCTGACGATCACGGCCTCGAGTCCGGCGGTCACGTACGGAACAGCGGCGACGATCACGGCGGGCTACTCGGGCCTCGTCACCGGCGACACGGCGTCGTCGCTGACGACGGCGCCGGCCTGCTCCACCTCGGAGACCGGCTCCAGTACACCAGGGCGCGTATGCGTCCTCCTGCAGCGGTGCCGTGGACTCCGAACTACACCATCAGCTACACCGGCGGGTCGGTCACGGTCGACCGGGCTCCGTTGACGATCACCGCGTCGAGCGCCACGATCCCCTACGGTGATCCACCTCCCGTCACGCCGACGTACGAGCGGCTTCGAGAACGGCGACACCGTGTCGTCGCTGACGCCGGCAGCGAGCTGCTCGACGACCGCCACCGACACCAGCCCGGTTGCGAACTCGCCCTACCAGAACGTCGTGCAGCGGTGCGTCAGACTCGAACTATACCATCACGTACGTGTCCGGGCTGACAACGGTCGACGCCGGTCCCGATCGGCGTGGCGGTGAGCGGTGACTCAGGCCAACGGGGGACGCGCCGAGCTTCACCGGCTCCTACGGCAGCGCT
This sequence comes from uncultured Acidimicrobiaceae bacterium, assembly GCA_963755655.1. GTDB lineage: Bacteria > Actinomycetota > Acidimicrobiia > Acidimicrobiales > RAAP-2 > Bog-473. Next base: position 215,389 of record CAVWKX010000021.1, read on the forward strand.
GCCGCGCCGGCGTGACGGTCAACACGCCACGGGCTGACGTGCAGTCAGGTCAGCCCGTCGACCGCCATCAGCGGCAGCCTGGCGTCAGGCGACTACACGCTGCTCGGCGCTTCCTGTGCGCGGGGTCGAACCTGAGCGGGCCAATGCCAGTGACTACACGGTCACGCTACACGGCCACCTCTGGCGATTTCACCGTGACCGGCGGACCCGTCCGCCCACCGCCGCCTGCACCGCCGCCGCACGCTACGGGTACTGGCTGGTGGGGTCGGACGGTGGCATCTTCAATTTCGGCTCCGCCCAGTTCTACGGATCGACCGGGAGCATCAAGTTGCAGCGGCCGGTGGTCGGCATCAGCCCGACGGCGAACAAGGGCGGCTACTGGCTGGTGGCCTCCGACGGCGGCATCTTCGCCTTCGGCGACGCCGGCTACTTCGGCTCGATCCCCGGGGACGGCCTCGCTCCCGCCGGATCGGGGCGCCCGCACAGCCTGAACGCTCCGATCGTCGCCATGGTGCCGTCGTCCGACGGTGGGGGCTACTTCATGGTGGCCTCCGACGGTGGTGTCTTCGCCTTCGGCGACGCCCGGTTCGCAGGCTCGTGCCCGGGAATCGGTGGTTGCTCCGGGGCCGCCGTCGCGGTGGTGCCCGACGCGTCGGGCAACGGGTACTGGCTGGTCACCCAGACCGGCAACATCTACGCCTTCGGCGATGCCCCGTTCTACGGTGCCCCGGGGAACCAGGGCTCCCCGGTCACATCAGCCGTGCGCACCACGAATGGCGGCGGCTACTGGGTCCTCCTCGCCAACGGTGCCGTCTACGCCTACGGCGACGCCGTGGGCCGGGGCGGACCCGTGGGCTCGGTGGGCGGGCTCAACCCGGCCTCGGCCATCTTCGCCGACGCCGACGGTGGCGGTTACTGGGTCGCCGCCGCGGACGGTGGCGTCTTCTCCTACGGCGACGCCCCGGACGACGGCTCCATGCTGGGCAGCCACCTCAACGGCTCCATCATCGCCGCTTCCGGATTCTGACCACTGGCTGACCAAGGTCCGGGACTCGCGAAAGAGGCCGTGACATGGACGTTCTCGACCCACAACGTGATCACAAACGCTTGCGGAGTGTCCTGGACGGAGCATCACGGAGGCCCGACCAACGGTGCCGCCATCTCCCTGACCTGGACGTGTGCGGATTGCACTGACTCAGCCGGAGCCCGGAGGACACTTCTTTCTGACCTTTGGCCACGTCGTGAGTATCCGCACCCGTGACGACGACGAGACCCGGCGTGGGTGGATCCGCTCCTGGCTCCCAACCCATGTTTCAGGGAAATAGGGATTACTCAAGCGGTCCGACCTGCCGATAACCGCGATGGGTGAAGGCCTGGAACGTGCCAACCTGGGGCGGTCTGCGGCGGAGTCACGGCGCGGCGCACGGACCCGATCCCTCCATTGGCGCAGCCACCGATCTTGATCGATATCTCATGACACGCATCTTTCGAAGCGTCGGATTCGTTCTGGCGCTGGCGACAGCAGCTCTCTGCGGCGGCACGTTGGCCTGGACGGCCGGTGGCACCGCGGCCGCGCAGTCGAACGGCTTCACTCCGCTGCCACCGGGCTGGGAGCTCTGCGTGCTGGAGGGCGTCGCCGCGCCGGCGACCGCAGCGAACGTGGCCGACCTCGACGAGTGGCAGGCCGCCGAGGGTGGCTCCACGAACAACACCGCGGCCTACAACCCGTACAACACGCAACGGACCACCGATGTCACGAACGCTGCGATTCCCGGCGCGGTTCCTTCAGCGAACGGGTTCCCGGCCTTTCCGACCTGGGCTGCGGGATGTTCGGCCACGGTAGCCACCCTGTTCCAGCCGAACATGTGGGTCATCGACGCCGCGCTGCGGGCTGGCAACGTCTCACCGCCCGCTGCCTTCCTGGCCGTCGTCGATCAGAGCCAGTGGTGTGCACCTTCGGCGACGGGAGTGCCCTGCTACGTCAACGCCATGGAGGCCACGCCCGGCAGCCTGGCCCTCGACGTGCCTTCTTCGTCGGCCCTCGACGTCTACGGAAACGTCAACAAGGATCTGCTGACCTACCAGACCTCCATCACCACAGTGTCGAGCGATGAGAACGAAGTCGGGGCCCGCGACCTCGCTCTGGCCGCGGCGGGCACCCAGTTGCAGAGTACCGAGGGCCAGCTCGACGCGGCGTCCCGTTCGCTGCGGAGCTTTGCAGTCAGCGAATACGTCAGCAGCGGGTTGTATTCGGGTGCCCCACTCGTCAGCGACGGCGAGACGCCGGCACTCGGCCCATCGACGCCCCAGGACTCGGACGGTGTCGTGGCGCAGCAGTACCTCGGCGTCACAGCCTCCGACCTGGTGAAGCACGACAACGTGGCCCTGGCGGCCTTCAAGAGCGCCGAGCAACATCGAGACGATGCGTCCAAGGCCCTGGGGCAGGCCGCACTGACCCTCACGTCGGACGAGTCCGCCGAGAACCGGGACCTGCTGGAACTCGTAAAGGACGTGGCGACCCTGGAACACGCTGGCGCGTGTGCGACGGTGACGATTACTCCGCCGCCCTCGAGTGGTTCGGTCGCCGCCGGCGCGACAACCACGACGACGACGACGGTGCCCCCGACCACCACGACCACCACAGTCCCGCCGACCACAACCACGACGGCGGTCGCGCCCACCACCACGACGACCACCGTGCCGACGGGCGTTCCGTTGGGCGCACTGGGCGCCCCGACGACGACCACCACGACGGTCCCGGCCCCGCCGACGACCACCAGCACGGTGCCGCCGACCACCACCACCACCACCACGACGATCCCCCCGGCCGCCACGCCATCGACGGTGGCAGCACCCCCCGCCGAGGCACCCGGCGTCGATGCGTTGCAGGGTTGTATCGCATCGTTTGCCCCGCCCAGCGCCGCCTGACCTCGCCGATGGCTGCGGGTGCCCCTGCACCGTCACAGAGCACTGGTTTCAGGGCGAGGTGCCGTAACCCCGCAGGTGAGCGACAGTGGTGCATCCCGTCGTGGTGACGGACAGGCTGAAGGCACCGGCCTTGCCCTCCCCCGTCATTTGTAGGTGAACCAGTCGGCCTCGTGGGCCGCACTCGTGCCTCCTGGCGTCTTCACGTAGACGTTGTGCAAGCCTGCCGGCTGAGCCGGGGAATCGACGGTGATCTGGGTGGCCGAGACCACCTTGAGGTTCGTGCCGACGCCGGTCCCGAAGAGCACCGCGGTGGCCCCCGTGAAGTTCGTGCCGCTGATGGTGACGAGCGTGCCGCCGGCCGTCGGCCCCGAGGCGGGCGAGACCTTCGTCACGGTCGGGGGCGCGACGTAGGTGAACCAGTCGGCCTCGTGGGCCGCACTCGTGCCTCCCGGCGTCTTTACAAACACGTTGTGCAGGCCCGCTGGCTGGACCGGGGAGTCGACGGTGATCTGGGTCGCAGAGACCACCTTGAGGTTCGTGCCGGCCCCGGTCCCGAAGAGCACCGTGGTGGCCCCCGTGAGGTTCGTGCCGGTGATGGTGACGACGGTGCCACCCGAGGTCGATCCGGTGTTCGGGCTTACCTTCGTCACCGTCGGAGGCGCAACGTAGGTGAACCAGTCGGCCTCGTGGGCCGCACTCGTTCCTCCGGGCGTCTGCACGTAGACGTTGTGCAGGCCCGCCGGCTGGACCGGGGAGTCGACGGTGATCTGGGTCGGCGAGACCACCTTGAGATTCGTGCCGACCCCGGTCCCGAAGAGCACCGCGGTCGCCCCCGTGAAGTTCGTGCCGGTGATGGTGACAAGCGTGCCGCCGGCCGTCGGCCCCGAGGCAGGCGAGACCTTCGAGACCGTGGGGGCCGCGGCGAAGGACGCAGCGACGGTGTCGGTGGCGCCCTGGACGGTCGCTTCGATCTGGTCACCGGCGTTGATCGGCCCGTAGTTGGCGTACTGGTTGCCGAAAGTGAAGACGACCTTCGTGCTGCTCCACGAGGTCAGCAGCAACCCGATGCAATCGCCCGCCTCGCCGGCCCCCCAACTCTCGGTGACGTCCTGCAGTTCGAGGCCCCCGAAGCCGTAGTCATTGCCGGTGTCGCCCTCCTGACAGGTCTCGGGGGTGGCAGTGGGCGCCGCGGTGCCGAAGTTCGAACCGGTGACGGTGACCGTCGGGGCAGCGGGGGTGCCACTGAGCGTCACGCCCGAGATGCTGCTGGGGGCGGAGGTGGATCCCACGAGGAACGGTTGCTCCTGCGCCCACGTCAAGACGATGTTGGCTGGAGCCGTCGCGTTGGGGTTCACGACGAAGATGGCGTCGTAGTCGACACTCCCGCCGCTGTCGGTCCCGACGCCTGCGTCCATCTCGGTGGGATAGCCGATCGTGTTTGCGTCGGCGAGGATGTTGTCACGGTGGCCCCAGCAGCCCGACATGTCGGTACCCGTGCAGTCGGAATTCTCCCCGCCCGGGCCGTCGTCGTACATCCAGCCATAGATGGCGCCGAGCACGGTCGCGTAGGCGCCGGCCCAGATCGACCCGGAATTGCCGGGAAGATCGCTCAAGCTCGGATCCGCGTCGTTGGTGAGGCCCGCCTGGACGGCGGCGTCGTAGGTGTTCACGAGGTTGGGGATCGCCACTTCGTTCCGGCTCGTGCGCTCGAGATCGGTCCAGACGAACATCTGCTCGGGCCCGGTGAGCGTCGACCAGTTCGTCGGCAGCGTCAGCGCGGGAAGTTGCTCCTGCGCGGCGCGGACGCCGTTGATGTCGTTCACGCAGGCGGGATCGCCCGAACATTGGCCGAAGATCCCGTTCGCCGACGGGTTGCTGGGAGGATTGATCGGCGTGCCCGGGCCGGTCGGTGACGCCGTCGTGGAGAACGTGCCCGGAGCGCTGTCGAAGATTGCGTCGTCGTCATCCTCCGTTGCCTGCAATTCGTAGGTGTACGAGGTGTTCGGCGTGAGCTGATCGACGGCGAGAGATACGGCTTGCGGTGTTGACACCCCCGCATTGAAGATGACCAGTCCGGCGGTCGGGCTGGTCGAAGTGATCGGCGTCCCGGAAGGCTCGTAGACAACCTGGACGAAACCGGCCTGGCCGTCCGGCGTCACGGTCCCGTTCGCAACGAAGCCTGTCGTCGTGGCGCCGCTCGGCGCGCCGAGTGTCACCGTCCACGTGCCCGCCGCCGAAGCGGGGCTCGCCAGAGGAAGCATGGCGATGACGATCGCCGCTGACGCGACGATGACCGACCCGGCCAGGCTCAGGCGTCGGGCGCGGCGTCGACCGCGTCTGAGCACCGACCGGTTCCGCCCACCCCCGCGTCCGGCATGCATCGCCCGACCCGGCTCGGTGGGTCGGGCCATGGTCGCCGCCTCCTCGTGCCCGCCGTCTGGCGTGTCTCGTGGCGTGGCGCTCTTCGGTTGTCCGGGCAATTTGATCCTCATTTCGAACGAGCCGCTCCCTGGCTCCAAGCCGGGTCCCTACCGCCCCGCATGGCGCCCCAGGTGATCCTTGTCCGTTTGACGCCGGATGTCAGTAGAGACAGCCTCCCCTTGGTCGCCTTGGTGGTAGCAGGGTGCCAACCTCGAGCTGACCGTCAAGGTTTGGGCCACTTCGGCCAGGGGAGAGGGTGAGCGCGCCTCAGTCCAGTTCGATCATGGGAGTCTGTGACCACGGAGGCCCGTCGGCTATCCCTGGGGCGCATCGTCTGAGGCGCCAGCCGATTCCTTGACGATCTCCTCGCATGCCGTGCGGGTCTCTGGGTCGCCGGTATCGCCGGAATGAGCCTTGAGCCAGTCGGTGGCCTCGACGATGCCCCAGCTCGCCCAAGAGTCGGTCATAGCGCCCGAACGTAGCCCCACTCATCGACGCCTGCTCGTGGCCGGACTCGACCCGTCTGCCTTCGGTCCGTGACTGCGATGCCCCAGCCTGGCGATCCCTACGCCATCGCCACGGACCGCGCCAGCCATCCGTGTACGCGCCTCGGAACGGACGGCGGCTACCCCTTCAAGGTCCGCTGTCGAAGGCAGGCCCTATCGCCCCCCCCAGGATCGCTCGGAAGTGCACCATCGCAGGCGGCAATTGAGCAAGCCCATTGCACAGAGCCTCTCTACCTCGTCGCTGATCTGGTTTTGATTCAGCCCGGTCCCGGCCGCGATGGCGCGGAAGCTCACCCAGCCCATCTCGTCCTTGTTCTCGCGCACGAACGCAAGGATGGGCGCCGCCACTGAGCCCCACCTGTCCTCCGCCGTGACGACCTCCTCGCGATGAGTCGTGATCGTTTTTGATCAAACGGCCCGTCTCGGAGACAGTGATTGCCGTCTGAACTGGAAAAACGGCGTGCCCGGAGCGGGACTCGAACCCGCACGCCCTTTCGGACAGCGGCTTTTGAGGCCGCCGCGTCTGCCATTCCGCCATCCGGGCGAGAACGCCTGATCGTACAAGCTGCGATCTACGGTGACGGTGTGGGAGCGCCCCCGCCATGAAGCTCGCCGGAGTGGAGCTCGTCCAGGTCGACCTCCCTTTCCGCCAGGCCATCGGCACCGCCGCCGGCGTGCACCGGGTGCGCCCGCTGCTCTTCGTGCGGGTGGTCACCGAGGAGGCCGAGGGCTGGGGCGAGTGCGCCGCCCTGGAGGACGGCACCGCCGTGGATCCGACGCTGGGCGCCGTGGAGAAGGCGGCGGAGGATCTGGGGGTGCCCCGCCTGTACCAGGCATCGGCCGCCCGGGGCGGCGAGCTGCCCCTCGCGGCCGGCGTGGCACAGCTCTTCGGCAGCACCGCGGTCGACCGCATGCTTGCCGCCACCTTCGAGATGGCGGTCGCCGACGCCGAGCTGCGGGCCGCCGGGCGCTCGCTGGCCGACGATCTCGGCGTGGAAGAGGGCTTCGCGGCGCTGGCGGTCGGCGCGGTCGTGGGGATTCCCGCCGACCACGACGTCGCCGTGTTGCGTCAGGAGGTGGACGCCGCCGTCCGGTCCGGCGCGGCCAGGGTGCGCCTCAAGGTCGAGCCCGGGTGGGTGGTCGATCCGGTGCGCGCCGTGCGGGGCGACCATCCCGACCTCGTGCTGCAGGTCGACGCCAACGGCTCGTTCGGCTCGGGTGCCGACGACGTGGCCCTGTTGAACCGGCTGGCCGACTACGACGTGCTGTGCATCGAGCAACCGCTGCCGCCGGCCGACCTGGTGGCCCACGCCCAGCTGGGCCGGCGCCTCGTCGTGCCCATCTGCCTGGACGAGTCGCTCTCGACCCCGCGCCGGGTCATCGACGCGCTGCGCAACGGCGCGTGTGCCATGGCATGCCTGAAGCCGGCCCGCCTCGGCGGCCTCCGTGCCACGCGGGCCGCGCACGCCGCCTGCGCCGCTGCCGGCGTGCCCACCTTCGTCGGCGGATTCTTCGAGGCCGGGCTGGGACGCGCCTCCAACCTGGCGCTGGCCGCCCGGTTGAGCCAGGACGCGACGGGCCTGGTCAGCGACGTGGGGGATCCGGCCGAGTATCTCGCCGTCGACCCCTGCGGCTACCCGCCGGTGCGCGGCGGTTGGGTCCGGGTGCCCACTGCACCCGGGGTGGGGAACCCTCCCGAGCGCGCCGTTCTGGAGCGGCTCGAGGTGCGGCGTCGCTGGTTCCCCGCCACCTACACTTGACCCTCCATGCATCGCGTCCTCTTGGAGCGGCGGATCAGAGATGTCCACACCCGGCTCGTCCGGGCGCGGGAGGAGTTGGCTGTGCTGAATGAGCAGTTGGCGGTCGTGCAGGAGTCGGCCGACGAGGCGCGCGTGCGCGCGCTCGTGTCGGAGACGCCGCTCGCCAGCCAGGAGCACAACGAGGCGGCACGTCACGCCGACGCCATGGTGCGGGCGCGTGACGCGCTCGACAAGGTCGTGGCCGATCTCGAGCGCCGCCAGGACGAGCTCCTGGCCGCCGTCGCCACGGGCAAGCAGTGACGGCACCGGGCCGGGTGGTGACGGCGGAGGTCAGATCGTGACGGGCGCAACCGGCTCGGCCACGCTGGCCCGCGTGGTGATCGCCGAGGACGAGGCCATCGTGCGGCTCGATCTGAAGGAGATCCTCGTGACGGCCGGCTACGAGGTCGTGGGGGAGACGGGCCGCGGCGACGAGGCCGTGACCCTGGTCGAGCAGCACCAGCCCGACCTGGCCATCCTCGACGTCAAGATGCCGGGGATGGACGGCATCCGGGCCGCCCGCGAGATCACCTCGCGCCACCAGGTGGCCGTGCTCCTCCTGACGGCGTTCAGCCAGCGCGACCTCATTGAGGAAGCACGGGACTCGGGCGTGTCGGCCTACCTCATCAAGCCGTTCCAGCCCCGGGACCTCCTGCCCGCCATCGCCGACGTCCTGGCCAAGGCGCGCCAGGACTGGGCCATCGAGGCCGACGAGGCCGAGCACTCCTCCGGGGGCGACGGGGCCGAGGACAAGATCGCCACCCGGCGCGTGGTCGACGAGGCCAAGCAGGTCCTGATGGACCGGGACGACCTCCCCGAGGACGAGGCGTTCGGCTTCATTCAGCGCACCGCCATGCAGACACGCGCCCGCATGCGCGACGTGGCGCAGCAGGTCGTCGACGGCACGCTGAACCCGTAGTGTCGACGGCATGACGTCGACGTCGACGGCGGCACAGGGGCGATCGGGGCCGTTGCTGCTGCTCGACGGCATGTCCCTGGCCTTCCGGGCCTACTACGCGCTGCCCGACACGCTGGCCACCACGTCCGGCGTCGTGACCAACGCCGTGCACGGCTTCACCTCCATGCTGGTGTACCTCATCCGGGAACAGCACCCCTCGGCGCTGGCCGTCGCCTTCGACGCCCCCGGTGCCACCTTCCGCGACGAGATCCTCGAGGACTACAAGGCCGGCCGGGCCGAGACGCCGTGGCTGCTGCCGCCCCAGTTCGACATGATCCGCGAGGTCATGGAGGCGCTCGCCATCCCCGTGGTGGAGGCGCCCGGGTTCGAGGCCGACGACGTGCTCGCCACGCTGGCCACCGAGGCCGTCGAGCGCCAGACCGAGGTGGTCATCGTCACGGGAGACCGCGACAGCTTCCAGCTCGTGCAGGACCCCTACGTGCGCGTGCTCTACAACAAGCGCGGCGTCAGCGACTACACGCTCTACGACGAGGCGGGCATCTTCGAGCGGACCGGCGTGCCGCCGACGCAGTACGTGCTGCTGGCTTCCCTGCGCGGCGACCCGTCGGACAACCTGCCGGGCATTCCGGGCGTGGGGGAGAAGACGGCGGCCAAGCTGCTCACCAAGTACGGCGACCTCGACGGCATCTTCGCCCACCTGGACGAGCAGACGCCCAAGCTGCGCGAGAACCTGGCCGAGAACGAGGAGCTGGCCCGCTCGAACGCCCGCATCATCCCTCTCGTGCGCGACGTGCCCCTCGACGTCGACGTGACCCACCTGACGCTCGGAGCGTGGGACCGCGCCCACGCCGCGGCCACCTTCGAGCGCTTCGAGATGAAGACGGTGTGGGGCCGGCTGGAAGAGCTGCTCGACGCCGGCGCGCTGGGCGAGCCCGTTCCCGGCAGTGCCGCCGCGCCGGCCAAGGGTGCCGAGGCGGTGATCGCCGCGTCGACCGATGGGCAGCCGCCTCCGGCGGAACCCGTCGCTCCGCCCTTCGACCTGCGCGAGGTGGCCCTGCCCGCCACGGCGAGCGAGGCGACGAAGGCGCTGACGGACCTCGGCAGCGGACGCCTCTCCCTGGCGGCGCGCTGGTCCGGCTTGCCGGGCCGGAGCGATTTGGTGGCCCTGGTCCTGGTGGCCACCGAAGGCGACGAGGCCGGACTGGGAGTGCTGGTGCCGGCCGAGCTGCTCGGTGCCGCCTCGGTGGTCAAGAAGCTCAACGGCCTGCTGGCCCGCCCCTTCGTGGGGCACGAGGTCAAGGAGGCCATGCGCTCGCTCCTCCCGCTCGGCATCGACCTGACCGGCCTGGAGATGGACACGGGTGTGGCCGCCTACCTGCTCGATGCCTCGACCGGCGACTACCAGCTGTCGCAGTTGCGCGAGCAGACCGGGCAGCTGAGCCTCGACATCGTCGAGCCCGGTGAGACCGAGCGGGACCTGGCCCAGGACGCCGCGGGCGAGGCGGCCGACGTCGCCGGGATGGCCCAGGGCTTCCGTCGCCGCATCGTCTCGGAGGACATGGAGCAGCTCCACGACGACATCGAGACGCCGCTGGTCCGGGTGCTGGCCAAAATGGAGGTGGCGGGCATCGGCGTCGACCGGCCCGAGCTGCAGAAGATCACCGACGCGCTGAAGGAGGCGGCGGCGAGCCTGCAGGCCGAGGTGCAGGAGCACGCCGGCCGTGAGTTCAACGTGAACTCCACACCCCAGCTCCGGACCGTGCTCTACGACGAGCTCGGCCTCACCCCGGGCAAGAAGACCAAGACCGGGTTCTCGACCGACGCCCAGACGCTCGAGAGCCTGCGGGGCGGACATCCCATCATCGACGCGCTGCTGGCCTACCGCGAGGTGGAGAAGCTGCGCTCGACCTACGGCGAGAGCCTGCTGGCCGAGATCGCGGCGGACGGGCGCATCCACGCCTCCTTCGGGCAGACGGTGGCCCGGACGGGCCGCATCTCCTCGGACCGTCCCAATCTGCACAACATCCCGGTGCGCACCGAACAGGGCAAGCAGTTCCGGCGCGCCTTCGTGCCGGCGGAGGGCTCCAGCTTCCTCGTGGCCGACTACGACCAGGTGGAGTTGCGCTGCATCGCCCATCTCTCGGAGGACCCCGGCCTCATCGACGCGCTGACCAGCGGGTCGGACGTGCACCGCACCGTGGCAGCCGCCGTCTACGGGATCGCGCCCGAGGAGGTGAGCCACACCCAACGCGAGTACTCAAAGATGGTGTCGTACGGGCTGGCCTACGGCATGGAGGCCTACGGGCTCAGCCAGCGGCTCGGCGTCCCCGTCGAGGAGGCGGCCGCCATCATGGAGAGCTACTTCGGCGCCTTCCCGCTCGTGAAGCAGTACATGGACTACGCCGTGGCCGACGCCAAGGTCGCGGGCGCCACCCGCACCCTCTTCGGACGCATCCGGCCGCTGCCGGACCTGCTCTCCTCCAACTACCGGGTGCGCCAGGCGGCGGAGCGCCAGGCCATGAACGCCGGTATTCAGGGGCTGGCCGCCGACATCTTCAAGCTGGCCCTCGTCCGGCTCGACCGCGACCTCGAGGCGGAGAAGCGGGCGAGTCGGTTGGTGCTCCAGGTCCATGACGAGGTCATCGTCGAAGTGGCCGCGGGGGAGGAGGAGGACGTGCGCCGCCTCACCGAGTCCGCCCTGACCGGGGCGGCGGACCTCCGGGTCCCCCTCACCATCTCCATGGCGCTCGGGCCGAGCTGGGCGGCGGCGAAAAGCTGAGCGCAGCCTGGGACTTCACCAGCGCGGCCGCCTGACCAGGCCGTTCGCGAGGTCGGCCGGGCCAAAGCGACAAAAGCGTGACGGGAAGGTGACACGCCTCTGGCAATTCCCAGAAATCCAGGGCCTATTCGAAATTGGGCCTAGGCGGGACGCAGGATTCGTCCTATTGTCCGACCAAATCGCACACAATTTTGGAGGCGGCCACATGAAATTTGGCAGACGAGTATCGATGTTGTGCGGGGCGGCGGCCCTGCTCGGCTCGGTGGGGGCGGGGGTCCTCGTCGCCGCGCCGGCAGGAGCCAGCACGCCCAAGTTGTACGTGACGACGGGCGGCAGCGACACCAACAACACCTGCCGGCTGGCCGCACACCCCTGCGCCACGATCGCCCACGCCGTCAGCGTGGCCCCGTCCGGCGGCCAGATCTCGGTCGGGGCGGGGGCCTTCAACACGCCGTTGGCCATCTCGGGGTCACTGAGCATCGTGGGGACGGTGCAGAGCGGGGCGATCGCCACGACTCTGAAGCCGAGCTCCACGGTGCCCGACACCGACAGCACGTACGAGAACTCGTCGCCACAGACCATCGGTGCTCTGATCGACGTCACCAACGGAGCCTCGGTCAGCCTGAGCAACCTGTCCATCAACGGCGCCAGCGCATCGGCGTCCTTCGACTCGACCGGATGTCAGGACAACTTCGTCGGGGTCTACTACCACAACGCCTCGGGCTCGCTGTCGAACGTCCAGGTCAAGGGGATCGAACTCGAGCCGTCGTTGTTCGGCTGCCAGGACGGGCTTGCCGTGTACGCCGCCACCGACGCCGGATCGGTCACGGGATCGACCGTGACGATGAGCGGCGTCACCGTCAAGACCTACGACAAGAACGGCATCACGTGCAGCGATCCGGGGACGTCGTGCAGCGTCTCGGGGAGCACCGTGACGGGGATCGGCGCCACGGGCCTCATCGCCCAGAACGGCATCCAGCTGGCGTACGGTGCCACCGGCTCCATCACCGGCACCACGATCACGGGGAACTCGTACACCGGCGGCGGCACCGACAACCAGGCCACCGGCATCCTGATTTACGACTCGGCGGCCACCACCGTGAGCAACAACACGCTGTCGGCCAACGACATCAACATCTTCGCCGGGGCTGACGCCGGTGCGGTCGCCGGGAACTGGTCGATCACGGGCAACGCCGTGTCGGGTGCGACCGACAACGTGACGAACGGAAACCCGGGCAACGGTGAGGGGAACGGGTACGGCGACGGGATCCAGATCGACGGGGTGGGCGGGACCAACCCGACGTCGGTGAGCACCAACACCTCCTCGAGCAACTACGAGTACGGGATCGGGCTCTACAGCACATCGTCCGCCACGGTCAGTGGCAACACCGCGAACAGCAACTACGACGGGATCTACGTCGACTCCGCCTCGAGCGGCAACACGATCACCAACAACACGACGAAGCACAACACACGCTACGACCTCGAGGACCTCAGCACCGGGGGTGGAACGGCAGGCACGGCCGACACCTGGACCGGGGACACCTGCAAGCCGGCGGCCGACAGCACCCCGGAGGGCCTCTGCTGAGCCGCTCCCCGGCACACCCGGCTTTCGTGGAACTGCCGCCCTCCGGGGCGGCAGTTCCCATTGGGGGTGGGGAACGGGCGGTGAGGCCCTGGCCAGCTGGTACGATTTCAGTCCTTGCCCGCCGGCACCGGCGGCGGCGCAACCCGTATTTCTCGATCTGACCCCGGCGCGGTCCTGCGGGTGCAAGTCGCACCTGCCGCAAGGAGCTTCACCAAATGGCTGACACAGCACGCACCTCCCTCCTCTCGCCCGAAGCGATGGGCACCTTCGACGCCGAGGGGAACTACATCCCCCGGACCATCGTCGACGACGACCTCGGTGACGCCGATCTCGAAAAGGCGATGGGTGACTCCATCATCGAGTTCGACGACGGCGACGTCATTGAGGGCACGGTCGTCAAGATCGACCGCGACGAGGTCCTCCTCGACATCGGTTTCAAGTCCGAAGGGGTCATCCCCGCCCGCGAGCTCTCCATCCGCAACGACGTCGACCCGTCCGAGATCGTCTCGCTCGGTGACCACGTCGAGGCGCTCGTCCTGCAGAAGGAGGACAAGGAGGGCCGGCTGGTCCTGTCCAAGAAGCGCGCCCAGTACGAGCGGGCCTGGACGACCATTGAAGAGAAGAAGAACAACGGCGAGATGGTGTCCGGTCCGGTCATCGAGGTCGTCAAGGGCGGCCTGATCGTCGACATCGGCCTCCGCGGCTTCCTGCCCGCGTCGTTGGTCGAGTTGCGCCGGGTGCGCGAGCTGCAGCCCTACGTGGGCAAGGTGATCGAGGCCAAGATCATTGAGCTCGACCGCAACCGCAACAACGTCGTGCTGTCGCGCCGGGCCTGGCTGGAAGAGGCCCAGAAGGAGCAGCGAGGCGACTTCCTGCAGAACCTCAAGCCGGGCGAGCGCCGCAAGGGCGTCGTGTCCTCGGTGGTCAACTTCGGTGCCTTCGTGGACCTGGGCGGCATGGACGGGCTCGTCCACGTCTCCGAGCTCAGCTGGAAGCACGTCGACCACCCGTCCTCGGTCGTGTCGGTGGGGGACGAGATCGAGGTCGAGGTGCTCGACGTGGATCTCGACAAGGAGCGCATCAGCCTTTCGCTGAAGGCCACGCAGTCCGACCCCTGGCAGGAGTTCGCCGACTCGCACGCAGTGGGACAGCTCGTCTACGGCCGCATCACCAAGCTGGTGCCCTTCGGTGCCTTCGTCCAGGTCGGTGACGGCATTGAGGGCCTGGTGCACATTTCGGAGATGGCGGTCCACCACGTGGACCTCCCCGAGCAGGTCGTCACCCCCGGCGAGGAGCTGTGGGTCAAGATCATCGACATCGACCTGCAGCGTCGCCGGATCAGCCTGTCGATCAAGCAGGCGGCCGAGGGTGGCGAGGTCTCCGAGGAGTACCGCGAGGCATTCGGCGAGCACGCCTACGACGAAGAGGGCAACTACATCGGGTTCGACTACGCCGAGGGCGAGTTCACCCCCGAGACCGAGGCCCAGGCCGCCTGGGCCGACTTCGCCGAGGAGACCGGGACCCACGTGGTGCCTCTGAAGGACGCGGACGGCAACGACATCCCGCCCGCCGCCGAATCTGAAGCTGCAGTTGAGGGTGAGGTTGAGGTTGAGGGTTCTGGCGCAGCCCCTGCTCAGGAGGCTGTGGCGGCGACCGAGACTCCGGTGGCGACCGAACCTCCCGCCTAGGCGGTCGATTCGTCGCTCAGGGGCGCAACCAGGTCGACCCGGCTCGTAGCCCTATGGGGATCGGTGCGCCTCTTTGGTGAGAGGGAGCGCCGGCGCCGGCCGACCCGCTCAGGGCGATGATGCCCAGTAGTGAGGCCAGCAGGGTCGCCACGAGGAGAAGCGTCCGGATGTGGCTGCTTCTCATCGTGTGCGCCTGCTCGGCGCGAGACGGAACGACAAGGCGCTGAGAACAAGATGGCCCGCAGGCCCGGTCCTGACCTCCGTGTGCGACACCTGCGCGCAATGGTCGAAATGCACTGGTTCCTCAGTTCCCCGGATGCGTGGCACGCCACCTCCGTGGAGTGACCATCGGTGGAACGGTCCCGGCGCTTGAGCAAAGGGCGGAGCACAGCGCCGAACTCTTGACGGTCCGGCGTCTGCCGGGCATCGTCACCCGTTACGTGCGGTCGACCTGGTCAGCGAGCTCCCGGGCCAGCGACTGCGCCGCCTCGGGATGGTGGGGCAGGAACAGCACCGGGTCGAGCAGCTCGAGCTCGAGCAGCGCCGGCCCCGCGTCCAGCGTCTCCACGAGATCGATCCGGGCGTAGCTGGTGGGACCGAGGAGATCCTCCGCCACGGCCAGAGCCTGGCCGGCCACCCGAAGCTGCGCGGTGGTCGCGGTGGCGTCGGTGATCTGCATGTTGTGGATCAGGTTGTCGAGGGGCCCGTCACCGCGACGGATCATCGGGCCCTTGTGCACCGCGTGGCTGAACGTGCCGCCGATGTAGACCAGCGCGGTCTCGCCCTCGACGTCGACCCGGGGCTCGTAGGGCTGCACCATGGCCGTGCGCCCGGAGGCCGCCAGGTCCGAGACGTGGGCCCGCGCCGCGTCGTGCTCGTGCTGTTCGTAGCGCGCCGTGCGGTTGCCACCGCCGGAGATGGAGGGCTTGACCACCACCTCGGTCGCCGGGAAGGTCAGGGCGAGCAGGTCGGCGGGCGCCGTCTCCGGCTCCACCCACAGGGTCGGCACCGTCGGGATGCCGGCCGCCTCGAGGTCCCGCAGGTAGCGCTTGTCGATGTTCCAGTGCAGCGTGGCGCCGGAGTTGCGCAAGGGCACTCCGCAGGCCGCGACGCCGTCCGCCCAGGCGAGGAATTCGTCGACGTGGTGGATGTTGCTCCACGTGCCGTTGGCCAGAACGAGGTCGAAGGCCTCCCAGTCGACGGCCGGATCGTTCCAGACGGCCGTCACGGCGTCCAGGCCGACGTCGGTCAGGGCGGCGCGCAGCAGCGGCCAGTCGTCGTGCAGGTCAGGGAACTGGGCGTTGGAGGCGGCGGCCAGCAGGGGGCGTGATCCCGCTCCGCCCGAGGCGGCGCGCCGCAAGTCAGGTGCCGATGGGGAAGTGGCACGCCACCTTGTGACCCGGGGCGATCTCACGCATTTCGGGCACCTCTTCCGCACAGCGGCCTTCGGCCCGCGGGCAGCGGGTGCGGAAGCGACATCCCGACGGCGGGTTGATGGGGCTCGGCGGCTCCCCGGTGAGGGCAGCTGCCATGCGTGGCGCTTCGGGGTCGGGTTCCACCGCCGAGGCAAGGAGTGCCGAGGTGTAGTGATGGGCCGGTGCCTCGTAGAGCAGGTCGGACGGTGCGATTTCACAGAGGCGGCCGAGATACATGACGGCAACCCGGTCGCTGACGTTCTTGACGACCGCCAGGTCGTGCGCGATGAAGAGGATCGTCAGGTTGTATTCCGCCTTGAGATCCTGCAGCAGGTTGAGGATCTGCGCCTGCACCGACACGTCGAGCGCGGAGACGATCTCGTCGCACACCAACAGCTTGGGCTTGAGGACGAGGGCACGGGCGATGCTGATGCGTTGGCACTGCCCGCCCGAGAATTCGCGGGGCCGTCGTGAGCCGTTGACGTAGGGGTCGATGCCGACCCTGTCGAGCATGGCTCTGCATGTCTCGACCCGCTCCTGCTTGGTCCCGATCTTCCAGATGTTCAGCGGCTCGGACACGATGTCGATGACCTTGCGGCGCGGGTTCAACGACGAGATCGGGTCCTGAAAGATCATCTGCACCTGCGTGCGCAATGTGCGCAGGTCGCCCCGACTGAGGCTCGTCAGCTCGGTCTCGCCGAAGCGGATCTTGCCTGAGGTGGCCTTCTCGACCTGGACGATGGCGCGCCCGGTCGTGGACTTGCCACACCCCGATTCCCCCACCAGGCCGAGCGTCTCGCCCTGGCGCAGGGCGAAGCTGATGCCGGCCACGGCCTGCACCGTCACGTTGCCCCGGCCGAACGACACATGGAGGTCTTCCACGGACAGGATGGGCTCGGTCGTCACGGCGGACGGACCCACAGTGGTGTCGGTCACGCCGGCACCGGGTCGGGCTGGGGCGAAGGAGCAACGGGATCGGCCGCCGTCAGCGGGTACCAGCAGGCGTAACTGTGGCCCGGGGACGCCTCGACGAGCGGCGGCTTCTCCACATGGCACTTGTCCTGCGCGTACGGGCAACGCGTCGAGAAGGGGCAGCCCGAAGGGGGGTTCAGGAGATCGGGCGGCCGGCCCTCGATGGCGATCAGGCGGGTGTGGCTCGGCTCTGCGATGCGCGGCGTCGACTTGAGCAACGCCTCGGTGTAGGGCATGGCCATGCTCTTGAAGAGCACGTTCGTAGGGGCCCGCTCCACCACGTTGCCGGCGTACATCACGATGATCTCGTCGGTGCGCGTGGCGACCACACCGAGGTCGTGCGTGACCAGGATCATGGCCATGTCGCGGTCGCGCTGCAGCTGTGAGAGGAGATCGAGGATCTGCGCCTGCACGGTGACGTCGAGCCCCGTGGTGGGCTCGTCCGCCATGAGGAGGCGCGGGGCGCAGGCCAGCGCGATGGCGATCATGACGCGCTGGCGCATCCCGCCCGAGAGCTCGAACGGGTAGGCCTCGTAGCGCTCGACGGGGGAGGGGATGCCTACCTGCATCAGGAGCGACATCGCCGTCTCCTTGGCCTCGCTCTTCGAGAGGTTGAGATGGATCCGCAGCGGTTCGGTGATTTGGTTCCCGATCCGCTGCACGGGATTGAGCGACGTCATGGGGTCCTGGAACACCATGGCGATGTGCGTGCTCCAGAGCTTGCGCAGATCGTCGTTCGGCGCGTTGAGGAGCTCGGTGCCGTCGTAGCGCACCGACCCCGTCTGCGTTGTTGATGCGCGCGGCAGCAGGCCCATGATGGCGCGGGAGAGCACCGTCTTCCCCGAGCCCGATTCGCCGACGATCCCGAGTGTCTTGCCCTGGTCCAGAGTGAGCGAGACGCCCTGGACGGCCTGCAGGGGTCCGCGGCTGGTGGCGAAGGAGACGCGGAGGTCCTCGACCTCGAGGAGCCGGCGACCGCTCACAGCTTGATCTCGGAGACGTCGAAATACGCCCGCAGCTTGTCGGCCACGACGTTGAGGCTGATGAGAAGGAGGAACATGGCCGTCGCCGGGAAGATGACCAGCCACGGGTTGGTCTGCCCCTTGGCGCCCGTCAACAACGATGAACCCTCGTTGAGCATGTTGCCCCAGCTCGGGGTCGGTGGCGCCACGGAGAGCCCGAGGAAGGCCAGCGAGCCCTCCAGGACGATGATGGTGGCGACGGCGATCAGCCCGAAGGACACGATGGTCGGCATGATATTCGGCAGGATCTCGCGCGAGAGGATCCGGGTGTCGCTGGCGCCGAGCGCCTTCGCGGCCAGCACGAAGTCCCGACTGGCGTAGGACAGGGTCGAGGCCCTGACCACGCGGAAGACCAGCGGCGCCGCGAAGAGGCCGATGACGAGCGTGATCTTGAACAACGACTTGCCCCAGAAGGACACGATGGCGATGACAGCGACGATGGCGGGGAAGGCGAGCACCACGTAGGAACTCGTGTTGAGGAGCGTGTCGACCCGGCCGCGCCGGTAGGCGGAGATCATGGCGGGGACGCCGCCGACCAGCAGGGCGATGAGCGCCCCGCCGAAGCCGACGACCAAAGAGACCCGCGCCCCGTAGACGAGGCGGCTGAAGATGTCCCGGTAGAGGTCGTCGGTACCGAGCAGATGGCCCCAACCGGGTCCCGCGTTCTGCACGCTGTTGTAATTGCCCAGGTCCGGGTTGGGCAGCGGGAGGAAGTTGGCGAAGGTGGCCGCCAGCGCGACCAGGACGATCCAGCCCGCGCAGATCCAGAAGAGAACGCCGAGCTTCCTCTTGGTCGGGTCGGCGGCTGCTTCGGCCTCGATCTCGCCCTTGATGTCGGCGAAGGCCTCGTTGGTCGGGGTCGTCAGGTTGACGCTACTCACGGGCAATCCTCGGGTCGACGATGGTGAACAGGAAGTCGAAGATGAAGTTGATCAGCACGATGGCCACGGCCACGAACAGGGTGATGCCCTGCACGACGGTGTAGTCGTCCTGGTTGACGGCCGAGATGAGCTGATACCCCAGACCGGGCATCTGCAACAGGAGCTCGACGATGAAGGTGCCGGCGATCAGGCCGCCGATGGTGACGCCGGCCGAGGCCAGCAGGGAGATGGAGGAGGGCCGCAGGGCGTGGCGCCACATGATGCGCCGGTCCGACAGGCCCTTCGAGCGGGCCATGGTGATGAAGTCCTCCTGCAGCGTCGAGATCAGATCGTTTCGCAGCAATCGGTAGTAGACGACGATGCCGCCGAGCGCCAGGACGATGGAGGGCAACAACATCGTGTGGATGTTCGACCAGAAGTCCTGTGTGAGCGGCACGTAGGAGGCCGGGCCCGGGAAGATGTGCCAATGCACGGCGAAGATGAGCACCAGGACGGGCGCGATGACGAAGGGCGGCAGCGCCAGCAAGGCGAACGTCGTGCTGTTGGAGGCCTGGTCGAAGAGATGGTTGGGCTTGCGGGCCGCCTTCATGGCCATGGGGAAGGCGAAGGCGAAGGCGATGATCTGCGAGAAGATGATGAGTTCGAGATCGATGGGAAATGACTGGGTGATGATGCTCGTCGTCGACTGGTGCGTCGTGTACGACTGACCCAGGTTGCCCTCGAACACGTGGCCGATCCAGATGAAGTACTGCTGCCACAGGGGCTTGTTGAGGCCGAGTTGCTTGTTGAGCGTCGCCACGTTCTGCGGCGTGGAGTTGGGCCCGAGGATCGTGTTGGTGGGATTGCCCGGGAGAAGGTGGACCAGGAAGAAGGTCACGACCGAGACGAAGATGATGATGATGATGAGCAGCACAAAGCGCTTGATGATGTAGCGGGTCACGGCGCCCCTTTCCCCCCTTCGCTCTCTCGTTCCCTTCTGCGGCGCCGGCCTCCCCCCGGCGGCGGATGATCCTAGACCTCAGGCCCCTTGTCCTACCATGCGCCCCATGTCTGAGGAGGTTCCCACTCTCACTGGTCGCACACGCGTCGTCGTCGGGGTCGCCGTGGGAGTGGTGCTCGCGGCCGGCCTCGTGCTTCGCTTCTGGACCCGATCGGCCCTCTGGCTCGACGAGGCCCTCACCGTCGACATCGCCCGGCTGCCGCTGAGCCAGATCCCGAACGCGCTCAAGCACGACGGGGCGCCTCCGCTCTACTACTACCTCCTGCACTTCTGGATCGTCCTCTTCGGGCAGTCGAACGACGCCGTGCGGTCACTGTCGGGCGTCATCGCGGTGGTGACGCTCCCGGTGGGCTGGTTCTGCGGCAAGCGCCTCGGTGGGCGGGCGTTGGCCTGGACGACGGTCGTGCTGCTGGCCAGTGCCCCCTTCGCCGTGTACTACACGACGGAGTCGCGCATGTATGCGCTGGTCATCCTCCTGACCGGCTGCGGCTTCCTGGCGTTGGGCCGGGCGGTCGATGCCCCGCGGCCCGGCAATCTCATCGCCGTTGCCGTCGTGACGGCCGCGCTCCTCTATACGCAGTACTGGGCCGTCTATCTGGTGGCGATGGTCGGGATCTGGCTCGTCGTCTCGGTCGTCCGCAGCCGGCGGCACGGTCACCCGGAGACGGCGCCGTGGGCGGCGCTGATCGCCGTGGCGGTCGGGGTCGTGCTCTTCGTGCCCTGGGTGCCGACGTTCATCTATCAGGCCAAGTACACGGGCACCCCGTGGGCGGCGCCGCCGAACTTCTCCGCCGTGATCAACGCGCTCACCGGCTTCACGGACAACCAGGGTTCCACGCTGCAGACGGCAACCAATCAGGGGCGGCTGCTGGCCGTCATCTACTTCGCCATGTTGGCGCTCGCCCTCTTCGGCCTCGGCCTCTCGGGTCGCATCATCGAACTCGACCTGCGCACGCGCCCGCGCCCGCAGCCTGAGCTTCGTCGTGCTCGGCACGTTGTTCGCGGCCATCGCCGGAGGGATCCTGACCGCCAGCGCGTTCTCCTCGCGCTACGCCGCGGTGGTGTTCCTGCCCTTCATCCTTCTCGTCGCGCTCGGGACGACCACGCTGCTGAACCCGAAGGTCCGTGTCGTGATCGTCGGGCTGGCCGTGGTGGCCGGCCTGGTGTCGTCGGCCCAGAACGTGACGACGCAACGGACCCAGGGAGCGGCCGTGGCCGCGGCCATCAACGCGCAGGCCAAGCCGGGGGACATCATCGCCTTCTGCCCCGACCAGCTCGGCCCTTCGGTCTACCGGGGGATCCGCAATCCCTCGCAGTACCGCATGGTGACCTTCCCGCGCCGCACGGCGCCCCAGATCGTCGACTGGGTCAACTATGCCGACACGGTGCACGCGGCCGACCCCGACTCGTTTGCCACGTACGTGGCCCAGCAGGCTGGGGCGAACCACCACGTGTGGTTGGTCTGGCAGCCGATGTACCAGACCTACGGGGTCAAGTGCGAGACGATCGCCACGGATCTGCTGAACGCCGCCACCAAGAACGGCGGGGGAGGGCGCAACGTCGTGACCAGCCATCCCGCCCTCTTCTACGAGCCCATGAACCTGACGGAATACGCCTCTGCGGGCTCCTGATCGCCCCGGGAGCACCCGTCCGTCCGCTATTCAGGACCCTCTACCCTCCCTGAGGGCGGCTGAGGGGTCCACTAACCTGCCCAATTCGTGAACGCCCCCGAAAACGCGCCCGTGGTCATCGCCGGCGCGGGTCCCGGAGGGCTCACCGCGGCCTATCTCCTCACCAAGCGCGGGGAACACCCGGTCGTGCTCGAGGCCGATGACGTGGTGGGCGGCATCAGCCGCACCGTGGTCCGGGACGGTTGGCGCTTCGACCTGGGCGGCCACCGCTTCTTCACCAAGGTTCCCGAGGTGGAGGCCCTCTGGCACGAGATCCTGCCCGAGGGCGATTTCATGCTGCGGCCCCGCATGAGCCGCATCTACTACCAGGGCAAGTTCTACGACTACCCGCTCAAGGCGGTCAACGCGCTGCGGAACCTGGGGCTGTGGGAGGCCATCCTGTGCGGCTTCTCCTACATGTGGGCCCGCATCCGGCCCCCCAAGGACGAGTCGAACTACGAGAACTGGCTGGTCGCCCGTTTCGGCTGGCGCCTGTACCGCACCTTCTTCAAGACCTACACCGAGAAGGTGTGGGGCGTGCCGGTGTCCGAGATGCCGGCCGACTGGGCGGCCCAGCGGGTGAAGAACCTCGACCTGCGCAAGGCGGTGCTCAACTCCATCCTGCCCAAGCACGGCCAGACGGAGATCACCACGCTCATCGAGGAGTTCCAGTACCCGAAGTACGGCCCCGGCATGATGTGGGAGGTCGCGGCGGCAAAGGTGCAGGCCGCCGGGGGGACCGTGGAACTCGAGGCGCGGTTGACCGGCATCAATGTCAGCGGTGGCCGCGCCGTCTCGGTCACCTACACCCAGGGTGGCACCGAGCACACGGTGGCCGCCTCGCATGTCGTGTCCACGATGCCGATCCGCGAGCTGGTGCACACCATCACGCCGCCTCCGCCGCCCGAAGTGGTCGCCGCCGCAGACGACCTGCACTACCGCGACTACCTCACGGTGGCCCTCGTCGTGCCCGAGTCGCGCAGCTTCCCCGACAACTGGATCTACATCCATGCCACCAACGTCGAGGTCGGGCGCATTCAGAACTACGGGTCGTGGTCGCCGTATCTCGTCAAGGACGGGCGCACCTGCCTCGGTCTCGAGTACTTCGTCTTCGAGGGCGACGACATGTGGAACAAGCCCGACCACGAGCTCATCGCGCTCGGGACCGAGGAGCTCATCTCGCTCGGGCTGGCTGCGCCGGGCGATGTCGAGCACGGTTACGTGGTCCGCGTGCCCAAGGCGTACCCGTACTACGACTTCAGTTACAAGGCCAACGTCGAGACCATCCGCAAGTGGATCGAGACCGAGGCGCCGAACATCCACCCGGTCGGTCGCAACGGGATGCACAAGTACAACAACCAGGACCACTCCATGTACACCGCCATGCTGACGGTGGAGAACATGTACGGCGCCGACCACGACATCTGGTCGGTCAACGTCGAAGAGGAGTATCACGAGGCGGGGTCGACCGGGAGGGACGCCCCGGTGCTGCCGCGCCGCACGAGTGCGACGGCAGGCACGCTCAAAACTGGCTAAGACACGCGGCGAAGGCGCCGCCGCTGTGGCGACCATGGATGACCCTGACGGTGGCGGGCCTGCTGTATCTCGCCCTCGGATTCGTCCTGTGCCGGACTCCAGCAGCGACCGGCAAGTAGGTGAGGTGATCGGCGTTGTCGGCCGCCGCCTGGGCCGCCACCTTCTCACTTCGGCCCCGATCGTCGGGAGCCGCAAGGCTTTCAGGTGGTGGTGCAACAGGACTAGGGACTTGGCCTCGAGGGTCTTCATGCACTTGCTCCTATGTGGGTTAGGGCGCCATCGGCGCGAGATCGGGTGGGTCGAGCACGAAGGTCTTGAGATGGGGGTGGCCGTCGAGGCTGAAGAGCCCCACCGGGCGCTCAGCCCGGTGGAACACGATGAGGGCGATCGCATCCGCGCTGGTGGCCCCGATCGACAGGGCGACCTCGATCGCCCCGGTGAGCTCGCTGATGGTGGCCCGCTCCAGCAAGCGCAGCACCTTGATGTACTCGCGTGTTCCCAAGGAGCCGAGATCGGCTTCCAGGCGCCGGCGCAGGACACCGAAGCACTCGGGCAACGCCCAGCCGGCCAGCGGGCGGGCCACGTCCAAGGCCCCGGGCTTGCGTTCCAAGAGGGCCAGGTAGTGGACCGGGTCGTAGGTGACCTGCTCTCGTCCCCAGTGCCGAGCGTGGGTGGCGACGAGTTCGGTGCCTGAACAGATCGAGATGTCCTCGATGCCACCGAGCACCGTGACCTCGTGGTGCGCAAAGGACGTCGGGACCGAATAGTCATTGCGGTCGAAGCGCACGAGGCTGAGCGAGTTGACTCGGCGCAGCTCGACCCGGCGAGCCTCGAAGGACTCGGACGGCAGCTCGAGCAAGGCGGCCCGGTCCTCTTCCAACCGTTCCGCCTTGGTCTCGGACTTGCCCCGGCAGCGCCGGAACAGGTCGGCCGAACAGCGCTCAGCCAGGTGGGCGTTCAGCTCGGCGAAGGACCCGAACGCGGGGACCGGGACCATGAAGTTTCGCCGGCCATAGCCGACCAGGTTCTCCACATGGCCCTTCTCGTTGCCCCGCCCGACGCGGCAGAACCGATGAGCGAAGAGAAAGTGGCTCTCCAAGCGCAAGAACTCGCGGGTGAGCTCGCGCTCGCTCGGTCCCACCACCTTGCTCACCGCAATGGTGGTGTTGTCATAGGCGGTCTTGGTCGGCACGCCGCCGAAGAAGGAGAAGGCGGCCACGTGGGCTGCCTGGAAGGTCTCGGTGCACTCGCGGGGGTAGGCGGAGACGAAGAAGGCGTCAGAGTAGGGCAGCGTCATGACCCCGAAGGCGGCCTTCATCCGAACTCCGTCGATCTCGACGGTGGCCTCACCGAAGTCGAACTGGGCCTCGCCGGGCGGATGGCTCAAGGGGACGAAGACCTCGGAGGAATGTCGACGGTGCCGCGCTACGTAGCGACGGACAGTGATCTCTGAGCCGCCATAGCCGTGCTCGTCGCGCAGGCGCTCGAAGATCCGTCGGGCCGTGTGGCGCTGCTTGGGCGGGGCGGCACGATCCGTGGCCAGGATCTCGTCGATGACGCCTATGAACGGACCCAGTCTGGGCTGCGCTCGCAGCTGGCGCGTCCGATATCCCGGGGGCTCGGAGTGCTCGAGGATCTTGGCCAGCGTCCACCAGCCGAGCCCGTATTCACGGCAGACGGCCCGCTTCGAGACACCCTCGACGAGCACCTTGCGCCGGATCTCGCTCCACTGCTCCATGTCGGTGTGCACCCTTCTCCCGTCCACTCGCCGGTCCCTGCGAGGAAGCCTCGAAGGGGGTTTGCGAGCGAACGGGGATAGTCAGGTGCTGCCGTTTTCGATGATCACAATCCGATCACGGGTGCTGCCGTTTTCGATGAGCGTTTACACCGAACAGATGACGCTGCCTCCGTCGTAAAGGGCGTAGACGCCGGGCTTATCAGGCGCTTTGTCCACGTTTGCCTTAGTGAAGACGATTTTGTTCCCTGCCACTGGCATGGAATCTCCTCTCATGGGGGAAAGATCCCCCCCGTTCAATTCCCTATCGCCCCGATGTGACAGTCGAGCGGCCACCCCAGGTCTCTCGCGGACGATCGTTGAGCTCTCGAACGACGGCGTCTGACAGCCTCTCCTAGTTGCTGATTTCCACAAGTTGTAGAGTTTCGGGGCAAGTTGCGCAAATCAGCAAGTAGAGCTCATCTGTGGTAACTTGCTGATATGGTCAAGTCAATACAACCCAACGAACAGCCGTTCCGGCTCTACACGGCGGCCTCCGTCGGACCCGCCATCCGCCACTACCGCAAGCAGGCTGGACTGACGCAGGCCGAACTTGCAACAAGGTAGGGCTCACGGTCACCTACCTCTCACGGCTTGAGAACGGACAGGAGACCGAGCAGCTGCGCCGTATCGTCGCGCTCTTGAAGCAGCTTGGCGTCCGCGCAACGCTTCAGCATGCGGATTGGTAATGGCTGATCGACTGGCCATCTGGCTCTACGGCACCAGGGTGGCCACCGTGACGGAGGAGCGCCGACGCCTACGGCTGGAGTACACAGTGGAGGCGCTCGAACGATTCCCCGGCGGTACTCCGCTGCTTTCCTTGGTACTTCCACTCACCAACGAGAGGTTCAGCAATGGTGTCGTCCGTCCTTTCCTTGACGGGCTCCTCCCTGAAGGCGACTCTCGTCGAGCGATAGCGGATGATCTTCACCTCCGGGCGGACGATACATTCAGCCTTGTCAGGGCTCTTGGCCGAGACTGCGCCGGAGCACTGGTCATCCAGCCGGACGATGGGTCCTCACCGAAGGAGCCGTCCACTCAGACCGCTGAGCCCCTAACTGACGAAGCCTTAGCAAACCTGGTCGGAAATCTTCGCAACGTTCCTCTCGGGGTGGACAGCCGAGTTCGCATTTCGCTCGCCGGCGTGCAGGAGAAGCTCCTCTTGACGCGTATGCCCGATGGCAAATGGGGAAGACCCGTGGATGGGACGCCATCAACACACATCCTGAAACCCGAAGTCAGGGGGTATCCACGGACGGTTGAAAACGAGGCGTTCTGCATGCGACTCGCCAAGCATCTTGGATTGTCAGTTGCGGACGTTGAGACGACATCGGTGGGCGACCGCCAACTCATCGTCGTTGCTCGGTACGACCGGATCATCGACTCTTCCGGGGCCGTGATCCGCGTCCACCAGGAGGACTTCTGCCAGGCGACCGGTAATCCGCCTGACAGAAAATACCAGGAGGATGGCGGGCCGTCGCTGCGCCACATAGCCGACATTTTACAATCGACCGATCCCGAGTCTCTGGAAGCGCTTCTTAGAGTTCTCACGCTTCATGTCGTTGTCGGCAATGGCGACGCCCACACGAGAACTACTCCCTACTCCACGAGCCATCAGGAGCCCTGCACCTGGCCCCAGCCTACGACGTCATGTCTACGCTCTTCTACGGCGACGATCGCCTCGCCATGTATGTCGACGATGTCCGACGCACCGACCGTGTCACATTCAAGCGGATAGTCAACGAGGCAGTGTCCTGGGGTCTCTCCCGGGAGGGGGCTTCGGCGATTGTCGGGAATCTCCTCGATGCCGTCCCTGCCGCCGCTGATCGAGCAGCAGAGTCGACGCCCGGGTTCCCAGCCGAAATCCGAGAGATTGTCGTTGCCCAACTGGCGCGTCTTAACGATCGCGAATCATGAGCCCGAGCATCACGAGGAGGACGCCTACCATCATGAGGGCGGCCCGGCGTAGCGACGGGCGGGGCTGAGCGCGTTAGCAAGGGCGATCAGCCCTACCAGGACGAGCCTCCGCTCGACACGGTCGCGCCGGCGCCACCAGCCCCTGCCGGCACGGGTGCGGTGGGACAGATCGACTAATAGGTCACGGATCTCAGCGAAGAGCGGACCCTATGACGGGGCTTTGACTCAGGCTAGTGGCGCGTCGCGGATTTGACTTGGGTAGCGAGGGCCGCCCGTCCGCGGCGGACCTTGGTGATGATCTCTCGAGCGGTCTTGTGCCAGACGAAGGGCTTCGGATCGTCGTTCCAGTGCTCGGCCCAGATCTCGATGGCCTCGATCAATTGGGCACCGAGGTGAAGACCCCTCGGCGCAGGCGCCGCTCGGTGAGCTCGTTGAACCAACGCTCGACCAGGTTGAGCCACGACGAGCTGGTCGGGGTGAAGTGCAGGTGCCAGCGTGCGCGTTTGGGGTGGGCCAGCCACTCGGCGACCGGCGGCGCCTTGTGAGCAGAGAGGTTGTCGAGCACGACGTGGATGTCGAGATCCGCTGCGACGTGGAGGTCGATGAACTTGAAGAAGCTGAGGACGTCGGTCGGCCTGTGTGCGCTTCTTGGTGTCGTAGAGGACCTCGCCGGTCGCGACGTTCATGGCGGCGAAGAGGTCGGTGGTGCCGTGACGCTTGTAGTCGTGCGTCATGGTGCCGCCCCGGCCCGGTTTCATCGGCAGACTGGGCTGGGTGCGATCGAGCGCCTGGACCTGGGTCTTCTCGTCGAAGCTGAACACAACGGCCCGTTCGGGCGGGTAGAGGTAGAGCCCGACCACGTCGACCAGCTTCTCTTCGAAGGCCGGGTCGTTCGAGACCTTGAAGGTGTCCACCTTCCAGGGCTTGAGGTCGTGGTCGCGCCAGATCCGCGCCACCGTGTCCTTGCCGATCCCGAACCGCTTGGCCATGCGGCGCGTCGTCCAATGCGTCGAGCCGTCGTCGGGCACCTCGTGCAGGGTGTCGTTGACCACGGCGGCCACCGTGCCCTCGGGCAGCCACGACTTGCGTCCCCGGCCCGTGGCGATGCGACCGACGCCTTCGACACCTTCGGCCTCGAAGCGCCGACGCCACGCCCGCACCGATTCGTTGGTGGTGTGACAGCGCCGAGCCACCTCGTTGGTGCCCACACCGTCGGCTGCCAGCAAGAGCGCCTTGGCCTGGACCACCTTGCGATGCCCGAGCGTCGTCGAGCGCGCCATCTTCTCCAGCGCTGCTCGCTGCTCGTTGGTCATGGCCAGCGGAGGTGCGGTCACCGAGGTCATCGTGCCACTCTAGCTATCCAAGCTATATCAGCGACGGATCACTAGCCCCCGCTATCGGGCGCTCGTCCTCGTCGCCGCCTATGGCGGACTCCGGATCGGCGAGCTCGCTGGCCTGCGCCGAGGCCGCGTTGACATTCTCAACAGTCGGATCGAAGTAGCCGAGATCTGCGTTGAAGTCGCCGGCCACCTCACTTTTGGGCCGCCCAAAACGAGAGCGGGACATCGAATCATCACGTTGCCACTCACGGTCATGCAGGTGCTCGACGACCACCTGGCCGCCTACACGAGGGCTGATCCCAGCGCCTTCGTTTTTACCTCGCCCGAAGGTGGGCCGCTTCGAGTGCCGGCGTGGCGACGTCGGCACTGGACACCCGCCATCATGTCGGCTGGTGTCGCTCCGCTCCGGCCACACGATCTGCGGCACACCGCCGTGGCCCTCTGGATTGCAAACCGGCGCGAACCCTCTTGAGGTTTCGCGTCGGGCGGGTCACACGTCTACGTCGTTCACGCTGGATCGTACGGCCACCTGTTCCCGGAGGCCGACACAGCACTGGCCGACCGTCTGGAGGGACTGCTGACCAGCAGCCGACTGGACGCCACGGATTCTGCTGCGGACGAATTGCGGACGAAGTTGGTCTTGATCGGCGATTCACCGGCTCTTCGGATTCTGACGGGGAGCCTGCCTACCTGAGGTCACCCAGGAATGGGCGAAGGCGCTTCAAGCTTGAGGTGTGAGCCAAAAAGCAAGAAGCACCTTCGTCCTTTTCCACCCTACTGAGATCGTCCAGGCATTGGTGGGCCTCAAAGACGTCCGGGTCCTCCACTACCAACGCCGTGGTCCCCACGTCGAAGTGATGATCGAGCAGGTACCGGGCCAAGTCCTTTGCCCGACCTGTCAAGGTCGGGCCGAGGTCAAAGAACGTCCGGTGGTGCACTACATCGACCTTCCCGTCTACGGCACCGCGATGTCGCTGGCCTGGAAGAAGCACCGCATGCGCTGCGGTGACCCGGCGTGCCGAAGAAGAGCTGGGTGCTCGAAGACCACCGCATTGCGGCCAAGCACTGCCTGCTCACCACCCGGGCGGC